>CAVXVE010000071.1:0-20786 GCA_963764955.1 uncultured Alphaproteobacteria bacterium | reverse complement strand
CCAGACGTGGCGATAGCTACGCGCTTAGTTCGCCCGCTTCGCCTCCGGAAAGGCTCCTGGCCTCTCATAGTTGCGTAGCGGCGGCCTAGCTAGGGGCGACCGAAGCTTGCGAGCAGCCCCGAAACGGGGCAATTTGGTCGAAGCGGGCGCCGCGCTGGAGTGCTGGACAATGGAAGGTGTCGAGACGAGATGAATTCTGCTCGCGGGTGTCGAGGCGCCTTCGAGCGTCGTTCAGAGGACGCCGTCGCAGCAGAGGGCCGCCTGCATCGCACCGTTGCTCGAGCAGGCGTCGGCGATCACCTACAGGGTACCTTCGCGTGGCTGACTTCGAACTTAATATCTAGCTCGACCGATGCCCATGGCGCCGTCATACGCCGATCGACGTCACGTGGATGTTGTAGTTATGGGGTCGCCGTCTGGAGCGCCGCCTTTGCGCTACGCTTACTCCTGCCCGCCTCAGCCCACGACGTTTGGGCGGACGACTCGCAGATTCCGGTCTGGGTCAAGAGCGCCTGTTGCGGCAAAGACGAAGCGCACTTGCTTCGGCCCAGCCAGGTTCACAAGGTCGAAGGCGGCTACCGGATTGACGGCTACCCCTTGATTGTTCCTGATACGAGCGCGCTGCCGAGTCAGGATGGGAATTATTGGGCGTTCTATCAGATATATGGGATCGTGAACGATAAACCGCAGGTCAGCAACATCCGCTGCTTCTTTGTTCCGCTTGGAGTGTGATGCGACCGCGACGAGGCGACGCGTAATGGATTTACCGGAAGCATCGGGCCGCCCATGCGCATAACCTTGGTCCTTCAATGTCGAGGCCGCAGGCGTCGATTCGGCCAACGGCGATCGTTGATGTCCGTCGGCACATGCCCTACACGATGAAGCTGAGGCTCCGAGGCAAGAAAGCTCCTGCACTTGCGCGATAATCCGGTCCTTCAGGTGCGCGACCTTCGCGTTTACTATCACACTTCGTTAGGTGCCGTGCGGGCGGTCGACGGCGTAAGTTTTGATCTGCGGACGGGCGAGCGCCTGGGACTGGTTGGCGAGTCGGGGTCGGGAAAGTCGACCGTCGCAATGGCGCTCATGCGCCTGATCAAGCCGCCGGGCCGGATCGAGAGCGGCCACGCGCTGTTCGAGGGGGCCGATCTCCTTTCGCTGCCGGAACAGGAGATGCGGCGCCTGCGCCTGGCGGCGATCGCGCTGGTTGCGCAAGGCGCCATGAATTCCCTCAATCCGGTGACCCGGGTGCGCCGCCAGTTCGCCGACGCGCTGCGCGACCATGGCCAAGCGCTGACGCGTTTGGCGTTGGACGCGCGGATCCGCGAGCTGCTTGCGACGGTCGGACTTGGGCCGGAGGTCGCCGACAAATATCCGCACGAACTGAGTGGCGGGATGAAACAACGGGTCGTGATCGCAATCGCTATCAGCCTGCGGGCGCGCGTGATCATCGCCGACGAGCCGACGAGCGCGCTCGACGTCGTGGTGCAACGGCAAGTCGTCGAGACCCTGCGGCGCGTCCAGGAAAAAATCGGCGCCTCGATCCTGCTCGTCGGCCACGACATGGGGTTGATGGCCCAGGTCGTCGATCGGCTGGGGGTCATGTACGCGGGCGCGCTTGCCGAAGTCTGCGGCGTCGGGGCGATGTTCCGCGAGCCCCTTCACCCCTATAGCCAGCTGCTGATCGCGAGCCTCCCCACCCTGGAACGCAAAGGCGCCTTCCAGGGTATACCCGGTTTGCCTCCGTCGCTGCTCAATCGCCCCCGAGGCTGTTCCTTCCGCTCGCGCTGCCCGCATGCGATGCAGCGTTGCGAAGTCGACGCGCCGGCCTTACGCGAAGTTCGCCCCGATCATTTCGTCGCGTGTCACCTTCACGAAACGAGCGCGCCGCAACGCACGTTGCAAACCGCCGGTGGGGGATAAAATGTCCGCTTTGCTCGAGGCGCGCGCTGTCACGAAAATCTACGGTGGAGGGATGCGCGGACCGCGGATGATCGCGGTCGAGGACTTTTCGCTCGCCATCGCCGACGAACCGCCGTCCATCACCGCCTTGGTCGGCGAAAGCGGCAGCGGCAAGACCACCCTGGCGCGCCTGCTGCTCGGCCTGATCGAACCCAGCGAGGGCGCGGTGCTTTACAAGGGCGCGGACATTCGCACGCTTTCGGGGACAGATCTCAGATCCTTTCGCCGCGACGTTCAGGTGATTTTCCAGGATCCGTTTGAGGCCTACAACCCGTTCTATCGGGTCGACCATGTCCTCGAAACTCCGGTTCTGAACTTTGGGCTCGCGGGCTCCAGGCGCGAGGCGAGGCGCATGGTCGAGGAGACGCTGCGCGCCGTTGGCCTGCGGCCCGAGGAGACCCTAGGCCGCTATCCGCACCAGTTGAGCGGAGGTCAGCGCCAGCGGATCATGGTAGCGCGCGCCTTGCTGATCCGCCCGCGCCTCATCATCGCCGATGAGCCGGTCTCTATGGTCGACGCTTCGCTTAGAGCCACCATCCTGACAAGCCTGCGCGAGCTTCACGACAAATTCGGAATTTCGCTGATCTACATCACGCACGATCTGACCACCGCGTATCAGGTCAGCCAGAACGTCGTCGTGCTCTATCGCGGCCTGGTCGCCGAAGTCGGCGACGTCGAGAAGGTCGTGGGCGACCCCAAACATCCCTACACGCGCTTGCTGATCAGCTCGATCCCCTACCCCGATCCCAATCGTGCGTGGAAAAGTGAGGAGGCCCCGTCGGCGGAGGGTGTGGGCGCGTCGGAGCAAAGCTGCCGTTTCGCGCCGCGCTGCCCCTCGGCGATGGCGGTCTGCCGCGAAAGCGCGCCACCGATGTTTCGCACGGACCGTTATCGCGCTGCCGCCTGTTTCCTTTATCGCGAAGGCGATGTCGTGCCGGGGGCCGATATCGGCGAGATCATGATCCCCAGCGACGGCCCAAGTCTTGCCCGATCGCCCGCCGAGGAGGCGGCGGAGCTCAGACCTGGCGCCTGAGTCGGGGGTTGGCGATCTCGTCAAGTCCGATCGAGATCAGAAACAGCGCGATGAACAGGATGCCGACGACGACGATCGGCGCCAGCCACCACCACCACCAACCATTAATCACCGCGCCCGTGAAGTTGACCCAATAGAGAGTCATGCCGAGCGTCGGCGCCTCGAAGACGCCGAGGCCCAGCACATCGAGCCCGATCGAAGCGAGGATCGCAGCGGATACCGATCCGACGAGCGAGGCCATGAGATAGGGCAGCAAATTCGGCATCAGCTCCTTGACGATTATTCCCGGCCCGCTGGTGCCCGAGAGCCGCGCGATTTGCACATAGGCCCGCTCTCTCAGTGTGAGAACCTGGGACCGGATGGTTCGCGCGGGGTAGAGCCAAGCCAGCGAGGCGATAACCAGCGCCATCACGTTGACCGTCATGCCCTGACGGAGCGTGAGCGCCACCACGATCAGAATCATGAGATTGGGCACGGTCAGTCCGACGTCGACGATGCTACGCAAGATGCTGTCGACCCAACCCCCATAATAGGCCGCCACGAACGCGATCGCCGCGCCGATGCCGACGCCGAGAATTCCGGCGATGAGCCCGATACGGAGCGTCAGCAAGGTGCCCGTCGTGATGACCGCGAAGAGGTTGCGTCCTTGGCGGTCGCTGCCGAAAGGCAACGCCCAGGACGGCGGCTGCAATACGCGCACCGAAAGCGGGCGCGCGTTTTGCGGGTCCACCAGGAGACCCCCGATCACGGCGAAAGCGATCATGCCCAACAGAAGCGCGAGCCCAACGCCCAGCTCCCTGTTACGTGCGAGATAGTTACCCCACGTCAGGACCATGTACGGCGACCGTTCCTCGGCGGTTTCAGGGATGGGGCTCCCTCACGCGTTTCTGTGGACGATGCGCGGATCGAGGAGCGGATAGATCAGGTCGAGAATCAACGTCGCAAGGCCTATCGCGACGATCACGATGAAAACGATTCCCTGCACCAGGAAGAAATCGGAGCCTTCAATCCCCTGAAAAAGCAGGGTGCCGATGCCGGGATAGCCGAAGACTATCTCCACGAGAACGGCCCCGGAGACGAGTTGTCCGAGCGACAACGCAAGCGCGGTCACTTGCGGAAGCATGGCGTTACGGATGCCATAGTCGACGAATAGGGTTCGATCCGCCAGACCCTTCGCCTCCGCGAAGGTGACGTAGTCTTCGCCTTGTGTCGTCACCATCATCGCGCGCATGCCGAGCGCCCACCCGCCAAGTGAACCCAGGATGATTGCGGTCGCCGGCAAAACGGCATGCCAAGCCACGTCGACGGCAAATCGGAAGCTCCATTGCGGGATGGAGCCGGCGGTATAGCCCCCGTATAGCGGTGCCAACTGCAAACGGAATCCGACGACATAAACGAGGATCAGCCCCAGTAGAAAAAACGGGATCGCGCTCAGCGAAAGCAGCGGCGGCATCAGCATTATGATCCAACGCGGCGCGCGCGGCCAGGCTTGGAAAGCGCCCAGGATGTTGCCGATGACGAAGGAAATTACTGTCGTCACGCTGATCAAACTGATCGTCCAGGGTAATCCCTCCAAGATCATATCGCTGACCCTTCGGGGATAGTTGGCGATCGAATAGCCAAAATCAAACCGGCTCATGTCGACTAGATAGATGAGGTACTGCTTCCAAAGCGGTTTATCGATGCCGAACTTGGACTCATACTCCTTCACCATATCCTGCATGCCCGCGTGCAGATTGCCACCGAGAGCGGCCATCTGCATCACTTTCTGGGCAACCGGATTCTCGCCTCCGATCCGTGGCAGAAAAAAATTGAGGGTTGCGGCGAGCCAGACGATCAGGAAAAAAATCCCGATCCGCCTCGCGAGATAGAAAGCAGGCACATACCACCTCCGCGTAAGCCGGACCGGAGACCCCCTTTCAGAAAACGTTACGACTGCGTCGCTTCCAGCCTGTGCAGTACAAGCGCGAAAGTCGAGTGGAAGAAAGCGGGATTGACGTAGGGGTCATCTTTGGTCGGATATCCCTTCCAATAGGTCAGGTTCATCGGCAACCGGTGATAGAATTGCATGAGTTGGACGTCGGGTAGCTCCGGCAACCAGATCGCCATCGCCTTCAGCCAAAGCTCCTTCATCTTGGCATTCTCGCCTGGCGGGGTCACAAACACCTCGTCGACAATCTTGTCATATTCGGCGTTCTTCCATCGCGATAGGTTGACGAGATGCCCGCCGGGGATCGCCTCGGACGAGGATTGGTAGAGCCGCAGCGTCGCATAGGGATCGCTGACGCTGCCGCCATGTCCGAAGATCACCCCGTTGTAGTTGCCGGCGAAATAGCGGTCGAACATATCGGGGGGCTGACCATAGGTGGCGTTTATGCCCTGCCGCTTCAACAATTCGACCAGCACCGGTCCGACTGACGGGAAGTCGAAGAAGCTGATGATCTCGAGCGTAAACGGCTTCCCATCGGGATCGAGGTACATCCCGGATCCATCCTTCTTCCAGCCCAATTCCGCAAGCAGTGCAGCGCCCTTCTTCGGATCGAATTCGTTGGTGGGATACTTTTCAAGCAACGGTTTCGCATAGTCGAAATACGGCTGCAGGCCTTTGTAAACCGCGCCGTCTGGCATCGGCAATGGTGACAGGCTCGACGCACCGCCCCAACCAACGTCGATCAGCGTCTGTCGGTCGATCAGATAGCTGATCGCCCAGCGGAACTTCGGATTGTTGAACGGCGGCCGTTCGTTGTTGAGATAAAGCGAAGTCGGCCACCAGTCGACGTTGCCGAAGGGAAGTTCGCGTCCGGTGTAAGTGATGATGTTCGGATTGCCCTTGAACACCGTCGGGAACGTGGCGACCTGCAAGCCCGTCGAGAAATCGACTGCATTGGAGATGAGGCCCTGGGCCAACTGCTGCTCGCCCGTATCCGGCAGCAGCACGATACGCTCGACCGCAGGCAGCTTGCCGACGCCGGCCGCCACACCCCACCAGGAGTCCCTCCGGTCGAACACTTTCTGGCTCGGTGAGGCGTTCACCACCTTCCACGGACCCGTGGTGACCGGCCAGCCCTTTTCGAGATCGTATGCGGTGAATTTCTGCCAGTCCTGGCCTTCGAATATGTGTTTAGGAACAATGTGCAGGCCAATGTCGTATTTGTAGGAGAGCATGTGCGAGAAGAACCGCGGCGAAGGCACCTTGAACTTGAGCAACGTCGTGTTGGCGTCGATCACGGCGGCCGAGTCCAGCACTTCCTGTACATCCTTGCCCCATTTCACTTTGCCGCCGAGCTCGTTCAACGTGTTCAGGGAATACGCGACGTCCTCGGCGGAGAACGGCTTCCCGTCGCTCCAGGTGATGCCCGGGCGGGTCTTGACGGTCAGCTCCTTGAAGTCGGAAGTATACGCGTAGCTCTCCGCCAGCCACATGATCGTCTTGTCGGCAAAGGCGCTGTAGAAGGCGAGCGGCTCATAAATGATGTTGCCGCCGAGCTGCGGATTGGAGCCGATGACGTATGGACTCCAAAGATCGTACTCGGTGTGTTTACCCTCGGTGCCGCCGCGAACCGTCACAAGAGTCCGGTTGCGGGGAACGTCCTTGATTTCGCCAGCGGCGATCGCCTGCGTGACGGCGAGCAAGCCCGCCGGCAATGAAAACACTCCCGCAAGAGCGACGCTCGATAGCATGAAGTCGCGGCGAGTGGGCGCGAGGCCCCAAATGTGGCTTTCCATCCCTATTCCCTTTTATTTGCGGCTCTCAAACCTGGCCCGACATGGACCAAGTCCGACAATCCGTCTGCCTTCACGTTGCGTTAGCGGTGGCCCCGCTCACGATCAACAAAGCTAGCAATCTGGGGGGTGTGAAGCCTACGGCAGTTTCAAAAGACGGTCAAATTCGATGCAGCGCCCACAACTGCTGAGCGGACTCCAACTCATCGCACTCGAGATCGGTGCGCTACGCGCTTCATCTCTTTCCCGCCGGCATGCTACGCAAGCGGCTTGCGACTGCAGGGTCGGCGCGCCTGCACAGCTGGGGCGGCAGCCCGCGCAAAATCAGTTCCGCGTCGGCGACGGTCATGCGCCCGATCTGATGCAACGCTTCGATCATCCCGCCGGTACGATGCGCCGACAGCAGCAACCCGTTCACCGATCGCACGGGATCGTCCGCATCGACCGGCTCCTTTGGAAAGACGTCTGTCGCGGCGATGATGCGGCCGGACATCACCTGCCGCAGGAACTCGGGAAAGTCGACGACAGCCGCACGGCTCATCAGCAAAAACGCTGTGCCGGGTTGCATCAACTCGAACTCCCGCTTTCCAATGAAACCCTGATTTTCGACGGTGGCGCTGGCGAACATGAACACCACGCGGGACGTCCGCAAGAGATCGTCGAGGCCGACGGGCGTGCAGCCAAAAGAACGGATGAGATCGTCGGGCAGCCAGGGATCGTAGACCGAGACCGGATTGCGGAAGGGCGCGATTAGGGCGCGCAATTTACGGCCGAGATCGCCGAAACCGACGATCCCCACTGGTGCGCGCGTAAACATGAAGCTGCGCTCGTTGCCGGCCAATCCAAATTTCTCGGCGCCGGCGCGGAAGGCTCGATCAGCGGCGGTGATACCGCGTGCCAAATCGATCGCCATGCCGAGCGCCGATTCCGCTACCGCCTCGGCGAATGCCGACGTCGGACTCAGCACCCAGACGCCATGGTCGCGGCAAGCGACGTAGTCGATGTTGGGCAGGAAATTGGTCTCCACATTGAAGATTGCTTTCAGCCGAGTGGCGCGCTCGATCCGCTCGCGCGGCATGTCGGTCTGGCCGAGCAGTAAGACCGTGTCGGGCAGATGCCGATCGACCATTTCCGCCGGCATGGCTCGGTCTTCCGAAATGACGAGACGACCCAGCCTCTCAAGTCGGCAACGCGTCTCTGAGTCGCAGATCGAGTCCAATGTACGTGGCAGTGGATCGATCAGTATTAGTGGATTGTCCATGCTTCCCCCGAGGTCGCGAGCAATCCCCGTTGATCCGCGCTCTACACATTTGACAAACTCTTCGACCCAATTGTGCCAGAGGCAGTTCTATCAGATTTTTCCGCCTGAAGATCGATCGCGACTGACGGTTCGACGGGCAACATCGCAGAACATCTCGGTGGAACGAGGCCGCGCGGTTGTGAGTGCAACGTTGATAGTTTCGCTCAACAAAGCCCCTTTGGGTTCGATTTGACCCATTCGCCATACCCGCCACCGAATGACCACTGCGCGCAGCGGCCGGCCGGAGTCGACGTAAACCGGACATAGCGCCTGGTTCTTTCGATAATTCCTTGTGGATCCCCCCGACGCGTGATACGGCTCAGGCATGCGCGGACTCTTAGTGGTTCTTGCGTTGATGCTAGCGGCGACAACGGCCGCTGCGGGAGATCCGTTGTTCGACGCCGTCGCAGCCGGCGATAAGGCCGCTGTCGAGCAGGCCCTAGCCAATGGCGCGAGTGTCGATAGCCGGGCCAGCGATCAGGCCACACCGCTCATGGCCGCCGCACTCGCCAACCAGACCGTCATCGTGGAAGCGCTCCTAGGCAAAGGGGCCAACGTCATGGCCCGGAATTCGGGCGGTTTCACCCCGCTGCACGCGGCTGCCAATGCCGGCAGCGTCCCGATCGCCAAGCTCCTGCTCGATAAGGGAGCAGTGCTCGATGATGCGGACAACAAGGCCGGCGTTACCCCGCTGATTGTGGCGGGCGAGAGAAATCACCTTGAGTTGGCCGAGTTCCTGCTGGCCCAGGGCGCAGATGTGAACCACCCCGAAATTCACGGCTACCTGGCGATAACCCGAGCGCTCTGGAAAGGTAACAAGGACATTGTCCGGCTTTACAAAAGCCACGGAGTGGCGTGCCCATCGGCGAAAATTCTTGGCAGCGACGAATGGTATCAGCAATGTAATGCAATCGGCCAATAGTTGGAGGACGGACGATGCGCGCAATACTGCAAGGGCATTTTAAGCGAACGACAAGACTTTGGGGCCTGACAGCTTTAGCCGCCATCGGGCTCTCCGCTGAAACAAGGCCGGTCCTCGCCGACGAGTCCATCAACACCGGATATTTCGGCGGCGTCGCGATAATGGGATACGACCCGGTGGCCTATTTTACAGACAATCGGGCGGTGAAAGGTTCCGAGAAATATTCATATGACTGGCTCGGCACGCCTTGGCACTTCGCCAGCAGCGAACACAAGGAGATGTTTGCGGCCGACCCGATAAAATACGCGCCGCAATACGGCGGCTATTGCGCCGCCGAGGTGGTGGGCGGCTCGGTCACCGTCGACATCGATCCGAATGCGTTCAAGATCATCGATGGCAAGCTCTATCTGATCTATGACAAACCCCACGCCGACGATTTTGCCGCCCATGTAAGCCAAACCGTGGCGGTCGCGGACGCGAACTGGCCAAAAGTCAAAGGTCGGCTGGAGTTGGACAAGCATTTCTGACAGGCGCGCGTTAGCCTACTTTGCGGGCGAGAAATAGAAGACCATAGCGGAATTGACGTACGCGTAACTGGGTTCCCCCGCAACACTGTCCCGCCTATAGACAGGGCCGCAATCGGCGCGCCCGAACATATTTTCGCTCTTCTCGCACAATTGGTCGCGATCGACGATGACAGTTTCCGTGAGGAACTGTCTTGACGACCGGAACGCGGTCCTACCGTCCAGGCCGATCTGCATCATTGTCGGGAACCCCGGCTCGATGTGCCCCTGCAACGTGTGGCCCAACACGAGCTGCGCGATCGCCTCGCCATCCAGCCGGTCGTGTTCGTCGGCGGAGAAGCTGAACGGCCATTCGGGGAGGCCCGCCTCGCGCAGGGCGTCGACAAGAAATGTCAGATCTTTGGCGTTGCGAAAGTGCGCCCAGTTGATCCGGATTGCTGCAAGGGAAGTATAATTGGGAGGGGTTCGGATGCCTTCGGCCACCGCGGCGCGGGCGTCAGAGATGCGACCGGCGCGTGCGTAGGCCGCGGCAAGCGCAACCAGGATGTTGACGGTGCCCGGCGCATCCGCGCGGGCGCGTTCCAGAATCGCGATCGCCCGATCATTGTCGCCGTTGAAGAAGAAGACGAGCCCCGCCACTACCCGGTCGACGGGCGAGAGGTTCGGGTCGAGCTTCAGCGCTGTGTCGATTGCAGCAGCGGCTTCGGCAAATTGGCCGGCGACCAGGTAGACGTACCCAAGCGCGACATGCGCCTCGACATCCCCCGGCCCCAGCGCCACGGCGCGCTTGGCCGATTCGATCGCCTCCTCGTAGCGCTCGTCCACGACCTGAAGAATGGCGAGCATCGCGTAGGGAAGCGACAAATCCGGGTTCAATTGCAGCGCCCGCCCGGCGTTCTCATACGCTCGCTTGCGCGCCAGCGCGCTTTGCAGCGCGGTGTCTAGGTTGTTACGCCAGATATTCACGGCGGCGCGAGCATCGGCCGCGAAGGCCTCGGCGAAGTGTGGATCGAGAGCGACCGCTCGGGCATAGAAATCCAGCGCCTCACGCAGATCCGACGCGCGGCCTGTTCGCGCTGCCTGTTCGCCACGCAAATAGTAGTCGTAGGCCTCGAGATTGGCGGTCGGCGGCCGCGCGATCCGCTTTGTCTCCGATGCCGTCGGAGTCATACCGAGCGTTTTCGCGATATCCCGGCTCATTTCGTCCTGGACGGCAAAAACTTCCGCCGCGCCACGGTCGAACCGATCGGCCCACAGGTGGTCGCCGGTCGTCGTGTCGACCAGTTGCGCATTGATGCGGATTTGTTCCCCGGCGCGCTGGACGCTACCCTCGACCACGTAGCGGACGCCGAGATTGCGGGCCACGTCGGCCAAGACAACGGGTCGCCCCTTGTAGGCGGAAACGGAGTTGCGAGCGATCACATCGAGCCCAGCAAGCTTGGCCAGATCGGTGATCAGGGCATCGGAGATGCCGTCGACGAAATAGTCTTGGCCCGGATCGCCGCTCAGGTTCGCGAACGGCAGCACCGCAACGGAAGGCCGGAGTGGCGCAAAGGGCCTCTGCCATTCAAATGCGAATGCGCCTAACGCTGCGATGAGGGCCCCGATCCCTGCCAGGATCAGGGTCTGTGTACCCGGCAAAAATGACCGACCAGCCTTTTTTCCCGCTTTGCTCGGATCGAGTAGAATGCGATAGACTTCGAACCGGGTCCGCGATGTTTTTCAGCCGCTTCTCTCCGAGACTCGTAAATCCCACATCCGCCTTGTTCACCACCTGGTCGAACGCGGTGCCGGAGACGCAAACGCCGCCCGGCTCGGCCAGCGCCTCCAAGCGCGCAGCTACGTTGACCCCGTCGCCGTAGATATCGCCTCCGTCAACAATGACATCGCCGAGATTCACGCCAATGCGAAATTGAATTCGTTGTGCTGCAGGGACGCCCTGATCGTGGTCGGCCATTCGCCGCTGGATCGCGGCGGCGCAATGGACGGCGTCGACGACGCTTGCGAACTCAACTAGCGCGCCGTCGCCCATGAGCTTGACGATACGCCCATGGAACTCTTCGATTGCGGGATCGACTAGTTCTCGACGGCAAGCCTTCAGTCGCGCCAGCGTGCCTACCTCCTCCTCCCCCATGAGGCGGCTGTAGCCAAACACGTCGGCAGAAAGTATTGCGCTAAGCCGTCGCTCCATACTGGCGTCTATGTCCTCCCAGCCGCATCGTACTCCTATTTGGAACGAATATGCCGCTTCCCTTGTGAGACTGTCGATGCAGTGGATGCGGAATTCCTGGGCTCGGCCTCCATGTCAATGCACGGCAAGGGGCAGAGGGTCGCGCTCTACGCGTGGAGGCCGTCGCGGCCACCTGTTTAGCAAGCGACCGGATCGGGTCGATTTGACCCGCTCGCCAAGCCCTCCGGCAATGACCGCTATTTGCGCAAACGCGACGCCCGTATCGGTCCGGAGTCGACGCTGAGCAGTCACTGGAGACCGCGGACCGTGGACAGTCGCAGTTGAGCGGATTCCCGTCATTCCACAAAACGGGGCTCTGCACGGTTGCGCGAGAAGCGGCGGCTCCTTACGGCATGTCAGATCAAGCCTGGACAGCCATTCCGACCTAATACCACTATCGATCGCGCTGCTGGACTCGGTCGCGCGACTAAGCGATTATCCCGTTAAGCCATGTGAGGCGCGGCGATGGATGTCGGCGGGTGGCTCCGCAGTCTCGGCCTCGGTGAATACGAGGGAAAGTTTCGAGACAATAAGATCGATACGGACGTGCTGCCGCAGTTGACGGCCGATGACTTGAAAGACATCGGCGTCGCCGCGGTTGGCGATCGGCGCAGGCTGCTTGATGCAATCGCCGCATTGGCCGGCGCAACTTCCGTAGACGTTCCCCCTCCTTCGTCCAAGTCCGTGACGCCCGACGGTTCTGAAATTGCCGCCGAGCGCCGTCCGATCACCGTCCTGTTCTTCGACCTCGTCGGCTCGACGGACCTTGTCGCGAAGCTCGACCCCGAAGACTGGCGCAACCTCGTCAACGCCTATCTCGACGAGGCGTCGAAGGCAGTGACCGATTTCGGCGGCCATGTGCTGAAGCGGCTCGGCGACGGGCTGATGGCGCTTTTCGGCTATCCGCGCGCGCAGGAGAACGACGCCGAGCGCGCCGTTCGGGCGGCGCTCGCGATCCAGCGGGCGCTTGCCGAACTCAACACCAGGAACGCGGCCAGGGGCCCGCCGGAGCTCAAGGCGCGCATCGGGATCGAGTCCGGCCCGGTCGTCGTGGAGGCGACCGGCGAAGTGTTCGGCGACGCGCCGAATGTCGCTGCACGCGTGGAGGCGGCCGCCGAGCCGGGGTCGGTGCTCGTCACCTTGAACGTCCAGCGGCAGGTGGCTGGTCTCTTTGTCGCCGAGGAGCAGGGCGCGCGCGAACTCAAGGGCGTGTCCGCCCTGGTCCAGCTTTTCAGGATCGTCCGCGCGAGCGGCGGCGGCCGCAGGGGCGGAGCGCGGGCGCTGACCCCGTTCGTCGGCCGCGAGGAGGAGTTGGCAATGCTCGCGCGCCGCTGGGAGCGCGCTCTGGCCGGCGAGGGCCAGCTCGTGCTGATTGTTGGCGAAGCGGGGCTCGGCAAGTCGCGGCTCATCGAGGAGTTCCACGCGCGCCTTAACGAAACGCCGCACACCTGGGTCGAGTGGCGCGCCTCGCAACTCCTGGAGAACACGCCGCTGCACCCGGTCGCCGAATGGGGCAGGCAGCGTTTTGGCGCGGACGCGCCGGCCGAACAGCGCTTCGCCGATCTCGAAGGCACGCTGCGCCTGATCGGCCTCGACCCTGCAGAATACGCGCCCCTGCTCGCGCCGCTCGTCGAGATCTCGCTCCCGCCCGGCCGCGCGGCCAATTTCGCCCCCGAGGAGTTGCGCCGCAGACAAATGGCGGCGATGACCGCCTGGGTTCTGGCCGGGGCGCGGTCGCAGCCGATTGTGCTGGCGTTCGAGGACCTGCACTGGGCCGACCCCACGTCTCTCGAACTCTTGCGCGCGCTCGCCGAGCGGGGCGCGCAGGCGCGGCTGCTGCTCGTTGCCGCGGCCCGCCCCGAGTTCCGCCCACCCTGGAGCCTGCGCTCGCATCACAACGTGATCTCGCTCACGCCCCTCGACCGGGCTGGGGTCGCGCGCTTGGTAGCCGAAATTTCGATGCGCCATGCGCTCTCCAAGGAGGTGATCGAAGGCGTCAGCGAGCGCAGTGGCGGCGTGCCGCTCTTCGTCGAGGAGGTGACGCGTTTGCTTCTGGAGCGCGGCGAGGCGGGCGGCGTGCAGGCGATTCCGCTAACGCTGCAGCAGTCGCTCGCCGCGCGCCTCGACCGGCTGGGCCCGGCGCGCGAGATCGCGCAGATCGGCGCGGTGCTCGGGCGCGAGTTCTCCTACGCGCTGCTTCGCGCTGTGACCGTGGTCGCTGACCGCGGCCATGACGGCCTCAGCGAGCCCGCCCTACAGTCCGCCCTCGACCATCTCGTGGAGGCCGACCTCCTTTATGTCGAGGGTGCCCCGCCGCAGGCGAATTATCGCTTCAAGCACGCGCTCATCCAGGACGCGGCCTATAACCTCTTGCTGCGCAAGCCGAAACGCCAGCTTCACGCGCGTATCGCCGAAATCCTCGAGAGCCAGTTCAGCGATATCGCCGAGAATAAGCCCGAGCTGCTGGCCCATCACTGCGCGGAGGCGGGCGACTTCAAGAAAGCCGCAATGCTGTGGGGAAAAGCGGGGCGACGATCGGCTGAGCGCTCAGCATTGGTCGAAGCAGCGGAGCAGCTCAGGCGCGCGCTTGGCCACATTGCGGCTTTGCCCAGCAACTCTAACCTCCGCCGCGAAGAGATCAAGCTTCAGGTCGAGCTGATTACCCCGTTCCTTCATCTTCGCGGCTATGCCTCGCCTGAAACGAAAGCCGCAGTCGAGCGCGCGCATCACCTGATCGAACAATCGAAAGCTCTCGGAGAGCCTCCCGAAGATCCGTATCTGTTGTTTATCGTGCTTTACGGCTCCTGGGTCACGCACCTCGTCGCATTCGACGGGGACGTGGTTCAAGAGCTCTCCGTCCAGTTCCTGGCGCTGGCGGAAAAGCAGGGCGCGACCGGGCCCCGCATGATCGGCCATCGCCTCAAAGGCATGTCGTTGCTTCACACCGGGGAGATCGCGGAAGCGCGAGCGCACCTCGATCGCGCGATTGCGCTCTACGATCCCGCCGAGCATCGTCATCTAGCAACGCGCTTCGGACAAGAGGTCGGCGCCGCGATCCTCGCCTGGAGGTCGTTGGATTTGTTGTTGCTCGGATATTCCGACGCCGCACTGGCCGATACGAAGCAGGCGCTCGAGACGGCGCGCGAGAGCGCTCACGCCGCAACGCTGATGTACGTGCTGAATTTCAGCGTCTTCCAGCAAATCCATTGCGGCCACTTCGCCGCCGCGAACGCGTTCTTGGACGAGTTCAACATATTGAAGGATCAGATCGGGGGGGTGTTCTGGGGCGGATGGGGGCTGGCGCTGAGGGGCTGCGTATTGACCTTGACCGGGGAGGCCGAGGAAGCGGCCAAAAACATCGCATCCGGCATCGCTGCGATCCGATCGACGGGAAACACGATGTGGACGCCTCTGTTCTTGACCTATCTGGCTTGGGCCAATGGAAAGATCGGCCGGCTCGATGAGGCTTGGACCAACATTCGCGAGGCGATGACCGCCGTGGAGACGACGAAAGAGAGGTGGTGCGAGGCCGAGATCAATCGCATCGCCGGAGAAGTCGCCCTGCTGTCGCCGGACCCCGACACGGCGAAGGCGGAAACCGGCTTCGCGCGAGCGCTGGAAGTCGCGCGGAAGCAGCAGGCAAAGGCGTGGGAGCTCCGGGCGGCGATGAGCATGGCGCGGCTTCTTCGCGCTCAGGGGAGGTGGTCCGCCGCGCGCGAGCTCCTTTCACCGATCTATGGCTGGTTCACGCAGGGGTTCGACACTCTCGACCTGCGGGAGGCCAAGACGTTGCTCGACGAACTGGCGCAATGAGCGCTCGTCCTTGTCGAGCCGAAGGAGGGCCTGCCGAAAGGATCACGAATATTACGTGATGCGGGGGGCCACCGAACCCCTAAGTAATTTTCCATTGAGGCTGCCAGCGGTGAGGTTGGGGAAAACCAACGACCCGGGGCGCGCGACGCGAAGAGCGCATTGCCGAAGGCCAATTGCAATTGCGTCAGTCGCTGCCGCCGGGAGGCTTGCCCTTTGACCTCGCCGGCTTGCGTCAGCTCGCTAGCAGCGCCTGCGCCTCTGCGATTTCCGGCATTTCCGGCGTCAGCGAAAAGCCTTCAAGAGCGGGCGCAAGGACGGCGCGGGCGTCGGTGGGTCGGTTCGCGGACTGGAAGAGCTTGGCGAGCGACAACGCCCCGCGCAGGCCGAAGCTGCGCGCGCCCTGCCGTCTTGCGATAGCGACGGCGCTCCGGAACTCCCGCTCTGCCGCGTCGACGTTCAGCGCATCGCGGTTCGAGAGCGCTTGGCCGCGCACGCGGCGCAGTTCGCCCTCGAACGCGGCGTAGCCCGTCCGCTCGCACGTGGCGAGCGCCTCGTCGACGATCACCAGGGCGCGGGCGGGATCGCCCGCGCGGCTTTCGGCCTCGGCCAGCGCGATCTTCATGAGCCCGTCGAAAACCAGCGCGTTGCGCTCGCGCAGGAGCTCGACGCCCCGACGCATGCCCTCGAGTCCACCGCCGGGCGTGCCACTGTCGATAGTGGCAAAGCCTTCGAGAAACAGGGCGAACGCCCGAAAAAGGGGCAAGTCGTGCTCGCGAGTGATCCGGGCGAGTTCGAGCGCATGCGGAGCAGTTCGCAACCGGTCGCCGCGCCTCATTTCGAACGTAGCCAAGTGAAATCTTCCGAACGCGAGCGTGCCGACGTGGGTCAGGCGGGCGATCCGCGCCTCGAGGTTTTCCATTAGCGAAGCCGCGCGATCGACGTCGCCCAGCGGCCAAAGAGTCTGCGCTAGATCGGCCATTGCGGCCACACCGGCATCCTGTCCGAAGCGAAAAGCCAGATCGTCGTCCCGGCCTGGCTGGAACAAAGCGAGCGCGAGCTCCAAATGATCGCGCGCCGTTTCGTACTCACCGGCGAACCAATGCGTGGTCCCGGCGCAGCGATGCGCGACGCCGGCCTCTGGTGAGTCGGGTTTCGCCTCCACGTCGGCGAGGAAATTGGCCGCGTGCGTCCTCATCGCCGCAAGCTCTCCACGCGCGTAGCTGCCGGTCCACAGGCCATAGTCCGCCGCCAGTCGACCGGGTGCATCACTATCGCCTGCAGCCGACAAGCGCGCCTTCACGAAGGCTTCTGTTGTCTCGAGCGCGCCGTGGCCCCGCGCCGCGATGAGAGCGTTGCCATAAGTTACCTGAAGCTGAACCCGCTGGCTCAGTACATCGGCCGATTTCAGGCCGCTTCGCGGCCTGTCTGCAATCGCGATCGCCTTGCCGAGATGAGCGATCGCCTCCTTGAAGGCCGAGCGCCGCAGGGCTTCATCCCCGGCCTTGCCCCACCACTCGATGGCGCGGTCGTCGAGGCCGGCTTCGGTGAAATGATGGGCGATCGCCTCCGGCTCGGCCGCCTCGCGGCTGGGCTGGCGGCAGAGAATTTCAGCGGCACGGCGATGCAGGGCCTGACGGCGGCTCTTGAGGAAGCTCTCGTAGGCGGCGTCCTGGATCAGCGCGTGCTTAAAACGATAGGTCGCCTGCGGGCCGACGCCCTCGACCAGTAGTATGTCAGCCTCGAGGAGGCGCTCGAGCGCCAAAGACAGCTCGGCCTCGTCGAGGCCCCTTTGACCGGACTCGCCGATTGGTCCAAAATCGCCTTCCGGCCCGGCCACGTCGCGCAGCAGCGCGTAAGTGAAGGCGCGCCCTAGCACCGCGCCAATCTGAGCAGCTTCGCGCGCGGTGCCGAGCCGGTCCAGCCGCGCGGCTAGCGATTGCTGCAAAGTCGGGGGGATCGCCTGCGCGCCGACCTCAACGCCGCGCTCCAGGAGGAGGCGCGTGACCTCCTCGACGAACAACGGCACGCCGCCGGTGCGCTCGCTTACCCCTTCGACGACGTCCTTGGGCAGCGCATGGTGAGCGGCGAGGGCGCCAACCATGCGCGCGACTTGTGCTCGATCAAGCGGCGAAAGCGAGATCACGCTGTGGTGCGATCGCAGGCTCCAAGGCGGGTGAAACTCGGGCCGCATGGTAATGATGAGGAGCAAGGGCGCCTGCGCGCCGCGCTCAGCGAGCGCGCGCATGAGTTCGAGCGAGGTCGGGTCGGCCCATTGCAGATCCTCGAAGACAAGGGCGGCTGGCTGAGAACGCGCGCCGGCCAGCGCATACGCGACGATCGCCGTCAGTTGCCGCCGCCGTGTCTCTTCCGGCGAGAAATTTGGCAGGCTGCCCGGCGGAAGCGGGATGTCCACCAGTGGCGCGATCAGCGGCGCATATTCAACCGGGTCGAGCCCGATGAGGCGCAAAGTGCCTTCTAGATCGGCGAGGCGTTGCTCGGGCGGCAGGTCCCCGCCGAACCGGAACCGGCCCCATTCGGCGATCGGGTGCAGCGGCGTGTTCTTCAAGAGCTGCGAAGCGCTCCATACGGCCCAAGTGTGCGGAGCTTCCCCAAGCTTTGCGCGGAACTCGTCCAGGAGCCGCGACTTGCCGATGCCCGGCTCGCCGACAATCTGCACCACTTGGCCCTCGCCCGCTCGCGCGCGCTCCCAGCGGCGGGTCAAGAGGCCGAGTTCCTCTTCGCGGCCGATGAATGGCGTCAGCGCCCGAGCGGCGCCGCGCCAAGCGCCGCCACTAGCCCGGACGATGCGATAGAGACTGATCGGAAAGGGCGCCCCTCTTAAATTTTGAGCGCCCTGCTCTTCAGCGACGAATAAACCGGCGACTTGGCGCTGCACGTTTCCGGTGACGAGCACCCAGCCCGGCTCGGCCGCCGCCTGCACGCGCGAGGCGATGTTCGGCGCGTCGCCAAAGACCTCGCCCGTCGGCATCGACCACCGCCGGTCCAAGCTCAAGACCGATGCGCGCTGAGAGCTCTCGCGTGCCCGTGGCGGCGTTCCGGGCATTGAGCTCCCCGAGAGCTCTTTGGATCGCCAGCGCGGCGCGGACCGCGCGTTCCGCGTCGTTCTCTTGCGCCTGCGGATAGCCAAAGAGCACCATCAGGCCGTCGCCGAGCCTCTTGAGCACATGGCCGCCGAATCCCGCAACCGCCGCGGAGGCTTGGTCGAGATACTCGCTCACCAAGTCGCGCCAGTCCTCGGCGTCAAGCTGCGCCGCCAGACCCGTTGAGCCGACGAGATCGCAGAACATCACCGTAATTGGACGCCGCTCGGCCGAGACGTGGGACTCTTGGGCGGTGCGGGTTTTGGCTGGGTCCCGGGGATTTCCCCGGGACGATTCTGCCCCGGCTAACGCACTGATTGCATCGAGCAGCCGCCTCCGATCGCCAACAGCCGAGACTCCGATGTCCTTTAGGTCGTCCGCCGTCAGTCGCAGCAATACGTCCGCGTCGATCTTGTTATCCCGAAATTTCTCCTCGTATTGGTCGAGGCCGAGACCGCGAAGCCACTCGCCGACGTCCATAGCCGTGCTCCACATCGCTGATGTGATAATGGCCCAGTCGCGGCGACCTGTCCAGCGCCCCGGTCGATGCGCTGGCAAATGCAAAGATCAAAGGTTGCTTTGATCGATAGAATCCGCCCGTAACGCCGCCGAGGAACGGCCGCTTCTTGCGCGACGTGGACGGCTGGAGTCGACGTAAAGCAGACGCAGTAAACCGCGGCCTTTGGCGCCTCAGCTGGGCCGCAAGCCACCCTAGAGGACCGCCCTGGAAGGCCGGAGTTCCGGGCACTAGGCCATAAACTCATAAAAGGGATTGATCGGGATAGGGGGACGCCTCGCGACGCCACCCCTCCCACACCACCGGGCATACGGGTCCCGTACCACGGCGGTTCGACCGAGTTAGGCTTGGGCGGGCGCATAGATTTGGGGAAGTCCGAGCGACTCGAACTCGTCGTTGCGTAGGCTTGTTGGACCGCCGGGTGTCGGACATACGCCAGAGCCCGGTTGGTGAACCAGCTGCGACCGCCGCCGGGAACTTTGCTATGCCGCGACGGCGCAACTCCGCGAAGCGGTTTTGCCTGGTTCGCCACTGCCGCCAAAGATACACGCGCAATCTTCGACGGATCCACGCTTCGAGGTTCGTGAGGACTCGCGGAGTCTGGCAGAAGCCGAAGTAGCCGCGCCATCCCACGATGTATGGCTTCAGCTCTTTGATCAACTGTTGAAGACCGAACCCCCGTGTCCGGCGTGTCATGTCTCGGATCCGCCCCTTGAATTTGTCGAGAGCCTTTGGCGCGATGCGCCGCTCGCTCCCGTCATTCGAGATGCTGAACCCCAGAAACTTTCGCTCCTCCGGTCGCGCCACCGCGCTCTTCGCCTCGTTGACCTTGAGCCGCAGCTTGCTGGTCAAGAACCGGCTCACGGAGGCCATGACCCGTTCGCCGGCGCGACGGCTGCGAACATAGATGTTGCAGTCGTCGGCGTACCTGCAAAAGCGGTGACCGCGTCGGGCCAGTTCTTTGTCGAGGTCGTCAAGCACGAGATTGCTTAGGATGGGCGAAAGCGGGCCGCCCTGCGGCGTCCCCTCATCCACCGGACGGACCAAACCGTCTTCCATCACCCCGGCGTTGAGAAACGCCCGGATGAGTTTAAGCACACGCTTATCGGACACCCGCGCGGCGACGCGCGCCATCAAGCTGTCGTGATTGACCGGTCGAAAAACTTTTCGAGATCGAGATCGACCACGACGTTGTAGCCGTCGGCGATGTAACGTTGCGCCTGAGCCACTGCCTGATGGGCGGAGCGCCCCGGTCGAAAGCCGTAACTGTGCTCGGAAAACGTCGGGTCCCACCGCTCTTGGAGAGTTTGCAGCATCGCTTGCTGGTCAGCCTGTCGACGACGCAAGGCACGCCGAGCTTTCTGATCCCGCCATCCGGCTTCGGGATTTCGACCCGTCCGACCGGCTGAGGCTGATAGGTTCCTTCCAGCAGTTGAGCCGAATGTTCGGCCAGTGTTCACGCAGGTGGCCCTTGGTGTCGTCATGGTCATCCCATCGACGCCAGGACTGCCCTTGTTGCTTCGAACGCGCTTCCACGCTCTTTCGAGATTCCCTCGATCACACACCTCCTCCATTAGTTGTTCCGCCAAGGCCGGACTTTCGGATGCTGGCTTCGCCATCAACGGTTCGGCATCCTCGGCCTCGGCGTCCAGGGCTTCACCCCG
>CAVXVE010000070.1:0-143838 GCA_963764955.1 uncultured Alphaproteobacteria bacterium | reverse complement strand
TCGAGCCAAGCGCGCAAAGCGTCGACGATTGGCTTGGAGCGAGAGCGACGAGCCGCAAGCCGCTGTGCAGGCGACTGACCGTGAGCGTCCGCTTCGACGGCATAGAGTTCGCCGATCCGGCGCAGCGCCTCTACCGCGATCGGCGCGTTCGTGGCCTGCGCCACTTCGTAGAACTTGCGTCGCGTGTGGCTCCAGCATGCGGCGAGCACGACGTCCCCTTTATCCGCCAACGGCTCGAACCCGGCGTAGCCGTCGACATGAAGAACGCCCTTGAACTGCTCGAGATGCGAAGCCGGACGTTCAGCTTTGCGGTCCGGCGCATACACATAGACCGCGGCCGGCGGCTCCGGTCCGCCCCACGCTCTTTGCTCGCGGGCGTAGACCCAAAGCCGTCCCGTCTTGGTGCGCCCTCGGCCTGGATCGAGCACCGGCACGGGCGTGTCGTCGGCGAACAGATGGTCCGACGCGAACACGTTCCTGGCAAGACGCTCGTGCAGCGCCTCGAGCCACCAGCAGGCCCCGCCGACCCATCCAGCCAGCGTCGAACGCGGAAGATCGATTCCGTGGCGGGCGAAGATTTGCGACTGCCGATACAGCGGCGTGTGATCGCAATATTTGCTGACCAGCACCTGGGCGAGCAGCGCCGGCGTCGCCAGGCCGCCGGCGATCGGCCGCTCCGGCGCCGGCGCCTGCGCCACCGTCTCGCAAGTCCGACAGGCGTATTTGGGACGAGTGGTGCGGATGACGCGCAGCTGCGCCGGAACCCAATCCAGCATCTCGCTCACGCTCTCTCCGATGACATGCAGCGCGCCGCCGCAGCAGGCGCAGATCATGCTCTCAATATCGAGCCGGACCTCTTCGCGCGACAAATGATCGGGCAACGGTTTGCGACGAGAAGGCCGTTCGCCTGCTTGCTTTTCGCGACGGCGGACGCTTCTCCTCTTCGCGGGCGAGATCGCTGTCGATCTCTTCGAGCGCGAGCGCCAGCTGATCGGGATCAAGGCGCTCGGACCGACGGCCAAACTGCGCCCGCTGCAACGTCTTGATGATCGACTTCAGGCGCTCGATCTCGCCGTCGCGGTGCTCGACGGCGACGGCCATATCGCGAACGAGATGCTGCAGAAGAGCCGGTTCGGAAGGCAAATTGTCGAGATCGAACCGCATGTCCAAATCTACCCGAATCGCCTGATTCGAAGAAGCGAATTCGTTCGATTCTATGCGGGTTTCCGCAGCTTTTTAGCCTGCCAAGGCCGGCTTCCATACGCGTTCCGGCGCGCGCCAGTCGATGCCCTCGATCAGCATGGCGAGCTGCGCCGGCGTCAACGTGATCGAGCCGTCGTAGCCCGCCATCGTCGGCCAAACAAAGCTGCCCTGGTCGAGCCGCTTGGTGAACAGGCACAGCCCGTTTCCGTCCCAGAACAGGATCTTCAGCATCGACGCCTTCTTGCCCCGGAAGGCGAACAGATGGCCCGAGAACGGATCCTGCTTCAGCGTTTGCTGCACCAGCATGGCGAGTCCGTCGAGGCCTTTGCGCATATCGGTGTAGCCCAGCGCCAGGTGCACCTTCACGCCCGCCGGAACGATCATCATGGTTCCGCTCCTTCGCCGATGACGTGCTCACGAACGGCGTCTGGATCGACGCCGGCAGGCGCGAACACGCGCCGGCCGTCAGGCAGGTCGATCGCCGTCATTCCGTCCGGCGGCTGCACGAGATCACGCAGCCGAAGCATCGCCGGCGCGTCGTCAGTGAGCGCGACGGGCGCAAGCTTCGCGCGCTTCCTCTGCGCCACGCCGAACTGCACGCGCCAGCGGAACAGCAGGCCCGTGACGATCCCGTGCTTGCGCGCGACCTGCGAGACGCTGACGCCGGGCTGGTCGCTCTCCAGCGCGATGGCGCGCTTCTGTTCGTCGGTGAAGAAGCGGCGCAGAGGCTGCCGAGGCGGCGCCGGATCGTCCGCTCGGCGGAGCTGTCAAGCCCGTTTCCGGCGGCGTTCTGTTAGCACTAGTGCCAGCGACCGGACGGGCTGAGGGATGAAGATGCGCTCGCCAGTCGATATCCACCTCGCCGTCGTCCAGCCGGTCGCGCCATTTGCGCAGAGAGGTCGGCGACAAATGCAACGCGGCGGCGTACTCCCGCACGCTCATCCCGCTCCAGTTCATCGCCTCGACGTGCATCGCCCAGAACGCCTGGACCGCGCGATTGCGCATGTCCGTGCTCACGCCAAAACGAAAGCGGGAGCGCCTCTTCCGGCGCTTTTCCTGAGCCTCGCGGCGCTGCTGACGACGCAGTTCCGCCTGATATTCCGCATGCTTGCGAGCCGCTTCCTTGCCGGCCAGGTAGCTCAGCCAGCGACCGAACGTTGTCGTCGTCAGACCATGCTGACGGCAATACTTCGCCCGGCTCGAGCCCGCTCTGACGCCACGCTTCGATGTGAATCAGCCACCAGGATTGCCGCGCCTTGTTCTCGAAACGTCTCAAATTCACCGGAGCTCCTCCACGTTGCGAAGGAGCCCGACATGCCGCGCAATTGCACTACCCAATCCGGGTGCAGAGACCGGACGCTTACTGTTCTACGGAGTTTGAGATGGAGAATTTTTTTATTCCAATCGCTCGCAACCCATTGATAAGTCTGGATTCCGAAAATAAACGCTAGTAAATTGGAGTCAATTAACTAGCGTTTAGGCGCGTTTACTGGCGTTTAAGCGCGTTTGTTTGAACGGTCTTCGCCGTCGGATGGCGCGCGCGGCCGGTGATCGGGGTCCCTATATCGCGCGTCCTGCGTCCAATCCCGCGACGCAGGACGGTTTCGACGAGATGAGCGGATACGCCGGCCTCACGGACTTCATCGACCGGCATCGGCGCCTTTTCGTCCTGACCGGTGCCGGCTGCAGCACGGGTTCGGGCATTCCCGACTACCGCGACGGCGAGGGCCAATGGAAGCGCGCCCAGCCGGTCACCTATCAGGCCTTCATGGGCGCAGGAGACAACGCGCCGGCGCTACTGGGCGCGCAGCCTCATCGGCTGGCGGCGCATTCGTGAGGCCCGGCCCAATGAGGCGCATCGCGCTTTGGCCCTGCTCGAGAGCAGAGGCGGAATTCGAGCTTCTTTTGACGCAGAACGTCGACCGGCTGCATCAGGCGGCCGGCAGCGCGCGGGTCCTCGACCTGCACGGGCGGATCGATCGCGTCCGCTGCATGGATTGCGAGGCAAGATCGCCGCGCGCCGAACTGCAGGACGAACTTGGCCGGCTGAACCCAGGCTGGCTCGATCTCGACGCGGGGCAAGCGCCGGACGGCGACGCCGACCTCGACGGCGCCGACTTTTCCTCCTTCGCCGTTCCGCCCTGCCGGCGCTGCGGCGGGGTGCTCAAGCCCGACGTGGTGTTCTTCGGCGAGAACGTTCCCCGCCAGCGGGTCGACCGGGCCCTGGGGCATCTGGACGAGGCCGACGCCATGCTGATCGTCGGCTCCTCGCTCATGGTCTATTCAGGTTTCCGCTTCGTCGAGCGTGCGGCCAGCCTTGGAATGCCGGTGGCCGCGGTCAATCTCGGCCGAACCCGGGCGGATGGGTTGCTTACGCTCAAGGCGGAGGAAGCCTGCGAATCCGCGCTCGCTTTCCTGTTGGAGGCGCGAGCCCGGTCAGGCTCGATCCAGCCTGCTCAATTATAAATTCATGGCTCGAAGGACAGGCGAAGAATTGGGGAGCCATGACGATGCGCTCGATCTGCGTGGGGATCGCCCTGCTCGGCCTTGCCGGCTAGCCGCCGCCCAGCCGCAAGCGCTCGGCCGGCAGGTCAATCTCCCCTATCCGGCCTGCGGAGACATGGCGGCGCTGAGAGCCAATCTGACCGGCGCGCCCGATCCCTCGCCGAAAAGCGACGCCGTCCTGCGCAGGCTCGGCGTTCGTTGCGTCGCCCCTTCGGCGCCGCAGGTTCGCGCTCACTATTAGGAACGGCTCAACAAACCTCTCAAAGCCACGCGCCCACGAAAAGACGGCCGCCCGAGGACGACCGTCTTCGAGACGGCGCCAACGGCGCCGTTCAGCGCAGGATCGCCGAGGTCACCGGCCAGGTCACGGACAGACTTACGATCAGCGCCACCGCCGCCAGGCAGCCCAGCCGCATTTTCTCCCGCGCGCCCTCGGGCAATGCGGTGATCATCAGAACCGCAAAGACGAGGACGAGGAACCCCGCGGGGAGATTGGCGGCCGAGGGGTGGAACACAGCGTAGATGAAGTCGCCTAGAGCCGAGCCGAGCTGATCAAATCCGTCCATCGAGTTGCTCCTTTTAAGAGCCGTCAATGTGATATGCCATGAATTCGATGATCTGGCCAAGACCATCTTAAGTTTAACCTTTACAGCGGAACTATACCTAACAAGAGATTGAACAATCCGTTCAATAGAACGGTCAAACCCGCGGGCGTGCGCGGGCCGCCCCAACCCGAATAGCGATTGACAACGGGCGCGCGCACTGGCGCATTGCCCCTCTTTCGTTTCAATGCCGACGCTCAAGCCCGACAACGCCCGCTCGAGGAGACCAGGTTCATGCGCATCGAGCCCGCGTTTCTGTTCGATCTCGATGGCACGCTGGTGGACAGCGTCTACCAGCATGTGCTGGCATGGAAGGAGGCTCTCGACACTGAGGGCGTCGACCTCTCCGTCTGGCGCATCCATCGCAAGATCGGCATGAGCGGCGGCCTGTTCACCAACCAACTCCGCCGCGAAACCGGAGTCGACCTCAGCGAAGAACGCCTCGAGCGCCTGCGCCGGCTGCACGCAGAGGCCTACCGCCGGATGTCGGACCATATCCGCCCCCTGCCCGGCGCGCGCGAACTACTGGCCTATCTCACCAAGGAAGGCGTTCCGTGGGCGATCGCCACCAGCGGCCGGATGGAGACGGCGGCGGTCAACCTCGCGGCGCTCGGCGTCGATCCCGATCGGACCCCGGTCGTGACGCGCGATCAGGTCAAGCACGCCAAGCCCGATCCCGACCTGTTCCTGGCCGCGGCCAAGCGACTGAACGCGCCGATCGAGACCGCCATCGTCATCGGCGACAGCATCTGGGACATGCTGGCCGCGGCGCGCTGCCGCGCGCTCGGCGTCGGGCTCCTGTGCGGCGGCTACGGCGCGACCGAATTGCAGCAGGCGACCGCCTTCCGCGTGTACGAGGACCCGGCCGACCTGCTCGTCCATATCGATGAGGTCGGCGGACGCAGGTGAGGCGGCGAGGTTGGCCTCAAGACGCGGACTGCTCGCCAAGCTCGCGCATGGTCTTCACGAATTGCGTGGCGATCTGGTCTCTGAATACATGGCGGCCCTCAGAGACGACTTTCAGTCCGCTGCTCCACACGCAATCAACTAGCGCATTGCCGACCGAAAAAATCCACGCATCGAGGATCTGATCGTCCAACTTGCCAGCCAGGGTCGGATGATCTGCGCGAAAAGTCAGAATGTCAGCCGCTGCGCCTGGCGCGAGCTTACCCGAGTTCCGTCTCAAAGCCTGCGCCCCCCCTGCCACGCCGCCTCGAGCATCGCCCGCCCGCACGACATCCCCGGCGGGGCGCACACATTGCGCGCCCGCTCGCGCAGCCGTTGCGCGTATTCGAGCTGGCGCAGTTCGCCGGCGACTCCGATCGAGACATTGGAATCCGTGCCGACGCCATAGCGCCCGCCGGCGCGGATGTATTCGGCGCCGTTGAAGATCCCGTCGCCAAGATTGGCTTCCGTCACCGGACAGAGTCCGGCGACTGCGCCCGAGCACGCGAGGTCCCGCGTCTCACCCTCGTCCATATGCGTCGCATGAACGAGGCACCACCGCTCGCCGACACCCATATTGTCCAATAGCCAGCGCACCGGGCGCGCCCCGAGCGAAGCGACACAATCCTCGACTTCCCTGATCTGCTCGGCAGCGTGAATGTGTATGGGACCATCGCCGGCGAGCGGCGCCAGCTCCAGGAGTTCGGCCGGGGTCACGGCGCGAAGGCTGTGCGGGGCGACGCCGATCACCTGGCCCGCCGTCTCGTTGATCATGCCCCGACAATCCTCGAGGAGCCGCGCGAACGACGCGATGTCGGTGACGAACCGCCTCTGTTCGGGCGTCGGCTGCGCGCCGCCGAAGGTCGAATGGGCGTAGAACACCGGCAGGAGCGTGATTCCGATGCCGGCGCGGCCGGCCGCAGCGAGGATTCGACCTGCCATTTCCGCCGGCTGCTCATAAGGCGAGCCGTCTGGAGCATTGTGGAGATAGTGGAACTCGGCGACGGCGGCGAACCCTGCCTCCAGCATCTCGACATAGAGCTGCGCGGCGACCGCCTCCACATCATCCGGCGACATCGTGAGCGCGAACCGATACATCACCTCGCGCCAGGTCCAGAACGTGTCGGCCTCCTTGCCCCTCGCTTCGGCGAGCCCGGCCATGGCGCGCTGGAAGGCATGGCTGTGCAGGTTCATGGCCGCCGGCGCCATGATCGCGTGAAGTTCATCCCCCTCCTGCGCTGAGGCTTCTGTTTGCACCGCGGCGATCGCGCCACCCTCGATCGTCACGCGCACCTCGGACTTCCAACCCTCCGGGGTCAGCGCTCTCGCAGCATGAACGACGGGCACCTTTGCCTCCGCTTCTCGCGATCGGTCACCGCCCGCCGGCCGCTTGCCTTTCGGACGATTAGGTCTAAGCCGTTGGCCGCCATGGTTCAAACAAGCCGCGCCGGCCGCCTCGACACGGTCTGGATCAATGCGCGTCTCGCGACCCTCGCCGAGGGGCGCCCGGGGCTCGGAATCATCGAATCCGGCGCGATCGCCGCTCGCGACGGACGCATTGTCTTCGTCAGCTCCAAAGACGACCTTCCCGCCGCCGCGCGCGACGCCGAGCGGGTCGTCGATTGCGAGGGGCGCTGGATCACGCCCGCGCTCATCGATTGCCACACTCATCTCGTCTACGGGGGGAATCGCGCCCACGAATTCGAGCTGAGACTCGCAGGCGCAAGTTATGAGGAGATCGCCCGCTCAGGCGGCGGCATTCTCTCCACCGTGCGCGCGACCCGCGCCGCGAGCGAGGACGAGCTCCTGCGCTCCGCGCTGAAACGCCTGGACGCCCTGATCGCCGAGGGCGTCGGAACGGTGGAAGTCAAATCCGGCTACGGGCTCGACCTTGCCGCGGAGCGCAAATCGCTGCAAGTCGCGCGCCGTCTCGCCGCAGAACGCAACATCGCGATCCGCGCGACCTTTCTCGGCGCACACGCGGTGCCGCCCGAATACGCGGACAAACGCGACGCCTATGTCGCTTATGTCGCCGATGTGATGATCCCGGCGCTGGCTGGCGAAGGCCTGATCGACGCGGTCGATGGTTTTTGTGAGAACATCGCCTTCACCCGCGACGAGATCGCCTGCGTGTTCGCCGCCGCGAAGCACGCGGGGCTTCCGGTCAAGCTGCATGCCGATCAATTGTCGAACTCGGGCGGCGCCGCGCTTGCCGCGAAATTTGGCGCACTCTCGGCCGATCATCTCGAATATGCGGACGAACGGGGCCTTGCCGCCATGGCGAGCGCGGGCGTCGTCGCCGTGCTGCTGCCCGGCGCCTATTATGTTCTGAAGGAACGGCGCGCGCCGCCGGTCGAGCTCATGCGTGAAGCTCGCCTGCCGATGGCGGTCGCCACCGACTCCAATCCGGGCACGTCGCCGCTGACCTCGATCCTGCTCGCGCTCAATATGGCGGCGACCTTGTTCGGGCTCACGGTCGACGAATGCATCGCCGGCGCGACCCGCAACGCGGCGCGGGCGCTAGGCCTCGGCCATGAGACGGGGACGCTCGAGCCCGGCAAATGGGCCGATCTTGCGATCTGGGACATCGACCGCCCGGCCGAGCTTGTCTATCGGCTCGGCTTCAACCCCCTCCACGCGCGCGTGTGGAGGGGACGGTGACCGTCCTCCTTCGGCCGGGAGAAGCGTCGCTGGCCGACTGGCGGGCGATCTGGCGCGGCGCACCGATCGCCGTCGATCCGTCTAGTCAGGCCGCCGTGGCCGCGAGCGCGGCGGCGGTCGAGCGGATTCTCGCGCGTGGCGAGCCGGTCTACGGAATCAACACCGGTTTCGGCAAACTGGCGGGCGTGCGGATCGCAGCCGCAGGACCTCGCCGAGCTTCAGCGCAACATCGTCCTGTCGCACGCTGCCGGCGTCGGAGAAGCCGACGTCGGTCGCCACGACCCGCCTCATGATGGCGCTGAAACTCGGCAGCTTGGCGCAAGGCGCCTCGGGCGTTCAACCGCAGACGCTTCGCCTCATCGAGGCGATGCTCGCGCGCGGGCTAACTCCCGTCATCCCGTCCCAGGGGTCGGTCGGCGCGTCCGGCGATCTGGCTCCGCTCGCTCATATGGCGGCGGCGATGATCGGCGTGGGCGAGGCCCGCGTGGGCAATCGCGTCGCGCCCGCCGCCGCGGCGCTCACCGAAGTCGGCCTCGAGCCGATCGCGCTTGAGCCCAAGGAGGGGCTCGCGCTGCTCAACGGAACGCAATTCTCCACAGCCAACGCGCTTGTCGGCCTGTTCAAGGTCGAAACGCTGTTCAGGTCCGCCTTGGCGACTGGCGCGCTGTCCACCGACGGCGCGCGCGGATCGGACACGCCGTTCGACGCGCGCATCCATGCGCTGAGGCGCCATGCCGGCCAGATCGAAGTCGCCGCGGCGCTGCGCGCACTGCTTCAGGGAAGCGCCATTCGCGCCTCGCACCTGACTGGCGACGAGAGGGTCCAGGATCCCTATTGCCTGCGTTGTCAGCCGCAGGTGATGGGCGCCTGCCTCGATCTCCTGCGCCAGGCGGCCGCGACGCTCCTCACCGAGGCCAACGGCGTCTCCGACAATCCGCTCATCTTCGCGGAAACGGACGAGGCGCTCTCGGGCGGCAATTTCCACGCCGAGCCCGTCGCCTTCGCCGCCGACATGATCGCGCTGACGATTTGCGAAATCGGCTCGCTCGCCGAGCGCCGGATCGCGATGCTCGTCGATCCCGCGCTTTCCGGCCTGCCGGCGTTTCTGACCCCGAAGCCCGGGCTCAATTCCGGGTTCATGATCGCCCAAGTAACCGCAGCGGCGCTGGTCGCCGAGAACAAGACCCGCGCCTATCCGGCGAGCGTCGATTCGATCCCGACCTCGGCCAACCAGGAAGATCACGTCTCGATGGCCGCGCATGGCGCGCGCCGGCTCGACCCGATGGCGGACAACGCAATGTCGATCATCGGCATCGAGCTCATCGCCGCCGCCCAGGCGTGCGATTTTCACAGCCCGCTCTTATCCAGCGCGCCGCTTGAAGCGCTGCGAGCGATTGTCCGCCGCGACGTTCCCCACCTGGAGGACGACCGCTACTTTCACCCCGACATCGCCGCGGCGACAAAGCTGGTCAGCGAGGGCGCCGTCATCGGCGCGGCCGGCGCCGCGGCGCTGCCCGGCCTTGAGAGGCTCGCGCGATGAGCGCCGAGCATCCGGCCTGGCTCATCGTCGAGCGCCGCGAGGCGCCGCTGATCGTCAGCATTCCGCATGCGGGCACAGATCTCCTCAGCTTCGAGCCGGCCTTCGCCGATCCGTGGCTCGCGCGCAAGGACGCGGACTGGCGGCTCGACGAACTCTACGATTTTGCCGGCTCGCTCGGGGCGACAATCGTGCGCACGAAACTTTCGCGCTCGATCATCGACGTCAATCGCGATCCAAGCGGCGCATCGCTCTATCCCGGTCAGGCGACGACCGAACTCGTGCCGACTACGACCTTCGACGGCGAGCCGCTCTACCGGCCGGACCAAGCGCCGGACGCGGCTGAAATCGCCGAGCGGCGGCGTCTTTACTTCGATCCCTATCATGCGGCGCTCGCGGCCGAGATCGCCCGGCTCCGTCAGATTCATAGGCGCGTAGGGCTATTCGACGCCCATTCCATTCGCTCGGCGATCCCGCGCCTGTTCGAGGCTGAATTGCCGGTGTTCAACCTCGGCACGAATTCGGGCTTAAGCTGCACCCCCGGGTTGCGCGAGGCGATCGGCGCCCTGCTCGCCGCGAGCGGGCGAAGCTCCGTCGTCGACGGCCGCTTCAAGGGCGGCTGGATCACGCGCGCTTATGGGCGCCCAGGCGAAGGGGTCGAGGCCGTGCAGCTCGAACTCGCCTGCCGCGCTTATATGCCCGAGCCCGAGTGGCCGGCCCCTGGGAACTGGCCAACGCCGATCAGCGAAGAGCTCGCGGCGCCGACGCGCGCGACGATCAGGCGCGTTCTCGAGGCAATCCTCGAATGGGTGAGCCGATGATCTCGATGTTCGCGTCTTTGGGCCGTCATTGCGAGGAGCGCGGCGACGAAGCAATCCAGGGAACGCGGGCGCCCTTCTATCGCTCGATCTCGCTTCGCTCGCAATGACGGTGTGTCGTCTTGTATGAAAGGCTAGCCCAATGACCGCGCCAAGCCGCATCGACAACATGCGCGTCATCCGCAGCCCGCGCGGAACCGAACTTTCCGCCAAAAGCTGGCTCACCGAAGCGCCGATGCGGATGCTGATGAACAATCTCGATCCCGACGTCGCCGAGCGGCCGGGCGAGCTTGTCGTCTACGGCGGCATAGGTCGCGCCGCGCGCGACTGGCAGGCGTTCGACCGCATCGTCGCGAGCTTGCGCCGCCTCGAGGGCGACCAGACGCTGCTCGTGCAATCCGGCAAGCCGGTCGGCGTGTTCCGCACCCATGCCGACGCGCCGCGCGTGCTCATCGCCAATTCCAATCTCGTGCCGCACTGGGCGACCTGGGACTGTTTCAACGAGCTCGATCGCAAGGGGCTCATGATGTACGGGCAGATGACCGCGGGCTCGTGGATCTATATCGGCTCGCAGGGCATCGTGCAGGGCACCTACGAGACCTTCGTCGAGATGGGACGCCGGCACTTCGGCGGCGATCTTCGGGGCAAATGGATTCTCACTGCCGGCCTCGGCGGCATGGGCGGCGCGCAACCCCTCGCGGCGTCAATGGCCGGCGCTTCGCTGCTCGCCGTCGAGTGCCGCCCGTCGAGCATCGAGTTCCGGCTGCGCACCGGCTATGTCGACGTCCAGGCCAAGGACCTCGACGAGGCGCTCGCCATCATCGAGCGGTCGACGAAGGCGCGCAAAGCCGTTTCCGTCGCGCTGCTCGGCAATGCGGGCGAAGTGCTGCCTGAGCTTCTGCGCCGCGGCGTCAGGCCCGACATCGTCACCGACCAGACCTCGGCGCACGACCCGATCAACGGCTATCTGCCCAAGGGCTGGAGCCTGCAGCAATGGGAGGACCGCCGCGCGAGCGATCCCAAGGGTGTCGAGCGGGCGGCGAAAGCGTCGATGGGCGAGCATGTGCGCGCGATGTTGTCTTACGCCCATGCCGGCGTCCCGACCGTCGACTACGGCAACAATATTCGCCAGATGGCGCTCGACGAAGGCGTCAAGGACGCGTTCGACTTCCCCGGCTTCGTGCCGGCCTATATCCGGCCGCTCTTCTGCCGTGGCGTCGGGCCCTTTCGGTGGGCCGCGTTGTCCGGCGATCCCGAGGACATTTTCAGGACCGACGCCAGGGTCAAGGCGCTCATGCCGGACAACCCGCATCTGCACAACTGGCTCGACATGGCGCGCTCGCGCATCAAGTTCCAGGGCCTGCCGGCGCGCATCTGCTGGGTGGGCCTTGGCGACCGGCACCGGCTCGGCCTCGCGTTCAACGAAATGGTGGCGTCGGGCGAACTCAAGGCGCCAATCGTCATCGGCCGCGATCATCTCGATTCCGGCTCCGTCGCCTCCCCCAACCGCGAAACGGAAGCGATGCAGGACGGCTCCGACGCCGTCTCCGACTGGCCGCTGCTCAACGCGCTCTTGAATTGCGCCTCGGGGCGCAACTTGGGTGTCGATCCACCACGGCGGAGGCGTCGGCATGGGCTTTTCGCAGCACGCGGGCATGGTCGTCGTCGCCGACGGGACGCCGGAAGCGGCGCGGCGCATCGAACGGGTCTTGTGGAATGATCCGGCGAGCGGCGTGATGCGCCACGCCGACGCCGGCTACGAAGCCGCGATCGCCTGCGCACGCGAGAAGGGCCTCGATTTGCCGAGCCTTGAGCAATGAATCACTCGCCCCGCTTCCCGGGAGAAGGGTCAGGGATAGGGCTTGGCTGCGCGTTTGGGCCAGTTTGACGATGGCGGCGTCGCCATCGTCCGCAAAAGGAGCAATGATGAACACCACAGTCGAGCCGTCCAAAGCGGTCGGGATGAACGCCCGGCGCCTCGAGCGCATCGGTCCTGCGATGCAGGCTTATGTCGATCGCGGCGTTTACGCAGGGATCACGACGCTGGTCGCCCGGCGCGGCAAAGTCGTGCATGCGGGGCAGTTCGGCTGGCGCGACAAAGAGGCGGGCGAGGCGATGACGGCCGACACGATCTTCCGCCTCTACTCGATGACCAAGCCGATCATCTGCACCGCGCTCATGACGCTGCTCGAGGAAGGGCGCTTCAGGCTCATCGACCCGCTGGCGAAATACGTCCCGGCCTTTGGGGCGGTCAAGGTCAGGGAAGCGGACGGAAGTCTCGTCGCTCCCGTGCGCCCGGTCATGGTCCGCGACCTGATGACCCATATGAGCGGTCTTTCCTACCATTTCGTCGAGAATTCTTCTCCTCTCGGGCTCATGTACAACGAGGGGATGTTGCTGGACGCAGAGCGCCCGCTGGCGGCGGCGATTGACGATCTGGCGCGCTTTCCCCTCGCCTTCCAGCCGGGGTCGAAATGGCGCTACAGCGTCGGCATCGATGTCGCGGCCCGGGTGATCGAGGTGATCTCCGGCCGTCCATTGGGCGATTTCTTGCGCGAGCGCCTGTTTGAGCCGCTCAGGATGACCGACACGGCCTTCGGCGTCCCGCCGGAGAAGCGGAGCCGTGCTGGCCGCGATGTATGGCCTTCCCGACGTGATCTCCCCCGGCACGACCATGATGAGCGAGTTCGCCGCCTGGATGGCGGGGGTCAACGACCGGCTCGACGTGTCGAAGTCCTACCCGGTCGATTCGCCGGATGTCTTCATGCGCGGGGGCCACGGCCTGTTCAGCACCACGGGGGATTATTTCCGCTTCGCCCAGATGCTGGCCAACGGGGGCGAGCTGAACGGCGCGCGGATTCTCGGGCGCAAGACGCTCGAGCTCATGCACTCGAACGTCGTGCCCGCGACGCTGCTGCCGCTCGAGATCGGCGGGCTCCCAATGCCCGGCTATGGCTTCGGCCTCGGCTCACGGGTGCTGATGGATGTGGCGCAATCCGGGGCGCCGGGCTCGGTCGGCGAGTTCGGCTGGTCCGGCGCGGCCAAGACCCACTACTGGGTCGACCCGAAGGAAGAGCTGGTCGGCCTCTTCATGACCCAGTCGATGATGAGCTTCGACCTGCCGGAGCTCGACCTGAGGGCGCTGGCGTACCAGGCGGTCGAGGATTAAGGGGGCTGCCCTCCGGCATTGATATTGGCATCAAATGATGCCAATATTGGCGCCAGCGAGGAGGTGTCCATGCGCACGACCATGGCGCTCGACGACGACCTGGTGGCCGAGGCGCAGGGCTTGACCGGGCTCAAGGAGAAATCGACTCTCATCCGCGAGGCGCTCAAGGCGCTGATCGAACGCGAGAGCGCGCGGCGCCTGGCGCGCCTTGGCGGCAGCGAGCCGGACCTCGAGGCGCCGCCTCGGCGCCGGTCGTAAGGCCACGTGATCCTGATCGATACATCGGTGTGGGTCCACCATTTCAAGGCCGGCAATTCAAGGCTTACCGCATTGCTCGAGCGGAACGCGGCGCTAACGCATCCATTCGTGATCGGCGAGCTCGCTCTCGGCGAGTTGCGCCAGCGCGAGCTCATAGGGGGGATGCTGTCGCGGCTTCCCGGCGCTGTCGTCGCGACGGATGCGGAGGTCCTGAGCTTCATCGGCCATCATGCGCTGTTCGGGCGGGGCGTGGGCTACGTGGACGTTCATCTTCTGGCGGCCGTCAGGCTGACCGCCGGATCGCAACTGTGGACATTCGACAGGCGGCTCAACGACGTCGCGGTTCAACTGCGGCTGGCCGCGGAAAGGGCGTAGCCGGGAATCCGGGGCCACCTGCCTCCCCATCCGCGGCTCCCTCCCCTTCACGAACGAACCATGGCAGATTGGCGCCTCCACCAAGCTCGAGGAGCCCGCTTGCGCATCGCCACCTGGAACGTCAATTCCATCCGCCAGAGGCTGCCCCACCTTCTTGCCTATCTGAAGGAGGTTCAACCCGACGTGCTCTGCCTGCAGGAGATCAAGTGCCTCGACGAGCAGTTTCCGCGCATGGAGGTCGAGGAGCTCGGCTACAACATCGAGACCCATGGGCAGAAGACATTCAATGGCGTCGCCATCCTCTCGAAGCGCCCGTTCGAGGTTGCGCGCGGCCTGCCCGGGGACGAGAACGACTCGCAGTCGCGCTATATCGAGGCGGTCGTCCCGGCCGGAGACGGCGTGGTGCGTGTGGCGAGCGTCTATCTGCCGAACGGCAATCCCGTCGGCTCGGACAAATATCCCTATAAACTCGCCTTCCTCGAGCGGCTCATCATCCATACGCGCCAGCTGCTCGAATACGAGGAACCGCTGGTGCTGGCCGGTGATTTCAATGTCATTCCGGACGCGCGCGACGCGACGCGCGCCGAGGACTGGATCAACGACGCTCTGTTTTTGCCGCAGACGCGCGCGAAGTTCCGCGAGCTGCTGGCGCTTGGCCTGACGGACGCCCTGCGCGCCACGACCGACGCTCCCGGCCTCTACACCTTCTGGGACTATCAGGCGGGTGCCTGGCAGAAGAACAACGGCATCCGCATCGACCATCTGCTCCTGTCTCCCGAGGCCGCCGATCGTTTGGCGTCGGTCACGATCGACAAGGAGATGCGCGGGCGCGACAAGGCCTCGGACCATACGCCGGTTCGGGTCGAGCTCGCGGCGTAAGGCGACGTCGCGAGGGCCCTCATGAATTTGTCGAGCTTGTTTAATCTCAGCGGCAAGACGGCGCTTGTGACCGGCTCGTCGGAAGGCCTCGGGCTTGCGATGGCGCGGGGCCTCGCGGCGGCAGGCGCGGGAATCATTCTCAACGGCCGTGACGAGAAGAAACTGGCCCGAGCCGCCGGGTCCCTTGTCGAGGCTGGGCATAAGGTCAAAACGCGCGCCTTCGACGTCGCCGATGAAGCGGCGGTCCTCGCCGCCTTCGAGCATTTCGATGGCCAGAGCGTCGAGATCGACATCCTGGTCAACAATGCCGGCATTCAGTTCCGCAAGCCGATGGTGGATCTTGCGACCGACGAATGGCGCCGCGTGGTCGAGATCCATCTCACCGGCTCGTTTCAGGTCGGCCGCGAGGCGGCGAAGCGCATGATCAAGCGCGGGCGCGGCGGTAAGATCATCAACATCGCTTCGCTGGCGAGCGAGGTGGCGCGTGCGACGATTTCCCCCTACGTCGCCGCGAAGGGCGGCGTCAGGATGCTGACGCGCTCCATGGCCGCCGAATGGGCGCAGCACGACATCCAGGCCAATGCGATCGGGCCCGGCTATATCGCGACTGAAATGAACCGGGCGCTGCTCGACGACCCCAAGTTCGACGCCTGGGTCAAAGGCCGCACGCCTTCGGGGCGGTGGGGCACGCCGGACGATCTCATTGGCGTAACGGTGTTCCTCGCCTCAGGTGCTTCGGACTATGTGAACGGCCAGATCATCTACGTCGATGGCGGGCTGCTCGCCGTGATATGAATTGAGGCGATGACAGCGGCTCAACCAGCGATCAGCGGCTCGGGCGGCGCCCCTCTCGCGCAGCGGCTGCGCGCGGCGACGCCGGCGCTTCTTTTCGGCCTGAGGCTGTGGGCCTCCGTCTGCCTTTCGCTCTACGTCGCCTTCGCGCTTGAGCTCAGCGAGCCGTCCTGGGCCGCGACGACGGCGGCGCTCGTCTGTCAGCCGGTGCTGGGGGCGTCGTTGCGCAAATCGATGTTCCGACTGATCGGAACCATGGTCGGCGCCGTCGCAATCGTGGTCCTCGCCGCTTTCGCTCGTCAGGATCGGGCGGGCTTCCTCATTGGACTGGCGGTCTGGTGCGCGGCCTCCGCGTTCGTCGCGACACTGTTGCGCAATTTCGCCGCCTATGCCGCGGCGCTCGCCGGTTATACGGCGGCGATTATCGCGATCGACACGCTCGGCCCGGTCGGAACCACGAGCGGCCTCGCCTTCCTCTTCGCCGTCGATCGCTCCATCGAGATTTGCATCGGCATCGTCTGCGCGGGAATCGTGCTCGCCCTGACGGATCTGGGCCACTCGCGGCGGAAGCTCGCGACGGAATTCGCCACCCTGTCGACGGCGATCATGGATGGGTTCGCCGATTGTTTCGTCTCGGCCGGCGTCAATCTTCAACAGTACCAAGCACGCCGGCGCGAGCTCTTGCGCCGCGTCATCGCACTCGATCCGATCATCGATTCCGCGATCGGTGAAGCGTCCGATCTGCGCTATCGCTCGGCGGCCCTGCAACGGGCCGTGACCGGCCTCATGGTGACGCTTTCGAACTGGCGCAAGGCCGTGTTCGAGATCAATCGCAACCGGACTGAAGCGACGCAACATGACGCGAGGACTGTTTACGACCGATTGCCGCGCGAGCGGGCTGCGCCCGACGGAAGCGACCCGGCGGAAAGGGCGGTGGAGATGCGCGACGCGTGCTACGCGGCGGCGCGGTCGCTCACGCGCTTTGACGCTAAGACGCCGAGTGAGAGGCTGCTTGCGGACGCCGGCGCGGTCGGGATGCGCGGCATGGCGCGCGCGCTCAATGGCCTCGTCGGCGTGATCGATCCTCGCGACATTGGCCGCGTGAAAGGACGGGCGCGCTTGCACGTCCCCGACTGGATGCCAGCTTTTGTCAATGCGGCGCGGGTCCTTGTCGCGGTTGGGGCGATCTCGATGTTCTGGATCGTGAGCGCCTGGCCGAACGGCGTGACGGCGATCACGTTCTGCGCCGTGATCGTGATCCTCTTGCCGTTGCAAGGAGACGTGGCTTATTCCGCGTCGATGACCTTTCTCCAGGGAACAGCGATCTGCGCGATCGTCGCCGCTCTCGTATTGTTCGGGGTCCTCCCGAAAGCGACGACTTTCCCCACTGTGTGTCTCGTGCTCGGACTGGTTCTCGTCCCGTTCGGCGTTCTGATCGCTCTGCCCTGGCGGTACTCCTTCCTGTTCACGGCGGCCACATTCAACTTTGTGCCGATGCTCAACATCACCAACGGCATGAATTTTGACGCGTCGCAGTTCTGGAACGGCGCGAGCGCGATCCTCGCCGGCATCGCGGTCGGGACGATCGCCATGCTCGTTATTCCTCCACTGTCGCCGGCGATCCGCGCGCGGCGGCTGCTCGCCCTGACGCTCGCCGACCTGAGGCGACTGGCCAGACAAGCGCAGCCCGGAAGGCAGAGCGATTGGGAAAGCCGCGGCGTCGCCCGCTTGCTGGCGATGCCCGACAAGGCGCAGCCGGTCGAGCGCGCCGAGCTTGCGGCGGCCGTCGCCGTCGGCAAGGAGATCGTGCGCCTTCGCCACGTCGCGCCGCGATTCGTCCCAGCCGTGGTCGTGGACGCGGCCTTGTCGGCGTTTGCGCAGGGGCGACGCGACGAAACGGTTGAGCGGCTCGCGGAGCTCGACCGCCGGCTCGCCGCCCTGCCCCACGCGAGGTCAGGCGGCCGTATCCTTCTGAGCCTCAGGGCCAGCATCCTCGTGATTTCGGGTCAGCTCTCCCAATACGCCTTCTATTTCGACCAGCCGATCCGATGAGATTTAACGAAATCAACCTGTTTGGGCTTTATGTCGCGCCGATCACGCTGATCCTCGCCGTCGCCTGGATCATTTACGTCATCCTAAGGCGGACGGGCGATCGGTTCGGGCTTGCCGAGTACGTGTGGCATCCCGCCCTGTTCGAGATCGCGCTCTATGTTATCATCGCCTCGTCGATCATCGTCATGATCGCACGCTGGGGTTCCTGATGTCCGGCGTCGAATTGAAAGCCAGTGACATTGCCGTCGCGCCGGCCACCAAGAGCCGGCCGGTTCTGCCGTCTGTGCATGTCCTTCCGTTTCTGATCACGGCGATCATCGTTTGCGCCGCGGCCGCGGCTGGCTGGGGCGCCTGGCAATATTACATGGGAACGCCCTGGACGCGCGACGGCGCGGTCCGCGCTTACGTGGTGAAAATCGCCCCTCAGGTCGCCGGCGAAATCGTGAAATTGCCGATCGCCGACAACCAGTTCGTCCACAAGGGCGACCTTTTAATGCTGGTTGACCCGAGGAATTACTCGATCGCCGTCCGGCAGGCGCAGGCGGCTGTCGAGCAGGCGAAAGCGGTCGCCGACAACGCGAACGCCGAAATGACCCGACGGCTCCGCCTCAATGACGTTGCGGTCACGATGGAGGAGCGGCAGACTTATATCAGCCAGGCGGCCACCGCCGAGGCGGCCTACCAAACGGCGCTCGCGAACCTTGAGCTGGCGCGAGTCAATTATCAGCGCACGCGGGTGCGCTCTCCCGTCAACGGCTATATCACCAATCTTTCCGCCCAGCTGGGCAACTATGCCGACGTAGGAGCCCTGCAGCTTTCGGTGGTGAACTCCGATTCCTACTGGGTCGACGCCTATTTCGAGGAGACGGCGCTGAGCCGGATCCGTGAAGGCGACGCCGCGACGATCAAACTCATGGGGTACACCCCGCTGCTCCGCGGCAGGGTTCAAGGGCTCGCGCGCGGCATCAACGTCCCGAATGCGACGCCCGACGCTTCCGGGCTCGCCTCGGTCAATCCGATCTTCACCTTCGTGCGCCTCGCCCAGCGCGTCCCGGTTCGCATTCACATCGATGAGGTTCCGGAGGGCGTCAAACTTGTCGCCGGCATGACCGCGACCGTCCAGATCGAGCCGAATACGGCGCCCGCGGCTCAGAATTTAAAACCGGCGTCGGCGGAGGTCAGCGAAATGGGCGCGCCGGCGCCTTCCTCCCAAACTCTTGCCGAGGCTGCGCGGCAGGCTGGCCCACGGACGACCGCGCCGTCGCAAACTTCGCCTGAGCCGGTCGCCCACGCCGCGGTCCCCTCGCCCGCGCAGGGTCCTTTCAATGAGCGCATTGTGGCGCAGTCGCCACCTCTTCCGGTCGCGCGGGACGTCTCGCCGTCGTCGGCGCCAGTCGCATCCAGCGACCAGCTGTCCGTGCCGCTCCCGGCCTCGCCGCAGGCTGCCGCTGCGGCGGATGCCGCGTCCGCCGATCTCAAGACGCTCGAACAACAGATCACCGCCAACCCTCCCTCCGGATCCGCGTCGCCGGCGACAGCGGGCAGTCACGGAAACGGGGCGGTCGCAGACGCGATAGGGCCGAGCGACTATCTCGGCCAGACCTACGACCTCGAGGGCGACCAGGGCGCGGCGCCAGCGCCAAGGCCCCGATCTCCTGAACTCGATCCGCCGGCGCGCCCACCCCAGGTGGCGACGCCTGCCGCGGACCTCGCGGTAATTATCGGCGGGCTGCGGCGGTAACCATCTCCGGGTCTTCTGAATTTGGACGCGATGAGCGTCTGCGCCCTTCCGGGCCCGGTATGTCTAGCCCTTTCTGTCTATCGCCAGAAAATACAGCCCAAATATACACTAATTCCCACTGGCGAGTTTAAAGCCTCGTCCAGCCCCGGCTCCGCATAATTCGCCGGCCCGGGCATTACGCATTTCTTCAAACAAACAGCGAACTCCGCCGTCGCCCACGGCGGTCAACGAGGAAGGTCGTCCTATGCTAGCCGTTGACACTCAAAGCCTTTTTTCCGCCCCTCAAGAAACCGCGTCGATCGGCAACAAGGCGGTCGGCAGATCCGAGGTTTTGCTCACCTCGGACAAAGCGGTCGCGACCTTCATCGGCGTCCGATGGGATGGCGACAAGGTGCGCGGCTTAAGGATTGAGCTCAGCGATGGCTCCTTCAAGGAGGCCGGCGGCTACGACGACGGCAAATACACGCTCACTTCATATCGCTTCGCTCCAGGCGAAACCCTTGTCAGCGCGGAGCTCAGAGATTCCGGATATGGCTATGGAAGCCTGCGCCAGATCCAGTTCGAAACGTCCCTGAAGAAGACTTTCGAAGCCGGAGCGGGTGGCTTCGACCACGAAGCCTCGCTCGCGGTCGAGGGCGCGGAGCTGGTCGGGTTTCACGCCTGGGTCAATCCGGACAATTTCATCAACGCGCTCGCCTTCATCGTCCGCCTGCCTCCGCCCAAGCCGATCGTCCATCGGCCATGGTTTGCGACGCGCTCCGTCGGCAATCAGGCGGCCGGTGGAAGCGAGGTCGATCTCGCGTCCGAAACCTCGGTCGCGCGCGTCTTCTCGGTGCGCTCGGATGGCGACAAGGTGCGCGGGATCCGGATGGAGTTGCGCGACGGCACGGTCAAGAGCGCCGGAGGAATTGACGACGTCAAGTATGCGCTGAACACCTACACGTTCGCCGACGGCGAAACGCTGAAGTCCTTGTCGTTCTCGAGCAGCGGATATGGCTACGGAAGTCTGCGGCGCATCGAATTCACCACCAGCACGGGAGCGACTTTCAAGGCGGGGCCGACCGGCATCGACGACATCGTCTCTCCTCCGATTTCAGGCGCACAGTTCGTTGGATTCCATGCGTGGGTCAATCCCGATAATTTCATCAATGCGATCGCCTTCCACGCCACCAACGACGAGCCGTTCACGGTCAGCCTGCGCAACTATTCGCCATGGGCGTGCGCCTACGCAAACGGCGCTGTGACGATCGACGGCAAGGCCGCGATTCAGGTCATTGACCAGGGCGGAAATAAGCACGGGATGAACACGAGCCACAACCGGATCGTGCGGGTTCAATCGGGCTCGGACGTGAGCGGATATTGCGCCTATGACGGCGCCGCGACGCTTACGATCTCGGTGTTCGGCGACGCCACTTTCGAAGCGAAGTTTTCCGTCGATGACGGCGACGGATCGGTCTACGGGCCGATCGCCGGGATCAAGCCCCCGTCGGACAAATCGGCGCTCATCGACGCCCTGGTGCGCAAATACGCGCCCATCTACATGCTGAACGTCGACGAGGTCTATTGGCAGACGACGATCGACGCGTTCCTGCCGCACATGATCATCCAGAAAGCGACGGATCCGACCGGGCTGTCGCTCACGACGTTCTACAACGGCGCGCTGGACCGCAACGTCCTCGCCCAGCAGGCCACATTGCTTGCCCAGGCGAACGCGAACACCAACGCGATGGCCTTCCTGCGCACCCGCGCCGATCTCAACCAGCCCTCCGACACGCAGGACTGGTTCAACGGCGCTCCGCCGACCAAGCCGGCTGAACTCGCTACTTATGCGGTCGTGGTCGAGGGCGCCAACAAACGGCTCGATATCGTCTACTGGTGGCTGTTCAACTACAACCAGGGCAAGACCGTCGCCGGGACCAGCTGGGGCAATCATGTCTCCGACTGGGAGCACGTGAAGGTCAAGCTCGATCAGGTCGACTTCGCCCACCCGCAGAACGAGGTCGTGGCAGGCGTGATGTACGACCACCACGGCGACCAGGACAACTTCAAGCCCGGCGACGGAAACACCGAATTCTCCGGCCGCCAGGTGCTGGTGCATCTCGCCAACGGCGATCACGAGGCTTACGCGAAAGCCGGCGTCTACGACCGCCCGATGAGCACGCACGACTATTGCAAGGAGAACGCCTACCGGTTCGACCAGCGCGCGGGAACGGTCGAGATCTACCTGTGGAACGGCTCCGGCTTCTCGCAAATGCCGCCTGGGGCGACCCCGAACTTCAAGGATCCCGGATGGCTCACTTATCGCGGCCGCTGGGGAAACCACGAGCGCGACAGCTTGGCCGGGCAGGTTTCCGTGCTCGAGTCCGGCCCCGAGGGACCGTTCCGCCCCAGCGAATATGCGCCCCCGCTTCCGCTAAGCTAAGTCCCCGCTCCGGACGCCCGTGGCGATGACGCGCATCGTCGCGGGCCGCCCGCCTCGCTGCTGACGGCGCCAAACGCGAGCCGCTTGGCGCTCATGCCTCAGAGGCTCCGACGACGTTCGCATGGACCATCCCGGCGACGCCGAAGGGCCAGCCCCAAATTGGGTTCGTTTCGCCAAATTGAGTTGGTTATTACATAATTTCTATGTTCTTTTTCGACATCCCTCTGGGGAGTGGGGCCGCATGACCCAGCGCTGAGCAGCCCCGATTGGCGCCGCCTCGAGCGCTATGCTTTAAGCTCCGCCGAGTGGGACTCTCTTCAACGATGGACACCGCTCGAGCGGACGGGCTTGTGCGCGCCCGCGCTGGCGTCACTGCGATCTTCTTCGCCAATGGCCTCTCAATCGGCGCCTGGGCGGTCGCGATCCCCGAGATCAAGGCGCTCTTCGGTCTCTCTGATGCGCGCCTCTCGATGGTGCTCCTGGCCGCGGGCGTGGGCGCGCTCGCCGCCATGCCAATCGCCGGCGTGCTGCCGCCAAAGATCGGGGGCACCGGGCGAGCGCTCAGAATCTCAGGCCCCCTGACCGCGCTCCTGCTCGCCGCGCTTCCGCAGACTCATCTGCTGTCGCCGGGGATCGGCTTTCTCGGCGCATGCGCGTTTCTGTTCGGCTTCGTCAACATCCTCATGGATGTGCCGATGAACGCCCATGCGAGCGTCGTCGAGACGCGCTGGGGAAGCGCAATCATGTCCTCCTTTCACGCCGCCTGGAGCGCAGGCGGGCTCATCGGCTCGGCCTTCGGCGGCGTCCTCATCGCCCGCGGCGCCGGGGTAGCGCTCCAACTCGGGATCGAGGCCGGGATCGCCTTCGTGATCGCGGTCGTGGCCAGCCTGGCGATCGGCGTCGGCGACACCCGCGCGGCGGCGCGCATCTTCGCCTTGCCGGAACGCAAGCTCATGGCGCTGAGCCTCATTGCCTTCCTCGCGGTGTTCGCGGAAGGGTCGGTCACCGACTGGAGCGCGCTCTTCATGAGTTCGGAGGTCGGGGCGCGAAGCGGCGCGGCCGCCGCCGCATTCTCCGTCTATGCCCTCATGATGGTCGTCGGACGCCTGCTCGGCGACAGCGTGGTGCGCGCCATTGGGCGGACCCGCGTCATCCTCTATGGCGCAATCCTGCTGTTCGCGGGCGTCGCGCTGGCGACCGGGCCGCTCTCCGAACCAGCCGCCCTCGCCGGCTTCGCGCTTATCGGGCTCGGCGTCGCCAACATGGTGCCGGCCGCCTTCAGCGCGAGCGCCGCCGCGGCAAGCTCACCCTCGCTCGGCATCGCCATGTCGGCGACGATGGCCTACACGTCGCTTCTCCTTGGGCCGCCCTTCTTCGGGGCGATCGCGACCGTTTCGAGCCTGCGCCTCGCCTTTGCGATGTTGCTCCTCGCCGCGGCGGGGATCGTTGCGTTGACCGCCGCGCAGCGCGGCCCGGGCGCCTAATACTCGATCGCAGATTCCGCGCATCAGCGCGGGCGCGCGTTCGCGCTTGCCATTCTCATGGATCAATTCCGATCCATGAGAATGGGCATCACTCTACCGTGTGCGATTGAGGGCCTCGCGCAGCCCGGCGAAAACGCCCGGCGGCCGCGGACCTCCGGTCCAGTGGGCGACCACCGCGAGGCGCCGCACCGTTCCGCTCTGAAAGGCGTGCAGGAAATTGTCGTAGTTCTTGAACGACACACAGCCGTTGGAATCGCCGTTCGGGCCCAGCATGTAGGGATGCGCGAGCAGGCCAACGCGATTGAAGGTGAAGCCGGCGCCGACCGGGTTCAGGCGCAGCGCCTGGACTCCATGGAAAAGCGATTCGCGCAGCGTGAGCTGATAGACGCCAGGCGGGGTCGCGCCGCGATCGCGCTCATCGACGAAGCGCGGGTCGTCGATCCTGTCGCCAAGGCCCGAATGGGCTTCGAGCCGCGTTCCGTCCGGCAGATAGACCGTGTGCGCGGAGATGTCGTAGATCGCGGTCGACTGATCGTAGGGGATTGCGGGACCGACCGGCGGCGCCAGTTCGAGCGGCCGCGAAGGCGGCAAAGGCGCAAGCACAACCGGCGGCAAGGACGGCGGAACGATCGTCGTGGCGTCCGGAGGCGGCGCGGCGGCATCGTTGTCCTCCTGCGGAACGCCGATCTGGATCGGCGGCGGTTCGAGGGCGGAAAGCCGTTCGGGCTCGGCCGTCTGGCTGTTTGCGACCGCCGCCAGAGGCGGAGGCGCGGCGGCCAGCGTCGGCAAGGCTGCGACGGCGGTTTTCGGCGCCGGGGGTGGACGCAGCAGAAGCGGCGCCACGAACACCGCGGCCAGGATCAACGCCGCGAGGCCAAGACCGATCCCGACCCCGGCGATCGGAAGACGAAGATCATGGCGCGCCACGACGGTCGCGCTCGGCTTGATGTCGGCCGGCGCGCGCGCGTCCGCGCTCGGCTCGTCGGGCGGCGGCAGCACCCAGGTGGGGTATGGCTTCTGTCCGCAGAACAGGACGGGGCCCCCCGTTTTCTCTGCTTCGCGAGCCACGGGAGCGCAGGGCCTTCCTCCCGGATCGGCCCTTCGCAAAACGCAGCAAGCGCGTGAATAAACACGAGTAGCCCGAACTTATCAATCCGGCTGTGATCCCGGTCACACGGCCGAGGCCGGCCGCCGCGCCGGGTCGGGTCGAGACCCCTCTGGCGCGGCTTTTGCTTCGCCTCGCCTGGCGCATCGCAATCTCGCCGCCGTGGCGGCGCGGCGGGCCGAGGGAACGGACATGAAGGTCGCGATAACCGCCGACGCCGCGGCGGCGCTGATACCCGACGGCGCCAGCCTTCTCATTGGCGGCTTCATGGGCGTGGGCTCGCCCCACCGCCTCATCGACGCGCTCGTTCGGCGCAGCGCGAAGAACCTGACAGTCATCGCCAATGACACGGCCTGGCCCGGCCGCGGGATCGGCAAGCTCGTCAGCGCAGGCGCGATCGCGAGGCTCGTCGCCTCGCATATCGGCCTCAATCCGCAAACTCAGGCGAGCATGATCGCGGGCGAGATCGAGGTCGAGCTCGCGCCGCAAGGCACGCTGATCGAACGCATCCGCGCCGGCGGCGTCGGCTTGGGCGGGGTATCTGACCGCGACCGGCCTCGGCACGCTGGTCGAGAAGGGCAAGCGGATCATCGAGGTCGACGGCAAGTCCTACCTGCTGGAGACGCCGATCCGCGCCGACTTCGCGCTCATCGGCGCGAAACAGGCCGACTACTACGGCAATCTCGAATATTCGCTGACCGCGCACAATTTCAATCCGATCATCGCGCTCGCCGGCGACGTCGTCATCGCCGAGCCGCAGACGATCGTTCCCGTCGGCGTCATCTCGCCCGACTCGGTCAAGACCCCCGGCGTGCTGGTGACTCATTTGCTGGAGAGGGCCTTCTGATGGACGCCAAGGAAATCATCGCGCGGCGCGTCGCCCAGGAGGTGAAGCCCGACATGCTGGTCAATCTGGGCATCGGACTGCCGAGCCTTGTCGCCAACTTCCTGCCCAAGCACGTGCACGTATTCTTCCAGGCGGAGAATGGCGTCATCGGGCTCGGCGCCCGGCCGCCCGAGGGCATGGAGGACCCGGACCTCACCGACGCCGGCGGCGGCTACGTCACCGCCATGCCTGGCGCGGCCTCGATCGACAGCGCCATGAGCTTCGGCCTCATCCGCGGCGGACATTTGGACATGACCGTCCTCGGCGGCCTCGAAGTCGACGAGCGCGGCTTCCTCGCCAACTGGATGGTGCCGGGCAAGATGGTGCCCGGCATGGGCGGGGCGATGGACCTCGTCTCGGGGGCCAAGAAGGTCGTTGTGGCGATGACCCATACCGCCAAGGGCGGACACAAGATCGTCGCGCGCTGCTCGCTCCCCCTGACCGCAACGCGCCGCGTCAGCCTCGTCGTCACCGAAATGGCGGTGATCGAGCCGACGGAGGCGGGCCTCGTCCTGCGCGAGCGCGGGCCCGGCGTCTCAGTCGGCGAAATTGAGGACGCCACCGGCGCGGCGCTGATCGTCGAGGCCGACCCGCCCGAAATGCAGCTGGGCTAGGGAACGACAGGCCCGATCCGAGGAACCTGGAACTCCACTCCTCTTCTCCGGTTTGACCGTGGATGTGCGTCGGACGCAGGTCCCGGAAAATGCGGCGGCGCCGAGACGCGCCGCAGCGCTCGCCACGTTTCGGTCACGAATCGAGACGCATGGTTAATGAAACGTGAGCGGCGGGGATGCGGTCATGAACACCTATGTCCAAGAAACATTGGAACAATTTGCGCGAGCCACACGTGCGATCGTTCCCTGTGAAAGTTGCCGCTACTTCCTTCTTTCCGCCGTAAATGAGGACGCCGAGCCCGCCGCCTACGCCCTCGCCGCCAACGCCTGGGAGCGCGGCGTGTTCGACGGCGTCAGCCTGGAGGAAGTGCGGTTCGCTATGAAGGGCGTATTGAGAAAGGCCTATTATATCTGCCCTTCCTGCAGTCCGGATTGAAGCGAGCGGACGCCCGTCCGTGGCGCTTGGCGGCGCTGGCCGCTTGCGAAAGGGCTGGAATGGACGGGAGCCGGCGGACTGCCTTTGAGGCCTAGGCGCGCCATTCGGCCAGCGGCCGCGTGTGCCTCTTCGCGACATTGACTTTGCCCCCATGCCCGGCGCTTTCGCACGCGCCGCTGCCGTCGTCCGTCCCCCGAAGGGTTCTGGTTCGCGTGTTTCGCGCAACCTAATCACTTTAGCTTGCACTTTGGGCTTGCACTTTGGGCTTGCCGAACAAGGCGTGAACGATTAGGCTTTGTTCGCGATTTGTTTTAGCCATAATCGCGATTCGCCTTACCCGCCTTCGACGGCGGCTCGGGCAGAGCCGTCTGGAGACCGATAATGCTGACAAAAAAGCAGAGCGAGCTACTGCGATTCATCCATGAGCGCCTGCAGGACTCGGGCGTGCCGCCGTCGTTCGATGAAATGAAAGAAGCGCTGGACCTGCGCTCGAAATCCGGAATTCATCGCCTCATCATGGCGCTTGAGGAGCGCGGCTTTATCCGGCGCCTCGCCAATCGCGCCCGGGCGATCGAGGTCCTGCGGCTGCCCGAATCGGCGACGGTCTCGGCGCCGAGGGTGCAGAGATTCTCGCCGAGCGTCATCCCGGGCAATCTCGGACGCGTGCGGCCTGTCGCATCGGCGCGCGACCCGGACGAGCGCGCCGCGGTCATGGTGCCGCTGATGGGCCGGATCGCCGCGGGCACCCCGATCTCGGCCATCCAGACGCGGCTCGAGACCTTCGCGATGCCGCCGGAATTTCTCGGCGGGGGCGAGCACTTCGCTCTCGAGGTGCGCGGGGATTCGATGATCGACGCCGGCATTCTCGAGAACGACACCGTCATCATTCGCAAGCAGGACACCGCCGAGACTGGCGATATCGTGGTGGCGCTGGTCGACGAGGAGGAGGCGACGCTGAAGCGACTGCGCAAGCGCGGCGCCTCGATTGCGCTCGAGGCCGCCAATCCGGCTTATGAAACGCGAATCTTCGGGCCCGACCGCGTCCGCGTGCAGGGAAAGATGGTGAGCCTGCTCCGGCGATACTGAGTAGGCCCGCTCGGCCGAGAAAAGGGAGGCCGGCTGAACGCGTCTTTTTGGAGGCGCTCCAAATCGCGTTCAAGCCGGCCAGCCCAGCGAGGCCCGGAGATGCGGCGGAACCGGGCCCGCCGGGCGTCCTGTCAGCGGGGGCGCTGACGAACAATCAAAGGATACGCTTGCCCGGCTCGCTTACAAGCACAATCGGGACATTCAATTCAATCTAATAGTATTTACCTAAATTAATCCAGTTAATCCTTACGTTGCGTAAGCATTATCCTTGAGCTATACTCGTGAAGACATCGTCACTTGGAAACCATATATTTTCACCGGTCGCCAGCGGCGCCCCTTGTTGAGATGTGTCGTCGGGCCCTTGCAGGGGCCCTGCCGGCGCCCCACCATGCGCGGCAGGAGGTGATTCGTTGGAAGCGGACGCATTTGGCGCCGATTTTGACCTCGCTCAGGCGACGGGAGAGCCTGCTTTCACCGTCGATCTGGATGGTTTTGAAGGCCCGCTAGACCTGTTGCTCGAGCTCGCCCGCCGGCAGCGGGTCGATTTGGCGCGCATATCCATCCTGGCGCTTGCCGAACAATATTTGCGCTTCGTCGAGGCGGCGCGAAAATTGCGCCTCGAGCTTGCCGCCGACTACCTGGTCATGGCGGCGTGGCTGGCGTTTCTGAAGTCCCGCCTGCTCCTGCCCACTCCCGCGCAGCCAACCGAGCTGGACGCTCCGGCGCTGGCCGAGGGTCTCGCGCATCGGCTGCGCGCGCTAGCCGCAATCCGCAAGGCGGGCGAATATCTGATGAGCCGGCCTCGCCTCGGCCGCGATTTCTTCGCCAGGGGAGAGCCGGAAGCCGTCGAGACGACGGGGCGCGTCGTTTACCAGGCGAACCTCTATGACCTCCTGGCCGCCTACGCCCGGCAGTCCCAGCGCCATGCGCTGGCGCGCGTGCGCTTCAAGACGCGCGAGGTCTGGTCGCTCGCCGAGGCGCGCCAGGCTTTGTCCCGTCTGGTCGGCCTGCAATCCGACTGGACGGCTCTTGACGACTTCCTCTTGGAGGCCTGCGCCGATTCCGATATGCGCCGGAGCGCGCGCGCATCCACTTTCGCCGCGTCGCTCGAACTCGCGCGCGAGGGCAGAATTGAAATGCGCCAGGAAAAGGCCTTCGCCCCGATCTGGCTGCGACCGACCGGCGCCGATCCGGGCGAAGAGCGCGCCGCGTGACTTTCGCCCGTGATTCCGACGGTCGAAACCGCCCGGCCTGCTCCGGGCGGGCGCGCAATCCGCGACCATGCGGCCAGTTCTCCGCGCCGGGCGGCTCGCGATCCCCTCCGTTCAATCGCAATTGAAGAAAGACGCTCCATGGCCCGCATGACCAGCGCAGAGAATGTCGCGCAATTGTTCCCTTCAGCGGCGCGCGGCGTCTCGCTCGAGGACGTGCGCATCGCCGAGGCTCTCGTCTTCGCCGCCGCGGAGCCAGTGGAGGAATCGGCGATCGCCGCGCGCCTCTCGGACGGGGCGGACGTTGAAGCGGTGATGGAGGAATTGCGCCGGCTTTACGAGGGACGCGGCGTCAATCTGGCGCGGGTCGCGCGCCGCTGGATGTTCCGCACCGCCGACGACCTCGGCTGGGCGCTGGCGCGCGATCGTGAGGAAAAGCGGAAACTGTCGCGCGCAGCGCTCGAAACGCTCGCCATCGTCGCCTATCATCAGCCGGTGACCCGCGCCGATATCGAGCAGATCCGTGGCGTGGCGGTGTCGAAGGGCGCGCTCGACGTGCTGATGGAGGCGGGCTGGGTGCGGATGCGCGGGCGCCGAAAGGCGCCGGGGCGGCCCATCACCTACGGCACGACCTCCGAGTTCCTGGTCGAGTTCGGGCTCAACGCGATCGGCGATCTGCCCGGCCTCGATGAGCTTAAGGGCGCCGGATTGTTCGAAGGAAAATTGCCGGCCGGTTACGACGTCCCGCAACCCGACGACGCGGCCGCACTGAGGGCGGACGAGGATCCGCTTGAAGAGGCTTCGCCGCTTGAGCAGGCCTGGGCGCCCGTCGCGCCGGAAGAGGGCTGAGCGGGCTACCCCGTCGGTCGTGTATCAGTTTGAATTCCGCTCCGAGCCAAGTTTGGGCCAGACGCATCGGCGCGGCGCGTCCAGGCGAATTGTGTGATCATGCGGGAACGTATGTCAGTCTGATCACGTCCTCGCCAATTCGATCGCTAGCGACAAGGTGGAGCGGCGGCCGGGGACCGGTGAAGAATGGCTTGCCGCGACCAAGGACTACGGGATGGAGGTAGAGTCTATACTCGTCAATGAGGCCAAGGTCGGTCAGGCTTCGCGCCAGATCTGGTCCGGCGACGTCGATCTCCCCAGCGCGTTCGGCCTTCAGCCCGCATGTCACCGCCTCGAGGTCGTCCGCCACAAGGGTGGCGTTGGGGCCGACTGACATAAGCGAGCGCGACACAACCCACTTCGGTTGGCTCCGCCAAGCGGCTGCGAAGTCGCGGAACTCCGCATCCCACTCGGGACGGTCTTCGTCCCAAACGCGCATCACCTCGTACATACGGCGACCGTACACACTGCCTGCCAGGCCGCGCACTTGCTCGATGAAGTGACGGAAGAGCACTGGGCCCGGCGCAAACGCCATGTGATCGACGTAGCCGTCCAGGGACTGGTTCATTCCGAAGACCAGCTTCGCCATGCCGCAAATCTCCACCCTAGGTCCTTCGGAATAGCTTGAGCCGACGTTGCGCGAAAGTGAAGTGGGCCACGGTCCGCCTGCCACATTGTCGGCGTGACCAATAGCCAGAGGTCCGCTTTCCACCCGCTCCCAAATTAAACTGAGACACGACCTCCCCGTCACGGGGCATTGACGGCGTCAGGAAAGCGCGGAAAATGCGCGCGGCTCTGAAAAGATTTGCCGCCGTCCCCGTGGAGAGAGAATGTTGCCGCGATTCGCCATTTGCGTCGCCATCATGCTCGGCGCTGTTTCGGCGGCGCGCGCCCAAACGGCGCCGGTCCTGCCGCTCGCCGCGCATCGCGCCGCTTACGACATCTCGCTGGTCAATTCCTCGGGTCCGACGCCATCGTCCGCCCAGACTCCCGTCTCGGCCACAGGCCTTATCGCGTACGAATTTCGCGGCTCCGCCTGCGAGGGCTACACGTCCAACTTTCGTCAGCTGACGGAAATGGAGCGCAGCGAGGGCGATCCGGTCTCCATGCAGGTGAACGCCATGTCGTTCGAGGACGGGAACGGGAAGTCGATGCGTTTCCAGATCGATTCCCAGGGTCTGCAGGACACGCCTCCGGTCGTTGGCGCCGCCACCCGCGGCGCTGGCGACGACATGCGCGTGGTGCTGACCAAGCCGAGCCCGAAAACGCTGGACTTCGGTCACGACGTCCTCTTTCCGACCCAGCATATCGAACGGCTGATCGAGGCCGCCAAGCATGGCGGCGGCGCGATCCAGGCGCGCGTCTACGACGGCTCGGACACCGGCGCGAAGATCTTCGCGACCCTGTCGGTGATCGGAAAGGAAGCGACCAAGCCCGACGACGACACCGAGACGGCCTCGGCCCTGAGCGGCGTGCGCCGCTGGCCGGTGGTGATCTCCTATTTCGACGAAGCCAAGACCGACGCCCCGCCGGACTACACGCTTTCGTTCGACCTTTACGAGAATGGCGTGTCGGGCAGCCTCAAGCTCGACTATGGGGCGTTTGCGCTGCGCGCGCGCCTGCGCAAGCTCGAGATCCTGCCGAGCGCGGCCTGCAAATAAGCGCGGCGTCAAAACCCAATCGCGTCAGGCGCCGCACCCGCTCTACTGCCTCGCCATCGCGATCTTGAACCGGTCCCCCGGCGTGATCAGGTGATTGTGGTCGTCGTCTCCAAGGTCGATCTGCACCCACTCGATCGCGCCGGTGAAGGAATTCCCGCTCGCCCCGTAATCCGGAGAGGCCGGCGAGCCGGTGTCCGAACCGACGTCGCAGGCCTCATCGGCTGAATAGCCCATCGGAATGCTTCGCTCGACCCTTCCTTTGCCGACCGCTTCGCCGTCGTAATAGAGCGTCACGTCGCCGCCCTTGGCCAAGCCGCCGCCGTCGTATTTGAATTCCATCCGCACCTGATGCTTGCCTGCGGGAATGGGCTTCTCGGCTTCGGCGAAGAAATAGTCGATGCCGAAAAAATTGTAGCAATATTTCAGCTTGCCCTCGTGACAGTAGAGCGTCCAGCCGCCGGCCTCGCCGCCTTGCGTGATGATCACGCCCTTGGCGCCGCCTTCTGGAATCGTGAGCTGGCTCGGTGACCGAGTGAGACTTGTTCTTCAGCGTCAAGACGCAAGCCTCGCTCACGCGCATGCCAGGGAACAAAAGCTGCTTGTTTCCACGAATGAGCTGCGGTCGGCCGGCGATGTCGGGGTTGATCCGCTCAAAGCTGCGATCGTCGAGCGGCACCACGTTGTACTTCACCGCTTCGATCAGCCAGAGCCGCTGCAACTCCGCCAGTTTCTTCGGATTCTCGGCGGCGAGGTTCTTCGACTGCGTCCAGTCGTCGGGGCCGTAGAGTTCCCAGACATCGTCATCGAACGGCGGCGGCGCATCCGCCTTCCACGGCGTTCGGTGCTTCGTCACCGCCGTCCAGCCCTCATGATAGATGCCGCGATTGCCCATCATCTCGAAATACTGGACATTGTGCGTCTCGGGCGCTTTCGCGTCGCTGAACGTGGGCGCCATGCTGACGCCCTCGAGCGGGGCCTGCGAAATTCCATTGACGAAGGTCGGCTCAGGCAAGCCCGCGACCTCCAGGATCGTCTTCGCCACGTCGATGACGTGATGGAACTGGCTGCGAATCTCGCCTTTGCCTTTCACGCCGTTCGGCCAATGGACGATCGTGCCGTTGCGCGTGCCGCCCCAATGCGATGCGACCTGTTTCGTCCACTGGTAGGGCGCGCAAAGCGCGTGGGCCCAGCCGACTGCATAATGGTTGTAGGCCTTGGGCGTGCCGAAGTCGTCGATCTTCGAGAGCAGGAATTCGGTCGTCTCGATACCCGGCATGCCGTTCAGCGTCGTCATCTCATTGAAGCAGCCGTTGATCGACCCCTCGGCGGAGGCGCCGTTGTCGCCGATGATGTAATAGATCAGCGTGTCGTCGAGCACGCCGAGGTCGGAAAGCGTATCCACGAGGCGTCCGACATGGTGATCGACCTGCTCGAGGAAGCCGGCATAGATCTCCATCTGGCGCGCGAGAACGGGCTTCAGATTCGCCGGCATGTCGTCCCAGGACGGGATTTCCGCGTGGCGGGCCGTGAGCGCAGCATCATTTGGAATGACGCCGAGCTTCTTTTGCCGCGCCAGCGATTCCTCGCGGAGCTTGTCCCAGCCGCCGTCGAACTTGCCCTTGTATTTGTCCGACCATTCCTTGGGCACATGATGGGGCGCGTGCGTCGCGCCCGGCGCGAAATACATCATGAACGGCTTGTCGGGCATCAGCACCTTCTGCTGGCGCACCCAGGTGATGGCGCGATCGGCGAGGTCCTCGGTGAGCGTGTAGCCCTGCTCGGGCGTCTTCGGCGGCTCCACGGACGATGTGCCTTCGTAGAGGCCGGGAAAGTACTGGTTCGCCTCGCCGCCGACGAAGCCGTAAAAATGCTCGAAGCCCGAGCCGGTCGGCCATTGATGGAAAGGGCCCATGGGAGAGACCTCCCAGAACGGGACTTCGTGACACTTGCCGAATTGCGCGGTCGAATAGCCGTTGAGCTTCAAGATCTCAGGCAGCGGCGCTTTTTCCTTGGGCCGGATGCTGTTGTTGCCCGGCGCGGATGTCGCCATCTCGGTGATCGCGCCCATGCCGACCGAATGATGGTTCCGGCCGGTGAGAAGCGCCTGACGCGACGGCGAACATAGAGCGGTCGTATGGAACCGGTTATACTTCAAGCCGTTGGCGGCAAGCCGTTCGGCGGTCGGGGTGGAGCAGGGTCCGCCAAACGCGCTCGAGGCGCCGAAGCCGACATCGTCGAGGAGAACGATCAGCACGTTCGGCGCGCCTTTCGGCGGGCGCAACGGCACGATCGGGGGATATTTCGTGTTGGGATCCTTGGCGTCGTAGGTCGTCAGCCCGACATGCTTCGCGTCGGGGATCGGCAGAATGTGGCGAGGAAGCTTGTCGCTCGAATCTGCCACAGCCTGGGCTCCTTGGGTTAGAGGACGCGAATTTTCGTAGAATTCGCGCCATTGTTAACTTGGGTTAAGCGGCAAGACGCCGGCTGTCCAGCGCTCGCCTTGGCCCAGCGCGCTCACTTGCCTGGCCCGGGCCGGAACGCAAGGCCGCGCTGCACGGCGGCGGGGCCGAACTTTTCTCGCAAAGTCGCAATCGCCGCCTCCCGGAAGCGCTCGCGGCCGCCGTCGCGCGTGAGCAAGTCGTCGGCGTCCGCGCATGTCGCCGGCGCGAGATCCGTCGCGGCGACGCCCAACAGGCGATAGGCGACGCCGTCGGGCTGCGCGTCGAGAAGCGGGCGCGCCGCCGCGAACAGGCGCGGCGCGAGTTGCGTCGCTGCGAGCCCGCTGCGGCTGCGCGTTCGAAGCGAGAAGTCGGCCAGGCGCAGTTTCAGCGTCACCCCGCAGGCGGCGAGCCCTTCCTTGCGCAGCCGGGTCGCGACGCGATCGCACTGGACGAGCAGGATGCGCGTGAGCTCGGCCTTGTCGGCGATGTCGCGGTCGAACGTCGTCTCGCTCGAAACGCTCTTTGTCTCGCGCTCCGCCGAGACCGCGCGGTCGTCGCGGCCCTGCGCCAGGCGCCACAGGCGCAGGCCGTCCTCGCCCAGCCGCATAATGGCCTCCCGCTCGTCGATCCGCTGCAGATCGCCGATCAAGCGAAAGCCCAGCCGCTCCAGCCGCTCCCGCCCTACCCTGCCCACGCCCCACAGAAGCGAGACGCTTTGGGGCGCAAGCCAGGCTTTCGCCTCGTCGCGCGAAAGCGCGGCGAAACCGCGCGGCTTCATGAGATCGGAGGCGAGCTTCGCCAGAAACTTGCAGTAGCTCAAGCCGACCGAGACCGTGACGCCGACCTCGGCCTCGACGCTGCGGGCGAAGCGGATGAGCGTCTCCGCCGCGCCCGCTCCGTTCGACTGCTCGCAGCCGTTGAGGTCGAGAAAGGCCTCGTCGATCGACAGCGGCTCGACGAGGGGCGTGAGACTCATCATCCGCGTCCGGATTTCGCGCCCGACCCGGGAATATTTGGCCATGTCGGGCGGCAGGATCACCGCATCCGGACACAAAGCCCGGGCCCGCGACATCGGCATCGCCGAGCGCACGCCAAAGGTTCTGGCGATGTAACAGCAGGTGGCGACCACGCCGCGCGGCCCCGCGCCGCCGACGATCAGCGGCTTGTCGTTGAGGCTCGGGTCGTCGCGCTTCTCGACCGCGGCGTAGAAGGCGTCGCAGTCGACATGGGCGATGGCGAGGCCAGCGGCGTCGTCAAGATTGATCGTGCGCGGCGAGCCGCAATGCGGGCATCGGGCAGCACCGCCGGAATCCTTGCTCAGACAGTCGCGGCAAAGCCGCAGCCGGGGCGGATCCATCCGCGCTTCACCCCTCGCCCGGCCCGCGCAGCGCGGCATGCGCCCGGGCGACCGCCTCGGGTTTCAGGCCGGCGTCGGCGGCGAAGGCGAGCAAAAGCTGCTCGTCGCCGACAAGATAGTCGAGCACCGAGCTTAAGAAAGCCGGGTCCGCCGCCGCGATGCGAAGGTTGTGGGGGCCGAGGCCGGTCAGGTTGAGGAACCGGCTCAGCCGGTCGGAATCGGCGGCGATGAAGGCCAGTCCGCTTACCGCCAGCGACCGTCCGGCCTCGAGGGTGGCAGATTGCCTCGTTTTCAGGGAATCGCGCATAGTCCGATTCGCCTTTCGTAAATGTCTCGCCACTAGTCTAGCCTGCGCGCCGGCCGAATTCACCTTTCATGGGACGCCCGATGCCCAAAACCGTGCTCATTGTTGAGGACAACGAACTCAACATGAAGCTGTTCAACGACCTCGTCGAGACCCGCGGGCACCGGATCGTGCAAACGCGCAACGGCATCGAAGCCGTCGATCTCGCGCGCAAGCATCGGCCAGACCTCATTCTGATGGACATTCAGCTCCCCGAGGTTTCCGGCCTCGAAGTGACGCAATGGCTGAAGGATGACGAGGAGCTCAAGAGCATACCCGTCGTCGCGGTGACGGCGTTCGCGATGAAGGGCGACGAGGAGAAAATCCGGCAGGGCGGCTGCGAGGCCTACCTCTCCAAGCCGATATCGGTCGCCAAGTTCTTCGAGACGATCGACCACTTTCTTGGGCCGGGAGCCAGCGCATGACGGCTCGCGTGCTGGTCGTCGACGACGTCCAGTCCAATCTCAAGCTGCTTCAGGCGAGACTCGGCATTGAATATTTCGAGGTGCTGACGGCGTCCAACGGTCCGGATGCGATCGCGATCTGCGAAAAGGGCGGATGCGACATCGTCCTTCTCGACGTGAAGATGCCTGGCATGGATGGTTTCGAGGTTTGCCGGCGCCTCAGAACCACGCCTGAAACCGCTCATCTGCCGATCGTTCTTTTGACCGCGCTTGACCGGCCCGCCGACCGGGTGCGCGGCCTCGATTCCGGCGCGGACGACTTTTTGACCAAGCCAGTCGACGAAATCGCCCTGATCGCGCGCGTTCGCTCCCTCGTTCGGCTCAAGTTTTCGATCGACGAATTGCTGAGCCGGGCCGCGCATAGCGCGGAGCCGGGAATGATGGGGCTGGCCGGGGTTCTGGACCTCGACGCCTCGGCGCGCGGGCGAATCCTGGTTGTCGACGAGCAGCGGGCCTCGTCCCAGCGCATCGCCGGCGCGCTCAAGCCTTATCACGACGTCATCCTCAGCGGCGAGCCCGGCGAGGCCCTGGCGAAGGCGCGCGAAGAGGCGATCGACCTTATGATCGTCAGTCTCGGCTTTGGCGCGTTCGACGGCCTGAGGCTATGCAGTCAGGCCCGGTCGCGCGAGCGCGAGCGCAATCTGCCGATCCTGCTCATCGCCGACCCCGACGATCGTCCGAAGGTTCTGCGCGGCCTCGAACTCGGGGTCAACGACTACCTCACCCGCCCGATCGACCGGAACGAGCTCCTGGCGCGGGTGCGGACGAACCTGCGCCAGAAGCGCTACGCCGACCGGCTGCGCCAATCGGTGCAGCAATCGATCGAGATGGCGCTTTACGACGCGCTGACCGGCCTCAGCAATCGCCGCGCGCTCGAGCGCCGCCTTCCAGCGATGATCGAAACCGCGCGCCGGCGCCCCGCGGCCTTGACGATGATGATTCTCGACATCGACCATTTCAAGCGCGTGAACGACACCTACGGTCATGATGTCGGCGATTTCGTGCTCAAGGGCTTCGCTGCTCAGCTGCAGGAGATCGTCCGCGGCGGCGACCTCCTCTGCCGACTGGGCGGGGAGGAATTCGTCGTCGTGATGCCGGACGTCGACGGAACCCAAGCGGCGCGGATCGCCGAGCGCGCCCGCCGGACCACCGAGGGCCGGGCGTTCGCCATCGACGGCGCGGCCGGCGCCGTTTCGATCACGGTCTCCATCGGTCTCGCCCAGTGGCGGGAGGCATGGGATTCCGCCGAGCTTTATCGCCGGGCGGACCGCGCGCTCTATCTGTCGAAGTCAGCCGGCCGCAACCGCGTCACTCAGGACGCGGCGTGATCTGCCGCGTCCCGACAGCGTAGCCGCTCTCGCTAGCGCGCGTGGAGCGGCTGGGTCGCGAAGCGTTCGCGCGAGACGGGGAGAGGCGGCTCGTCCTCGACCGCCGAAGCCGCCGGTCGTTCCGCCACCATTGTACGCAGGATGTCGAATCCAGCCGTAAAGTTCGCTTCGATCGTGGGTCTCACGCGCTCGTAAAAGGGCAGATCCTTCGGCTTCGGCTTCGCAACGCGGAATTCGAAGTGGGTCCCGCCGTCGTCGCGTTCCTCGAACGTATAGGAGAACAGGATTTTCGGAGCCCCCGGTATCGGCAGCAGCGCCGTCAGCGTCACATAGTCGAACGGGCGCCAGTCGACGATGTCCTCGATGACCGCGTCCTTGCCGTGCAGGCAGTGGTTCTGGGTGCCCGCGCCACGACGCCCCTGCGCATTGTTCTCGATGACGCCGTCGCTCCGCTGCCAGCGGGCGTGATGCTGAGGCGACGTGACGAGGTCCCACAAAGCTTGCCGCGGCGCGGCGAAATCCCTCTCGATGAGCATATAGGCGCCCGCGCGCTGAACCAGGTTGCGCGCCGTCTCGATTTCCCGCGTCCACGCCTGCTCGAGGTCGCTCACCCAGCACTTCGTGTCCCCGATATGCTCGATCGCCTCGGCGTGCTCGACGAGACCCTGCGCCGCGGGATCGATCCCCATCGCCCGCACGCAGGCGTCGGAATAGAGCGCATAGGCGCGCGACCCGAATGTCTTGCCGACGTCGTTCTTGAGGAGACGGTGGATGAGGATCACGTCGCGGCCGGCAAGTTCCTCGCGGCCCGACATCTTTTGCCGGATGAACTCGCCGTGATGAACCACAAACTTGACGTCAAGGCTCTGCATCCGGCTGCAGGCCTGGCACTCGCAAGAGCTGACCTGCTTGATGCTGCGGAGCCGCTTGCGGAAGGCAAAATAGGCCTGTTCGATCGAATCCTGCATGAGCGATCCATCGAGCTTGTCGGCGGGCGCATAGACAAAGGCCGCGTCGCCTTCGAACTTGGCGAGCCGGAACGGCGGACGCAACGCCCTGACCAGAGTGTCCATGATGTCGGCGATGATGTCCTGGGCATGGTCGAGTTCGACGCCGGACACGAAGCGCGTGTAGCCGGATATGTCGGCGATCGCGAATGAGGCCAATTCCGCCTTCTGAAGCATTGCGAGCCCTCGCGTTCGATCAGCGGCAGATGCGCGATGATCCATGGCCCTCGAACGGGTCCAACGCTAACACGCGGCGCGCCAATAAACGAATGCCGGCCATCTTCGCGTGCAAAACCGCACACGGGCTGCGCGGCGTGGAGCGGCCAGCCCGGGCGCCCTCAGGCGACGCCCAGTTCTGCCTTGATCGCGGCCAGCTCCTGGTCGGCAAGCTCCACATCGAGCGCTCGAGGCGGCGCGATCGCCGCGAGCGCGGCATTGGCTCGCCGAAGCGACACGCCGGCAAGGACCGGCGCAGCGGACGCGACCGCGATCGCCTCCTCGAGATCGCCGTTGCAATGGAGGACGACATCGAGCCCCGCCTCGATCACCGCGGCGGCGCGCTCGTCGAACGGACCTTTCAGCGCCTTCATCGACAGGTCGTCGCTCATGATGAGGCCGTCGAACCCGATGTCGCCGCGCATGATTTCAGCGACCACGACCGGCGACATCGTCGCGGGGCGGCTTGGATCAATCGCCGTGTAAAGGAGATGCGCGCTCATCGCCATCGGCAGGTCGCTCAGCGCCGCAAACGGGGCGAAGTCACGCTTGAGATCGCTGCGCGCGGCGTCGACGACAGGCAATTCGTAATGGCTGTCGACGCGCGCCCGGCCATGCCCCGGCATGTGCTTGACGACGGGCGCGACGCCGCCGGCAAGCAGTCCGTCGGCGACCGCCCGGCCCATCGCCGCCACGCGCTCAGGCCGGGACGAGAAGGCCCGCGAGCCGATGGCGTTGTGCATGCCTTCGCCCGCGACATCGAGCACCGGCGCGCAGTCGATATTGATCCCGACTTCGTTGAGATCATGCGCGATCAGGCGCGCGACGAGACCGGCCGCCGCCTCGGCTTTGGATGGCTCAAGCCCGGCCTCGATCGCGGCTGCTGCGGGATAGGCGCGCCAATGCGGCGGCGCCATCCGCTGCACCCGGCCGCCCTCCTGATCGATCAGCACCGGCGCGTCGGCGCGGCCGACGCAGTCGCGGAACGATCGCGTCAGCGCGCGCAGCTGCTCGCGGTCGGCGACGTTGCGCTTGAACAGGATCAGGCCCCAGGGGTCATGCCCGCGCAGGAAGGCGCGTTCCTCGTCATTGAGCGCGAGGCCGGCGCAGCCGCAGATGAAGGCCTTGGGCATTCGCGGCTCCGCGCTCAGACTTGAACAGGCAGGCGCTCCCGCTCACTTGACGATGAAGCACTGCCCGCCGTCGCCCTTGAGGCGAGCGCACATCGCCGCGGCGTCCGCCTTCGTCAGGCCGCTCACGCGCAGGCGGTAGATCGTTTCGCCGTGGACTTCCGCCTTGTGCACCCCGATGGGCGAGCCGTTGAGTTCGGCGCTATATTTGCTTGTCAGCTGTGCGACCTTGGTCTTGGCTTCCGCTTCCGATTTGGGCGCGGCGAGTTGAACCGACCATCCGCCGGAAGTCGTCGCCGCGGTCGCGTCGACCGGCGGCGCGATCGCTCCGGTCGTTTCGGCCGCGTCGGCGACCTGCCCGGCCTTGGGCTTCTTCGCAGCCTTCTCCGGCTTCGCCGGAGCGGCGTTCTGCGCCGTTTCGCTGGGCGTCTCAGCGTTCGCGGCGGGCGCGGTCGTATCGGTCTTGCCGACGACGACCCGGGCCGCCGACTTCGGCGAAAGCTTGGTCGGCAAATCAAGCTTTGGCGTCGACGGCTCAGCGGCGCCAGTCGCTACGCTAGAGGCCTGCGGCGCCGGCTGGCTCGGCGCTTCTTGCGGCGGCGCGGCGGCGGGTTTCGCGTCGCTTGTCGCCTGATCCGAAGGATTGGCCCCGATCGGGGTTCCGTCTGGCCGCAGCGAGACTGTGCGCACCGGTTTCGGCGCGGGGAATTCCGACGGCATGGACGGCGCCGATGCGCCGGGCGGCGCCACAAGCGGCGTATTGCCGGTGGCGGCGAGAGCGGTCGGATCCGATCCCCCCGGCGGCTTCGCCTGATCGGCGGCTGCAGGCGGATTGGCGGTCGCGGCCGGCGGAGTGGCGGCGGCGGAAGGCGGATTGCTGAGCGACGCCTGCGCGCTCAGATCGACTGGCTGCTCCTCGGTATTGACGACCTTGACGGGTCCCGGCTTGGCGTTCCCCAAGAGCGACCCGCCGGGGTCATTCAAGGCGGCGGGCGTCTCGCTCTTGGGCGGCGCCACTTTGGTCGGCCCCTGAGCGGCCGCGATGAACGGAGGCGTTTTCGGCAGACCCGGGACCCCGCCCTTGAGCACGAAGACAGCCCCGATCATCGCGACCCCTGCGATCGCCAGCGCCGAAACCGTGAGCTTCCAGCGCATCGGCCGGCGCTCCTCCTCCGGCTCCGCCACAAAGGCGCCGTCGCCGCGATGGGCGTCGAACTCATAGTCCTGCCGCGCCTCGCGGTCGGCCTCCGACGCGCCGGGCGCCAGTTCCTCCACCTCGTCGTCGATCGAGGGGCGAAGAGCCGCGGTTTCGACCGGCTGAGCGGGCTGCGTGTTGTCGGCGCCGGGTCCGGCGGCGCGGCGAACCGGCGCCTCGCCGTTCGAGATACCGAAATGCGAGAATTCGACCAGGCGGGAAAGCTCCGCCAGGGGATCCTCGGCGCGCGCCTGCCCGCCGCCCGCGGCGCGCAGGCGCCGCTCGAATTCATCGAGGTTGATCTCGTCACCCGCACGTGACCCGGAAACACTCATATCATCCTCACCTGTCGCGAACTTTTCCTTGAGCGCGTCAGACGCGCTCAACAGGACAATGTCCGCTAACGCATCTCTTCGGGGGCGCTAACGCCCAAAATTGACAAGGCGGAGGCCAAAACAAGGCTGACGCCCGCGACCAGAGCCAGTCTCGCATACGATAAACTTCGTTCATTTTCGTTAACAAACCGCAACTCGCGCGCATCTTTCCCGCGGTTCCAGTGCGCGTGGAAACGCGTCGCCAGTTCGTGGGCGAAAAACGCCACCCGGTGCGGTTCGTGCGCCTCCGCCGCCTGCCGGATCGCCCGCGGATATTGCCCGAAGGTCCGCATGAGCTCGCGCTCGCCCTCGTCGGTCAGAAGCGAGAGGTCGGCCTGGGCGAGCGCCTTCGGGTCGAGATCAAAGTCCTGGAAGACGGCCTTGCCCTGCCTGAAGCACGCTGCGGGCGCGGGCGTGCGCGTATTGCACGTAGAAGACGGGATTGTCCTGGCTCTGCTCGATCACCTTCACGAGGTCGAAATCGAGCGGCGCGTCGTTCTTGCGCATCAGCATGATGAAGCGGACGGCGTCCGCGCCGACTTCGTCCACGACCTCGCGCAGCGTCACGAACTCGCCGGAGCGCTTCGACATTTTGACCGGCTCGCCGGCGCGCATGAGGCGCACGAGCTGGCAGAGCCGGACCTCGAGCTTCGCCTTGCCGTCCGACAGCGCCGCGACCGCCGCCTGCATCCGCTTCACGTAGCCGCCGTGGTCGGCGCCCCAGACGTCGACCAGGGTTTTGAAACCGCGGTCGATCTTGGTCTTGTGATAGGCGATGTCGCTGGCGAAATAGGTGTAGCCGCCGTCCGACTTGATCAGCGGCCGGTCGACGTCGTCGCCGAAGCCGGTCGAGCGGAACAGGGTCTGCTCGCGATCCTCCCAGTCGTCGGCGGGCGCGCTGCCCTTGGGCGGCGGCAGCCGGCCCTGGTAGACAAGGCCTTTCGCCCGCAGCCATTCGATCGTCCTGGCGACCTGGTCCTCGCCCCCGTCGGCGCCGGTCAGCGCCCGCTCCGAGGCGAACACATCGTGGGTGATGTTGAGCGCGGCGAGATCGTCGCGGATCATCGCCATCATCGCCTCGATGGCGCGCTTGCGCGCGAGGGGCAGCCATTCCGCCTCCGGCTTGCTCACCAGCCTCGCGCCAAATTCGCGCGCGAGATACTCGCCGACCGGTTTCAGATAGTCGCCGGGATAGAGGCCCTCGGGGATCGGGCCGATGTCCTCGCCGAGCGCCTCGCGGTAGCGAAGGAAGGCGGAGCGCGCCAGCACGTCGACCTGGCCGCCGGCGTCGTTGATGTAATATTCGCGCGTCGCCTTGCGGCCCGAGAAGATGATGAGGCTTGAGAGCGCGTCGCCGAACACCGCGCCGCGCGCATGGCCGACATGCATGGGCCCGGTCGGATTGGCGCTCACATATTCGACATTGACCGGCCCGTCCCTGCTCGGCGCCCCGGCCCCGAAACGGGTTCCCTGGATGAGAACGTCGGTGAGGACATTCAGGTAAACCTCTGGCTTCAGCACGATATTGATGAAGCCCGGGCCTGCGACTTCGGCGCTCTGCACATCCGGCTCAAGCCTGAGATCGGCGACAAGCCCCTCGGCGAGCGCGCGCGGATTCGAGCCTGCCTGCTTGGCTTCCCGCGCATAGACCATCGCCGCGTTGGTCGAGAGGTCGCCGTGGGCCGCGTCGCGCGGCGGCTCGACGACGAAGCGGCCAAGATCGAGATCGCGCGGCAATTCGCCCGCGGCGATCCGCTTTTCGATGAGACCGGCGATGCGCGACTGGAACTCGGCGAAGACGTTCATTATTCCTACCGAGCGGGGCGGAGCCAATGCCTGCGCCTCGCTATTCAGCGTCATGGCCGGGCTGGCTGCGCGCCTCTATCGCAAGTCGGGAGGCCCGTCAAAAAGCCGGGCGTGCTCGGCGATGGCGAAACGGTCGGTCATGCCGGCGATATAGTCGGCGACCGCGCGCGCCAGATCGCCGTTCTCCGCCCGGGCCGCCCATTCGGGAGGCATCAGGGACGGCTCGGCGAAATAGGCCTCGAACAGGCGCCGGACGATCGCGTCCGCCCGATCGCGGACCTTGCGCACCTCGGGATGGCGGTACATGCGGGCGAACAGAAAGGCCTTGATGTCGCGGTCCGCCGCCTCGATGGCGGGCGAATGCCCGATCAGGGCGCGGCCGGCGCGCGCGACCGCTTCCGGGCTCGCGACCTTCGCTTCGGCGATCCGCCGGCGGCTCTCGCCGATCGCGTCCTCGATGAACCGGGTGATGACGCGGCGGGTCAGCTCGTGGATGACGCGCGGCTCCTCGAGGCCGGGATGAAGCGCGTCGATCTCCCGCATGAGATCGCCGACAAACGGAACAGCGGCGCGGATCTCGGCGAGCGGGAACAGGCCGGCGCGCAGGCCGTCGTCGATGTCGTGCGCGTCATAGGCGATATCGTCAGCGATCGCCGCGGCTTGCGCCTCGAGGCTTGCATGGAGGCTGAGGTCGAGAGGTTGGGTCTTGTCGTAAGCGAGGATGGCGGGCGGGACGCCGCTGCGCCCGGTAGCGCTCGGTCGGGGCGCCGTTCGCTTCAAGCAAGGGTCCGTTGTGCTTGACGAGGCCCGCAAAGCGTCGGCCGGGTCAGGTTGAGCCCGTCGAAGGCGGCGTAATGGCGCTCGAGCTCGGTCACGATGCGCAGGGCCTGGCTGTTGTGGTCGAAGCCGCCGTGCGCGGCCATGCAGGCGTCGAGCGCGTCCTCCCCGGTGTGCCCGAACGGGGTGTGGCCGAGATCGTGGCCAAGCGCGATGGCTTCCGCGAGATCGTCGTCGAGCTTGAGAGCCCGCGCCAGCGCACGCGCGATCTGCGCCACCTCGATCGTATGGGTGAGGCGGGTGCGGAAATGATCGCCCTCGTGATCGACGAACACCTGGGTCTTGTGGGCGAGGCGGCGGAAGGCGGTCGAATGGACGATCCGGTCGCGGTCGCGCTGGAATTCGGTCCGCGTCGCCGACGGCGGCTCGGCGACAAGGCGGGGCGCGCGCGAGGGGTCGGCGGCGTAGGGCGCGCGCGCCGTCAGGCTTGTCTCGTCCGGCGTCCGCCTTGACATTGCGCTCTTTGCCCGGCGTCCATATCTTGGACCCAGCAGAATCTTGACGGCGCCGGCTCCGCGGCGCAAGCGACTAAAGGCCATGGTCATGAACGAAGCCGTCTCTCCGACACTCGAGGGCGTCACGATCAGCGAGAGCGCCGCCCGGCGGCTCAACGCGATCCTCAAGGGCGAGGCTGGCGCGGCCTTGCGCATCTCGGTCAAGGGCGGCGGCTGCTCGGGCTTCCAGTACGCCTTCGACGTCGACCGGACCCGCGCCGAGGACGACGTGGCGGTGACGCGCGACGGCGCGACGGTGCTGGTCGACCCCGTCTCGCTCGAAATGCTCGAAGGGCGCCGAACTCGACTTCGTCGACGATCTCATGGGCCAGTCGTTCCGGGTGAAGAATCCGAATGCGGTCGCCTCCTGCGGCTGCGGGGTGAGTTTTTCGGTCTAGCCGCTAAACCGCGACCCTTGAGGGGCAGGCCGGAGTCCGGCGTCAACCCGTGGAAACAACCCTAGCAAGGTCATAAACGTCAGCAAACGCTGCCGAATGTCCCAAGCCCGTCATTCCTCTCTGTCGCCTTGCGACACGCTCGGCGACGCGCGAGTGCATGCTGATAATGAGAAGATATGTAACTCAGATTTCTGAATATGTCAATATATTGCTTGCGGATGCTCAGACGACCACCCAGCAGGCCCAGCGCGGCGGCGTCCCTGGTTGGATCGCGGAGGCGTAGCCAAACCCAGAGCCCGATCTTCTCGGAGGGGACGCGGCTGGGCCCGACTATCCGGCAGCGGCGTATTCGTAGATGTCTTCTTCCTGCGCGTTGTGAATTCGCGCGATGGTTTCGATGGATTCAATGATTCTCTGTCCGTCGCGCAATAGCAGCGAATCGACGTCGGGCTCCGACAGGCTCTGGGACAAGCGGGACAGGAGATGGGCCAAGTGGAGGAGTTCGCGATGAACGCGGCTCATCGCCGCGAGGCCATAGCCGCTCGACAGCGACCTGCGAAGGCGAGGATAGACCAGCGTTTCATCGGCTTTTTCGTGAGTGACAATCGTGTCCGCTACGATCGCGTTCGCTTCCCGGATCATGGCGGCTCCGTCGGAGGCGGAGGCGTCCTCGAGCGCATCCACAATATCGCGCAGGCGGTCGAGGCTCTTCTCGACGCCCCGGTGTTCGTCCCGAAGCGCCTCTGCGTCGCTCGGCGCCATGCTCCTGCGTCGCCAGCCGCGGCCTGAACCGAGCGCGCGCAAGGCGTTGAGGATGACGGCGACATCGATGGCTTCCTGGGTGAGCGCGCCTTCGACCGGGGCGAGCCAGCCCAAAGCGGCGGCGATCATCGCGAGGCCGGACATGGCCATTCCGACGGCCATGCTCTGGAAGGCGATTCCATGCGTCCGGCGGGCGATCCTGACCGCCTCCGAAACACGATCAAGCCGATCGACGAGAACGACGACGTCCGCCGCCTCCGACGAGGCGCTCGCCCCGCGCGCGCCCATCGCCGCGCCGACATGGGCGGCCGCCAGCGCCGGCGCGTCGTTGATCCCGTCGCCGACCATCAGGGTCGGGTTCAACGCCTGCTCGACCGAAACCGCTTCGACCTTGTCCGCCGGGTCCCGTTCGGACAGCACCGCATCGAGGTCGAGCGCGGCGCCGATGGCTTCCGCAGTCTCGGCGCGGTCGCCGGTGACCATGATGATCCGCGACACGCCGCCAGCCCGCAGAGACTGGATCGCCCGCGGGGCCTCGCGCCGCAATTCGTCGGCCAGCAGAATGGCTCCGGCGGGCGTTCCGTCGACGGCCACGAACACCGTCAGAGCGGAGTGAAGCGAGGCGCGACGCAGCGTTCGCCTCGACCACGGACTTTTCGGCGGCGAATCGAAGACGAAGGCGTGCGAGCCAGCGCGCACCCGGCGTCCCTCGACCACGCCGGCGACCCCCGAACCCATGGCCTCACGGACATCGCTCGCGGCGCCGGTCGCCAAATGGCGCTCGCGCGCGGCGGCCACGATCGCCGCCGCGACGACGTGTTGGGACGCCTGCTCGACGGAGGCCGCGAGGCGAAGCGCTTCGTCCGCGCTCCATCCGGGCGCGGTCTCGATTTCGATGAGCCGCGCGCCGCCGACGGTCAAAGTGCCGGTCTTGTCGAAAATGACGGTGCGGGTTTGTGCAAGCGCCTCCAGCGCCGCGCCCCCTTTCATCAGAACGCCCTGCCTCGCGGCTCTGGCCACGCCAGCGATGTAAGCGACCGGGGCGGCGAGAATGAGCGGACAGGGCGTCGCCGCCACGAGGACCGCCAGAGCCCGGACCGGATCGCCCGCAATCGCCCAGGCGACTCCTGCAAGGCCGATCGCAACCGGCAACAACAGCAGCGCGAACCGGTCCGCGAGCCGGATCGCCGGAGATTTCGCGGTCTGCGCCGCCGTCGCCATCCGAACGATGCCGGCGTACGTGCTCTCGGTTTCCGTCGCCGTCGCCTCCATCGTGAAGGTTTGGCCGGCGTTGACCGCTCCGCTCCGGATCGCCTCGCCTCGATGCCTGGCGACTGGGATCGGCTCTCCGGACAGCGCTGCCTCGTCCAAAATCGCATCCGGGTCCGACAGGACGCCGTCGACGGGAACAACCTCGCCGGCGCGCACCAGAAGCGTGTCGCCGACCGCGATCTCCGAGACGGGAACGTCCTTCACCTCGTCGAGATTGGTCAGATGGGCGACGCGAGGCGCACGGTCGACCAGCGCCTTGAGATCGCGTTCGGCGCGAGAGACGGCGAAATCCTCGAGCATCGTTCCGCCCGCGTACATGACCGCGACCACGATCGCGGCTAGATTTTCCTCAAGCAGCAGGGCGCCGGTCATCGACAAGAGCGCAATGACGTCGACCCCGGCGCGGCCAGCCAGGAGGTCGCGGACGATCGAGACGAGCAATCCGAGCGCGACCGGAATCGACCCTGCCGCCCATGCCCATTGCGCAAACCCATGGTCGCCCCGGGTCCAAAAGATCGCGCCCGCCGCCAAAGCGATGAGGGCGATGGCGATCATGGCCTCGTGGAAGAATCGCTCAAGGGCGGCGCTCATCGATTCCCTCATGCCTTATTTTGCGCTTCACGACTCGCGTCATCGAAGCAGGCTGGGCGCGAAGTTGAGTTCACCATTGTTCGGCCAACCCCCTCATAGAGGCGCGCGACGAGCGTCGCTGAACGTTCCCCTACCCCGGCGGCTCGGTCGACAAAGCCCAGCCGTCGCCGCGCACCCAGTCCGTCCGGGCCGGCGCGTCGCCTAAGCGCAGCGAGCGCACCCGCTCCGACCCGCCACGGCGGAAGGCCTCGTTGAGCTTGCGCGCCATCTTAGGCTCCTGCGCGCCCTCGCAGGCGATGAACACCACATCCAGGAGAAAGCGGGCCGGCCATGCGTCGCCGCGCTGCGGCCGCGTCACCATGAGCATGGCGCCGCTCGAACCCGCCGCCTGGAGAGGAAAGATAAGCCTTCCGCTGATCTTCAGCGCGTCGAGCCAGGCGCGCAGCGGATGCGAGGCGGCGGCGTTCACATAGATGGCGTCGGCTTGAGGCAGGTCCTCGACGCCGGAGCGGGCGCGGACCTCGACCTGGGGGTAGCGCGTGAGATTGGCCGTGGCGCGCGCGGCGATGTCGGGCTCGATCTCGTAAGCCATCACCTTGCCCTCAGGCCCCACCAGCTCGGCGAGGATCGCGGTGTAGTAGCCGGCGCCCGCGCCGACCTGAACGACCGTCTCGCCCGCCTTGAGTTCGAGCGCTGCGATCGAGAGCGCGTGCAGCGACGGCTGGCCGTTGTTGATTCCGCGCTCCGCGTCGATGGCGATGAGCACGTCTTCGTAGAGGCGGGCGGGATCGCTGGACGAGGACTGGCCGAAGAGACCGCCAGAGCCGATCCGCCAGGGCGGGGACCCTGCGAAATCCTCGCGCGGGACCGCGGCGAAGGCGGCTTCGATCCGCGGATCGCTGATCCCGGCGCGGCGTGTGACCTCGGCCGCATAGGCGCGCCGGCGTCTGGCGATGCGGTCAGTCATGCCGAAGCGCCCTCCTTCCCATCCGGGCGCCCTCAGGCCGACGCCAGCGCATTGATCTTTCCTGATCGGGAACCGAACATGCGCCGACAAAGGCCAGGAGGCGAGCGCCCTTGAACCCCAAGCTTGAAGGAGGCTGCGCCTGTGGCGCGCTGCGCTATCGGCTCGCCTCGCAGCCGATGTTCGTCCACTGCTGCCATTGCCTCGACTGCCAGAGACAGACGGGGAGCGCCTTCGTGCTCAACGCGCTGATCGAAACGGAGCGCGTGGAGATATGCAGCGGCGAGACCCGAGCCATCGCAGTTCCGACCGCCAGCGGGGAGCCCCATCACATTCACCGCTGCGTTTCATGCGGAACGGCGCTCTGGAGCCATTACGGCGGCGTTCTGGCGCTGTCCTTCGTCCGCGTCGGCACGCTCGATGAGCCCTCCGCGCTCTCTCCCGACGTGCATATCTACACCCGATCGAAGCTGCCCTGGGTCGCGCTGCCGGCCGATGTGCCGGCTTTCCCGGTCTACTACGACCGGAATGCCCTCTGGCCTCCCGAAAGCCTCGCGCGCCGCGCGGCGATCTTCCGGCGATAGAGCAAAAGATGCGGCGCGCGGGGCAAGGCGATGGCTCGATACGGTTCGCCGAACGGAATGAGGCGCGGCGGCCCGCCGCCGGTTCCGGCTGGCGCTGTCTTGCGACCGGCGCCCCAGCGATGATCCTCTTGGTCGCGGCGTGCGCCTGCGCCCTCCCCGCGGCGCTTGCGGACGAGGCGGCGCCCGCCAACACGCTGATCGACCTTCAGCGCCAGTTCGCCGCCTGCATGGCCGGGAAGCCGCTCGGACCGGCCGGCTCGTGGCTCACCATCATGCTGATGATGAAGCGCGACGGCTCGATCTTCGGCAAGCCGCGGGTGACCTTCTCCCATCTCGAGGGCGACGCGGACGCCCGGCAGCGCTTCGTCGACGACGCCGAACGCGCGGTCGAGGCGTGCCTGCCGTTCCGGGTCACGTCCTCGCTCGGCGGCGCGATCGCCGGGCGCCCGTTTGTCATCACGCTTGGGCGGCCAAAACCGGAGCAGAGAATTTAGCCCATTCCGCCGCCGGGGCGCCAGCCGGCGCGCCGGACTGGCCAGGCGGTCACTTCAGCGAATTGCCGACCTCGGTGAACACGGTGCTCAGCTGCGTGCCGACGCCCTGAACCGCCGCAATGATGACAATCGCGATGAGGCTCGCGATCAGCGCATATTCGATCGACGTCACGCCATCCTGGCTGGCCAGAAATCGCTTCAGGATCTGCATCGCGCGGATTCCGTTTCTTGGCTACCCGTCCAGGCAATGGAGAATTCCCCCGACCGAGTTAGGGAACGCCTAATCGACATGGTGAACTCGGAGCCGGGCCGGTGAATTGGTTCGCAAATCGTTCTGAAAACGCCCCTCATTCTCGCCGCCTGGCGCCCGCGCCGCGCCTCCTGTCACGAAACCTGGACAGGCCGACGGCAAGCGTCGCCCGGTCGCTCTCTCGGGCGTTTTTTGTTGACCGGCCGCACGCCAGTGGAGATGTAAACGCGCCAGCGCCGCGGGCTACGATCGCCAGCGAAAAGGAGCGCGCCGAATGAGGGAATCTCCTTACCGATGGGTCATCGTCGCGGCTGGCGGCCTTCTGGGCTGCGTCGCGATCGGTTCGATGTTTTCGTTGCCCGTCCTGCTCCAGCCCATTGCCCGGGACACCGGCTGGTCCGTGACTGGCGTGTCGAGCGCCATGACGATTGGCTTTCTTGCGATGGCGTTCGGCAGCATGGCCTGGGGCGGGCTATCCGACCGGTTCGGTCCGCGCGTGGTCGTCATGACCGGCGCGATCGGCCTGGCGCTGAGCGTGGCCCTTGCATCCCAGGCGACGTCATTGCTCGCGTTTCAGTTGATCTTCGGACTGTTCGTGGGCGCGAGCGCGGCCGCCATCATCGTGCCGATGATGGCCTGCGTCACCGGCTGGTTCGACACGCATCGCAGCCTTGCGGTGTCACTCGTCTCGGCGGGCATGGGCATGGCGCCGATGACGATGGCGCCTCTGGCCGCGTGGCTCGTTTCAACGTTAAGCTGGCGAACGACGCTCGAAATCCTGGCGATCGTCGCCGCCGCGCTGATGATCCCGGCGGCGCTGCTGGTGCGCCGCCCGCCGGCGCTCGTCGGCGCCAACGCCGCGTCGCCGGGCGGACCGCAATCGGCCATGTCCATCGGCGAGGCGCTGCGATCGCCGCAATTCGTTGTGCTCGTGCTCACCAACTTCTTCTGCTGCGCGACCCATTCCGGCCCGATCTTCCATACGGTGAGCTATGCGCAGACCTGCGGCATTCCGCTGGTGGCCGCCGTCTCGATCTACAGTGTCGAGGGCCTTGCGGGCATGGGCGGCCGGATCGGCTTCGGGCTTCTCGGCGACCGGTTCGGCGCCAAGCGCGTTCTGGTCCTCGGCCTGCTGGCGCAGGCGTTCGGCGCGCTCGCTTACGTTTTCGCCAGAGGCCTGGGCGAATTCTATACCGTCGCCGCTGTGTTCGGCTTCATCTACGCTGGCGTCATGCCGCTCTATGCGGTTCTGGCGCGCGAGAACTTTCCGCTGCGGATGATGGGAACCGTCATCGGCGGCACGGCCATGGCCGGTAGCCTCGGCATGGCGCTGGGACCGCTCGCCGGAGGACTCATCTTCGACGCGACCGCCAGCTACACGTGGCTTTATGTCGGCTCGTGGGCGATGGGGATCGGAGCCTTCCTGGTCGCGATGACATTCCGGCCGATGCGGCAGGACGAGCAGGTTCCGGCGGCCGCGGCCGCCTGAGGACCGCCGCTTCCTTGGTCGATCGGCAGGAGGCGCCGCCCGCGTTGACATCATGATGCCTGAGACATAGCATCAAGATATGCGGACGACCCTGACCCTCGACGACGACGTCGCGGCCAAGCTCAAGGCGGAGCAGAGCCGCGCCGGCCTGCCTTTTAAGGAGGTCGTCAACGAGACGCTGCGGCGCGGACTGGCGACCCGACGCATCGCCGCGCGCAGTCCAACTTTCAGGGTCGCCACGCGCGATCTCGGCGCACTCAGGCCCGGGTTGTCGCTGGACAATGTCGCGGAACTGATGGAGCAGACCGAAGGCTCGCAGCACCAGTGATTCTCGTCGACGCGAACCTCCTGCTCTATGCTTATCATCCGAGAGCGGAGCAGCATGACAAGAGCCGCGCGTGGCTGGAAGCGGCGCTCTCCGGGCCGGAGCTCGTGCGGTTCGCCTGGCTGACCCTTTGGGCTTTTCTGCGGATCGGCACCAATCCCAGGGTGTTCGAGCGTCCGCTTTCCGTTTCCGAGGCGGGCGCCGCAGTCTCCGCATGGCTCGCCCAGCCTGTTGCTGGCGTCCTGGAGCCGGGCGAACCGCATTGGGACATCTTGAGCCGCCTGATGCGCGACGGGCAGACCGCCGGTCCCCTGGTCATGGACGCCGTCCTCGCGGCGATCGCCATCGAACACGGCGCCACGCTATGCACGACCGATCGCGACTTCTCGCGCTTTGCCGGGCTCAAATGGATGAATCCGCTGGTCGCTGGCGGCTAAAGACGCCTTGAACGCGGACCCGCATCGGCTGGCGCCAAGCTGCCGCCGTCCAACGAGGTCTGATCTTTTGTCATTCCCGACGGGAGCGAAGCGAACGATCGGGAATCCAAGCCGAGGCGCACGCGCTCGACAGCCCTGGATTCCCGGTCGGACCTGCGGTCCACCGGGAATGACAACCCACTAGCCCTCGAACTTATTGTTCTTCGGGAAGCCTTTGGGCGGCAAACGCCCGGCTTCGGCGCGATTGCCGATCCATTCCTTGAGCTCGGGCCTGGCGACCGTGAAGGTGCGCCCGGCAGAGTCGCGCCAGGTGAGGCCGTCGGCGATCGCGAACACCCTGGCGTCGGAAATCCCGCCGTCCTTGTAGCGTTGGAGCCGCGTGCCCTTGCCGCGCGCCATTTCATTGAGCTGCGTAAACGGGAACACAAGCAGCTTGCGGTTCTGCCCGATGACCGCGACGTAGTCGCCGGCGGCGGGAACGATCAGCGCCGCGCTCGCCGACGCCGCGACATTGAGCACCGCCCTGCCCTTGCGGGTCGAGGACAGAAGCTCGTCATCGCCGACGACAAAGCCGTTGCCGTCACTCGAGGCGATCAGGCGCTTCGTCCCGGCCGCATAGGCCCAGACGGCGACGATCGAAGCGCTCTCGTCCAGGTCGGCCATGAGCCGGATCGGCTCGCCCTGCCCTCGCCCGCCCGGTAATTTGGAGGCGTCGAGCGTGAACACCTTGCCGTCGCTCGCCAGCACCAGGATTTTCGAGGTCGTTTCGGCGAAGAACGCGGTTTTCAGCCCGTCGTCGCCCTTGAACGTGGCTGTGGAGATATCGGCGACCTGACCCTTCATCGCCCGGATCCAACCTTTAAGCGATACGACGATGGTCAAGGGCTCGCGCTCGATCATCGCTTCCGCGAGATCGGCGACGACAACGTCGGGCGCGCTTTCGAAACTGGTGCGGCGGCGGCCAAGCGCGGTCTCGGGGCCGAACTTCTTCCGTAAGTCGCGGACCTCGACCTCGATCATCCGCCACTGCTTCTTCTCGCTGGCGAGAAGCGCCTCGATCGAGGCCTTCTCCTTGGTCAGCTCGTCCTGCTCCTTGCGCAGCGCCATTTCCTCGAGCCGGCGCAGGCTTCTCAAGCGGGTGTCGAGGACGTAGACGACCTGCGGCTCGCTCAGGCTGAACCGGATCTTGAGGCGCTCCTTCGGATCGTCGTCCTCGCGAACGATGCGGATGACCTCGTCGAGATTGAGAAAGACGATGATCATGCCGGCGAGCAGTTCGAGCCGCTTGTCGATCGCCGCCAGGCGATGGCGCGAGCGGCGCACCAGAACGTTGCGGCGATGGTCGAGCCATTGCCTGAGCGCCTCGCCGAGCGAAACGACCCTCGGCGTCACGCCGTCGACCAGCACGTTCATGTTGACCGAGACGCGCGTCTCGAGCTCGGTCAGCCTGAACAGGGATTCCATCAGCGTTTCGGGCTCGACCGCGCGGGTGCGCGGCTCGAGCACGATGCGCACGTCCTCGGTCGATTCGTCGCGGACGTCGGCAAGCAGCGGAAGCTTGCGCTCGTTGAGGAGATTGGCGATCTGCTCGATCAGCCGGGACTTCTGCACGCCGTAGGGAATCTCGGTGACGACCGCGACCCAGCCGCCGCGCCCGGTATCCTCCTTCGTCCAGCGCGCCCTGACCCGAAACGCGCCGCGACCGGTGCGGTAGGTCTCGATGATCGCCGGCTTGTCGTCGATCACAATGCCGCCGGTCGGGAAGTCCGGCCCCTTCACAAAATCCATGAGCGAGGCCGTATCCGCCTTGGGCTCGTGGATGAGATGCAGCGCCGCGTCGCAGAGTTCGGCGATGTTGTGCGGCGGAATCGAGGTCGCCATGCCGACCGCGATGCCCTGCGCGCCGTTGGCGAGCAGGTTCGGAACGGCCGAGGGCATGACGATCGGCTCTTTCGTGTCGCCGGAATAGTTGTCGCGCCAGTCGACCGAGTCTTCCTCGACGCCCTCCATGATGAGACGCGCGACATCGGTCATGCGCGCCTCGGTGTAGCGGTAAGCCGCGGCGTTATCGCCGTCGATATTGCCGAAATTGCCCTGGCCCTCGATCAGCGGATAGCGCGAGACGAAGTCCTGGGCGAGACGCACCAGCGCCTCGTAGATCGCCTGGTCGCCGTGGGGATGAAACGAGCCCATCACGTCGCCGACGATCTTCGCGCATTTCTTGAAAGCCGAGTTGGGGTCGAGCCTGAGGATGTGCATGCCGTAAAGGATGCGCCGGTGCACGGGCTTGAGCCCGTCGCGCGCGTCGGGAAGCGCGCGCCCCATGATCGTGGAAAGGGCATAGGCGAGATAGCGCTCCTCGAGCGCGTCGCGCAGGTTGACGTCGATCGGGACGGAAGGCGGGGCCGGAGGCGGCGGAACGGGTTTGGCCATGGGGCTCGGGGTTAAGCCGTGCGCTGAGTCGCGGCAAGCCCGCGCCCGGCAAGTTGGGTTGGACGATGACTTGTCCCCGCGCATAACCTGACTGAGATCAATCATTTAACTTGTGCTGATCGAGTCTCGCATGACGAGACACGCGCGGGTGATTGAAAGCTGGGGAACTTTCCGCCTCGCCGACGAATTTGATCGTCGCCTCGCCGCCGAGCCCAGGAAGCGCGAGGCGGAGCTGCACAAAAGTGCGCCAGATTGATCCTGCTCACTTATGCGCCATGTCGCCGCGGCCGGCCCGGACCAGGCTGCGACACGAAGCCCGATCCGCTGCGCCCTGGACGTCATCAGGAACCGGCTGACGCCAATCGCCATCGTAACGATGGGAGAACTCCTCAAATTTGTTGTGAACGCGCGCTTGCCAACTGGACCATCCCGGCAGCAGCATTACATGAGTGAGTTGGATCGGTGGCACGAGTTCTTGCCCCGGCCATGTGGTTCAGTGTGCACTTGAGTTGAGAGGAGGAAGACTCCCAGGGGTTCGGCATCAATCCAACTTGGAAACCCGCAAAGGGAACTGAGATGATTGCTCGAATCGCCGTATTGTTGTTTGCCCTATCCGCCAGCGGGGCGGAGGCGCATGACTACTGGTCGGACGGGAAGCCCGTTCCAGGCTGGGTGAAGGCTTCGTGCTGCGGACCGGCCGACGCCCATCATCTTCGCCCTGACCAGGTCCACCGGGTGTCGGACGACTATTATGCGGTCGACGGCTATGTCCGCCGCATCCCGGTCGGTCAGGCGCTGCCGAGCCAGGACGGAGACTACTGGATCTTCTACCGGGACGACGGCGACGGAAGCCAGTCCGGGGTCTACTGCTTCTTCGTGCCGATGGCCTTTTGATTTTCGTCGAAGTTTGATCGAGCTTCGGTCCGGCGCCGGACGCGCTGATCGGCGCCGCGACGAAGTTTCGCAAACCTTTTGATCGCGGGCTTGCGCGCGCGCCGGTCTTAAGGCTGGGCTTCCTCTCTCAGTCCGCGACGCCCGGGGGTGACGCGCCGCGGTCGAGCGCTTACATGTCGGGCTGGCGGCGTTCGCGGTTCTCGGCTGCGCGCATCGCTCTGTCACCGCGTGGCGCGAGACGCGCCTTTCGAGCGCGCCTGTCGGGGAGGAGCGGCGATGTCGCCGATGATATCGATCGCCGCTGTCACCAAGCGCTATAAGTCAGGCCTCGTCGCGCTCGACTCCGTCGATCTGGACATCGCCAGAGGCGAGATTTTCGCTCTCCTGGGCCCGAACGGCGCCGGCAAGACAACCCTGATCGGCGTCGTCTGCGGCACGGTGTCCATGACTTCGGGCCGGGTCCTCATCGACGGCCATGACGTCGTCCGCGACTTTCGCGCCGCGCGGCGAATCGTCGGCCTGGTGCCGCAAGAGATCGCGCTCGATATCTTCACCACCGTCCGCAAGGCCGTAACCTTCAGCCGCGGGCTGTTCGGACGGCCGCCCAATCCCGCGTACGTCGAACAATTGCTGCGCGAGCTGTCGTTGTGGGACAAGCGCGACACCAAGATCGTCGAACTGTCGGGCGGCATGAAACGTCGGGTGATGATCGCCAAGGCGCTCAGCCATGAGCCCGACGTGCTGTTCCTCGACGAGCCGACCGCCGGCGTCGACGTCAACCTGCGCCGCGACATGTGGGCGCTGGTGCGGCGACTGCGCAGCGAAGGCGTCACCGTCATTCTCACCACCCACTACATCGAGGAGGCTGAGGAGATGGCGGACCGGGTCGGCGTCATCAACCATGGCCGGATCGTGCTGGTGGACGAAAAGACGGCGCTCATGCGCAAGCTCGGCAAGCGTCGCCTGACGCTCGCGCTGCAGAAGCCGATGCCGGAGCTGCCGAAGGAACTGGCCGGCTGGCCGCTTGAACTCGAGGACGACGGCCAGCGCCTCTCCTATCGCTTCGACGCTTCGGCCGAGGACACCGGCGTTCCAACGCTTCTGCGTCGCCTGAACGAGATCGGCGTCGATTTCAAGGATCTCGACACCAGCACGACAACGCTCGAGGACATTTTCGTCGATCTGGTGGGACGCGCGGCGTGAGACCTTCGCGGGCTGTCAATCTCAACGGCGTCTGGTCGATATACCGGTCCGAACTGCAGCGCACCCAGCGCACGATTCTGCAGAGCGTGGCGACGCCGGTCATCACCACCGCGCTCTATTTCGTCGTGTTCGGCGCGGCGATCGGCGGCCGCATCAGCCTGGTCAGCGGGGTGAGCTACGGCGCGTTCATCGTCCCCGGCCTGATGATGCTCTCGCTTCTGACGCAGAGCATTTCCAACGCCTCGATCGGCATCTACTTTCCCAAGTTCACCGGCCAGATCTACGAACTCCTCTCGGCGCCCCTCTCCTCGATCGAGGCGATTTGCGCCTATGTCGGCGCGGCGGCGACCAAGTCGATCGGCATCGGCCTCGTCATTCTCCTGACCGCGGCGCTGCTGGTGCCGGTGCGCATCGAACACCCGTTCTGGATGGTCGCCTTCCTTGCGCTGACCGCGATCGCCTTCAGTCTGTTCGGCTTCATCATCGGCATCTGGGCCAAAAACTTCGAGCAGCTCGCGGTCATCCCGGCGCTGGTGGTGACGCCGCTCACCTTTCTCGGCGGGGCTTTCTATTCGATCGACATGCTGCCGCCCTTCTGGCGAACGGTCAGTCTGTTCAATCCCGTCGTCTATCTCATCAGCGGCTTTCGCTGGAGCTTCTATGGCCAGGGCGACGTCAGCGTGGCCGCCAGTCTCGGATTCACCGCGCTGTTCATCGCCGTGTGCCTCGCGATCCTGACCTGGATCTTCCGCACCGGATGGCGGCTGAAGCCCTGAGGCGTCACGGGGGCGTGAATTGACCGGCGCAGGGCCCGCCCTCAATATCGCGTGAACTCTCCCCACGGTTTGAAGGTTCTCGCCCATGCCCTCTGGACTCATCATCGTCACCGGAGGCTCGCGCGGCATCGGCGCGGCCATCTGCCGTCGCCTGGCGGCGGACGGATACGCGGTCGCCGTCAATTACGCCGCCAACGCCAAGGCCGCCGAGGCGACCGTCGGGGAAATCAAGAAATCGGGCGGACGCGCTGACGCATTCCAGGCCGACGTCGCCAACCCGGCTCAGATTCCCCGCCTGTTCGATGAGGCGACGCAGGCGCTGGGGCCGCTCGCCGGGCTCGTCAACAACGCCGGCGTTTCGGGCCGTTTCGCCCGCCTCGAGGATCGGGACGTCGAAGAGCTGACCCAGCTTTTCGCGGTCAACACGATGGGAACCATCCTCGCCTGCAAGGAGGCCGTGCTCCGGCTTTCGACCAAGCGCGGCGGAAGCGGCGGCTCGATCGTCAACATTTCCTCGATCGCGGCCAGGCTCGGCGGGCTGCCGGGACTTGCGCCCTATGCGGCGACAAAGGGAGCGGTCGAAAGCTTCACCAAGGGGCTTGCGACCGAGGTCGGACCCGAGGGGATCCGGGTCAATGCGGTCGCGCCCGGCTTCACCGACACCGACATGAACCGCAGCCAGCTCGCTGACGCCTCATTCCGCGCGCGAATCGAAGCGATGACGCCGCTGCGCCGTGTCGGCGTGTCCGAGGAGATCGCCGAGGCGGCGGCCTGGCTCATCTCGCCCGCGGCGCGGTTCGTCACCGGCGACGTCCTGACCGTTTCCGGGGGCCGTTGAGGAAAGCTGGATGGGATAGCAATTGATTGCTGAAAATCAGAACTTCGTGTAGGCTTGCTTTATGATCGACCCAGCGCGTCCCCATAGCCCCGACTGCGCCTCCCGTTCCGGCAATTCGGCTGCGCGTCGACCGGCGGGAGCGGCTTCCGGGCGCTCTACCGGGCCGCAAAAAATCTTCGCGGAAAATCGTCCGTAACCCATTGAAAAGTCTCGATTTCGGACGAGAGAATCCAAGGAAATCCAAGGAAATCCAATACCCCTAAAGCCGGAGTTTCGCGACCAAAGGACCACGGGCCAAGACAATCCAAACGAAGCGACGGCGAGGTCGCGAGCCTGCCGCTCGATCCAAGTACGGGGCGCGCGCCGGCCGCCCTGCTGATTTGACGCGCGCGCGTTGTTATTCGCCTCGGCGAGCCGCCGCCGCCCATTCGAGCGCGGCGTTCTCATCGGCGTGGGCGAACTGGCGAATGCGGACGGGCGAAGCCTCGAAGCTGTTGAGCGTCGCTCCGTCCATCTGTTCCGGATCGACAACGACCGCGAGCTTGACCAGCGACCTGTGAGCCAGCGCGGCATTGAAAAGTCCCCGCGCCAGCTCGGCGAAATAGCCCTCGAAATCCGGATCGATGACAATGACGAGGCCGGTCGCGGCCTCGCCCAGGCTCGCGCCGATCGCAACTTCGATATCCCTGGCGACGACCGTGCCGCTCGCCCGCAAGGCAAGGGTCTGCGCCGGCGCCTCCTGCACCCGCTCCAACATCGGCAGCTCTCCTCCCCGCCTTTCGCGGCGATTAGCTTTGCGCGCCGGCTCCTTCATAGCAGATTGGCGCCGCGCCTCGCGAGCGACAGATGAGCCGGCCGGGAGCCGTGCATCGCCCGCCGCGCCCAGACCGACCGCCGAGGTCTACCCGCCGCGCTTGCTGGAGTCTCCGTCAGCGGCGAGGCGCTTGGCGAAGCTCTCGAGGTTGACCACGCCACGTCGATGCGTCCCGTCGCCGATCTTGCGGACCCCGTCATGCGCTTCGACCGCAAGCAACAGGCTGCGGCCGGAGACTTCAACGACGCGCGCCGTCGCCGTCACGGTCCGCCCTATGGGCGTCGGCGCCAGATGGCGGACATTAACCTCGCTGCCAACCGTCGCCCACCCCTCCGGCAGATGTGGCGCCGCGGCAGCTACAGCGGCGGTCTCCATCGCCAGGATCATCATCGGAGTGCCGAAGACGAACGGCATGCCCTCGACGTGGGCGCCGACGGTGAGCTCGCGCGTGACCACAAGCTCATGCCGGCCGGTCATGCCGACCCGAACATTTTCGAGCGGCTCCGTCATCTTCGGTTCCCCGGTGGGATGGCCGGCGCTCGTCCGCCGATTTTACCGGCGACGAGCGCGCCGCGCCGCCCTAGTCGAACGACCCGCCCCAGGATCCCCAGATGTAGATGCAGCTGAACAGGAACAGCCAGACAACGTCCACGAAATGCCAGTACCAAGCCGCGAACTGGAACCCAACATGGTGCCGCGGCGTGAATTGGCCAGCCCAGGCGCGCATCAGACACACAAACAGAAAAACCACGCCGATGATGACATGCGCGCCGTGAAATCCCGTCGCCATGAAGAAGGTTGCGCCATAGATCGAATTTTTAAAGGGGAACGGCGCGTGGATATATTCGTACGCCTGGGTGATGACGAACAACACGCCAAGAGCGATCCCAAGGGCGAGAAAAGTCTTGAATTTCTGGCGATTGCCCTCGCGCAGCTCATCGTGCGCGACATTGACCGCGGCGCTCGAGGTCAACAGCACGAACGTATTCATGAGCGGCAATTTGAGCGGATCGATCACACTCATGCCCTTGGGGGGCCAGATCCCGCCACTGAAGTCGAGAAGGCCGTAGGTCTGCGCGTCTGCGGGATTGAGCGCGTTCCAAAAGAACGCCCAGAACCATGCGACGAAAAACATGACCTCCGAGGCGATAAACAGGACCATGCCGATCGTCAGGCCATGACGGACAATGATATTGTGGTGGCCGCCCTGGGCCTCGGAGACGACGTCGCGCCACCAGCCAAACATGGTGAACAGAATGCCCGCGACGCCAATGGCCAGAAGTCCCGGGCCGAAACTCGAGTCGTGCATGAACAGGATGAGGCCGAAGGCCGAGAGCAATGCGAACGCCGCGCCGATGATCGGCCAGGCGCTCGGCTCGACGAGATGAAAACCCGGCCGGTCCGGAATCGCGGCGTCGGTCATTACCTTCTCCCATTCATGGTCAGCCCGCGGGCCCGGTGCGGTCGGCCGTGCGCCCCGGCGCCGGCTTCTCCGAAGGCGAGGCGAACAGCGTGTAGGATAGCGTGATCGAATCGACCCTGGCCATCGATTCGTCTTTCTCGAGCGATGGATCGAGGAAGAACACCACCGGCCATTCGGCGCTCTCGTGGGCCCCAAGATGCTGCGTCGTGAAGCAGAAGCACGAGATCTTGTCGAAATACTCCCCGGACACTTCCGGGGTCACGTTGAAGGTGGCGCGGGCGTCCGCCGGGCTGTCGCTCAAGTTGCGCGCGCGGAAAAAGACGGTGACGGTCTTGCCCGTGCGCAGCCGCACCGACTCGCTCTCCGGCTCGAAGCTCCAGTCGAGGCCCGGGGCGACATTGGCGTCGAATCCGACCCGCAAGATCCGATGGCCCGCCGTGTCCGTATTGGCCTTCACATGCTGCGGCGTGCCTTCGTAGCCGGTCGCGCGGCAGAAGGCGGTGTAGAACGGCGCCGCGCCAAAGGTGAGCGCCAGCATGGTCACCGCAAGCGTCGCCCCGCCCACGCCGATCAACTGATTGTTGCGCTTCGTACGGCCCGCGACGGACACCGTGGCGCCGTCGTGATCGCCGGATGCGGTCACGCCAGGCTCCCGTGCCCCGCGACAGCCGGCGCATGGTGGTCCTCGTCGCCCAGAATGTGCGGCGGGTTCTCCCAGGTGTGGAACGGCGCCGGCGACGGGACCTGCCACTCGAGCGTCGTGGCGCCCGGACCCCACGGGTTGGCGGGCGCCGGCCGCTTAGCCTTGAACGCCTCATAGAGCAGGTAGAGGAACACGAGGGTGGCCGCGCCGGAAATAAAAGCGCCGATCGAGGAGACCATGTTCCAAAATGCATAGGCTTCCGTGTAGTCGACGACGCGGCGCGGCATGCCCTGGAAACCAAGGAAGTGCTGGGGAAAGAACGTGAGGTTGATGCCGACGAAGGACACCCAGAAGTGCCATTTCGCCAGCCGCTCGTCATAGAGATAGCCGGTCATCTTCGGGAACCAGTAGTAGAAGCCGGCGAAGATCGAAAACACCGCCCCGAGCGACATCACGTAATGAAAATGCGCAACGACATAGTAGGTGTCGTGCAGATAGCGGTCGATCGCCGCGTTGGCCAGCACGACGCCGGTGACGCCCCCGACAGTGAAGACGAAGATGAAGCCGATCGCCCACAGCATCGGGGGCCTGAGCGAAATCGAGCCGCCCCACATCGTCGCCAGCCACGAGAATACTTTCACGCCCGTCGGCACCGCGATCACCATCGTGGCGAAGACGAAATAGCGTTGCGCGTTGAGCGACATGCCGGTCGTAAACATGTGATGCGCCCAAACCGCGAAGCCGAGAAAGGCGATCGCGAGCATCGCGTAGACCATGCCGACATAGCCGAAGATCGGCTTCTTCGAGAACGTCGCCACGACCTGGCTGATGATGCCGAACCCGGGAATGATCAGGATATAGACCTCGGGATGGCCAAAGAACCAGAACAGGTGCTGGAAGAGGATCGGGTCGCCGCCGCCGGCCGGCTCGAAGAACGTGGTGTGGAAGTTGCGGTCCGTCAGCAGCATGGTCAGCGCGCCGGCCAGCACCGGCAGCGCCAGCAGAAGAAGGAAGGCGGTTATCAGCACCGACCACGCGAACAACGGCATGCGGAACATCGTCATGCCCGGCGCCCGCATGTTGAGGATCGTGGCGATGAAATTGATCGAGCCGATGATCGACGACGCGCCTGCCAGATGCATCGACAGAATCACAAAATCAGCCGCCGGACCCGGCGTCCCGACATTGCTGGAAAACGGGGGATAGAGCACCCAGCCGCCGCCGAAGCCATGCATTCCGGGCGAGCCTTCCGCGAACAGGGAGCACATCACAAGCGAGAACGAGGCGACCAGAAGCCAGAACGACAGATTGTTGAGCCGGGGAAACGCCATGTCCGGCGCGCCGATCAGGAGCGGGACCATCCAGTTGCCAAATCCGCCCATCATCGCCGGCATCACCATGAAAAAAATCATGATGAGGGCGTGGCTGCTGAAAAACACGTTGTACATGTTCTTCGCGGCGTCGAGCGAGCCGTCGCCGCTCATGATCTTCGATATCAGCGGGAATACGTGCAGTCCCGGTTCCATCAGCTCAGCGCGGATTACGATCGAAAGCACCATGCCGATAAGGCCGGCGATGATGGCGAACCCGAGATAGAGCGTGCCGATGTCCTTATGGTTGGTGGAAAATAAAAACCGCCGCCATCCGGTCGGAATGTGATGCTCATGCTCGTGAGCGTGAACATCGTGATGAGAAAGATCGGTGACGGACGCCATGTCTAACGACTCCGGTGGTGCATGATCGGCTGGCCTGTGGCGGCGCCGACTAAGGATGATGGACGAACGGCGCCGCCGCGACGTCGACCTGGTCGAGGACCGAGTATTCCTTCTTGGCCTGGCCGAGCCACGCCTCGTAGTCCGGTTGGCTGACCACCCGGACATTGATCGGCATGAAGGCGTGGTCAATGCCACAGATGTTCGAGCACTGTCCGTAGAACATACCGACCTGGTCGGCCTTGAACCAGGATTTGTTAAGACGGCCCGGAATCGCGTCGATCTTGACGCCGAACGACGGCACCGAGAACGAGTGAATGACGTCCTGCGAGGTTACGTCGACTTCGATCACCTTGCCGACTGGAACGACCATCGGATTGTCGGCGGTGATGACGCGCGGCTGGCCGGGCTTGAGGTCCTTATCCTCGACATAGAGCGAATTGAATGCAAACCCGCCCACGGATTTCGGATAGCCGTAGTTCCAATGCCACTGCGACGCCGTCACCTTCACCGTCAGGTCGGGAGCGGGAATGATGAGTTGGTCCGCGAGCAGGCGGAAGGACGGCACCGCGATGAAGACCAGCAGAAGCGCGGGGGCGACCGTCCAGATGATCTCGATCCCCGCGTGATGCGTCCGCCGCGAGGGCACCGGGTTGGCGGTCTCGTTGAAACGCCAGACGATATAGACGATGAGTCCGAGCACCAGCAGGCATATGCCGATGGTCACCGGAAGCAGGATATCGTTGTGGAACCAGAACATATCGTCGGCGATCTGGGCGTTGGCCGGCAGAAAGCCGATCCCACCGTCATGGGGCGCGCCCACAAGGGCCGCCCCAGCCTTCGGCGCGATCAGCGAAGGCAACAGCGCCGAGAGGCTCGCCATGATCGCGTTTGAGCGTACGCGCATACAACCCGTCTCCTTCACCCTCACGCGCATATCGGCGAAACGACGCCACGCGCCGCGCCCCCCTCGATTCCAGCGCGCCGCGACCATAGACGGCGCGGCGACTCATTGACAAATGAAAAATTCCTCTCATCGGCTCCGGCGCCAAGTCGACCCCAGCATGCGGCGGTCATTGACGCCTTTTTCGCCTTAACTGAGACCGATAAACGCAGGCTTCGGCAAGTTTGAAAATTTTGTGCTTGGCTGGCCGCCTCGCTGCTCGCAATATGGCGACATGCCTCCTGGCTCAAGGCCATCGCCCTCGACGCGAGGCCTCAAGGAGACACGTCATGGTGGATGAGAGCGACGAATTATCGCATCGAGCAAAGTCTCTGGCGCTGGCGGTCCTGGCGGCCGCCGGCTGGCTAGTCGCCGGCTTCTTTTGGTGGCAAGGCGGGCAGACCCAGTCTCAGTTGACCGAGCAGCTGAGGACCGTGGAACGGGCGCGTGAATCCCTGGCCTCGGATCTGCAAAACCTGCAAAAGTCGGCGGGCGTGGCTGCGGACTTGAAAAAGCGGGCCGCCGACGCCGAGAAGGCGCTCTCGGACGCGACCGCCGCGAGGGCGTCGGCGCAGAATGAGCTCGCCGATCTGACCAAGCAGATCGGCGACGCCAAACTCGCCATTTCCGGGGCCCAGGAGGAGGCGGGCGCGAAGACCCGCGACCTGCAGGCCGTCGATGCGAGGCTCAAGGACGAAAGCGACCGCGCGGCGGCGCTGCAGAGCCAGGACCAGGCCCTCGCAGCCGAAGAGACACGCGTCCAGGGCGAGGCCGACGCAGCGCGCAAGGCTCTCGCGGACGCTCAGAGCCAGACCGCGTCCGCGCAGAAGCAGTTCGAGGCCTTGCAGGGCCAAATCACCTCTGCAACCGCCGAGCTTAACGCCATTCAAGCGCAAATTCGCGCGGCGAAGCCGCCGACCGGCTCCACCCCGGAGACGACCCCGAATCCGTGACCGGACGGCCGGCCATGAGCCGGCAGGCCCCGATGGGAGATTGTGCCGCCCAGCGCCCCGTGTTTAACATTCCAACGGATCGGCGGCCCAAAGCCGCCCCAGAACTGAGGCGGGGCGTTTTATGGACGAGCTTGTCACCACCGACAAACCCGCGCCGGAAACGGCCGAGATGCGTCCCTATTCCGCGGCGGAACTCAAGTCCGCGGTGCTGGCGAAACTGACTTACGCCGTCGGCAAGGTTCCGGAGCTCGCGACCCCGCGCGACTGGTTTCTGGCGGTGACGTTCGCCACCCGCGACATCATCGTTGGGCGCTGGCTCGAGTCCCTGAACGCCGTCTACACCGATGGGCGCAAGCGCGTCTATTACCTCTCGCTCGAGTTCCTGATCGGCCGCCTGCTGTTCGACGCCCTGACCAATCTCGGCGTCGCTGAGCCAATGAGCGAAGCGCTCGATGAGCTTGGCGTCAAGCTTTCGGACCTGCGCCGAATCGAGCCTGACGCCGCGCTCGGCAATGGCGGCCTCGGTCGCCTCGCCGCCTGTTTCATGGACAGCATGGCGACGTTGTCCATCGCCGCGCACGGCTACGGCATCCGCTACGACAATGGCCTCTTCCGCCAGATCATCCGGGGCGGCTGGCAGCAGGAAACGCCCGAGGACTGGCTCGTCAACGGCAATCCGTGGGAGTTCGTGCGTCCCGAATACAATTACGCGATCGGCTTCGGCGGCTGGGTCGAAATGATACAGGGCGAGGACGAGCGCGCCCATCACGTCTGGCATCCCTCGGAGACGGTCGAGGCGGTCGCCTACGATACGCCGATCGTCGGCTGGCGCGGCCGCCACGTCAATACGCTGCGCCTGTGGTCTGCGCGCGCGACCGACCCGCTCAAGCTCGAAGCTTTCAACGCCGGCGACTATGTCGGCGCGTTTTCCGAAGCGGTCCGCGCGCAGGCGATCTCGAAGGTTCTCTACCCCAGCGACGCCACTCCAGCCGGCCAGGAATTGCGGCTCAGGCAGGAGTATTTCTTCACGTCCGCTTCGCTGCTCGATCTCATTCGCCGCCACATCAAGCAATGGGGCGACGTGCGCACGCTCGGCGAACATGCCGCAGTCCAGCTCAACGACACCCATCCTGCGATCGGCATCGCGGAACTGATGCGCATCCTCGTCGACCTCAACAAGGTCGAATGGGACGAGGCCTGGGCGATCACCCAGGCGACATTCTCCTACACCAATCACACCCTGCTGCCGGAAGCCCTCGAAACCTGGCCGGTGCCGTTGATGGAGCGCGTGCTTCCCCGCCACATGCAGATCATCTACCTGATCAACGCCGCCCATCTCGACGGCGCGCGACGGCGCGGATTCGTCGACGCGGGCCTGCTCGCCGCCGTTTCGCTCATCGACGAACACGCCGGCCGCCGGGTGAGAATGGGGAACCTCGCCTTCATCGGCTCGCACAAGATCAACGGCGTTTCGGGGTTGCACACTGACCTCATGCGCAAGACCGTGTTCCATTCCTTGAATTCAGTCTATCCCGGCCGGATCGTCAACAAGACCAACGGCATTACGTTTCGGCGCTGGCTCATCGAGTGCAATCCGGATTTGACCGCGATCATTGGCTCGACGCTCGGCGAGCGGGCGCTCGACGACTATCATGCGCTCAAGGGCCTCGCCGCGCACGTCGATGACGCCTCTCTGCAGGAGCGCGTGGCTCAGGCGCGGCGGAACCGGAAAGTCACGCTCGCGCGCACCATCGCCGATCAGCTCAGCCTGCGCGTCGACCCGGACGCGATGTTCGACGTCCAGGTCAAGCGGATCCACGAGTACAAGCGTCAGCTGCTCAATCTTCTCGAGACGGTCGCGCGCTACAACGCCATCCGCGCCAACCCGACCATCGACTTCGCGCCCCGGGTCAAGATCTTCTCGGGCAAAGCGGCGGCGAGCTACACGCAGGCCAAGCTCATCATCAAGCTCGCCATCGACGTCGCCAAAGTCGTCAATTCGGATCCGACCGTGCGCGGCCTCTTGAAGGTCGTGTTCCTGCCCAACTACAACGTCTCGCTGGCCGAGATCATCATGCCGGCCGCCGACCTGTCGGAACAGATTTCGACCGCCGGCATGGAGGCCTCCGGCACCGGCAATATGAAGATGGCGCTCAATGGCGCGCTCACGGTGGGCACTCTCGACGGGGCGAATGTCGAGATGCGCGATATGGTTGGCGACGACAACATCTTTATTTTCGGCATGACCGCGTCCGAGGTCGAAGCCGCGCGCGCCAAGGGTATCGACTCCACCGAATACATCGCAGCTTCCCCGATTCTGCGCGAGGCGCTCGACGAAATCGGCTCGGGCGTGTTCTCGACCGACGACGCCGCGCGGTATCGCGGCCTTGTCGATATGCTGACCCATCACGATTATTTTATGATCTGCGCCGACTTCGACGCCTATTGGGCGGCGCAGATGAAGATCGACGAGGCCTGGCGCGACCGTAAGCGCTGGATGCGGTCGAGCATTCTCAACACCGCCAATGTCGGCTGGTTTTCCTCCGACCGCACAATCGCCGAATACGCAAAAGAAATCTGGAACGCTCCATTCACGCCGATAGTTTAAGCTGCGGCAAGGAGACTGTCATGCGGGAGGAATGGAGAGCGCGGGATGAAGATCTCGACGCGATCGCGGGCGCCCGCAAAGCCGATCCGTTCGCCGTGCTCGGTCCCCACCAGACCGCCGCCGGGTGGGCAATCCGCGTCTTTGCGCCCGAGGCGATCTCCGTCCGCGCGCTCACCCGCGACGGCGCGGTCATGGCCGAGTTGCTCCGTCGCAAGGACGACTTTTTCGAGGCGCTGATCCCATCGGCCAAGCAGCGGCCGGCCTATCGCGTCGAAGTCAAAACCGCGCATGGAGCCTTCTCATACATTGACCCTTATGCGTTCGGGCCAGCACTGGGCCCGCTCGACGATTATCTGGTGCGGGAGGGCACGCATCGGCAGCTCTACCGTCGGCTCGGCGCCCAGCTCATCCGTCACGAAGGCGTCGACGGGGTGCTCTTTGCGGTATGGGCGCCCAATGCGACGCGCGTTTCCGTCGTTGGCGATTTCAATCAGTGGGACGGACGGCGCTGCCAGATGCGACGGCGCTTCGACAGCGGCCTCTGGGAGATCTTCGTCCCCGAATTGACGGTCGGAGCGGTCTATAAATTCGAGCTTTTAGGCCCCGAGGGCGCCCTGTTGCCGCTTAAAGCCGATCCGTTCGGTTTCGAGGGCGAGCTCAGGCCGTCGACTGCCTCGGTCGTGGCGCACAGCGCCGACTTCTCCTGGACCGACGCCGAATTCATGGCCAAGCGACGCGAGGGCGAACCGCGTCGCAAGCCGATGTCAATCTACGAAGCGCATCTCGGCTCCTGGCGGCGCGCCGAGGGCGGCCGGTTTCTCACCTACGACGAACTCGCCGACCAGCTCATCCCCTATGTCGCCGATCTCGGCTACACCCACATCGAGCTACTGCCGATCAGCGAGCATCCGCTCGATGAATCCTGGGGCTACCAGCCGATCGGCCTGTTCGCGCCGACCCGCCGCTTCGGCGAGCCAGCCGGTTTCGCGCGCTTCGTCGATCGTGCGCACGCCACAGGCCTTGGCGTCATCGTCGATTGGGTTCCGGCGCATTTCCCCACCGACGCGCAGGGGCTCGCGCATTTCGACGGCACCGCGCTTTATGAACATGCCGACCCGCGCAAGGGCTTCCACCCGGATTGGAACACCGCGATCTACAATTTCGGCCGCACCGAGGTCGCCAATTTCCTCTATTGCAACGCGCTTTACTGGGTCGACCGCTTCCATATCGACGGATTGCGCGTCGATGCGGTCGCCTCGATGCTCTATCTCGACTACTCGCGCAAGGAGGGCGAGTGGCTGCCGAACCCGGATGGCAGCCGCGAAAATCGCGAAGCGATCGCGTTCCTGCGCCGCGCCAACGAGCTTGTCTATGGCGCCTTTCCGGGGAGCGTCACGATCGCCGAGGAATCGACGGCCTTTCCCGGCGTTTCACGGCCGACCGACCAGGGCGGCCTGGGGTTCGGCTTCAAGTGGAACATGGGCTGGATGCACGACACCCTCGACTATGTGTCGGAAGATCCGATCTATCGCCGCTGGCATCACAACAAGCTGACATTCGGCCTTCTTTACGCCTTCAGCGAGAACTTCGTCCTGCCGATCTCACACGATGAGGTCGTCCACGGCAAACGCTCGGTCATCTACAAGATGCCGGGCGACGAATGGCAGCGCTTCGCCAATGCGCGCGCCTTCTATGGCTTCATGTGGGGGCACCCCGGCAAGAAGCTCCTGTTCATGGGTCAGGAGTTTGGTCAGACAAGCGAGTGGAACGCCACGGAATCTCTCCCCTGGTGGCTGCTCGACCATAAGCCGCATCAAGGGATCCAGGCTTGGATCCGTGATCTCAACCGGCTCTATCGCGAGACGCCTGCGCTCTACGCGCGTGATTGCGAACCCGACGGCTTTCGCTGGATCGTGGTCAACGACGACACGCAGTCGGTGCTGGCCTTTCTCCGGTTCGGCGCGCGGAGCGACCCGCCGGTCGCGGTCGTATGCAATTTTACCCCGGAGCCGCGCCTGGGCTACCGTCTCGGCCTGCCTTATCGGGGTTTCTGGCGCGAGGCGCTCAACAGCGACGCCGCTTCTTATGGCGGCTCGAATATGGGCAATCTCGGCGGCGTCACGTCTGAGGAACTTCCCGCGCACGGCTTGCCCACGTCGGCGACCCTGACATTGCCGCCGCTCGCAACCTTGTTCCTCGTTTTCAGTCCGCCCCCAGCAGAAGAGCCAGCGTCCTAACGGAGTTCGAGATGCCCAAGCTAAAAACAGCAAAGGAGCTCGGCGTTTCACCGCCGTTCGCGCGCCATTCGATGGCCTACGTGCTCGCTGGCGGCCGGGGCAGCCGCCTGCTCGAGCTCACCGACCGGCGCGCCAAGCCTGCGGTCTATTTCGGCGGCAAGTCGCGCATCATCGATTTCGCATTGTCGAACGCTCTCAACTCCGGCATTCGCCGCATCGCGGTCGCAACGCAATACAAGGCCCACAGCCTGATCCGTCACCTCCAGCGCGGCTGGAACTTCTTCCGGCCCGAGCGCAACGAGAGCTTCGACATTCTGCCCGCATCCCAGCGCGTGTCAGAAACGATGTGGTACCTCGGCACGGCGGACGCGGTCTACCAGAACATCGACATCATCGAGCCCTATGGTCCCCACTTCATCGTGCTACTGGCTGGCGATCACATCTACAAGATGGACTACGAGAAGATGCTCCAGCAGCACGTCGAATCCGGCGCCGACGTGACGGTCGGCTGCCTCGAGGCGTCGCTCGAGGAAGCGACGGGCTTCGGCGTCATGCATATCGACACGAAGGACAACATCATTGCTTTCCTTGAGAAGCCGAAGAACCCGCCGCCCATGCCTGGCAAGCCGGATGTCGCGCTGTGCAGCATGGGCATCTATGTGTTCGAGACGTCGTTCCTGATCGATATTCTCAAGCGCGATGCGGCGGATCAGAATTCGAGCCATGATTTCGGCAAGGACATCATCCCCTACCTCGTCAAGAACGGCAAAGCGGTGGCGCACCATTTCTCGAAATCGTGCGTGACATCGAACGAAGAGGCCCTGCCCTATTGGCGCGATGTCGGAACCGTGGACGCCTACTGGGCCGCCAACATCGATCTGACCGACGTCGTCCCCGAACTGGACCTTTTCGACCGCGGCTGGCCGATCTGGACCTATGGGGAGATCACGCCGCCGGCGAAATTCGTGCACGACGTCGACGGCCGCCGCGGCCTGGCGGTCTCTTCGCTGCTTTCGGGCGGCTGCATCGTCTCCGGCGCTTCGCTCAGCCGCTCGCTCATTTTTACCGGGGTGCGCGTCCATTCGTACACCACCGTGCACGAAACGGTGGTGCTGCCCTATGTCCACATCGGACGCAATGTGCGACTGGTCAAAGCGGTCATCGACAGCGAGGTGCGCATTCCCGACGGCCTCGTCGTCGGCGAGGATCCCGAGCTTGACGCCAAGCGATTCCGTCGGACCGAAAGCGGCGTCACTCTGATCACCCAGCCGATGATCGACAAGCTCGCGCAATGAGCGGGCTGAAAGTTCTCTCGGTAGCTTCGGAGATCTTCCCGCTCATCAAAACCGGGGGGCTTGCCGACGTGGTCGGCGCGCTGCCCGCGGCGCTCGCCCACGAAGGGGTCGAGGTGAGGACCCTCGTGCCTGCCTACCCGGCGGTGATCGCCAAGCTCGCCGGCGCAGAGACCGCGCACGCTTACGCGGATCTCTTTGGCGGGCCGGCGCGCGTCCTCGCCGGCGCCGCGGCGGGCCTTGAGCTGTTCGCCATCGACGCTCCGCATCTCTACGACCGGCCCGGCAATCCCTACCTTGGCCCCGACGGGCTCGGCTGGCCCGACAACGCCCAACGGTTCGCGGCGCTCGCGCGCGTCGGGGCGGATATCGGCCTCGGAGCGATCGATGCTTTCCGGCCTCAGGTCGTTCACGCACACGACTGGCAGGCGGCGCTAGCGCCCGCTTACCTGCACTACGCCGAGGGCCCGCGCCCAGGAACCGCGATCACGATCCACAACATCGCCTTCCAGGGCCATTTTCCGAGCTCGATCTTCGCCGAGCTGGGTCTGCCCCCGTACGCGTTCACCATCGACGGGGTCGAATATTTCGATGGCGTCGGCTATCTCAAGGCGGGTTTACGGCTTTCCGACCGCATCACGACCGTTTCGCCGACCTATGCGCGGGAAATCCTGACGCCCGAGTTCGGCATGGCGCTGGACGGGCTTTTGCGCACCCGCGCCGCCGCCGTGCAGGGCATCGTCAACGGCATTGACGACACAGTGTGGAATCCGGCCACGGACGGCGCGATCGCGCAAACTTTCACCGCCATGCGCATCGACATGCGCGTTCGCAACAAGACCGCGCTGCAGACCAGGATGGGGCTGGCGCCAGGGGTCGACCGGCCGCTGTTCGGCGTCGTCTCGCGCCTTTCGGATCAGAAGGGCCTCGACCTATTGTTGCAGGCGCTGCCCGGCCTCATCGTCAAAGGCGCCCAGCTCGCGATTCTCGGCTCGGGCGAGCCGGCGCTGGAGGCGGGTTTCACCGCCGCGGCCGCTGCGCGGCCGGATTCGGTCGCCTGCGTTCTCGGCTACGATGAGCAGCTGGCCCATCTCATCCAAGCGGGGGCCGATTTCATCGTCGTGCCGTCGCGATTTCGAACCTTGCGGTCTCACTCAACTCTGCGCGCTGAGATACGGCGCCCCGCCGATCGTCGCGCGCGTCGGCGGCCTTGCCGACACAGTCATCGACGCCAACGAGGCGGCGACGGCCGCCGGAGTCGCGACCGGCGTCCAGTTCTATCCCCCGTCGGTCGAAGCGTTGACCTATGCGCTCGACCGCGCGCTGGAGATTGGCCGCGATCCGGCGACGATGCGGCGCCTCAGGCTCAACGGCATGCGAGCGGATGTGTCCTGGCGCGGCCCGGCGAAGCGATACGCAGCGCTTTATCGCGATCTCGCCCGGCCTGTCGAATGACCGATCTGAAGGCCGCACGCGGCGTCATCGTCTCTGCGCGCGGGCTCGAAGCGGCGCTCGTCCTCCCCAACGCAGACAGCGCCTCGCTCTGCGTGTACGAGAGCAATCGCGAGATTGCTCGCGCGCCGATGAAGCGCGACGCCGACGGCGTCCTGCGCGGCGTTGCGTCTGGCTTCGGCGCCGGCGCGCGCTATGGCTTCCGTGTCGAGGGCCCTTATGAGCCGCAGCGGGGACGCCGCTTCGACCCGTCCAAACTGCTCGCCGATCCTTACGCCTGGCGGTTCGACCGGCCGTTCCGCCTCCATCCCTCGATGTTCGTGTTCGGCGAGGACACGGGGCCACACGCGGCCAAGGCGATCGCCGGGGCGCCGCCTGCCGGGGAGCCTGGCCACAAGCGCATCGCGCCCGAGGCGCTCATCATCTACGAGCTCAACCTGCGCGGGTTCTCCCGCCTCAATCCAGCGATCCCCGAGGCCGCGCGCGGAACCTTCGCGGGGCTCGCGCATCCCGCCTCGATCGCGCATCTCACCGCGCTCGGCGTCACCGCGATCGAGATCATGCCCGCGGACCCGTTCGTCGACGACCGGCACATGCCCCCGCTCGGCCTGTCGGACGCATGGGGTTACAACGCGGTCGTGTTCGGCTCGCCCGATCCGCGCCTTGCTCCCGGCGGCTGGGAGGAGGTTCGCGCCGCGACCGACGCCCTGCACGCCGCGGGCATGGAGGCCATTCTCGACGTCGTCTTCAATCACAATGGCGAAAGCGACCAGCTTGGGCCGACGCTGTCGTTTCGCGGTCTCGACAACGAAGCCTGGTTCCGCCTCGACCCGCGCAACCCCGCGCTTTACATCAACGACGCCGGCACCGGAAATTGCCTCGCCCTTGACCGCCCTCTGGTCATCGAGATGGCGATCGGCGCGCTCAGGCGCTGGATGGTCCACGGCGGTTTCGACGGCTTTCGCTTCGATCTGGGGACGGCGCTCGGGCGCAGCGCGAGCGGCTTCGACCCGGACGCGCCGTTCTTTAAGGCGCTCGCCGCCGATCCCGTGCTCGCCACGCCCGCCTCATCGCCGAACCCTGGGACGTAGGACCGGGCGGCTACCGCCTCGGCCAGTTCGGCCCCGCCTTCGCCGAGTGGAACGACCGCTTTCGCGACGCCGCGCGCCGCTTCTGGCGTGGCGATCCTGGACAGCGCGGCGAGGTCGCGACCCGGATGGCCGGTTCGCGCGACCTGTTCGCGCGCGCCTCGGCGCCGTCCAAGGGCGTCAATTTCGTCGTCGCCCACGACGGCTTCACCCTTCGCGACCTCGTCTCCTACGACCGCAAGCACAACGAAGCCAACGGCGAGAACAATCACGACGGGACGGATAACAATCTCAGCTGGAATCACGGCGTGGAGGGCCCAAGCGACGATCCCGCGATCGTAGAGGCGCGCTCGCGTGACGAGCGCAATCTCATGACGCTGTTGCTCGCCTCGCGCGGGACGCCCATGCTCAGCATGGGCGCGGAGCTCGGCTTCAGCCAGCGCGGCAACAACAACGCCTACGCCCAGGACAACGCGACAAGCGCGATCGACTGGTCCGCCGCCGACGCCTCGCTGGTGGCCTTCACCGCGCGCCTGATCGCGGCTCGCCGCGCCAATTCCGCGCTGTCGCGCGACGCTTTCCTGACCGGCTCGCCGTTCGACGCGAGCCAGCTCCCCGACGTCGAATGGCGCGACGCCGATGGCGCGATGACACAGAGCGGGTGGAGCGATCCCGAGGGCGCGGTCTTCGTCGCCGTCTTCGCGACGCCGCAGGGCGACGGCGTCGATCGCGCCGCCGTGGCCATGAACCGCTCCAGCGACAATGCAGAAGTTCGCTTGCCGCCGCCGCGCGCTGGAATGGCGTGGCGTATTCTCATCGACACGCATGATCCGAGCCTGCCCGAACGGTGGCTCGCGCTTGCCGACCGCGTACGCCTTCGAGCGCGCTCCTCGCTCATTGTCGCGGAGGCGCCGATCGCGAGCGGCGGTCTTCATTCCGGACCGCCCGCCGTCGAGACGATCGACAAGCTTGCGAGCGAGGCGGGCATCGCCGCGGAATGGTTTGACGTCAGCGGCAAACGCACGATCGTTTCAGCGGAAACCAAGATCGCGCTTCTTGAGGCGGTCGGCCTCGATGTTGCAAGCGAGGCGCAGGCGCGCGAAAGCCTGACCCGGCTCGTCGATGACACCGAGCGCCGCCGCCTGCCCTTCTCGCTCGTGCTGCGCGTCGATGAGCCGCTTGTCGCGCCGTTGCGCGACACGCCCCGCGCAGACCGACGCGCGGATCGTGCGCGAGGACGGCGCCGTCGCCGAATGGGCCGTCGAGCCTGCGGAGGGCTTGCGGCGCGACCTGCCCGACGGACGCTCCGTCTCCGAGCGCGGGATCGCGCTGCCGAAGCTGCCGATCGGCCGCTACCGCCTCGTTGTCGGCGGCGTCGAATGCGCGCTCACCATCGCGCCGCCCGAGGCCTACAGCCACAAAGCGGCGTTGCGCAAACGCTTTGGCGTCGCCGCTCAGCTCTACGCGCTCCATCGCGCGGGCGCGGACGGCCACGACCAGGGGATCGGCGACTTTTCGGCGCTCGCCCGCGCGGGCGAGACGGCCGGCGCCGCGGGGGCGGCCTATCTGGGCTTAAGCCCGCTGCATATGCTGTTTCCGCGCGATCGGGAGCGGGCGAGCCCCTACTACCCTTCGGATCGCCGCTTCGTCGATCCGATCTTCATCGACGCGCTCGACGACGCAGGCCTGCCGAGGGACGAGGCGCTGAGCGCCGCGCTGGAGGCGCTGGCGCCTGCTTTCGCCGCCGCGTCGACGACCAGATATGTCGAGTACGTCGAGGTGTGGCGCGCCAAGCGCGCGGCGCTCGAAGCGCGAAGCGCGGCGTTCGCCCGCCTGCGCGAGGCGAGGCCCGCCGATCCGCTCATCGCCGGTTACCATGCGTTCGCGAGATCGGGCGGCGAAGCCTTGCGGCGTTTCGCCGCCTTCCAGGCCGCCGCGGACGTGGAGGCGAGCGAGGACTGGCGGGTTTGGCCCCACGATCTGCGCGACGGCGACCCCAAAGCGATCGACCGGACGATCGAGCGCAACCGCCACGGCTTCGAGTTCGCCCTGTTCTGCCAGTGGCTCGCCGACCGCCAGCTCGAGCGGGCCGCGGAGCGCGCGCGGAGCCGCGGCCTCGAGATCGGCTTCTATCGCGATCTTGCTGTCGGGGCCGCCCCGGACGGCGCCGAATCCTGGGCGCACGCCGGGGCGCTCGCGCGCGGCGTCACCATCGGCGCGCCGCCCGATCCGTTCTCCGTGCAAGGCCAGAACTGGAGCCTGCCGGCGCTCAATCCGCTGGCCGCCGCGCGCGAGGGCTGGGCCTCGCTGAGCGCTGTCTATCGCGCCAACATGCGCCACGCGGGCATGCTGCGCATCGATCACGCAATGGGGCTCAAGCGCCTCTTCCTGATCCCCGCCGGCGCCCGTCCCGCGGAAGGCGCCTACCTCTCCTATCCGATCGACGATCTCCTCGGCCACCTCGCGCTCGAAAGCCAACGCGCCGAGTGCATGGTGGTCGGCGAGGACCTCGGCACGGTGCCGGAGGGCTTCCGCGATCGGATGACCCGCGCCAACGTCCAGGGTATGCGGGTGTTGCGGTTCGAGCGCGATGGCGCTCGCGTGCGTCCGCCGGAACTCTATCCGCCGACCTCGGTCGCCTGCGTCGCCACGCACGATCTGGCGACCCTCGCCGGCTGGTGGCAAGGCGCCGACATCGGCGAGCGGCTCATGCTCGGCTTTCTGACCCAGGCCGAGGTCGGCGCGGCGGTCGCTGCGCGGCGCGAGGAGAAGGAGAGCCTCGTCGCCGCGCTTCTCGCCGCGGGTCTCATTGGCTCGGCGCCAAGCGAGGAAGCGCCGCTCTCCGATGCGCTCGCCGCGGCGGTCCACGCCTTCATCGGGGGCGCGGGCTCGATCCTCGCTCACGCCCAGTTCGACGACCTCATCGGCGAGACCGTCCAGACCAACCTGCCCGGGACGGATCGCGAGCGCCCCAACTGGCGCCTCAAGGCGGACCCGGATGTCGCCGCCGCCTTCGCGGGCGATCGCGCGCGGGCGATCCTCGCGGCGCTGGCCAAGGGGCGTGTGTAACGGTGGCAAGCTTCTGACAATTGTCTGGATGAGAGGACGCGACACGAGCGACTAAGGCTCCGACGTGGTAGGTCTGTATCGACGCCACGACGGCCGATGGAGACAAAATTCAAAGAGGGGATAGCAATGGGCAAGATGCTTCCGTCACTGTTCGCGGTATCGGGTCTCGCAGCGTTTGTTCTCGCGCCGTCCGCGTCGCGCGCGGCCGATTTGATTCGCCTGGTCAATTTCAATGGGACCAACGGCGAGGCTCCGTATGCGGGGTTGATCGCCGACGCCAACGGCAACCTCTTCGGCACGACGACTTTAGGTGGGGCGAACGGTCGAGGCACGGTGTTTGAAATCGCTAAGACTTCCAGCGGCTACGCGAACGCTTCAACCACTCTCGTCAGCTTCAATGGCGCTGACGGCGCTCGGCCCACGGCGGCCCTTGTCTTCGACTCGGACGGCAACCTCTTCGGCACAGCCGAGCTCGGCGGAGCGAATAAAGTTGGCGTCGTGTTTGAGATCGCAAAGACCGCAGGCGGCTACGCCAACACGCCGACCACCCTGGCCAGCTTCAATGGGCCCAATGGCGCGGATCCGGTGGCCGCCCTGATCATCGACGCGAATGGCAATCTCTTCAGCACGACGACCCGAGGCGGCGCGCGCAACCTCGGCACCGTGTTCGAAATCACAAAGACTTCCAGCGGCTACGCGAACGCTCCAATCACTCTGGTCGGCTTCAATGGCGCTGACGGCGCTGAACCCGCAGGCGGTCTGTTGAGCGACGGGAACGGTAATCTTTTCGGCACCACCTCTCTGGGTGGGGCGAGTGGGCGCGGCACGGTGTTCGAGATCGCAAAGACTGCGAGCGGTTACGCCAACGCCCCGACTACGCTGGTTAGCTTCAATGGAACCAATGGCGCCGAGCCCATGGCCACCCTGATCGCCGACGCCGATGGCAATCTCTTCGGCACGACGGAGAGCGGCGATCCGGGCCGGCAGCGTCCGCTTGGCACGGTGTTCGAGCTCGCCAAAACCGCCAGCGGCTACGCCAGCGCGCCGACAACCCTCAGCAGCTTCGACGGATCCCTTGTCGGGTTCTTTCGCGCCGGCGTGATCGCTGACGCCAACGGCAATCTCTTCGGCGCGGGCCCGCACGGAGCGTTCGAGATCGCCAAGACTCCCCTCGGTTACGCCAGCGTTCCAACCATCCTGGCGTTGCTCAACAGACGAGCGACCGGCCTAACGCCATTGGGCGGCCTACTCGCCGACGCCAACGGCAATCTCATCGGTACGACGGAGGAGGGCGGCGTGCTACCCGTACCCTCGGGTACAGTCTACGCCATCACCGGCAGCGGCTTTGTAACGCCCGCCGGAAAGGGCGAATCGCCGCGGAAATAGAGGAGCAGGGTCGGCGGCGCAATCGCGGCGCGGCGGCTGAACAATCCCCCGGGCGATTGGGGCGGGTCGGCGTGGCAATCCGTCGCCCTCGAGTCGCTTGGGTCGGAAACGTGTTGCCGGTTCGCGGCAGCGAAACGACGCAGAGAGCGGCTCGAAAACCTGCTTTTGACGCGCCGAACCCCGCAATCTAAAAGGCGGCCAATTCACCGTTCCCGGAACCGTCACATGAGTTTGCGCACCCTCGACCTCGACGCCCTGAAAGCGGTCGCTCTGACCCGAGAGCCGTTCGAGTATTTCGTCGTTCCGGGCTTCGTTCGCCCCGAGGCGCGCGCGCAGATCAACGCCGACTATCCGAAGATCTCCGAGGGCGGCAGCTTTCCTGTCGCGCAGCTTTCCTATGGGCCCGCGTTCCGCGAATTCCTCGACGAACTGGAGAGCGACGAATTCCGCGAAGTTTTCGAGGATAAGTTCGACCTCGCGCTCGCGGGACGGCCGACCACGATCACCGTTCGCGGTCAGTGCAGCCAGAAGGACGGACGCATCCATACCGACACCAAAAGCAAGATCATCACGATCCTCATCTACATGAACCCCGCCTGGGAGAATTCCGGCGGGCGCCTGCGGCTCCTCAGGTCGGGAGATAATCTCGACGACATGATCATGGAGGTTCCTCCGGTCGAGGGGACGCTTCTGGCGTTCAAGCGGTCCGACAATTCATGGCACGGGCACAAGCCCTTCGCCGGCGAGCGGCGGGTCATCCAGTTCAATTGGGTGACCTCGGAAGGCGATCGCCGGATGGCGATGCTGCGCCACCATGTGTCGGCGCCGATCAAGCGGCTCATCGCCGCGATGCGGCCGAGCGCGGCCTGACTGGATCATACGAGAAGCCGGGGCTGCGCCGTCTTCGCGAGAAGCCCGACGCTTCGTGAGCGTTTTCCCGCTCGCCCTGCTGTCGATCGGAGTCTTCGCATCGACGAATATCGACGATCTGTTCCTGCTCGTCGGCTACTTCTCCGACCGAAGCTTCTCGCATCGCCACGTTATCGCTGGCCAGATCCTCGGGATGGCGATCATCGTCGCGATCAGCCTGTCGGCCGCGATCGCCGCTCTCATGATCTCGCCCGCGCATGTGGGCTTGCTTGGCGTGGCGCCGATCGCCGTTGGAATCATGAGGCTCGTGCGCTTGGGGAAGAGCGAGGACGAAAGACAGCCGACAGGCGCCGGCATCCTGCAGGTCGCGGCCATCACGCTCGTGAACGGAGGGGACAACATAGCCGCCTATACGCCGATCTTCGCGAGCCAGCGGCCTCTGGAAATCGCCGCAACCGTGGCGGTCTTCGCCGTGCTGACGATTCTTTGGTGCTTTGTCGCGCTATGGCTGGTCAGGCGCACCCCGCTGGGCAGGCCTCTGTGGCGCTACGGGCACATTCTCTTGCCCTTCATTCTCATCGGACTTGGCGGCGTGATCCTCTACAGATCCGGCGCCATCCGTCTTGCCATGCATTTCTGACGGAGCCTGTTCTAACCGTTTCGCCCCCCAAACCTGCCGGTAGACCGCGCTGATCTCATCGGCCTCGCGGTCACGGCTGAAGGCGCTGACGACCCGCGCGCGGGCGCGCGCGCCGATCGCCTCGATGCGTTCGGGCTCGCGCATGAGCGGCTCGAGCGCCGCGACAAGCGCCTCGACGTCATCGACCGGCGCAAGGACGCCGTCGGCTCCGTCGGTGATGATCATTTCCGCCGCGCCCGCGCGCGCCGCGACGACGGCGTCGCCCGCCGCCATCGCCTCGAGCATCGTAAGTCCGAAGCCCTCGACCCGCGAGGCGAACACATAGATCGAGATTCGCTGATACCAGAGCGGCACCTCCTCGACCGGCAATTCGCCCAGGAAACGGATGCGGTTCGTGAGGCCCGCGACCTCGATCTCACGCTTCAGTCCTTCCACGAAAGGCAGATTGTCGACGGTGGTAAGGCCGACCACCACGGCGCAGAAATCCGGATAGCGCGGCAATAGCCGGCGCATCGCCTCGACGAACAGATCGCTGCCTTTCTGCTTTCGCACCCGGCCGAACGTTCCGATCGCATATTTGCCCGGCAGACCCGTCTCGCCGAAAGCCGCGCGCCGGTCGGCGGGGGGCGAATAGAGATCGACGTCGATGCCGTGCAGAATGACCGTCGCGGGGCGCCGCAGATATTGCGCCGCAAGCTCGCTGGTCGCGATCACTGCGTTCATGCGCGCGATGAGAAAGTGGGTGAGCCACGTCTTCTTGCGCTGGGAAGCCGAATTGAAAATCAGCGCGAAGCGATAGCCGAGCAGATTGAGCAAGAGCCCGACGATCATCTCGACGTTGCGGCGCGCATGCCAGATGCGGACCTTGCCGTGGGCAGGCCGACGGAAGCGCAGCCGCACGAGATCGCGCAAGGTAAGGCCCTCGATCCCGTCCGGCCGGTCCGGCCCGAGCCACGCCGCCCGCCAGCGCTCGGCGATCAGCGGCGCGATCGTGCGATTGACCGCCGTGCCGCCCGAATAGCGCCAATTCAGATTGGGAATGACGACCTCCAGCGCGTCGAGGGCCTCATCGTCGAATTTAAGGCTCATCCCGCCTCGCCCGATCGCATCGCCGCCGAAGAAAAGCGCGTCAGCGCTCTCTTCGCGCGTAATACAACTGCCGATGGATCGATTCGGTCATGAGAGAATAGATCGCGCCGGTCGCCGCGTGGATGAAGCCCGCCCATCCGCACAGGAAAAACCTGTTGAAGAAGAAGATGCGCAGGAAATAGATCGGCGGATTGAACACGAGCTTGAGCGTCGACGGCTTCCGCCCCTGCTTCAGCCGCTGCTCGGCCTTGAGTCGCGCGTAAACGATTTCCTTTTTCATCTGCTCGTTCAGGGGCAGGCTGCGCTCGTGCCTGAGCAAGCCGTCTCGTGCGACCGGCGTTTGCCCATCATCGGCCACAAGGCCCTCATGCACGATGAGGGCGGGATCGAAGCGCGCCCTGCCCCGGCGCACGAGCCGCAAAATATGCTCTGGCCGTGTCCAGCGGCTGACCGGCTTCGCCTGCCCGTACAATGTGAGCGAACGGCGCACCTTCCAGCCGGCGACCGACTCGTCGGCCGCCATCAGCCGCGGCAGCGCGGCGCGCAGCTCGTCGTCCAGCCATTCGTCCGCGTCGATGCTGAAGACCCAGGGCTCGCTCGCCTGGTCGAGCGCGAACTGCTTCTGCAGCGCATAGCCGAGCCAGGGCTGACGGATGAGCCGAATCGGAAAGCCGCGCACCGCGAACTCTTCCACGATCGCGAGCGTCCCATCCGACGAGCCGGAATCGACGACGACAATCTCCGCGAAGCCGGTCAGGCTTTCCAGGCATTTGCCAATGCAGGCCGCCTCATTGAGACAGATCACGGCTGCGCTCAGGGCTAGCGCGCTGCTCGCCGACGGCGGAGCGGAACGCAGCTCTGGAGACAATGTCGCCGAATCGGTTAGCGCCATATCGCCTTCTGTTTCGCGCGGGCTCGCGCCCGAGCCCGGATTTCAGCGATCCGACTCCTGGGGGCCGGGATTCCGCCGATATCTGGTCCATTTGCTCAAAGCTGGCAAGTTCAGCGGGGGCCGCCCGGCGCGTCCCCGGTTCAGAGCGCCCCTGCTTGCGCGTCGCAACCGCCGTCACCATATCGCCGCAATGATCGAACCTTCCCCAATTCCCACCCCAACTTTGACGCTCGATTCCGAAAACCTCGGGCAGGGTCCCGGCGCCGCCTCTGCCCCCAATGACGGAGCTCTGCTTGACGACTATTCGCGCGTGGTCAGCGACGTCGTGGAGCGGGTCGGCCCGAGCGTGGTGCGCATCGACGTGCGCAAGCAGGGCCGCAGCGCGGGCTCCGGCTCCGGCGTCATCATTTCCTCCGATGGTCTCGCCCTCACCAACAGCCATGTCGTGCAGAGCTCGCGGATGGTCAATCTCATCACGCTCGAAGGCCGCGACTTGCAGGCGCGCGTGCTCGGCGACGATCCGGACACCGACCTTGCGCTCTTGAGGGTCGAAGCCGACGTCTCTCTGCCCGCAGCCAAACTCGGCGACAGCGCCAGGCTCAAGCGTGGCCAGATCGCAATCGCCATCGGCAATCCGCTCGGCTTCGACGCCACCGTGACCGCGGGCGTGGTCTCGGCGCTCGGACGGTCGCTGCAATCGCGCACAGGCCGGATGATCGAGGACGTGGTGCAGACCGACGCCCCGCTCAATCCCGGCAATTCGGGCGGACCGCTGGTGTCCTCGACCGGGGAAGTGATCGGCATCAACACGGCGGTTATCATGGGCGCGCAGGGCATCTGCTTCGCGGTGGCTTCCAACACCGCGAGTTTTGTCGCTGGCGAGATCGCCCGGCACGGGCGGGTGCGCCGCGCCTATATCGGGGTCGGGGCTGCAACGCTCGCGATTCCACGCCGGATCGCGCTCAGACTCGCTCTCCAACAGACTACGGGCGCGCGACTTCTCTCGGTCGACCAGGCGGGACCGGCCGCGCAGGCTGGGCTGCTGACGGGCGACCTGGTCATCGCCCTCGACGGCAAGCCGGTGACGAGCGTCAGCGACCTCGTGCGCGCGCTCGACGCCGACAAGATCGACCGCACCGTCAGCGTCGATTTTCTGCGCCGATCGGAGCAGCTCAGGGTGTGGATCGGACCGGTCGAGCGCCCGCAGGCGGCGTAACGCCGCCTCAAGCCTTGGGCTTGATGAGCGGTCCGGGGAGCGCTCGCTCCGCTTCGTCCTCGAGCGCCTGCTCGTGGGAGCGGATGAAGCGCGCGGCCGCGATCACGCCGATCGCTGCGACGATAAGCACGGCGGTCCCCACGGGCCGCGCGTAATGCTCGAATGCGCGGCCGAGCATATAGCCGCCGACGCCGAAGATCGAAGCCCAGACGATCCCGCCTGCCGCGTTGAAGAGAAAGAACGCCTCCCAATTGTAGCGATTGACGCCAGCGAGGAACGCCGCAAAAGCCCGCAGCACCGCGACGAAGCGGCCGAAAAACACGATCGCCCCGCCGTGCTTGAGGAAGAGATATTGCCCAACCTTGAGCCGCCGCTCGTCCAGGCGAATGTAGCGTCCGTACCGGTAGACGAGCGGAAAGCCGAGTTCGCGGCCGACCCAATAGCCGCAATTATCGCCGAGGATCGCGCCCGCCGCCGCCGTCGCGATCACCCCATAGATGTTCAGCGTTCCCTGGGCGGCGAAGATCGCGGCGGTGACCAGAACGGTCTCGCCAGGCATCGGAATCCCGGCGCTCTCCATCGCGACGATCAGGAAGACCGCGAGATAGCCGTAGGTCGCGACGAAATGCTGCAGATGCGGCAGAAGCTCCATGTCAAGGCCAGATCCTGCTCAAGGCCAGAGCCTGGTCACGGCCAAGCCTTGGCTCCGGTCAGCCGGCGCGCGTTGGCGCGCACTTTGCGCCGCGCGGGCGCGGCCGCGGCCTCGGCAATGGCGGTGAGACCCGCCGAAACATCGTGAGCCGTACGCACACCCCCGAACGCGGCCTTAATGAAGAACGCGCCCCAGGCCGCCTGGGCGGCGAAAGCGCCTTCCATCGCCGCGTCGACCTTCTCCTGCACCATGAGCCGCGCTTCGCGCGCTTTGTCCGATTCGCGACCGCCCGGCGCGAGGAGGTTTTGCGTGCGAACGGCAATGGTCAGCGCGGCGTCGGCGCCCACTTGCGCGTTGGCCTTGGCGATGGCGAGAGACCGCCTGGCGAGACGTCGCGACACCATTGAGACCCCCTGCTGACCACGGCGCCCATCAAAGGCTTCCGGGTCGTGCAACATGAGGCAAGTTTGGATCAGCGGCAAGTCTAGCGCCCTGACCGTCAGCCAAGGCGATCGATGCGATACTGGATGAATCCAGAGCGCTCGGCGACCGCGTCATAAAGCCGGCGCGCGACGGCGTTCGTCTCGTGCGTGTTCCAGAACACGCGCGCCGCTCCCGCTTGCCTGGCGGCGTCGACCACGGCTGCGATCAGCGCGCGGCCGACCCCGGCGCTCCTCGCCGCCTCGCCGACATAAAGGTCCTGCAGATAGCACTGCGAATTGATGAGCCACGTGCTGCGCTGAAACAGATACTGCGCAAGGCCTATGAGTTCCCCGCCGCGATCGGCGACGAGGGCATGCACCGGCTCGAGCGGATCGAAAATACGCGCGAAGGTCGCGTCAGCCACCTCGTCGCTCCACTGGGCGCGATAAAAGTCGAGATAGGCCCGCCACAGCGGCGTCCATTGCGCGCGATCCGTGCGCTCAATCGCCCGCACCCTGAAATCCGCCAACCCCGCCCTCCCGTTGTTGCTCGCGACAGGAAGCGCGAGGCCGACAGGATCGGCGGCGGCGGCCATCTTGACAAGCGCACGCTCAAGGGACTGCTTTGCTGACCGAAAGCGACTTCGCCGGCTGGAGTAAAGCATGACCCGCGCGCCCCTCGTTCTGGCCGGCGTCGCTGCGCTGATGGGCGCGGCCGGCGTCGCGCTGGCGGCGGCGAGGGTGCATGAGAACGGCGGCGAACTTGCGGAGCGAGCCGCGCTATTTCTCCTCTTGCACGCATGCGCGGCGCTCGCCGTCGCTGCCCACGCTCGGATCGCGGCTGCCTCGGCTCGCGCGTTTGTGATCGTCGGTTTCATCATGGAGGCGGGCGCCATCCTGTTTTCCGCCGAACTCGCAATGCATGTCTTCACCGGCGCGCGCATTTTTGCCTTCGCCGCTCCGATCGGCGGCACCACGATGCTTCTGGCGTGGATCGCGCTGGCGGTCGTCTTTGCGACCGCGAGCCGGCGGGAGGCGTAGCGATTGCAGGAGGATGTCATGCAAGCTGACCTCAGGCGCGGCGAAGGCGCTTCCGGGCTGCGGGGCGCAGGGCGGCTGGTCGCGATTTTGGCCGGCGCCCCGCTCATCGCGATGTTGACGCTCTGCGCTCCCGATCAAACGCTCGCGGCTTGCGGGGGCGCGGGCCGCCCCGCGGGCGTTCACGCGGCGGCGAGCGGCGGCGGCAGCGTGCATGCCGCAACTGGCATTACGGCGCCATCCGGCGGTGGTGGCGGCGGCGGAAGCCTCGGCTGCGCGAATGGGAGCAGCGCCTCGGGCCTGCGCGGGCTGCCGGTCGCGGCGTCGGGCAGGGTGGTCGAGGGGGGCGCCCATCGGGCGCATACTGCGAGCCGCGTGCGGACCGCGCCGACGAGGACCGGGAACGCCAGCGCGCATCTGCACGGCGTTAGGCCGGGGCATCGCGCCTGAGGCGGCGGAGGTCCTAAGGAGCCCAATCCCGCGACCGGAGCAACGGCGACCCAGAACGCGGCTGCTAATGGCTGGTTCTATTCTACCGCTTGTGGAGCAGGAAATGGGGTCACTTTAATCGCCTTGGCGCGCCGGCGCGCACGCCAGATGGCGAAGCCAGGATTCAGCGGAGCCAAATCCCGCCCTTTCTAGGCGTATCGCGATGTCGGCGGAAATGCCGTTGTGGCCGTTCAGGAATGACAGGAGAGCGAGAAGATCGGCCTCATTCCGCGCCTCTAGTCCCGCACGAATTCGAACCTGTCCACATCCACAAGCCCCATGTCGGTGATCTTGAGATGCGGGATCACCGGCAGCGGCAGGAAGGCCACCTGTAGGAAAGGCTCGGCCAGCGTCACGCCTAAACCTTTGGCCGCGGCGCGCAGCGGGATCAGCGCCTCGCGCACCTCTTCGAAGCTCATGAGGCTCATCAGCCCTGCGACCGGGAGCGCCAGTTCGGCGACGACCTTGCCGTCGCGGGCCACCGCGAACCCGCCCTCGATCTCGCGCAAACGGTTGACCGCCGCCGCCATGTCGGCTTCATCCGCGCCGACCACGCATAAGTTGTGGCTGTCGTGGCCGACCGACGAAGCGATCGCGCCGCGCTTCATGCCGAAGCCGTGCACGAAGGCGGTCGCCCGATTGTCGTTGACGCCATGGCGCTCGACCACGGAGACCTTGACGACGTCCTGACCGAGATCGACGCCGCGCTCGCCATTCCTGAAGGGCAGCGTGACGGGTATGCGCTCAGTGATGATCTTGCCCGGAACCACGCCGATCGCCTGGGTCGACGGCCCCTGCCCTCTTGCAACGAAATCGCCCGGCTCGACGCGCCGCGCTTTCACGCTGTCGAGACCGACCGGCGCCAGTGAGGCGCGCACGGCGAACAAAGCGTCGTTGACCACGCGCCCGCCGGCAAGCGTCATCGAGACGGCGCAATGTTCGAGGTCGTCGACGACGACGAGATCGGCCCGCCAGCCCGGCGCGACCAGGCCGCGATCGCGCAGGCCGAAGATGCGCGCAGCCGAGATGGTCGCGGCGCGATAGGCGGCGAGCGGCGGCGCGCCAAGCTTGATCGCTGTTCGGATGACAAAGTCGAGATGGCCCTCCTCTGCGATGTCGAGCGGATTGCGGTCGTCGGTGCAGAAAGCGATGAACGGCGAATTGCGCTCGGTGATCATGGGAGCGAGAGCATGCAAGTCCTTGCTCACCGAACCTTCGCGAATGAGCAGTTGCATGCCCTTGGCGAGCTTCTCCTTCGCTTCCGCAACGTTGGTGACCTCGTGGTCGGTGCGCGGGCCGGCGCTCAAATAACCGTTGAGCGCGGCGCCGCCGAGCAGCGGGCTGTGTCCGTCGATCGGCCGGGTCTGGAACGCCGCAAGCTTGGCGAGGCATGACGGATCGCGCGCGAGAACGCCGGGAAAGTTCATGAACTCCGCCAGCCCCAGCACCTTGGGATGATCGGCGAGCGGCAGAAGATCGTCGGCCTCGAGCCGGGCGCCGGAGGTCTCCAGAGCCGTCGCCGGAACGCAGCTCGAGAGCTGCACGCGCAGGTCCATCGCGGTCAGCATCGCAGCGTCGAGGAAATAGCGCACGCCGGTCAGGCCCAGCACGTTGGCGATCTCGTGCGGATCGCAGATCGACGTGGTCACGCCATGGGCGAGCACGCAACGGTCGAATTCGAGCGGGGTCAGAAGCGAGGATTCGACGTGGCAATGGGTGTCGATGAATCCCGCGACCACGATCTTGCCGCGGACATCGATCTCGCGTGCGCCGCTATATTCGCCCATCGTGCCGACGATGCGGTCGTTGCAGATCGCAACGTCGCTCTTGACCAGCTCTCCGCTCACCAGATCAAGGATCCGCCCGCCCTTCAGAACCAAGTCGGCCTGGCTTAGCCCCTGCCCCTGCTCGATGGCGCGCTTGAGAAAGGCGATGGCGTCGCTCATGAACGGGCCTTGGGGTTGAGACGAAGGTTCGCCCATTGTCTCAGGCTTGTCCTTGAGGCTCAAGCGGCCGGTCTGCTTGCCTAGTCAAAGCGCGCGGCGGCGACCGCTTGGGGAGGCTGCTGACATCGGATCACGCCGCTTTCGGTCTGGCTTGCTTTGCACCGGCCATCGCGCGCAATGTTTCCGCGATGACGCGATTCGGGGACTGACCCCTGCTCGCCCGCACGGAAAGCGCCTGCAGCACTCCTCCGCGCCATAGGAGTCCGCCATGGCCACGCGTGCTCTTGATGAGTTGCTCGGTGGGCGAGCCTCGGGAACGGGCGCGCAGCGGCGCTTCTCGCGAGAGCGCTGCGGTGTCCCGCGGCTGGCGATTTCCCTGGCGACTATCCTTCTGACCGGGTCAACAACGCTCGCTGGTGAATTGTCGCCGGCGGACGCTTCCGCGCCATCCCAGGAAACGCAAGGTCCGCCGCCAACCGTATCGGCTTCAGGCGGTTCCGTGAGCAGCTCCGCGGCTTTCCCCATCTTGCCCGCGCTGCCGTCAGACTATTTCGCCACCACGCCCCATCTTCTCGGCGAATGGCCCGACCTTCGCTCGAGGCTGAACGATCTCGGCATCACGGTCTCGCTGACCGGCGTCGACGAAGCGGTTTTGAATCTCTCCGGCGGCCAGCGCCGCATAGCCCAGGAAGCCGGGCAAGTCGCGCTGCAGGCCGAATTCGACCTGCAAAAAAGTTTGGGCCTCAAGGGCGCCTCGTTCCTGGTGACGCTGGTCGACCGCTGGGGCCGGGACGCCGCCACCGACGCTGGCATCCCGGCGCTGCAATTGCTCAACGAAGTCTACGGGCGCGGCAATATCCTCCGGTTGGAGCAATTCGCGTGGGATCAAAAGTGGTTCGACGGCCGGGTTGAAACCACGGTGGGCCGTCTCGCGTTCGGCGACGAGTTCTTCAGTTACCCTTGCGACTTCATCAATCTGACCTTCTGCCCCGGGCAGGCAGGCAACCTTGTGGGCGACTATATCTACAACTGGCCAGTCAGCCAGTGGGCCGCAGTGGCCAAAGTGAATTTCGGATCGGACGGTTATTTCAAGGCCGGCGTGTTCGATTCGAACACGGATTATCTCAGCACGAAGCCCAACCCCGCCCTCTGGCCAACCTTCCCCGACGAGTCACAAGGCGCCATTTTTCCCGCCGAAATCGCCTGGACGCCCAAATTCAACGGCCTCGCGGGAAGCTACCAGCTTGGAGGTTGGTGGAGCAACGATGCGGCGGCGAATGTCGCGACCAGCATCAACGGAGAGCCGATCCTGGTGTCAGGACTGCCCGGGATTCCCGGTCACGGACGCTACGGTTTTTCCACCGTGTTGCAGCAGCAGCTCACACGTGAGCCCACGAACCCGGACCAGAAGAACAACGGGCTCAACGTCTTTCTCCTCGCCTCTTATGCAGATCGGCGCACGTCCACAACGGACTACCAGATCTTCGGGGGACTCGTACAATACGGCCTCGGGCCCTGGAGGCCCAGGGATGCATATGGGATTGCAGTCGGCACGACGCACGTCAATCCGAATATCGCCAACGGGCAGATCTTGGCCAACGCCTTGGGCGTCGGGCCCGGCTTTGTGCAGCACAATGAATACGTAACGGAAGCTTGGTACGGATGGCAGACGGCCCCCTGGCTGAACTTAAAACTCGACGCGCAATACGTCATCTGTCCGGGCGGGTATACGGCCCCAACGAATCGCAATGCGTTTGTGCTGGGCGTTAGAACGACAGTCGATTTCTGGTAGAGTTTTCTCAAGGCCGTAAGGCTTTGGCCGAAGGGGGGCAGCATGGCGGAGACAAGGCGGCGCGGCGCATCGACCGGTCCCGGCGGCGGTCCGCGCGGTGAAGTCTCGAGTCCGATCCCAGATCATCTTCCCGTCGCCCGCGCCGCGAGCGTCATCGCCGTCGTTCTGCTCGCCGGCGCTCTCTTCGGCTACGATCAGGGCGTCATCTCGGGCGCCCTCGTTGGCATCCAGAAGGCGTTCGCGGTCGGCGCGATTGCGCTCGAGGTCGTCACCAGCTGGGTCACGCTCGGCGCCATGTTTGGATCGCTTGCGGGCGGCTATGTGGCCGACCATTTCGGCCGCAAGCGCGCGCTGTTCGCCGCGGCGAGTCTTTTCATCATCGGCGCGCTCGTGGAGGCGTTCTCCCCCGACGTGCCCGTCCTCGTCTTCGGCCGGCTCGTGGCTGGCTTCGGCGTTGGCGTCGCCGCCGTGGCGGCCCCGCTCTATGCGGCCGAGCTCGCCCCCGCTGCGCAACGGGGGCGGTTCGTTTCCTCCTATCAGCTCGCGATCACGGTCGGCATTTTCCTCGCTTATTTTGTCGACCAGGCGCTGGCTGGTCCCGAGGGCTGGCGCGCGATGCTTGGGCTCTCGGCGGGCCCTGGCGTTCTCCTCGCGCTCGCCGTCCTGACGGCTCTTGAGTCTCCGCGCTGGTTCGCCAAGAGCGGCCGCCGCGACGACGCCCGCCGCACGCTTGTCGCGCTCGGCGCCGGGGACCACGCCGACGCGCGGCTGGCAGCCATCGAGGCGTCGTTACGCGCCGAGCACGAAGTGCCGTCGTGGTGGGACGTGTTCGCGCCCCGCTGGCGGACGCCGCTGAAAATCGGCCTCGGCCTCGCAGTCCTGCAGCAAGTCACCGGCATCAACGCGATCATCTATTATTCCGACTCGATCTTCGCCGCGGCCGGCTTCGCGACACCCGCGGCGCAAACCGCAGCCACCACCTGGGCCATCGGCGCCGTCAATGTGCTCGCGACTTTCATCGCAATCGCATTCATCGATGGCCTCGGCCGCCGTCCCCTCCTGATCGCGGGCCTCATCGGCATGGGACTTAGCCTCACCGCCGTCGGTTTCGCCTTCCAACAGTCCGGCGCAGCAATCGCGGGCCAAGGCTCGACGGGAATCGTCACGCTCGTCGCGCTTGTCGTGTTCATCATCTCGTTCGCCTTCTCGCTCGGCCCTGTCACCTGGACCGTCATCAACGAGATCTATCCAGGCGAGGTGCGCGGCCGGGCGGTGGCGGTGGCGACCGCGGTCAACTGGGGCGCTGCGTTCCTGGTCAGCGGATTCTTTCTGTCGGTCGTCAAGGCGATCGGGCAGGCCTACACCTTCTGGATGTTCGCCGGCTTCTGCGCGATCGGTCTGGTCTGGGTCATTGTTGCTGTGCCTGAAACGCGAGGCCGCTCGCTGGAAGAGATCGAGGCGTCGTGGACTCATGGGCCGGGCACAGCGAGCAAGTCCTGAGCGCCGCAAGGGAATCGTCGTCTCGTCGGCCATGCTCGCGCCAATCCTTTCCATCCAGTCGCATGTCGTCTACGGGCATGTCGGCAATTCGGCGGCCGTATTTCCTCTGCAGCGTCTCGGGCGCGAGGTCTGGCCGCTGATGACAGTGCAGTTCTCGAGCCACGCCGGCTACCCCGGCTGGCGCGGTCGCGCCTTCGATGCGGCGATGATTGACGATTGCCTCAGCGGATTGGAGGCCATCGGCGTCCTACCCCGATGCGCCGGAATCCTGACGGGCTATCTTGGCAAGGCGGAGATCGGCGAGGCTGCCCTGCGCGCGGTCGAGCGCATGCGCCAGGCCAACGGCGAAGCGGCCTACGCCTGCGATCCGGTGATCGGCGACATCGGGCGCGGGCGTTACGTGGCCGCGGGCGTCGCCGAATTCTTCCGTGACCGCGCCCTGGCGTTGGCGACCATCGCGACGCCGAACGCCTTCGAACTCGAATGGCTGACAGGCGAGCAGGCGCACGACCTGCAAACAGCACGCCGCGCGATCGCAGCCTTACGCGAGCGCGGACCGCGGATCGTCGTGGCGAAGTCGCTCAAGCTCGCTGACACCCCCGCCGACAGCCTGGACATGCTGGCCGGCGATGACACGGGTTTTTGGCGCCTCCGCACGCCCAATCTGCCGATCGCGGTCAACGGGGCGGGCGACCTGTTCGCGGCGCTCTTCTTTCATCATTGGCTCGAAGCGCATGTGACGCCCGAGGCTTTGTCACGCGCGGCCTCGTCGGTTTACGCGGTCGTCAAGGCCACTCTGGCTGCAGGTTCACGTGAACTGAGCCTGATCGCCGCTCAAGATGAATTGATCCGACCGTCGCAACTTTTCGCCGCAGCGCCGGTTTGATCCGCAGGCGCGCGCATTTACTTTTTTTGCACATAGGCGCTAGAGTAAGCGCAGTTGAGCGTAAAGCGGGCGGACGAGAGGGAAGCGGTCATGACACATCCGATCAGTCTCTTCGGGGCCGCTGCGCTTGGCGTCGCGCTCGCATTTTCGTGGACCGCCGAGGCGCAGACGGTTCATCATCGCGCCAAACATCCGAGGGCGGCGGGCGAAGCCGGCCGTCAGATCACGGTTCGCCACGCCGTTGAACCGTGGCTGACCCTCGGCACATGGGCGCCCGTGGGCTCGCGCCAGGGTTATGCTCTCGACACATTGCAGCCGCCGCAGCGCGACACGGTGCAACACACGTTCGTCGGCGTGCGCGGCACGGACCGGCTGCCAAACCAATATTCCCTCCCCGAATCGAACCGGCCGTTGATCGACGTCGCCTGGCCCGGTTATAACGGCCCGCTGTTGGGCTGGCATTAAGGGGCCGCGCCGCAGCGAACGAGGAGCGCTTCGGGCGCGGGACGCTTCTTGATGACGCGCCGGTTTCAAACGCTCGATGTCTTCACCGAGACAGCGCTGGCGGGCAATCCCCTCGCGGTCGTGCTTGACGCCAACGGGCTCGATGACGCCCGCATGCAGGCGATCGCGGCTGAGTTCAACCTATCCGAGACCGTATTCGTCTTCGAGCCGAGAGACGCGATCAACAGCGCGCGGGTGAGAATCTTCACCCCGAAGCGCGAATTGCCGTTCGCCGGCCATCCCACGGTCGGGACGGCGGCTCTGATCGCGCACCTGCGCGCGGGCGATCTGCTGTTGCGCCAGGATCTCAGGATCGTGCTCGAGGAGCCGATCGGCGAGGTCGTCTGCGTTGCGCGCCGGCGCAAGGGCCAGACGCTCGCCGCCTATTTCGAACTCCCCAAGCTCCCGGGAAGGCTTGAGGTCAAGCCGCCTTCCGCAGCCGAAATCGCCTCAGGCTTGGGGCTCGAGCCGGAGGACATCGGCTTCGACGGACATGAACCCAGCCTTTTCAGCGCCGGCGCTCCGTTCTTGTTCGTTCCCATCCGCTCGCTCGAGGCGATTGGCCGGGCCGCGCCCGGAATCATGTCCTGGGCGACCAAGGAGGGCCCGGCGACCTTCGTCTATACCCGCGAAACCGCGCGCCAGGGGTCAGCCTATCATGCCCGCATGTTCGCCAGCGCCTGGGGGGTGGGCGAAGACCCGGCCACCGGCAGCGCGGCCGCAGCCTTCGCCGGCGTCGTCCAGGCGTTCGATCGTCCGCAGGACGGCGAGCGCATGCTGATCATCGAGCAAGGCTTCGAGATGGGCCGGCCAAGCCTCATCGCGCTTGGACTGGTGATCGAGGCCGGCGCCATCGCCTCCGCCACGATCGGCGGCTCGGTGGTCCTCGTCGCCAGCGGCTCGCTCGACCTTTGAGCGAGCCTTTTCGTCTTCTCGAAGTCGGCGAGCTCGACCTTGCTTTCGAGCGCTCGCGCTGGGCTTTCGCCGAACGGCGCGCTGACAGCATCGCCGCGCATTGGGCGCGGCTGAGGCAGGCCAAGCCCATGCTGTTCAACGGGCGGATCTTGCTTCTCGGCCGCCGCATGATCGAAACTCGCCGGGACGGCGTCTTTAAGCTGAGCGGCGCCTTTTTCGAGACCGACTACGCCGACTACCTTGCCTGGGAGGAATTTGGCGACGCCGACGAGCCGGTCAGCAATTGCTTCTCGATGGCCGCGATCCGCGGCGACGACGGCGCGTTCCTGCTCGGCGAGATGGCGCAGCACACGGCCAACGCCGGACAGATCTACTTTCCCGCCGGGACGCCCGATCCGAGCGACATCTTCGACGACAAGGTCGATCTCGAGGCGAGCGCGCGCAGGGAATTGCTCGAAGAGACCGGAGTCAACGCCGACGAAGCGAGCGTCGCGCCCGGCTGGACGCTGGTGCTCACGCCCCGCCGCATCGCTTGCATGCAGCTGATGACGCTGGCCGTCTCCGCCAAAGCGCTCAAGACGCGGATCGACGCCTATCTGGCGAGCGATCCTCACGCCGAGCTTTCACGCATGCATATCGTGCGCGGCCCGCGCGACATCGACGAAACGCGGGTGCCGATCTTTGTCGCCGCCTACCTGCGCAACGCGTTTGCTCAAAGGTCGGCCGGGTAACCACGCCGCCTCTCAGAGGCGGCGATCATCGACTTGGCCTCAGCGTCGCGGCCGGCTTTGCGCCGCCCGCTTATGGAAAAGAGCGGTCCGCTCGCCCTCAAGCAGGCGGTCCGCTGGTCACGCTGATATCAGTGTCCCACCATCGCTTCGGAATGATGGACGGCCCAGATCTCGGAGATCGAGGACAGGACAACGATGGCGCCAAGCACGACGCAGGTCCACATCGCAGCGTGGATCGCTGCGAATCCCAAGACCCATGGCGCGATGATCACGAGCGCGCCGACGATCAGCGCGATCCATTCCTCCCACTCGGCGAATTGCATGAGCGCAACGAGGCCCATGACGAAGATGATCACGCCGCCGACCCATACGGTCCTCGCGGGCATGGACTCACTTCTGAATCTCAGGACCCATGGCGATATGAAAAGCAGGGCGCCACAGATCAGGTTGATCCAGTCCTGGACATTTTTTTCGCCCCCGCGCAACGAAGCACTGTTTGCCATTTCAAAGCTCCTTCATCACACGCGACGTTGAACAACGCCTTTAATTGCTTTAACTAGCACCCATTTTTGGGGATTTCGTGGCGTTCCCTAACGAACGGGCTGGAAAAGACGAAAGATTAGAGGATCGGGCTTGGCGACAACCGACAGGATCACGATTTTCGGCTACGGCTCGGTCGGACGCGCAAGCGCCACGCGGCTGCTCGCTGAAGGACGCGAGGTCGTCGTGGCGCAACGGCGTGCCCCACCTGATCTCCCCAAGGGAGCGACGTTCGCGCCCTGCGACGCGCTCGACCGCGACTCGGTGGTCAAGGCGGCGCGGGGCGCGAGGCAGTTCGTGGTCGCGATCGGCTTTCCCTATTCGGGCGTCGTCTGGCGGGAGGCCTGGCCAAAGGCGATGGCCAATTTCGTCGCCGCCTGCAAAGCGACCGGCGCGCGGATGGTGTTCATCGACAACCTGTACATGTACGGGCCTCAGACGGCGCCCCTGGTCGAGACGATGCCGCTTTCCGACAAGGGGTGGAAGCCAGCGGCGCGCTCGGCGGCGACGCGGGTCTGGATGGCCGCCGCAGCCGCCGGCGAAGCGCAGGTCGCGGCGCTGCGGGCGCCCGATTTCTATGGGCCCGGCGTCGGCAATTCCTTTCTCGGCGACACGTCGATCGGCAAGCTCGCGGCCGGCAAGCCCGCGGTGTTCATCGGCTCGTCGGACGTGCTGCATGACTACGCCTACGTGCCGGATATTGCGCGCGCAGCGACCACGCTCTTGGCCGCGCCCGACTCCGCCTTCGGTCAGGCCTGGCACGTCCCCTGCGCGCCCACGCGCACCACGCGCGATATCCTCAAAATCGCCGCCGAGGCGCTGGGCGTGAAGCTTCGCATCAGCGCCATTCCGGCCTGGATGCTGGGCGCGAGCGGGATGTTCTCGCCGCTCCTGCGAGAACTGCCGGAGATGCGCTTCCAGTGGGACCGGCCCTACCATGTCGATGCGAGCCGCTTCGCCGCCGCCTTCTGGTCGGACGCAACGCCATTCGAAAGCGGCATCCCCGAGACGGCGCTCGCGTTCCGCGCCGCGTTGAAACGCTGAAACGCGCGGGCCGCGCAAAATGCAATCAGCCCGCGCCAGGCGGCGCGGGCTGATTGTCAATCTTCAAGGAGGCGAAGCCGCGTATTACGGCTCTTCCGGCGCCGGCTCCTTGTCGTCAGCGTCCGAGTTGGCGGGCTCGGCGCGCTTGCGCGACCGCCGGGCGCCGGCCGCGACGATAAGGTCGCGCTCCAGCCGCGGCTGCGCCGGCCCTTCCGGATAGACGAAGCCAAGCTTCTTTTCGCCTGTCTCGTCCCCGGTGACGACGACCTTGACCACGCCCCCGCCCTTCAGCCGTCCGAACAACACCTCGTCGGCGAGCGGCGTCTTGATCTGGGTCTGGATCACCCGCGCCATCGGACGAGCGCCCATGGCCTCGTCGTAGCCGTTCTTGACCAGCCATTCGCGGGCTTCGTCGGTGAGCTCGATCGTCACGTTGCGGTCGGCGAGCTGAGCCTCGAGCTGAAGGATGAACTTGTCGACGACACGGGCGATGACCGCCTCCGGCAGGCGCGCGAACGGCACGATCGCGTCGAGCCGGTTGCGGAACTCGGGGGCGAACAGGCGGTCGATCGCCTCGCGATCGTCGCCTTCGCGCTTCGACCTGTGGAAACCAAAGGCGGCGCCGGCGAGGTCTCGCGCTCCCGCATTGGTGGTCATGATCATGATCACGTTGCGGAAATCGACCGCCTTGCCGGAATGGTCAGTCAGCTTGCCATGGTCCATGATCTGCAACAGGATGTTGAACAGGTCGGGATGGGCCTTCTCGATCTCGTCGAGCAGCAGAACCGAGTGCGGATGCTGGTCGATGGCGTCCGTGAGCAGGCCGCCCTGGTCAAAGCCGACATAGCCGGGCGGCGCGCCGATGAGACGCGATACGGTATGACGCTCCATATATTCCGACATGTCGAAGCGGATCAGCTCCAACCCGAGACTGAGCGAAAGCTGGCGAGCGGCTTCCGTCTTGCCGACGCCGGTCGGGCCGGAGAACAGGTAGCTGCCGATCGGTTTCTCCTGGTCGCGCAAGCCGGCGCGAGCCAGCTTGATGGCGGAGGCCAGCGCCGCCACCGCCTCGTCCTGTCCGTAGACAGCGCGCTTCAAGGTCTCCTCGAGGTGCTGCAGCACCTCGGTGTCGTCCTTCGACACCGACTTCGGCGGGATGCGCGCCATCGACGCAACCGTCGCCTCGATCTCCTTGACGCCGATCGTCTTCTTGCGCTTGGGCTCCGGCACCAGCATCTGCGAGGCGCCGGTCTCGTCAATGACGTCGATCGCCTTGTCGGGCAGCTTGCGATCGTGGATGTAGCGCGATGACAGCTCGACCGCGGCCTTCACGGCTTCGCCGGTATAGCGCAGCTTGTGGAACTCCTCGAAATAAGGCTTGAGGCCTTTGAGGATCTCGATCGCGTCGGCGACCGTCGGCTCCTTGACGTCGATCTTCTGGAACCGGCGAACCAGCGCCCTGTCCTTCTCGAAATACTGCCGGTATTCCTTATAAGTCGTTGAACCGATGCAGCGAAGCGTCCCCTGGGCCAAGGCGGGCTTGAGCAGGTTCGAGGCGTCCATCGCGCCGCCGGAGGTGGCGCCGGCGCCGATCACGGTATGGATCTCGTCGATGAACAGAATCGCGTCCTTATGCTGCTCGATTTCCTTCATCACCTGCTTCAGGCGCTCTTCGAAATCGCCGCGATAACGCGTGCCGGCGAGAAGCGCGCCCATGTCGAGCGCGAACACGGTCGACTCGGACAAAACTTCGGGCACGTCGGAGTTGACGATCTTTCTTGCAAGGCCCTCGGCGATCGCCGTCTTGCCGACGCCCGGATCGCCGACCAGCAGGGGGTTGTTCTTCTGACGACGGCAGAGCACCTGGATGGTCCGCTGCACCTCGGCCTCGCGGCCAATAAGGGGATCGATGCGCCCCTCACGCGCCTTCCGATTGAGGTTGACGCAATATGCTTCCAAAGCGCCTTCCTTTTTCTTTGAATCCGAGCCGCCGTCCTTCGATTCCTTGGAATCGCGCGCCTCGTGCTCTTCGTCGGAGCCACGAGGCAGGCGTGTCGGATCCGAGGCGCCCGGACGCTTGGCGATCCCGTGGCTGATGTAGTTGACCGCATCGTAGCGGGTCATATCCTGCTCTTGCAGGAAATATGCCGCATGCGTCTCGCGCTCGGCGAAAATGGCGACCAGCACATTCGCGCCGGTCACCTCCTCACGGCCGGACGACTGCACGTGGAAAGCCGCGCGCTGAACGACACGCTGGAAGCCATTGGTCGCCTTGGCCTCCTCCTGACTGTCGACAACGAGGTTTTCGAGTTCGGTGTCGAGATACTGAACGACGGTCTTGCGCAGCGAGTCGAGGTCGACGCCGCAGGCGCGCAGCACGGCCGCCGCGTCGACATCGTCGATCAGCGCCAGCAGCAGGTGCTCGAGCGTCGCATATTCGTGACGGCGCTCATTAGCGAGGGAGAGCGCCCGGCGAAGGGTCTTTTCGAGCGCGCGGGAGAAAATGGGCATCGGGCGCCTTTCACTTCTTTTCCATGATGCACTGCAAAGGGTGCTGGTTCTTGCGTGCGTGATCCATCACTTGCGACACCTTGGTCTCCGCGATCTCATAGGTATAGACGCCACATTCGCCAACGCCGTTGTGATGCACCTGGAGCATGATCTGCATCGCCTCCTGAGCGTCCTTGTTGAAGAATGCCTGCAGAATTGACACCACGAACTCCATGGGCGTGTAGTCGTCGTTGAGCAAAAGAACGCGATACATATGCGGACGCTTCGTCTGCGTCCGGGTGCGGGTGATGACCGCAGCGCCTGACCCTGGCGTTTCTCCCCCTCTTTTTGGTTCCCGCGAGGCGATCGGCCGCATCGCCAACTGTGGTGATGCTGCGCCGAAGCCCGGATAGAGCCACCGCGCCAGCCGAGCCATCCCCGCCCGGAGGCGAACAACGAACGGATTTGAAGCGGCAGCCACGGAAAGACCCCGATTGATGCCGGTTAGGCTTGAGTTCACATCCTTACGCGCACGCAAAACCGTAGCCACTCAAACTTAGGCGCCGCGCGCCGCTGGCGCCAGATGCCGTCGCCGAATGGCAGCATTGCCAATTTGTTCGTCGCGCGCAAGAGCCTCGTCGCACGCAACTCGGAATCCGCCTTTTCTGTTCCGTTTGCGGGGCGCGCGCGGCAGGATTGCTTCAGGCGACGTTGCAAATAAAAAGCCGGCGCTCAAAAAGGCGCCGGCAGCGGCTTGACGAAATTTTTTTGCCGCGACTGGCGGCAAGAACGATCGCTCGATTACTTCTGGATGTTCGCGTAGGCCGTGGTGACGGGCTTGAGAGCGTCCGAAGCGACCCGTGTGTAGAGTTCCGAAACCTTCGTCGCCTGTGCGACAAAGCCCTCGTAAGCCTGCTTGGCGAACTCGGTCTGGATCTGGACCGCGGTTTCGACGCTGCGCGCGCCGAGAAGCTTCTCGAACATCGCGGTGCCGGCGGCGAAAGTCTTCTTTGAATAATCGGTCAATTCGGTGGCGATGTCCTGCAGACCCTTCGACCAGGTGGTCGAAACGGTGGTGAAGGCCTCAAGCTGGTCTTTCGAGAATTTCTGGAAGTCCTCGAACGTTGGGGTGACGGCTGTCATTGAAAGCTCCTTCATTGGGGTCGGTTCCGCATCGGAAAGGAGGCGAACTCGCGATGATCTTAATATGTGCAGTGCACAATGGAAGTCAAGGCCGATTTATTGCATCGCAGCATTTTCTATGGCCATCAGTTCATAGGCGTATCCGATCGCTTGCGAAATTATAATCGATTCATGCAGATTGCGATCGTACGCTCAACCAGAGCTTGAGAATAACAGACAGTCGCGACCGAACTCGGGCGCGCGCGATTCCAACCACTTAGGCAAAAATACCCCCGATTCCGCGCCCTTGCGTTAACCGCCGCGTAACCGAGCCGACATATCGTTCACGGCTGTGTGAGTGACGCAACGGCGAGCGGCTCGGCCTCCGCGGTCGCGTGAAGTTGGTGGGGCGTTCATGGCGTTGGGTGGCGGCTGCTTTCGAATCAATCGGCTTGCCCGTCTGGCGACGGCGGTCTTGATCTCGGCTTCGACCCTCTGTCTCGCCGGCGCCTCAGCCGAGGCGCACCACGCCCGTCACTATCGCCATTACGCGCACGGGGTCCCGTCGGGGCGCATCGTGCGTTACACACATACACATACCTATGTCCGCGTCGCGCACGCGCCCCGCCATATGCGCTACGCCTACCGCGCCCACGCCCGTTACGCTCGCGGGGCGCCTGCCGCATTCGCCGCCTCGCCCGCCTTCTCGGCGCTTGTCGTCGACGCCAATAGCGGCCGGACGCTCTATTCCGTCGACGAGAACGGGCTGCGTCACCCGGCTTCGATCACCAAGGTGATGACGCTCTACCTATTATTCGAGCAACTCGACCGGGGCGCGATGACGCTCAGGACGCCGATCCCGATTTCAGAGCACGCCGCCGCGCAGGAGCCCTCCAAGCTCGGCCTTCCTCCCGGCGACACGATCAGCGTCGAGGACGCGATCAAGGCGGTGGTGACCCGTTCGGCCAACGATATCGCGGTCGCGATCGCCGAGGCCGTTGGCGGCTCGGAAAGCAATTTCGCCGACCTGATGACGCGCAAGGCGCACGAGCTCGGCATGGCCAACACGGTCTACGTCAACGCCTCCGGACTCCCCAACGACCAGCAGATCACCACGGCGCACGATCTGACGATCCTCGGGCGCTCGCTCGAGGAGCGCTTCCCCAACTACTTCCATTATTTCTCGACCGCCCAATTCGATTTCGACGGCGAGATCATCGGCAACCACAATCACCTGCTCGGCCGGGTCGCCGGCGTCGACGGCATCAAGACCGGTTACACGCGAGCGTCCGGCTTCAATCTCCTGACCTCGGTCCATCGCGATGGACGGTCGCTGATCGCCGTCGTCATGGGCGGACGCTCCGCCGCTGGCCGCGACCGGATCATGCAGAATCTGATCGCCGAGCATTTCGCCGAGGCGTCCACCGCGCGCACCGCGCCGCAGGTCGCGGAAGCTGCGCCCGCCCAGTCCGCCGAGCCGCGCATCGAGCCGGCCGTGGCGTCGTCGGGGCGGGCGCGCGCGACCCAGATCGCCGAAGTCAAGCTTGAACGCATCTCCGCCAGCGCGCGCGAGGCCAACGCCGCAGGCGAAGGCGACGATGGGACTGGCGACGACGAGACTGCGGCCTCCGAGCCAGAGCTCAAGGCGCTGGCCCCCGCCAAGCCGTCAAGGAAAATTCAGGCCCGGCTCGCGGCGGCGAGCGCGCTGATCATGCCGCCTGACCGTCCCCAGACGCAAGGCGAAGCGCGCCGTTCGGAGCGCCCCGCCGGACAGGACGAGGCGACCGACGACGCGTCCGCGGGCGGCTGGATGATCCAGATCGGCGCCCCCGACAGTCTCGCCAAGGCGAACGCCCTTCTGACCCGCGCCCGCGAGCGCAACCGCTCGACCCTGGCCTCGGCCAAGCCGGTCACCGAGAAGGTGCGTAAGGGCGACGCGACCCTCTATCGCGCCCGCTTCGCCGTCCTCGATTCGGCTTCGGCCGACGCGGCCTGCCGGTCGCTCAAGCGCAACGGATTCTCGTGCTTCCCCGCCCACGACGACTGACGCCGACCCCCAGCGGAGCTCGCCTAGCCTTGTCGCTGCATCAGAACATCCTTGGCCTGATTGACCCGCGCGGCAAGCGTGGTCGAGCCGCCATGATCTGGATGAAACTTTTTCATGAGCGTCCGATGGGCGCGGATTATCTCGGCCGCGCTCGCGCCTTCGGCGAGACCCAGGACCTCGAGCGCTTCGCGTCGCGACATCGCCCCGCTTCCCCGCCTCTGAGGCTGATCCTCGTCTGCCTCACGCCAACCGGCGAACCGGCGGTCGAGATATGCCTCTAGCAGGTTGACGCCGTCGGGATCGTCGCGCCCAAGCTCCTGGCGAAGCGCGATCAGCTCCGGGCGGGACAGGGTTTCGACCGCCCGGCCCGCATAGGCGCCGGCCAGAACCCTTCCGGTCATCGCGCCCGTGTCGTGATCGAGCCGCATTTCGATCATCGGCGAGCGCGCGGTCGAGGCGCGCCCCGGGCGGGCGCCCGCGCCGACGTCGCGAAACGCCGACGAGCCCGCTGCCGGGGTCCGCCATCCGGCGAAGTTCGCGACCATGCTGGCGAGCGTGGCCGCGAGCCCGACACGGCCGCGCAGCACCAGGAGCAGCGCTCCGATCATGCCGAGCACGCCGCCGCCGTGGCGCACCAGCCGCGCCGCCTGCCTTGCGTCCATGCGGCCAAACTGCTTGATCCCCTGAATCAGAAGGAACAGCAAGATCAAGCCGATGACCAGATTCATTCTTGCAGGGCTTTCGCTTCGACAGGCTTCTTGCTCAAGCGGCGGCGCCGGCCAAATCGCCCGTCGCGCGCCCTAAGACTTAAGCCAAGTTCACGTCCGGCGCATCTGCGACAGCAGGAGCCGCGCCTCGGGGTCGGCCTCGGCCTCCCGGACCAGAGCCGCGTGGCCGCCCGCGGCATAGGCCGCCGCCGCGCGCAAAAGCGCCGCCAGCCGCGCCGAGGCGCCGGCGTCGAAGGCGCCATAGGCCCCGCCGGTCAGGCGGGCGATCTCGCTGAACGTGCGCCGCGCCGCCGGGTCGCCGCCCTTCCTGGAACATGAACGCCTTCACGCCGAGCAGCGCCAGTTCGCCGCCGAGGCTCGCGAGCCGGTCCGGGTTCTCCTCCATCGCGTCGCCGATGAAGATGAGCGCCGCGACCTTGGCGCGCTTCGCCTCGCTCAGCGCGTGGGCGAGCACCCTGCCGATTTGCGTCGATCCGCCGCGCACGTCGATGCGGCTCATGAGGTCCTTGAGCCCCTGCCCGCCGGAGACGAAATTCGAAGCCCGGCATTCGTTGAAGCCGCGGAAATAGACGAGCTGGACGTCGAGGCCGCCGAGCGACGCCGTGGCTTCGAACATTTTCGCCTGAAGCGACTGGGCGAGATCCCAGGTCGGCTGCCGGCTCATCGTGGCGTCGAGGGCGAAGATCAGCCGCCCGCGGCCGGAAGCGCCGGCTGCGGGAACCTTTTTCGCCGCCTCGACGAAGGCGGCGATGTCCTCAGCCCCGTTGCGCCTTGTGAGCGGGCTGTCCTTGTTCCTGTCCACCGACGAACACCCGTGAGCGTTTGTTTGGCCCTTAAATTGGGCGCCCTCACCCACTTAACAAGCCGCCCGAGGGGAAAACGTCACCGGATCAACGACTGGGCTCACTTCCGCGCCGCCACCAGCGCCATCATCGGCCGCTCCAGTTCGTCGGCCAGGGAAGGCCGGGCCGCGACCTCGTCGGGCGTCGGGCTCCATTCCACCACGCGCCGGACAGAGAGGCCGGCGTCGATCAGCGTGTTCAGCGTCGTGCCTAAGGTCCGGTGCTGCTTCTCGACGCCTTTGGCGAGCCAATCGGTGATCCGTGGGCCTTCGATTGCGTAGTGATCGACCGGCCAGGTCCGGCCGCCGTCGCCCGTGGTCAGCCATCCGGGCCGCATCGACGCCATATAGATCGGATGCTCGATCGCGAACACGAAATGGCCGCCTGAAACGAGCGCCCGGGACACCTCGCCGACCAGCCTCTTGAAGTCCTGCACATAATGGAGGGCGAGCGAACTATAGGTGAGGTCGAAACTTTCCTTCGGCAGGTCAAGGCTTCCAGATCGGCCTTGAGGTAGCGCACGCGCGGTCGGCGGTTTCCGCTCTCGCCCTCGCCAGCATGTTTTCGGAGAGATCGACGCCGAGCACGCTCGCCGCGCCCTGTTCAACCGCCCATCTGGTGAACCAGCCGAAGCCGCAGCCGAGATCGAGGATGCGCTTGTCGCGCAAGTCGGGCAGCAGCGCGCGCATCGCCGGCCATTCAGGGGCGCCGTCCAGCCCGCGCACGGATCGGTCCATGCGGCTATAGCCGTCGAAGAATTCCGGCCTGTCGTAGATGTTCTGCGCCAAACGTTGGTGCGCCGGGCTAAAGCAGCCCGAGCGAGGCCAGCTCGCGGCGCATCACTTCCGGCATCGCGGCGAAGCCGGGCTGGGCCTCGTCGATGTCCGGCGGCGCGCTCTTGGCCTCATAATAGCGCCAGCCCTGAAAGGCGCGCATCGGGCGGGGCGCGACCGCGATGACGGTCTGGTCGAGCCAGATCTTGCAGCGGCCGATCCCGTCGGAATCCATGAACGGCTCGATGCCGAGGATCGGCTGCCTGGCCGAGATCAAGCCTTTGACGACCCAGTAGAGCGAGCCGCCGTCCAGGATCTGCTCATTTCGCTTCGGAGTCATGCGGGTGATGTGAGCGTGCCGGAGCGGCGCGCGGCGGCGCTTCGCTTCCGCCATGCGCTCCGCCATCCATTCGCGAAGGTCCGCAAGGGATTCCGCGCCGACCGCGAGCTTGATGAGATGGAGGGGCATGGGGGAGACTATAGCGGAGGCGCCCGTCGCCCGCCCAGCCGGGCGAGCCCGCTGTCCCCATGTTCGTGATCGGCAACTCCTTCCCCGGCTCATCCTCCCGGCCCGCTTTTGTGCTATCCGTAAGATTGGTGGGGCGCGCCATGGGCGAAACGCGCAAGATTGCTGCGATCCTGGTCGCTGACGTCGTCGGCTACAGCCGGCTCGCCGGCGCGGACGAAGAGGGGACGCTGGCGCGGCTGCGCGCACTGCGCGGCGATCTGATCGATCCGGCGATCGCCGCGCATCGGGGACGCACCGTCAAGCGCACCGGCGACGGGTTCATCGCCGAGTTTCGCAGCGTCGTCGACGCCGTGCGTTTGCGCGGTCGAGGTGCAAAAAGGAATGATCGAGCGCAACGCCGGGCTGCCGCCCGAGCGCTGCATAAAATTCCGCGTCGGGGTCCACTTGGGCGACGTGGTCGAGGAGGCCGACGGCGATCTCATGGGTGACGGCGTCAACATCGCCGCGCGGCTGGAGGGCGTTTGCGCGCCCGGCGCGATCTGCCTGTCCGAAGACGCCTACCGTCAGGTGAAGGGCCGGATCGACCTCGCGGTCGTCGATCTCGGTCCGACCCAACTCAGGAACATCGCCGAGCCGATGCGGGTCTATTCGCTCGATGTCGGAGCGCCCTCATATGCGAATTCCCGCGCCTGCGGGAGCGCAAAAATCCGTGCCCGCCGCGCCTCTCGATGGTCGTCCTGCCGTTCGCCAATATCGGCGGCGACCCGGAGCAGGAACATTTCGTCGACGGGGTGACCGAGAGCCTCACGACCGATCTTTCGCGGATACGAGGCGCAGTCGTTATCGGGCGCAACACCGCCTTCACCTACAAGGGCAAGGCCGTCGATCTGAAGCAGATCGGGCGTGAGCTGAACGTCCGTTATGTGCTCGAGGGCAGCGTCCAGCGTGGCGGCAAGCCGCATGCGGGTCAACGTGCAACTCATCGACGCCGAAACCGGCAATCATCTCTGGGCCGAGCGATTCGACAAGCCGCTGGCCGATCTCTTCGACATGCAGGACGAAATCGTCGCGCGGCTGGCGGGCGCGCTCAACGCGCAATTCGTCGCGGCCGAAGCGCGACGCGCGGAGCAGGCGGCGAACCCCAACTCGATAGACTTCTATTTTCAGGGCCTGGCCTGGTTCAACAAGGGCCGGGCCCCGGACAATATCGCGCAAGCGCACAGCTTTTTCGATCGCGCGCTCGCCGCCGACCCCGCCAATGTCGACGCGCTTGTCGGGTCTGGGATTGCCGAGGCGGTCGAGGCGGCGAATTCTTTTGTCACGGATGCTACGGTCGCCCTTTCTGCGGCGGAAGCGAAGTTCACCAGGGCGTTGTCCTCGGTGCCGGACCACGCGCTTGCCCATTTGCACCTGGGTGTTCTCTACATATGGACCAGGCGCGGAGCGCAGGGCGTCGCCAGATGCGAGCATGCGCTGGCGCTGGATCGAAATCTAGCCAGCGCTCATGCCCTTATCGGATACGGCAGGATGTTTATGGGCTACGCCGAGGAGACGGAGGCCCACATAGCCGAGGCGCTGCGCCTCAGTCCGCGCGACACGATGGCTTACCTCTGGATGGGTTACGCGGGCGTCGCAAAGGATGGCCTCGGCGACTACGAGCAGGCAGCCGCTTGGTGTCGAAGGGCGATAGAAGCCAATCGCAATGATCCGCAACCGCATTTTGTGTTGGCCGCCGCCCTGGCGCAGCTCGGTCGACTTGACGAGGCGCATTCCGCGGTCAAGGCCGGTCTGGCGCTCAGCCCCGCCTTCACCGTCTCCCGCACCCGCGACGCGTGGAGCGCGATGAGCGACGTTCCAATCTATCTGATCGGGCTTGAGCGTATTTTCGACGGCATGCGCAAGGCCGGCGTCCCCGCATGACCGCGGCCTCGCCTCGCGGCGGCGCTGACGCACGGGTTCGGCAGGCGTGGTCCGACGGCGAATTCTGGCGATTGCAAATTCTTGCTAAAACCAGAAATATTGCCTACGATAATTCCGATGGACAGAATCAACCCCGTTTGCCCAGGGCAGGCCGGGGAACGGAGGCGTGTGCGAGCGTGAGGCGGTTGGCGTGCAACTCATGCGCGAGTGAAAAGGGAGGCAGATTTTTTCTACTTTTTTCGGCCGTAACCCTTTGAAAAGGCTCCATTCCGAAAAGTAAAAGAAAGCGAAAGAAAGCAAATTGGCTTTCTTTTTCTTTCTTTTCCACTTTCGCCTGAACTCGCGCTCTGGTTGAATCCGGGAGGCTCGGCGGCCCGGGAGACGCTGGCGCTTGCCGGGCGGCTTGTCAGGCGCCTTCGCCCTGCCCTTCCCCCTCCCTCTCGACCCGCATGATCCGCTCCCCCATCTCGACCTGGTCGCCAAGGCTCGCCTCGAGGTCGCGCACGACGCCCGCGTGGGGGGCGACGAGCGCATGCTCCATCTTCATCGCCTCCACCACCGCGAGGCGCTGGCCCGCTTCGACCGTCTCGCCGTCCTCGACCGTAAGCGCAACGAGCCGCCCGTTCATCGGCGCGCGGACCGCGGCGTCGCTGTCGTCCGGCCCGGCCTCGGCCTTGGCGAACGGGTCGATGAGCTCGACGAACGCCTGGCGCCCGCCGGCGAAGGCGTAGGCGCCGCCATCCGTCTCGTAGAGCGTGATCTCGCCGCCTGAAGCGGCCTCTCCCTCGCCGCCGGCGAAGGGGTCCACATTGGCGCCCTCGACGAGATGCACGCGCGCCGGGACCCCGTCGACCGCGACGTCCAGGCCGATCCGGCGCGATCCGACGAGCTCGAACGAATCGGCGATCCGCCATGGATCGAACGGGTTGAGCGGCGAACCCCTGCCCTTGTCGCGCCGCTCGATAAGGAGCCGCGCGGCGGCGTGGAGCGCTCTTGTGTCAGGCGGACGCGGCTCGGCGCCGAGCGGTCCGAGGTTCAGGTCGATGAAGCCGGTGTCGATCGTCCCGGCCTCGAACTCGGGGCTGCGCACAAGCGCGCGCAGGAAAGCGAGATTGGTCTTCGGCCCGATGACGACGGCGTCGTCGAGCTCCTTTGCGAGCACGGCCAGCGCCTCGGCGCGGCTCGCCCCGTGAACGATCACCTTGGCGATCATCGCATCGTAGAAGGGCGTGACGCTGTCGCCGGCCTCGAAGCCAGTATCGACCCGGACGCCGGCCAGGCCTTCCTCGCCCTTGAGGTTCATGACGTGGATACGCCCGGTCGAGGGCAGAAAGCCGTGCTCCGGGTCCTCGGCATAGACGCGCGCTTCGATCGCGGCGCCCGAGCAGCGGATCTCGCTTTGCTTGAGCGGCAGCGGCTCGCCGGCCGCGACCCGGAACTGCCATTCGACGAGGTCGAGGCCGGTCACCGCCTCGGTCACTGGATGCTCGACCTGAAGGCGGGTGTTCATCTCGAGGAAGTAGAAGTCGCCGGGCCTCAGTCCTCGCGCCGGGTCGATGATGAATTCGACCGTGCCCGCGCCGACATAGCCCGCGGCCAGCGCCGCATCGGTCGCGGCCTTGACCATCGCGGCGCGCGTCGCCTCCGGAAGGCCAGGCGCCGGGCATTCCTCGACCACCTTCTGATGCCGGCGCTGGGCCGAGCAGTCGCGCTCGAAGAGGTGGACGCAAGCCCCGTGGCTGTCGGCGAACACCTGCATTTCGATATGGCGGGGCGAGGCGATATATTTCTCGATCATGACCCGCCCGTCGCCGAACGCGGCCTCGGCCTCGCGGATAGCGCTTTCGAGCGCGGCGTCAAACTCGACATGCGCGTCGACCCGGCGCATGCCGCGCCCGCCCCCGCCCGCGATCGCCTTGATGAGCACCGGATAGCCGATCTCATAGGCCTTTTCGCGCAGGAATTTCGGCGCCTGGTTGTCGCCGTGATAGCCGGGCACGACCGGCACGCCGGCGCGCTGCATCAGCGCCTTGGCCGAGCTTTTCAGGCCCATCGTCCGCATCGCCTGTGGCGGCGGGCCGACGAAGACGATTCCGGCCTTGCCGCAGGCTTCGGCGAAATCGGCGTTCTCGGACAGAAAGCCGTAACCCGGATGCAGGCATTCGGCGCCGACTTGTCCGCGCCAGCGCGATGATGGCGTCCTGATCGAGATAGCCGTTGGCGCCCTCGCCAATCTCGTGCGCTTCGTCGGCGAGCCGGGTAAACAGGGCCCCGCGGTCGGCGGGCGTGTGCATGGCGATCGAGCGGATTCCCATGGCCCCCGCGGTCCGAACGATCCGGCAGGCGATCTCGCCGCGATTGGCGATGAGGACGTTGGCGAACATGTCGAGGCTCCGCGCCGCCCCTGTCTAGTGCGGGACTCCGCTCGGCGAAACCCCCATCGTCTTTGTGAGCCGAAGCGGCCTCGCGCGGTCGCGGATTTAACCAGGGCGCGAGTTCCACGCGGACCCTGCCGAAGCATGGCCGGCGGATGCGCGGCTTTGACATTGGTCAACGTTCAAAGCTACGCTTGGACTAACGTTCAAAGCTAAGCTTGGCGCTCGCTTACGCTGTGTCGGCGCGCGCGCCTGACATCCGCAAGGGGGCCGAAAAGTGGCGATTTGCAAGGTTGCATGCCTAACCGCCGCCGCCGCGCTGACGGCGCTTATCGCCTGCCCGGCCGCCGCCCAGTCGTCGGTGAAGGTCGGGACGCTCACCTGCGACGTCTCCGCCGGCATCGGCATGATCATATCGCAGAAGCAGATGATGACGTGCTCGTTCAGCCCGGCCGACGGAGCGCCGCCTGACAAATACATTGGCCGCATCGACCAGTTCGGCCTCGCCCTTGGGGCCGTCAACCAGGGCACCTTGGTCTGGGGCGTCATCGCCCCGACTTCGGGCGTGCCGCGCGGCGCGCTGGCCGGCAGCTATGGCGGCGTCGGCGCCCAGGCGACCGCGGGCGCGGGGGTTGGCGCCAATGTTCTGGTCGGAGGCACTGGCCGCTCGTTCTCGCTGCAGCCGCTTTCGATCCAGGGCCAGACCGGGATCAACTTCGCAGCCGGGGTCACAACAGTTACGCTCACGCACGTGCAATAATTAGCGCCACAGCGTTCGCGAACGGAACGTTGGTGTCAGCGGCGAGTTTAAAGCTGCAGTGAATTCGGCTTGACTCGTAGGCGCGGCTCGGCGGCGGCCCTTACGTTCAGGGAGGGAGCAGATGACGTCGAATGACCAATCGGACGGCGACAAAGGGTTGCAAGACCGTAGCGCCGCGGCGCTGTCCGCCGCCGCCACAACAGCTCAGCAGGCGCTGGACAGCGCCAGGGGAACTGCGCAACAGGCGGTCGAGAACGCCAAGGATATTGTCTCGCAGGCCCATCTCGACGAAGTTGGCGCGAAAGCGGCCTCGGCGGCGGCGAATCTCTACCGGGGAGGCCGCGATCGTCTCGCCGGCAACGAGGAATTGTCACAAGCGACCGAGCAATTGAGCGGCGCCATCCGCCAGAACCCGCTACTCGCGGTTGGAATTGCGTTTTCCGCCGGGCTCCTGCTCGCTCTGTTGGCTCGCGGTTAGCGGCGATGGGCAGCCGGATCGCCGGAATCGCGCGCCAACAGGTTGCGATCGCGGTGCGCGAAGGGCTCGGAATTGGGGAAGTGAGCTAGCCAATGCGCCCGACAATCGAGCTGCTGCTTGACCTTGTCCGTCAGGGTCAACAGCTGGCGAACGTCGAATTATCGCTGGTCCGGGCGGAGCTTAGCGAGCGGGGCGGCCTGGTCGCCTCGAGCCTCGCCTTTGTTGTGGTGGGGCTGGTTCTGCTCCCGGTGGGTGTCGGCCTCATCTTCCTGGCGGCCGGTCTGGCTTTGACGCGTTTGGGCGTTCCGCTCGATGTCTCGTTTCTGATTCTCGCAGTGGTGGTGCTCGTCGCGGGCTTGTTATTGATGCGAGCTGGAATTAGGGGCCTCAAGCCGTCTCGGCTTGTCCCGGCAAAGAGCATCTCCCAGATCTCGTCGCTGTTGGGAGGGCTTGAGCCATGAACGTGAACGCTTCGGGTTCGGCGCACAGTTCAAGCGACTACGAAGCGCAGGCCAACCGGCTCAGGGCGGAAATGGGCCTCACGATCGACGAATTGCGGTCCAGTTTGACGCCTTCGAACCTCGCCGCGGAAGCAGCTTCGCGCGTCGGCGTGGCCGATTTGTCGTGGTCGGGCGCCTTTGACTTTGCCGGCAAGCGTCATCCGGTTCCGACCGCCATCATTGGGTTGGGTTTAGCGCTATGGACCTTGTCGGCAGTTCGAGGTCGAGCCAGAAGCAAGACGCTTGCAGACCTGGGATCGCCTTTGACAGAATTGTCTTCGTCGCTTGTCGACTCCGCGACCAAGGTGCTTCGGGACCGGGCTGAAGCAAAAAGGCTGGAGTTCATCGGGACCGCCCAGGCGCAAGTCGCGTCCGGGGCTGAAAGGCTATCGGACGAAATCGAAAAACGGGTTGAGAACATCATCGTAGGCGTTCCGGGCGGAAGCCAAGCCCGGCCGCTGATCGCCTCCGCCATTCAGATCGGGCTGGCCGCTCTGCTCGAAACTCTGTTGCACAGACGCTCACGATAGGCCCGCAACCTGCGTTGCCGTTTATTCGATGAAATAGCTCTCGTCGATCTTTCGCACCTCGTAGACGTCCTTGACCCGGACGCCGACGCGGTGGCGTATCATCAGATTGGCGAGCGCCTGCCCGTCGATCAGCACCACTCTCTTTGAGACGCGGGTGATGAAATCATAGGCGCTGCTGGGAAAGTATGAGGTCGTGACCAGCACGCCCTTGCTCGCCCGATGGCCCTCGAGGCCGCCGACGAAATCGCGCACTTCGGAAAGCGGGACCGCCTTGTTGGGATCGAGCCGCTTGGCCTGGACGTAGACGACGTCGAGGCCGAGTTCGTCCTCCTTGATGACGCCGTCGACCCCGCCGTCGCCGACCCGGCCGAGCGCCCGGCCCATCTCGACCCGTCCGCCGCCATAGCCCATGCGCACCAGAAGATCGATGATGAGGCGCTCGAAGAAGCCCGGACTGAACGAATGCACGCGCCCGACGATGTCGCGCGCGAGCTCAGCGTTGATGAGCTCGAAACTCGAGGCGATGCTCTCCTCCGCTTCGTCCCGCGACCCAGCTTCTTCCGTGGCCTCGCCGCCTTTGCTTTGGGATCGCCAGGCGACGAATTCAGGGTAGCGCTCGAGCGTGCCGAGGTCGATCTCGTTCACCCCCTCAGCGAGCAGCTCGCGGCCGCGGTCGGTGGCGCGGCAATAGCCGCGTCGGGGCAGTTCGATCAGCCCCGCCTTCGACAGATAAGACCTCGCCCAGTTGAGCCTGTTCCCGAACAGCGTTTGATTGCCGCTTGGCAGCCTCAGTTGGCGCTCTTCCACGGAAATCTTGAGCGCCTTGCTGACTTCGTCCTCCAACCCCGAAATGCTGATCTCGTCATAACGCTGCCCAATCGTTTGCAGCGTCGGCAACATGAGTTGCTGAAAACTGGGCACGCCCATTTGTTTCTTACACTCCCACCCCAACCCACACAGAACTACATGCGAAAAACGCCGAACCGGGTCGGCTCCGTCCCGGCGTTAAGCGTGGCCGAAAACGCCAGCGACAGAACCCGCCGCGTTTCCCGAGGCGTGACGACGCCATCGTCCCAGAGGCGGGCGGTCGCATAGTAAGGCGACCCTTCGGCCTCGTATTTGGACCGAATTGGCGCCTTGAACGCTTCCTCGTCGGCGCTCGGCCACTCGCGCCCTTCCGCCTCGAGCGCATCGCGCCTCAGCGTCGCGAGCACGCTCGCCGCCTGTTCGCCGCCCATGACGCTGATGCGCGCATTGGGCCACATGAAGAGGAAGCGCGGAGAATAGGCGCGCCCGCACATGCCGTAATTGCCGGCGCCGAAGGAGCCGCCGACAATCAGGGTGATCTTGGGCACATTGGCGCAGGCGACCGCAGTGACCAGCTTTGCGCCGTCCTTGGCGATGCCTCCAGCCTCGTAGCGCTGCCCAACCATGAAGCCGGAGATATTCTGCAGGAACAGCATCGGCACGTCGCGCTGGACGCAAAGTTCGACGAAGTGCGTGCCTTTGAGCGCGCTGTCGGAAAAGAGGACGCCGTTGCTGGCGATGATTCCGATGAGCATGCCTGAAAGGCGCGCGAATCCCGTGACCAGCGTCGTGCCGTAGCGCGGCTTGAAGGCGTCGAACTCGGAGCCGTCGACGATGCGGGCGATGATTTCGTGCGCATCGATCTGCTGGCGAAGATCAACCGGCGCGATGCTCTCAAGCTCCTCGGCCGGATAAAAGGGCTCGGCCGGCTTCGCCCAATCGATGGCGCCCTTCGGCGCGCGGTTGAGATTGGCGACCGCCCGCCTAGCGAGCGCGAGCGCGTGCGTGTCATCGCGCGCGAGCGTGTCTGCGACGCCGGAGACGCGGGTGTGCATTTCGCCGCCGCCAAGGTCTTCCGCGCTCACCGTTTCGCCGGTCGCGGCCTTCACCAGCGGGGGCCCCGCGAGAAAGATCGTGCCCTGCTTGTCGACGATGATCGTCTCGTCCGACATCGCCGGCACGTAGGCGCCGCCCGCGGTGCACGATCCCATCACGACGGCGATCTGCGCGATCCCGGCTGACGACATGCGCGCCTGATTGAAGAAGATCCGGCCAAAATGCTCACGGTCGGGAAAGACTTCAGCCTGGTACGGCAGATTGGCCCCGCCCGAGTCGACCAGATAGATGCAGGGCAGCCGATTTTGCTCGGCGATCTCCTGGGCGCGCAGGTGCTTTTTCACCGTCATCGGATAGTACGCGCCGCCCTTGATCGTCGGGTCGTTGGCGATGATCATGACCTCGCGGCCGTCGACAAGGCCAATTCCCGTAATCAGCCCCGCCCCATGGACGTCGCCCTCGTACATGCCGAAAGCGGCGAGAGCGCCGATTTCCAGAAATGCCGAACCGGGATCGATCAGTCCGGCGACGCGCTCGCGCGCCAGAAGCTTGCCTCGGGCGACGTGACGCTCACGCGCCCTGCTTGAGCCGCCCTCGGCCGCGGCCCGGCGGCGCAGGTCGAGTTCGTCAATAAGCCGACGCCATTCAGCCGCGTTGGCTTCGCGCGCGCCGCCGTTCGCAGGCAATGCGCTCTTGATCCGCGTCATCGCGTTGTTTTTCCCTAATCCCAGCCTTGGACCTTGCGGAAGCCCAAATATTGTTGTCGTTGTTCACCCGTGACACTGCGGGTAAATCCATTGCCGATTTCATAATTTCTTTCAGCGAATTATTGGCTTCCGTAAGAGCATGCAAGCTGTTGTTTATTTGCAACATATTGTCTCCAGCGCCCGCTTGCCGAACCTTACGGAAGGGGTTGTCGTCCCTCCTTCATACGCCTCGCCTCGGCGGATGCCGAGGGCGTCCTTCCCAGCCTCCGCGACGGCGTACCGGGTGCCCCGCGCCGGAGCATGCGGCCGCGCCCCACCCGGGTGTTCCGCGCGTCCAAGGCGCCGCGCGGCGGTCTCGCGGACCCTGGTCAAGCCGGCCACGACGCGGGAGCTGATCCCGCTCTCGGCGACCGCGTCTTCCCCCTTCCCGAACAACGCGCTTCGATCGTCGATCGGATGGAACAGCGTCCCGCTCAAGGTGAAGATCGGATTTTTCGACCTGAGCGGCGGCGCGCTGGGCAACGGCGTCTGCTCAGATGGCGTCATAGCGCTCGATCCGCCACGGCTCGGCATGGGCGTCGGCGATCCATGCCTTCCACGCCGGTAGACCCATGATCATCTCCATATAGGCGCGCGTCGGCTTCGAGACCGGCACGTCGTAGACATGGAAGCGGTTGATCACCGGCGCAAACATCGCATCGGCGGCGGAGAATCGCCCGAACAGATAGGGACCCTCCCTGCCGAACGTCGCGCGCGCATGCGCCCACGCGGCTTCGATGCGCGACACATCGGCCCGAACCTCGTCGCTCAGCGCGATCGCCTTGACCGGGCCGGCGGAAATTTGTCGGACAAGCCTGTCGCAGCGCGCCGAAGCCTGCGTGCATCTCGCTCGAGAGCGAGCGCGCGTGGGCGCGCGCCGCCTTGCCCTTCGGCCAGACATTCTTTTCCGGATGGATCTCGGCGATATATTCGAGGATCGCGAGCGATTCCCAGACCGCGATCTTGCCGTCCTGCAGCGACGGGCACTTTCCCGTCGGCGCGTATTTCAGCATGTTCGCGCGGGTGTCGGGCTGGTCCATGGGCACGACCACTTCCTCGAACGGAATCTTGAGCTGCGCAAGGAGGATCCACGGCCTCAGCGACCACGACGAATAGGCTTTGTTGGCGAGGATCAGCTTCAGCGGCACGATAAATTTCCGGAAGGGTTGCCCTCCGATTGATCGACGCGCGCCAGACCCAAGTCAAGACGGCGCTCCGGCCCGCCGCATTGACGCGGCCGCCGCGGCGCAGGAAAAGGCCCTCCGATTGGCCGTCGGAGCCCAGAAATTGTCAGTGATCAAGGTTGGCCTTCTGGTTGTCGCCGGGGGCCGGGGGTCAAGGCTCGGCGCGGACCGGCCGAAGCAATATCTCGACTGCGCCGGGCGCCCGCTCCTCGTCCATACGCTGGAGGCGCTGGCCGCGAGCTTCCCATTTTCGGCAGTCAAGGTGGTCATCCATCCGGACGATCGGGCGCTCTATGACCAGGCGATCGCCCGTCTGACGCCGGGCGCGGCGGCGGCGCTCGGGGCGCCGGCGATCGGCGGCGCGACGCGCCAGCAAAGCGTTCTGTCCGGGCTCGAGGCCCTCGACGCGGCGAAGCCGGATATCGTGCTGATCCATGACGCCGTGCGGCCCTTCCCCTCCCCCGCCCTGATCGCCCGCGCGATCGAGGCCGCCGAGCGTCACGGGGCGGCGGCGCCGGGGACGCCGATGAGCGACACCGTCAAGCAGGTCGATTCCGACGGCCGGGTGCTCGCAACGCCGCCGCGCTCGGCCTTGAGAGCCGTGCAGACGCCGCAGGCCTTCCGCTTTCCCCTGATCCTGGCGGCGCATCGGCGCGCAGCCGAGGCCGGCGTCGGCGACCTCACCGACGATGTCGCGGTCGCCGAATGGGCGGGCGCGCCGGCTTATGTGTTCGAAGGCGACCCCGCCAACCTCAAGGTGACGACCATGCAGGATCTGATCGCAGCCGAGGCGCGTCTCGGGGCTGACGCGAGCGAGACGCGGGTCGGCCAGGGCTTCGACGTCCACGCCTTCGCGCCCGGCGACGCCGTGTGGCTCGGCGGCGTTCGCATTCCCCACGTCGCGCGGCTCAGCGGCCATTCCGACGCCGACGTCGCGCTCCACGCGCTCGCCGACGCGCTCTATGGCGCCCTCGCCGAGGGCGACATCGGCCAGCACTTCCCGCCTTCCGATCCGCAGTGGAAGGGCGCGGCGTCGAAGATCTTTCTCGCCCACGCCGCGGAGCGGGTGCGGGCGCGCGGCGGCGCCATCGTCCATCTCGACGCGACGCTCATCTGCGAAGCGCCGAAGATCGGGCCGCACCGCGAGGCGATGCGCGCCCGGATCGCCGAGATCGCCGGCGTCGACGCCGGCCGGGTCGCGGTCAAGGCGACGACCAGCGAGAAGCTCGGCTTCACCGGCCGCGCCGAGGGCATCGCATGCCTCGCGACGGCGACGGTGCGGCTCCCGCCCGCTTAAGCGGATCGACGCCTCAGATCGGCGAATTGAGCACCACGAATCCGGGACCCGATCGCGTTTTCGCGTTCGCCGGCCCGTCGGTCGTCACCACCGTCATCCCGAACTTGAGGCGCTTGCGCACCGCCTCGCGCGCGGCCGGATCGGCCTTGATGCGGCGCAGCGCGGCGATGTTGTCGTCGCGCGCGGGCGCCGCGCGCGGGCTGAGGTCGGTCGCCTCCCAGCGCAGATCGTCAGACAGATCGCCCGCGCCGGTGAGCGTGAACACCCGCTCGCCGAGGGGCTTTTGCGGATCGGCGATCTCGACCTTGCCGGAAGCGGCCAGCGTGCTGTTGTCGAACACCGCGATCGACTTGTCGGCGCTGCTCACGACCACGCTCGGCGAGTGCGGCGCGGGCTCGTGGCCTTCCGAATATTCGGTCGCCTTGATGGCGGTGTCGACCGCGTTGAACTCGCGCGCCGCATAGTCGCCGAGCACCATGCCGGGATGAGTGACCGACACCGGCTGGGACGCGTCGTCGGCGATGACCACCGTCATGCCGACCCTGGTGACGCCGTACAGCAGGGCGGAGAATGCCTTCGGCAGGCGGACGCAGCCATGCGAGGCGGGATAGCCCGGCAACTGCCCGGCATGCAGCGCGATCCCCGACCAGGTCAGCCGGTTCATGTTGGGCATGGGCGCATTGTTGTAGGTCGACGAGTGATGGTTCTTGTCCTTCTGCAGGATCTTGAACACCCCCGTCGGCGTGCTGTGCCCGGGCTTGCCGGTCGAGCAGGTCGAGGCCCCGATGCGCACGCCGTTGCGGTACACATGGACAAGCTGCTCGGGCAGCGAGACGATGATCAGGACGGGGCCGCCGGGCGAGCGGTCGGGATACCAGTCGAATTCGCCGTTCTTGAGCTCATCGGCCGGTTTGTCGACCAACTGCGCCCAGACGGGTCCAAGCGTCAGGCGCAGCGCGGCGGCGCTCCCGGCCATATTGGAGAACTGGCGGCGGTTCATGTTTCAGGGCGCCTCGGACCTTGAGCAATCGAGCCGCTGCAGGGCCGCGATTCCGGCGGCCATGTCAATGGGACGTGAGCGCCTCGACTTCGATCGCCGGGGTTCCCAAGGATGCAACCTGAGGGCGAGTTCTTCGCAAGTAAAAGCAAGCCAACGAAACTAAAAGAAAGCAAAATGGCTTTCTTTCGCTTTCTTTTACTTTCTTTTAGTTTTCGGAATCGGGGCTTTTCAATGGGTTATGGCCGAAAAAAGTAGAAAAAATTCTCCCTCCAGATTTTCGCCTCAGGGTTGCATCGGCCGGGCTCCGATCCTGCTCGCTCGCCTTCGCGCTTTCGCGCTCGCGTCCTGCTTTGACTATCACTAACGCTATCACGTCTTCTCGTTTTCACAAGTCAAATCGCGGCGCTTGTAGCGATACCGTTTGATCTCTTTCGCGCCATCTTCGGTTTTCCGTCATGGCCGGGTCAAGCCCGGCCATGACGGCCTCAGGCAGAAATCAGAAAACAACAGGTACCGCTATTTGCGCCTAAATCGGCGAGGCGCTTTTTGCGACGCGAGCCGCCCCTCGCCACCCTCGCCCTTCGGGCGGTTCTCCTCCCCCACGTTGCGGAGGATAGCCGCCCGCCTCCTCGCCCCGCGAGACCGCCTCTCTCCCCCGCCCTCACGCCTTGTGGTGGACCTCCTGCAATCCGTAGACCGGCGTCGGGATCCCCTCGAGGCGCGCCTTCAGCTGCAGCGCCAGGAACTGCGAATAATGGCGCGACTGGTGCAGGTTGCCGCCATGGAACCATAGGGCTTCCTGCTGCGTCGGCTTCCACATGTTGCGCTGCTCGCCCTCCCAGGGCCCCGGGTCTTTCTTGGTGTTCGAGCCGAGGCCCCACACTTTGCCAACCTTGTCGGCCATGTCCTGACCGCAGATGTCGGCGACCCAGCCGTTCATCGAATTGTAGCCCGTCGCATAGACGATCACGTCGGCTGGAATTTCCTTGCCATCCTCGAGCTTGACGCCGCGCGGCGTGATCTCGTCCACTTGGCCCGTCACGAGCTTGACCTTGCCGTCGATGATCAGTTGCGAGGCGCCGACGTCGATGTAATAGCCCGAGCCGCGGCGCAGATATTTCATGAACAGGCCGGATTCGTCCTCGCCATAGTCGAGCTTGAAGCCCGCCTTCTCGAGACCCTTGTAGAAATCCGCGTCGACCTCCCGCATCTTGTCATAGAGCGGCTTCTGCAGAGAAGGCAGGAGTCCATACGGCAGGGAGGCGAAGACAAGGTCCGCCTTGGCCGTCGTCATGCCGCCGCGGAGCGCGCGCTCCGAATAGAGATCGCCCAAGCCGATCTCCATCAACGTGCTCGAGCGCACGATATGCGTGCTCGACCGCTGCACCATGGTCACGTCGACGCCGGCTTCGTAGAGCGCCGCGCAAATGTCATGGGCCGAATTGTTCGAGCCGATGACCACGACCTTCTTGCCTTTGTAGGCATCAGGCCCGGGATGGGCGGACGAATGATGCTGCTCGCCCTTGAAGGTCTCCATGCCCTTGAAGCGCGGCAGGTTCGGCTTGGACGACATGCCGGTGGCGAACACCAGCTGCTTCGGCTTGAGCGTGACCTCCTTGCCGTCGCGATCGACGACCACCGCCCATTCCTTTTTCTTCGGATCGTATTTGGCGCTTCTGACGGTCGTCCTGGTCCAGTAGTTCAGCTCCATCACCTTGGCGTACATTTCCAGCCAGTCGCCGATCTTGTCCTTGGGCGAGAACACCGGCCAGTTCTTCGGAAAGTCGATATAGGGCAGATGGTCGTACCAGACCGGATCGTGCAGGCAGAGCGACTTGTAGCGCTTGCGCCACGAGTCTCCCGCGCGCTCGTTCCTTTCCGCGATGATGGCGGGCACGCCAAGTTGCCGCAAGCGCGCGCCAAGCCCGATGGCGCCCTGCCCGCCGCCGACGATCAGAACGTAGGGCTGCGTTTCATAGCCAAGCTTTTCCGCCTCCTCATCGCGCAATTCCTTCCAGCTCTTGGCGCCGGGATGGACGCCGTGCCTTGCTCCGAGCGCGCGGGTGAAGCCGGCTTTCTCCTCGTGGCCCTTAAGCTCCGCCATGGTGGTCAGAAGCGTCCAGATCAGGCCGTCCTTGATTCGGATGAGGCCGTAGCCGCGCGCGAGCTCGGTCTCGAATGAAATCCAGGCTTCGAGCACGCCCCCCGTTTCCGTCGCGATCTCGCCTTCGGCGATGCGCCAGTCGCGCGGCTTCACCCGTTTCAGGCAATGGGCGAGCATGTCGCGGACCTGATCGCGCCCCTCCATCGTCTTGATGTTCCAGGTGAAGGCGACGAGATCGCGCCAATAGCCGTCCTTGGCGAACATGTCCGTCGCGGCGTCGATGTCGCCCTTGGCCAATGCGGCGTCGAATTTGGCGAGAAACGTCTGAACGCGCGCATTGGGCGCTTTGTCGAGCATTCTACTCCTCCCGTGATCTCATCCGGCGCAAGCCGGCATGCCCGCAGCCCGATCAGAAACTGCCCGCGTTTGAAGGCGCTTGCAAGCCGCGACCGGCGAGCATCAAGCCACCGCATTTCGCGCTGCCTTGTCCCCGCCGGGCCGGTCGGGCGCGGAAAATCACCGGGAGGATGAAACGCGAGCGCCGATCAGCTTCCCAGCGCCTGGCGCAACGCCCGCTGCACCATCTTCGGCTCTTCGAAGCGCAAGGTGACCGGCAGGGTCACCACGGCGCGGGCCTGACGGGCGCTGAGGCGCATCAGGTCCTTCTCGGTCGTCGCCAGGAGCGCGCCGCGCCGTCTCGCCTCCTCGACCAGCGCCTCGATCTCGCGCGGCGTGTACGGATGGTGGTCGGCGAAATCGCGCGTGGCGACAATCTGCGCCCCGACCCGGCGCAGCGTCGCGTAGAATTTCTCCGGTCGCGCAATCCCGGCGAAAGCGACCACCTCGCGGCCGATCAGGGGCGCTGCGGCCAGCGCGTCGGGCTCGAGGCTCGCGCGGATGAGTGGCTTGCCAAGCGCCATGGCGGCGATTCGCGACGCCGCCGCATCGTCGCCGCCGAGCACGATCAGCGCCCGCACCAGCGGCAGCTGCGCCGCGACGGGCGCGCGCAAGGGACCTGCCGGAACACACAGTCCGTTACCGAAGCCGGTGTCGCCGTCGACGACGGCGAAGGCGAGGTCCTTGACGAGCGCTGGATTCTGCAGGCCGTCGTCAAGAATGAGCACATTCGCGCCAGTTTCGATGGCGCTTTTCGCGCTTCTGACCCGATCGGCCCCGACCCAGCAGGACGCGATTTTGGCGAGCATGAGCGGCTCGTCGCCGACGAGCGCGGCGGTATGGGCGCTGGGGTCGACGAGCAGGGGCTCGGCCCGCTCGGCGCCGCCATAGCCGCGCGACAGGAAGGCGACGCGCCGGCCGGAGGCGATCAGCATCCGCGCCAGCGCCAGCGCCGCCGGCGTCTTGCCTGCGCCGCCAGCGACGAAATTGCCGACGCAGATCGTCGGCGCGCCGGCGCGCTCGCCTGGCCCGCGCATGCGCCGCGCAGTCGCCTGCCCATAGGCCCAGCCGGCCGGCTGAAGCAGGCGCGCGGTCAGGGTCGGTCTCGGTTTCAGCCAGAAGCGGGGCGCCTTCAACGCCCCACCGCCCCGGCGGAGGGCAGGAGACCCCTCAGCGCGCCCATCGAGCGGTCGACCGCCCCCGCGCGCCGCTCCACCGTGTCGCCCGCCGCGCGGGCCATCGCGCGCAGGCGCGCGGCGTTGGCGAACAGCGCGATCAGCGTCTCCCCCAGATCCTCGGGGCGCGCCACGGCAAGCGCGCCGCCGGCCTCGTCGAGCGCCGCGTAAGCGTCGGCGAAATTATCGACCCTCGGCCCATGCAGGATGGCTGACGCGAGCCGGGCCGGCTCGATCGGATTCTGCCCGCCGCCGGCGACGAAAGACTTGCCCACGAACACGACGCCGGCAAGACGATAGAAGAGCCCCAGTTCGCCGATCGTATCGCAGACATAGACCGCGGTCTCCGGGCGGATCGGATCGCCCCGCGAGCGCAAGGCGCAGATCAGGCCCTGCCCTTCCAACTGGCTCAAGATCGCCTCGCCCCGCTCGGGATGGCGCGGCGCGATCAGGGTCAGCGCGTCGGGAAACACCTGGACGAGGCGCTTGTGCGCGGCGGCGGCGATCGCCTCTTCGCCCTCGTGCGTCGAGGCGGCGATCCACATCTGGCGCCCCGACGTGACGCCCGCAAGCTCGGCAAGCTCGCGCCGGTCGGCCGGCAGAGTCGGCGCGTCGAACTTGATGTCGCCGGCGACGAGCACGTTCGCGGCGCCGAGCGTGGTGAGGCGCTCGCCGTCGGCCTCGCTGCGCGCAAGGCACACGTCGAACTCCGTCAATAGCGCGGCGATGAAACGCGGCGCCCTCCCCCAGCGCCGAAACGACCGCTCGCTAATCCGTCCATTGACCATCGCGAGCCTTGATCTCGAACGCTTGAGCTCGACGATCATATTGGGCCAGAGCTCGCTTTCCGCCACCAGCGCCGCGTCGGGGCGCCAGCGTCTGATGAACCGCCGCACGAACAATGGACTGTCGAGGGGCGCATATTGATGCAGCGCGCCCGGCGGCAGCCGTTTGGCGAGCATCGCGGCCGAGGTCACCGTCGTCGTGGTCACGAGCGCGGTTGAGCCCATGCGCGTGATGCGCTCGACGAAGGGCATGAGCACGGTGGCTTCGCCGACGCTCGCGCCATGCAGCCAGACGAGCGGCCCGGGCGGCCGGGAAAGGTCGGTGAGACCGCGCCGCTCGCTCACCCGTCGTGGATCCTCCTTGCCGCGCTTAAGCCGCACCGCCAGCATCGGCCCGGCCAACGGCGTCGCCAGGAACGAGGCGAGCCGATAGCCGATGAGCGACAGCGGCGCCGTCATGGGCGTCCCAGATCGGCGCCGGGGTCGCGTGCGCCGACCATGGCGTAGGCCTTCCGATGCACATCGTCGAGCCCGCGCTCGACCGCGAGCCGCGCCGCCTCCATCTCTTCATCATCGGCGTTCGGCGAAACGCGGATGAACTCGCCGGCGACCACGACCGCGCGCCCGAACGGCAACCCGAGCGAGGCGCGATCCCAGGTGTTGAACTGCATGCGACGGCTCATGACCGCCGCGGTCGGAACGATCGGACGGCCGGAGAGCTTGGCGAGCGCGACGATCCCAGACCCCGCCACACGCGCGCGTTTGGGCACATCGGCGGTCATCGCGACGGATGAGCCCGATTCGAGCTGGCGCAGGAGTTCGCGCATCGCCGGGGCCCCGCCCTTGTAGTAGGCGCGGTCGGCCGGGCCGCCCGAGCCGCGCACTGCCGTGATGCCGAGCCGTTCGGCGGCCAATGCCTGCGCGCCGGCGTCTTCGTGGCGGGAGATGAGCACGGCGAGCCGATCCATCGTCACGGGGCGGGCGAACGGCATCATCAGATGCTGTCCATGCCACATCGCCGCGATCAACGGCAGATCGTCCTTGATATAGGCGTCGATGTCGTCGGGCGCGGTGGTGAACCGGCTTGTCCGACGCACGAACCCCAAGTAGGTCGCGAGCCCGAAGCCGATCGCTTCCTGCGCCCATTGCGACCTGCCCAGACGTCTCGCCATGCGAGGGTCAGGCGGTCCGGATCGGAGGGGCGAGGTCCGGCTCGATCAGCCGATGCAGATGGACGATGTAGTAGCGCGTCTGCGCGCTGTCGACGGTGGCCTGGGCCTTGGCGCGCCAGGCCCGCTCGGCGCTGGCGTAGTCCGGGAAAAGGCCGACAATGTCGAGCTTGTCGACATCGCGAAACTCGTGATTGTCGAGCGATTTCAGCTCGCCGCCGAACACGAGGTGCAGGCGCTGCGGCTTTGCCTCGTGTTGAGCCTTCGCATCGGTGGAGGTCATCGTCTCACGTCCCTGAAGAGCGCGCGGGCCAGCGCGCCAGCGCCGGTCGGCGGGCTGGGCTTTGCCCTCCCGGCGGCGAAAACGCAAGCCGTCCAAAGACGGCCGCCGTCGATCAGATCGGCCGGCAGCCGGTCGCGCGGCGAAAGGCCTCGATCAGCCGGGGGGCCGCCGCGTCCGGCGCGGCAAGGAGCGCGCCGCGACGGACCTGGCGGGCGTTATAGCGCAGCCGCTCGCCCGAGGCGTCGATCAGGCGCGCGCCCGCTTCCTCGAGCAGAATATCAGCGGCGGCGATGTCCCAATCATGCGAATTCTCGGCCGCGACGGCGAAATCGACCACGCCGCGCGCCGCGATGGCCAGGCGGTAGGCCAGCGCGGGAACGCGGGGCGTGATCTCGATGGGAGCGCCAAGCGTCGACGCCATCGCCTCGATGACGGGCTTGGGGCCGGCGGCGACGCGCGGCGGCCAGGCGCGGCGGCGGCAAGCGCCACGCCGTTGCACGTGGCGCCTAAGCCGCGCGCGGCCGCGTAGGTTTCGTTCAGCGCCGGCGCGTGAACGACGCCGGCGATCGGGCGCTCGTCGACGATGAGCGCCGCCGAGACCGCCCAGCGCGGGTCGCCGGTCACAAACGCCCGCGTGCCGTCGATCGGGTCGACGATAATGATGCTGCGGTGTGCGAGGCGCTCGAAATCGTCGATCGTCTCTTCCGAAAGCCAGCCCGCCTCGGGCAGCGCCTCTCGCAGGCGGCGCTTGAGCAGCGAATCGGCGGCGAGATCGGCGTCCGTCACCGGCGAGCCGCCAGCCTTCGTCACCACCTTGGCGGAGGTTCGGGCCCCCGGCCTGAAATATTCAAGCGCGAGCGCGCCGGCCTCGCGCGCGGCGAAGACCAGGAGATCGCGCGCGGCGGCTACGTCAATGTCCGCATCGACGCTCAAGGGACATGTCCATCGCGAAGTGAGGTGTGCGGCTTGGCTTTAGCCGTGCGGGCGACGGCGCGCAATCGCCGTTGGGGCTGGCTCCGGACCTCGCGCTTCATGGACTGGCGCCGGCGGGTCGACAAGCAAGTCGCGCCAGCCGGCCCCTTGGCCGCTGCGCTCCGGGACCGAGCATCGCATGACCGACCCGGCGCGCGGCAGGCCGCGCCCGCGCTTTTGTCCGCAGGACAAATGCCGCCGGGCCAGACTCTGGAACATTGACAGCTGGGTCTTGCAAGAAGCCAGCCTCCACGCTAGCCTCTATAGATATTTATCCGACGACTTCTATTCATTAAAGGATAAGGCGATGACTCCACTGGAATATGCGAAACAGTTCCAGGATTTACCTGCCCTTGTTCGACCAACCGGCGACTATTCCTACGTGGACGATAACGCCGATGTCACGCCGCCATTCTCGATGGTGCTGCCCGAGAAAGGCCAAAAGGAACCAAGCGTACTGACAGGACAAGAAAAGTGGGTAAGCCTCGACGTTTCTGCGTATAAACTCGACACTCCAAAGCTAGGCTCCTGGAGCAGACTTGGCGAAGCGCTCAAAACCGCTCTTTATATAGAGGCCAAAATCATGAGTCCCGATGGTCTCTCGGAGCAAGCATATTCCTTTCAGTATAGAGATATTGCGTATAGCTTAATCGCCCCGTTTTGGGGGAAAGGCTATCCGGAGGAGTGTCAGCTCGTCCTCCAATTGTGGGATCGGCTGAATTTTACGCCTAAATTCGATATTCTCGCGAATCAGGAATACCTTGGCGTAGACTGCAACGCCTTTGTTGGAGGCTATCTCGAAAGGCGAGTCGTCGGCAAAAGGGACCAATGGAGCCGCTCGCTCGCGTCTGGCAAAGCGAGCTTGACGGGAGCCCTGATTAACGACCTGATGGCGCGGAAAGGGACCTACGTCAATTCATTCGAGGACCTTAGCCCACCCGAGCCGCGTTGCCTTTTACTTGGCGAATGTGATCCAAATACGGGAGAATTGAACGATCACGTGGTCGTTGACGGCGTGACTGCGTATGGGCATATCGCGATAAGTCAACCGTCCACTTTAACGAAAGTGACCCCTTATAATTTGGGATTGGCCGGTAAAGACTTGAATAGAAAGCTTCCCGACGATCTTATGCAGATCACCGCTGTAGAGTCGACTGGAGGGATTGGCATAACGGATTCGCCGTATGTACTGATTTCAGTTCAAAAGAAAACAGTTGGCGGAGTATTTTATGTTTGGCGAGGCTCGCAGAGAAGGCCCCTATATTTTAGAATAAAGCGCTTGGACGTCGTTTAGAAGGCGACCTGCGTCCATCGCGACGCGCCGGCGCTGTTTATGAGGCGGCCAGCGCGCCGCGAACAGCTTCCGCCGCCGCGCGGCCGAGCAATTCGTGTTGATCCGCCTCGTAGTGGATGCCGTCGAGGTCGGAGCAGCGGATCACCGACCCGGCGTCCAGGAACGCCACGCGCTCGCGCTCGGCGACGGCGCGGAAGCGCGCGCCCAAAAGGCGCGACTTTTCCGCTCCGCCTTCGAACATCTCGGCATAATCCGTCAGCTTGGCGATCGGCGGCGGCGCGATGAGCAGGATTTTCGGCGGATCCCCGTCCGGGCCTTGCCCATAGGCGCGCGCAAGAAGGATGAGACGCGCCGCGCCCTCGGCGATGTCGAAGGCGGAGAGGGAAAAGCGCTTCTTCAGGTCGTTGCAGCCGAGCGCGAGAATGAGGAGGTCCACCGGCGCGTGGCTCATGAGGCAGGGCGGCAGCGCGTCCGCGCCTGAGCGGTAGGGCTCGATCGGATCGTCGTGAACGGTCGTCCGGCCGCGCAGACCCTCGGCGATCACCTCGCAGTCGGGTCCAAGCTCCCGCTGCAAGATGCTCGGCCAGCGCTGCGGGCGGGGAAATCGTCCACCCGTCGCCGGATCAGAGCCCCAGGTGTTCGAATCGCCGAAGACGACGACGACGGGCATGGGCTCACACTCCCCTTGGTCCGCGCATAGGAAACACGTCTAACCTTCGCCCTTCAGAAGCGCGCTGGCGATCGCCGCCCATTCCTCGTCGAGCGAAGCGTGGCAGACCGGCTTTCGCGCGCGGCGATACCAGTAGGCGGCGTTGCCCGCGTCGCCCTCCTTGCGATGCAGATAGGCGTGCACCCAGTCGCCGGCGCCGCCGTCGTCCGCCTGCGCCGCGTCATGCGCCCCGTCCCAGTTCCCACGCGCGTCGAGCCAGAGCGCGCGCAGGGCTTGGCTCAAGCCCGGCGGCGGCTCGGCGGCACGAGAGCGAGGCGCGGAAAGCGGCAAGGTCCATGAGACGCTCCTATCGCGCTTCGGCCCAGACAAGACGCGCCGCGAAGGCGCTCATCAGCGCCGCGAATGCGTAGTCGAACAGCCTGAGCGCGCGCGGATTGCGCTTCGCCGCCGCGACAAAGCGTCCGGCGACGAGAATGACGATCGCGTTCACCGCCGTCGTGATCGCGATGAAGCCGAGGCCGAGCGCGAACAGTTTTCCGCTCGCATGGGGATCGCTCGCGCTGATGAACTGCGGCAGGAAGGTCACGAAGAAGAGAACGATCTTCGGATTGGTGAGATTGATGAGGAGCCCATTCGTAAAGGCGCCGCGCAAGCCTCCACGCGCCGGCGCGCCGGCCTTGAGCTTGAGCGCCGACCCGTGGCGAATCGCGCGAAAGGCCAGCCAAAGCAGATAGAGAGCGCCGGCGATCTTGACCGCCTCGTAGGCTTCCGCCGACGCCGCGAGCAGCGCCGACAGGCCGAGCGCGGCGGCGAAAGTATGGACAACGAGCCCCACGCTCGCGCCCGCTTGCGCCGCGAAGCCTTGCGTCCTGCCGCCGGCGAGCGTGCGTGACAGAAAAAGCGCCATATCCGCGCCCGGCGTCGCGGCAAGCATGAGGCAGGCGAGGACATAGGCCGCCGCGAGCGAGGCGCTGGCGAAGACCGGAGTCATTGCAGGCGCGCCGCCATCGCCGCTTCGACCTCGACGCGTCTCGGCAACGGCGCGACCGCGCCATAGCTCAGGGTCGAAAGCGCCGCCGCCACATTGGCGAAGCGCGCCGCGGCGAAGGGGTCGCCGCTCCGCGCGAATTCGGTGAGAAAGGCGCCGTCGAAGCAGTCGCCGGCCCCGGTCGCATCGACCGCCTTGACCGTGTGCGAATAGATGCGCTCGCGGGCTTTGGGCGTGGCCGCCAGCGCGCCGCCCCGGCCCATTTTCACCACGACGACGCGGGCGCCGAGCTCGAGGTAGAAACTCGCGATCGCGTCGGGCTCCCGCAAGCCCGTCAGGTGCTCCGCGTCGTCGAGCCCCGGAAGGGCGATGTCGCAGGCGCGCATCGCTTCGTGAATGACGGCCCGCGCCCGTCGAAGCGGCCACAGCTTGAGCCTCAGATTCGGGTCATAGGAGACCAGCCGCTTGGCGTCGTGGGCGATGTCGATCGCGGCGAAAGCCGCGTCGGCGGCCGAGGATGAGATCGCCTGGCTGATGCCGGAAATGTGGAGGATCCTGGTCGCCCGGATGCGGTCGACCGGCAGGTCGGTCTCGCTGATCCGGCTCGCCGCCGAGCCCGCGCGCATGTAGGAGAACTCGTGGCCGTTCTCGCCGTGGCTGACGAAATAAAGCCCGGTGTGAGCGCCGCCATTGACCACGATCCGGGTCGCGTCGACGCCCTCCTTGAGCCAAAGCTGGGTCAGCGCCTGGCCGAACTTGTCGGCGCCGACGGCGGTGAAATAGGCGGCGTCCGCGCCAAGCCGGGCCGCCGCGATCATCGCGTTCGACGTGTCGCCGCCGAAGCCCTGGACGAACGGAGCGCCGTCCTTCGGCTGGTTGAGTTCGACCAGCGCTTCGCCAATCGCGAGGAGATCCGACAAGGCCTTACCTCGTGGCGACCGCGACGGCGGCCCCGGCCATGAGTCCTCCGGCGGCGCGATTGACGAACCGCATCGCCCGGGTCGAGCGGAGAAGAGTCCGCGCCCGGTTTGCGGCGAATGCGTAGAGCGCGAGCGTCGAGAAGATCACGATCGCGCAAACGACGGCAAGTTCGACGAGCGCCAACACGGTCAGCGTCCTCAAGTCGACGACGAGCGGCATGATCGAGAGGAAGAAGACCATCACCTTCGGGTTGCCCAGCGTCAACGACAACGAGGATAAGAACGCGCGCCAGCCGCGCGTGGCCGGGGTCGGCGCCGCTTCGACGGCGGCGGCGGCGGTCGCCATCCGCCACGCGAGATAGATGAGATAGGCGGCGCCGGCGAATTTGATTGCGACAAACACGCCCGCGAACGTCTTGGCGACGACGGCGAGACCCGTCGCGGCAAAAGTGAGCCAGATCATGTCGGCGACGAAATAGCCGGCGATGAAGGGCGCCACCCCCTTGAGGCCCTGCCCCAGCACGCGCGCGACCAGCGCCGCGACGCCAGGACCGGGCGTCGCCACCGCGGCGAAATAGACCGCGGCGAAAAGAACGAGCGAACTCAGCGTCATGTCGACCGTCTCGATCTGCGTCTGGCCAGGATGTTGAGCGATTCGACCAGAGAGGAAAAAAACATCGCCGCGTAAATATAGCCTCTTTCGATATGAAAGCCGAAACCGTCGGCGATCAGCGTCATGCCGATCATCAAGAGGAAGCTCAGCGCGAGCATCAGCACCGTGGGATTGCGGCGGATGAACTCGGCCAGCGGCCCCACCGCGACCATCATCACGCCGATCGCCACGACGACGGCGATCACCATGATCGGGAAATACTCGGTCATGCCGACAGCGGTGATGATGCTGTCGATCGAGAAGACGATGTCGATCATGATGATCTGGATGAGGCCCGAGAAAAGGCCGAGCGGCGGGGCGAGCTTTTTGTCCTCGCTGTCGTCGTTCGGGTCGACCCGGTGGTGGATTTCGCTCGTCGCCTTCCAGACCAGGAACAGTCCGCCCGCCAGCAACAAGAGGTCGCGCACGGAAAAGCCGTGCCCCAGCACCGTGGCCAGCGGCGTCCGTCAGACGCACCATCCACGACGGCCGAAGCGAGCAGCGCGAGGCGGAATACGAGCGCCAGCGACAGGCCGAGACTGCGCGCCAAGACCGCGACGGCGTTCGTCGATCCGGTTGGTGAGCAGCGCGATGAACACCAGATTGTCGAGGCCGAGGACGACCTCCATGGCGATCAGGGTCGCGAGCGCCGCCCACGCGTCGGGATCTTCCGCGAGGCGAAGAAGTTCGTCCATGCGCCGGTCCGTCCAGTCCTCAAGCTTCGACCGCGGAAGGTTCGGCGGCGCCCCCAATCTAGGACACCGCGGCGCGGCGCCAAAGCTCTGGCGGAGATCGCGGGGTGAGGACTAATACCCAGGCCCGGCTGTCAAACTGCCGTCTGGGCCAACGGGATAAGCGGGCGGCGCAATGCTGGCGCCCGGATGCAACGCCGCGCGACTCCATGCAGACCGGCGGCAATCATGGGATGGGCGAGGCGCCCCTAAGCGGGCGTGAGCCAGGTCCGACGCAATGCCGGACGCTGGCGCCTGCCGCAAAACGCAAGTGAGCCGGATCATGGCAAGAACCCCTGATGACAGGGCCTTGCCATTTTCCGCGCTCGATCTGACTTGATCGTGCGCGCCGGCGGTCAGCGTCTCGCGGGCCCGCTTGCTTTCGCTTACTTGAGCGCGCCGCCGACCTCGGTGAACACCGTGCTCACATTCTGCCCGACAGTCGTGATGGCGGCAATGACGAACACCGCAATCAGGCTGGCGATCAGCGCATACTCGATCGCGGTCACACCGGATTCATCGCTAAGGAAGTCTCGAACTTGAATCATGGGATTCTCCTGACGCTCTATGGCCCCCGGGTTCTTAAGCTGCCGCAACTTCGAAGCTACGGCCTTGACCAGTGACGGTTATTTGAGCGCGCCGCCGACCTCGGTGAACACCGTGCTGACGTTCTTGCCGACTTGCGTGATGGCGGCGATGACGAACACCGCAATCAGGCTGGCGATCAGCGCATATTCAATCGCCGTCACGCCGGATTCGTCGCTAAGGAAGTTTTGAACTCGGTTCATGGGATACTCCTGACGCTCTATGGGCCCTGCGTTCAAAAAGCCGCAACGGTTCCTGAGCCACGGCTTCCGAAGCGGTCGCAGGATCCCGACCACGGCGTCAAAATCCCATCCAGCCATTGCCAACGCCTCGACTGGATATCTAAAATTTTAGCGATCGACGGGCGCGGGACGGTGATTAGCTCCCGATCCTTAATTAAGTCGTATTTCACGCGAGCACTCGTCAGGCGATCGACGCCCCGATTGCCCAGCATTTCCAGGCGTTCGCGGCTCGCCCCTCATGATGCAGCCGAAGCCGCCCCTGCCGCCTCTTCGACCTGCCCGAGCCGCTCCTTGCCGAAGAACATCTCCGAGCCCACGAAAAAAGTCGGAATCCCGAACACGCCGCGCGCGACCGCGGCCGCGGTGTTGTCGGCGAGTTTGAGCTTGACACGATCGGTCTGGGCCGCCGCGAGCAGGCTCGCCGAATTGAGCCCGGCCTCGTCGATCCGGCGCGCCAGAACCTCCCGATCGTCGAGCTTGAGCCCCTCTTCCCACAGGCCTTGAAGCCCCATCTCGAGATAGGCGGCTTCCTCTCCCGCCTCGCGAGCGGCGACGAGCCCCCGCATCAGCATGAGCGTGTTGACCGGAAAGTGCGGGTTGAGACGGAACTTGTCGATTGCGTGCCTGGCGATGAAGCGGCGCATCTCGAGCGTCTCGTAATCGAGCTTGCCTTTGACCCCGGCAAAGGCGACGCCGGGCGCCTGGTTGCCGGTCGCCTTGAAAATGCCCCCCAGCAGGCACGGGCTGATGGCGAGCCGCGCGCCGTTCCGTTCGAGAATTGGGGGAAGCGCGCGATACGCGAGATAGGCGTTGGGGCTGCCGAAGTCGAAAATGAACTCGATGGTCGCGCTCATCACCACGTCTCCGACCAGGGGCGCAAGTCCATCTCGAACGTCCAGGCGCTGCGCTTCTGGCGATAGAGCCAGACATAGTTCCTGGCGATCTCGTCGGGAACGAGAATCTCCTCGCGCTCGAGCTTTTCGGCCGCGTCCGGCATGCGCCCGCGGATGAAGTCGCCGTCGATCGCGCCGTCGATGACGACATGGGCCACGTGGATCCCCTTCGGCCCCAGTTCGCGCGCCAGGCTCTGCGCCAGCGCCCTCAGCGCGTGCTTCGCCCCGGCGAAAGCCGAAAAGCCCGCGCCGCCGCGGACACTGGCGGTTGCGCCGGTGAACAGGATCGTTCCGCGCCCGCGCTCGATCATGGCCCCCGCCGCCTCGCGGCTCGTGAGGAAACCGGCAAGCGCCGCCATTTCCCAGACCTTGGAATAGACGCGCGTCGTGGTCTCGACGACGGGAAAGCGAACGTTCGCGCCGATATTGAAGATGAGCACCTCGATGGCGCCGATCTCCCGCTCGATCCGCTCGATCAGCGCCGCGACATCGGCTTCGACGCGCGCGTCGAGCCCGAAGGCGTAAACCTCGCCGCCCTCGGCGCGAATCGCCGCCGCGAGCTTGTCGATCGCCTCCTGATGCCGGGGCCGCCGGGTGACGCAGACCCGCAGGCCCTCGCGGGCGAAGGCGCGCGCGATCGAGGCGCCGAGCCCGTCGCCCGCTCCGATCACCAGGCAGACGCCCGTTCCGTCGCTCATGAGCCGGAGCTCCTGGCGAAGGTAGCTGAAGACGCACAGACGATCACGTTCAACCCGCTCCTCCCATCTTCACGCCGCCGCGGCAAGGACCGCCGCCTCACATCAGCGCCCGCAAGCCGCCGAATATGCCGACCGCCGATACGATCGCGCAGACAGCGACGACCAGTCCGAGATAAAGGCCGCCCGGCCGATAAGGCGCGGGCAGGCTCACGACCGCCAGCGCGACCAATAAGCCAATGACGAGCGGCATGAGGAAGGCGTTGAAGGCCTGCGCGGCCACGTTGAGCCAGACGAGATTGGGGGCCAACCACACCACCGCGCCCGAGCCTAAGACGCAGGCCGCGTAAACGCCATAGAACCAGCCGGCGTCGAACGGCCGGTGCTCCAGCGAACGGCGGTAGCCGGCGACTTCGCCCACCCCCCAGGCGAGCGCCAGAGAGGAGACGATCGCCGCCACGAGCGACGCCCCGAGCACCCCGGCGCTGAACACGATGCGCCCCACCGCTTCGCCCATGACCGGCGTGAGCGCGGCGCTGATTTCGCCAATCGTCGAGAGGCTCGAAGACGTCCCGCCATTGGCGAACGCCGCCGCGGCCGCGACCAGCACCGCGCCGGTCAGGCACTGGGTCAGAATTGCGCCGATTCCGGTGTCCCATCGGGCATGGACGAGATCGCCCGGACGAAGCTTTTTGTCCACGGTCGCCGACTGCTGGTAGAAGATCATCCACGGATTGAAGGTTGCGCCGATGATCGCCGCAACCATGAACAGAAAATCGCGATTGCGGATGGGCAGGTCGATCGCGTCGCGCGCCAGCGCCTTGAGGCCCGGACGCGCAGCCCAGGCGACGGCGAAGAACGCGAGTTCGAACAGGCCGACGATCAGCGCCACGCGCTCGACCCGCTTGTAGGATCCGCTCGCCACGATGAGGAGCAGCGCCGCCGCGGCGAGCGGCAGCGTCAATGCGCGCGAAAGGCCGAACAATTCGCCGACGCCGGCGACGCCGGTGAACTCCGTGATCAGCGAGCCCATGACGGCGCCCATGAGCGCCAGAGTCGAGGCCAACGCCCAGCCAAAGCCGAAACGCGCCCGGATCAATTCGCCATGGCCGCGGCCGGTGCAGAGGCCGAGCCGCACGGTCAGTTCCTGGACCATGTAGAGCATCGGGGCGAGGAGCAGCACGAGGGGCAGCAGGCGATAGCCCCATTGCGCGCCGGCCTGCGCGGCGGTGACGACATTGCCCGCGTCGGTGTCGGCCAGCATGACCAGGAGGCCGGGGCCCCAGACAGCGACGGAGCGGAAAAGCCAAGCCGCGCCGCGGGGGTTCACCTGCGATTCGGCCTCCATCCGCCCCGCTCTCCGCTTCAGCCGCCGCCGGCCGCGCGAAGGCCGACCCGACGCCCGAAATCGGCCTCCCCGGCAGCGGGGCGCGCCCGCTGACGCGGCCCGTCTCGTCGCGGGGGGCGACTATCGGAGCGGGAAATGGAAAGTCAATCGACGAAAAGGTGGGCGTTCCTCGGGCACGACCCAGGGCAGCGGGGTTCAAACCACCCGGCCATCAAAGATTAGCTGAAGATGAAATGCGGAGAGGCGCTGCCCGAATCATGCGGACCGCGTAACCCGGTCTAGAAGTTCCAACCGAATCCGCCGGTGGTGTGACCGCCCCCATCCTTCTGCATACTGATCGACAGTCGGGGGTGCGGCTCCCTCGGAGCGGGGTACGGATCGACGGGAAAGGCGCTTCTCCTCACGAAGGTCGTGCCTTCAGGGGGAGCGTAAGGATTGGAAAACCGGACGATGTCCTCGACGCTGGCCGTCCTCGTGGCGGCGGCGTGCCTGGGCTTCGCCGCGTGCGAGCGAACCGACCTCACCGGATCGGCGGACAGACTCTCGGCCGACGCCTGCGCGCAGACGACAGCGCTCGCCAGACATGCAACCGTTATAGAAAGGCGTCTCATCGCAGCGCCCTCAAACTTGCGCCCGCCTCAAGCCCTTTTGACCGATTGTTACTTACGCGTGATCGCTCGCGCAACCCCAATTCATGCCTCCCCGATCATTTTTTTCACCCCCCGCCGGCCCGGAAAAGCGCTGGCGCCGGACGGAAAACGCCCCACATGAGTGAGGGAGACGCCCTCAAGGCGCGCGCGGCGGGCGGCAAGCGCCAAGCCCATGACAAAGGTCTTTTTAACCATGCGAAGCCCGAATCCCCCGCCAGGGCTGATCTTCCTCATCATTTTCATCGCGAGCCTTGCGCTGGCCTATGCAAGCATGGGCCCGGAGAGCTACGTCACGAGTGTTGCGATCGCGGTCGTGGGCTTCATCATCGCCTCGCTCCTCGCCAATGCGGTCAAGGTCGCCGACCAGTGGGAGCGGGTGGTGGTGCTGAGGCTCGGCAAGTTCCGCGGCCTCGAAGGCCCGGGCCTGTTCTTCATCGTGCCGATCCTGGAGACGGTCGCCTACCGGATCGACACCCGGGTCATCACCAGCACTTTCAGAGCGGAACAGACCATGACGCGCGACACGGTGCCGGTCGACGTCGATGCGGTGCTGTTCTTCAAGGTGGTCGATCCGAAAACGGCGGCGCTGGACGTCGCCGACTACGGCTCGGCGATCAACTGGGCGGCGCAGACGGCGCTGCGCGACGTGATTGGCAAGACCCTGCTGGCCGACATGCTGGAAGGGCGCGAGAAGCTCAGCGTCGAACTGCAGCGCATCATTGACGCGCGCGCCAAGCCGTGGGGGATCGACGTCATCGCGGTCGAGCTCAAGGACGTGCGGATCCCGGCCGCCTTGCAGGACGCCATGTCGATGCAGGCCCAGGCCGAGCGCGAACGGCAGGCCCGCGTGATCCTGGGCGATTCGGAGCGGCAGGTGGCGGAGTCGTTCAACGCCGCGGCGAAGGCCTACGCCGACAATCCGACCGCCTTTCACCTGCGCGCGATGAACATGCTTTACGAGGGCTTAAAGCGCAGCAACGCGACCATCGTCATCGTGCCCTCGACCGCGGTCGAATCGATGCAGCTCGGGGCCATGCCGACGATGGCGACGGTCGCCAGCGCCATCGCCCAGGCGCAGGGCAATGGCGCGGGCGCGCCGGCCGCGGGAGGCGCGCCTGCCGATTGAATACGTCACTTCTGTGACGTACATCGCTTTCGGCTGGGGAGCCCTGCAATGCGCGACACGGATACGAACTTCGCCGGATCAATCCCGGACCTCTATGACGACTATCTCGTGCCGCTCCTCTTCGAACCTTATGCGTCCGACCTTGCCCGCCGGACGGCTTCGACCGGACCGGCGCGCGTTCTGGAGACGGCCGCCGGCACAGGCGTCGTCGCCCGCGCGCTGGCCCCGCTTCTCGGCGAGCGCGCACAATATGTGGTCAGCGATCTGAACCAGCCGATGCTCGACAGGGCGGCCTCCCGGCAGGGGCCTGACGGGCGCATCGTCTGGCGAGAGGCGGACGCTTTGAAGTTGCCGTTCGAAGACAGCAGCTTCGACACGGTTCTCTGTCAGTTCGGCGCGATGTTCTTTCCGGACAGGATCGCAGGCTATCGGGAAGCGCGACGCGTGCTCAAACCAGGCGGATGGTTTCTGTTCAACGTCTGGGACCGCATCGAGGACAACGAGTTCGCCCATGTCGTGACCGAGGCCGTCGGCGCAATCTTTCCCTCTGACCCTCCGCGGTTCCTCGTCCGAACGCCGCACGGCTACCACGATGTCGGGCGGATCGAGGCTGATGTGCGGGCGGCCGGCTTTTCGGGGATCGAACTGGTGACGGTTGAGAAGAGGAGCGAGGCGCCAAATCCCGACCTTCCAGCCATTGCGTACTGCCAGGGCACGCCGCTACGCGGCGAGATCGAGGCGCGGGACCCGGCGCGCCTCGAGGCGGCGACCGCCCGCGCCGCCAAAGCGATTGCGGAAGCGTTCGGAAAGGGAGCTGTGTCCGGAAAGATACAGGCCCACGTGATCGCGGCGCGAGCTTGACGCTCAGGGCCCCGGCGAAGACAGCGACTTCAGGCGCGGGAGACGACCCCGCGCTCAACGGCTGCCGGTTCCCGGCGTGCGTCCCGTTTCGATCAATAATGGTATCGGCATTGGGCGATTAGCAGCCGGTCGTCCGATGGCTTGTAAACGAGGCGGTGTTCTTGCGTCAGCCGCCGCGACCACCAGCCTGAGAGCGGTCCGCGCAGCGGCTCAGGCTTGCCTATCCCGGAGAAGGGCGTGCGGGCGCATTCCTTGATGAGGCCGTTCAGTCGCGCCAGCAATCTCGGATCGTTCGCCTGCCAATAGAGATAGTCCTCCCAGGCGCGCTCGCTGAAAACGAGCCTCACTCGGCGATGGCCCGCTCCGTTCCGCCGCCGCGCTCGAGTTCGCCGATCGCCTCCAACAGCCTCTCTGCGTTTTTGGCGCCGCGCAGCAGATGACGCGTCTCTTCATAGGACGCGAAGTCCTCCAGCGACATCAGAACGGCCATCGGCTTGCCCCGGTCGCGGGTGATGATCAGCGGCTCGCGGTCCGCGTTCACCCGATCGATGGCCGCTGCAAGATGACGCCGGAATTCGGAATAGGAGGAAATGCGCATGGGCCTCTTGTACCTGATCGCGTACGGAAGGCAAGCCAAACGCCGCTCGCGGCTCACCCCAGCGTCTCCTTGACCACCCGCCCGTCCTTCATGATGACGAGGAAATTCCTGTCCGGATCGGCGATGAGCTTGAGATTTTCCAACGGATCGCCGTCGACCAGGATGAGGTCGGCGAGCGCGCCGGCCTCGATCACGCCGAGCTTGCCCGGGTAAGGGTTGCGGGGGCCGGACATCGCCAAAAGCTCGCCGTTGACCGCGGTCGCCATCTTGAGGATCTCGGCCGGGCGATACCAGCGCTCGAGCGTCGTCAGCATCGCCCCCTGCTGCGCGGTCAGCTTCGAATCGAACAGGATGTCCGTGCCCCACGCTGTCTTGAGGCTGAACGCCTTGGCGAATGCGTAGGCCGCGTCCGTTCCCGCGTAGACCTGCCTCGCCTTCGCCTCTCCCTCCGGCGTCGGCATCGGGGGCGAGAATTCATTGTTAAGAAAGGGTTGCGTGCTGAGCCATACGCCGTTGCGGGCGATGTCCTCGGCGGTCGCCTCGTCCATCAGGTGCCCGTGCTCGATGCATCGGACGCCGGCGCGGATCGCGGTCCTGATCGCGCGGGGCGTATAGGCGTGCACGGCGACATAGGTGCCCCAGTTCTCCGCCGCGTCGACCGCGGCGCGGAATTCGGCCTCGGTATATTGGCTGGCGTCGATCGGATCATAGTACGAGGACACACCCCCGCCGGCGGCGAGCTTGAGCTGGCTCGCGCCCAGCATGAGCTGCTCGCGCGAGCGCGTCAGCACGCGATCGACGCCATCGGCGATGGCTCCGCCGCCGATCACTTCGACGCGGCTTAGCGGCGCGTCGGGCGAAGCGGGAACCTCATAGGGAAAGCGAAAGTCGCCATGGCCGCCGGTTTGCGAAATCATCGCGCCCGACGGCCAGATGCGGGGCCCCGGAACGAGGCCGGAGTCGATCGCGCGCTTCAGACTGAAGGTCGGCCCGGCCATGTCGCGGACGCTGGTGAAGCCGCGCATCAGCGTTTTTCTCGCTTCGTCCGCCGCGACCAGATTGATGAAGCCGACGTCGGCGGTCAGCAGCACGGTCAGCGGCAGGGGCGCCAGCATCGCGTGCCAGTGGGCGTCGATGAGGCCGGGCATCAGAACCCGGCCGCCGCAGTCGACGATCCGCGCGCCGGCGCCGAGCGGAGCTTCCTCCGGCTCGACCGCCTCGATCGTCCTGCCTTCGACCACGACTCTTAAGCCCCGCAGCAGCGTGTCCGACTTGCCGTCGAAGAGCCGCGCGTTGGTGAACGCGATCCGCGAGACGGGCGCCGAAGCGCTGGCCGCCGTGCTCCCCGAGCCAGCGGCGAATACGCCGGGCGTCATCGGCGAATGGCGGGAGAATTTTCGCGAAAGATGCGTGTTCAGCCGCGCAAACGCCGGCGTGTGGCAGAGACACCCTGCCCGCCGCGGCGTTTCCCCATCATCCGGCGCGCACAGAAACATTCGCTTTTCCCTGGATCTGCGTCCATGCGCCGCCGTCGGGCGTTGAAAGCGAGACTATGTCGGACTGGCGGCCCGCCCCAATCAGACCAGGGGCGCGCCGGAGCCCGACGGGAAACAGTTTATGCCGGCGTCGGCGCGTCGGCGCGGATCAATTTTTCGTGTTTGAGCTCGGCCCAGAAGTCGGCGGGGATCGGATGGCGGAAGGCCGCCACGTTCTTCTCCACCTGAGCGCGCGCGATCGCGCCGGGAATGATCGATGCGACGATCGGGTGACCGAGGGGGAATTGCAGCGCCGCCGCGGGCAGCGGGACCTTGTGGCGGGCGCAAACCGCCTCGATCTTCTTCACCCGCTCGAGGATCGCGGGTCCAGCAGGCTCGTAATTGTACATGGCTCCCGGCACGGCCCCGGTCGCCAGGATGCCGGAATTGTAGCCGCCTCCGATGACGATCCCGACGCCGCGTTCGGCGCAGCGCGGGAATTCGGCGTCGAGCACGTCCTGCTCGAGCAGCGTGTAGCGCATCGCGAGCAGGAAGAAATCCATGTCGAACAGGTCGAGAAAGCGCGGGATCGAGCCCAGCGAATTGAAGCCCGCGCCGATCCCACCGATCACCCCTGCCTCGCGCAATTCCGCGAGCGCTTTCCACCCGCTCGTCTTGAGCGCGGTGAAATAGGCGTTGAGCGCCGCGGAATTGTGATCCCAGGGATCGAGGTCGTGGATCAGGAGAACGTCGACGCGATTGATTCCGAGCCGCTGCAGGCTGTCCTCGAACGATCGCATCACGCCGTCGTAGCCGTAGTCGAACACGGTCTGAAACTCGAGACCGCCGAGCCATTGATCCTTGATCGCGTTGGGTCCGAGCGGCCGGCGCAGCACCCGGCCGATCTTGGTCGATATGGCGAAGTCGCCGCGCGGCCTGCGGTAGAGCGCACGCCCGAGCGTATGTTCGGCGAGCCCGCGTCCGTACCAGGGCGAGGTGTCGAAGTAGCGGACGCCGCCGTCCCAGGCGGCTTCGATCAGCCGCGCGGCCTCATCGTCGCTCACCCGCTCGAACAGCTCGCCGAGCGGCGCCGTGCCGAGGCCGAGCTCGGTCACGCATCACGTTCGTCCGGCCAAGCTTGCGCGTTTTCAGGGGCGGGAGATTCGCGCCGCTCATCGTCAGAACCTTTCGACAGAGCGCCGACCGAGAGGGCCTTATTCCTCGGGCTCCGTGCCGAAGCGCAGCGGATAGCCCTTCGCCGCGCCGGCCTCGGTGCCGCGAGCAGCCTTGGTCTCGGCGACGTCCTGCACGAACACCGCGACCACGCAGACGCCCTTGCGGTGGGCGGTGACCATCACGTTGAGCGCCTGAGTTTCGTTCAGGCGGAACACTCCCTTCAGCACCTCGACCACGAAGTCGCGCGGCGTATAGTCGTCGTTGAACAGGATGACCTTATGCAGGCGCGGACGTTGAACCCGCGTTTCGGTCTTGGGCACAATCTTGGTGGCGGTCTTGCTCATCGTGCTTGCCGAGGCTTGCTTGTGAGGGCGGCAAATATTCTGCACGCTGGCGCCGCCGGTTTCAAGCCGCTTCGCGGGCGGCCCAGAACCGGCGCCGTTTTTGCGCGCGCAAATTGAGCGCCCGCCGCATTTCGCCAAGGAGCCGTCATGCTCAACACCCGCCAGCCGGTCCTGCGCAATTTCTGGTACGCCACATTGCCGCTCGACAAACTCGAGGATGGACCGAAGCCGTTCCGCATTCTCGGACAGGACATCGTGATCTTCCTCGACGCGGCCGGCGAACCGGCCGCGCTCGAGGATCGCTGCTGCCACCGCACGGCCAAATTGTCCAAAGGCTGGATCAAGGACGGCCATATCGTGTGCGGCTACCACGGCTGGGAATACGACCGCGACCGGCAAGCTCGTGAACGATCCCGCAATTTCCGTTCGAGCAGCCGGTCCCCGAGGCCAAAGCCAAGAGCTTCCACGCCAGGGCGCGCTACGGCTATGTCTGGGTCTGTCTCGGCGAGCCGATCGCCGACATCCCGGACCTCGCCTACGAGGACCGACGATCCGCCTTCCGGCGCATCCATCAGTTCGACAGCAATTGTGGCGATGCTCGGCGCTGCGGATGATGGAGAACTCGTTCGACAACGCCCATTTCGCCTTCGTCCACAAGGGCACGTTTGGCGATATCGATCAGCCGAAGCCGGAGAAATACGAGACTGACGGAAACCGACTACGGCTTCGTCGCCGAGACCATCGTGCCGGTGCGAAACCCGCCTTCAGCCGCGCGCATCACCGGGACGAGCGAACCATGGACGAAGCGCAACATGCGCAACGCCTGGTTCATGCCGTTCTGCCGCACGCATCGACATGGAATATCCCTCCGGCCTCCGCCACGTCATCTTCAATTCGGCGACGCCGATCGACGACGGCGCGATCCAGCTCATGCAGATCCTCTTCCGCAACGACCGCGAGGAGGATTGCTCGACCGCCGAGCTCATCGAGTGGGACAAGGCCATCATCGAGGAGGACCGGGAGATTCTGGAATCGACCGATCCCGACGCCATCGTCGACATGGGCCGCAAGATCGAGATGCACATGCCCTCCGACCGGCCCGGCATGATCATGCGCAAGCGTCTCAACGCGCTCGGAAAGTCACGGCGAGCGCGAGGTTCCGCGCTGAGAGGCCCGCGTCCGGTTGGCGCACGGCTCGCCGCGACGCAAACGATCGGCCTTGCCGCGCAGCATGGAATCGAGTCTCACGGACAATTGTCTTATCTTCCGTCGTCTGATTGGCCGGCTCCGGCGTTACATGACGTTCATGGAGCAACGCCGGCGCATCCGGCGCCCGATCGAGGGAGGATGACATGATCGTTCGACACGCGACGGCCGTGGCCGGGACAGCGCTCGTTCTCGGCGTCGCGCCCGCTTGTGCGGGACCTTGCACGGACCGGATTTATCAGACTGACCTTAAGGTCTCCAAGCTCCTGGATTCCGCCGCAGCCGAGGGCCGGCCAGCCCCCCAATCGACCTTCGCCACCATGCATCGCCAGCCGACCCCGGGCTCGATCGCCAGCGCCGAACAACAGGCAGGCGACCTTTCCAGCGCCCATGTCGAGGCGATCACCAAGGCCATGGATGAGGCGCGCAACGCCGACGGCCAGGGCGACCGCGCCGGTTGCGAGAAGGCGCTAACCGAAGTCGACCGCGCCCTAGATCAGGGGCCATCGCCCTCAGCTCCGCAATGACGCTCGCTCCGCTGCTCGACGCCCCGCCGGTCATCCGGTTTCACGCCTTTTTTGCTTTCGCCGCAATCGGCCTCGGCGCCGTTCAGCTTTTGGCCCCTAAGGGAACGCTTCCGCATCGGACGATCGGCTGGGCCTGGGCTACTCTGCATGATTCTGATCGCGAGCACATCGCTCTTTATCCACACGATCCGCACCTGGGGACCCTAGAGCCCCATCCACCTTCTGTCGCTGTTCACGCTCGTTGTGGTGCCGCTCGCGGTCCTGCGCGCAAGACAGCACAATGTCAGAGCCCATCGTTGGGCGATGATCTGGATCTTTTCCCTGGCGCTTGTCGTCACTGGCTTTTTTACGCTCGCGCCCGGGCGGATCATGAGCAAGGTCGTGTTCGGCGGGTGAGGCTGGCCGTTCGGGGAGAATCCGGCCAGACGAGCGGATCAGCGGCGGCGCGCGCCGCGTTCAACCTATTGTGACCGCTGTACCGGGCCTTCGCCTTGCGGCGGCGTCACCCCGGCGCCACAAGGGCCGCGACCCGAAAGCCGCCCCATGCGTTCCGCCATTCTGACCGCGTTCATCATCGCGACCGCTCTGTTCATGGAGAACATGGACGGAACCGTCATTGCGACCTCGCTGCCGGCGATCGCGCTCGACCTGCATCAGGACCCGATCGTCCTCAAGCTGGCGCTGACCTCCTACATGCTGACGCTCGCGGTGTTCATTCCCGCCTCCGGCTGGGTCGCAGACCGCTTCGGGGCGCGCACGGTTTTCTGCACCGCAATCGTCGTCTTCACCCTCGGCTCGATCCTGTGCGGCGCTTCGTCGTCGCTCGCGACCCTCATCGCCGCCCGCGTGTTCCAGGGGCTCGGAGGAGCGATGATGGTGCCGGTCGGTCGCCTCGTTCTGCTGCGCTCGATAGCGAAAAGCGATCTCGTGAGCGCGATGGCCTATCTCACCGTGCCCGCCCTCATCGGCCCGGTCGCCGGGCCGCCGCTCGGCGGCTTCATCACCACCTATTTCCACTGGCGGTGGATCTTCTGGATCAATGTGCCGATCGGCGTGCTCGGCCTGCTGCTTTCGCTCGTTCATCCACAATTTGCGCGAGGAGGCGGTGCCGCGCTTCGACTTCCGGGGATTCGTGCTCTCGGGCGTTGGCCTTGTGAGCCTGATCGCGGGCTTGAGCGTGATCGGGCGCGGCGTTGCGCCTGTCTGGCTGATCGCGGCGATGATCGGGGTCGGGCTCATTGCGCTCGCGGCTTATGTCCGGCACGCCGGGAGGAACGAGGACGCGATCCTCGATCTGAGGCTGCTCTCGATCCCGACTTTTTTCGCCGGCGTCGTCGGCGGGCTCATCTTCCGCATCGGCGTCGGCGCCACGCCCTTCCTGCTGCCGCTGCTTGCTGCAGATCGGCTTCGGCCTCACCCGTTCGCCTCAGCCTCGATCACCTTCGCCGCCGCCGCGGCGCGCTGATGATGACGAAATTCACCGCCACGACCACGCTGCGCTTGGTTCCGCTTCCGCCAGACGCTGATCGTCATCGGCCTCGTTTCGGGGTGTTTCCGGCGCCTGCACGCTGTTCACGCCCTCCACCGCATTGGCTCTTGCTCTCGTCCTGCTTGTCGGCGGCTTCTTCCGCTCGCTCGTCTTCACCGCCCTCGACGCCATCAGGTTACGCCGACGTCGATTCGCCGCGCGTGCGCACCGCCACGAGCTTCGCCAGCGTCTCGAGCGGATGTCCCGGGCGGTCGGCATCGCGGTCGCGGCGATCTGCGTCGAAGCGATCCAGTTCGGCTTCGGCGATTCCGAGGCTCATGGCGCGCGATCTGTCGCTCGCCTTCGTCATGATCACCATCATCTGAGCCTGTCAGTGCTGGTCTTCGCCCGCTGAAGCCCGACGCTGACGCACGGTATCAGGCCAGCATGATTTCGACCAGCGAGGAACGCGCGGCGGCGGCGGAGTAAGGAAGCCGGGCGCCGTCTGTAGGCTTGCTGGAAAGCCGCGCCGCTATAAGTTAGCCGCCAAACATTGACCGTCGCCGGGTGAGGGATGGAACGGGAGCAGCGGCGCAGCCGGAAGATACGGTTGCTGATGGTCGGAGCGCTCCTGATCGCGCTCACGATCAGCTACCTGATAATTCTGCACAACATGCGCGTCTCGGGACAGCCCGTCGAGCGGATGTTCGGCGCATGGGACTACGACGCGGCGGCCGAGGTTTATCTCGAGCCCCTCAGCATCGACGCCGCCAACGAAGGCATGCAGGTGCGCGCCTATCTGTCGCCAAACCTGTCGAACGGCAAAAACGCTCGCGCCGGCGCCGATCGCGACTTGACCCTGCTGATCACCCATGACCAGACGGTGGAGGAGATCAAGCTCGCGGCCGGAGCCCATATGGCCAGCTCGACCTTCGAGGTCGACCTCAACGACGGCAGCGTCATCCACTATCCGTTCGACTCGTTTGTAGCGCGCCTCGACGTCCAGCTCATGGAGGGAAAGGCCTCGCTCAAGCCTCCGGCCAGGATCACCGTGTGGGAGGGGGTGCTCGGTTACAATCTGCATGCGACGACGAGCCAGCCCGGAGCCAATCCGAATGACGTTCGGCTGGCGATCGCGGTGAGCCGCAGCGGCGCCATTATCCTGCTTGCGCTCTGCGCCTACGGCGTCATGCTGGTGCTCGGCTTTTGCGCCGTGGTGATGGGCGTCCTGACGTTCATCAACGTGCGCCCGCCGGAGACCGGGCTCATCGCGCTCGCTCGCCGCCTTCGCTTTCGCCCTGCCCGTGCTGCGCGGCATCCTTCCCGGCTCGCCGCCGCTTGGCGTCGCGGCGGACATGTGGGTGTTCCTATGGGCCGAAATGGTGAACGTGGTGGCGCTTGCGCTAGTGGTCTTCAAATGGGCGCATGCCGGCCCTCGCATTTGACGCGCGCGCGTTCGCTTTCGGCTGGGCCCAGTCCAGAAAGTCCGGCTGCTCCTTCAGGATGCGCGCATAGAGCGGCTGGAACTGAAACCAGCCGGAGAACGGGCTGCCGACGATCTTGAAGGACTGCTCCGCGGCTTCGGGCGACACCTCCTTCAGGCTCTCGCCCGGCCTCAGCGCCGCCTCGGCGACGAGCTGCACCTGGCACGACCGCTCCATGGTGATGAACCACCACGCGGCCTCGTCGACCGTCCCGCCCACGGTCAGCAAACCGTGGTTCTGCAGAATCGCCGCCTTGTGCGAACCCATCGCATTGGCGATGCGTGGGCCTTCGTCAGAGCTCCACCGCGACGCCGCCGAATTCGATCGTAGACCGCATGGTCGTTGTAGAAGGCGCAGACATCCTGCGTGATAGGCGCGAGCTTGCGTCCGAGCGTCGAAAACGCCCGTCCGTAGGTAGAGTGCGAATGGGCGGCGGCGATCGCGTCGGACGGGCGGAGTGGACGCGCGAATGAATCGCAAAGGCCGCCGTGTTGACCGGGAGGTCGCCCTCGACGACGTTGCCATGATGGTCGCAACGAATCAGGTTGGACACGTTCACCTGACTGAAATGGACGCCGAACGGATTGACCGAGAAGGTGTCCAGAAACTCCGGGTCGCGCATCGTGATGTGGCCCGCCACCCCTTCGTCGAAGCCGAACTTCGAGAACAGCCGGAACCCGGCCGCGAGCCGCTGCTTGCCGTGCAGCCGCTCGTCAGCGGGATTGTCGAATTTCGGCGGCATGGCAATTTGCCCATCGGCGCCGCTGGTTCGGCGGGCTTCGTCTGCTTGGCCTGAACGTTCATGGGTTGCTCCTCCCGGGTCGCGCTTTGGCTTGCTCAGGAGCATACGGCCGAACGCCGCGTCCGTCAGCATGAGATTGACCAGACGGCCGCGCCCCCGAGCTGGGCCGCGCGACGTCCCGCAGGCCGAAAACCTCAGGCGCCCGCGCCCTTCCTCGCGTGCGCCGGGCATCTGTGGGAGGCTAAGGCAAGCCCGGCCTGGCGAGACCTGTGGGGCGGCGGCCCGGCTCAGCGCGCCACTCGTGTAAAACCGGGCCAATTCAACAACCGCCCTACAG
>CAVXVE010000069.1:0-124849 GCA_963764955.1 uncultured Alphaproteobacteria bacterium | reverse complement strand
TCGGCGCGCGAAATCGAGATTTTCGCGACCGGTCATTTTGCGAGTTTTTCCACACAATCGACCCTGAGCTGCCTTCAAGGGTCAACGAACGAATGGGCGCGAAGCGCGAGAAAGCGGGCGTAGGCCAAATGCGGTGCTTGCGCCGCAGCGGATCGCTCTTTCGATGGCGCGGCAAATGAGTTGGCATGGCACCGGTAAGTGATATGCTGGTAGTCCGATAGTGTCCATGTACCTCTACCTGACCACCACCGGCCGCGTCACGGGTCAGTCGCGTAAAGTCGAGATCTGGTTCACCGAGCACGGCGGGCACTTCTACCTTGTTGCCGAGCGCGAGAGCGCCAACTGGGTGCGCAACATCCAGTCGCAGCCGCAGGTCAAGGTCCGGGTCGGCGACGCCGAATTCAACGCCATCGCGCGCGTCGTGCACAGCGACCGCGAGCCTGAGCTCGCCGCCACGGTGAAGGCACTCTTTGATACCAAGTACGGCTGGAGCGACGGCCTCATAGCCGAACTCACGCCCGAGTAAGCGTCGCCTCCTGTTGGGACGCGGACTCCGAGAATCGCGGGGATGGCCGAGCGCTCTCGACCCGAAGCAGCGTCTGGAGCGGTACGAAACTTAAGAATTCCGCATGCCGGATTTCGTTAAGGCTCTATTGCGGGACGGCCTAACAAGAGACCACTTAACCTTCTGGGCGATTAGTGTCGCGCCGAGTTTTGCCCGCGCCTTACCCGCATGACCAAGCTCGCGATTAGTTGGCCGGTTGCCCGTATGCGTAGTCGGCGCCCCCCTTCGTTCGCCGGCGCCGTCGAGCGAATGGCTCCGAGCGGGGCGGGGAGCGCCCGGCGCGTTGGGATGTTGCGATGGATCGAAGGCGTCGTGGCGAACTCTTTGTTCTCGTCTTCGCGCCAGCGTTGCGGATACTGAGCGATCGACGACTGGATCGACAGCGAGCAGCGCCGCGATCTTCAATCCAATTCGATCGACCCTTTCGCCTCCGTCAGCAAGCTTCTCCACGGGTTTGGGTGGCAAGGGACTCGTCTTGCGGGCGGCCTCGACAATGCTAGCGCTGGCTTCGTACTTCGCCGCCTTAAGACCCGGTTTCACCGGTTCAGCGGCGCTAACTTCCTCCGCGTTGAGGCTTTGAGCGGCGCGCATTGCCTCGGCTTCCGCCCTTCGGGCGTGGGATTCCTCGGTGGTTTTCTGTGCCGGAAGGTTGATCTCGACCCTCGGCAGGGTCGGCGTGGGACGTTGGATATTGGACCACCCCAGGCACGCGAGACCAAACAGGCCAGCCGTCAGCGCCGCGGGAGGACCATAGCGTTTGAGCGGTGCTCCCCTGCTATGCGCCGCGGCTGCCTTAGTCCAACTGAGACATCCGAGGCCGATTGCAGCCGTCCCTGCTTTCGACCCTAACGATGCCTCGTCCGCTATGACCGAAGGACCCGCTTGCTCGGGAACATCATCCATCTGATTGCTCCAAGATGGCTGGGCGCTCGACCAAGCTTGCGCCACTTCCTTTAAGGTTCCCTTAACCCGTGGGCGCGTGCCGGCGCGCGGACGTTGAGCCGAAAGTCGAGGTCAGCGAGACGCCGACCGGTCCGGAAGCGCTCATTTCAAATGGTCCGCCTCACCGTCGCCGCAGGGGCTGCGCGAGGGAGGCCGCGTAATGCAAAGAGGAACGGCTAAACAACAAGCGGCGAGCCCGCGAGCCGCGGTCCGTTGCAACAACCTTACGGTTGCAACAACGGTGGCATAAGCGTAGGCATTGAGCCGTCACGTTTCGAATTGGGAATCGGCTTTCCCTCATGAGACCGACGTTGACCATGGCGGCGCTCATCGCCGCTTCGCCTGCGCTCGCCGGGCGTCGTCCGCAGGGCCAATTTGATCGCGTTCGTCTCGCTGTATGCGTAAGCTTGAACTCGCCGCTTGCGCGGTCATATCTCGGAGCATGGAGTTCGCAGAAAAATCGCGCCGAGGGGGAAACAATCAACACCGCGAATCTCGGTGAAGAAATCGAAACGTCGCCAGAGGACGGTCCGCCCGCCACATCTGATCCGCTGACCGCAGATCCTCCTCCCGACGAAGTGGACGAGGCAGCATGGTCGATGATCCCGCTCTTGGAAGCGGCAGAGGCGCGCTGGGCCGCTATGGTGTCGCCGCCGCGCGATCAGACGCCGCCGCCAGACCCTTGGCCTTGGCTGAGCGTCTACGGGCTAGGCAAGCGCCCGCAACAATAAGACCCATGAAGGCGATCGAAGTTGTTCTCTCGCTGAAATTGAGGAGCCAGCCGAGGACGAGACGGACGATTGGATGACGGTTTTGCGTCAGTGGTAACTTTTTAAAAGACAGGTGCGGTCAATCAAGAGCGGAATTGGCCAGCGACGTTATGCGTGGACGACGACCCTGCGCCGCCGCGCCGCAAGCGCAATAGCCGAGATCCTTATGCAGAGCAGGAACAGATAGGTCTGAATTGGCGCCACGAGTTGATCCACCCCAGTCTATCATTTCAATGTTCTATCGCGCCGGTCGGCGCTGAGACCCTCGCCGAATGACACCTGGCGACGTTCGTGTGCGTGACAACGATAGAGGCGCTGTCGCATAGAGCCGTTCTGGACAGTCCTGAAAACTCTCTGACGAAGCGGTTCGAAGGCTCGTCGACGAGGCTACACGTCTCGTGGTCGGCTATCTGCAAAACACGCATACGTTGGTATGCATGGCTGAAGTTTGCACTCGATGAGCTATAGATTATGTTGCTATAGCTCGCCCAGTCGACCTATCATGAGTTATGGGAGTCGATTCTATAACTCATGACCTGGAACTGGGAACAGCCGGATTGGCCTGAATTCACATTTGATCCCATGGCCTTGGAGGCTTTGGAGCAGCAGTTTTTGCTGCAATCCGGCGAGTTCATGGGGGTTTTCCGCCATGTCGGGGCGGACGACCAGAATGCCCTGCGCGTCGAATTGATCAGCGAGGAAGCGGTCAAGACTTCTGAGATCGAGGGCGAAATCCTCAACCGCGGCAGCGTCCAGTCCTCGCTGCGCCACCAGTTCGGCCTCGGACCTAAAGCCGCCAACATCCCGCCCGCAGAGCGCGGCATCTCGAAAATGATGGTCGATCTCTACGAGCATTTCTCGGGACTTACTGGCCGACGCGACCATGTTCGCATGGCACAGGCTGCTCCTGAGCGGCGACACGTCCATCAAGACCATCGGCGGCTATCGCACGCACGACGATCCCATGCAGGTCGTCTCCGGCCGCACCTACCAGCCGACTGTGCATTTCGAAGCGCCGCCATCGAAGATCGTCCCGGACGAGATGCAGCGCTTCGTCGCGTGGTTCAACGACACCGCACCGCGAGGCACAACACCGCTGCCTGTACTCACGCGCGCCGGGCTCGCACACCTGTATTTCGTATGCATCCATCCCTTCGAAGATGGCAATGGCCGTATCGGACGCACCCTCGCGGAAAAGTCCCTGGCCCAAAACCTCAGCCATCCCAGCCTTATCGCGCTCGCTTACACGATTGAACGCAAGCGCAAGGACTATTACGCGGCATTGGAGCGCAACAACAAGGAGATGGAAGTCACGGACTGCTGACCTATTTCGCCCGCACGGTCACCGAAGCCCAATCGATTACGATCAGGCGCGTCGATTTCTATATTGCCAAGGCAAAGTTCTACGAACGCCTGCGCGATCAGCTCAATGAGCGGCAGGCGAAGCTGATCGCCCGGATGTTCAGGGAAGGCATCGACGGCTTCAAAGGCGGACTTTCGGCAGAGAACTACTTCACCATCACCGGCACGTCGCGCGCCACCGCAACACGCGATCTTCAAGACCTTGTCGAGAAGGGCGCGCTGGGCCGCACGGGGGAGCTACGGCATACCCGATACCATCTTAAACTTGGCGAAAGGGCCGAGGGATGAGCCAGGTGGAGGAACTTGCCGCACAACTTCCGGCGTGCTTTGCCGATCGCCTCGGCATCGGCCGCGTCGTTCTTGTTTCGCTTCACGAAGGACTTCACATAGATCGGCGCAATGAGCCGCACCTCATGGTCCAACGCGCCGATCTGCCGCGCCCAATGGTGCGAACTGACGCAGGCTTCCATCGCGACAACGCACTTGGGAGCGGAAGCGAAAAACGAGAGCACCTTCGCCCGGGATATCTTCTTCCGGAACGCCGTCGATCCGTCCCCTCTCGCGCCATGCGCTTGAAAGACGTTCTTCGCCAGATCGAGCCCGATGATGCTAACTTCCTCGATGGACGCCCTCTCCTCTCGTCGCGGTCCTCAACTCCACGACCTTGGCACATCGATGCCGTCGGAGGGCGCCCGCCCCATCGGCGGGATCTTAGCGCCGATCGGCGCGGTACCCCATTGAAAATGATGGACAGAGGGGGCAACTCATGGCGCCGATTTCACACCTGCCTCTCAATCGCGTCGCGGGCGGCGGAGGGTGAAAGTCTCGAGGCGAGAGCCGGCCATCCGGGCCGATGACGTCGTAGTAGGCGACTTTGATGGTCGTCTCGCCGCCAGGCTGCGAGCCGGGATCGACGGTGAATGCGGCGAAACCATAGGCGCGGCGCTGCGCACCGCCGACCTCCCTCACATAGACCGGCAGCCGCTTGCCGGTCGCCGGATCGGGCGGCCCGACCGACACGATCACCCGGCATTGCGGCGGGTCGAAGAATAGTTCGTTGGACGGCAGCGACGTACCGCCGCCGCCGAGCACCATATGCACGGCGCCCTTGGTGGTGTCGATGATGTCGATCGCCGTCGATCGCGGGATCGGAGTCAGCGTCCGGTTCGAATTCGCAGCCACGGATCAGATGGCAACGTTCGTAGTGATGCACGTGCCCACAGACCACGAGGTCGACCCCATATTTGTCGAATAGCGGCAGCCATTCCTCACGGATGCCAAGGTCCGCGCCATTGAACCTGTCGGCCGTCGAAATCGCGACCTGGTTCATGCAGATCACGATCCAGTCGATTTCGCGGTTGGCGCGCGTCGCGGCGAGCTCGCTTTCCAGCCATACCTTCTGAGCATCCGCCGAATAGCCGCGGATGTAGGAATTCCCGCCGTCCTGATAGGCAACGTCGTCATTGGCGATGCAGACCACCCGTACAGAGCCCGCGGTGAAGGCATACCAGAGCCCGCGCGTCACATCCGTCTGCCCGGCCGCCTCCGGCACCGAGAAATAGGTCTGATAAGCCTGGTAGCCGATCGGCCCGTTGCCGAGTTCGTTCTCGTGATTGCCGGGCGAGGGCATCCAGGGACGGTCGCGCGCGCTGCGGGAATTGTTCTCCCAGAAATCCCGCCAGGTGCGAACCGGGTCGTCTGCAAGGCTGGCGTAGCATAGGTCCCCGTTGAACAGGTGGAACAGCGGACGAATCCACTCGACGCCAAGCGTCGTGTCGCCCGCCGCGGGAGACCCGAGATTGTCGTTGATGAATAGTGGTCTCCGCAGCGTCACCCCGGCTGGCGGATCGAACCTTTTGCCAACAGTCGGTGTGCCCTGATCGCCGAAGCTTATGAAGGTGAAGACCTCCCGGCCACGCGGCGCCGTCCGGAAGGTTCAAAATTCCGGCGCTGCGCCATCATGGACGGCGGCATACATGTAGACGGAATTGGGATCCAGCCGGCGAGCTTCGCATGCCAGGCGCACACCGTCTGGCTCGACTTGGCGTCCACGTAGCTGGCCAGCCTCGCGATGGCCGTGCCCTCTAACCTCCCATCGAGGCGGCCAAGCGCGACGCGTGGATTGGCGACAGGCTGCGGCGTATGCCACGAGACGATGATCTCAGTCGATAGCGTCCGCGCCGACCTGAAGATGGAGCCCCGCCACAGGCGGCGCTCCTGCCGAGGCAGGCGAGGAATTGGCGAGGATCGCGGCGCGCGCGTCTGGTGCGATATTCAGGGCCGCGGCGGCCAGCGCCCCCGACCCGAGGCTCAAAGCGGTCAGAAGCCTGCGGCGGCTCGCCGTGAAGACCGACCGCTCGTTGTCCGCGCCCATCCGTCACCCCTGCCCTGCCGGAAGCGGCCGGCTGCTCAGAGTCCAATACCTTATCGCAATTCCGCGACAGTTCGTTGAGGACGCTAGACGACTGCCACAGTCTCCCCGGAACATTGACGTCGCTGGGCGAGGCCTCCGGCCTCAATCTCGTCGTCAGCGCCATTCGCACCTGGGGTGGGAGTACATCAATTTGACAGGAATTTACTCGTGGACGACTTGTCGCCCTTCTCGCCCAAGCGGCAGCCTAGCGTTCAACTTTCGTTCGCCCTTAGCGCATCGTTTCGCACAGCTCTTGTTCCGACAAGGGGGTTCGATCCGACAGACGTAAGCCAATCAGCGGGTGCTTCTCGCCATCAGCGCGAGCAAGCCCTTGAGGAGCGCCGTCGGGGTTGGCGGGCAGCCCGGTATGAGCAAGTCCACCGGGATCACGGCGGCGAGGCCATCGGAGCAGGCATAGCTCCCCGCATAGAGGCCGCCGTCGAGCGCGCAGCCGCCCGCGGCGACGACCCATTTGGGGGCCGGCGTCGCGTCATAGGTTCGGCGCAGGGCTTCCTGCATGTTCCGGGTGACTGGACCGGTGACCAGGAGAACGTCGGCGTGGCGCGGAGACGCGACGAACCTGAATCCGAATTGCTCGATATCGTAGAACGCATTGGAGAGCGCATGAATTTCGAGCTCGCAGGCGTTGCAGGAGCCGGCGTCGACATGCCGGATCGCCAGGCTTCGCCCCAGTCTCGAACCCGCCGCGCTTTTGATTTCAGCGGCGAGCGCCACCAATTCAGGATCGGTCGAGGCGGGCGCGGGTTCCGTCAACGGCGGCCGCGTCACGCTTTCAAACAGAGTTCTGCGCATGGTCCAGACCTAGAGGTCGTGCCCGGAATAGGAGCAATTGAAGGATTTGTTGCAGATCGGAAAATCCGCCACGATATTGCCCTCGATCGCCGCTTCCAGCAGAGGCCATTGAAACCACGACGGGTCGCGCAGGTGGCAGCGCTCGACGCCGCCGTCCGCACCCAACCGAACCCAGACCAGAATGTCGCCGCGAAAGCTCTCGACCAGGGCGAGGCCCTCGCGCAGCTCGCCGACGACGGCGACCTCGGCCCGAATTTCTCCCGAAGGCATGCGGTCCAGGATCTGGTCGATGAGTCGGAGGCTCTGTTGGATTTCGCGAATTCGGATCCAGACTCTTGCGTTGACATCCCCCTCAACGAGAACGGGCGTCTCGAACTCGAGCTGATCATACGGCGCGTAGGCGAAATCCCGGCGTGCGTCGAAGGATCGCCCAGACGCGCGCCCGACAAACCCGCCGCAGCCATATTGGCGCGCCAATTCCGGGCGAAGCACCCCCGTGCCGACGGTCCGATCCTGAAGGGAGGTCGTGTTGTCGTAGAGTTCGATCAACGGCCGGAAAGGCGTCGCGTACATTGGCCATAAGTTCTCGAATAAGCGCTACGCCCGACGACGTCAGATCGGCGTTCGTCCCGCCTGGCGCGACGACATCCATCATCAGCCTGTGGCCGAAGCAGGCGTGAGCCGCGCGCAACACACGCTCGCGTAGCACGCCGGTGTGAGCATGCATCAGAGCAAACGAAGCGTCGTTGCAAATTGCGCCGATATCGCCGAGGTGGTTTGCGATGCGCTCCAGTTCCGCCATCAACGCGCGCAGCCATATCGCGCGGCCGGGGACCTCGACGCCGAGGGCGCTTTCGACCGCTTGCGAGAAGGCGATCGAATAGGCGACCGTGCTGTCGCCGGACGTCCGGGCCGCCAGTCGCGCCGCGCGGTCGAGCGAAGCGCCGGCCATCAGTCGCCTCGACGCCCTTGTGCGTATAGCCCAGCCGTTCCTCCAGGCGGACGATCGTCTCGCCGCCTGCGTGAAAACGAAAATGCCCAGGCTCTATAATGCCGGCATGGACTGGGCCGACCGGAATTTGATGCAGCCCTTCTCCCTCGGCCGACAGGAAAGAGTACGGCGCAACAGTAGCGGACGATGGCGTTCGAGCGCCAAGCGGCGCGAGGACCGGCCATCGTCCATGGTCCAGCCAGGGCCGCGGATCCGGCGCGCCGACCGGGTCATACCCGAACAAATCCCGTATCGCGCGCTCAAGGCGAATCGCTGGGGCGTGATAAGCCCCGACCGACGGAAACTTTCCACCTTCGCAGGCCAAGCTGGCGATGGCGAGTTCGCCGCGGGTAGCATCCAGCAACGCCATATGGACCATGCCAGCGTCGCCCCATAGTCCGGCCATGGTCAAAAGACCGTCGCCAAGTTGACACGCAAGATCCCGCCACAGGTCGCCGTCCACCACGCGGCGCGGCCAGGGCCGGCCCTCATGCCCGTCATGCGCGCCGGACCAGTCATCGATCAGTGTCGGCATGATCTCTTCACCGGTCAACGAAGAAGGCTTGCGACATGCTGAAACCAGGCGACCAGTGACGGCGGCAGCCAGATTCCGGCCATCAGGACCAGAGCGAAATGCGCGCCGATCGGCAGGCTGGACGCCTTGATCGGCCCGACATCGCCGCTCGGCTTCCCGAAAGCCATGCCGTGGAGCCGCAGCAAGAGCGCGCCGAAAGCGACAAGCAGACCGCCGACAAGCGGGATCGCGAGCCATGGCGCGCGCGCGAAGGTCGAGCTCACGACCAGGAACTCGCTCATGAACATGCCGAACGGCGGCAATCCGGCGATGGCGAAAACGCCGATGACCAGGCCCCAGCCGAGCATCGGATGCGTCACGGTCAGGCCTCTGATATCGGCGATCTTTTGCGTGCCCTTGACCTGCGATATGTGACCGACGGTGAAGAAGATCGCCGACTTCGTCAGGCTGTGCATGATCATGTGCAGAAGGCCCGCGAAATTGGCGAGCGGGCCGCCAATGCCAAAAGCAAAGGCGATGATCCCCATATGCTCGATCGACGAATAAGCGAACATTCGTTTGATGTCGCGGCGCCGGTAGAGCATGAAGGCGGCGAATACGAGCGAGACGAGACCGAGGATCGCCATGAGCGGACCCGGAGCGATCGCTCCCGGGTTGCCGTCGAGCAGGAGCTTGAAGCGAAGCACGGCGTATAGCGCGACGTTCAGCAAGAGACCGGACAGAACCGCCGAGATCGGCGTGGGGCCTTCGGCATGAGCGTCGGGCAGCCAGGCGTGCAATGGCGCGAGGCCCACTTTGGTGCCGTAGCCCAGCATCAGGAACACGAACGCCAGATTGAGTTGCGCGGGATCGAAGGCCGAGACATGCGCGATGAGCACCGTCCACACCATCCCGTCCAGCCCTTCGCCGACGACGGGGCGCGCGGCCATATAGACGAGAATGGTGCCGAAGAGGGCGAGCGCGATGCCGACGCTGCCGAGGATGAAATATTTCCACGCCGCCTCGATCGCCTCAGGCGTGCGATAGATTCCAACCATCAGCACGGTGGTCAAAGTGGCCATCTCGATCGCCACCCACATGAGGCCGATATTGTTGGCGACGAGAGCAAGGTTCATTCCGAACAGCAGCAGCTGGTACATCGCATGATAGAAGCGGAGCTGAATGGGCGTGAGCCGCCCGATCTCCAGCTCATGGGCGATGTAGCTCGCGCTGAAGACGCTCGTGGTGAAGGCGACGAACGTGTTGAGGACGATGAAGACGATGTTGAGATCGTCGACCAGAATGTAAGGGCCTGCGTCCGGCTTGCGAACGAACAGCGACAAAGCCGCAAGGAATGTCAGAAGGGACGAGAGCACATTCAGGCGCGCCGATAGCCAATAACCTGGCGTCAAAGCGAGGATCGCCGCGGTCGCCGCGGGGATGGCGAGGATCAGCGCAACGCCGTCCGGAACGAACGCATTCATCGCCGCGCTCCCTGGAACCGGTCGAGCGCCTGGATGTCGATTGTCTCGAAACGCTCGCGAATGCGAAACAGGAACACGCCGATGACAATGAAGGCGACGAGCACCGAGAAGGCGACCGATATTTCAACCACCAACGGCATTCCCTTGGCGCCGGTGGCCGCGAGGATCAGGCCGTTCTCCAAGGACATGAAGCCGACGACCAGGCTCACGGCGTTGCGGCGCGTCACCATCATGAGGAGGCCAAGCATCACGACCGAGAGCGCGAAGGCGAGGTCCTCGCGGCCGAGCGGATCGGCGTCGGCCGTGACGCGCAGCATCACGACCATCGACAGCGCGACAAGCCCCATGCCGAGGATCATGATGGGGCCGAGGCTGCCGACGACCTCCACCTCGCGGTGAATGCCGAGGCGGGCGATGATCCGGTGCAGGGCGATCGGGATGATCAGCGCCTTGAAGACGAGGGCGATCGCCGCGGTCACGTAGAGATGCGGCGCGCCCTGGACATAGGCTTGCCAGGCGACCGACAGCGACAGGACGACTGCCTGCAGCGCGAAGACGTTGAGAAGCGAATAAAGGCGGTTCTGATAGAGCAGCATGAAGCTGATGAGCACGAGGCCGCCGGCGAGCAGATGGGCGAGGTCGAAGGCAAGACCTTTCATCAGAGGCTCGCCGAAACAAAGCGCAGCAACACCGCGAGGAAGCCAAGCATGAGGGCCACTCCGACAAAATCGGGGACGCGGAAGACGCGCATCTTGGCGATGGTCGTCTCGAACAGGGCGAGCAACACGCCCGCGACGGCGAGCTTGCCGAGATAGGCGAGGATCCCGATCGCATGCGCGGCGAGGCCCTCGTCCTCGTGAGCGAGCCCCCATGGAGCGAAGACGCAGGCGATCAAGGAAACGTAGAGCAGGAGCTTGAGCCAGGACGCGAGTTCGATCAGCGCGAGGTGGCGTCCCGAATATTCCAGCACCATCGCCTCGTGCACCATCGTGAGCTCGAGATGCGTCGCCGGATTGTCGACCGGAATGCGTCCGTTCTCGGCGATCGCGACAATGACGAGCGCGATGAGCGCCATGCCGAGCGACACGCGCAGACCGACCGCGGGCGACGTCATGAATCCGGCCACGGTCGAGAGTTGCGTCGAGCCGGCCACCAGCGCGAGCGTGAAGACGATCATGATCATCGCCGGCTCGGCCAGGGTCGCGAACATCGCTTCACGGCTGGAGCCGAGGCCGCCGAAGCTCGTTCCAATGTCCATGCCCGCCAGAGCGAGGAAGAACCGAGCGCTGCCGAGCAGCGCGATGATGGCGATCAGGTCGGCGGACCAGCTGAACAAAAGCCCCGTCGCAAAGGTGGGAACGAGGGCGGCGGCGACCCAGGTCGCGGCGAACACGAGATAGGGGACGAAGCGGAACAACCACGAGGCGCTATGAGCGACCACCGCCTCCTTGCGCGCCAGCCGGACAAGATCGCGGTAAGGCTGCAAGAGCGGCGGACCCTGCCGGCGCAGCAGACGAGCCTTCACCTTGCGCACGAAGCCCGTCAGCAGAGGCGCCAGCGCCAGAACCAGCAGCATCTGCAGGATCTGTGTGGAAAGATCGCTGATCAGGGCCATGACGCCAGAAACAGCAGGAGGGACACCAGCGCGCCGAACACGACGCTCAGATACTGACGGATGGTGAGGAATTGCAGATGATTTAAGCGCAGGCTGAGAAACTCGACGCCGCGGACAACGGGGAGATAGAAGAACTCCCAGACGAGGTCATGCATCGCGACGCTCTGATGGGCGGCCCGCATTTCTCCCGGCGCCGGCATGTCGACGCGCTCACGAGCGCGGAATGCAAAGGCGCCGAACACGCGCCGGATCGGTTGGGCGAAACTTTCGGCGGTATATTGCGTAGCCGGATCGGCGTCGGGAAAGCCGCAATCCCAGGCCGGCGCGCGCCGAAGCTTATTGGAGGCGATCTGATGGATCGCAAAGGCGGTGAGCGAGGCGGAGGCCGCGATGAAGACGAAGACGAGAAGGCCATTGTAGGAGCTGCGGCTCTCGGCGATCGGCGCGATGGAGAGCCAGGGAATTCCCTCCTGCGTCGGCATTTGGGCTCCCGTGAGGCCTTGGACAGCGGGCGCAAGCTTATCGATGACGAATGCGGGAAAAATGCCCGCGAGCAGGCAAAGGCCGGCGAGAATTCCCATCGCTGAGACCGATATCGTGTCGACCTCGCGGGCGGATTCCGCCGACGCGCTCCTTGGACGGCCCAGAAAGGCGACGCCGAACACGCGCACGAAGCAGGCCGCCGCGAGCGCCGCGGCAAGCGCCAGCGTGGCGCCGACGGCAGGCGCCAGGATTTTCAGCCCCCAGTGGGGGAGCTCCGGGCTCAGCAGGATCGATTGCAGCAAGAGCCAATCCGAGGCGAAGCCGTTCAGCGGCGGCAGCGCGGAGATCGCCGCGGCCGCCGACAAGGACGAAGAGCCCAGTCGCCGGCATTCGGTTGAGGAGGCCGCCGAGCTGCTCCATGCCGCGCTCTCCCGTCGAGGTCAGGACGGCGCCTGCGCCAAAGAACAATAGGCTCTTGAAAATTGCGTGGTTGAGCACGTGAAAGAGCGCCGCCGTCGTCGCCAGCGCCGCGGCGGCGGCGAAGCCGTTAGCCTTGAACGCGAGGGCGAAGCCCAGACCCGCGAAGATGAGGCCGATATTCTCGATCGTGCTATAGGCGAGGACGCGCTTGAGGTCGTTTTGCATCAACGCATGCAGGACGCCGAGCACGGCGGTCCCGGCGCCCAGCGCCATGACCAGAGGCGCCCCACCACCAGGCCGGCGTCCCCAATAGATCGAAGACGATGCGCACAAAGCCATAGACCGCGACCTTGGTCATGACGCCGCTCATCAAGGCGGACACGTGGCTTGGCGCGGCGGGATGCGCGAGTGGCAGCCAGACGTGCAGCGGGGCAAGGCCAGCCTTCGACCCGGCGCCTACCAACGCAAGTCCAAGCACGAGAGCGGCGAGGCCCGGCGTCACGCCGTTCACCCGCATTGCCGCAAAAGCATAGCCGCCGGTCGGCCCGGCGAGCAGCCCGAAGGCGAGCAGCAGCGCCATGGTCCCCAAGGCTCGCCATGACAACATAGACGAAGCCTGCCCGTGTATTGTCCCGCTCCTGATGATGCGCCATCACAAGCGCCCAGGAGGCCAGCGACATGAACTCCCATGACGCCAGGAAAGTGAACGCGTCATCGGCCAGGAGGACGAGGTTCATGCCCGCCAGGAAGGCCGGAAAGAACGGCAGCACGCGCTGCGGCTCGTGCTCGTGATGTCCGTAGCCGAGGCCGTAAAGGCTCGCCGCCGCGGCTCCAAGATTGATCACGACAAGGAAGAACGCCGACAGGGCGTCAAGCCGAAAATTGGCGCCCAGCCAAGGCAGGCCGACCGGCAGGACAATGGCCGCCGGAGAAGCCTGGCCGAGCATATGGACGAGCGCGCCGGCCAGCAAAACGAGCGAAAGGACGAGGGCGCCGCCATAGACGATCGGCGTGGCGGCCGAGCTGCGGCGCAACAGAACCGCAACTGGAGCGAGAAGAAGCAGAGCCGCATCGCACAGCAAAAAAAGTGCGATCGCCATCAGAAGTCGCCTTTGTGGCCCGCGCTCCCGCGCGTGACCACAGGGGGCGCGACGGCGGTCGCATTTCGTAGGCGCACGCCCCTCCCGCCTCCGGGACTGGAGGCGCCTTCGCCAATTAATTCGACGCCAGCATTCTCCAGGGCGCTGACCAGCTTGGTCAGTGAATTGACATTGCCGCGTATGACCCCATCGCTGGCCTCCATGCGCTGGATTGTGGGCACGGACAGGCCTGCGACTTCGGCCAAAGCTCGCTGATCGAGCGAAGCCAAAGCGCGCGCCGCTCGCAATTGTGCAGCAGTTATCATATGTGAACCATCACGCCTGATATTGGAGCATGAACGACTCAAGCTTAATACATGTATTCTTGGGGTTCAACGGCTCTCGTGCAAACTCCGGCGTCGGCGAGGCGTCTCTGCAAAAGGGGGCCGAATTTCAAACCGAGCGAGCCCGGTTGGCACGACGGGGCGCAGCTTGGGCGTACCTGCCCAAACGATCGAGAGTCCCGCCCCGGAGCAGGAAATCCCCTATTTAGACGGCGAGGCCGCTAGGTTCGGCCATTAGCTAGGTGTGGAGCCTCAACAGATTGTTCCGGCCTGTGAGAAGCGGGTGATGGTCGGCTTGGAGCCGATGCTGTCATGAGGTCTGTGCCGATTGTAGCCATGAAGCCATCAAGGCAGCTTTGCTGTGCGTTCGTCTGAGCTGCCGTAAGCGCGGGCATGCCCGCTCGCGCAAGCTCGTTTGGACGAAGCCTGCCTTGCCGTTATCCGGTATGAGATCCGTCGGCGCTTGAGCGGACAACGCGGCAACTCCCGAGCCCAACGTGGTGGCAATCGGAGACTGTACCCTGAATGGGGGTTGTTTCGTAGAAAGCTACGCTCTTATGGGCGGCGTCCCGCGAGTAGTCCGAGTTGGCGCGGGCGCATACCGGGCTGTGCTCCGTCCCCATTGGACGACATCCTGAAAGGCCTGCTAGCGCTTCTATAGTCCGCGAATCTGAAATCCGGAGTGATCTGACCGGGGGGAAGATGCGACGGCTATTTCGTGCCGGCTTGGTAGCAGCTTCGGCTCAGATATTGGCCGTTGCGGTGGCAACTGTCGCCGTCACGATCGCGCTTCGCCGTGGCCTAGTGATACCGGCGTCAGGCGCGGCAGAATTGGCAGCTGCAATCGGCGGTCCGTCTCTTGCCGTGGATCGATCTCTTCCTGGCTGTCGGCATTGCGCTCACGCAAAATCGGTTCGTCGACGAGACCGCCGGGCGAATTCGGAAGCAGCGCAACGCTTTTATCCGCCCGCGCCCGATCGTGCATGCAAAGCTCTTTTCGTTCAGCTGGCGGCCGCTTCTGCCGGTCTTGCCGTTCTTGCTCTTCGCCCGCCCCCCGAGTTGTTGATCGAGGCCGCTGACACGTGGGGGTGGGCACGGCAGTAATACTGATATGGCCCGGCGCGATGAGCGTCGGCGTTGCTGCTTTCGGAGCGAATGCACACGCGGCACGCAGGGCTTTTTGGCTGCGCTTCCATACCGAGCGCCAGAAGAGGTCGACGTGCGTTTGCTTGGGCACGTTGCCCGGCATTAGTGCACGGGTCTTGGTCGGCAGCGCTCGGTGCGGGCCCGGCGATGCGCTCATGGTGAAGGAGCATCTGCACGCGCTAGCTCTCCGTATCGAGCAACACGCGACTCAGTGGCGGGGCCGGATCGAGACACCGTCGGCGCTGTTCCGCGGTGGTCTCGCGCCGGCTGCGTTTCGCCATGTGGAGGCGCTGATCGAGACGGCGCTGGACGAGGTCAGTTCACCAACACTCGCTCAGATGGCCGACATCGTCAGCCTCAACGTCACTCACTTCGTGCGCGCGCTCCGCCAGCACACCGGCAGCGCGCCACACAAATATCTTGTTCGCCGCCGTATGGATCGTGCTGTCTCGCTCTTGCGTGTTGCGCAGATTCCCATCGGTGACGTCGTAGACAAGGTGGGCTTCTCGACCCCTGCCCACTTTGTGGCTACCTTTCGGGCCGCAATGGGCGTGACGCCAGGTGCTGTACGCGATGCGCTTGCCGCCTAAGCCACCATGGCAAGCAGCGGGGGTAGCGACCGATAAAGACCGAAGATCGGGCCTTCCGAACGGAATAAGCGATGCCGGCTGCGCCGTCTTGGTCGCAGCTTGACGATAGGCAGTCGCCCAACACCGATCGCTTAGCACACGGAACGGCTTGGATTGGCGCTGAACCATTCGGCGTCGCAGAGAATTTCATGTCCGCTGTTCCTCATCTTCTTCCTAGAAGCAGACGGTCGCAAAGCCACCTGAGTGAGCACGATGCATCACTGCATCGAGCGGGTGTTCAACCTGATTCCGCCGGACGAAGACATCCTGCCGGAAAGGTCCACATTGATGGACGCGACGGTCTGCATCCAGGCATTCGTGATGAACGTCTTCAGGGCGATCGACAACCTCGCCTGGATCTGGGTGAGCGAGAGAGAGCTCGACATCGAACGTAACTGGGTCGGGCTGGTCCCGAAATGCAAGACTGTCAGATCAACCTTCTCACCGGGGACGCAGCATTATTCTTCGTAAGTTGGACCCGTGGTTTGATTATATCGTCGAGTACAGGGATGCTCTGGCGCATCGCATACCGCTCTACATCGCACCTTATATCGTCCCGGACGAAAACGCCTCTGCATATCAAGTGCTCGAAGCTCGGCTACTCGCAACTCGCGATGCCCGCGAATACCAGTGTCTGAAAGAGGAACAACTGAAGCTCGGCGCGTTTCAGCCCGTGATGAAACACACGCTTCAGGACGACAAGGGCGCGGTCGGATTCCACTTTCAGCTTTTAGCCGACTTCGCGACAGTAGAAGTGATTGCGAAGCAGATGCTTAAGGAATTGGCGCGGTCGAACTGATGCGAACGTGCATACTGTTCATTGCCCAGCTCGCCCTACCGCCGAGGCTCCAGCGCCGCATCAGGCGGCGGCACCAAGTCCACCGCCCAATCCGCCGTAGGACCATATCTGGCCGTCCGATGATGACCCGCGACCAGGTACACAGGCTCCGCCAACTTCGTCATCGCTTTGGGAGAATCGTGCAATCCATGGACAACCAGAGCAGAACGAGCCGTCTGTTCAGGATTGTCCAAGCTTCCAGCCCGTAACAACAGTTGCCGTCGATGCACCTCCGGGACGCCCGCCCTCTGATCGGCTGCGAGCCAGAGAGCGATCTGTGTTTTGAAGTCTTCTTTAAGGTGAATTCCGCGATCCTCCGTAACCCAAAGCGGAATCGACGCGGTGCAGCCTCCTATAAGGGGCGATCTCTTCGGAGAAGGCAGTCGTCATGCACGGATCTCAAGCAGTTTGAAACCGGTCAGCGCAGGCGTCGGCGTTGAGGTGATGAACGCCCTTTATCGGGCTTGCATTGCTCGAGGTTGACACGCCTTGACTCACCCGACTAGCATTCCAATTGGTGTCAGGCCGTCCCACACAGTGGAATGAAAGGCCGTCTGATTTTGGCTGGTCAAAACCCAATCGAGAGCGAAGCCGGCCTGCGGTCGGTTGGCCGCGCCGCAACGGTTTTGCAGGCGTTTCTTCAGCGCCCTGAGTGGGGCCTTGCGGACTTAACGCGAGAGGTGGGGCTACCGAAGAGCGTTGTTCATCGCTTACTCGCCACACTTTCAGCCGTGGGTTTGGTGGACGAGAGCGAGCATGTGTATCGCATTGGACCCCTGATCCCACGTCTCGCAGAATTGAGCCGATCCCGCGTTGATTTGGTGGCCTTGGCGCAGCCGTTTCTCCGCGAGTTGCGCGATCTCACAGGCGAAACCGTTACCTTGTGCGAAATCCGCAAGCTGCGTGGCTTTTGCCTGGACTTCGCCGAGAGCCCGCAATCGATGCGAATGACCGTTTATCGAGGCGAAACCTTCCCGCTCAACGCGGGAGCGATTGGCAAGGCTCTCCTGGCCTTCCAGGATGAGGCATTCGTTGACACCGTCCTGCAAGATGCCGAGCTTTCGGCCTATACCCCCCAGACCATAGTCGACCCGCAACGGCTGCGTCGCGATCTCGTCCGCGTTCGTCGCCAAGGCTTCGCTGAAAGCGAAGAAGAAATCACTCCGGGCGCCCGATCAGTTGGAGTGCCCGTGCGCGGCCCAGCTGACAAGGTCATCGCGTCACTAGCTGTTTCCGCGCCGACATTTCGATTGGGGATCCGGCGCGGTCGTGAGGTGGCGACGGCGCTGATGGACGCCGCAGATCGGCTCGCAGCGACGCTGCACTCCGGACAATGTCGTCATGAGAATGGCGCCACCCAGACGAGGACATTGATCGATGCTGTTTAATCGGACCCGCGCGGACACGCTGCTTGCTCGGGAGGGCGTCGAGGCCGTTGTGGCCACCTCCCGCGAGAATGTCGAATATATCACCGGTCATCAGAATCCGACGCACATTCTCATGAAAGCGTCGATGATCTTCGCGGTGTATTCGCCTCAGGCCCAGCCGGCCGCGAGCGCCATTATTCCGACTCTTCGAGGTCGAAACATTCATGGCCAGTCGCTCGTGGGTTACCGACCTCCATTTGTTCGGCTTCTTCGCGCGTTCCGCCGGCGACCAGGATGCGATGGATGAGATTGGCCGCGCGGGGCGTGCGCTCATGGCCACGGCGCACACGTCCCTCACCAACGTAATCATGACGGACGAAGCGATCCTTACAGTCAGCTCGTTCTCATTTCGATGGTGCGGTCTAATCGCGCGTGCCTACACCCGCACACTGCTCGGAGACGTTGGCTATTGGTCTGGTCCCGCCGTTTCAACCAACGAAGACCGGTTATATTTGCTTAAGCGACCTGAACTTGCCTTCTATTGGAGTCGGATTTTCATGTCGTTTGCGGGAACCGGATCGCATGTGATCGTGCCGTATCGGCCCTGCCGGCCAGAGGAGTTGTACCTCATGGAGCAGGTTGCCTGGGCGATGGAATACTTCACAGTCGCGCACGAGTATGGACATCACATTCTCGGTCATCGATCGATAGACGCCGATCCGATGGAGCAGGAGTACGAAGCCGACCGTTTCGCCCTTCGCATTTGCGAAAAGCTCGTAATGGAGCCTTTCAAAGGAATGGAAAATCCGTACCCCAGGACCGGCGCGGGGGCCGCCTTGATGCTCAAAGCGCTCGCTATCCTGCGGTCAATCGATGAAGACGTTGACGAGAAGCAGCTATCTGATACCCACCCTCCCACCGAGCAGCGTATCCAAAAGATAATGAACCGACACGCCCTGCAACCCTGTCAACTCCAAATTGATCGTGATTTCAATGGCACAGTGCTGCGTATTATGAGTGCGGTCGGAGAGTTTTCAAAACAATTCATGGATCTAGGGGGAAGAAAACTAGTTCGCGAGATGAAGATGTTAGGGAGGTCCACCAATGTGAAGATGACCGTCTTTAGGGCAGAGTCCTGCCGTAGGGCCCAAAGGAACGATCGCAATACGCGGGGCCCACAGCCGAGACCCGCGATGTCCGCTTGACGTCGATTGCGTTGAAAAACTCCGCTTGATCGCGGCGCCGGTCGTTGATTTTCTTCTGCTGGGTGCAGGAGATTCGGTCGATGATGGGCGAGCGGCATGTGATGCAGGCGGCGCTGTTTTACGGTTTCAGCCTTGAGCGGCGCGTCCCCGACGATCATCTGCTGCGCAAGATCGATCGGTTCGTCGACTTGTCCGAGGTACGTGCGCACCTGGGGCCCTATTATAGCGACGTGGGGCGGCCATCGATTGATCCCGAGCTGATGATGCGCATGCTCATCGTCGGCTATGGCTTCGGCATTCGTTCTGAGCGTCGGCTATGCGAGGAGGTCCATCTCAATTTGGCCTATCGCTGGTTCTGTCGCTTGGGGCTCGACGGCGACGTCCCCGATCATTCGACGTTCTCCAAGAACCGACACGGCCGTTTCCGCGAGAGCGATCTCCTGCGCAAGCTGTTCGAGACGGTGGTGGCGCGCTGCATGAAAGAAGGGATCGTGGGAGGCGAGGCCTTCGCGGTCGACGCCAGCATCATCGTGACCGACGCCCATCGCCGGCGCGGCGTCGCCAAGATCGAGGACCTCGATCCGACGTCCAATCGGGCGGTCATGGAATATCTTTCGGTGCTGGACGACGCGGCCTTCGGTGGCGCGGCGTCGGTCGAGCCGAAGACGATTTCGCCAACCGATCCGGCCGCCCGCTACACCGCTTCGGCCAACGCTGTTGCCGGTTATGCTTACTCTGACAATTATCTCATCGATCTGAAGCACGCGGTGATCATGGACGTCGAGGCGACGACGGCCATTCGCCAAGCGGAAGTCGGCGCGGCCAAAACAATGCTCGACCGCACGGCTGAACAGTTCGAGGTAACTCCCTCACGCCTGGTCGCGGATGGAGGGTACGGCTCGGCCGAGATGGTCTCATGTCGCGAACGAAAAAAGGTCGAGATGCTCTTGGCTCATCTGAAGCGCATACTCAGGCTAGGTCGATTGCGCCTCCGCGGTCCAAACGGAGCCAAAGATCAGTTCCTATTAGCCGCCACCGCCCAAAATCTCCGGAAACTGGCGAAGCTCATCCCTCATCCGGCGCCGATCTTCGCCACATGAGGCCCAGAGGCTAACCTTTGCCTTCCCGACAGCTGTGCTCAATGCCAAAACGCGGCCGCCGAGAGAACGGGTTTCTCAACGCAATCGGACGTTAAGCGGTCATTCCGGGCCGCGATCGCGAACGGCACAGTTGGGCGGAAAGGCGGCCCCTTGCTCGCTTACCGCCAGCATCAGTTGGACAGACGAGCTCCAGCGACCTGCCGACGCCGTCGGGTCAACTGCGCTCGCGATGCACAGGCAAGTCTAGAAAGTGTATCTGAGGCCAGCAGAAACCTGATTGCTCCAAGCTTGCGGGCGAGCTTCTCCACGCCATGACAGGAAGACGTTCATCGGCTCGTTGATCCTCGCCTGGAGGTCGACTTCAGCAAATCCTCCATTGCGGCCTGAAGGTGAGGAGAGCGCAGGCGTGGGCAAGCCGAACAGGTCCGCGGCTAGGGTCACGTAAGGATTGTCGTTGTAAAGCCAGCCGCCCGTAAGCCGGGTTGTGATAGCCGTGCTACCGGCTGCCCATGTTCGATTGAAGGCGGGCCCTAAGGTCAGCTGCAGCTGATTGAGCGACTGGCTAGGAACGGTAATCTCGACGCCCTGGCCGGAGGTGGCGCCCAGGCCGCTCATATTCATTTGCGTATAGGCGACCGTCGCCGTCGGCGTCACGCTAAAACCGTTAAGGTTCAAGTCGTAGGTGAACACTCCGCCGGCGAGAAAACTCGAGGCTCCGCTGGTTTCCTTGGCGCTTACGGCGACCAGTGAACCGAAGTCATGGTGGTTGTCGAAGAAGTCGCGCGCAAATCCGGCATAGGCTGCCGCGGTGATCGGACCCCAGTCCTGCCGACCATAAGCCGTGAGCGCATAGACATCGCCGCCTGAGCCATTCAGGCTTGAATCTGCATGCGCCGCCGCGCCCGCCGCGCCGACCGTTCGGCCGCCCCCGATCGGGGTTTCGAGACCGGCAACCAAGCCTCCGACCGTGGCGCTCGCGCCGGGAACCCCGCCCGACGACGCGTTCCCAAAGTGCTGCACGAAGGGCAGACCCCATAGATGGCCGCCGTCGAGCCCGAGCGCAGCGTTCGCGCGTCCGACCTCCGCGTTGGCGTTGGCGGGCATGCCAACAATGGATGTCGTGAGATTACGGCCCGACCCCTCGAGCCCGATCGAGGGAAGCGTCGGAGCCGGCGCGGACAAATCGCCGAGAAGGTGGCTCTGCAGCGCGGTGTGAATCGCCTGGACCGCGTTGAGTTCATTCATGGCGGTCGTCGCCTCGCTCTGCGCGGAGAGCCCGGCCATGGCTTGCCCCAGCTGAGGTCCGTCAAAGCCATAAAGCGTATCGAAGAGACCCTGCAGCGCAGGGTTTGCCGCAGTCTGGCCGGGGGATGGACGCAAAAGGTCGAGCGTCGTCCCGACGCTCGCCTGGTTAAAGCTCCAACTCCCCGCACCCGGCGGCTCGAGCGAGAAAAAGGTTGGCGTAACAGCGAGCGCCACCGCATTGGACCCGTAGATCGCATCAAGCCTCAAGGCCCGCGGCAGCCCGTCGCCCGCCTGCGCCACGCTCGAAAACTGCCCAAGGACGCCGCCGGTCGCGCTCACGATCCCGAACTGCTCACCGAGCGCTGGGGTGAAGGTATTGTCGCCGCCAGAAATGCCGCGGAACGTGGGAGCAAGCGTCCCGCCGAGGGCGAGGCTCGCACCGTTGACAACAACCCGGCTGAACGAGCCGGAGCCGCCCGCGCTCGATGTGCCGTCCACCGAGATGGCGAGGGTGCTTCCTGGCTGGAGCGTGACGGGCGCGGTGAATGTCAGCGTGCCCGGCGCGTCCCCCGGCTGAAGTCTCCCTGCGACCGTCGTCGGCGCGCCGATCACTCCGCTCCCGCTCAGCGCGGCGCCAGGATCCACAAGGAGCGAAGTTGCAGAGAGCGATCCGTCGACCTTCAGCGTTCCATCGGCCACAACCACGTTCTGAAGCCAGGCGAGATCCTCCAGCGCTAGGGCGCCGCCACCCGCCTTGGTAAGCGGACCCTGAGCCAGCCATAGACCGTTGGCAACGAGCGTGTTGGAACCCGTGTCGATCGTCGCCCCGTCGGCTCCGATGGCAACCGTTCGCGCGGTTGCGAACGAAGCGGTCGCCCGGAAGGTCGCCGCGTCAATCCCGATCTGACCCATCGGGTCGCCGAGCGCCGCGTCCGCGCCGATTGCGAGCGTCCCGCCTTGGATGAACGCGCCCCCCTGATAGCTGTTCGACCCGGTCAGAGTGAGCGTTGCCGGCCCGATCTTGTCGAGCGCACCAGGTCCGGAGATCGGACCTGAAAGCGTCGCATTCGCCTCCGCGTCGAACACGCCCGCCGTTTGCAGGACAACCGGTCGGGCCGAGGACAGAGGCGCGTCGAATTCGAGCGTGCCGCCCCCGCAAAGATTTGCCGAGACCGTGCAATTGGCGAAGGTGATTCCGCCCTGCGGCGCACCGAGATTCGCGTCGGACGTGATGGCGGTCACGCCGCCCTCGATTGAGGTCCCGCCGCTGTAGCTCGCGGCGCCGCTCAAGGTCAGGCGGCCAGGACCGAACTTGTAAAGCGGCCGGCTAAATGTCGAGCCGTCGGCCGCCGTCCCGTCGGTTAACACAGCGGGATCGGGGCGCGAGTTGTTGCCGGCTAGCCCAAACCAGAGTTGCGTCGCGCTCGCGAAATGACTGGTGACGTCATTCAGCGCCCACACTCCGCGGCCAAAGGAGGCCGCAACCAGCGTATCGATCGTGGGATAGTATTCGAGGCCCTGGATTGACACGTTGGGGAGCCCGGGGGCGAGATTGATCCAGTTGTAACTCAGCGAACTGGTCGGGTTGGCCGGAAAAGGATTCTCGGTCGCGATAATGTTTCCCGGCGCGGTATCGTCGAGAACGCTCGGAGCGCCTTCGATGCCGCCAACCAGCAGAGCCTTCACGCCATTGATCGGTCCGCCCGCGCCGTCCGCGATATAGCCAAGGCCGATTGGATGCCGGAAGCCATTCGGCAGCCCAGCGCCGGGCGCGAGGGTCGAGAAGCTCGCCCCCGTCGTATTGGTTGCGTAGACGTTGTTCGCGTCGGCGATGAAAAAGTTCTTCTCAGTCGCTGGATCAAAAAGAACGCTGACGGGATCGCCGGGTTTCCCTCCATTCAGACCGGAATAGGCGGTGAGCAGATTGGTCGGTGCGTCGACTTTCGGGTTGTTCTGATATTGCTGCTCCGTCCTGAGATATACGCCGTTGTCTCCATAGGTGGAGACAAGATTCGAAGACAGCGGACCGCCAGCGAGGATCGCGTCCGGAGCGTCCTGAGTTCCGTAGGCGATCTTCTCCGACCATGCATCCGTGTTGAAAAGATTTTGGCCCGAAATGTCGGTCACAGCGATCGTGCAGGTCGCAGTCGGGCTCGAGCAATTCTGGTTGCTCGTGTTTCCAGCGTCAGGCGTGCCTGGATCAGTCCACTCATAGAGGCGTGACGAGCGAAACAACAACTTCGACGGGTCGACCGCGTTGACCGTCACGACGATGCCGTTGGCGTAGTTGCCGTTATCCAGATTCGCTTGATAGTCGTAGTAGTTCACCAATCCGCCGGGCGTCTTGATGTCGATATCGAACAGTGAAGGCGGCGACGCGGACGACAGCGGCTGGTTGGCGAAAATTCGCGCAAGCTCGGGGGCGTCCGCGGTGGCGTAGAAGATCGACGGCCCGCCGGTACGGTAATCGACGGCCACTGTGAACCCGTCACCGTCGAGAACGTTACCCCAGGCCAGGTTTCGGCCCGCCTGTCCCATGCTGCTTCTCGGCTGCGATAAACCCGCTCCGTTGTCCTGGGCCGCGAAAGCGAGACGGCCGGTATTAGGGTCCATGACCGCGGAATAGGCCTCGATCGCGCGTATCGAGGATCCATCGGCCGCTGAACCGCCGAATGGCCGCCACGTCCCCTGCGCTTCCGGATTGGTGAGGGCGTACAAGCCGCCATCGTCCGCTGCAATCAAGTCGCCGTTGGAGTCGAAAGCTAGCGAACGTGTATCGGGATGCGGAGATTGGCTTGCGCCTGGAAAGCTGATCGGCGTGAAGGTCGCCGAATTGCTGGCTGCGTCGTAGTTAATCCGCACGATCGTGGCGAGCTCGTTATCAGGCGCGAGACCCGGCAGCGAAAGATCAAACAGACCGCTGCCCGCGATGTAAGCGACGCCTTGCTGGACGGGGTCGGCGACCAACGCGAAATGATTTTCTCCTTGAGGATTGCCCTCAAGGGTGCAGCCTGGAAGCGTGCAATCGCCGCCCGAAGAGATGACCAAGGGCTCGCCTAGATTGTACCAGGTCGGCAATCCAGAGCTCGGCATGAAGCGCGGTGTGTAAAAGATACCAATCTCTTCAAATCCGTTTGGCGGCGGCGGCGCAACGACGCCAACGAAGAGCGACCCGTTCGCTCCGGGCGCGGCCTTGATATTGAGAGCATCCTTTCCCGCGAGCGAAACCGGATAAAGTCCCGTCGGGTTCGAGGCCTTTATGAGCGGCGTTGTTTTGTCGAGAACGCTCTGCCAGGAGGCGCCCTTGTCGAGGCTATAGAGCACCCCGGTTGCATTCCGATCGGCGTAACCGTTTCTCGCGGCGACGACCACGGTCTGATTGCTGATGATCGTCGGCACAAGGCTTGAGACTTCTGTATCGAAGCCCGGAACAAGCGAAAAAGTCTGCCCGCCGTCGGTGCTTCGATAGAGACCGCCGGCGTTAAAGAAAGAGGTCGAGCCCCATGAGCTTCCAGCGCCGACGAGCACGGTCTGTCCGTCGACCCAAAGCCCTTTTACGCTTGCGGGCGAGGGGTCTGTGAACTGCTGCCCGTTCGATCCAAGATAAAGGTTTTGAATCCCTGTCGGGGTCCACGATGTCCAGTCGGCGCCGCCGTCGGTTGATTTCAAAAGGACGGTCGTCGGACTGAACGTTGGGAGGCCGGCGCTATACGCCCCCGTCCCGGCGTAGAGGGTCTCCCCCTTCGGATCGGCCGCGTCGAGAGCGATTGCGCCGATCTGAAGCGCCGGCTGGCTGTCCGTTGTCGGCTTCCATGTCTTGCCTCCGTCCATCGTTTCCCAGACGCCCCCGGAGACGGTCGCCGCCCAATAGGTGGATGGATCTGCAGGGCTTTGCAGGATCATGTTTGCAGCGCCGAAGACAGGGTTCCCCTGCGACGACATTCCGGTGACCAAAGTGTTGCTGTTGAGATTGCCAGGCGCGCTCGGGACGGTGCTGAGCGACGTGGACGGTCCGACTTCCACAAACTGCGCCGCGGCCGGTTGAGACACGCCGACGGCTGTGGTCAAGACGTAGAGGCCCGCAACCGCTCCTAACGGCTTGTCGGACCGGCGCGATAGGCTGAACGACCAGAATGTCATTATTATTTCCCCCGCCCGCAGAGAAGCTTTCAACCCCTCTGCCGAGGAGTCAATGAACCAAAATGTTGGGGGAAGAGGACCCTGGACCGCCTTCGCGCTCGCACCGCGAGCATCCGGACTGAATGTCCGGTCGCGAATGCCAGAGCCCGAAGATGGCGCATTCGTCCTTCATTGGACTCTTCAGGAAGGTCGGCTAGGGGTCTCGATCTGAGCGGTTCGCCAGGCGTACAGAGATGTCCGCTATTTGCGCGTTCCGGCCGGCCGGAGTCGACGTTGAGCGGACATTGCTGCAAAAAGGGGAAGGGCGCTTTGACGAATCACGGACCTCTCTATGAGCAGCAGGACGCCATCAGGCCGCTCGCCCGCGCTTCTTGTATCGACGGACATGGCGCGTCCCCGTAGGAACAGAAGACGCAGCAATCGCCCGCCTTCGGCTTCAACAGAGCTTTGCATCCAGCACATTCGTAGAAATATTGGCAGGAGTCCGTGGGCATCGTTTCGGATGCTTGGCAGCCGCAAACAGGACAGGTGAGCGTCGAGACCGGCGTCAACACGAACATAAGCGTCTTCAGCTCCCCGGCGCGGAGGGATATCCCGCGTCCGTTGTGGCGCGAACGAACAGCGGGATCGCCGCCTTGGCATCGTCATAAGTGACCGTCGCGGCCTTGTCCTTGAAAGAGATCAGCACTTGGCTGACGCCGGGAACAGCGCGGTCACGGTCGCCTCTAGGATGGTGAGTGCGTCACGCGAGCCATCCGCCTCGCCCTTTTCAAAGTCCTCGCCCGCCATCCCCATCGTGTTTGTGACGTGCGCCAGACAAAGCACCCGCGTCTTCGTCGCGCTTGCGAAAGCGTAGAGCGCCGCTGCTTCCATTTCGACCGCAAGAATGCCTTTGGTGCGCGCCGCCTCGATCGCTTCGGCCGTTTCGCGAAAAGGGGCGTCTGTGGTCCAGCTCGGGCCCGTTGTCGTCCGCAACTTCAGACCGGCGAGAGCGTCCGCCGCAGCCGCCACAAGTTCTGGATCGGCGTCGGCGAACTCGGAGGTAGGCAGGTAATGATAGCTTGTGCCCTCATCGCGGAGAGCGCGGTCGATGACAACGAAGTAGGGCGGCGGCCCGGCGGGTGCGACCTGGCCGGCCGAGGTCAGACTCACTAGCAAACGGCAGCCACTGGCGAACAGTTCTTCCGCCACCAGCACTGCGAAAGAGGCGCCGACTACTCGACCCACGATTCCGACCTCGATTTCGCCAAGCAAGAACGTGTCGAGTTCGGTGTGGTAGCAGGGCCAGTGCTCAAAGGGTTGCGACTTGTCGGTTTGCCTCAATTGTCGAACGATATCGCCATCCGGGTCTAAGATGCAGACCGGCGGGACATCGACTGTAGCAAGCCCCTTTTGTCGACGCGCCTCGCGCAACAGGGCTGCAGGCAGGAAGACCGATGGGGCCGATGTATTCTTGTTGTCGAGAATGGAAGACATCGTGCTCTCACGTTGACGGTCGCTCAAAGACAGCGCCGTAGTGATAGGGCGGGACTTCAACCAGATGAACCAGCTTCAGTCTGCTCGGTTCAATGGCCTTGACGGTCTGTTCCGGCGACAGTCTCAGTTCCGTTTTTGGTCCGCGCGGTTCGCCTAAGACCGGTGTTTGCTCGCGAGGGCGGGAATGCCAGTTGATAATCGCGAAAAGACCTCCCGGTCTGAGGATTGCGCGCACCGCGAGGGCCAATCTCCGTTGATCGGGAACGCCGTGAAAAGCATTCGCCATAAACACGAAGTCAGCCTGTCCCGGAACCAATCTGCCAAGATCGTAAGCATCGCCAGCCACATAGTCGCAATTCGTCACGCCGCCTTCGGACATACGGTGACGCGACACTTCCAGCAGGTTGGGGTCTATGTCGATTGCCACGACGTGACGTGCGATCTTGGCGATTTGCAGCGTGAACCACCCGTCACCGGAGCATAGGTCAACGACCTCCATACCGGGTCCGAGTCCCACGGCGGCAAGTACGCCGGAAGGGTCGGGCCATAGCGCTTCCCACCACCCGGCAGTTGGCATGTCCGTGCCCTGGAAGAACCCCGGAAGGTTGCTGCTCATGTTTGCTCTTGTCGAGTTGCGGGTATTAGATGTGGCTCGATGTCCTCCTTTAGCGCATCCAAGGAGTCGCGGCCCAAACGGGAGCTGAACTCGCCGCGAGGCGACATAAGATGGCTGAGAGCGTCGACAGGCCTAATGTCGTAATCCCTCCGCCGATCGCTTGGGCGCTCGCCATTGTTGCGGGTCTCGGGGTGGGTCGACTCTATCCGTTGCCGTTTATACCGGCGATCATTCCGCACGTTTGGGTCGGCGTCGTCGTCTTTGCGTTTGCGGTCGCGCTTGCGGTCTGGGCGATGATGACTATCCGCAGGGCGGGCACTCAGTTCGATGTCCACAAGCCGACGACGGCGATCGTCGAAAATGGACCTTATCGCACCACACGCAACCCGATCTACCTCAGCATGTTCCTAGGGCAGACTGGGATGGCAATTGGCTTTGACAATCTCTGGGTTCTGGCGATGCTCGTGCCGTTCTATTTCGTGATCCGCCAGGGCGTTGTCGCCCGAGAAGAAGCTTATCTCGAGCGCAAGTTCGGCAGCGTCTATCGCGGCTACAAATCGCGCGTTCGCCGTTGGCTATAAGCGCGGTTGCACGCGGCAACGTTGCCCTTTTGCTGCATCACTCAGAAGCTTGCTTTTTTGGGACGTTGTCGCGTGTTTCAAATATCCTGGTTGTGCACCATGGCGGGTGTCCGACAAGGTCGATCTGACCCATCGCCCTCGCACGGAATGACCGCTGTTTGCGCATTCCTGCCATCGCCGCCTCATTGTCCGATGACAAGATCCACTTCCGCGGCGGTTCGTGGCTTCGAAGGTTTTACTTTTTCGTGCAACCGATCAGCCAACTGATTTAGCCCCCAGGCGCGCGCGAGGTTCGATGCTGAGGCCCATCTCGGCTCTTGATCAGCGAGCGTGGGGAGCGGCGCTTTCGCATTCATTGTCGCGATCAGTCGATAAAGGCGAAGCATCTCAGCCTGAGTTTGAAAGAGACCTGTATCAAGGACCCCATCAAGCGTGCCGTACCGCCGCAGCAACTCCGCCGCGCGTTTTGGTCCGACCCCGGCAGCGCCAGGCAATTTGTCAGAAGGGTCACCGCGGAGCGCAATAAAGTCCGGAACTTGTCTTGGATCGACGCCATATCGTTGCCGGACCTCTTCGGGCCCGATGCGCGCGAGTTCGCCACCCCGCGACGGGTAGAGGATCATCGTGCTTGGTGAGGCGAGCTGAAAGGAATCTCGATCGCCACTTGCCACCAACGCGGAACCGCCCACGCGCTCCTCAGCGGCAACTGCGGCAGCGAGAAAGTCGTCCGCCTCGAACCCTGGGGCTTTGGCGTTCGCAAACCCAACGGCGGCGACGAACTCGGGCATGACATTTAGCTGCTCGATCAATTCCTCATCGAACTCGCGCCCGCTCTGATAGGCGGGAAACACTTCGTGACGCTTCGTCGGCGCGTCCAAGCTGTCCCATCCAACAATAACGGCGCGAGGCCGCTCATCCGCGTAGAACCGCAGCAGGAAATTGGCGAAGCCGACGATGGCGCCCGCGCCCCTGCCGTCGCTGCGTCGAATGGTTTTCGGCAACGCATGATATGAGCGATGGGCGAAGGAGTCGCCGTCGATCACCAGCAACGGGCGGCGCGAGCCATCATGCTCGCTAGGGTTAACCGGGTGGGCTTGGCGTTCGAGCGGTACGCCGGTCCCACGGGCCGATTTCTTAGCTTTCGACGAGGCCGTTGCGACCGTTGTTGCCGAGTGAACACCAACAAGACTCGCAGAGGGGGGCCGGTCCGACGCGTCGCGAAGCTCCGCCCATACGGGCGCGTGGTCACTGGCGTCCTCCATCCCTCGTATGTGACGATCGACGCCGGCGCTTAGCAGACGCTCCTTCAAAACGGGACTTAGCAGAATGTGATCGAGACGCAGGCCGCCATCGCGTTCCCAACGTTTCCGCATGTAGTCCCAAAACGTGTACATCGGTTCTTTGGGATGGAGCGCCCGAATGCCGTCGGTCCAAGCCTGCGAAAGAAGGCGCTGATACGCTGCGCGGCTCTGCGGCTGCAACAGTGCGTTGCGATCCCAAGACTTCGTCGGATAGATGTCGAGGTCCGTGGGCGCCACGTTGTAATCTCCCGCCAGCACGACGGCGGCTCCAGTCGCGCAGCGTTCAGCTGCGTGGGCGTTCAAGCGCTTTAGCCAAGCGAGTTTGTACTCGAATTTGGGACCGGGCTGGGGTTTCCCTTGAAAGCGTAGATCGAGGCGACGAGCACGTCGTTAACGGCCGCTTCCAGATAACGGCATTGTCCGTCGGAGACGCCGCCTGGCAAGTCCGTCCGGGTCACGACTGGCGCCCATCGCGCGAGATCGCTACCCCGTTCCAGCGCTTCTCGCTGTGCCATACCGCGTGATAACCGGCCTGCCGAATTGCGTGCGCCGGGAACTCGGTGGCCGCGGTTTTGAGTTCCTGAAGGCACGCGATGTCGGGCTCGGCTTCTCGAAGCCAATGGAGCAGGTTCGCCAAGCGACGGTTGATGTTGTTGACGTTGAAGCTGGCGATCTTCATCGGTTTAGAGGCACGAGAGCGCATCGACTTTAGCGCTAGGGCTGTGCGTTAGTACCTCTCCCAATCCGTGCCAAACGGCGAAGGGCAGTGAGGAGAGGAATGGCCTCTATTCGCTTACCGGACGGCTTGCGTCGACGTAAAGCCGCGATCGAAGATCGCCATGCTGACGCTCTTGCAGCGTTGCTGGAGAGACAACGGCCACACGGGAAATGTGCGTTGACTCGACAGAACGGCGCGCCCTATCGAGAATAGAGAACCCCTCTCGCAAGCCGGCGTCTGCAATCCGGCGACGGCTGCGCTCAGGTTCGCGGACTTCGCGGAGGGATCAGTGCGCACCCTCGGCTTCATCGCCGCCCGACCGAGGGCGGCCATAGCGGCTGGCATCGTGAAATCGGCCTGGAGCGTCGTGTTCCTGATCGGGCTGCTGCTCGGCCCGTTCGGGGCCGCGGACGCCGCAGAGGGCATCGTCAAGTTAACGAATTGGGGGCGGGCGACGGGTAAGGAAGGGCGATGTCCAACGACCGCCGCCCTCTCTATCACCGCCATCGCTTCCCGCCGGAAGTCATCAGCTATGCAGTCTGGCTGTATTTCCGGTTTCCCTTGAGCCTCCGCATGGTCGAGGAGATGCTGGCTGCGCGCGGTATATGTGTGACCTACGAGACCGTGCGCCAGTGGGCGAAGAAGTTCGGCCAGGCTTTCTCCGATCAGATCCGACAGCGCGCTCCAGCTCGCGGCGACAAATGGCACATGGATGAGGTCGTCGTCTCGATCGGCGGCGAGCAGCACTGGCTTTGGCGCGCCGTCGACCAGGACGGCTTCGTTCTCGACGTCGTGGTCCAGCGTCGAAGAGACAGCTGCGCCGCGCAACGGCTTATGAGGAAACTCCTGAAATCGGCCATCACGCCACCGCGCGTCATGATCACCGACAAGCTCCGTTCCTATGGCGCTGCGAGGGCGAAGATGGGCCTTCGTGTCGAACATCGCCAGCACAAGGGCCTGAATAATCGAGCTGAGAATTCTCATCAGCCGACACGGCGACGCGAACGCATCATGAAGCGATTCAAGTCAGCGCGGCAGGCGCAACGATTTCTGTCCGTTCACGATCAGGTCGCGAACCTCTTCCACATCCCTTACCCTCAATTCACCACCGCTGACCTCCGCCGCGCTTCGCGAGAGCGAGCCTTTGCGGTTTGGACCGAGATCTCCAATACGGGCGCCATCGCCTGACCCCGCCTCTCCGGACATCCGCCGTTCTTCAACTCAGCGTTTCCTTAAGTTGACGATGCCCTCACCCGTCAACTCCATCGCTGCGAGTTCCTGGAAGACGCCCACAATGTCGTCCTGGTCGGCGGCCCCGGCACCGGGAAGACGCATCTCGCTACGGCGATCGGCGTCCAGGCCATCGAGCATCATCGCAAGCGCGTCCGGTTCTTCTCTACCGTTGAACTCGTCAACGCCCTCGAGCAGGAAAAGCTTCAGGGAAAGCCGGGACAGATCGCCGGGCGCCTCACCCACGCCGACCTCGTCATCCTGGACGAACTCGGCTACCTGCCGTTCAGCGCCTCCGGCGGGGCTTTGCTCTTCCATCTGCTGAGCAAGCTCTACGAGCGCGCCAGCGTCATCATCACCACCAATCTCAGCTTCGGCGAGTGGGCCGCCGTGTTCGGCGACCCGAAGATGACGACCGCGCTACTCGATCGTCTCACCCACCGCTGTCATATCCTCGAAACCGGAAACGACAGCTTCCGCTTCAAGAACAGCTCGGCGAAAGCCGCCAAACCCGCAAAGGAGAAACCTCGAAACTTGACGAACGCCTGACCTAGAAACCATCATCAAGCCGGGTCAGTTCTCAATGGAAATCCCGGGTCAAATCTCAGCGGAAATCGACAGGCCCCAAATCATGAGCGCCTTCGAGGGGTTTCTGAGAGACAATCCAACGCTGGCAGATCAGCCTTACGGACCAGCGATGGCTGGGACGCTCAGCAAGGCCTTTCCGTGCGTCGCACAACCTTCAAAACCATTATGATAAAGACCGCCTAACAATCTGCGGGCGCAGACTCCATCTTCTCGACCATGTGAACGATCGCCAGGCGAACCCTCGGGTCGGTGATCCGCAAGAATGCCCGGACGAGCCGCGCGCCCTGTCGGGGATCATCGGCTTGCGAAAGATCCGTTTCGAGCGTGTAAGGCGCACTAGATTTGCGATGGGCTTTCTGACCCGCATCCCGTTCCAATTGCGGATACCCCCCTTGTGCCACATCGTGCCCCGCCCAGGCTCTGACGCTCGGCGAGATCGCACCCGCGAGCGCGCAGGATCTCGTAGCCAACATCTCAGTCTTCACTTTCCGAGGGGTAAATCGCGTACACCTTGAGTCACGCGCAGTGACCGGCGTCACAGTTCCGCAAACGCAAAGGGCGGCCCGAAAGCCGCCCTGTCGCCGCATCGTTCCAGCGAGTCATGCAACCAGCGGCGAGTCCAGCAGCATTGCGAGCCACGCGCGCGTTTCATCTGTCGCAAGCCCGCACTCGGCGACATGCTCGACGCAAACGACGGCGCCAGCCTTGGTTGTCGGCTTAGCTGCGAGTCGGATCCGGAACGTGAGGCCCTCGGTCGCGCGACGGACGCCGCTCGGCCGCTTTTAGAATCGCCCGAGCAAGCTCTCGGGCCTGGGCCTCAGCTTTCCCCAGCAGTTCAAACGCCGCCACCATCAAGCTCTCAAGCTGATCAGAATCAAATTCCGCCATCGCCCCCGACCCTTCAGAGATTGTGACCAGCCATCTCAGGCGCACGCACGACCACGAAGCTTCTAGCTTCGAATGCCCTTGAACAGGTCACACCGCGGAGCGTGTGACACCGGCGCTCGACATTTGCCGATCACGAGGTGATCGCAAAATAATCGGCTTACCAGTTAGCGGAACTCGAGCAAGAAGCGCTCAAGAACTCAGGAAAAACTCAATCGTTCCGCTGAGGCAAGTTCCGGGCAGCTTAATGTGAACTTCCGATACACGGGGTCCTCGCTGATGCAAGCTCTTGAGGAAAGAGAGGGCAATTTCACTGTCGTGAGACGTCAACCCCTTGTCACCTCGCTGTAGCTCTCGCCCGGGCCGCGCCTTAGCTAAGCTTGTCTGCTACTCGGTCGCGTAGCATTTGGGTCGCCGACCGGGAGCCTGAAGCCTGGGCCGGTTGCGAGAAGACTGCGGGAGTGTCATGAGCAGAATGACCTCATGCCGGGCGTGCGGCGCAATGATCTCCGCTAACGCAAGCACCTGCCCGCGCTGCGGTGCAAGTTTTAACCGCACCCTAGTCGCCCCGGTCGGAATCGCCATAATGCTTGCGATCGCGGTCTTGTACGCTATCTTCCAGCGTTATTGGTGAGCCTAGGCGGGTGCATCCGAGTTGGGTTCCAGCATGTCGCGTGTCTGTCCAGCGTCAGCGCCTATGAGACAGAGCGAGTTTTCACGTAGGGAGGATTTCTGGATCATCGTAGCCGCAAGGAGCGAAGATGAGGCCCCCCGACGCGGGAGCTCGAGCCCGGCCGGCCCGGCCCACAGCCGACCAGCTTCTGAATGTGATCGAGACTAGTTTTCAGCAGTATCAGCGCAAAGCAGCCGGCCGTGTCGACGAGAGGCGACTCTTTACTACATCAGCTTGTCGAGCGTGATCGGCAGGTCACGCACGCGTTTTCCCGTGGCGTTGAACACGGCGTTGGCGACCGCGGCGCCCACGCCAGTGATGCCGATCTCGCCGACGCCCCGCGCGCCAACAGGGGCGTGAGGGTCGGGCTCGTCGGTCCAGATCACATCGATCTCCGGCACGTCCAGATGCACCGGCACGTGGTACTCGGCGAGCGAGGGATTCATGATCCGCCCGCTGCGCTCGTCAAACGAAACCTCCTCCATGAGCGCAAGGCCGAGCCCCATGATGATGCCGCCGCGGAACTGACTTGCCGCCGTCTTCGCATTGAGGATGCGCCCGCAATCGAAGGAGCCGAGGAATCGGCTCACGCGCACTTCGCCCGTCACCGGATTCACCCGAACTTCGCAGAACAGGGCGCTGTGGCTGTGCATCGACCAATGTTGCAGCTCGACCGGCATCGGCGCTTCGGCCTCGACCGTCACCTCATCGCGCTGGGCGCGACCAAGGATCGACACGTAGCTCTCGCGGCGGGACTCGTCCTCGAGCGCGCAGAGCGCGCCATCGAGACCCCCGACCTCGTCGGGGCCGAGACCGGCCAAGGGTGAGTCATTTCCGGCGAGCTTCAAGAGCTCCTTCACCAGCGCCCGATGAGCGGCGATGATCGACGCGCCGATCGCGGCTGTCTGCTGCGAGCCCCCCGCCAGGACGGCGCCCGGGAAGAGGGTGTCGCCGTAGAGCACCTCTACTTGCCCCAGGGGAAGTCCTAGCCGTTCGGCCGCGACCTGCGCCTGAGCTGTGGCGGTGCCCATGCCCATCTCATGCGCGGCGATGGCGACCGTAGCGCGACCCTCGCGGGTGATGGTGAGGCGCGCCGCTCCGCCCGGCATCCGATAGTACGGATAGGTGCCGGTGGCGCAGCCCATGCCGATCAGCCAGTCGCCCTCGCGCTTCGCCGCTGGCGTTGCGCTGCGCTTCAGCCAGCCGAACCGCGCCGCGCCGTCTCGCCATGCCTGCACGATCCCTCGCTGGGAGAAGGGCAGTCCTGTCAGCGGGTCCTTCTCCGGCTCATTGCAAATGCGCAACTCGATCGGGTCCAACCCAAGTTCAACCGCGAGCTCGTCCATCGCGGATTCGAGCCCGAACGTGCCGACCGCTTCGCCTGGCGCGCGCATGAAGGTGTTGGCGACCATGTTCATCCGCACCGTCTCGACATCCAGGAAGAAGGTCTTCGACGCATAGACGCTTTTCGCCGGCAGAATGAAGGGCTCGGGCATGTTGTTGTGCGGAGTCATCGCGACCACGCCTGTGTGGATCAGGGCGTCAAGTCGGCCGTCAGCCTGAGCGCCGAGCGCCACCCGCTGCTCAGTGACGGTGCGGCCGCCGACGATCCGGAACACACCCTCGCGCGACAACATGATGCGAACTGGCCGGCCGGCGAGCTTCGCCGCCGCCGCCGCCAAAATCTGGTGCTGCCATAGGAGCTTGCTGCCGAAGCCGCCGCCAACGAAGGGCGAGGTCAGACGCACTTGATCGTCTTTCAGCCCAAACACCTGCGCAATCGTCCAGGCTTCATGCGCCACCGCCTGCGAAGCATCGTGGATTCGCAGCGTCTCGCCTTCCCACGCGAGCGTGCAGGCATGCAGCTCGATTGGAGCGTGGTGGTGGCGCGGCGTCGTGTACTTGACGTCCACCTTGTGCGGAGCGGCGGCAAGCGCGGCCTCCGCGTCGCCGACCTTCTGCTTCAGCGGCTCGCCCATGAACAGGCCGGACTCGCTTCCCTTGGCCTTGGCGGCGGCAAGCGCGATGACCGGGCTCTGCTCTTCATAAGTGACGCGGATCAGGCTTTGGGCATAGTCCGCCTGTTCCTGCGTCTCTGCGAGCACGAGCGCCACCGGCTGGCCGTTCCAGTGGATGCGGTCATCCTGCATGATCGGCAGATCGTCAGGACCGGCGGCCTTCGGTTTGCTCATGAAGGGCGGCGCTTTATTGAGCTTCGGCGCGTTGCGATGAGTCATCACAAGGACGACGCCCGGGGCCGACTCGGCCGCAGCGATATCGATCTCGACGATACGGCCACGCGCGATCGTCGAATATTTGAGCGCCGCGTAAGCGAGCCCCTCCATCGGGAACTCGGCGCAGAACGCGGCCTTGCCCGACACCTTGAGCGGGCCGTCAATTCGCGAGATCGAAGCGCCGATGAGGCCGTGCTTATGGTGAATGAGCGGGTCGGGATGGCCGCCCGGAATCCATCCGTCGGGCGCAAGCGCGATGGCTTTCTTCATCACCGCCTGGACGGCGTCCCGCACGACGCTCATCGTGCGGCTCCATTGGCTGTTGCGAGCTTGCCGAGGGTGTCCGTAATCACCCGCTTGGCGAGCTCGATCTTGAAGGAATTGTCGCGCAAGGGTTCGGCCGCAGAGAGCTCCGCTTCGGCCGCGTGGCGGAAGGCGGCCTCCGTCGCCGGACCGCCCCGAAGAGCGGCTTCCGCGCGCTCTGCGCGCCACGGCTTGTGGGCCACACCGCCGAGGGCAATGCGCACGTCGTTGATCGTTTTGCCCTCCATCTCAAGGCCGGCGGCCACCGAGACAAGGGCGAAGGCGTAAGAGGCGCGATCGCGCACCTTGCGATAGGACGAGCGGGCGGCGATCCCGTTCGGCGGCAAGGTAACAGCCGTGATGAGCTCGCCAGGCTCAAGCACGGTGTCAATTTGCGGCGTGTCGCCAGGCAGGCGGTGGAACGCAATCAGCGGGATGTCGCGCGATCCGCTCTTGCCCCTCACTGTGACGGCTGCGTCCAAAGCCGCAAGGGCGACGCACATGTCCGAGGGGTGCGTAGCGACGCAGCTTTCAGAGGCGCCGAGCACGGCGTGACTGCGGTTGAAGCCATCTCGCGCGTCGCAGCCCTCTCCGGGTGTGCGCTTGTTGCAGCGCGCGGCGTCGTCGTAGAAATAGAGGCAGCGGGTGCGCTGCATGAGATTGCCACCGACCGTCGCCATGTTGCGGATCTGGGCGGAGGCGCCGGCCAGGATCGCCTGGGCGAGCAGAGGAAAGCGCTCGCGCACGCGCCGATCGGCCGCGACCGCGGTGTTCTTCACGCCGGCGCCGATCTTCAGGCCGCCGCCTTTGGTCTCCTCGATATCGCGGGAGAGCCCGGTGACGTCCACCAGCATATCGGGACGCTCGATGGTCTCACGCATGAGGTCGACAAGATTGGTGCCGCCGCCGAGATATTGGGCGCCGGCGCGCGCCCCGGCCGTCAGAGCCGCGCTCACGTCAGAAGCGCGCTCGTACTGAAATGGGTTCATCAGGCGGCCTCTCGCTTAGGAACCGGCGCGGCCAGGTCGGCGAAGGTCTCATGGATCGCATCGACTATGCCGTTATAGGCGCCGCAGCGGCAGAGATTGCCGCTCATCCGCTCACGCAACTCGTCATGACTCAGGGCTATCGTTTCTGCTACAAGGTCCTCAGTGACATAGCTCGGCACGCCCCTGCGAAGCTCCCCCGCCATGCCGACCGCCGAGCAGATCTGACCCGGCGTGCAATAGCCGCACTGGAACCCGTCGTGTTCGACGAACGCCTGCTGCAGAGGATGTAGCGCGCCAGGGGCGCCGAGGCCCTCGATCGTGGTGATCTCCCGCCCTTGGTACTGAACGGCCAGAGCGAGGCAGGAATTGATGCGCTCGCCGTCGACGAGGACGGTGCACGCGCCGCACGCTCCCTGATTGCACCCCTTCTTTACTCCAAAAAGGTGCAAATGTTCGCGCAAGAGATCGAGAAGCGACGTTCGCACGTCCACTTCCCGCTCCACTTCGAGGCGATTAACAAGCCAGCGCATTGCGGACTCCGCTTTACCAGCAAGCGTCATTAACGCGCGGAAGGCGAAGTTGCTCCCTTCGGACGCTTTAATGTTGACGCACGACCACGATATCAACGCGTGGAAAGCTGCATTGAACCACGCGGCGCTAGCGGCGGCCGACAGTGCCTGCGGCAACTCGTGCGAGTCGGCAGAGGAAGAGACCTTTCACCAAGGGCGCCTATCGGCTCAACCACGTGACTTTACTGTCTGCCGATTCCGTCTCAGCGGCAAGCAACTCGGCGGCAACGTCGTGGCCCTCCTGACGTCGCGCGCTGCGTTCTTGCCGCGCGCTGCGCAGGGCACCCTCCGCGAATAGGCGCGCTGCGGATTCTGCGTCGAGCTGCTCCGTTAGTTTGGCGATCTTTTCTTCGAGCAACGCGCGATCGCCGAGGGTTGCCTTCTTGTGCTCATCAAATTTAGCTTCGACCGTCGCGACCTTCTGTTCGGCACGCTGAAGGGCAATCTCTTTCTCATGCAGAGATTTGGTGAGCGTCGCCGACTGCTCCACGCCGGAAGTGCGCGCGACTTCGGCCTCCATATGACCAGCACGCTCCGAGGCGAGATCTTTCTCGAGATCCGCAACTTGTGCCTCGAGCGACTTCGCCTCGAGCGACTTGTCCAGGACGCGCTGTTCGGACTCTCGAATGGTCGCCTCTTGTTCATGCATTCCGGAGCGCGCCTCGACTAAAAGCTGCTCTGCGGCTTCTAGTCGTGTGGTCGTGGCGGATAATTTTTCTTTCAGGCTGGCTTCGTTGAGCCGCTGCGCCTCCATCGCGTCGAAATGAGCCGCCTTCAGCTTCGCATGCGCTGCCGTTTCGTGATCAAATGAAGTCTCCCGTTCCCTTAACAGCCCTTTGAGTTCGTCACGCTCGTCTCTAAGCTCGCTCAATTGCCGGCTGAGCTTCGAGGCATCCACGACCAATTCCTCAGTCCTCATCCGCAGCGCGTCGTTCTCCTGGGTCAAGAGACCGCAATGGTCGTTCAGCGCTGCGCGCTGCTGCTCGACTTCACGAAGGCGAGTCTCCTTTGAGACGAACTCGGTGCGGATCGCCGGAAGCTGCTCCCCTAAGGCGTGCAGTGCACGCCGATTGTCGTCAAGGTCCCGTTCTGTTTGCTCGAGTTTGGCGCTACGTTCCGCCAGCATCTCAAGGGCCGCCGACGACGCCGCTTCACCCGCCGTCACCGTCTGCTCGAGATCAGATGCCCGGGCCAACAGTTCATCCTGTGCAACCGCCAATGCGTCGCGCTCGACTGTCAGTCCCGCGCGATCCCTCTGCAGGCGGTCATTCGCCGTCGTTAGGTTCTGCAGTTTCCTTTCGGCTTCGAGGTGAGCGACCTTCGTGCGCTCGATCTCCATGAGGGTCTGGTCAATCAAGGTGAGAGCGTCGTGAAACTGCGTTCGGATTGCCTCGATATCTCGAAACGAAAATTCGATTGATTCGAGCTGCGCCCGCAGCGTTTCGTTTCGTTGGCCGATGGAGTCAAAATTGCATGAGACTTTTTCGTATCTCAGCGCCGAGTCTTCGCCCCGTTCTTGCCAGAGGGTGTCGCCCTCCGCAGCGCTCGCCGTTTTGTCCTCCGCTCCCTGGATGATGGCGCTATGTTGGCTAGTTTTTATCGAATCGGGTCCACTTTCGAACAACTTCTTCAAAGCTAGTCTCATGACGGCATTCCAAATGAGGCGTTACGTTCCGCGATCGAGGGACGTGGAAGCTTTATGGAGCTTGGGAATAGGTTGCCGAGCAGGCTCTCTCGCTAACGCCGCATGATTGACAGCAGGTTAACGGACTCGGAACCACGGCGTTGAAAGTTCGGGCTGCATGCTCCGTTCGACTGTCCCTATTCTTCCTCCAGTCCGGTCACTTGGCCTGATGCCGACCCGCCCTTGGCACGGTTGGAATTGGCGCAACCCGGCGATACTCAGAGATGTCCCCACCCGGCTTGCGCGATGCGGCAATTCGCCATCGCTATGCGCACCAAGCGCCGCCCACCGAGCGCGCCTAGTCCTTGCGTCAACTCTAGGCGGCCTGGACCGAGCAGCGCGACCCAGCCAAGCGACCGTCGCCGATTAGCGTAAGCCTGATAGAGATCGCGCAGCGCCTACTGCGGTGGGACTCGCGAGCGCTCCTAGAATTGCGGACATGCAGCCGACGTTCGAACGCCACGTCAACTTTCAGAACTTAAACTCATCGACGTTTGCGGGGGTGACGATCTGGGCAGGCCCGAGAACCACTTCACCCTTGGCGCCGACCGTATATTCGCCAAGACGACCCGCCGTGAATTTTTCTCCTTGCTTGCCAGTGATCCTGCCTTCGGCCAGCGCTTCCGAACCATAGTAGGTGAGGTAACCAAGGTCCTTTACATTCCACCAGATGTCCTGAACGGACCCGTTCTGAATGTATTTCTTGATCAGTGTCGCCGGGGCGAGTCCAGTCAACTTAATCTTACCGAGGCTACCGGCATCGTCAACTTAAGGAAACGCTGAGTCGAAGAACGGCGGATGTCCGGAGAGGCGGGGTCAGGCGATGGCGCCCGTATTGGAGATCTCGGTCCAAACCGCAAAGGCTCGCTCTCGCGAAGCGCGGCGGAGGTCAGCGGTGGTGAATTGAGGGTAAGGGATGTGGAAGAGGTTCGCGACCTGATCGTGAACGGACAGAAATCGTTGCGCCTGCCGCGCTGACTTGAATCGCTTCATGATGCGTTCGCGTCGCCGTGTCGGCTGATGAGAATTCTCAGCTCGATTATTCAGGCCCTTGTGCTGGCGATGTTCGACACGAAGGCCCATCTTCGCCCTCGCAGCGCCATAGGAACGGAGCTTGTCGGTGATCATGACGCGCGGTGGCGTGATGGCCGATTTCAGGAGTTTCCTCATAAGCCGTTGCGCGGCGCAGCTGTCTCTTCGACGCTGGACCACGACGTCGAGAACGAAGCCGTCCTGGTCGACGGCGCGCCAAAGCCAGTGCTGCTCGCCGCCGATCGAGACGACGACCTCATCCATGTGCCATTTGTCGCCGCGAGCTGGAGCGCGCTGTCGGATCTGATCGGAGAAAGCCTGGCCGAACTTCTTCGCCCACTGGCGCACGGTCTCGTAGGTCACACATATACCGCGCGCAGCCAGCATCTCCTCGACCATGCGGAGGCTCAAGGGAAACCGGAAATACAGCCAGACTGCATAGCTGATGACTTCCGGCGGGAAGCGATGGCGGTGATAGAGAGGGCGGCGGTCGTTGGACATCGCCCTTCCTTACCCGTCGCCCGCCCCCAATTCGTTAACTTGACGATGCCCACCGATCGCAAGAACCAAACCGTCGGCAATTCCTCGGCGGCTCGGACGCGCGGATCATTATGAGCCCGGACGAAGCGGCGCTGATCCGGCTGTGGCAGGAAAAGCGCGGCGAGGCCGAGCCTGCAGATCTAAGCGGCAACCTCATTGTCCAGCTCGGCGTCACCACCGAGACGCTCAATCGAACTTGGTACGAACGCAACACTGGGCAATCCGTCACCGACATCCAGCGCTGGGTCCAACATCCGGTCCATCGATATCTGGCGGCGACGCTGGACGGGTTCGTCAACGCCCTCGACGCCGTGTTCGAAGCCAAGTTCATGCTCCCTTGGTCGTTCTCTGAAGAGGCCGCCGTCGAGAAGCACATGGCCCAGCTCCAGCACAATATGTTCGTGACTAACGCGCGGTCGGCGGCGCTATCGATCATCACAGGCGGGGGCAAATGGATCGAGATGACGATCCCAGCCGATGCGCTCTACCAGCATTTTCTTATAACTGCGGAGCGTCAATTTTGGCGCTGCGTCCAAACTGGCGAGACGCCATGGCCCTATGGGATCGAACCGCCGCGGCCTCGCGTCGAGGCGCGTGGTCGATATGAGCGGGTCGAATTCGTGGGCGGAGTTCGCCGCCCTTTTCCGCGCGACGCGCTCGGCGTTCCTCGACCACGAACGCGCCAAGGTCGAACTTAAGGCCCTGATGCCGGAAGACGCAAAAGAAGCAACCGGCCATGGCGTCCGAGCCAAGCGCTCAAAGTCGGGCTCGGTCAGTTTCGATCTCCTCACCACGGAGCAGAACCGTGCAGCGTTCTAGCGAATCGATCGGGGCGATCGCCGCGGCGCTCGCGAAGGCGCAGGCAGAGCTCACCAATCCAGAAAAGTCTCTCATCGCCACCATTCGCGCGTCCAACCCGCGCGACAATGATCAAACCTTTCGCTATGCGGCGCTTTCGAGCGGCCTCGACATCGTGCGCAAGGCACTCGGTGGCCACGAGATCGCGACCGTCCAGACGACCGCAATCGACCAGGAGGCGGGTCTCGTTCGCCTCACCATGACGCTTGCCCATTCATCTGGGGAATGGCTGTCCTCGGAATGGCCGGTGTGCGCGATCACGGAGACGGCAGCGCCGCGGCGGATGGGCGCCGCGCTCACCTACGCCAGGCGCTACGCGCTGTTTACCCTGGTCGGTATCGCCGGCGAGGACGATCTCGACGCGCCAGATCTCAACCTTAAGGTGGAAGCGGCTTCGAAGCGCGAGGGGCCAGCGAAGGGTAACGGAGCAAGTTCAACAGGGAACGCGGAGACCGCCGAGCTTGAGCCTAAGCGGGCTGCGACCGCAGAAAGCCTTGAGGCGAAGGCGGAAGCTGACGCTTTGCCAACCACTCTGTCCAACGGCCAGTGGAACGGCAGGCGTAAGCGCGCCAGTAGCGAAGCGAGAATTCGTTCGACCTGCCCGATGCTGAGTATCGAGGAATCCGCCGCGCGAAGCGACAGGCTGATCGCGGACCTAACCCAATTTCAATCGGCGGACGAGGCAGCGGACTGGGTTTACCAGAACATGCCGCTTAAGAACAAGCTAACCGCAGCCGATGCCGTCCTTGTCGAAGCGGCCTTCCGCGATCGACTGGCGATCCTTGAGGGTGAAACGTCAGCGCGCGAAAGCGGGTCGTCTTCAGGGGCAGTCAGTAGCGAAACGGATCTGAACGAACCTGGCGGATCCTGGAGGAGCGCCTCCAACGGGACTATTGCAAGGGGCAGAGGTTGGATTGATGATCCTGCACGATCAGCCCTCGGCGCATTCGCGTCGTCTCGTCGCCAAGGCCATTCGCCTGCGGGACAAGGAGCATTGCAGATATGTTGCGACGCAGGCCTGCGTCATTTGTGGCCGGGCGCCGACCGAAGCGCACCATATTCGCTTTGCCCAACCTCGTGCGCTCAGTCGAAAGGTCAGCGACGAATATACGGTTCCAGTCTGTCGGCTCCATCACCGCGAACTGCACCGCTATGGTGACGAGACCTCATGGTGGGCCGGCGTTGGCGTCGATCCGCTGCCATTGCGCTTGAACTCTGGAGGCGATCGCGATCAAGCGATGGCTGATTGGAGGGCCCGGATGCGTGGTCATCATCCTCGACAGTCCCAGACCTCCACTCGTGACTGGCGATGGTGTTAGAAATTGTGCGCTAAGGTGGTTCGGCGCGGATGCGGAGAAGCGGCGTGGTGAGGCTCGGTGACATCCTGCGACTGCCCTCGAAATCAAAGAAGAACGCCAAACTGATCGCAGCCATCCATCGCACAGGTCTCTTCGACGCTGCCTACTATCTTGAGAACAATCCGGACGTGGCTGCGGATGGGGTAGACCCTGCCCTCCATTTTGCTCAGCGGGGTTGGAAAGAGGGACGCAAGCCTTGCCCACAATTCGACCCGGTGCTTTACCTTGAGCAGAATCCCGATGTAGCAAGGGCAGGTGTCAATCCCTTGCTGCACTATGCCGAGCGCGGCCGCGCCGAGGGTAGAAGAGGATCGCTTCCGGGAGGAACGGCGCGATCTGCAATTAAAACTTACGGCGAAGCCTGGGCGCCGTTGCCGGTGTTTACCGATCCTCGTGCCCCTCCGACTGTGACGATTCTCACAGATAGCATTGCGCCTGAATCAGTGTTCGGAGGCGTGGGCACAGCTATGGTGGTCGGGGCGATGGCGGCTAGGCGAATTGGGGCGCGCTTGCGACTTGCAACTCGGCACGGTCCCCCCGATCCAGCCACGCTCGGACACGTCCTGAAGGCGAATCGGATCAAATGGGAGGGGGCTACGGAGTTCGTTTACATTCCTCTGAACGGCGAAAGGTCCTTGGCGCTCGGCGATGCTGACGTCGTGCTGACGACGTCCTGGTGGACCACGCGATCCGCGCTCGACTCAATCCGCGCTTCATGCATCCTCTATCTTCTGCAAGAGGACGAGCGGATGTTCTATCCGTTCGGCGATGAGCGCCTGCGCTGTGCCGAAACGCTTTCGGAACCGGAGTTAAGAACCCTCGTCAATACGAAAATGCTCTTTGAGCATCTTGTCGGCGGTCCTGATGCAATCCCCGGTCTGAAGAACCGGAGCGATTGGTTCGAACCCGCCTTCCCGGCTATTCCGGAACCTGACATGCGAGAGGCGCCACGGGCGGGCAAAAGCAACTTTTTCTTCTACGCGAGGCCAAGCAACCAACGTAACTTGTATTGGCGCGGACTGGAGGTCATTGATTGCGCGATGCGCTCGGGAGTTCTTGCCCCCGAGGAATGGAACTTCCACTTCGTCGGTGGAAGGTTGCCGGACATCGAGCTGCCAGGCGGCGTCCGGCCGACCGTTTCCGCTGCGCTGCCTTGGTCGGACTACGCCGATCTCGTCTCGGAAATGGATCTCGGCCTTTGTCTCATGGATACGCCGCACCCTTCGTACCCCCCTTTGGATCTTGCGGCGGCGGGTGCGGTGGTTGTCACCAACACCCATGGGTCGAAGCAGTCGCTGCAGAATTGGTCAAACAATATCATTGCCGCGCCCCCAACGATCTCGGCGTTGGTTGACGCGTTGCGCCGCGGGGTGATGCTTTCTCGAGATACGGAGCAGCGCGCGGCCAATTTCGCGTCAAACAATATTTCTCGTGATTGGGAGTTCACGCTGCTGCCGGCTCTCGAGCGGGCTCTGCCCAATAAGGTCCGTTAAGGTTGTTCTTAAATATTCCGCCGCCAATCAACTACGTTGATCCATGGATCACAAGTTATGAAAGTCGGATGAGGCAACTATGCGCCCAACCCCGCCGCATCGCATACTTTTACGAACGCGCAGACACAAGCACTTTCCGGTATCGCGTATTCAATCCCGGATTGACGTTGGCGGCCAATCCAAGCCACGAGGTTTCTGGCGCATGGTTCGACCGTAGCGATCTATCCGCAGACGACGGCTTCATCGTTGAGGCCGATGCTCTCGTCATCTGCCGCGCGCGATACAACAGCGCCGTGGCGCAAATGATTTCCCGCGCCCGAGCAATCGGGATTCCGGTCCTCTTCGATTGTGACGATCTTGTTTTCGACACCAGCCGGCTGCACTTGTTGCTGGACTCGCTTAATCTGAATCAGCGCGATGAAGCCGTCTGGAACGACTGGTTCGCAAAGGTCAGCCGGACCGGCGCTGTCTTGCGCCTTTGCGACGCCTTTGTCACGACGAACGAATATTTGGCGGAGCGCGCGAAAGAATACCAGCCGCGACTGCGCACCGCGATCATGCCGAACTACCTCAATCCCCAGCAGCAGGCTCTGTCTGAAAGCCTCTACAACGCCAAGCGCAATTCGGGTTGGGCGAGGGACGGCGGGATTCACGTCGGCTATTTCAGCGGGTCTCCGTCCCATACTCGCGATTTCGCCATCGCAGCTCCCGCGATCTCTCGCCTCATGCGGGCAGACCCGCGCGTAGTTTTGCGCGTAGTCGGCTTTTTCGATCCTCATCCACAGCTAGCGGCGCTCAGAGACAGAATTGAGGTCGTGCCTCTGCAAGATTTTATCAATCTCCAACGCTCAATCGCTGAAGTCGAGATCAATATCGCGCCGCTGCAGGACAACGTTTTCACCAATTGTAAGTCCGACCTTAAGTTTTTCGAGGCGGCGATCTGCGGAACATTAACGCTGGCGTCTCCGACTTTCGCGTTCCGCAAGGCGATTGAGCACGGGCGGACCGGGTTCCTGGTCGCGCCGCATGAATGGGATGAGGCGTTGCATCAAGCTGTGAGCATTGGTTGAAGACAAAGTTGGCTATGAGGCGATCGCCGAAGCCGCCTTCGCCCAAGCGCGGGGCGTGTATGGTTGGGATATACAGGCCAAGACGATTTTGCGCGCCGTGTTCTGATGGGCGGAGGACAGACGCGCGCCCATTAAAGCCGGACGACAAATCGCGCCAAAGCGCGGGCCAAACCCGTGAGCGGAGTCGGATAGAGCCGCTCGATCAGGGGCGAGAAACGCTTGACCCGCTCGCGAGTTCGGCGATTCATGACGGGAGCGATTTCCTTTATCTCGGACCAGGCGCGGTCGAGCGCCGGTTTGTCTCCCGCCCTGGAAGCCCGGATGAATTCGTGGAACGCGATCTTCATAAAGCGCGGGCCGATAATATTATGGCGCCACCACAGGCCAAGATTGGGCTCGTCGGGAAAGGTGTCCGCCAGCTTCTTAAAGTAGATCATGCGAGATTGGCCCATTCTTGCGCTGAAGGAGGAGGAACCTCCATAGTGACGCCAACGCGAAACCGCGACTTCGAGATAAACGTTTCGGTATCCGGCCCAAAAGATTCTCACGAACAGATCGTCATCTTCGTAGCCAGAAAGACGTTCGTCAAAATAGCCAACTCTCGAGATGGCTTCTTTGGAAACCAAAGCTGCACTCGGGACGATATAAAGATCCTGCGCCAGACATTGACGAAGCGAGGTTTTCGGGTGAGTGGAGTCGATCTCATCAAGGTAGCAGCGCGCAATCATTCTTCCCTGACGATCCACCAGGTCGATGTTACCGTAGACGAGTCCTAGGTCTTTAATCTGAGAATCAGAAAATGGTTGCGCTAGAATTGCAAGGTGATCGTCGTACCAAACGTCGTCTTGATCAAGAAAAGCAATGTATTCACATTGTGAATGCTTTATCGCTACGTTCCGCGCTGACGACTGCCCTCCATTCCGCTTCCGCAGCAGCGTTATGGGATGTTTGGCGGCGAGGCGTTCGATTTTAGAGGGACCGTCGTCGGTCGATCCATCATCGACAACAATGATCTCGTCCGCAGGTCTGGTTTGTTTGAGGACGCTGTGGATTGCTTCTTCAATGAAATCGCCCCCGTTATATAGCGGAATCACAGCCGCGATCGTCATCTGCATCTACGAGCCTATCGTAAGGAGAATGTCTTTCCCAAAGTGTAAACTGACACTAGTCTAGCCGGACGAACCTCGTCTTTTGCAGCACGGCGGCCCCCTCGGGTGCTGCGTGCTTGCCAGGATGAAGGGGTTCGATAGATCCAATATGCGTGAAAACATTTTTCCTGCGACGCCTTCCGGTGCTCCTTCCCTTTGGGGCAATTGGCGATTAAAAACTGGGCGCTCCGCTCTGACCGGCATTGGAATCGGAAGGACCCGGGCCCGCGTTATCCAAGGACCCCTCGCGAAGCCGGATTCCAAATCCCTACAACGAGGCCGACTGGGCCCGAACCATGCCAAACTCCGATGCTCGGCCCCCCTCAGACGACGCCCGCCACCCAGTCGGCAATCGCCAGGCTCGCGGTCAAACCCGGCGACTCGATGCCGAACAGGTTGATCAATCCGGCGAACCCATGATCCTGTTCAGTCTGCAGCAGGAAATCCGTGGCCGAGCCGCCGGGCCGCTCGATCTTGGGCCGGACGCCGGCGTAGCCCGGCTGCAGCGCGCCCTCGGGCAGGTCCGGCCAATAGGCTCGGATCGCGGCGTAGAAGGATTCCGCGCGCCGCGGGTCGACGTCGTAGTCGATTGCGTCCACCCATTCGACGTCCGGACCAAACTTGGCCTGTCCGGCGAGATCGAGCGTGAGATGCACGCCGAGGCCGCCTGGCGTCGGCATCGGATAGATGAGGCGCGAGAACGGCGAGCGCCCGCTCAGGGAAAAGTAGTTGCCCTTGGCGAGATGCAATGGCGGTATCCTGGCGGCCGGCATGCCGGCGATTGAGCGCGCCAGCGCCTGCGCGCCGAGTCCGGCGGCGTTGACGACGCGCGCGGCGGCGATGCGCATCGGCGTTCGCCCGCCGGTTTCGATCACCAGCCCCGCGTCTCCGGCGCGCCCGGCGAGGACCGGCGTTTCGAACGCGATCATCGCGCCATGGGCCTCGGCGTCGCCCCGCAGCGCGAGCATATAGGCGTGGGCGTCGATGATCCCGGTCGAGGGCGACAGCAGCGCCCGCTCAGCCTTGAGCGCGGGCTCGAGCGCGCGCGCCTCCTGGCCGGTGAGCCAGACGAGATCGGCGACGCCGTTGGCGTCGGCCTGGGCCTTGAGCGCCGCGAGCTTGTCGACCTCGCCGGCGTTCACCGCCACGAGCAGCTTGCCGCATCGCTTGTGGGGAACGCCGAACGCCTGGCAGAACGCGTACAGCATCGCCTTGCCGTCGACGCAGAGCCGGGTCTTCACGAGCCCCGTCGGATAATAGATGCCGGCATGGATGACTTCGCTGTTGCGCGAGCTGACTCCCGAGCCGATCCCGCTCTCGCTCTCGACGACGATCACCTCGCGCCCGGCGCGCGCGAGGGCCCGCGCGACGGCAAGCCCGATCACCCCAGCGCCGACGACGAGACACTCGACCGATTCCATCCCCTTCCTCTCTGCTCCGCCGGCAGCGTTCTTCGCCGGCCCCGCCTTCAGCGGGCGTGAGAAGCGCGCGGCGAAAAAGTGGACGCCGGTTTTTCGCGGATCAAAGCGCGCGAAATCAGGGAATCCAAAGCATGTTGCGATTCGATCTCATCGCAGCATGCTTTAAGTCAGCGGAATGCCCGCCTCAAGCCACGGATCAATTCCACGCCAGGGAGCTCGCCGCCGGCAATCCTGCGCGAAGTCCGCCGCCGCGAGGGGGCGAAGGGCGGCAGGCCCCGGCGAGGTTCCTTCGTCGGCGTCAGCGACTTATTGGCCTGCCCTCAAGCGGCGTCCTGTGGAATGACGCGGGCGTCCGCTCCCAGGTCGTGCGAACGGAAGCGCCAGCGCAGATCCGTACTGAGACGGCCCGCGGCCATGTGGCGCTCGAGGGTCTTGAGCCGCATAAAGGGCGAGCTGCGGAAGTCCTCGTCCGCAAAGTCCATGGCCCCCAGCCCCTCGCGCAGCCGGGTGATGGACTGATCCAGCGACAGTTGCGGAATGGAGTCCGGCGCGAGCGACCGGAAGAGCGAGAAGTCCACGCGGTAGGAGCGCTTGTCGGGCGGCGCATTGGTGTTGATCGAAACTTTGGCGCCTGGCGTCTGGCGGGCCACCGCCTCGGCAAGCTCGCGCACCTGATAGTTGCCCTCGTCCCGGCCGGCGTTCACCGCCAGAAACTCGCCGCCCTTGTCCTGCTTGCGGCGGATCGCCCACAAAATCGCGCGCGCCATGTCCTCGACGTCGATGAGCGGGCGCCAGGGCGTGCCGTCGCTGAGAACCGTGATCTCGCCCGAGGTGATGGCGCAGGCGACAAAGTCATTCAGCACCAGGTCGAGCCGCAGGCGGTCGGACATCCCGCACGCGGTTGCGAACCGGAGCGACGTGACCAGCATGCCTTTGCGATCAAGCTCCGCCATGGCTTTCTCCGAGCCGATCTTCGACCGCGCGTAGGCGGTCAGCGGATTGGTCGGATCGGTCTCCTTGCGCGCTCCGCCTTCCGCATAGCCGTACATGCTGCAGCTTGAGGCGAAGACGAAGCTTTTGACTCCGCGTTCGGCGGCCAGCCGGGCGATCCGCACGGTGGCGTCGCGGTTGATTTCACCGGTGACGGCTTCGAACTTGTTTCCCATCGGGTCGTTGGAAATGGCGGAAAGATGGACCACCGCATCGACGCCGTCCAGCAACTCGGCGGGAAACTCGCGGATGTCGCCGAACACCTGCCGGTCGAGCCGGGCCTCGGGCAGGAGTCCTGCGCCAGTCAGGCTATGGCCGAAAAAGGCGGTGTCAAAGCCGATCAGCTCGGCGTCCGGCAGCCTGTCCCGAAGGAACCTTGTGAGGACGGGCCCAACATAGCCCATGTTTCCGGTAATCAGTATCCGCATGCTCGCTCCAACCTCTGCTGTGGCAGGTCCGCGGCGCCTTCCGCTCGCGGATCCGACCTTATTACCATTCTCGTTAAGAAGAAAGGCCGACGGGCGAGAGATTTTTTCCATCGCCCGCGCAGAACCGGCTCAAGCTTTCAACCTTTGCAGAGATAACGTCCGAGCGCAGGTCATGTCTCAGATCGTGAACGAAGATTGTATCTGTGTCCAGGAAAATAAACTGCTTAAAGTTCGATTTTCGTAGCATATCGCTCCACTGAGCAAGTTTATTACAATATTGTCCATCTCCAAATCTATCGATTGTTATGGTCCCGCATCCAATGATTTGAAGACGTCGACCGTTTGCGAATCGACCTCGCTGGTGAACTGAACAAAGATGCTGGAGGGCGCCGTGCAATCGCTCGATGATCGAATGTGCGAGATGCCAACCCTGGTAGGCGAATCTCGGATTCTCATCCACGATAAATGAAAAACCTATGTCCTCGATTTGGACGGCCATATCAGTTCCGACTGCTTGAGACCGAAGGGCCGCTCAGCGCTCTCATCCGGAAGGGGGTTCACCCTCAATCGACTGGCGCGTCGAGTGACGGGGGCGCAGCTTCCGCCTGCGCTAGTGTCGGTTCCCAAAGTGGAAGACGAAGCCATCTGGGGACCTTATGGCGTCGACGGCATCGCAGCAACGCTGCGCTGTTTCCGGCGCCGGCTCGAAACTCGGACGTACAGAATAACCGGCACGATATCCCTGGCTCGAGGATTGCCTGAGAAGCGAGGCGCGCTGGCAGAATGAGGAACGGTAAGTCCGTCGAGCGCCCTACGTTTTCGCGACCGCGACGTCGCCGCGAGGAGCAAAGCGACGCGGCGATTCAGGCGTCGACGGGTTCCCCGAACCGCCTCGCCTCGCGGCGCTCGAAATGACCGTCCTCGTTCCACCCCATTGCGTCAATGCCCTGGAGGCAGGTATGGGTCCACCTTTCTCAGCGCTCAAGGCCGACTTGGAATTCAATTGGGCTTCCCGCATTGGATCGAACTTGTCGGAGCTTTCACTGTCGTGCGGGCGACGTTATCATCCCGCCTAGAAGCGCCTCAACAAAAGTCGTGTTTGGGGCCGAGTGGGGAAGCAATACTCAGTGCCGGAGCCTACAATGGACCAATTGATATTGTCAATGTCGTGGGGTCAGAGGTTCAAGTCCTCTCCGGGACGCAATTCAAATCATGCGACCGGCGCATCTCTTGACCGGATCAGGTCGGCGAAGCCGCCGCGTCACCGCAAAAAGCCGAACTGTCCTGCGACGTTGGGCGGTTCATTGCGGAAACAGCGAGGTTTGTCCAGGTGCTGACTACGATCCGGCGGACGTTTCCGCCCGCCGTGTGTCAGCGATCGGCGTTCAACGGACGCTTTTCAATCTGGGAACGACGGGACTCGAGCGATCGAACGCCGAATGAAGCGATCACACCGTGACTGGTGCGCACGAGATTCGCGCTCGGGCCTTTCGCGCCCACGCTACGGCGGCTCACCCGCGCGCCTTCAATGAGCAGAAAGAGCGTATCGGCGAGAAGATCCGGCTGAGAGGCGCCGGCAAGCTTACATAGATTCATCAGGCGTTCGCGCTGACGCAGCTTGAACTCCTCGATCACGCGAAGACCTGGGTGACCTTCCTCCGTCAATTCGACAGCGGCGTTGGCAAGATCGCAGCCGCGCTCGTCCTCAGCGATGAAGATGGCCGCCTTGTCCATGAATCCGTAAAGCTGACCGACCGGGTCCCCCGGATTCTCGGACTCGATCTCAGCCCAGACTTCGTCTGCTTTTCGCCCTTTGTAGTTCAGATACTCAATAACGAGCTCGTCCTTGGAGTCGAAGTGGCGATAGAGCGCCATTTTGCTCGTGCCCGCGGCTTCGGCGATTGCTTCGACCCCCACCCCGCGGATGCCGCGGCGGTGGAAGAGATCCTGGGCGCAGTCGAAGATCCGGTCGCGGGGCTTCCCGGCCCTTGAGACTGGGGCCTCGGGACACAGACCCGATTTTTCTTTGTTCATGGCGCTTGACGAACCCGGTACCGGTCGGTATCAGTTAGCGATACCGACCGGTACCATCCTGCTTCGGCAAAGTCAAACTGCCCGAGCGCGGCCCCGGCCGCCCAGTCGAAAGGAACACCCGCCATGGCGCACCAAAACGCCCCGACAATCGACCACCTCCTGGCGGACCCGCTCATTCAGAAGGTCATGCGCGCCGACCGCGTCGAGCCCCTGGCCCTAAGAAGCCTGCTCGACGGGACCGCGCGCCGCATCGCTGAGGCGCGGCGTGCGGCCACCGTGCAAGTTGGGCAGGATCTCGGCCGGCGCGGCTTTTTTCGCGGACCGCTCCTCTTGATGCGGCCCGCGCCGAGCGCGACCGGCGGCGAATGCGGAGCATCCCTCTGCGGCTGATCTTGCTCTGCTGAAGCCGAGGCGATCGAGTGGTCGGCTTTTTCATCCAGCGTCCAATTTTCGCCTCGGCGATCGCCGCGATCCTCGTGCTCGCGGGCGCGATCTGCTTTTTTCTGCTGCCGGTCTCGCAATTTCCGGAGATCACGCCCCCGCAGGTCGTGGTCAGCGCCAACTACCCAGGCGCAAGCGCTGAGGTCGTCGCCGACACGGTGACGACGCCGCTCGAGGAGCAGATCAACGGCGTCGAGGGCATGACCTACATGTCATCGGCGAGCTCGAACGATGGCTCCTCGACGATCACTGTCACGTTTAAGGTCGGCTACCCGCTCAACATCGCCGCGGTGGACGTGCAGAACCGGGTGTCGCAAGCGGCGTCCTCGCTTCCGGCGATCGTCAACCAGGGCGGGGTGACGATCAAGAAGCAGAATCCGAATTTCGTTCTCATCGTCAATTCTCGTCTCGCCGGATCGTTCGGTCGATTCGGTGACGCTATCGAACTACGCCTATCTGCAAATTGTCGACCAACTGAAACGGCTTCCAGGCGTCGGCGACGTCCAGATGTTCGGCGAGCGCCGCTACTCGATGCGGGTGTGGCTCGATCCGGACAAGCTCGCCAATCTCGGCGTGACCGCCGTCGACGTCCAGAACGCCATCGCCGAGCAGAACGTTCAGGTCGCCGCCGGCAAGATCGGCCAGTCTCCAGCCCCTCCCGGGACCGCGTTTGAGTTGCAGGTCAACGCCCGGGGACGGCTCACCGATCCGCAGGAATTTTCCAACATCATCGTCCGCGCCGATCCGGTGAGCGGCGCCGTCGTGCGGCTCAGGGATGTAGGGCGCGTCGAACTCGGGGCGCTCCAATACTCATCGTCCGCCTATTTCGGCAAAGACCCCACGGTCGTGATGGGCATCTTCCAGATGCCGGGCTCCAACGCGCTCGACCTGCAGCGGCAGGTGAAAGCGAAGATGGAGGAGCTAGCGAAGCGCTTTCCGCCCGGAATCGCCTATGCCATGCACTATGACACCACGCGCTTCGTGTCGGCCGCGATGCACGACGTGGTGATCACATTGAGCGAGGCGCTACTCCTCGTCGTGCTCGTCGTCTTCGTCTTTCTGCAGAGCTGGCGTGCGACGATCATTCCCACAATCGCCATTCCCGTTTCGCTGATCGCGACGCTCGCGGTGATGGAGGTCCTCGGCTTCTCACTCAACATGCTGAGCCTACTCGGCATGGTGCTCGCGATCGGCCTCGTCGTCGACGACGCGATTGTCGTCGTGGAGAATGTCGAGCGCCAGCTCGAAGCCGGTTTGCCGCCGCTCCAGGCGGCGAAAAAGGCCATGTCCGAAGTGACGGGGCCGATCATCGCCACGACGGCGGTGCTTATGGCCGTTTTCATTCCCGTGGCCTTCATTCCTGGCGTCGCCGGGCAACTCTATAACCAGTTCGCGCTGACGGTTGCTATCTCTGTCGGGATTTCGGCCTTCAACTCGCTGACGCTTAGCCCGGCGCTCAGCGCCGCGTTTCTGCGTCATGGGCCCAAAGGGCAATTCGTCCTGTTCCGCTGGTTCAACGCCGGCTTCGAGTGGCTCGCGAATTTTTATGCGCGCGCCGTCAGGCAGTTCATTCGCTTCGGCTGGGCGCTGGTCGCCGTCTTTTTTCTTTTCGTCGGCGGCGCCTATGTGCTGTCGCGCTCAATCCCGACCACCTTTCTGCCGGTTGAGGACCAGGGCTACTTCTTCGTCGTCGTGCAACTGCCGGACGGCGCCTCGCTCGAGCGCACCGACGCTGTGGCGAAGAAGGTGCGGGACATCCTGCAGGCGACGCCGGGTGTCCAGATCGCCGGTTTCATCAGCGGCCTCAACTTCCTGACCAATGCGGCGCAGTCGAACTCGGCGGTCGAATTCGCGGTCCTCAAGCCGTGGAGCGAGCGCGGGCCGGACGAGAACGCGTCAGCCTTGGTCGCATCGGTGCGCCCGAAGCTGCTTGCGATCCCCGAAGCCTTTGCGCTGAGCTTTGACCCGCCGTCGGTCAACGGGCTCGGCACGACGGGCGGCTTCGAGTTCGAGGTCGAGGATCTGGCGGGGCGCGGAAGCGCCGCGCTCAACGACGCCACTCAGGCGCTGATTGCCGCTGCGCGCAAGCAGCCGGAGCTCAACCCGCAGTCTTTGTTCACTTCGTTCTCGGCCTCGACGCCGCAGCTCTTTTACGACCTCGACCGGACGAAGGCGAAGCTGCTCGGCCTGAGTCTGCCGGACGTGTTCAATACCCTGCAAATCTATCTCGGCTCGCTCTATGTGAACGACTTCAACCTGTTCGGCCATACGTTCCGCGTCACGATGCAGGCTGACACAAAATCGCGCGCTTCTCCGTCCGACCTCAGCAAGCTTTACGTCCGCAACTCGTCCGGCGGCATGATTCCGCTGAACGTGCTTGGCACGCTTAAGCCGATCGTCGGGCCGGAGACCGTGCCGCATTACAATAACTACGCCTCGGCGCTCATCAATGGCGCGGCTGCGCCGGGCTTCAGCTCGAGCCAGGCCGTGGTCGCGATGCAGCGCGCGGCGGCCGAGGCGTTGCCGCGCGATTTCGGCTACGAGTGGACGGGCGTCACCTTCCAGGAGCTCAGCGCGGGCTCGCTCGCCACGATCGTCCTCGCGCTCGCGATCTTCTTTGTCTTCATGATCCTCGCCGCGCAATACGAGAGCTGGTCGATGCCCTTCATGGTGCTCTCGTCCGCGCCTCTCGCGCTGGTCGGGGCGCTGGGCGCGATCTATGTCCGGCAGATGCAGGTCGACGTCTATTCGCAGATCGGCTTCGTCATGCTGATCGGGCTTGCGGCGAAGAACGCGATCCTGATCGTTGAATTCGCCAAGCGGCGCCGCGAAGAAGGCTTGCCCGTCGTCGAGGCGGCCATGGAGGCGGGGCGGCTGCGCCTGCGACCGATCCTGATGACCGCCTTCGCCTTCATCTTCGGCGTGCTGCCGCTCATGTTCGCGAGCGGCGCGGGCGCGGCGAGCCGTCAGTCGCTGGGCACGGCCGTCTTCGGCGGCATGGTCGCGGCGACGTTGCTCACGCTGATCTTCGTGCCGGTCTTCTACGCCCTCATTGAACGGGCTCGCGAGGGACGCGAGGCGGCGAAAACCGCGGCGCCGCATACCGACGCTCGTCTTGCGCCCCATGCCGAAGCGGCCGAATGAAGCTCAGGAGTTCTTCCATGCGCCTCAAGATCTCTCTCGCAGCTCTCGCCGCAATCGGCGTTGCAACGGTCGTCGGCTTCCGCATCGCGGGCGACCACGCGGACGGCGCCACGGAATCTGCGTCTGCGCCCGCAATGATGGCGATGCCGGTTCCGGTCGTGTCCGTCGTCAAAAAGACGCTGCCGATCTATCTGGAATATCCCGGACGCATCGAATCGATCCGCAGCATCGCCTTGCAGGCGCGAGTGTCGGGCTACATCGACGCGCAGCCCGCAGCTGACGGCGCCGACGTCAAGGCCGGCGATCTCCTGTATCAGATCGATCAGCGCGACCTTCAGGCGGCGCTCGACCAGGCGAACGCCCAAGCGCAGCGCGACGAGGCGTCGCTTGAATATGCGAAGGCCAGCTTCGGTCGCGGCGAGGAACTGGTCAAAAGCGGCTTCGTAACCAAGGACGCCTACGATCAGAGGGCGAGCTCGATGCATCAGGTCGAGGCGCAGCTGGTGCTCGACCACGCGGCGATCGAGGCGGCGAAGCTCAATCTGGGCTATACGGAAATCCGTGCGCCTTTCGCCGGCAAACTCGGGCGCAACCAGGCGGCCAAGGGCGCACTGGTCAGTCCGACGACCGTGGCCCTGAATACCCTGGTCCAGCTTGACCCGATCTATGTCGCGTTCAACCCGAGCGAGTCGGATCTGGCGGAGATCGTCCGGGCGCGGGCCGCCGGCCAAGTCGAGGCCGAGATCTCGCTTGCAGGAAGCGATACAATCCGTAAGGGCGAACTGACCTTCCTCGATAATGTTGTCGACAAGACGACGGGCACGATCGCCGCGCGCGTCACCATCGGCAATCCCGACTTCACCCTGCTGCCCGGTCAGTACGTGCGCGTGCGGCTCCACATCAAGGACGAGCCCGACGCGTTCATGGCGCCGATGGCGGCGCTAGGGTCGAGCCAGATGGGCAGATTTGTTTACGTTGTCGGCGCGGGTGACAGGGCCGAAATGAGGCCCCTCACGCTCGGGCCCACGGACGGCGAGCTTATCAGCGTGGTCAAGGGGCTGAAGGAGGGCGATCGCGTCATCGTCGGCAACTTGCAGAAGATCGGCCCCGGCTCGCCGGTCAAGCCGCAGCCGCAGACGCGCAGCCCATGACCTGAACAGGTCAGACGTGGCGATCACGCGATCGTTGAGGCTGAGCGTCCTCAATGCGCTCCCCGCGCTTCAAACGGCGCTGCGCCGCGGCCGACTTGACCTTGAGGGTCCAAACCCGGACCGGACTCGCCCGGCCTCGCAGGTTATATTCGCCTCGGTCCTCCAGTTGGCCGATATAGTCGGCGGCGATTTCGGGAGACAATGCGCGGGTCGCCCGAACGACAGGGTCCCCGACCACCAACGGCGTCCCGAGGGAGCGACTCAGGGCCTGCAGTCGAGCGGCCGTGTTGACCGTATCCCCGATCACCGCGAATGACATGCTCTGTTCGCTGCCGACATCTCCGACCACGACCGGGCCAAAGTTGAGACCGATGCCGATATCGAGCCGAGCTTCTCCCCGCCCCTCGCGTTCGTCGTTCCAGCATTCGAGCGCGCGGAGCATCATCTCGGCGCAGTTGAGAGCGTTAGCGGGATCGTCCGAACCTGCAGCCGGGACGCCGAACACCGCAAGAATCCCGTCGCCCATATATTGATCCACGGTGCCGCCGCTGGCGAAGATCTGCGCCGTCATTCGGGTATGAAACTCGCGCAACAAGGCGAGCACGTCCTCGGGAGCCATCACCTCCGCAATTCTCGTAAACCCAACGATATCGACAAACAGAACGGCCACCGTCTCCCGACGGCCTGCGCCGAGCGGTTCGTCCCGCGCCGCCAGCAATTCGACAATGTTCGGCGAAAAATAGCGCGAAAGATTGTTTCGCGCTCGTTCAGCCGCCATGCGCTGCCGCTCCATCTCCCGCAGCTTTGCGATATTGGCCAGCGCCTTGTGGACGGTGATCTCGAGATCGCTCAGATCCACCGGCTTGGTGATAAAATCAAACGCGCCGCGGTTCATTGCGGTTCGCAGATTCGTCATATCTCCGTACGCCGAGACGATGATCGCCTGCACCGCCGACTGGCGGTCGCGAAGTTCGCTGAGCAACGTCAACCCGTCCATCACAGGCATGTTGATGTCGAGCAACATGAGTTCGATGTCAGGTTCGGCCGATAACGCCGTCAACGCCTCCTCGCCGTGGCGAGCAAAGCGGAAATCGAATTCCTCGTCGCGGATCTGCCGGCGGAAGCGTTGTTTGATCAAGAGTTCGAAATCAGGCTCGTCATCCACGGCGAGAATCTTGGCTACGATGGTCAATGGGCCTCCCTAAATCGATGGCGTGTGCAATTGCCGCAAACGAACCTTCAAGACATCAAAGTCGACCGGCTTGGTCAGAAAATCAGTAGCGCCGCTTTCGGACGCGCGCCGGCGCCTTTCGTCGTCCCCATAGGCCGTCAGCATCATCACTGGCAGCTCTGGCCGTCTCTTCTTGATCTCCCGCAGCAGGGCGAGACCATCCATTCCAGGCATATTGATGTCTGACAGGATTACGATGAGCTCAGGCTCGATTTCGTCACGAAGACGCTCAAGCGCTTCTAAAGCCGAAAGCGCAAAATGGAGCACATAAACGCCCTCCCGCGTCTCACGTCGAAATTGCTGGCGGAAGAGGACCCCGACATCGGGTTCGTCATCGACAATCAAGATGCTGACAGGCATGATCGGCTGCTCAGACCGAAGGATTTAGCGCATCTTTGGGCCCGCGGCTCCGTGGCAGACATACGGAGAATTCGGTGAACTCTCCGGCCGCGCTCGAGACCTCGATCGTCCCGCGATGCTGTTTGGTGACGATCTCATAGCTGATCGACAATCCTAGCCCCGTCCCCTCGCCGGTCGGCTTGGTCGTGAAAAACGGCTGGAAAAGCTTGTCCCGGATCTCGGGGGGAACGCCGCCCCCGTTGTCGCGCACCCGCACCTCGACGGCGCCGCCGAGGTCGCGGGTTGTCACCGTCAATGTCGGTCTATATTCTCCATTGTTTATCTCTCGATGGCGCTTGTTCGTGGCGTAGAAGGCGTTGCCGTAGAGGTTGAGGAGCACTCGCGTCACGTCTTGAGGCACAAGCGCGATCGGCGCAATATGTTCCCCGTACGCCCTTTCTATCGTGACGTTGAAGTTCTGGTCCTGAGCGCGGGCGCCGTGATAGGCGAGATTGAGTGACTTGTCGACCAATGCGTTGAAATCGACCGTTTCGCGATCGCCGCCGCCGCTGCGGGAATGAGCCAGCATGCTCTTGACGATATTGTCCGCACGCCGGCCGTGCTCGATGATCCGTTGGAGGTTCCCCACCAGCATATCGCTGGCCTCGCCGACTTCGCGCCGCCGTCCGTCGTCGAGCGATCGGAGTCCCGGCTGAACGGCCGCGTTCAGTTCATCCAGCAGACCGACAGAAAGACTGGCGAAGTTGTTGACGAAATTGAGCGGGTTCTTGATCTCGTGAGCGATCCCGGCGGTCAGTTGACCGAGTGACGCCATTTTTTCGGCCTGGATGAGACTGGCCTGGGCGGCCTTCAGGTCATGCAACGCGGCCTCGGCGGTATCTCGCGCAGTTCGTGTCTCGAACTCCGCGCTTTGCCGCTCGCGTTCAAGCCGATCCCGCTCGATCAGGCTGTCGCGCAACATGCCGAGCGTTTTTGTCATGGCTGCGATCTCGGGAACGCCGGAAGGCGGCATGGCGAATTTCAGTTCGCCCTCGGTGATCGAGGCAATCCCGCGATCGAGCTGCTTCAGGGGAACGGTGATGGAGCGCACGGTCAAGGCGGTGAAGCCGAATGCGAGCGCCAGCGCGCCAATTCCGCTGGCTATCGCAAGCTTGACGGCGAAATCCGCCTGACGCGCGGAGAGGTCTCGCCGGGCGACGGCCTGCTGCTCGATCCGCTCCACGATTTTGTCTAGCCGGTCGTCGATAGCCATAATGTAGCTTTTGGCCCTGGCGAGCAAAGCATTGCCTGCGGCGCTGTCGTCGCTTGAGTAGGCGAGCGCCGCCTGTCGCGTGAGATCGATCATGGCGTCAGCTTCGCCTCCGATCGCGGCGACGACGGCGGGATCGACCGCGGAAATCGCCTTCAGATCGGAATCCAGCCCTGCCTTGGCGACATCCGCCGCTTGCTGAGAGCGAGCAAGGTGCGTGACGGCGGCGTCGATGGCCCAATACTTCAAATCGCCGAAGTGCTTACTGGCTGAATTGGCGCTCCTGACCACGGAGACGAGTTTCGCTTCCTCGGCGAGGCTCTGCGAGTCCCGGACCAGCTCCCGGATGAGAAGCGCGGACGAGCCGGCGAGGATCGCGAGCAGCAAGACTGACAAAAAAACCAGCCTTAGGCGAATCGAGAGGTTTGGCATCAATCTCGTTTCAGAAGCGCCGCTGCGCGGCGGACAAAGCCGCGAACGGCGTATGCCAGCCCTGGATGCTCTCGCTGTGGTCCAAGTCACACGGCGGCGAGGTCCGAGTGCTCGGACTTAAGTATCATCCCACAGTTGGCGGATCAGCAAAAGGGTGTCTACACTGGAGGCGAATTGTGCGATGAGACGGACGCCCATCGCCGTTGTCTCCGGGGATCCATGTGATGTGGACCCAAAGGGAGGAAAAAATGAAAGCCATGAAACGTCAGCGCGCTCTGGTTCCTTTCCTTCTCCTGCTTGGACTTGTGAGTACAGGCCCAGCCCGCGCCGAAGCCACTTCGTTCAACGTCTCACTCACCGGCGCGCAATGTGTGCCTCCGGTGGAGACGAAGGGCTCGGGGACCGCGCAGCTGACCTACGACCCCGCGACCCGGGTCGTGACCTGGAACATCAGTTACAACGGGTTGTCCAGCCCGACCACGATGGCTCATTTCCACGGCCCAGCCAAGCAAGGCCAAAACGCCGCGCCGGTGATCTGGCTAAGCACCAAGGGGAGCCCCCCGACGAACCCGATCACTGGGACCGCCACGCTCACGCCTGAGCAGGCAAAGCAGTTCACGGACGGCGAGTGGTATGTCAATGTGCACACCAAGGACCATCCCGCCGGAGAGATTCGCGGTCAGGTGGTTCTTCCCAAGAGTTGAGAGGGAAAGGCTTTCTCCGGAAAGCGGATCCAAGGGTCCCCCTGGGCGCTGCGCTCATACGGTGAGCCAGCGTCGAACCTCGCCCTCGTTCATCGCCTCGCGGGTCCCCGACAGAACAACCGCGCCGCGATCCATGACCGAATAGTCGTCGGCGATGTCGCGCGCCCATTCGAAATATTGCTCCACCACCACGATCGCCATCTCGCCTTTGCGTCGCAGATGCACGAGCGCGCGGCCAATGTCCTTGATGATCGACGGTTGGATGCCTTCTGTCGGTTCATCGAGGATGAGGAGCTTGGGGCGCGTCACCAGTGCGCGGCCGATCGCCAATTGCTGCTGCTGACCGCCGGACAGATCCCCCCCACGCCGCCCCAGCATGTCGTTGAGGACGGGAAACAAGCTGAAGATCTCGTCGTCGATGACGCGCTGGTCGCGCGGTAGCGCCGCAAACCCGGTCATCAGGTTTTCCTTCACCGACAAGAGCGGGAAGATCTCGCGACCCTGCGGCACATAACCGAACCCCACCTTGGCTCGCTGATGGCTCGGCAGCCCGTTCATTTCCTTGCCGTTCCACTGGATCGAGCCCGAGGCGACCCCATGTTGGCCGACGATGGCGCGCAAAAGCGACGACTTGCCAACTCCATTGCGCCCCAGCACGCACAAGATGCGTCCGACTTCGGCCTTGAGCGACACCGAGCGAAGCGCCTGCGCGGCGCCATAAAAGAGATCGATGCGATCGACAGTCAGCATGCGTCTCACCGCCCCAGATAGACTTCGACGACGCGCGGATCGGCGCTGACCTGATCAATCGTGCCTTCGGCGAGGACCGAACCCTCATGCAGGCAGGTCACCTTGACGCCCAGGTCACGCACGAACGACATGTCGTGCTCGACGACGATCACCGAATGATCTCGCGCGATGTCGCGCAGAAGATCCGCGGTCGCCGCCGTTTCACTGTCGGTCATACCGGCGACCGGCTCGTCGACCAAGAGGAGCTTCGGGTCCTGCGCCAGCAGCATGCCGATTTCGAGCCATTGCTTCTGTCCGTGCGACAACGATCCTGCGACGCGCGACCGATGATCGCGAAGGCGGGTCGTCGCGAGGATGGCGTCGATCGTTCGCAATGTCCCTGGGTCCTCGCGACCGAACAGGGTCGCGCGCACGCTGCGCGGCGCCTTCGTCGCCAGCAGGAGATTGTCCTCGACCGTGTGGTTCTCGAACACGGTCGGCTTCTGAAACTTGCGCCCGACGCCGAGCGTCGCAATCTCGGCTTCGTCGAGCTTGGTCAGGTCATGGCGCCCGTCGAACATGACTTCGCCCTCGTCGGGACGTGTCTTGCCGGTGATGACGTCCATCATCGTCGTCTTGCCCGCGCCGTTGGGGCCGATGATGGCGCGCATCTCGCCGGGCAGAAGCACCAGCGACAGGCTGCGTAGCGCCTTGTAGCCGTCGAACGAGACGCTGACCCCGTCGAGATAGAGGAGCGACTGGGTGAGAGTCGGATTGGCCGTCTCGGCGAGGCTCACGGCTCTGCGCCCTCCTCGACGGCGTCAACGGAGACGACCTCGCGCGATTTTGGCTCGCTGCTTTTGAGCGCAAGGCCAAGCAAACCCTTCGGCAGAAACAGGGTGGTCAGGACGAACAGGAGGCCGAGACCATAGAGCCAATATTCGGGGAACGCCCCGGTGAAGAAGGTCTTGGCGAAGTTAACCGCGATCGCGCCAATCGCGGCGCCGATCAATGTCCCGCGACCGCCGACCGCGACCCAGATCGCTGCCTCGATAGAGTTCGCGGGCGCGAATTCGCTCGGATTGATGATGCCCACTTGCGGCACGTAGAGCGCTCCGGCGACGCCCGCCATGACCGCCGAGACGACGAAGGCGAAGAGCTTATAGTTCGCTACCCGATAGCCGAGAAAGCGCATGCGGCTCTCGGCGTCACGCACCGCCATCAGCGCCTTGCCGTATTTCGAGCCGATGATGGCGCGCGAGACGGCATAGGCGATGATGAGCGCGATCGCGGTGGCCGAGAACAGCGCGGCCTTCATCGAGGCGGATTGAAGCGAGAGGCCAAGCAGGTCCTTGAAATCGGTCAGGCCGTTGTTGCCGCCGAAGCCGAAATCGTTGCGGAAGAACTCCTTGAACAGAGCGAAGGTCATCGCCTGGGTGATGATCGAGAGATAGACGCCGGTCACCCGCGAGCGAAACGCGAACCAGCCGAAGGCGAGCGCCAGAAGGCCCGGGACCAGCACCACCATCGCAATCGCATAGGGAAACCAGTTAAATCCCCACCAGGCGACGGGCAGCTCCTTCCAGTTCAGAAACACCATGAAATCCGGCAGGATCGGATTGGCGTAAACGCCGCGCGTCCCGATCTGCCGCATCATATACATGCCCATCGCATAGCCGCCGAGGGCGAAGAACGCGCCGTGGCCGAGCGACAGAATGCCGCAATAGCCCCAGACGAGATCGAGCGCGACCGCGAGGATCGCGTAGCAGAGATATTTGCCGAGCAACTGCACCAGATAGGGCGGCAAATAGAGCGGCGAGCTGGGCGAGACCGCAAGCGACAGCAATGGCACGGCGATGGCCGCCGCGATGAGGATCGCGACGAAAACGATTCCGAGCTGGTCGAGCCGCGTACTCATGCCTCCACCGCTCGGCCGCGCAAGGCGAAAAGGCCCCTCGGTCGTCTCTGGATGAAGAGGATGATGAAGATCAGGAGCACGATCTGGCCCTGGACGGCGCCGATTAGCGGCTCGAGCAGCTTGTTGGCGAGCCCGATCAGAAGAGCGCCAAAGGCGGTGCCCCAGAGATTGCCGACGCCGCCAAACACCACCACCATGAAGCTGTCGATGATGTAGCCTTGGCCAAGGTTCGGCGAGACGTTGTCGATCTGCGACAATGCGACGCCCGCGATTCCCGCCACGCCCGATCCAAGCCCGAACGCCAGCATGTCGACTCGCGCGGTGGAAATGCCCATCGACGCCGCCATCCGGCGATTCTGCGTCACGGCGCGCATCTGCAAGCCGAACGGCGTCGCGCGCAGCACAAGCTGCAGGCCAATGAAGACGACCGCCGACAGCACGATGATCCAAAGCCGGTTGGTGGTGATCGAGAGGCCCCCAAGCTCGAACGCGCCGGACATGAAGTGCGGGTTGCTGACCTGGCGGTTGTTGGCCCCGAACAGGCTGCGCACGGCCTGCTGGAGGATGAGGGAGACGCCCCAGGTCGCGAGCAGCGTCTCGAGCGGTCGAGTGTAAAGGAAACGGATCACCAGGCGCTCAATCGCGATGCCGACCGCCCCCGAGACCACGAAGGCGAGTGGAATGGCGAGCGCAAGCGACCATTCCTGCAAGGACGGCGGCAAAAGCGTCTGCACGACGTAGGTCGAATAGGCGCCGAGCATGACCATTTCGCCATGCGCCATATTGATGACGCCCATGACGCCGAAGGTGATCGCAAGCCCGATTGCCGCCAGAAGCAGAACGGACGACGCCGAGACGCCATACCAGAGGTTCTGCGCGACGCCCCACAAAGCGAGGTGAGCATGGATGGCGCTCAAGGCGGATTGAGCGGCGCTTTTGACCGCTGGATCGGTCGCCCTCTGGGCGATCGAGTCGATGAGACTTCTGCGCGTCCTGATCGCCGCGCTCCTTCAGCGTTGCTATCGCTGAGAGGCGATCTTGGGTTGAGGCGCTGTCGCTGGTGGCGAAGATCGCGGCCTGCGCCTGCTTCAGCGCAGCGGCCACGCGCGAGTCGCTCTCCTTGGCGAGTTGCGCCTCGAGGCCCGGCAGAGCCTTGGCGTCGCGCGTGTTGAACAGGTCCTGGGCCGCCTTGAGCCGCTTCTCGGGATCGGAGCTCGCCAGGGTGAGCGAACCCATGGCGCCCTGGATAGCGTTTCTCAGCGCGTTGTTGACCCGCACCTTCTTGAAGGCGGCGGGCTCAGCGCCGGAAACGGGCGCGCCGGTCTTCGCGTTGATGAGCGCGCCTTCGGCGGTCTTGTAGGCGACGATATGATCGGCGGGATCGATCATGAGCCGATTGTCGCCGAGCGCCTCCAGAATGGCCGCCGCCTGCGGGGGCGCCTCGGCGGCGAGTTCGTTAACCGCCTTCTCGCTCTGCGAGAACTTATCGGCGAGGAAATTGGCCAGCGTGTCGTCGATGGCGTCGGCTCGGGTCGCGACCGGCGCGAGCAGCGCGACGGCGACTCCGAGCGCGCCGAGAAGGCGAGAGGCGTGACGAGCAACGTTTGAAAGCGGCATAGCCACCATTTCGGTTTCAGCGGCCCAAATCCGACGTCTGTTCGACGTCGTCCGGCTTTCGAGGAGAGCCCCTCACCCTCGGGAGGAGAAGGGGAGGGGCTCCGGAGACAATTTCAGCCGCCGCACTTGCCGGTTTTGACGTTGAAATTGCCGCACGACATCGGCGGCCGCCAATCGGCGATCAGGTCCTTCGAGCCTTCGAGGTAAGGCGACCATTCCTGCGCGACGAGCGTGCCCGGCGTCTGCCAGACCGTGTTGAGCTGGCCGTCCGCCTGGATCTCGCCGATGTAGACCGGCTTGGTGATGTGGTGGTTGGGCATCATGGTCGAGAGGCCGCCGGTGAGATTGGGCGCCGCAACGCCGATCATCGCCGGGATCACCTTGTCCGGCTCGAAGCTTTGCGCCTTCTCCACGCCCTTCACCCACATGTTGAAGCCAATGTAGTGGGCCTCCATGGGGTCGTTGGTGGTGCGCTTCGGCTTTTTCGTGAATTCATGCCACTTTGCGATGAACTCCTTGTTCGCAGGCGTGTCGATCGACTCGAAATAGTTCCACGCCGCGAGATGGCCGACGAGCGGCTTGGTGTCGAGACCGGCAAGCTCTTCCTCACCGACCGAGAAGGCCACGACCGGTATGTCGGTCGCCTTGACGCCCTGATTGCCGAGCTCCTTGTAGAACGGCACGTTGGCGTCGCCATTGATCGTCGAAACCACGGCCGTCTTCTTGCCGGCTGAGCCGAAAGCCTTGATCTTCGACACTTCGGTCTGCCAGTCGGAGAATCCGAACGGCGTGTAGTTGATCATGACGTCTTCGTCGGGCACGCCTTTAAGTTTGAGATAGGCGGCGAGGATCTTGTTGGTGGTGCGCGGATAGACGTAGTCGGTGCCTTCGAGAACCCAGCGTTTGACCGCGCCGCCGTCGTCGCTCATCAGGTAGTCGACCGCGGGGATCGCCTGCTGATTGGGCGCGGCGCCGGTATAGAAGACGTTGCGCTCCAATTCCTCGCCCTCATACTGCACCGGATAGAACAGCATGTTGTTGAGCTCTTTGAACACCGGCAGCACCGACTTGCGCGACACCGAGGTCCAGCAGCCGAATACGACCGACACCTTGTCCTTTTCGATGAGCTCCTTGGCCTTCTCGGCGAACAGCGGCCAGTTCGAAGCCGGATCGACGACGACCGCCTCGAGCTTCCTGCCGAGCACGCCGCCCTTCGCGTTCTGCTCCTCGATCAGCATCAGCATCACGTCTTTGAGCGTGGTCTCGCTGATCGCCATGGTGCCCGAAAGCGAATGGAGAATGCCGATCTTGACCGGTTCGCCCGTGGCCGCCATCGCAGGCGTGGAACCCATCGCAAGCGCGCCCCCCAGCGCAGTCGCCCCTCCCAGCGCCGCAGCGCCTTCCAGCGCAGGCGCGCCGCCGAGCGCAGTCGCCCCTCCCAGGGCTGCGCCGGACGCGTAAAGAAAAGTCCGTCTCGTCAACGACATTGTGTTCGCCTCGTCGCTTGCGCCCCTGGAGAGAGGGCGGGATCCCGACCCCTCCCTCGGGGCCTGAACCAACTTCGCAACGAGCGTGCCAGAGAATCTCCAATGATTCGCGGGATAGGCGCCCGCAAATCGAGCGAGGCGCCGAAGATTTGTTCAGCTGGGAAGCGTCCCTCACGGCTTCGCGGCCCAACGGCGCGCGACGTCAGGTTGCAGCGGAGCCGGAAAGGGCAATCGCCTGCGCATTGCGAGAACGTGACCGTTTGCGCTCAGCAAAAATATCATATATTAGATGTGTATTAGCCCGCCGCCTGCCAGACACATTCGTCGATGCGAACACCCGGAAAGATGTGCTAGCAGGGTCAAATGCGCATGACAGGCGCAGGGGCGGCGATGGCGGTTTGTGGTTCGCCGGCCGCCAGAGGATTGGTCACGCTCCCGCGATAGCCCCGCGCCCGGGCCTCGACCGCTTGTAAGTCAGGAGAAACAGCCTTGCTGCATATACCGCCAATTTCTCGGCGCCGGTGGCGCATCGCTGTGCTCGCGTGCGTGCTGCCGGCCGCGATGCTGCTCAGCGGATGCGGCAAGAAGCAGGAGACCCAGGCCGTGGTCGGGCAAGTGATTGCTCATGTTGGCCCGGACGACATCACTCAGCAGGAGTTGGACAACGAGCTTCGCCTCGCGAACGTGCCCGCTGACAAGCGCACCGACGCGATTGTCAAGGGAGCGCTGACGCGCATCGTCGAACGCAAGTATCTGGTGCAGCAGGCGCTCGCGGCGAAGCTCGATCGCGAGCCGACCGTGCATCTCGATCTCCTGCGGGCGCGAGAGCAAATTCTTGCCGGCGCTTTCGTTCAACGCGATCTATCGGGCAAGATGAGCGCGGTCTCCAAAAACGAAATCGACAGCTACATCCAGGGCCATCCCAAGCAGTTCGAGCAGCGGGAGCTGTTCCAGGTCGACCAGATTTCCTTCCCGACGCCGAAGGACGTGGAGGCCCTCGCCGCGGCGACGAAGGATTTCAAGACGCTCGAACAGGTCGAGGCGAAGCTGAACGAAATGCACATCAAATTCAGCCGCGGCGACGCAACCCTCGACAGCGCCACGATGCCCCCCGAGATGCTGAAAGTGCTGGACGCCAGGAAGCCGGACGACATTTACTTTATACGTTCGCGTGGAGGCGCGAGCTTTTTCAAAGTGACGTCAGTGGATCAGAAGCCGTTAACCGGGGACCAGGCCGATAACTTCGCCAGACGCGAGGTGCGTGTCGACATCGGAAGAAAGGGCGCGGAAGAAATTACCAAGGCTGCATTGGCGGACACCAAGTTCGAAGGGGACTACGCCCGGATCATGACGTCCGCCACGCCGAGCGCACCCGCCCCGGCGCCAGCGACTGAGGGCGCAACGCCGCCCGGCGAGACACCGACGACGGAAACTCCCCCTGGCGAAAGCCCGAAAGAAGAGCAGAAGCACTAACCGGTCGGGCTGTCGCTATCGCCCGACGTCAGCCGGGCCGCGTTCCGGTCGACGTGGCCCGAAAGCCGAATTCAACCCGCAAGGGCGTGTGAACAATCGTCTCCTGCTGTCGTCCGGCTCCCGGTCCGTCTGATCGGCAACTCGCGCTGGAGCGCGGCCCGCGAAAAAGCGCGCGAAATCAAAGAAATATAGAGCGCGGGCGATTCGACCGAATCGCCAAGCTCCCTTACGATGTCCCGGCCGAAGCCGCAAAGGCGCTATCCCGGGGACGCGCCGCCACGACCTCGCTTAAACTTCGTTACCCCTCCGCGTCTCGCTTCCCAGACATCGCAATCTCACGCGCCTCGGGCGCCGCCCCGCTTCTCGCCTCGGCCCTCAAAGCCTTCCCGCGCGGGGCTCCCGCCCGTCTCCCAGTGAATGAATTCGCAGCTAACCCAACCATAAGTGGGGTAGACAATATTGTTAGTTGAAAGCCTAGAGGACTGCATGGTAACCACACCGAGTCTACTAATATTATACACGTTCAGATCGTCCAGACAACAGTAGGTGCCGATGAAGACGCTTGGTTGCGCCACAATTCTACTGTTCTGCAGCGCTTTTTCTGCACATGCGGCCAATGTTTATACAGGGTGCGCCGTCCCGCCATCAACCTTCCGACATGTCTGGTACTTCGATCCGGTCCACGGAAAGACGCAGGCGGCCGGCGGCAACGGCTCACAGGCCGCGCCATGGAACAACCTCGAGGCGCTCATTAAAGTTGAGACTGGCTACTCTTATCCCCTTCTGACCACCGCCCCCTATCGTCAGGTTCCGGTTCCCGGACAACCGGCGGTCAACAAGACCGGCCCGCTAGCAGGCCCGGTCGCGCCCGGCGATGAAATCCTGCTCATGAGCGGAAACTACGGCGACGTCTTGATCGGTGGTTTTTCTCCGGAGACTTCGAACTCCGATTTTGTGACTATCCAGGCAGCGCCGGGGCAGACACCCGTCCTGACATCGCTTTTCATCGGCGAAACCAACAAGTGGGTGTTCAACGGACTCAAGGTGCAAAGTCTCCAACCCGCCGCCCTCAGCGGCGACGCCCTGGTCCAGATCAAGGACGGAGGCGCGACGCTTCCGACATCCGACATCGTGCTCGAGAATATGACCATCTCATCCCAGGACGACGCCGAGGCCTGGAGCAAAGCCCAATGGCTCGCGAACGCGCGCAATGGGTTCTCCGCCCTAAGCACGCCCCCCGGCACGAATACGAAGTGCGTTTCGCTCACCGGGTCGCATATCAGCAATGTCAGATTCGGCGCTTCGCTTTCGGCCAGCCAACTCGTCTTCTCAAACAATCAGATCGATCATTTTGGCGACGACGGAATTGGTTTCGCGGGCAGCAATCTCGCCATCACCAAGAACGACATCCACGACAACCTGGACATCGGCGATGGCAATCATGCAGACGCCATGCAGGGCGTGATCGGCGTCCTGGCGCCAGGCGCCGCCGTGAACTATTTCAAGAACATCCTGATCGACAGCAATTTGGTCATCCGGCAATCGGATCCGGAGCTTTCGTTTCCGACTGGTCTGCAAGGCATCGACGCCTTCGACTCGGACTGGACGAATGTCACCGTGACCAATAATGTGGTGATCACGAGCGCCTGCTGGGGAATCGCCTTCTCGAGCATCCATAACGGTCTGATCGCCAACAATACGGTGGTCTCGGACAGTCTCCCGTCGCCCGGTTGCGCCGCCACCGTTTCGGTCGGCGACAAAACGCACGAAGGCGCCTCCAGCAACAACACCGCGGTGCGGAACAATCTCGCAAGCCGCCTCTCAGTCTACAATCTCGATAGCGGCGTTGAAGCGGATCACAACGTTGTCATGTTGGGCGTAAGTCCCGAGATTATCTGGTATGCGAACGGCGTACCCCAGTATATCGGTCAATCGGGAACCTATAACAGCAACATCATCGATTCCGCGGGGTCGAAGGGCGAATTCGCCAACTTCAATCCGGCGACTCTGACTTATGATGTGCTGCTCAAGTCAACCGCGCAGGCGATCTGCGCAGGAACCGCGACGGGCGCGCCGACCTTCGACATCATCGGCGTCGCCCGCAGCGCTCCTGCGAACTGCGCGCGAACCACGACGGGCGCTCCCTATGCCGTACCCGTAGGGGCTTATGCCTACCCGATGTGAACGAAAACCGATTTAGCAAGAAGGCTCGGTCCGCGCCGCTTGAACGTGAGAGCAACGTTTCGCGATAAGCTGGCGCGCTCACGGATCGTCTGCGCCGAGCAGCGCCTCGTTCCTCGTGACAGCGATCTTGAGGCGCGCAACATCCGTCTTATCCCCGTTGCAGAAAAATGGGGTCAAGCTACTGAAAAGCTTGATTCGCGCGCACAATCGTACACATTGAACGGCCAAATCTCGACTCAATCGCTAAAACGGCGGTAGAAGCCGCGCGCGTGGCCTTGCGCCGGCAAGCCTTCGAACAATGTAACTGGCTGGCCGCGAGGCCGTCCGTCCCACAAATGGAATTTCCCGCAAATGAATCGCTTCGCACTTCGCCTGCGTCTAACCACGCCCTGGATCGCGGCCGTGGTCGCCCTTCTCTCGCTGGCGGTGATCCCGTCGCCGGCGGAAGCGGAAAGCGCGGCCGCCCGGCGCATCGAGGCCTATTATCAGCAGCTGATGCCGACGCTCCGGGCGGCTGGCCAGCTCAGCGTGCAGGAACGCGACCGCCGCTTCGCGCCCGCCATCACCTCCGCCTTCGACATTGGAACGATGACGAGGCTAGCGACGGGGCCCTCATGGAGCAAGTTCTCGGGCGCCCAGCAGGCCGCGGTTCGCGAAGCCTTCGCCCGATTCCTTGTCGCCGATTACGCCCATCAGGTGACCGATTATTCGGGTGAAAGCTTCGTCGTCGATCCGCAGACCAGCCCCGCCTCGGGCGGCGGCGAAATCGTCAGGACCAAGCTTCTTCAGCCCGGCGGCCGGACGGTGCAGATCAACTATCTCGTTCGCGGCGGTCGCGTGATCGACGTCTATCTCAATGGCACGATCAGCGATCTGGCGACGCGGCGCGACGAATTCGCCTCGATCCTCGCTGGCGGCGGCGGCGCCGAAGCCCTGGTGAAGACCTTGCGCGAACGGACTGCGAGCCTGCTCGCCGGCTAGCCGCCTGGCGACGCGTCGCCTTGCCGCCATCCGCAAACGTCCTGATCGTCTGCGGGCTGAAACGCGAGGCGGCGATCATGGCCGGCCCAGGGCGCACGGCGCTCTGTGGCGACGCGCCGACCCTGCGCGCCGGGCTTACGGAAATGTCGAGCCCAAGGCGCTCACTCGTGGTCAGCTGGGGCCTCTGCGGTGGCCTCGATCCGCGGCTTCGTCCTGGCGATTTCATTCTTGGCGCGGAAGTAGTCACGAATGTCGGACCCATCAGAACCGACGAGGCCGTTACATCGTCCCTCGCCGGGCGCCTGCTCGCGGCGGGAACGCGTGTCGTCATCGAGCGCGTGACGGGCGCCGACGCGCCGGTCCTGACCGCCGGCGCCAAGTCGGACCTGCGCCGCGCGAGCGGGGCGGCGGCGGTCGACATGGAAAGCCTTATCGCCGGCCAATACGCGCTTAAACAGCGGATTCCGTTCGTCATTTTGCGCGCGGTCGCCGATCCCGCCGAGCGCGACCTGCCCCCGGTCGTGTTGAAAGCCGTGGATTCGGACGGCGGGATCAATGCCAGAGCTATCATTCGGGAGCTTATCCGCTCCCCGGGCCAGCTCGCCGGGCTTGGCGCGGCAGCGCTCGACAGCAGGGCCGCTTTCCAGGCGCTAAGTCGTTGCCGCCGCCTTCTTCCTGGCCTTTTCCTCGGCCTCGGCCCTGCGGATATCTGACAGCTTCTGGGCGACGTTCTTCTCGAAAACGTACTGAGCCTCGCGCTGGCTCCCCAGCGGAATGTCCGGCGCCATCGCGCCCTCGGTCTTGACGCCCATCAGGGCCACGCGCGCAGCCTTCCAAGGCTTGGTCACGGTGTCGCGCACGGCTGTCGCCTCGAACCCGCTATGGACCATGCAGTCGGCGCATTTCTCATAATTGCCGACCCCATAGGCGTCCCAGTCGGTCTCCTCCATCAGCTCCTTGAAGCTCTTCGCATAGCCTTCGCCGAGCAGATAGCAGGGCCGCTGCCAGCCGAAGACGGTCCGCGTCGGGTTGCCCCATGGCGTGCAGTGATAGGCCTGGTTTCCGGCGAGGAAGTCGAGAAACATGGTCGACTGGTTGAAGGCCCATTTGCGCGCGCCATTCCCCCGGCGGAACACCGCGCGGAACAGCTCCTTGGTCGCCGAGCGGTTGAGAAAATGCTGCTGGTCGGGGGCGCGCTCATAGGCGTAGCCGGGCGAAACGGTGATCCCGTCGACGCCGAGCTCCGTCACCGTATCGAAGAAGGCGGCGATGCGCTCCGGGTCCGCATTGTTGAAGAAGGTGCAGTTGATGGTGACGCGGAAACCCTTGGCCTTGGCGGTCTTCAGCGCCTTGACCGCGCGGTCGTAGACGCCCGGCTCGCAGACGGACTTGTCATGCATCTCCTGGTCGCCGTCGAGATGGATCGACCAGGTGAAATAGGGGCTCGGCTTGTATTGATCGATCTTCTTTTCCAGCAGGAGCGCATTGGTGCAGACGATCGCGAATTTCTTACGCGCGATGACGCCCTCGACGATCTTGGCCAGGTCCCGGTGCAGGAGCGGCTCGCCGCCCGCCATCACGACGACCGGCGCGCCGCACTCGTCGACCGAGGCCAGCGCGTCCTCGACTGAAATCCGCTTGTTGAGAATGGCGTCGGGATAATCGATCTTGCCGCAGCCGGCGCAAGCCAGGTTGCAGCGAAACAGCGGCTCCAGCATCAACACGAGCGGGTAGCGCTTCCGGCCGGCGAGATGCTGCCGGACGATATAGGCGCCGACTCTGGCAATCTGTCTTAAGGGTATGCCCACAAGCGATCCTTACAAAACGAATTAACCGACGGGCTCATTTCGAAGTTCCGCCGGCAGGCGGAAGCTCACCGTCTCGGCCGGTCCGTCGAGGACCGACACTTCCGACGGCGCGAGCGCCGACAAGGCTCGAACCACGTCTTCGACCACGACCTCAGGCGCGGACGCGCCGGCCGTCACGCCGACGACAGCGGCGTCGCGCACCCATTCCGGGTCGATTTCGCTGCTGTCGGCGACAAGGTAGCTCGGAATCCCGACCTCGTCGCCAATCTCGCGCAGCCGGTTGGAGTTGGAGCTGTTCCGGGCGCCGACGACGATGATGACGTCGGCGACCTGGCACAATTCGCGCACCGCAGTCTGGCGATTCTGTGTCGCGTAGCAAATGTCGCGAACATCAGGACCCACAACGTCGCTGAAGCGACGAACCAGCGCAGCGATGATGCCGCGCGTATCGTCCACGCTGAGCGTCGTCTGCGTGATGTAGGCGATCGGCGTGTCGACTGCGATGGGCAGATTCGCGACATCGTCTTCGTCTTCGACCAGGTGCACCTGGCCGTCGATCTGCCCAAGCGTCCCTTCGACTTCGGGGTGGCCGTCATGGCCGATGAACACCAGCACGCGGCCTCGGGCGATGTATCCCCGCCCCTGGTTGTGAACCTTGGTGACCAGCGGGCACGTGGCGTCGATGGTCGGCAGCGACCGCAGCTTGGCTTCCTGTTCGACTTCTCGCGAGACGCCGTGGGCGCTGAAGATGGTCACGGCGCCAGCCGGCACGTCTTTCAGCGTCTCGACGAAGCGGGCGCCTTTCGCCTTGAGCGATTCGACGACATGGCGATTGTGAACGATCTCGTGGCGCACGTAGACCGGAGCGCCATGCTTGGCCAACGCCCGCTCGACAATATCGATCGCCCGAACGACGCCGGCGCAAAACCCACGCGGCTGAGCAAGAATGATCTTCATTCGCTTGACCTTCTCGCCGAAGCCTCGGACGCGCCAGAGGACAGGCTTGCCCCAAACCCGCGACCCCGCGACGAGTTCCGAAACCCAATCCATACGCGGCGAGCGGCGCCTGGACAAGAGACTTAGCTCGGGCCGCCGCCGCCTCATGGCATGTGGGAACGCGCCTCGATTTGTCCAAGCCGCCGGCCAAGGCTCCGAAGCCGATCCGCGGGACAGAATGCAACCTGAGCGCGAATTGCGCGAAAGCGAACGAAAGGAAACGAAAGGAAAATCGCTTTCTTCTGCTTTCTTTTACTTTCTTTTACTTTTCGGAATCTAGACTTTTCAATGGGTTACAGCCGAAAAAACTAGAAAAATTTCCCTTCGTCCCGGCTCGCGTCTTGGGTTGTATGCGGAGCCCTCGAACGCCCTTCCTGCCCCATGCCGCGGTCCTTGCGCCGCCGTCCAAACCTCGGAAATTTTATAGCACGCGATCGACGATTCTGGCAAGCAGAAAGTATGCTGGATGCGGCCGCATCATCCTCGATCGGCCGGCCCGCCTCACGCGCGCGCCGCCACAGCCGCCCATTTCCAGTTGAGCGCCAGGACGCCGGCCACCGCGGCGAGAGGGACAAGCGTCGCCCAGGAGCCGATCACGGCCGCGGCCGTCGCAATGGCCCACAGGATCGAGACCAGGTGCTCCATCATGCCGACAAGTTTCGACTGGGCGTGGCGGCGGAGCACGAGGCCACGGCGCGACGGCGCCTGGCGCCATAGGTTGACCAGCGCGGCGGATGCGACCGCTCCGGCGCCGAACATCAACGCGCAACATCCCGCCCAGGGCGACGCGAAGGCCAATGCGGCGAGGGGCAGCGCGAGGATGAGGGCGATCGGCTGCCCGATCGCGGCGATCTTGGCGCGTTCGATTGTCGGCCGCGAGACGGGCGCGGTCGCAAGAAAATCCGGCGCGTCCTCGGCCGATAGCGCGATCCAGGACAAGGCGCCCGCGAGTTGCGCCGCAATCACGACCAGGGCGGGCGTGAAGGCGACCCCGACTGTGCCTGTCGGTCCGCCGCTGCGCCAGAGAATGACAGCGAGCGGCGTCGTGTAGGCCGCCTGCAAAAGCAGCTGCGACATCAGCCAAGGGTCGCGCCAGACCACGCGTCGCTCCTTGACCCGCAAGGCCGCGCCGACGCTCGCGCCGAAGCGGGACGCGCGCCTTGCCGAGGACCCCGCATTGGCCGGCGCGCCCGAAGAGGCGACCGCCGCGCGCGCGAAGCGCTCGCCGAAAAGCAGGCAGGCGAGCAAGAAGACGCTGGCGCCGAACGCCGTCCAGATGAGAAGCGCGCGACAATCGCCGGCCGCCGCGTGCACCGGCGTCATGAGGAGGCTTTGCACGGAGTTTTCGCCCTCGGCAGGCGGCGCAAAAGCCGCGAAGACCGACGCGCGCACGCGCTCGGGCAGCATGGCGACGACCTGCGCCCCGAGCACCGCCGACGCGCCGACTACGGTCGCCGCGATCTGGCTCAGGAGGCGCGCCCGGCGCGGCCCGACCGTCAGGAAAAGACCCATCGCCAGAATGACCGCGAGGCCCGTTCCCGCAAGCCCTGCTGCAAGAAGGGCGGGATAGAGCGCGAGCCAATGCGGATGGCCGCGCAGCGCGGCCATGTCGGCGATCGGCGTCAGCAAAAGGCCGACCGAGGCGACGGCGCCGATCGCAATCGACAAAGCGCGCGCGGCGAGCAGGCTATGCGCGTCGACGGGCGAGGACAGGATCAGCTCGAGGTCCGAGCGCTGAAATAGCGCCCGGGTGAACTCGGTCGTCGACTGGCCGACGATCCAGGGAAGGGTGAGCGCAATTCCGCTGGCGAGAATCGCGGTCATCCGCGCGAGGCCGTCGGGACCGTCTTCAATGGCGATGAGCCAGCCTGCCAGCGGCCAGGCTGCGGCATGGAGCGCGACGAACAAAAGGGCGATCAGGATCGCCAGCCCCGCCGGCGTCAATCCGCCGAACATCGCCGCCAGGCCGCGCGCGCTGAGGCGCAGATCGTGAGCGACGAAACGAGGAAAAGCGGCCGCGCCTGCGCTCATGCCGCGGGCCTCGCCTCGGAGGTCAAGTCGAGGAAGACCGTCTCCAGCGTCGCGCCGCCGGCGCCGACGCTCGAGCGCAGTTGATCGAGCGTGCCCTCGGCAATCATCCGCCCATGCGCGATAATGCCGATGCGATGCGCAAGCCGCTCCGCAACCTCGAGAATATGGGTGGTCATGATGATCGTCGCGCCCGCCCGCACGCGATCGGTCAGGATGTCCTTCACCTGGCGGGCGGCGGCGGCGTCAAGGCCGGTCAGCGGCTCATCGAGCATCAGGAGCCGCGGTTCATGGATGAGCGCGCCGGCGAGCGCCAGCTTTTGCCGCATGCCGCGCGAAAACCCTTCGCAGCGCTCGCGGCGATGCGGCCAAAGACCTAAGCTTTCCAGCAACTCTTCCGCCAGCCGCTTCGCGCGGCGCCCCTCGACCGACCAGAGGCCGGAGACGAATTCGAGATATTCGAGCGGGTCGAGCTTGTCGTAGAGCATCGGCTCGTCGGGCAGCCAGGCGACGATGCGCTTGGCGTCGATGGGCGAGCGGCGCGCGTCGACGCCGAAGATCCGGATTTCGCCGGCGTCGGCGGGCAGGAGCCCGGCGACCAGGCGCAAGGTCGTCGTCTTTCCGGCGCCGTTGGGGCCGAGCAGCGCATAGAACTCGCCGGGAGGAATTGTGAGGTCGAGCCGATCGACAGCCGGCCGGCCGAAGCTCTTGGTCAAAGACCGCAGCACGAGGGCCGGAACATCTGGAGCGGGCATCTTTTGTCTCGCGCAATCGATGCAACCCAGAGTAGCGGGTGGCGCTTGATCGCGCGTTAAGATCAGCTGTCCTCGTCGTCGCTTTGGACGTCAGATTGAATCTGCGCTTACCCGCGATTCGCATGGCGGCTCGACGATTCCGTCCGAGCGCTGCGTCCGCAGAGGCGCAAAAAAGCCGGAGGAAAGTCGCCTTTCCTCCGGCTCGAATTTGAAGTCAGATCGGAGCGCTAGGCGCTCAGAACTTGTAGTTGACCGCCGCGCGGAAGATCGAGGCGTTGTAGCTGAGGTGGCCGCTCGCGTACACGCCCGGGAAAAATGTGGCCGCCGCGGCGTTTCCGACGGTCGTGAAGTTGCTCTTGCCGAGGTCGGCGTAGAGATATTCGCCTCTGATCGTCCAGTTGTTGGTGAGGGCATATTCGACGCCGCCGCCAGCAGTCCATCCGACGCGTGTCGAGCTGGGGCTGCCTGACCACAAAGCGCCGGTCGTGGAGTCAAAGACACTGAAGTTCGAGCTGCCGCCGCCGTAGGCGACACCGCCCGTCGCATAGACCATCAGGCGATTGTCCGGCGTGACGACGAAGCCGACGCGCGCACGCGTCGTGCCGAGCCAACTCAAGCTCGTTTTGCCGTTAACGCTCAAGAAGTCGCCCGAGAGCAATGCCGGAACGCCCGCGCCTGCGAAGGGAGTGCCGACGTTATTAAACGACTTGCTTAGGGTCGAGCCATCGAAGTCGGTTTCGACGCCGAGCACGAACGCGCCTGTCTGCCAGTTGTAGCCGGCCTGGCCGCCGCCGAGGAATCCGGCGCTTTGCGATCCGAGACCGCCCGGAAAGTCGGCAGTGAGGACGCCGGCGCCGAACACGGATTCCGGGTCAAAAAGCGTGGCGCCACGGCCGCCGCTGGGCCAAATGCCGCCGGCGTTCAAACCGACGTAGAACCCGGTCCAGGTGAAGGGCGGCGGCACGAACACCGGCGCCGGCGCCTCTTTTCTGGTTGGAAGGTCTGCCGCCTGGGCGACCACTGTCCCCAGGGCCATCAGCGCCGCAATTGCAACACCCTTTAGCCAGCGATCGATCATCTTACTTGTCTCCGTTATGTTATGCGACACGCCCTACGCTACACGCGTGCGCCCCGCCGCCAATAACAATGCCTGGACTATAGGTTTCCGTTCCACGCGAGTCCACCCGACATTCGCGTTCGCCAAGGATTTATGGCCCAATGTGGCAAAACCGCCACAGATTTGCGGCGTTCCTGGTTAACCAACCTTAAACGGCGACCAAACTCGCCAAAAGCACCGCGATGACGCCGGTGAGGAAAATGCCGTCGAACGTTCCCGCGCCGCCGATCGAAGCCACCGAAGCCCCGAGGCTGCGCAACTGGCCGATGTTGAGCAGATCGGCGCCGACCAGCACGCCGAGGCTGCCGCCGATATAGGCGATTGGCGCCGCGAATCGCCGCGACAGCACGAGCGCCACGCCGGCCGCCAGCAGGGGCGGAGCCAATGTCGGCACCGATATGCCCACGCCCGGAATTGGCGTCGCCATCCGGTGGACCACAAAGCCGACGACCGCGGTCGCCACGGCGCCGGAGGCCCAGAGGTCGTAGCGCAGAAGCAGGTAGAACGACAGCATTATCGGTATCACCGCGCCGCCGACGTTGATCGCCAGAATCGTGCCCGGCCAGTCGACTTGCACCGGCGCCAGGAACGGCACGCCGAAAAGCTCAACCACCTCCCGCGACACGACCCGCTGCCCCGGCAGGCGGACCAGCGGCAAATTGATGTACGAGCCGAGCAGGGAGCCGAACAGCACCAGCATGGCGACGCGGGGATCGAGACCGAGGGCGGAATAGGCGTGGCCCAGCAGGCGGATCTGAATAAAGAGCAGAAGACCAACCAGAACCGCGAAAAACAGACTCGCGACGCCGACGCCGACCGGAAAGTAATGCATGTGGCTCAAGGGCGTCGGCCTCGGAGGCTGGCGGAGCTGGAGGCGGACGGAGAAAAGCTCACGCGCTGGCCAGCGCCGCGATGATCTTGTCGGCGTAGGGCTTAAGCGTCTCGGCGTCCTGGAAGGGTCCGCCCGGCGGGCGCACAGCAACGCCTGTCCAGCACGGCAGAAGGTGAAAGTGCAGATGGAAGACCTGCTGCCCGCTCGCCGGTTCGTTGAACTGCTGGAGCAGAAGCCCCTCGGCCCTCATGCCGGCCATGACGGCGCGCCCGACCTTTTGCACCGCCGGCATGAAGCGCGCCAGATATTCGGGGTCGATGTCAAAGAGGGTGCGCGCCGGCGTCTTTGGAATGACGAGCGTATGCCCCTCGGCGCGCGGCATCACGTCCATGAACGCCAGGGACACATCATCCTCGTAGACTTTGACGCATGGCGCCTCGCTGCGAAGGATCCTGGCGAAGATGTTGTCGGAATCATACGTCGGCGTCAAAGGCTTCTCCCATTTGCTCCGCCCCGCGCGCCGCCGTCGCTGCGGCGGAAGGGCGCGTATTCCTCATAATGGGCGATCGTCCGCTCCACGGCGGCCCGCTCGTGTCCGAGATAGTCGGCGATCGCCCGGGCCAGCCGGGCGTCGGCGAATTCGTGCGCCGAATAGGTGCGGGTCGGGCGGTAGCCGCGCGCAAGCTTGTGCTCGCCCTGGGCCCCGGCCTCGATTCGCCGCAAACCGCGAGACAGCGCGAAATCGATCGCCTGATAGTAACAGACCTCGAAATGCAAAAACGCATGCTGCTCGATCGCGCCCCAGTTGCGGCCGTAGAGCGCATCGTCGCCGATGAAATTGATCGCGCCGGCGATATAGCGCCCGGCGCGGCGCGCCATCACCAGGAGCACGCGGTCGGCGAGCGTCGCGCCGATCAAATCGAAAAAAGGGCGGGTCAGATAGGGACGGCCCCACTTGCGTGATCCCGTGTGCATGTAGAATTTGAAGAACGCGTCCCAGTGCTCGGATCGAATCTCCGAGCCGGTTAGCGGCTCGATCGTCACTCCGTCCCCCAGTGCGTCGCGCCGCTCGCGTTTGATCGCCTTGCGCTTGCGGGAGGCGAGCGCCGCGAGGAAGTCGTCGAAATTCGCGTAGCCTTCGCAGAAGAAATGGAACTGCTCGCCGGTCCGGACGAGAAATCCCGCGCCGGCGAGCCGGTCGGCGTCCTCGGCGGTGGGGAAAGTGGCGTGTATCGATGACGCCTTCGTCTGCTTGCGCAATTCGCGCAAAGCCCCGATCAGCGCCTCGCGCGCGCCCTCGGGCGCGTCGGCGGCGACGAGGAGCCTGCGTCCGGTCACCGGCGTGAACGGGACGGCGACCTGGAGCTTGGGATAATAGCGGCCGCCGGCGCGCTCGTAGGCGTCCGCCCAGGCGTGGTCGAACACGTATTCGCCCTGGCTGTGGCTCTTGAGATAGGCGGGCGCGGCGGCGACAACGCGTCCGCGCGCGTCTTCGACCGTCACGTGCACGGGCGTCCAGCCCGAGCGGCCGCCGACCGAGCCCGAAGCCTCTAGCGCTTGCAAAAACGCGTGAGTGAGAAACGGATTGAACCGTTCGCCCTCGGCCTCGTCGAACGAGCGCCCCGGCGGATTGGCGCAGGCGTCCCATTCCGCAGCGTCAATGGCGGTGATCGACTGGACGACGCGCGCGGTGAAGTTGGTCGAAGACATGGGCTCAAGCGGTCCAGGCTGCAGGCAGGACGCATCTTAGCACGCTCCGTGCCGTTTCGCGGCGATGGGACTGGAGCCTCGCGGATTGGGATCTTCGCGAGCCGCAGCCTGCTCTCACGGAGGAGATGTCAGGACTCGCGGCGGATCGTCGCGCCGAATGGCGGCATCCGAGGGGATGCGCTGAACTGTCGCCCCGTGCAGCCCTCTTCAGCCTTTCTTCTTGATGTCTACGATCACGCCGAAATCGCCGGACTTTGTCTTTCCGTCCGAAACGTCAAAGCCTTCCGCCGCTAACCCCCGGCGCAGCAACTCGCGAACCGCCGCAGCCCGGCTGGGCATGTGACGACTGAATTGCCACTGATCGAGAGCGGCAAGCTCCTCTGCCGTAAGCATGATCTGAAGACGTTCGCCGCGAGGCTCCGCCGACATCGATACCCCCCTTCCAAGAAGCCGTCGTTTGCTCACATTGGGTCACTTACTCATAATTGCGATCTTTTGTCAAGTGCGTAACATGAGTAGATGTAGAGGAAATAGTCTATTGTATATCCGATGCATACTGACGCAGTTCCGTGTTCTACGTATGTTGATAATAAAATATTGCTTGATATAGATTCAGTTATGCCCTAAGAACGAACAGAGGCTTTTGCAATGCTAACCCTAAGTAAAGCAAATATATCCCCTGTTGATCGTCCACACCCCTACCGGGAAGAAGCCGAGCATCGGATCGCGAACAGTCTACAGATGATCAGCGCTCTTGTTCGTCAGCGGGCGCGGAGAGAAGACGTCTCAGATCCGCAGACGTTTCTTCTGGAGATCGCTGATCGCATAGAAACTGTCGGAAAGCTTCATCGCCTTCTCGGGGAATCGACGACGGGATCAGTCCAGTTACGCGCGTATTTGGAAGAGATTTGTAACCGCCTGAGAGGCGCTCTCGCGCCGACGGCGACGTCATTTTGTTTTGACTGCCCGGACGATTGTCTTCTGCCGGCGAAAACAGCCTTGCCGCTGGCGCTCATCACCGCCGAACTGATGTCCAATTCGCTAAAATACGCTCATCCGGCGGGCTTGCCGACCAAGATGACTCTGTCCTGTCACCCTGACGAAAATGGCGTCCTCACGATCGTATACGAGGATGACGGGGTGGGGTTTCCCGAGGGGTTCGACGTCAACGAGGCGGGTCACATGGGGATGAACTTCATCCGCCTGCTCAGCAAGGGCGTGGGCGGCGAGCATGAATGGCAAAGCGATCCGCTGGGGATTCGCTTCGAAATCGCGCTTCCGATAAGCCCTTAATTTCTCCCGATAGAATTTGCGGCTCGCCGACGGGGAAGTCTTATCAGCGTCGAGATTCCCCGGCGCCAGCCTGCTCCGCCGCCGCGTCGATATCGACGACCTCGCTCAGCTTCACGCCGATGGCGCTGGCGAGCAGCTTCAGTCGGTCGGTCACCACTTCGCTGTCGGGCGCGCGGGCCGCCGCGGCGACTTCGAGCCGAACGCGATCGGGCTCGATGCGCAAGCGCGCGCTTTCCAGCACGGCCGGAACGCCGCCGGAAAAACGGTAGGCAAGCAGAATCGCGCGGCCGAGAATCTGCGCCCGGCGACGTTCAGCCGGCTTGAGCAGCTTGATCGCTGGGCTCAGCCAGGGCGCGTCAGGCCGGCCGACATAGCGGGCGTGAATGGCGGCGGCGACAAACACGCGCTCAGGGTGCGTGACGCCGATGAAGGGAAATTCGATGAGCCGTCTAAAGCTCTCTTCGGCCCGCAGGTCGGCCGCGTCTCTCCAGGCGATATCGGACAAGGCGCAGACTGCGACGCGCAGCCTCTTCTCGGCGGCGGCTTCGCCGGGAAAAAGGCTCTCGGTCCAGGAAGCGAGTTCGCGCGCAAATTCGGGCACGCGCGCAAGCGGCAGGCCGATCAGCTGCGCGCCCTCGATCAGCGGATCGAGATACTGCTCCTCTTGGCTCAACTGCGCGTAGAGAAAACCCTCCCGCAAGCCCAGCGCGGAAAAAACGACGCGTTCGGGCTTCAGGTGCTTCAGCAGGCGATCGAGCACGAGCGCCGCCGCCGGCAATGTGCGCGCCCGGCGTTCCGCCACGCCCGGCCTCGCCGCCAGTTTCGCCGCCGAGAGCCGCGACACCGCCCGCGCGAATTTTCGCGCGTCGGCCTCGGCAAGGGTGTAGCCGTGCACGACTTTGACCGGCGCGCCGACCGCATCCATGTGCGCTTTCGCCAGCGCTCGCCAGCCGCCGCCAACCGCATAGAACACCGGCCTCGCCAGCGCGAGCGGCAGGCGCGAGCGCAGAATTTCGTCGATCTGCCGCTTTGCCGCCGAGACGCTCTCCGACAGCATGGCTTCGACAGGCAGGGCGCCGAGCGGCAGGCTGACCCAGCGATCCCCGACACGGTCGTCGATCGCTTCGGCGACTTCGAGGCTACCCCCGCCCATGTCGCCGACCGACCCGACTGGCCGGAAGAAGCCGGAAATGACGCCGAGCGTAGAAAACCGCGCTTCCTCAGCGCCGCTGAGGATGCGGACCTTGAGCCCGGACTCGGCCTCGATCGCCTGCGCAAGCTTCACTCCGTTCGACGCCCGGCGCATGGCCTCCGTCGCCACGGCGTCGATCCGGGCGACCCCCATGGCGTCGGCGATGGCGCGAAAGCGCCGTACGGCCTCGACGGCGCGGCGAAAGTGGTCAGGCCCGATCGCGCCGCTCTCGGCCAGCCCTTCGGCGAGCCGGGCGAGCGATTTTTCGTTGAAACGCGGCATCGGCGCCCGGCCGAGCTGGTCATAGACCAGCAGCCGGATCGAGTTCGAGCCGATGTCGACGATCGCATAGGGCGCCCGGTCGGCGCGCTTGGCGCGCTCAGGGTCGAGCTTGAGCGGACGCAGCGCCTCTCCCGAGGTCTGATCAGATGCCTTGGCCATCGCGGTTTCTCCCGCTCACGAGTTTATCACGAGGCGACGGCGATGGCCTGCTCGCCTCGCGAGGCTTAGACCGCGACCGGAGCGCCAGTCCGAACCGAGCGCAGCGCCCCCTGGCAGAGCTTGAGCGAGACGAGATTGCCGCGCGCCGAGTTCAACGGCTCCCGGCTGTCTTCGACCGCGCACAAAAGTTCGCCCATCGCGCCGGCGAAGCCGTCGTTGAACCAGGCGCCGGTGAGACGAGGCCGGCCAACGCCAGCTTCGGTGTAGAGCTCGACGGCCTGATGGCCGAGATCGGGGCCATGCGCGGAGGCGACGCCCTTCGCGCCGATGACCGAGGTCGAATCCCGCGCGCCATATCGGGTCGCGCCGTCGAAAACGAGCGAGGCCTGGCCGCCGTCAAAGACGATGAGCGCCTGAGCCAGGAGCGCCGGCCGCGCGGTCTGTCCGGCCGCGCGAGCGGTCGTCGCATAGACGGAACGCGCGCGATCGCCGATGACGCTGGCGAGAAAGTCGAACCAGTGAATGCCGAAATCCCAGAAGATGACATCGTCCATGGCTTCGAAGGACGTGCCCGCGATCCAGCCGTGGTTCCAGCGAATCTCGACATGAACGCCGGTGACCTCGCCGATGAGGCCGGCCCGGACCGCCTCCCGGATATAGGCGAGATGGGGGGCCCAGCGGCCGTTCTGATTGACGGCGAGCTTGAGGCCGCGCCGCTCCGCCAGCTCAACGAGTTCGCGCCCGTCGGCGAGGTTCTCGACAAACGGTTTCTGCGACAGCACGTGCTTGCCGGCGTTGAGGGCGCGCCGCATGAGGTCGAGGCGGACGTCCGGATGGGCGGTGAGGTCGAGGACGCGGATGTTTGGGTCGCGCAACAGCGTGCCGAAATCGTCAGTGACGCGTGCGTTCGGGAAATGGGCGTCGCGGCGCGCGCGGGCGCGCTCTAGATCGCGCGAGCAGATGGCGACGACGTTGAGGCCGTAGCGCGCATAGGCCTCGAGATGCGCCGTGCTGATTCCGCCCGCGCCGACGAGCGCGATGGGAGCGCCGCGGTCGCGCGGCATTGGCGGACGATAGGGAAGCTCCGGCGCTTCGATCTCCGCCGCTGCCTTGGCGACCAAAGCATAATCGTCCTGCGACGGTTCCGCCGCCTTGCCCGCCTCCGTCCTGCTCATGGCAGCAAAGCCAGCGTGCGCCGCTCCTGGGCCGAGAGCGCCGCAGTGTCGACGATGCGCTGAGCGGTCCGGCAGAGCGCAGGGTCAAGGGGCCCCTCGAACGGCAGACCATGCTCCTTGCAATGGAGCACATATTCGACCGGCTTGCGGAACGGCGGCTTTAATTTGTCGACGAGAATTTGGCGGATGGCCGGCTCTGCGCGGGTCTGCACTCCGACATGCGCCTCGTAGTCATAGCTCGAGATCGTGCCCTCCGAGCCGACGACGACAAAACCGCATTTGGGCTGCGGCTGCGTGGTCCAGGGATCGGTGAAGGTCCCCCAGCGCGTTTCGAGTTTCGACAGGCCCCGGGCGTAGCGGCAAATGGTGATGGAATGCTCGTCGACCTCGAGCCCCGCGGGCCGATCGACGATCGCGGTCACCTCGATCGGCGCCGCTCCATTCATGAACCAGGTTCCGAGCGTCGCGCCATAGCCGAGGTAGTCGAGCAGGCTGCCCCCGCCGGCGGCCTTGCTGTACCACCAGGATGTCGGCTTCTCGCGCTCGACCTCTTCGTCCGACACGACGACCTTGTCGGCGCGGTGATAGAGCGGACCGCGGTTGCCGTCATAGAAGTGCACCTCGATCGCCTCGCCGATGGCGCCTTCGTCGATCAGCCGCTTGGTCGTCACATGCGGTGGATACCAGCGCAAAGGCCAGTTGACGGCGAGGCGAATTCCCGACTTTTTGATCGCCGCAAGCATCCGGTCGGCGTCGGCGAGCGAAGCGGCGAATGGCTTTTCGAGCAGGATGTCGACGCCGAGCGCGGCGACCTCCTCGACCACATCCGCATGCCGCGCCGTCGCCGGACAGAGGATGGCGAGATCGGGACGCGTCTCTCGCACGCATCGCCCGAGATCGCCGTAGACGCGCTCGCGGGAAATGGAGAAGTTGGCGATTGCGTCCGTCATTCTCGCTTCATCGCCGTCGCAAACCCCGACAATCTCGGCGTTCGGATGCTCGTGGACCTCGCGCAGCAGGTCGCCCATGTGCATGTGCTCGAAGCTCAAGCCGACGATCCGCCATTTGCGCATCTGAAAAATCCTCCCAAGAATTATGGAGCGCTTGCGCCGATCAATCGTCTTCCAGCTTTTCGTGCGCCCGGGCCAGGCCCGACGCGCCGCGGCCCGGCGGAGTCGGCGTGGGCGACGCCGCTTCGGCTCGCCGCTGTTCGACGCGCAGCACCAGCGCCATCGCCACTGCGAGCGTCGCCGAAAGCGACTTGAACCCGGAAAAGCTCTCTTCGATCACCTCGATATAGGCCTTCGAAACCGGAACCAACGGACTGAACGCGCTGTCGGTCATCGATACGATCGGAACGCCGCGCTGAGCGGCGGAAGCGGCCAATTCCGGGGTGATGGAATTGTAGGGCGTGAAGCTGACGGCGAGGACTGCGTCGGAGGCTGATGCGCAGCGCAGGAGTTCGAAGGCGGTCGACCCGACATTGTCGAGCGCAAGATTGCGCACGCCGAGATTGGCGAGCGCGAGCGACACGTAGCTTACGAGCGAGAAGGCGCGCTTGGAGCCGATGATGTAGATGAGATCCGCCGCCGCCAGCGTCTGACTCATGGCTTCGAATTGCGCCAGGTCGAGCCGATCCCGGACGCCCGCAAGCGACGTCGCCGACGAGCGGATGAAGCCATCGACCAGGCGCGCCGCCTCACTGCTCGAAGCCTCCTCCCATTGGTCGCGGCCCTCGCGTCCCCCCTCGACAAGATGGGCCTTGAACACGTCTTGCAGGTCGGAAAAGCCAGAATAGCCGAAGGCTTGCGCGAAGCGCACCAAAGTCGAAGGCTGCACGCCGGCCTCGCCGGCGACGCTGGTCACTGTGCCGAGCGCCACCGCGGTTGGATGCTGCCAGAGATGGATCGCGACCTGGCGAAGCTTCTTGGGCAGCCGCGCGGTCCCGGAGGATAGGACCGCCCGGAGCTCCTCGTAAGAGCCGGGCCGCGAGTAGCCGAGCGCGGCGCCGACGCCGGCGTCCGCGACTGCGTCGGAGCGATCGTTCCGTTCGACGGACCTGCCTCTATTCATCGCTGAGGCGCTCCTTGAGGTAGCCGCCGGCGTCGCCGTCAAGCAGGCCGCGCAAGTGGCGCGCGATCGGTTCGATGAGCTGAGGGCGCGCCATGTCCGTGCCGAAAATGGGAGCGATGGCGAGAACGGCTTTGGCCAGCTCGGGCCAGTCGGAGCTCTTTTCGCCGATCGCGATCACGGTCTCCGCATAGGGGTCGGACGGCGTCCAGCGCGCGCCGAAGCGACGCGCGCCGCTCAGGCCGTAGGCGATCCAGCTCGCGACAGAGAGCGCAAGCAATCCGGCGGGCCGGCCGGCCGCGAGACGCTCGCGCAAAGGATCGATGAGCCGCTGGACGATCTTCTGCGACCCGTCCGTTCCGATCTGATGGCACCGGTGGCGAATGGCGCCGTTGCGGATGCGCGCCATCGACTGATCGATGTATGGCGCAACCTCCATTCCGACGACCTTAGGCAGCGTGGTCGATGTTTCGCGCTCGAGCATCCTGCGCGTAAGCGCTGCCAGCGTCGGATCGGCGGCGGCCTGATAGGTGAACGCGTGGCCGACCAGCGCGCCCTGATGCGCCAGCGTCGACTGCGCGGCGTTGAGGACACGCATCTTGATCTGCTCATAGGGCTTCGCATCGGCGACGAACTCGGCCCCTGCGAGATCCAGAGGCGGCCGCTCGCCGGCGAACTTATCCTCGATGACCCATTGCCGGAACGGCTCGCCGACGACCGCGGCGGGATCGCGCACGCCGAGCGCGCTCGCGATCTCATCGATCTCGTCCGGCGTCGTCGCAGGCACGATCCGGTCGACCATCGTGGATGGAAAGATGACGCGGTCCGTTATCCACCGGGTCAGCTCCGCCGAGCGCAATGCTGCGAACTCGAGCATCGCCGCGCCGAGCCGCGCGCCGTTGGACGGAATGTTGTCGCAGCTGATGATCGTCAGCGGCTTGCCGCCCATCCGCCGCCGCCGTTCGAGCGCGAGCGCGAGCAGGCCAAGGAGCGTGCGCGGCGGAAAGCCGCCCTCGAGGTCCGCACGGAGCGCAGGGTTGTCGAAATCGAGCGCGCCGGTCGACGGCGTCAGGCAATAGCCTTTTTCGGTGACGGTCATCGTCACCACGGAAATCTGAGAACCTCCGAGCGCCGCGACCGCCGCCTCGGCGCTCGCCTTGTCATTGACGTCGATGACCTGGCGCAGCGCGCCAATGATGCGGGTCCCGGAGCGCTCGTCCTGACGAAGCGTGCGCGAATAGAGACACTGCTGCGGGGCGAGGAGACCAGCCAGGCTGGGCGCCGCGAGGTTCACGCCCAAGACGCCCCATCGCCCGAATCTGGCCTCGAGCATGTCGTCGATGAATTCGGCCTGGTGACAGCGATGGAAAGCGCCGACGCCGATATGCGCGATGCCGATCTCCAGGCTCTCGCGATCGTAGCGCGGCTGGCGCACCGACGGCGGCAGTTCCGGCAACAGGCTGCGATCGAGGCGCCTCATCGCCGCGGGCCTCAGCCCAGTCCGCCAAAGACGTTCTGCGCATAGTCGATCAGCGCGCCGGTCATCGGCTCCGAAGCGTCGGAGAGAAGAAACAGCGCAAGCCGCGCGACGTCATCCGGGGTCATGAGGCGCTTGAACGGCATGGTTGCGGCGACGTCAGCGAGCCAGCCGTCGCCTTTGCCGAGCGTGACCGCCTGCATATGCCGCTCGGCCGGGGTATCGACCCAGCCGAGAATGACGCCATTCACTCGGATGCGGTCGAAACGATGGGCGTGCGCCGCGTTCTTGGTCAGCCCAGCCAAGGCCGACTTCGTAGAGGCGTAGACCGCGAGTTCCGGAGCTCCGCCACGGGCATGGACCGACAGGATGTTGACGATCGAGCCGGGCGCACCGCGCTCCCGCAGGTGGTTGACGAGCCGCTGCATGAGAAAGAACGGCGCGCGCGCGTTGACCGCGAACAGCCGGTCCCAGAATTTGACGTCCGCCTCGGCGAGCGATCCCCTATCGGTGAGAGCGGCTGAATTGACGAGTGCGTCGACATGGCCGAACCGCTCGAGCGCGGCGTCGAAGATCATGTCCGGCGCGCGGGCGTCCTCGAGATCCGCAGCGATGAACAGTGCGGGCGGCCCGCTTCGCTCGACCTCCGCCGCTGCGGCCGCGCCTTTGGCCCCATCCCGTCCCGTCACCACGACGCCTTCGGCGCCGGCGCGGGCGACCGCCAGGGCGATGGCCAAGCCGACGCCCTGGGTCGACCCGGTGACCACGACCACCCGCCCGTTCATCCGGCGTCCTCCCCGAAAGGTTCTCTTATTCGCGCAGTTTTGGATCAGAAATTCCGGTTGTCAAACTCTGGAATTTTCTTGGCGAGATTCTGAAGCAATTGCACTCCATCTGAATTGACAAATGGAAGTTTTTTGCCAGTATCGATAGGCAGCATAATTTTTCGTCATAAGAACGGGCGGCGAGGCGAAGCCTCCGAGGGAGAGAACGCTATGCGGACCATCAAGGGCCCGGGCCTGTTTCTGGCTCAGTTCGCAACCGACACCCCGCCGCACAACACCCTCCCCAATATCGCGCGCTGGGCCAAGGACTACGGATACAAGGCGATCCAAATCCCGGCCTGGGACAAACGCCTTTTCGATATCGACAAGGCCTATGACAGCGAGGCCTATTGCGACGAGATCAAGGGGATGCTCGCCGACATCGGCATCGTCATCAGCGAATTGGCCACCCATTCGCTCGGCGACCTTGTCTCGTCACACCCCGCCTACGACCTGATGCTCGATGGACAAGTTCCTGCTGAGCTCCGCGGCAATCCTGAAAAGCGGCGTCTTTGGGCGACGGATCAAATCCGCAAGGTCGCCAGGGTCTCGCGCCGGTTGGGACTGACGGAGCATGTCACCTTTTCCGGCTCTCTCGCCTGGCCCTATTTCTACCCGTATCCGCAGAGGCCCGCAGGCCTCATCGAGGATTGTTTCGCCGAGCAGGCCCGCCGGTGGAAGCCGATTCTCGACGTCCATGACGAGAACGGTGTCGACCTCTGCTATGAGATCCATCCCTTCGAAGACATCTTCGACGGGGAGACCTTCGATATGTTCCTCAATGCGGTCGGCGGACACAAGCGCTGCAACATCAATTACGACGCCAGCCACTACATCAAGCAATGCATGGACTATCTCGGCTTCATCGACATCTATCACGATCGCATCAAGATGTTCCACGTCAAGGACGCCGAGTTCAACCCGACCGCGAAGCAGGGCGTTTATGGCGGCTACAAAGGCTGGGTCGAGCGCGCCGGGCGCGACCGCTCGCTCGGCGACGGGCAGGTCAACTTCAAGGCGATCTTCTCCAAGCTCGCTGCTTATGATTTCGCCGGCTGGGCGGTCTACGAGTGGGAAGATCCCCTGCAGCACCCGGAGGCCGCGGCGCGCAAGGGCGCCCAGTTCATCGCCGACCACATAATCGAAGTCACTGACCGGGATTTCGGCGACTATCTTGCGACGGGCGTCGACCGCGCGACCAACCTCAAGCTGCTCGGCATCAAGGGCTAAAGCCGATGGTCCACGCGACCGCAGTCGATGGGCTGAAGGGCGGACGCCTTCGTGTCGGCATGGTCGGCGGCGGGCGTAACGCTTTCATCGGCGCCGTTCACCGCATGGCCATGCGGCTCGACGATATGATCGAACTGAAAGCCGGCGCACTGTCGTCGGACGCTGAAAACGCGCGCGCCTCGGGCGCCGAGCTTGGGCTTGCGCCCGACCGGACCTACTCGGACTATCGCGAAATGGCCGCTTCGCGAGGCGGCCCGTCCGGACGGCGTCGAGGCGGTCGTGATCGTCACCCCGAACCACTTGCACTTCCCCGTCGCCAAGGCGTTCCTCGAGGCGGGAATCGACATCATCTGCGACAAGCCGCTGTCGACGACGCTCGCCGAGGCTTCGGAGCTGGTCGAGCTCACCCGCGCCAAGGGGCTCGTCTTCGCGGTGACCCTCAACAACACCGGCTATCCGATGGTGCGCCAGGCGCGCGAAATGATCGAGGCGGGCGAAATCGGCGACATCCGGGTCGTCCACGCGGCTTACATCCAGGACTGGCTCACCCTTCCGATCGACGCCGACGGACACAAGCAGGCGGAATGGCGCACAGATCCTGACCGCGCGGGCGCCTCCGCCTGCCTCGCCGACATCGGCGTTCACGCGCACAGTCTGGCCTTGTTCGTGACCGGACTCGAGCTCGACGAGGTCTCAGCGGACCTCACGACCTTCGTGCCCGGCCGCCGGCTTGACGACAACGCCCATGTACTGATGCGGTTTCAGGGCGGCGCGCGCGGCGTGCTGGCGGCGAGTCAGGTCGCGGTCGGCAATCTCAACAATCTGAGCCTCAAGGTCTACGGTTCGCGAGCCGGGCTCGAGTGGGCGGGCGAGGAGCCGGAAATCCTCCGCTTCACGCCCTATGGCGAGCCGTCCCGCACCTTGAGGCGCGGCGGCCCCGGAAACACGCCGCTCGCGGTCGAAGGCTCGCGCATGCCGGGCGGCCATCCCGAAGGCTATGTCGAGGGCTTCGCCAACCTCTACCGCGGCGCGGCGGAACTGATTTCGGCCCGACGCGCCGGCCGGACGCCCGAAGCAAGCGCGAAATTGACTCCGAGCGTGCTGGACGGCGCGCGGGGCGTGGCGTTTATTGAGGCGGCGGTCAAGTCCAGCCGGAACAATGGAGCATGGACGCCCGCCCGCTTCGATTGAGCGGATTTGGAACGTGTGGGCCCGGCGCGAACCGGGCTTCTTGAGTGGGAGGAAGTGGTGAAACTTATTCGAACTCTGACGAGCGCCTCGCTGGCCGCCTTGGCGATCGCCATTGCTGGCGGAGCGCAGGCGGCGGACAAATATGTCGTCGGCGTCTCCAATACGCTGATCGGCAACGGCTGGCGTGAGGAGATGATCTGCTCGATCAAGGCCGAGGCGCTGGCGTCAGGCAAGGTCTCGAAGGTTGTCGTCGCCAACCGCAACGGCGGCCCGTCGGAGCAGATCGCCGACATCCGCAACCTCATTTCCGCCGGCGCGAACATCATCGTCATCAACCCTTCCGACCGCGAAGCGCTGAACCCCGTCATCAAGCAGGCGGCCGACAAGGGAATCGTGGTGGTCGCGGTCGACCAGGCGGTTTCCGCGCCTCAGGCCTATGTTCTGACCAACGATCAGGTCGAATACGCCAAGCTCGGCGCAAAATGGCTGTTCGACAAGATGGGCGGCAAGGGCCGGTCGTGGAGATGCGCGGCATCGACGGGGTTCCCGCCGACGCGGATCGCCACGAGGGCTTCACGGAAGTGCTCAAGAACTATCCCGACATCAAAGTCACGTCGGTGTTCACAGGCTGGGCGCTCGACAAGACCGCGCAGGCGACCAAGGATCTCCTCGCTTCAGGCAAGCCGATCGACGGCGTCTGGACCTCGGGCATCGATTCGACGGTGGTGACCGCTTACCAGACCGCCGGCAAGCCGTTTGTGCCGGTGGTCGGCGCCGACAACAATGGCTTCATCGGCCAGCTCGTCGATCTCAAGGACAAGGGATTGTCGGGCGCGGCGGTCAGCAACCCGCCTGCGGTCGGGGCCGCTGGACTTAGCCTCGCGCTCGACGTCCTGGCCAAGAAGGAGCACCCGCACCTCGTCAAGATCACGCCCTCGATCTGGGACAACGGCAAGGACCTGAGCGAACTCAAAGCCATGTACAATCCAAAGCTCGACCCCTATTTCAGCGTCGCCACGGTGCCTCCCTATACGCATTACACGCCCGAGCAGCTGATCGCTTGCAAAGGCCCGTGATCTTAAGCTGAATAGCCGCCAGTGACGCCGGCGGCGCGAGCCGCCGGCCCTTTCCGGACACATGGCAATGAACGACGCCCCGCCGCTTCTCCACATTCGCGGCGTCGCGAAGACGTTCGGAGCGGTCAGAGCCCTGCGCTCGGCGGACCTCGAGGTGCGACCGGGCGAAGCGCATGCGCTCATGGGCGCGAACGGCGCGGGCAAGAGCACGCTGGTCAAGATCATCACCGGCGTGTTCCCGGCGGATGAAGGCGAAATGGTCCTCGCCGGTCGGCCGGTGGCTTTTCGATCGCCGGCCGAAGCGCGCCGAGCGGGGATCGTGTCGGTCTATCAGGATCCCGCCATCGTTCCCGATCTCACGGTGGCGCAGAACATGCGCCTCGCCCGCGTGTCCCTCGACAAGGTCAGGACGGCGATGCGCGAGCTTGGGGTCGAGCGGGTCGATCTCAGAACGGTGGCGCGCGACGTCGACTTCGCCCATCTGCGGCTGATCGATCTCGCGCGCGCGCTCGCTTCCGATCCGCATATTCTGATGCTGGACGAGATCACCGCGGCGCTGCCGGCGGACCTCTCGGAGCGCGTGTTCAAAGTCGTGCGGGATTTTCGAGAGCGGGGCGCGAGCGTGATCTTCATCTCGCACCGCATGGCCGAGATCGCCATGCTCTGCGACCGGGCGACGGTGCTGCGCGATGGGGTGACCGTGGGGGTCACGCCGACCAAGGGCGCCGAAGAGACGATCGTCAACCTCATGCTGGGTTCGGACGTGGCCAGGGCGACAACGGCGCCGGTCGCGCGCCCGGCCCGTCCTGCGGCGGCGCGCGAGACTCCGGCGCTCGAAGTCACCGACCTTGCCTACGGACACGCCCTGCATGGCGTCTCCTTCCGCGTCAATCGCGGCGAAGTGCTCGGCGTCGCCGCTCTCGAAGGGCAAGGCCAGGAGGAGCTGTTCGACTGCATCGCGGGCGTCAGGCGCGCCGACGCCGGAGAGGTGCGGGCGGAAGGGCGCGTGCTCAAAGCGCGCCATCCGGCGGACGCGATCCGCGCCGGCCTGGTGCTGGTCCCGGCCAACCGGCTCGTCTCGCTCCTGCCGCAGCGCTCGGTGCAGGAGAACGTGGCGCTGGCGGCGTTTGGCCCTTTGCGCAACTGGGGCCCCATTGCGATCGGCGAGGAGCGGCGCCGGGTCGACGCTGCGGTGCGCAAACTGCAGATCGACACCCGCGCCGCTGCGGAAGTGAGACGGCTCAGCGGCGGCAACATGCAGAAGGTCGTCATCGCCCGCTGGATCGCGGCTGGCTTCAAGACCCTGCTCTGCTTCGATCCGACGCGCGGCATCGACATCGGCACCAAGCAGCAGATCTATGCGCTCCTGCGCGAGATCGCGGATTCGGGCCTCTCGGTCCTGCTGTTCACCTCGGAATTGCCGGAGATCCGCCTTGCCTGCGACCGGGCGATCGTTCTGTTCGGCGGTCGCCTCGTGAGCGAGATGCCCGCGGCGGAAGCGGACGAAGCGCGCCTCTTAAGGGCCGCGCATGGCCTTGGCCGCGCCGAGGCCGCAACGGCGCTCGCATGACGGCTGCGGCGACTCGGAATGACGCCCCCTCCTTGAGAAGGCTCGCGCGCGCCGGCCGGCTTCTCGGCATGCCGCTCCTGTTCGCGGCGGCGATGGCCGCGACGGTCGCGATCCATCCCGATTTTGGCTCGTTTGAAATTCAGTCCCTGGCGCTCGGCGCCCTGCCGCTCGCGCTCGCCGCCGCCGCGCAGGCGATCGTCATCATCAGCGGCGGCATAGACCTCTCGATCGGCTCGATGATCGCGGTGTCGAACGTCCTCTCCGCCAGTCTGATGCAGCACGCCACTTTCGGTCAATCGCTTGCCCTGTCGCTTCTCGTCCTGGCCGCTGGCGCGGCCCAGGGATTGCTGAACGGCCTCGTCGTCGCCGTCTCGCGCATTCCCGACGTCGTCGCCACCCTGACGACCGGATTCATCTGGGGCGGCGTCGCGCTGCTCATTCTGGAGCGCCCGGGCGGGGGCGCGCCGGCCGCCTATCTCAACATCGCCGCCGGCGCCGATTTCGGGCCATGGGCGCCGAACGCGCTGGTGGTGATGGTCGTCGCCGTCGCCGCGATCTGGCTGCCGATCAGGCTCAGCCGCATCGGACTGCTGATCTACGCCGCCGGCAGCGATCCGGTCGCCGCATTTCGCAGCGGCGTCAACGTCATGAGAGCGCGCACGATCGCCTATATGTTCAGCGGAATCGCCTGCGCGGTCGGCGGCATGGCGCTCACCATGACGACGGGAATCGGCGCTCCGCTGGCTGGCGCCTATTACACGCTGAGCAGCGTCGCCGCCGTCGTCATCGGCGGCGTCAGCCTCGCGGGCGGGCGCGGGGGAATGGCGGGGCCGGTCATCGCCGCGCTTCTGCTGACGCTCGCGCCGATGGACCTCGTCTTCCTCGGCATCGACCCGAATTACGGGCAGGTCATCCAGGGCACGCTGATCGTGCTGGTGGTGATGGTCGCCGGCCTCTTCGCCTATCTGCACGAACGCAAATGAGCGCAGTCCTAAGTTTCCTGCGCGCGCGCACGATCTATGCGCTGATCCTGCTGCTGGTGCTTTTCGTCGTCGGCGTCGAGCTGGTGAGGCCGGGGACGGTGACGCCGCTTTGGGCCTCGAACACCATTCTTTTCGCGGCGCCGCTCGCCATCATGGGCGGCGGACAGACGATGGTGATGCTGACCGGCGGCATCGACCTTTCGGTCGCGAGCGTGGCCACCGGAGCGGCCTACCTGCTCGCGACCAACGCCTCCCTGGGCGCCGTCCCGGCGATCGGCCTTGCGCTCCTGCTCGGCGCCGTTGTCGGGATCGTCAACGGGATCGGCGTGGCGCTCCTGCGCGTGCAGCCGCTCGTCATGACGCTCGGCGCCGGCCTCATGACCGGCGGCGTGATGATCGTCTACAGCCAGCACATGATGGCGAGCCAGCCGCATGTGCCGGAAATCATCCAGACGCTGGGCGCGGGAAAGGTGCTCGGGCTGGTCCCGGTCGACCTCTTCCTCTGGCTCGTCATCGGCGCGCTGATTCTGTTCGGCCTGCAGCGCACCGGCTTCGGCCGGCTGCTCTATGCGGTCGGCGACAATCGCGAGGCCTGCCATCTCGCAGGCGTCAGGGTATGGCGGGTCCTGTTCGCCAATTATCTCATCTGCGCGATTCTCGCGGCGATCACCGGACTGGTGCTGGTCGGCGGCACCAACGCAGCCGATCTCAGCCTCGCCGACAGCTACCTCTTGCCTTCGGTCGCCTGCGTGGTGATCGGCGGCACGTCGATCTTCGGGGGGCGCGGCGGCTACTCGGGGACCATCGTCGGCGCGCTGATCCTGACCGTCCTCACCGGCCTGCTCACGCTGCTCGACGTTTCCGAGCCGATCAAGCAGATCCTCTACGGAGCGATCATCCTCTCGCTCGCCGCGGCCTATGCGCGCCTGACCGAATGATTGGGCGGCCGCCGCTCCGGCAGGGGCGGCGCCTGCTGTACCGGCATTTTTACCGGCGCCCCCTCATGTTTTCAGCGGGTTAGGACCCCGTTTAGTTCCGCGCTTAAAAAATGGCGGGCGGCGGCGCTGGCGAGATCGGGATGCCGGGCTTATCCACCGGCCTCATCCTGAGCGCTCGCGAAGCGAGCGTGTCGAAGGATGGTCCAGAAGGCGGCGCCGGTCGTGCGCTCTTAAACGTTCTTCGAGACGCGCCTTCGGCGCTCCTCAGAACGAGGTCCGAGGCAGGGCTTGGAAGTTTCTTCGGCGTAAAAGTGGCGCGCCGCGGCGCCGGGGAGATTGGCGAAAATACATGGTATCATATGTTATTCTGGACTCCCGCCCGCGTCGGTCGCCGCCTTCAGGAACGCATGCCGTTCCCGTCCTTCCTCCGGCCCCGCTTTGGGCGGCGTGTCGAGTGTCATCACCGGGCTGCCCTCGCTGCGATAGGAGGGCCAATGCGGCACGTCCGGCCCGTTGGGATCGCCGTTCATCACGAAATTGATCCAGTAGCTCGACGCGAGCTTGGCCAGCGCGCGGTCGGAATCGTCGATCGCCCACGGAAAAGCGTGCAGATTGTCGAACACATAGAGAAGCTCGCCCGCATGAAAGGCGCCGGCGTCGCGACTGTCGCGCTCGCCGAACCAGCCCTGCGGCGTGAGCGGCGCGCGGTCGAAGCGGAAGCGGAAAATCGTCGGCGCGGCCGGTCGTCGTCTGCGCCTCGATCCAGGCCCAGGTCGGATGGATGATCATGAGGTCGCCGCCGAGCGCGGCGGCGGAAGCCGCGTCGCGCTCCGGCGATCCGTCCGGATAGAGACGCAGCGCCGCCTCCGTCCGTGCGCCGAAGATCGCGCGGACAAGCTCGGCGTAGGGGCGCTTCGCGTCGTCGCCCTGAAGAAGCGTGAAGTTGAAGCCTTCGTCCTTGTTCCAGCCGGCCATCAGCGGAACGTCGCTCTGCTCGCCGGCGGCGAAGATCTCGGCCGGCGAGCGCGGCAGAAACCATCCATCGACGATCGGCCGAAAGCCGAGCCCCGGCGCGGCGGCGAGGATCGCGTCGGCTGGAGCGGCGCGCAGCTCGGCCAAGGAACGCGCTCCAGCCTTGCGCATGAAATCGAGGCCCGCGGCCTCGGCCTTGTCGAGCGGCGCCCGCGCGCGAGTGGGCGAAGGGAACATCGCCCCGCTCTCGCCGATCGCGCGCGCGAACAGTCCCCTGGCGAGGGGCGAGGCCATCAGCGCGCTCACCGCATGGGAGCCGGCGGATTCGCCGGCGATCGTGACCTGGTCCGGATCGCCGCCGAACGCGGCGATGTTGCTTTTGACCCATTTGAGCGCGGCGACAAGGTCGAGAAACCCGTAAGCGCCGGAGCGAATGATGCTCGGATTCGGCGGTGAGTTCGGGATGGGCGAGGAAACCCAGCGCATTGAGCCGATGGTTGACGCTGACGACCACAATGCCGCGCGCGGCGAGGCGCGCGCCGTCGTAGCGCGGCTCGGCGCCCGAGCCGACGACGAAGCCGCCGCCATGAATCCAGACCATCACCGGCAGGCGCGCGCTTGTCCCGGGAGCGGCCGGCGTCCAGACGTTGAGATAGAGGCAGTCCTCGGACATACCGGCGCCGTTGAGGTCGATGTCGTCCCAGACGATTCCCTGCACCGAACTCGGCCCGAAAGCCATGGGTCGGCCGCACGCCCGTCCAGGCCGCGGCCGGCTGAGGCGGGCGCCAGCGCAAGGGCCCGACGGGCGGGGCCGCATAGGGAATGCCTTTGTAGACGCGCACGCCGCCCGCGTCCGGCTCTGGAATTGCGAGCGCGCCGCTTTCGATCATGAGATTCTTCGTCATCAAACTCGCCATCCAGAGCTCGTTTCGACTGGTTTCGCCCCCTGCCGGCGCATCGGCATTTCGTCGAGGCCGGCGAAGCGCGCCTTCGGGCCAAGCGCCTCCTCGATGCGCAGCGCCTCGTTCCATTTCGCCATCCGCTCGGAGCGCGCGAACGAGCCGACCTTGAGCTGTCCGGCGCCCCAGCCGATCGCCAGATGCACGATTGACGTGTCTTCAGTCTCTCCCGAACGCGCCGAGACGATCGTGCCGAAGCCGGCGCGGCGCCCTTCGTCCAGGGCCGCCATGGCTTCGCTCACCGTTCCCGCCTGGTTGACCTTGATCAAAACCGCATTGACGCTTCGCCGCCGCGCCGCGTCGCGCACCCGGCTCGCGCTGGTGACGAGATAATCGTCGCCGATCACCTGGACGCGGTCGCCGACCGCGGCGGTGAAGCGCTCGAACCCCTTGTCGTCATCCTCGGCGAACGGGTCCTCGATCGACAGGATCGGATAGCGGTCGAGCCAACGAAACAGCATCTCGGCCAGCGCGTCGCGGTCGAGCTCGCGCTGATCGAGGCCAAGACGATAGCGGCCGCCCTGACCGAATTCCGATGCGGCGATGTCGAGCGACAGGCCGACATCCTCGCCCGGAACGAAGCCGGCGCGTTCGATCGCGCGCATCAGCGTGTCGAGCGCCTCCTCGTTGGTCGAGAACGCCGGCCACCAGCCGCCTTCGTCGGCCACGCCCTGAAGAAGGCCGCGCTCGGCCATGATCGCGCCCGCGGCGCGATAGACTTCGGCCGTCACTTCCAGCGCCTCGGCGAAGCTCTTGGCGCGCGGCGCGACGACCATGAAATCCTGGACGTCGGTGCGCCGTCCGGCATGCGCGCCGCCGCCAAAGATCTGGATCTCGGGGAGCGGAATGATCGCCTGTTTCTCGCCCAGGAGATGGCGCCAGAGCGGCAGGCCTCGGCTTGCGGCCGCGGCATGAAGCACGCGAGCGAAACGGCGGTCAGCGCGTTGCCGCCGAGCCTCGCCTTGTTCGGCGTCCCGTCGAGGCCGATGAGCTTGGCGTCGATCGCGGCCTGATCGAACGGGTCGAGGCCGATCAGCGCGGGCGCGATTTCTTCTGTGATCCCTCGCAGCGCATCCTGCACGTCGAGGCCGCCGAAGCGCTTGTCCCCATCGCGCTTGTCGATCGCCTCGCGGCTCCCGCGCGAGGCGCCGGCCGGCGCAATTCCCCGGCCCGTCGCGCCGTCGCTGAGCGCGACTTCCGCTTCGATGGTCGGGCGGCCGCGCGAATCCCAGATGCGGCGCGCGACCAGCGACTGGATGACCGGCTCGCTCATCGCGATTTTTCCCTCGCCCTGAGGCGCCCCGAAGGGGCCTCGAAGGGCCTGTCCCGAGCCTGACGAGGGAGCGCTCCAGCGCACGCCAATCGGGCGAAGCTCTCTGGAGCATCCTTCGAGACGCGATGCTGCGTATCGCTCCTCAGGATGAGGTGGACGGGAGGCATGAGGCGGTTTGCGCCGGAATAAATAATCCCTTTGGACTGACCGCTCATCGCGTCCGCTCCCATGCGCTGGCGATGTCCGTCAAACGAGCGGGCGGATTCAAGATCAGCGGCATGGCGCATCGGCGCACCGCGGCGCGCTCGCTCTCGCGGGCGAGATACTCGACCGGCGACTTGCCGTCGATGCGGGCGAGGAACAGAGCCGGCAGCAGCGCGGCGGCGCGCGCTTCGAGCTTGTCCGCGGGCTCCCAATCGACGCCGGCGAGATAGGCGTCGGCGAGCGCCGAAAAGGCGGCGAGGTAGCGCGCCCGATCGGCGCCCTCGCGCGCGCCTTTAAGCAGGAGATGATTGAGACAGAAGGCGAGATCGAAGGCCGGGTCGCCGAACCAGGCGCATTCGGCGTCGAGGAACACCGGCCCCTCGGGGCCCTGCAGGATGTTCTTGGGGCTGACGTCGCCGTGAACCAGCGCCCGCTTGGTCGTGAGCGTCGTATGCGCGAGTTCATCGAAGCGCGAGGCAAGCCCGGGATGGGCGCGACCCGTCGCGCGCAGGTAAGGCTCGATGCGGATCGCCTCGAACGTGGAATCGTTGGCGAAGGCTGCCGGAATGTCCGGATCGGCGGCGCTGCGCGCATGGATGAGACCAAGAGCCGCGTCCGACCGAAGCGGCGAAATCCACGTCCACGATTCCGGCTAGAAGCTCAGCCTTCCATAAGCGATGCTGCTCGGGCGCAAGATAGTCCATCGCGAACCAGCCCGCTTTCGCGTCTTCGCCAAGCACGCGCGGAACGGCATGCGGCGCCCAGCGCTGAACCGCGCGCATATAGGCCGCTTCCGCCGCGTTGCGTTCGACCGGCGCCTCCCACAGCGCCGCGACCTTGAGCCTCGGCAGCGCGCGCTTGACGCAGAAGCGCCGGCCGCCCGCCTCGACCAGCGAGATATCCGACGACACCCCGCCGGTCAGCGGCGTGAGACGGGCGGATTCTCCCGCTTTCACGAGGCCCATGCGGCGCAACGCCTCGATCAGACCGGGCTCGATCAGGTCGCCGGTCTCGATGAGCGCAGGCTCGCTCATGTCCTCGGCGCTCCCTTGAGCCTCAATAGGTGGCGCGGCCGCCCGAGAGATCGAACACCGCGCCGGTGGTGAACGAGCATTCGCGGCTCGCGAGCCAGCAGACGATCGCGGCCGCCTCCTCGACGGTGCCAAAGCGCTCCATCGGAATTTTCGAGCGCATATAGGCGATATGAGCCGTCCGACACTTGCGCGAGGATCGGCGTGTCGATGGTCGCCGGCGTGATCGTGTTCACGGTGACGCCGTCCTTCGCCAGCTCCTTGCCGAGCGACTTGGTGAGGCCGATGACCGCGGCCTTCGACGCGCTGTAAGCGGAGGCGGTCGGATTGCCCTCCTTGCCGGCGATCGAGGCGATGTTGACGATGCGACCGTAGCCTCGCTCCTTCATCAGCCTGGCGACAAAACGGTTGCAGTAGAAGAGGCCGTTGACGTTGATGTCGAAGACGCGCTTCCATTCATCGATCGGGATAATTGATGACGAGGGCGTTCTGCCCGGCCACGCCCGCCGAGCAGACGAGGATGTCGATGTGGCCCATCTCGCCGGCGGCGGCGAGAGTCGCGCGCTCGACCGCGTTCGGGTCGGTGACATTGACCTCATCCGCGCGCGCGGCCTTGGCGCCGACCTCTGCAACCGCGGCCTTCAGACGCGCGGGATCCTGGTCCCATATCGTGACCCGCCCGCCCTCGGCCGCGATCCGCTTCGCGACGCCGAGCCCGATGCCGGACGCCCCGCCCGTCACCACCGCCGTCATCCCCTCAAACCGTTTGGCGTCCGACACTTTCAACTCTCCTGTTCATCGTTCTCAGCTGTTCGCTCAGCCCGGAAACAGCGTTTCCCCGCCGTCGACCCGAAGAACCTGGCCGCTGATATATTTGCTCCTCGGGCCGGCGAGGAAGGCGACCGCGTCGGCCATCTCGTCCGGCTCCCCATAGCGGATGAGCGACTTGATCGACGAATCCATCTTCTTCGGATCGACGACCCGCGTCGCCTCGAAGCGCGCGGTCTTGGTCGCGCCCGGGCTCACCGCATTGACGCGAACGCCCTCGGTCCGCACCGACGCGGCGAGGCAGCGCGTGTAGTGGATGACGGCGGCCTTGAGCGCCGCATAGATGACCCCGTTCGTCACCCCGAATTGCGCCGCGGCCGAGCCGATGTTGATCACCGATCCGCTTCCCGCCTTCACCATCGGCGGCACGAACGCCTGGCAGACGAGGATCGTGCCATAGAGGTTGTTCTCGGTCAGCGCCCTGATGTCCTCGAGCGGAATGCCGAGCGCGTCGTTCGGCTCGGGCTTGCCGCCTTTAGCGCCGATGTCGCCGCCGGCGCAATTGACCAGGATGTCGACCCGGCCGAGCCTGGCTTCGATCTCTTCCCTCATCTTTGCGACCGCCGCCTTGTCGCCGATATTGCCGCTGACGCCCATGACCCTTCCGCCATGCCGGGCGATCACCTTGGCCACCGCGTCGAGATCGGCCGCCTCGCCATATTTCGCGGGCGCGGTCCAGCTGAGGTCATGGATCGCCACGTCCGCGCCGAGCTCGGCCAATCGATCCGCCATCACGCGCCCGAGCCCGCGGCCCGAGCCGGTGACGAACGCGATTTTGCCAGCGAGCTCTTTGGTCATGCCATCAGTCTCCATTCTTACGTCCGAGGCCGAGCGCGCGCATGTTGCGGGCGCTGCGGCGGATCATGTCGAGTTCGTAGTCGGCGATCGCATGATCCTCGCCGCGCTCCCAAGGCGTGCGGTAGTCCGCCTCGTCGGCGAGGCGATTGACCCTCGCGGCGGCGAGGCAGGCGGCAAGCGCCGGCGCGGACTTGGGCGCATAGAAGCGCCACCATTCCGGACGCAGAAACCGCACGTGCCGCGCCTCCAGCGCGCCCGGCTCGAGCACCGCGCCAAGCTTCCGGCCCTGCCCCGCCAGGATGTCGAGCATCGCCGCCATCGGGACGGCGCCGTCGCCGATGGCGCAGCGCACCAGGCGATAGCCCTCGTCGGTGAACTGCACGCGGTAATCCTTGAGATGGACGTGCCGCACATGGGGCGCGACGCGGGCGACGAAATCGAGCGGCGCCTCGGCCACGGGAAATGTGTTGCCGGTGTCAAGGCAGATTCCGACGCCGCGCATCGCTTCGCAGAATTCCACAAGCTCGTCGCTGCCGAAATCCTGATGGTTCTCGATCGCCAGAATTCTGCCTTCGTCGGCCGCGCGCGGGCCACGGTCGGCGAGCGCGGCGCGGACCTCGGCGACCAGCTCCTTCCATTTCTCGCCAAGCGCGTGACGGTCGCCGCACAGGACCGTCGTCAGGCCATGACGGATGACCTTGGCTTCGAGAATGCGCGCCGAGCGCAGCGCGCTCTCGAACGGGCCCATCATCAGCCCCGAGCTGACGACCGGAGTCATGCTCAAGCCCGCGAGCCGGTCGCGCAGCGCGCGGAGCTCATCGTCGCTCAGCGCCCTTAGCCATGGGTCGTAGATCTCGAGAACGCTCGCGCCGAGTTCGGTCGCGATGGCGATGAAGCCGTCGAGGCCCGCGCCCTTAAGGTTGGCGCGCGGACCGCCCGCGCCCTGAAGGCCAAGGTGATAAGTCAGGCCATACGGATTGAGGCCGAAAGCGAACGCCTGTCCGCGCGCCTCGGGCTGAAGCGTCTTCGCAATTTCGTTCATCGAAGCCCCGCATCGACGGTGATCGACTGCTTGGTGACCATGCGGCTGTCGTCGGCGGCGAGAAAGAGCGCCATGCGCGCGATGTCCTCGCCGATGAGCGTCGACTTGATGGCCTGGCGCTGGACAATCGCGTCGATCGATTCCGGCGTCTTGTACCACAGCCGCCGCTGCCGATCGGTCATCACCGCGCCGGGCTCGATCGCGTTCACGCGAATGTTATCGGAGCCGAACGCGCGCGCTAGCGCATGGGTGAGACCGATGACCCCGGCCTTGGCGGCGGAGTAAGCCGGCATCTCGGCCGCGCCGCGCCAGGCGATCGACGAAAGATTGATGATCGAGCCGAAGCCCAGTTCGCGCATCTGCGGGTGGACGGCCTGGGCGGCGAAGAAGTGATGCCGAAGATTCACGTTCTGGGCGCGGTCCCAGTAGTCGGCGGTCACGTCGGCCACCGCATGGCGCTCATCGTTGGCCGCGTTGTTGACCAGGACCGCGATGGGCCCGAGCTTCGCGTGCGCCTCCGCGATAGCGGCCTGCAGCGCGGAAACGTCGGTCACGTCGCAGGCGAGAAAGAGCGCCGTCCCGCCCGCGCTCTTCACCTCTGCGGCCATGCGCTTCGCCCTCGGCGCGCTGGACGTCGATGAAAGCGACATGCGCGGCGTTGCGCGCGAAGGCGCGCACGATGTCGGCGCCGATGCCGGTCGCGCCGCCGCTGACGAACACATTGCGTCCGGCGAGGCTGGGATAGACGGCGAAGGTCAAGCGGCGGCCTGCGGAATGAGGGCTTGCGTTGCGGGATCGAACAGGCAGGCGTGCGCCATGTCGACGCCAAGCGGCAACAGTTCGCCGAGGCGCGGCGCGCCGTCCGGATCGAAGCGCCCGACGATCTCCTGCTCGCCGATCTTCAGGACGGCATGCGTCTCGGCGCCGGTCGGCTCGACCACTTCGACCGGCGCGGTCAGCATCGCAAGCCCCGCCTTCTGCGCCTTCAGGCTCGCGTCGTAGCGGAACAGATGTTCCGGCCGCACCCCCAGCACCACCTTGCCGCTCGCGGGACGGGACGCGGGCGTTTGCGGAAGCGGCAGCGTCGCGGTTTCGCCGTGGCCAATCGCAATGGCGACCGCAGGACGGCCGTCGAGCTTGGTGAGTTCGCCGGGGATGAAATTCATCGACGGCGAGCCCATGAAGCCGGCGACGAACATGTTGGCCGGGCCGGTCGTAGACGGCCTGCGGCTCGTCGAACTGCTGGATCGAGCCCTGGTGCATCACCGCGATGCGGGAGGCGAGCGTCATCGCCTCGATCTGGTCATGGGTGACATAGACGGTGGTCTTGCCGACTCTCAGATGGAGCTTCTTGATCTCGGTGCGCATGTCGACGCGCAGCTTGGCGTCGAGATTGGACAATGGCTCGTCGAAGAGGAAGAGCTTCGGATCGCGGACAAGCGCGCGTCCCATGGCGACGCGCTGGCGCTGCCCGCCGGACAACTGGCCGGGCTTGCGGTTGAGCAGCGGCTCGATCTGCAACAGCGAGGCGACGCGCGCGATCGCGGCGTTCTGCTCGGCCTTCGGCACGCCGCGGCTCTCCATGCCGAAGGTCATGTTCTGGCGCGCGGTCATCGTCGGGTAAAGCGCGTAGGACTGGAACACCATGGCGATGTCGCGGTCCTTGGGCGCGACCGCGTTGACGAGCGTTCCGTCGATGCGGATCTCGCCCTGGCTGACGCTCTCCAGGCCCGCGATCATCGCGAGCAGAGTCGACTTGCCGCAGCCGGACGGGCCGACGAGCGCGACGAACTCGCCCGTCTGCGCCTCGAGATCGATCCCCTTGAGGACCTCGACCGCGCCGAAGCGCTTGTGCAGCCCCGAGATGGTCAGCGTCGCCATGGTTGGCCGGTCATTTGATGGCGCCCTGGGTCAGTCCGCGCACGAAATATTTGCCGCCGAAGAGATAGATCAAAAGCGGCGGAATGGCGCCGATCATCACCGCTGCGCTCGCGACATCGTAAGGGTGGGCGTTCATCTGGCTGGTCGCCAGCGCGACCAGCGCCACGGTGATCGGCTGCTGAGTTCCGCCGGTGAACACGACGCCGAACAGGAACTCGTTCCAGATGCCGGTGAACTGCCAGATCACGGTGACGATCAGGATCGGCGGCGAGAGCGGCAGCACGATCTTGAAAAAGATACGCCAGAAGCCGGCGCCGTCGATACGCGCCGCCTTGATGAGGTCGTCGGGGATGTTGACGTAATAATTGCGGCAGAACAGCGTCGTGAACGACAGGCCCTGCACCACGTGAATGACAATGAGTCCATAGACCGAATTCGAGAGATGCAGCGCGCCGAGGATATAGGCCCACGGCAGCAGCGCCACCTGCCCCGGCATGAACACGCCAAGGACGATGCAGATGAACAGGGTCTCCGATCCCGGGAAGCGCCATTTCGAGAGGACGTAGCCGTTGAGCGCGCCGACAAGCGTCGAGGCGATCGTCGCCGGGATCGTCATGTAGAGCGAGTTGAAGAAGTTGCGCTTGATGCCTTCGCAGGTGCCGGCGACGCAATAATGCGCCCAGGCTTTCGGCCAGGCGCTGAGCGAGAAGCTGTGCGGCAGGGCGATCAGCCCGTTCTGGGTGATCTCCGGCAGTTCGCGGAATGAATTGGCGACGACGACGAACAGCGGCAGCAGATAGATGAGCGCGAACACAACGAGGAAAGCGTAGATCGCGGTCCGGCTCAACGAATAGCGAAGGCTTTCGCTGCGAGCGGGCGCGTTGAGCGCGAGATCGAAGGTCGCGTCAGCCATGGGCGGCCTCGCGGCGCGAACGCCAGACCGTCCACAGCGCGTAAGGAACCAGCACCACCGCGAGCGCCGCCAGCATCATGATCGAGGCGGCCGCGCCGACGGCGATCTCGCCGCGCTGGAACATGAGGTCATAGACGTAGTTCGCCGGAAAGGTCGTCGATATGCCCGGTCCGCCATGGGTCAGCGCGACGACGAGATCGAAGGTCTTGATGGCGAATTGCAGCAGCACGACCGCGACGGCGACGAATATGGGCGCAATCGAGGGCAGGATCACTTTGCGGTAGATGCGCATGGGGCCAGCGCCGTCGATCTGCGCCGCCTTGACGAGGTCCGGATCGACCGACCGCAGGCCCGCGAGAAAGAGCGCCATGGCGAAGCCGGAAGACTGCCAGACGCCGGTGGCGATGATGGCGTAGATCGCGGTGTAGCGGTTGGTGATCAGGCGGAAGGTGAAATCGTGCCAGCCGAGGCTGCGCACCAGAAATTCGATTCCGGCGTCGGGGCTATAGAGCCAGCTCCACACCACGCCGGTGACCACGAACGACACAGCGAGCGGATAGAGAAAGATCGTCCGCCATATCGCTTCGCCGCGCACCCGCTGGTCGATGGCGATGGCGAGCGCGAGACCGACCGCGAGCGACACGACGACATAGACGGCGCTGAAATAGAAGAGATTGCCGTAGGCGATTTTCCAGCGCTCGTTCGACCAGAGATCGAAATAGGGTTTCAGGCCGACAAACCTGTAGGTCGGCAGCATCGTGCTGTTGGACATCGAAATATAGAGCGTCCACAGCGTGAAGCCGAACACATAGACGAGGCTCGCCACCGCGCCGGGCGCGATCGCCAGCCTCGGAGTCCAGGCTCCCAGCTTTTCGCGCAAGGCCGGTTTCGTCTGGATGGCCTGGTTCGCGCTCAGGGCGTTCGACATGGGCATGCGTTCAACCGCACGAGCAGAACCGGCCGCGCGACTGAGGCGCCGCGCGACCGGCCCCGGGACTGCTTACTTTTGCGCGTCGACGGCGTCCGCCATGGCGTTGGCGGCTTCTTCCGGGGTCGTTTTCGGGTTGTTGACGAAGGCGGTGATGGTGTCGAGGATCGCGCCGCGATACTTCTGCAGGATGGTCATGTTGTGGGCCATCGAGCGCACCAGCGTGCCGTCGGCGATCGAGGCCTGCAAGGCCTTCAGCGACTTCTGCTGACAGGGGTTGAAATCCTTGAGATCGATGTCGAGCCGGGCGGGTATCGAGCCCTTGGCCTCATTGAACACGGTCTGGAACTTCGGCGACATGATGAGATGCGCAAGCAGCGTCTGGCCCGCGACGTAGTCAGGGTCCTTCTGCTTGAAGAAGACGACCGAGTCCGAATTGAGGATGAAGCCGGGCTTGCCCCAGTCGGTCGGCGCCTGCCCGCACTGGTAGTCCTGGGGCGTCTTCAGTCCGGCCGCGGTGAAGATGCCGATCTGCCAGTCGCCCATGATCATGAACGCGGCCTGCCCCTTGGCGATCATGCTGGTCGCGGTGTTGTAGTCGCGGCCGGCGATGCCGGGATCCATGTATTTCGACACCATCAGGCGCATCTGCGCGAACGCCTTGACCATGTCGGGCGAGCGCATCGCCTTGGTGTCGCCCTCGACGAAGGCCTTGCGGAACAAATCGATGTTCTGCCCGTAGACGACCACCTCGAACGTCGTCGCGTCGGTCCAGTCCTGGCTGAAATGGGCAAGGCAGATGAGATGGGCCGCGACCGCCTTGTCGCAATCGGCGTTGAATTCGGCCCAGGTCTTCGGCAGCTCCTTGATTCCGGCCTGCTCCATCGCCTTGGTCGAGCCCCAGATCCAGTTGATGCGGTGGATGTTCATCGGCACGGCGACCCAGTGGCCGCCCGGCTTCATCACCGGCAGGAGCTCGGGCGCGACGACCTTGTCCCAGCCTTCCTTGTTGGCGAGGTCGTCGAGGTTGGCGGTCATGCCGGTCTCGTTCCACTCGGCGATTTCCGGACCCTTGAGCTGCACGGCGGGCGGCGCGTTGCCGGCGACGACGTCGGCGCGCAATTTCGCCAGCGTGTTGGCGGTATGGCCGGCGATCGAGGTCTGTTCCCATTTGCCGCCGGCGGCGGTGAACATCTCGCCGAGCTTGGCGATCGCCGCCGCGTCGGAGCCCTTCGGACCACTGGCTGAGCAGGTTGGTCTTGGGTTCGGCCAGGGCCACGGTCGCCGCCGCCGAGTAGACAAGGGCTCCGGCAAGCGCCGCCTTGATCGTGAGCATCGTTTCTCTCCCATGTTCAAGCCAAGCCGGCCGCAGCATCGGCTCAGTCAGTCCAGCTTTGATATCTGATTTTTTATGCCCTGATGGTCGGGGCGCGCCTCTTTGTAAGTGGGATGGCGGGCGCCGTCAAACCTCGAAACCGGACGCGGCGGCCTTGCCGCCAGCGGCTCGGCGCTTGTCCTCAGCGCGCGCGTCAGGGGCGCAGCCAGGTCACGAACAAGAGCACCCCGCCAGCGAACAGCGTGGCCATCGCGATCAGATAGGCGGCCTGGAGGGTGACGTTCTTCCAGTAGAGAGTCCGCGACAGGAGCGCGCATCGGAGAGGCAGCTCCTCCGCCTCGAGCACCGGATCGGCGATGAACTCGAAATCCGCCGGGTTCGCGCCGCGCCAGATCGGGAATCGCTTGCGGCCGACGCGAGGATAGCGCGGATAGACGGAGACGAGCAGGTTTAGGAACATGACGATGAACGGCGCCAGGATCACCGGCACGCTCAGATACCAGGGGTACTGAGCGTGAAACTGAAGAACGGTGCCCATCATGATGGCGACGAACAGCACGGCGATATTCGCCTTGATGTCGCTGAGGCGAATCGAATCGCCGTAGCCGGCGATCAGGTTGCGCAATTGGGCGTCGCGGTCTCTGGTCATAAGCCGCCCTGCGAGGCAGGCGAGGAGGCGCCTCGGGCGGCGGCCGGCGATGCGTTGCGGCGTCGGACCGAGCGGGTCACGTCTATCGCCCCCTCCCCCCGTACCAGATGTAAAGAAGCAAGACCATGCATGCCACAATGCTCGCCATCGCGACAAAAAAGCTGATTCTGATGTAGAGGGTCTTCCACCACAGCAGTTCCGACAGGACCGAGCAGCGCAGTTTCAGCTGCTCAAGCTCGTCCTCGGCCTCGACCACATTGGTGAAATCGGCGGGTTTGGCGTTGCGCGAGACGACGAAATTCTTGGAGCCGCGCTTGGGATAGCGCGGGATCAGCACCGCCAACAGACATATGTACACGATCAGGAAGGGCAGCATGACGAACGCGATCGGCAGGTAGCTCGGAAAGTGCGCGTGATTGCTGAGAACCGGGCCCATCATGAAGGCGACCATCAGGATCGCGATATTGGCCTTGAAATCGCTCTGCCGGATCGCGTCGGTATAACCGGCGATCAGGCGGCGATAAGGTTGAGCGGGATCGACGGCGATTTTGTTCATCCGACAGTCGGACGCTCCCCAAGTCCGGCCGGCGGACGGACCCATCCGCGCCGGTCCCCGGCCCCGGCCCCCCGAAGTCCTTCGGCTCGACTTGGCGTGAACTGCGACGGCCTGTCAAGATCGGTTGAATTTCGGCTTCGACGCGGCCGGAGCGGCCGGTTCAAACGCGCCGGACGACCCCGGCCGCGCCCGCCCGCATCACCGAAAGACGGCGTAGAGAAGCAGAACCATGGTCAGGAACACGCAAACGATCGACACAACGAAGCTGACGCGGATGCACTGCGTCTTCCACCAGAGAATGTCGGACAGCACCGCGCACGTGAGCTTCAACTGGTCAAGGTCGTCCGCGGTCCGGGCGACGGTCTCGAAATCCGCAGGCGTCAGGTTGCGTGCAACGAGGAAGCTCTTGGCGCCACGCTTGGGGTAGCGCGGAATAAGCACCATGAACAACGAGAGATAGACGATCAGAAAGGGCAGCAGCACGAGCTGGACCGACAGGTAACTCGGAAAGTCCGTGTAATTCCAGAGAACCGAACCCATCATGAAGGCGACGAACAAGAACGCGATATTGGCCTTGAAATCGCTCTGGCGGATCGCGTCGGTATAACCGGCGATCAGGCTCCGATAAGGTTGAGTGGGATCGGCGGCGATCTTGTTCATCCGGCAGTCGGACGCTCCAGAAAGGCTGCTGCGGACGGGCCCGTCCGCGTCGGCCCCCCGCAGTCCTTCAGTCCGACTTGGCGTAAACTGCGACGCCCTGTCAAGATCGGTTGAATTCCGGCGCTAGGCCTGGGCCAGAGCCCGCCGCGCGAGCGCCAGGAAGATCAGAAGCCGAAGAACTCGCGGCGCAGCGCGTTCTCGTAAAGGCGCTTCCGGTAATCGACTTCCTTATGCAATTTGTGCTCGCGGAAATGGGCGGCCTCCCATTGATCGAGCTCGGCGACGTTATGGTTGCCCGAGGCCAACGCCTCCTCCTCCCGGATGGCCGCCACCCAGTCGTCCACCGCCGCCTTATACTCGGCCTGCAACTGATCCAGTTCCTGCTGAGGATCCGCCGAGATATCCGCCATGGTTTTCCCCCGCTTCACTTCGATTAAAGCCGCCTTGTGAAGGGTAGATGACATGGGGACCGGTCGTCGGGCGCCGCGCGCGCCCCAGGCGAATTCACCACAGCATCGTCCAGGACAAGGCGGCGGCTTCGGGGGACACGCCGGCCGGCTGGCAATCCAGAAGCATGGCGCGAAACCCGCGCCGCCCTGGACTCGCGCACTCGAGCAGTTCGTTCATTTTGCGCAGGCGCCGCACCAGCGTCTTCATGAAGCCGACCGCGCGTTCCGGATTCGCCTCGATCGAGGCGATGAATTCCTGATAGGAGGCGGAAAGGCATTCCGTGTCGCACGCCGCTTTCACCGTCGCGGATCGCGGACCCGGTTCGATCAGGCACATTTCGCCGAATACCTCGCCGGTCTCCAGCCTGCCCACGGTCCTCGCGTTCGCGCCGCGCCCGACGACGACGTCGACCGCTCCGCTGACGATGAAGAACGCCGTGTCGCCCTCGTCGCCCTCACAGATGATGGTGTCTCCCGCCTTGAACGCGACGTTTTGCATGGAAATGCCTCCGTGGGCGGCTCGAGCCCGGCGATCCGCTTATATCAGGTCCAAGCGTCGCTGCAGGCGCAAAGAGGAGGCAGGCCTCAGACGCCAAGCGCCTCGCGTTCGCCGATCGCCCCGCTTTCCTGCGCGAGCCCCCTGACGCGGGCGCCGACCCGCCAGCGCTCGCCTTCGCGATCGAGCCGCACGAGGTGATAGGCGGCGCGATAGCGCGGGTCGCGGGCGGCCGCGGCGGCCGAGGGCGCGCCGAGGACCGGTACGGCGCCTCCGACCGTGCGCGCCGCGCGCGAGGGAAGCGAGCGGACCGCCTGCTGATGGGTATGGCCGTGCAGGATCGCCTCGGCGCCGAACTCGCGCACGATGCGCTGGAACGCGGATGCGTCGGAAAGGCCGCGCAGCGGCGGCGTGATCCCGGCGATCGGCGGGTGGTGGATCAGCACGACCCGCGCCAGGCTTTTTGCGCCGGTTTCGCGCAGGAGTTCGGCGAAGGCCTCGAGCTGCGCCTTGCCGAGCCTCCCCGACGCCATCAACGGACCGGTCGGCACGGCCGAGCTTAAGCCGATGATCGCCACCTCGCGGCGCAGGCGGAGATAGGGGTAGGACGCGGCGGTCTGCTGCGGGTTGTCGGAGGTCCAGGGCGCGAAAGCAGCCTCGAGCAGCGGCATCGAGGCGCGCACATAGGCGTCGTGATTGCCGGGCACGAAGCTGACGTCGGAAGCCTCGCCCAGGGTCTCCATCCACAGCGCCGCGCGCTGGAACTCGGCCGCCATGCCGATATTGACCAGATCCCCGGTGACGGCGACGTGATCGGGGCGCTGGGCGCGCAAGTCCGCGACCAGGCGTTTCAGAAGCGCCATGTCGTTGAGCCGTTCGCGCCCGCGCTTCCAGTTGATGAATCCCATGACCCGCTTGAGGCGCAAATCGGCGAAGCCCGGCATGGGCGCCGGGCTCAGGTGCGGGTCGGTGATATGCGCGATGGTGAAGCTCATCCGGAAAAGCGCCCTGTGCGCCGGCCAGCCAAGGCGGAAAGGCCTCGAGCCATTGACCTCGCGGCAATAAGATTGCTTGAACGGAAAGACAACCCCGAGGTTGGGTCGGTGTCTGGAGCACCCGCAGCATGGCCGCATCGGTTCGAGAAAGGCTGAAGTTGCGCCTGCTGCACTGGAGCTTCCTCCTCACCCGGCCGATGTCGCTTGGGGTGCGCGCGATCGTGATCAGCCCCGACAACGAAATCCTGCTGGTGAGGCACGGCTATGTCTCCGGCTGGCATTTTCCCGGCGGCGGAGTCGAGGTCGGCGAGACCTGCCTTCAATCGCTCAAGCGCGAACTCGAGGAGGAGGCGCGCATCGCGATCGAAGCGCCGCCCGTCCTGCACGGCCTCTTCTTCAACCGCCAGACGTCGCGGCGCGACCACGTGGCCGCTTACGTCGTCCGCAGCTTCCGGGTTTTGGGCGAACGGAGCGCCTGACTGGGAAATCAAGGAAGCGCGTTTTTTCCCCCGCGAGGCGCTGCCGCAAGGAACGACGCGCGCCACGCGGGCGAGGCTCGCGGAGATCTTTGATTCGGCGCCGCTCTCCGAGCTTTGGTGACGGACGCGGGCGGCCAAGGCGTCCAGGGCTTGCGCAAGTTAACCCTATTGCTTTGATTTTGAGCCACGATTTCGGCTGTGAGGACAATCCGTTAACCTCCGGGTAAGGACGCCGCCGGCTTCATGGCGAGGTGGACTTTTAGCGCCCGCGCGCTTAAAGAGTTTGGTCAAAAGCGGGGACATCGATGCGTTCATTCATCCGGCGCGGGACCGCCGTAAGTCTGGCAATCGCGGCATGCGCTTGGATCGCCGGCTGTGACGATTCCTACCTCGATGAGGGCCCCGGGCGGTCGCAGCAGCCGATTTCCGCCGCCACCCTCGCCGAAATGGAGAAACTCGACACCACGCCATCCTCGCCGACGCTCATCCGGACCTACAAGAAGGAGGCTGAGCTCGAAATCTGGAAAATGAAGTCGGACGGCCAGTACGCGCTGCTCAAGACCTTTCCGATGTGCCGATGGTCGGGTCAGCTCGGACCGAAGAAGCGCGAGGGCGACATGCAGGTGCCGGAGGGCTTCTACACGATCGCGCCCGGCCAGATGAATCCCAATTCCCACTATTATCTGGCGTTCAACGTCGGTTATCCCAACGCCTACGACCGGGCCTATGGGCGCACCGGCGGCAATGTCATGGTGCACGGCGTCTGCTCGTCCGCCGGCTGCTTCTCGATGACCGACGAGCAGGTCGCCGACATCTATGCGATCGCCCGCGAATCCTTCGCCGGCGGCCAGCGCGAAATCCAGCTCCAGTCCTATCCATTCCACATGACGGCCGCGAACATGGCGAAGTTCCGGCTCGATCCGAACATCGATTTCTGGAAAAACCTGAAAGACGGCTCCGACCATTTCGAGGTCACCAAGACTGAGCCGTCGGTCCTGGTCTGCGGCAAGCGCTACGTCTTTGACGCAACGGCGAAAGGCGAAGTGTCGGGCAGCGAGCCGTGCCCGGCGCTCAAGCGCGACGAGAGCGTCGAGGCGCTGGTCGCGGAAAAGGCGGAAAAGGACGACGCCAAGGTCGCCGACCTGGTCGCGTCCGGCGTGAAGCCGATCCACCTCGTCTACGCCGACGGCGGCCAGAATCCGGTCTTCGTCGGCTACAAGGATACGAGCGATCCGGATGCGCTGGCGTCCGGGCCGCAAGAAATCGTCCTCAGCGATCGTAAGCCAATCTCCGCGGCGGTGAAGATCGCCGTGGCGGACGCGGAGAAAAAACGCGCGGCGACCGCCGCCGCGAGCGCAGCGCCTGCCGGCGCCGCGCCGGTGCCTGCGCCGGCCGCCCCGGTCACGGTCGCGGCCATCCCGGCGCCCGCAAGCCAGTCCGGCGGAATGCTGGGCGGGTTGACCGGCGGCGCCAAGAATGTCCAGAAATGGCTGCATCTCGGCGGCAAGGATTCCGCGCCGCCGCCGGTGGTTGACGCCGCCGCCGACCCCGATCAGCCGAACGTCGGCGACGTTCCGCTGCCGCCGCGGCGCGATAACGTGCATCTGGCGTCGCTGCATGGCGCGCCCGTCCCGCCAATGCGGTCGACCGCCGGTGGGTCTCAGTCTGACGCGCCCGCAGCCGCGACGGCCCAGTAGGAAAGCTCAGGCGCGCCGTCCATCCGCGATCCGGCCGGACAGGCGCAAGACGAGGCGCGCCGCCTCGCTCGGCGTCTTTTATCACGCGCGTCGGGACGACGATCGGACCGCCCCGCCTGCGCCATACGTAAATGAGGCCGCCGGCGTCTTCGGCCTCGTCGCAGTCGGCATAACGCAGGCGCGTCGCGCGCCCGTCGACGTCGAGCGACAGCGCTTCATCGTCGAACATCGCCGTCAGGGCGCCCGCGGATCGAAGCTCATCGATGGCGGCGCGACCCCGCAAGCTGGCGCGGCGAAAACGCCAATGGGACACGAGCCGCTGGATCATGAAGGCAAGCGCGGCCAGGATGAGCGTCATCTCCCCGGCGCGCCGGCTGATGAGCCCGGTCAGCGCCAGAATGGAGGCGAAGGCCATGATGAGCGCAAAGGCGGTCAAGGGCGCCACGTGGCTTGCGAGCAGTCCCCCTTTGAGCGCCGTGCGCAGGCCTGCGCGAGCGGCGGCGGCTTCGGCTTCGGCGGGCGCGAGCGTAAAGGCATAGGGCCCGAACGAATCCGAGGGGCTATCCGCCGTCATGCCTCGCCGGGAGCCTTTGCAATCAGGGCCAGCGCATGCAGGCCGTCGGCGAATTCCGCCTCGAGGAGGCCATAGACCAGACGATGCCGCTCGACCCGGCTCCGCCGTTCGAATTGGGCCGACACCACCCGGACGCGATAATGCGTGCCGCCGCCCTCGCGCGCGCCGGCGTGTCCCGCATGACGGTCGGACTCGTCGACCACGTCGAGGTCGACGGGATCGAGCGCCGCGGTCAACCTCGCGACAATTCTTTCCTGCATGATCAAGGGGGTTTAGCCCTCCCGTTAAGAAGATCGCGACCCTACATATCGTACGCTGGGCTGCGGACTGAATACTCTGATTGACGCGCCGGTTGGGAGACTTTTCCCTGAGGCCGGGCGTTTGGGACTTGCCCGACGGCGCCGGCGGTCATAAAGGTCATGGTATGGATCTGAACTCTCGTCTGTTCGACCGCATCCGGGTGAAGCCGGTCGAGCGCACGCCCGAAAAAGCGCCGACGACGCCCTGCTCTTTTCCCGGCTGCACGGCCGAGGGCGTGTTCCGGGCGCCGAAGGGCCGCGAGCGAGAGGGCGAGTATTTCAGCTTCTGCCGCGACCACGTGCGCGAATACAACGCCTCCTACGACTACTTTCGCGGCATGGACGACGCCTCGCTGGCGAAGTTTCGCCAGGCTGACGCCGTCGGCCATCGCCCGACCTGGAAGCTCGGCGACCGGGCGGCGCAGGCCGGCCATCCGATCGACGAATCCGTCTTTGCCGAGGCTCGCGCGTCGCGGCGGCGCGGAGCAAAAGGCAAGCCTCCGCAGACCGAGGCCCCGCCACGATACAACGCGCTGGCGGTCAAGGCTTTGCTGACGCTCGAGCTCGGCGCCGACGCCACCCCCGCCAGGATCAAGACGCGATACAAGGACCTGGTCAAACGCCATCATCCGGACGCCAACGGGGGCGACCGTTCGTCGGAAGACAGGTTGCGCGAGATCATCCAGGCCTACAATTACCTGCGCGCCAACAAGCTCGTCTGATCGGGGTTGGCGCTTCGTAAAAAAAGGTCGCCCGCGGCCGATCAAGAAGAATATCGCCCCCGCGACTGCGCAACCGATAATGCGTGAGGACGTTCAAGGCGCGGCGGCTTCGGGGTCGCCTTTTTGCGCGCGCCCGGAATTCGGTTAAGAGAATGACGCTCTTTTCCGCGGCGCGGGAGAGCGCGGAGGACCTATGAATTCGATCAAAGCTATCGCGGGATCTGAACTCGCGCCCGGTCTGCCCGACACGCGCATATCGGTGCGAAAGACCTTCGGGATCGATTCCGACATGGAGGCGCCGGCCTATTCGCAGGCCGAGGAACATGTGCCCGACCTGGACCCGGACTACCTGTTCGACCGCGACACCACGCTCGCGATCCTGGCGGGCTTCGCCTACAACCGCCGGGTGATGATCACCGGCTATCACGGCACCGGTAAGTCCACCCACGTCGAGCAGATCGCCGCGCGCCTCAACTGGCCGTGCGTGCGCATCAACCTCGACAGCCATGTCTCGCGCATCGATCTCGTCGGCAAGGACGCGATCGTGCTGAAGGACGGCAAGCAGGTGACCGAGTTCCGCGACGGCATGTTGCCTTGGGCGATTCAGAACAATATCGCTTTGTGCTTCGACGAGTATGACGCCGGCCGTCCCGACGTGATGTTCGTCATCCAGCGGGTGCTGGAGGTGTCCGGGCGCCTCACCCTGCTCGATCAGCGGCGGGTCATTCGGCCCCATCCCGCGTTCCGCCTGTTCGCCACCGCCAACACGGTCGGGCTTGGGGACACGTCAGGCCTCTACCATGGCACCCAGCAGATCAATCAGGGCCAGATGGACCGCTGGTCGATCGTGGCCACGCTCAACTACCTGCCGCACGACAAGGAAGTCGACATCGTGCTCGCCAAGTCGCCGGCGCACCGGGCGCGCAAGGACGGGCGCGATACCGTCAACAAGATGGTTCGGGTCGCCGACCTGACGCGCAACGCCTTCATCAACGGCGATCTGTCGACCGTGATGAGCCCGCGCACCGTCATCACCTGGGCGGAGAACGCGGAAATCTTCAAGGACATCGGTTTCGCTTTCCGCCTGACATTCCTCAACAAGTGCGACGAGCTCGAGCGGACCCTGGTCGCCGAATTCTACCAGCGCTGCTTTGGCCAGGAGCTGCCGGAAAGCGCGCTGAACGTCGCGCTGAGCTGAGGGCCTTTCAAGGAACCGAGGCGATGGGCCGGAACGTGGTTCGGAGAAGAGCAAGGCGCGCCGACGAAACGCGACGATCTCTATTCATGGGCAGTGCGTCAGGCCGCGCTTCTGCGCGCCGGCCGGCTCTCGGAAATCGACCCCGTCGCGATCGCCGAGGAGATCGACGACGTGGGTGTGGAAGCAATACGATAGGCTCGAAAGCGCACTGCGCGTCGTGATGCTGCATCTGCTCAAGTGGGATCATCAGCCCGACAGGCGCAGCCGGTCCTGGACTCTTTCCATTCGTCGAACACCGGAAGCGGGTTCATCGGCAATTTCAGAGAAGTCCGGGCCTGAAATCGCAACTCGATGAAGCGCTGGAGGCCGCCTACGAAGACGCGCGCCTGGAAGCAGCAAGCGAGACCGGCCTGCCGCTCAGCGTCTTCCCCGCGCGGCGGCCGTTCGAATATGCCGAGATCATGGAGCGCTCGATCGTCTGGCCCGGCGACGAAGAGTAGCACCGATCGCGCGAATCGAGAGGGCGGCGAGCGCATGAGCGATGTTCCGTCCCCCGCGGGGCCCATGCGAGTGCTCGCCATCTCCGGAAGCCTGCGCCGGGCCTCCACCAACACGGCGGCGCTGGAGGCGCTGGCCAGGCTCGCGCCCGAAGACGTCAAGGTGCTCGTCTACCGCGACCTTGGCCTTCTGCCGCCGTTCAACCCTGACGACGACGTCGAGGATGGACACAAGCCCGAGCCGGTCGAGACGCTGCGCGCGCTCATCGGCGCGAGCGACGCGCTCATCCTCGCCGTCCCGGAATACGCCCACGGGATCCCCGGCGCGCTCAAGAACGCGCTCGACTGGCTGGTGGCGAGCGAGACCTTCGCCGGCAAGCCGACCGTGCTGATCAACACCTCGCCCCGCGCGTTTCACGCGCAGGCCTCCTTGCGCGAGATTCTGTCCACCATGGCCGCGCAGCTCATCCCCGAAGCGTTCGCGTCGATCTCATTGACCGGAAAGATGGCGACAGCGCAGGATATTCTTGCCGATCCCATTTGCGCGCGGCGGCTTACGGAATCGCTTGGCGCGCTCATCGCCGCGGCAAGAGCCGGCTAGAGCGCTTGGCGGGCGCCTGGCTGTGGCCGTTCGCCCCGATCGGAGGTGGACCCATGGGCGCGCGCTGGACGGAAAAATCGCGATCGTGACCGGGGCACGAGCGGCATCGGCGAGGGCGTCGCCGAGGCGTTTGTGTCGGAGGGAGCCAAGGTCGTTATCGCCGGGCGCCGCGAGGCGGAGGGCCGCGCGGTCGAGAGGCGGATCGGCGTCCGTTTCGTCCGCACGGACGTGGCGAACGAGGCGGACGTCAAGGCGTTGGTCGAGAAGACCGTCGAATGGTTCGGCCGGGTGGATTGTCTTGTCAACAACGCCGGCATCCCCGCGCCGATGGTCAGCATAACGGAGGTCGACGTCGCGACGATCGATCAGGTCCTGGCGGTCAACGTCAAGGGCGTCATTCTTGGCGTCAAGCACGTGGCGCCGGTCATGCTCGCGCAGCGGTCCGGCAGCATCGTCAACATCGGCAGCATGGCCAGACATCGTGGCGGCGTTTCCGGCCACATCTACAGCGCGTCGAAAGGAGCGGTGAGCGCGCTGACGCGTTCGGCCGCGGCTGAGATGGGTGAAAAGGGCGTCCGCGTCAACGCCATCTCGCCCGGCGCGATCGTGACCGGCATTTTCGGCAAGAACGCGGGCCTCGAGGGCTCCAAGGCCGACCAGGTGGCGGGGGTGGTGAAAGAGGCCTTCGCGATCTGTCCAGCCGATTCCGCGCGCCGGAATGCCCGGCGACATTGCGCAGGCGGCGGTCTTCCTCGCGAGCGACGGGTCCGGGTTCATCAATGGCCAGGATATCGTGGTTGACGGAGGCCATACGGCCGTCACCCGCGGCTGGTCGTTCACCGCGGCGGCGCGCGCGGAAATGTCGAAGCGCATCAAGGCGGCGGCCGCCGGTGCTGTAGGCTCCGCCTCGCCGGCAGGCGCGCGCTTGTCAGACGCCGGGTTGCACTCGCCCGCCTCTTCCGCCACATCAGGCGCATGAGCCACGACCTCGTCCTCATCGTCGACTTCGGCTCGCAGGTGACGCAGCTGATCGCGCGGCGTGTGCGCGAGGCTGGCGTCTATTGCGAGATCCACCCGTTCTCCAAGGCGGCCGAAGCGTTCGCGCGGCTGAAGCCGAAGGCGGTGATCCTGTCAGGCGGGCCCGGCGTCGGTTCCGGAGCCGGGCAGTCCCCGCGCGCCGATGGAGATCTTCAAGAGCGGCGTTCCGATCCTCGCCATCTGCTACGGCCAGCAGACCTTGTGCGAGCAGCTCGGCGGCAAGGTCGAGAGCGGGCACGCGGCGGAATTCGGCCGGGCCGACGTCGAGATCCTCGAGACCAACGCGCTCTTTGACGGCGTGTGGCGGCCGGGCGGGCGCTATCCGGTGTGGATGAGCCACGGCGACCGCGTGACCCGGCTGCCCGACGGTTTCCGCGTCTATGCGGTGTCGGAGAATGCGCCCTACGCCGTCGCCGCCGACGAGACGCGCCGCTATTACACGACGATGTTTCATCCCGAGGTGGTCCACACCCCCGACGGCGCGAAACTCATCGCCAATTTCCTGTTCAAGGTCGCCGGCCTCAAGGGCGACTGGACGATGGCGAGGTTCCGCGAAGAGGAGATCGCCCGTATCCGCGCGCAGGTCGGCAAGGCCCGCGTGATCTGCGGCCTGTCGGGCGGCGTCGATTCCGCGGTCGCGGCGGTGCTGATTCACGAGGCGATCGGCGATCAGCTCACCTGCGTGTTCGTCGACCACGGGCTTCTGCGGCAAGGCGAGGCGGACGAAGTGGTCAACCTGTTCCGCGGCCATTTCAACATCCCGCTCGTTCATGTCGACGCGGCGCAGGCGTTCATGCGAGGCGCTTGCGGGCGTCGAAGACCCCGAGGCGAAGCGCAAGACGATCGGGAAACTGTTCATCGATACGTTCGACGCGGAGGCGCGCCGCATCGCCAGCGACGGCAAGGGGCCGGTCGAGTTTCTGGCGCAGGGCACGCTCTATCCCGACGTGATCGAGAGCGTGTCCTTTTCCGGCGGCCCTTCGGTCACGATCAAGAGCCATCATAACGTCGGCGGCCTGCCGGAGCGCATGCGCATGAAGCTGGTCGAGCCCTTGCGCGAATTGTTCAAGGACGAGGTGCGCGCCCTTGGCCGCGAGCTTGGGCTGCCGGAGGCGTTTGTCGGCCGCCATCCGTTTCCGGGACCTGGCCTCGCCGTCCGCTGCCCCGGGACGATCACCCGCGAGAAGCTCGACATCCTGCGCAAGGCCGACGCCGTCTTTCTCGACGAGATCCGCAAGGCGGGCCTCTATGACCAGATCTGGCAGGCGTTCGCCGTGCTGTTGCCGGTGCGCACGGTCGGCGTGATGGGCGACGGGCGCACCTACGATTCCGTCTGCGCGCTGCGCGCGGTGACGTCGGTCGACGGCATGACCGCCGATTTCTATCCGTTCGACATGGCCTTCCTCGGCCGCGCTGCGACGCGCATCATCAACGAGGTCAAGGGCGTCAACCGCGTCGTCTACGACGTGACGAGCAAGCCGCCGGGCACGATCGAGTGGGAGTGAGAGAATCATCTGGGACGATCGCGGGTCGTCTCGACCAGTTGGCGCATCAGGAGCTTGATGAGGTTAAAAAGTTTCTTGGAACACTGAGCTCTATGCAATGCGCAGGGCTGCTCATTGAGGCCTGCCGCTGCCTTGACCACATCCATGTCGTCTAGTTGTTGCAAAAAAAAACGGCGAGCAGGCTTTCCGTGCACGATTTTGACATCTTAGAGCATTTTCCACTCAGGTTGCATCGTATCCCGCGGCGGCGAGATAGTTGGCGCATTCTTTTGGGGTGAAGCGACGAAGGGCGTCAGCGATGGCTTGCCAGAGGTCGGGAATGGTTCGCGCGGCGGCGGCGCGCAGCGCGGCCTTGAGTTTGGCGAAGGCCATTTCGATGGGATTGAAGTCGGGACTGTAGGGGGGCAGGTAGCGCAGGCTTGCGCCGGCGGCCTCGATCGCCTGTCTGACGCCATGGACCTTATGGGCGGGCAGATTGTCCATGATGACGATGTCGTGTGGCCGCAACTCGGGAACGAGCGCCTGTTCGACATAGGCGAGAAAGGCCTCGCCGTTCATCGGGCCGTCGAGGACCATGGGCGCAGCAATGCCGTCGTAACGCAGCGCGGCTGTGAAGGTGGTGGTTTTCCAGTGGCCATGAGGCACGGCGGCGCGGCATCGCTCGCCTCTGGGCGCGCGACCGTAAAGGCGCGCCATCTTGGTGTTGGCGGCGGTCTCGTCGATGAAGACGATCTGCGTCGGATCGAGGTCGATTTGCCCTTCAAACCACGCCTCACGCGCCGCGTTCACCGCGCTGCGGCGCTGTTCGGCGGCGTGCGCCGACTTTTTTTGCGCGTGATCTTGCGACGCTTGAAGAACCGCCAGAGTGTGCCGATGGCGACGGGGACGCCGCGCTCCTTCAGCCGCTCCCGCAGTTCCGAAAGCGTAATGTCGCTCTTGGCGGCTACGGCCGAAAGGATCAGCTCGGCATGCGCCTCGATCCGTTGCGAATGGCGGTCGCCGCCCTGGCGCTTGGGCCTAATATCGCCCTCGCGCCGTTCTTGAGCCCGCCACCGGATCGCGCTCGACGCGCTGACTCCAAATCGCTCAGCCGCCGCTCGACACGACAATCCGCCCTCAATCGCACCCACGACACGCCTGCGAAGGTCAACGGATAAAGATCTGGCCATGCACGCCAGCCCCCTTCGCCGGCCAGAAGCATGATGATATGGACACCCCCGCACCGGCCGGCGGCTATGATGCCGATCGGCCCGAAGCGGGATGGGGAGCGTTTACAATGACGATCGTGACGATTGGACTGGGTCTGGCGAAAAGCGTGTTTCAGGTTCATGGCGTCGACGAGACGGGCGCAACGGCGCTGAGGAAGCGGCTGCATCGCAAGCAGATGGTGCCTTTCTTTTCAAAGCTTGTCCGTCGTCAGATGATTTGAGGCAGTTTGCTTGCTTTCGGAAGGGAGGCTCTGGCTCATCTGTGATTGAGATTATGCGGCGCGCAGTTGATGCTGCAAGCGACGGTTGGCGATGGTCTGGCGTTTGTAGTGCGGCACGGTTTTGAGACACCCGGCTGCGCATGCTCAGGCGGCCAAGGGTAAGGTGGCTGCGCGCGTCGGGTCAATTGCAATTGGTGGCATGGTTTGCTCCTCTCTGAGCCTCGCGGGCGTTTTGTATCCATGCCGCGCGACGAGCCAAGTTTCATTGTAGCGCCTGGCGAATGCGACGAGCTCGGCGCGCAGTTCCTCGATGGTTTTGAACGTCCGCACCCAGAGCAAGTTCTCCTTCAAGGTTCGGATGAAGCGCTCGGCGACGCCGTTGCCCTCGGGTTCGCGCACGAAGGACGGCGAAGCTTCGATGCCCAGACATTTGATCTCGCCCTGGAAATCGCCGGACATGTAATTGGAGCCATGATCGTGACGCAGCTTGAGCCCACGCGCCACGCCGGGCGCGATGGAGCCGAAGCACCGATGCACCCCCTGCCGGACCGGCTCCAGCGCCTCGAAGCGATTGGCTGAACGCGCGGCGTGAATGCCGATGATTTCTGAGTTCGCGTGTTCGACGGCGACGAAAACATAGGCCCGCCCTTCCTCGAGGGTGACCGTCTGGCTCATGTCCGTTCCCCACATTTCATTGACCATGTCGGTGACGATGGTTCCGTCGTGCGTCTTCTCTTGGTTGCGCCCGACGCGATGGGGCGCGAGCAAGCCGTTCTCTCCCATCACCCGGCGCACGCGGCGAGGGCTCGAGCGAAACCCGGCAACGCGCAGTCGCGCCCATATTTTGCGATAGCCTTCGCCGTGAAAGTCGGACGCTTCGATTTCCCGGCGGATATGATCGGCCAGGTCAGCATCCGGACAAGGGCCTGTCGGACCGGGGCGACGGGCGATCGGAGGCGATGGCGTTCCCTTGAGAAAGCGATACATGCCGGCGCGCGAAACGCTCCACGCGCGCGAGACCCGCGCCAGGCCATAACAACGAGACGTGGAAGGCGAGACCGTCTGGCTCATCGTCTCGACCTCCTTCGGGCCAAAGGGCTTTTGGCCTCCATGGCGGCGATCTTGGCGGACAGCAATTCGTTGTCCATGGTGATCTCGCCCACCTTGGATTTCAGTCGGACGATTTCATCCTCGCGATCGTCGCGCTCGCGTTCCTTCAGGGCTGACGCTGCGCCGGCGAGCGCTCGGTCCCGCCATTCGGTCAGCTTGGCCACAGAGACATTCGCTTCCCGGGCGACGACGTCCAACGGTTCGCCACGCAACAAACGCGCCACGACCGCCATTTTGCGCTGCACCGAATAGCGCTTCGGTCCTGCATCGACGCCCGAGGGGGCGCCTGCGCCAGCTATGGGGGAGCGCTCCGGCGCCCCCTCGGGCTTCAGCCCTGCGTCAATCGTCATGTCGAAACCTCCGGTTTGCGGTTCAATTACCGCAGCCAGATGTCTCAGCTAACCGTGACGCACCCCACGATGGTCTGGCGTTTGATCCTTTCGCGTTCGAGGAGGATGGTCTCGGCCCGGCCGAAGTAGACGTCAGCCGGAGTGAGATTGCCGAGGCTCTCGTGATAGCGGGCATGGTTGTAGTGCTCGACGAAGGCCGCGACCTGGCGTTCGAGATCGCCGGGCAGGTCGTAATGCTCGAGCAGGATGCGGTTCTTGAGCGTTTGATGCCAGCGCTCGATTTTGCCCTGGGTCTGCGGATGGAAAGGCGCTCCGCGGACATGCTCGATGTTCCGCTCGTCCAGCCAATCGGCAAGGTCGCTCGCGACATATGACGAGCCGTTGTCTGACAAGAGTCGCGGTCGGTGAACGACGGTCATCTGATCGAGACCGGAGGTCGCCAACGCCAGATCGAGCGTGGCGGTGACGTCGAGCGCTTTCATCGTCGCACAGAGCTTCCAGGCGACAATGAAGCGCGAGAAGTCGTCCAGCACGGTGGAGAGATAGCACCAGCCCCAGCCCGTGATCTTGAGATAGGGGTGAGTAGGCCGAAGGAGTTTCGCCTTCGGCCCCTCGCAGAACCGGACGTGAACCTCTCGAGCTCATCCGGCTCCCATCATCCATCCTACGACTGATACCCCATCGACCAATGGACGAATGCGCGTGGCTGACGTTGGGCCAGCCGTTTGAGCGTTTCGGCGGCGCGTGTGTATGGCCCGCCAGCTTCTTGTGCTTGCGCATCAGCCATCCGACCAGAGCTTGGTTCACGCGTCGCCAGACCGACTTGAGCGCCGAGCCGTGGAAATGGCCGTAATATTGCTGCCATCCCCTCAGGATCGGGGCGAGCATGGCCGAGAGATCGGCCACGCTCTTGTCGTTCTTCAGTTGGACCCGCCAACCCCGGATTGTCTGCCGCATCGCCTTGAGGGCGTCGCGGCTGACCGCCGGTGAGAAGTTCACGTAGACGCGGTCGTACTTGTCCATCGCCTTGCGGGGGCGGAACGTGTAGCCGAGAAAGGTGAACTGGATGTCGAGATCGCTTCGGTCCGATTGATGTCCTTGCAATACACGATCCGCGTCTTGCCCGGATGCAGTTCGAGATTGCAGGCTTGGAACCGCTCCCGGATGCGGTCAAGCACGTATTCCGCCTGGCGTCGGCTCTTGCAGTGAAGCACGGCGTCATCGGCGTACCGGGCGAACCGGACGCCAGGCAAATGCCGCGTCACCCGAGATAAAACGCGTAGTGCAGGAACAGATCGGCCAGGATCGGCGACACGACGCCGCCTTGCGGCGTGCCCTTGTCGCGCGCCTGAAGCTGCCCTTCCGCGTTTTGCATCGGCGCTTTCAGCCAACGCTCGACGTAGAGCAAGATCCAGGGCTCCTGACAGTGCTTGCGCAGAGCCTTCATCAGGAGGCCATGATCGAGATTGTCGAACAGGCCTCGAATGTCGAACTCCACCACCCAGTTCTTGGTCCCAGCCACGGCGTCTGGTGACAGCGATCGCCTCCAGCGCCGATTTCCCCGGCCGATAACCATAGGAATTGTCGTGGAAGAGCGGATCAAGCTGTGGCTCCAGCCACATCTTGACCGCCGTCTGCGCGATCCTGTCGGTTACCGTCGGGACGCCCAACACCCGCACGCCCCCGGACTTCTTCGGAATCGGCACGCCTTTCACCGGCGGCGGAAAATAGCTGCCGGAACTCATCCCATTCCAAAGCTTGTACAGGTTGGCGGCGAGCTTCGTCTCGAACCGCTCGATCGTCTCCGCGTCGATCCCTGCGGCTCCCTGATTGGCTTTCACATGCAACGAGGCTTCCCAGATCAGCGCCTTGGGAATGCCGTACGATTT
>CAVXVE010000068.1:0-32146 GCA_963764955.1 uncultured Alphaproteobacteria bacterium | reverse complement strand
GTGCCCCTAGCCGGAATCGAACCAGCACTCCTTGCGGAATCCGATTTTGAGTCGGACGCGTCTACCAGTTCCGCCATAGGGGCCCGCCAAAGCGGACGGGCGCCGATATAGAACGCGTTTCGCGCCACGACAAGCGCGCCTTTTGGCCTCGCGCCAGGACAGAGCGGCCGCACCGGCCTCGACCGCGCTCTCAGGCTGCGTCGCATGGACGCCGCCATCCGGCTCGCGTATATGTTGCGGCGCACAAGCTGGACTTTGGACATGACCGCTTCGCTCTACGCCCGAGTCCGATCGCTCGCCGAAGGTCCGTACGCCGAGAGCGCGCTGGCCGCGGTCTCATTCGCGGAGAGTTCGTTCTTTCCCATCCCCCCCGACGTGCTGCTCGCCCCGATGGCGCTCGCCAACCCAAAGCGCGCATGGCGATATGCGCTCATCGCCACCGTGGCCTCGGTGATCGGCGGCATGCTCGGCTACGCAATCGGCGCCTTGCTGTTCAACACGGTTGGACAGTGGCTGATCAACCTCTACGGCTATGGCGCGAAGGTCGACGCCCTGAAGCAGACCTACGCCCAGTGGGGCTGGCTGGTGATCCTGGTCAAGGGCGTGACGCCCATCCCCTACAAGCTGGTGACGATCACGAGCGGCCTGCTCGGCTATAACTTTCCTCTGTTCGTCGCCCTGTCGGTCTTGACGCGGGGCGCGCGGTTCTTTCTCGTGGCCGGCGTGCTGCACTGGTTCGGCGAACCGTTGCGTACGGCGCTCGAGCGGAATTTCGCCGCGGCGCTGGCCGGATTCGTCGCGCTGGTCGTCGCCGGCTTCGTGATCGCGATCAAGGTCTTCTGATGACCCCCGCCGAGATCGTCATGGCCCCCTCCCTGGGCTTGAGGGCGCTTTGGATCGCCGTCGCGTCGGCCGTCATCCTCGCGGCGGTGTGGATCTTTCAGGGGCTCGGCTATGCGCCCTGCGAGCTCTGCCTCACCCAGCGCTATGCCTTCTATGCCGCCGTTCCCATTGCGCTCCTGACGGCGTTCGCCAGCCGTTCGGCGCACGGCCTGGCGCGGGCCGGCTTCGCGCTTCTCGCTCTCGTGTTCGCCGCCAGCACGGTCCTCGCCGCCTATCACGTCGGGGTCGAACAGCATTGGTGGGCGGGCCCCACGGCTTGCACCGGCGGCCCAGGATCCCTCGACGTCAACGACCTCGTGAAAGCGCTCGATTCGGTCAAGGTCGTGCGCTGCGACGAGGTGCAGCTCAGGATCGCCGGATTGTCGCTCGCCGGCTGGAATGTCGTCGCGAGCGCGATTCTCGCGGCCTATGCGGCGCTCGCCGCGCGGCTTTAGAGCCTGACGCTTCGGCGTCGAGCCGATCTGCGGCGCATCGACACCCCAGGCGCGATCATGTAAGCACTCCTTACATGAGCTGGAGCAAGGACAAATCCGGCGATCCCGATGCGCCGCGCGGCTATCACCACGGCAATCTGCGCGAGGCGCTGATCCGCGCGGCGCTGGAGCTGATCGCGCGAAAGGGAACGGCGGGTTTCACCTTCGCGGAGGCCGCCCGCTTCGCCGGGGTGAGCCCCGCGGCGCCATACCGGCACTTCCGTGACCGCGACGAACTGATGGCGAGCGTGGCGCTGCGCGGCTTCGAGCAGTTCGAGGCGGCGCTCAGGCGCGCCTGGGACGGCGGGCGCCCCGACGCTTTCTCCGCCTTGGACCGGATCGGCAAGGCCTATCTCGAATTCGCCCGCGGCCAGCCCGCGTTCTACTCGGCGATGTTCGAAGGCGGCGTTCCCGTTGGCATCAATCCTTCGCTGCGCGAAGCAGGGGAACGGGCTTTCGCCACGCTGCGCGAGGCCGCTGACGCGATCTGCGCCGCGATGCCCGTTGCGGCGCGCCCGCCAGCCTTGATGGTCGCGCTCCACATCTGGGCCAGCGCGCACGGCGTCGCTTCCCTGTTTGGCCGTGGCGATGGCGCGCAACGCGCGCTGCCGATGTCTCCGGAGGAACTTCTGGAGGCGCATATGCTGGTCTATCTGCGCGGGCTCGGGGTGAATGCGGGACGGCCGTAAGGCGCTAGCCATCGTTGCGGTCGGCCGAGCCGGGAAAAGGAGGCCGCAATCGAGTTCGACCGGCGGCGCGCCAAGAGTGGGGCAGGGGGCTTGACAAGCGCGCCCGTGCGAAAGTAAATGTTCATTACATTCACACGAGAGGACGTGCGCCATGCCTATCCTTGTTACGGTCCTGGGGTTCCTGTGGTGGTGGCCGCTTGGCCTGCTGCTTCTCGCCCTCTTTATCGGGCGGGGGAGGTTCGGTTGCCGGCGTCATTGGCTTCACGCGGGAGAGGCGCCGATGTTCGAGGGCGGCGACCGTTGGGAGCGTGGCGGCGACCGTTGGGCGCGAAAGATGACCCGCCTGCAGGACAAGATGGACAAAATGCGCAACCGGATGGACCGGTTCACCAGCGGCGGCGACTGGTTCGGCCCGTCGTCGAGCGGAAACCGCGCCTTCGACGATTATCGCTCGGAGACGCTGAAGCGGCTGGAGGAGGAGCAGCGCGAGTTCAAGGATTTCCTCGCCCGGCTGCGCTTCGCCAGGGACCGCGCCGAGTTCGATCAGTTCATGGCCGAGCGGCGCAGCCGTCCTTTTGACCCGGGTTCGCAATCCGGGCCGCCGGTCGAACCGCACGACTGACGTCCGGCGGGCTCCGCCGTCCATGGCCGGGCTTGCGCAGCACAAGGCTGGCCACGGAGCGCTCTTCCAAAAACGGATACCATAAGCGACGGGCGCCAAACGCCGAAAGCGATTGGCGCCGCTAACGCTTCCCCACTCCATCTCCCACCGCGCCGGACGCAAGACGTCCGGCGCTCCGCTTAGACTCGAACCAGAACACGGGTTGTCTAGTATCGATCGTAGGGATGGTAGTAGTGGTGATGGTGGTAATAAGCGTAGTGATGGTGGTAATAACGGTGATTGGTCATCGAGTTGCCGATAGCGGCGCCCCCGACCCCACCGACGATCGCCCCCACTGGACCGCCAACCGCAGCCCCGCCGACGGCGCCCGCCACCCCTCCCCCGATGGCGCCGGTTTCGTTCGCCAGAGCCTGCCCACATGAGAAGGAAATCAAGGTCGCCGCGCTGAGGCCGAGCAAAAGTCGAGACATAATACAATCCTCCGGTTTTGCGAACGTGGCTTAGTTCGCTACCGGCCAACAACGCCCCAAGCGCCAGAAGGTTCCCCTCGCTCCTCGAGCGATATTACTGACATTAGTCAACCCGTATGCTTTGCCTTTATCCGCTCTTCTGGAGCGGATCTTCGCGCGCATCCCATGGATGTCGCGAACTCAGTGCGCCCTCAACAATTCGCCGCGCCGCTCCGGGCTGAAGCGAATGACGACAACGATCGCGACCGCCACCACACCCGCCACCAGCGCCAGCGCGAAGGCGTAATTGCCGCCGTTCGCCTGAGCGATCTGAGCCTGGAACGGGCCGTTGTAGGAGGCGAGGAAATTGCCGGCCTGGTAGACGAAGGCCGGGATGGTCGCGCGCGCCGCGCCCGGCGCAAGCTCGTTGAGATGAGCCGGAATCACGCCCCACGCCCCTTGCACCGCGACCTGCATGATGAACGCGCCGACCGCGAGCAGGATCGGGCGTCGAGGCGAAGGCCCATAACGGAATAGCCGGCAGCGCGATGAGCGCGGCGATCGTGATCGCGTTGACCCGGCCGATCTTCTCCGACAGATGGCCGAACAGGAGGCCGCCGGCGATCGCGCCCAGATTGGCGACGATGACGATCCAGCTCACCGTGCCGGGATCGAAATTGTGCTGCTTTTGCAGGAAGGTCGGATAGAGGTCCTGCGTGCCGTGGCTGAACAGGTTGAAGCACATCATCAGCACGACCATGTAGATGGCCAATCCCCGATGCTCGGTGATCGTCGCCCACAGGTGCGGCTTCTCATGCGCCCTCGACGCCTCGAAGGCCGGCGATTCGGGAACGCCGCTGCGGATGAACAGCACCACGAAGGCCGGCAGGACGCTGAGCAGGAACATCGCCCGCCAGCCGATCGTGTAGTCGCCGAACGTGCGGCCGAAGAGCAGGCCATAGGCGATCGCGGCGACCAGGAAGCCGGTCGGATAGCCGCATTGCAGGATCCCCGACACCATCCCGCGCGCCTGCGGCGGAATGGATTCCATCGCGAGCGAACTGCCAAGGCCCCACTCGCCGCCCATGGCGACGCCAAACAGCGCGCGCAGGATCAGAAAGACCGTGAGATTCGGCGAGAAGGCGGCGAGCGCCCCGAGGATCGAATAGCAGAGAATGTCGAGCATGAGCGCCGGCTTGCGGCCCCACCGGTCGCCGAGCCGGCCGAAGATGAACGCGCCGACGAACCGCATCGCCAGCGTCAGAAAGAGCGCGTAGGCGACCGCCGGCACGTCGACGCCGAATTCCTTGGCGATGTCCTTGAGCAGGAAGGTCAGGAGGAAGAAATCGAAGGCGTCAAGCATCCAGCCGAGAAAGGCGGCGGCGATCGTCTTCTTCTGGTCGCTTGTCAGATCCATTCGGCCCTCCCGCATCGCGTCGACTGGTTGCGAGCTTAACTGGTTGTGACCTTAAAGCCCGCGTCGATTCGCCGAAACCGAATCCTTCGCGGCCCGTGCCCGAAATGGCCTGGGTCACCCGTAGCCATCAGTCGTCTTTTCCGCGCCATGCGCTTTTTCATGCCCGCGTTCGGTCCTGCGATTGGGAAAGGTATAGCATCTGTTTGGATTCCCACCAGCAAATGCATCGGCCGTCACTCGCCAGCCTGCCTGGACAAGGGATGGTCAGGCGCTAAGCCATCGGCCCACGCCGGTCACGTGAGCCTCGACAGGCGCCGCGCAGCGCACTAAGAGCGCTGTTCAGGACGGGGCCTGGGGGAACGGCCGGCTTAGGCATGATTATCGCCATCGACGGGCCTGCGGCCTCGGGGAAAGGCACCATTGCGCGCCGAGTGGCCGCGCATTACCGGCTGCCGCATCTCGACACCGGGCTGCTCTACCGCGCGGTCGCCGCGGCGCTCATCGCCGAGGACCGCGATCTTTACGATGAACCCGCCGCCGTCGCGGCCGCCCGAGGGCTCGGCCTCACGGATTTTGACGACGCAACCTTACGCACGCGCCAGATGGGCGAAGCGGCGTCGGTGGTCGCCGCGATGCCCGGCGTTCGGGCGGCCCTGATCGAGGCGCAGCGCGCTTTCGCGGGCAGGCCGGGCGGCGCGGTGCTTGACGGGCGGGACATCGGCACCGTCATTTGTCCCGAGGCCGAGGTGAAGATCTTTGTCACCGCGAGCCCCGCGGCTCGAGCGCAGCGGCGGGCGCTCGAATTGATCCAGCGAGGCGAGAAGGCGGACTACCAGGCGATCCTGGCGGACATCGTCCGCCGCGACGCCCGCGATTCCAACCGCGCCGCAGCCCCGCTGCGACCGGCTGACAACGCCGTGGTGCTGGACACAACCAATCTCGGAATTGACGCCGCCTCCGCCGAAGCGATGCGGATCGTCGAGGCGGCGCGGATCAGGGTTTAGCCGGACCCGGCGCCGCTGTCCGTCAACGGTCGCCGCCGATCAGGCGGCGGCGCCCTGGGCGACGAGACGGCTTTGCGTCGCCCGCAGCCTCTCAATCGCCCCATCAATCTCGCTGCGCTGCCGCTCCAGATGGCCGATCTGGGTGACGATCTGCTGCGGATTCAGCTGGTCTTCGAGATCCGTCGTCTCCGTCGCGCCCTTGCCGCCGATCAGATCCTGGATTTCGGTCAGGGTGAAGCCGAGCTTCTTGCCCTTCAGGATCATCTCCATCCGGATGCGGTCGGTCGCGCGATAGTAACGTGCGTTGCCTTCGCGGCGGGGCTTGATGAGCCCGCGGTCCTCATAAAACCGCAAAGTGCGCAGGCTGACGCCGAACAGGCGCGACATCTGGCTAATGGTCATCTCCGGCTGCGTCGAATCAAGCGCAATGCGCGCTGCGTTCTCGAGCAACGCGCCCGAAACCCCAGCGGAAGGCTGAGATAAAGACGATATCGTGTTCATAGCCTCTCCTTTCGTCGGCGCCGTTGCGTTCGCGCCCCGTGACTCGCGCGGCCCTTGCGCGAATCGAATCACTATCGCCTAACGCCGGGAAATTGCAACTGATAGTTGCCGCAACTAGATATGCAACTTTGGGGAGGGATCGGCCGGCCGGCGCCGGAGCGTGTCCTTTAACCGTTTCTTCACCATGACCGCCGACAGAATTGGGGTGCGACGTCGCCCCCGATTCCCGGGGCGATTCCCGCCCCCGAGCGATGGTCGAGGACATGAATAGAGCCATGGCGTGGAATATCGCGGGCGTAAGCCGGCGGACCCGCGACGCCGCTGTGGAGGCCGCCCGCCGCGCCGGCATGGGCCTGGAGGATTGGCTCGACGACGTGATCGCCGACCACGCGGGATTGGACCTGCGCGCGCGGTCCGACCAGGACTATGCCCCCGACGATCGGCTCGACGCGGCTCTCGGACGTCTCGAACGCATCGCGCGACGAAACGCCCCCGTAAAAGAGCCTCGCGCGGCCGGAATGCCGGGCGCCTTCGATACGGTGATCGAGCGCTTCGAAGTGAGGCTCGCGCGCGCCGAAGCCCAGGCCGCGCGCGCCTTTGAATCGGTCGCGCAAATCCTGGAGCGGGACGACGCGGCGCGGGACGGCGACCGCCGCGCGCTGATCGACGCGGTGCGGCGGCTCGAATCGATCCGGGCGAGCCTGACCGGCGCCGCCCAGGCCGGCGGGACGCGCGGCGATGGTTCCGCTCAAGCTTCCGCGCCTGACCCCAAGGCGCCATTCGATCTCATGGCCGCCGTGTCGCAAATCGCCATGCGCCGCCACGAGCTCGAGGCCCGCGCCGGCGGGACCGCCCCCACGGCTTCGGAAGCGCAGACGGGCGCTTTTGGCGACGGCGCGGCGGCGCAGGCCAGGGGTAAGGGCAATCCAGGCGCCCTGGACGCCCGTCCAGAAGCAGAAGCCGGCTCGTATGCGGCGCCTGGCGCCGTCGAAGCCGACGCCGCGGCGCAGCTCACGCAATTGCTGCTCGATGACGTTCGCGCCCTCGGCCGCAAGCTCGACGACATGCGCCGCGAGCGCGCCGAGCCGAGCGCCTCGGCGGTCGACCTCAGCGCGATGCGCGCCGAAATCGCGGCGATGAACCGGAGCCTCGCCGATCTTGCGCCGCGCAACGCCGTGGTCGCGCTCGAGGGCGCCATCCGCGATCTCGTGCAGCGCGTCGAGGTGCTGCGGCAGAGCGGTCACGGCGAATCGATGCTCGCTCCGCTCGAGGCGATGGCCACGGAATTCCGCGCGGCGCTGAAAGCGCATGACCCGCAAGCGGCGGCGATCGGGCCTCGAACGCGAGATCCGCGCGATCGGCGGCAGGATCGACAGCCTTGCGGCCTCGGCGATCGATCCGGAAACTTTCGAGCGCATCCGCCAGCAGACCGAGGAGGTGCGCAATCTCCTGGCTTCCGCGGCGCTGCGCTCGCCGCCGCTGGAGCGGCTGGAGCGGCAGATCGGGGAGCTGGCCGACCGCGTCGAGCGGCTTGGCGCGAGCCCCGCTCCGCATTTCGAATCGGCCGAGATGGCCGCGCGGCTTGCGGAAGCCTGCCGACAGATCGAACGCTCCACCCCGCCGGCAGCGCTCGCCTCGATCGAGCTGCGGCTGGAACAGATCGCGGCGCGGCTCGATCAGGAGATGGCCCGCCCGAGCGCTTCCGTCGCGATCGACCCCGCCCCGTTCGACGACCTGGCGCGCCGCATCGACAGCGTGCGGCAGTCGCTGGAGACGCATCCCGCCCGCAACGATCGACACCGGTCCGATCGAAATGCTGCTGCGCGAGTTCGACGCCAAGCTGGACGCCGCGGGGGCCGCCGACGGCGATGCGAAGGCGCTTCAGTCGATGTTCGTCGAAATCAGGGACAAGCTCGACAGCCTCGCGGACGGCGAGGCCGGCGCGCGCCAGTTGGAGCCGGCGCTCCGCGAGCTTGGCGCGCGAATCGACACGGTCGCATCCCCGTTCGATTTCAATTCGATCGAGACGCTGCTGCGCTCGCTCGAAGCGAAGTTCGAGACCACCGCCAATACGCCCGTCGAGCGGGAGGTCGTCGAGCACGTCGCCGACGAGGTGGCCCGCAGGCTTCGCGATATGAGCCCCCGCCAGGGCGAGCTGGAATCTCTCGCGCAACAGATCGACACGATTTACGATCGCATCGACGCGCTGGCGGCAAAGACGACGGCCAACGATCCAGGACCGGTCGTCCGGGAGCTCCTTGAAAAATTGCGCGACGCCGAGAAGGCGGAAGGCTCTTCGGCGCTCGAGACCTCGGCCGCCGTCCACGCCGCGCTCGACACGCATCTGGCCGAGCTGAAGGTGGAACAGGCGAGCGCGGACCGGCGCACGCAATCGCGCCTCGCCGATCTGCAGAGCGTTCTCGAGACTCTGACCGAGCGCCTCGCCGGCATCGAGAGCGAGCTGGCCGGCGATGACGTCGACGAGGAAGTGCGGCCAGCGGCCAGAAACCCTGCCGCCCTGTCTGTCAGTTCTACGCCGACAGGCGTCGAGGCGCTTGCCCCGGAAGTGGCGCCGCAACCCAAGACTGCGGGTAGCCGCGACGATCCGGCGTCTGACGCCGCCGACGGCGAGGACTTCCTGATCGAGCCAGGCGCGGGCGGCCCGCAGCGCGCACGCGAAGCGCGCGAACTCGCGCAAATGATCGGGTCCAAGACCAATCCGGCAGTCAGCGTCCACATCGCCGCCGCACGGCGCGCCGCGCAGGCGGCGTTGGCGGAAAGCAGCGCCGCCTCCAACGCCGGCATTGTGAAGACCCTTGCCGGTTCGGGACGGACGCAGTTCGCCGCGCGCGGGGTGCAGAACGCGAGGGCCTTCTACGCCACTCACAAGCGCTCCGTTCTGCTCGGCGTTGCGGTCGCGATCGCGGCGACGCTCGCCGTGCGAATGGCCGGCCTGCGGGCGCCGTTTCTGCAACGCTCCCAAGTGGGCGAGCAAGCGGTCAATACTGCGAAGCTCGACGCGCCGAAGGGCAAGCCGGCGGAAGTCGCCGGCAGCGGCCAAATCGGGCGGCGAAACGATCGACGTCGCCCCGACCGCCTCGATCGGCCAGCCGCCGGCCAAGCCCGGCGCGCTGGACCTTGCGCCGGGGAAAGGGCCATCGGCGAGCGAACTCATGGCGGCGATTCCGCCCGGGATTCCCCAGTCCTTGCGCGACGCGGTCGCGGCCGGCCAGCCCAACGCGCAATACGAACTCGCGATGCGCCTGTTCGAAGGCAGGGGGCTGTCGAAGGATCAAGTGGCGGCGGCCCGATGGTTCGAACGCGCCGCCTCGCTCGGGCTTGCGCCTGCGCAATATCGCCTCGGCTCGATGTACGAGAAGGGAATTGGCGTGCCGGCCGACCCCGCCGCCGCGAAGCGCTGGTATCTCAAGGCGGCCGAGGCGGGGAACGCGCGCGCGGCGCACAATCTTGCGGTCATGAACGCCGACCCCGGCGGCGGGGGTGAGCCGAACTACGTCGAAGCGGCGAAATGGTTTCGAAAGGCGGCCGAACTTGGCGTCCGCGACAGCCAGTACAATCTCGGGATCCTCTATGCGCGCGGCCTCGGCGTCGAAAAGGATCTCCGCCAGTCGTTTCTATGGTTCGCGCTCGCCGCTCAGCAGGGCGACACGGACGCCGGCAAGAAGCGCGACGAGATCGCCGGCCAGATGGACCCGGCCATGCTCGCCTCCGCAGTCGAGGCGTTGATGAAATTCAAGGCCGCCAAGCCGGATCCGGCGGCGAATGACGTCGCCGCCCCGCCCGGCGGGTGGGACGGCAAACCGAGCTCGCTCAGCCAGACGCCGGCGGACGCTGCTCACCCGCAAGCGCCTCTTTGACCGAAAGGTCAGCCGGCGCGATGATCTGTCCATCGCCGTTCCGACTTCCCGTGACAAAGCTCAAACCTTGCCGCAAGGACGACCCGAATCCGCCGCTCGCCCTGGCCGGCCCCGGCTCTGCCTGCGGCTCCTTGGCGTCACGGACCTGCACGCCAACCTCTATCCTTACGATTATTACCGTGATCGCCCGGACGATTCCGTCGGCCTCGCGCGCGCCGCGTCCCTGATCGCCGACGCCCGCAGCGAGGCCCCCAACTGCCTCCTGTTCGACAATGGCGACAGTCTTCAGGGCACGCCGCTTGGCGACGTCGCCGCCCGGGCGATCGCTGCGGACCCGGGCGCGATCCACCCCGTCATCGCCGCAATGAACAGGCTTGATTATGCCGCCGCGACGCTCGGCAACCACGATTTCAACTATGGCCTCGATGTCCTCGAGCGCGCTTATGCGCAGGCTCGGTTTCCTGTCGTGTGCTGCAATGTGCGCAAAAGGGATGGCTCGCCCTGGTTTCCGCCTTCGATCGTGATCGAGCGCGAATTCGTCGACGAGGCTGGAACGCCGCAGCGGCTCAAAGTGGGCGTGTTCGGCGTCGCGCCGCCGCAGATCGCGAAGTGGGACGAGGTCCATCTCCGCGGACGCCTGATCACCCTCGACATCGTCGAGGCCGCGCGCGCGGAGCTCCGCCAGCTCAGGAGCCGCGTCGATCTGGTCGTTGCGCTCTGTCACTCCGGGATTTCCCGGCTCGCGTCGACCGAGGGCGAGGAGAACGCGGGTCAGGACCTCGCCAGCCTCGACGGGATTGACGCGCTCATCCTCGGCCATCAGCACTTGCTGCTTCCCGGCGAGGATTTTGCTGGTCTGCCCGGCGTCGACGCGAAACGCGGAACCGCCCGCGGCAAGCCGGCGGTCATGCCCAGCTCTTTCGGCAGCCATCTCGGAATCATTGATCTTGAGCTCGAGAATGAGGCAGGCGGCTGGCGTGTCGCCGAAGCGCGGGTCGAGGCCCGGCCGATCGCGAGAAGGGACGCGACCGGCGGCGCGGTCGCTCTGGTCGGGTCGGATGATTCCGTGCTCGAAGCGGCCAAGGCCGCACACGGCGCAACGCTGCATTACATCCGCACGCCCGTTGGCAAGCTTACGACGACGCTCAACACCTATCTGGCGCTGATCGGCGACGATCCGACAGTCCAGCTGGTCAATGAGGCGCAGCGCGCCTACGCCACGCCGCTTGTGGCGGCGCGCGCTGACCTCGCTTCGCTGCCGATCCTCTCGGCGGCGGCGCCATTCAAATGCGGCGGACGCGCCGGACCCCATTTCTATACAGACATCGCGCCAGGGCCGCTCGCCATCAAGGACGTGGCGGACATCTACCCCTACCCCAACAGCCTGAGGGTGGTTAAGGTCGACGGCGCGACGCTCAGGGAATGGCTCGAACGCTCGGCGTCCATTTTCCGCCGCATCGATCCGGGCCTCAGCGACGAACAACCTCTCCTGGGTCCCGCCTTCGCGGCTTACAATTTCGACGTGATCGATGGCGTCGACTATGCCATCGACGTCACTCAGCCCGCGCGCTACGACGATTCTGGCGCGCAGGTTGCGCCAGCGGCGCGCCGCATTCGCGATCTCACGTTCAACGGCGCGCCGGTCGAGCCCAACCAGTCGTTTCTCGTCGTCACCAACAACTATCGCGCCAGCGGCGGCGGTGGCTTTCCCGGCTGCGACGGGACGAACGTCGTGATCGAGGTCCCGGACGCCAACCGCGACGTCGTCCTCAAGTATGTCGAGAGCAAAACCGAGATCGCGCCCAGGGCGACCGGCGCCTGGCGTCTCGCGCCCTGGCCGAAGACGGTTCTCGGCACCTATCTGACTTCGCCCGCCGCCGAAGGGCTTCCGCCGCCTCGCGGACTGAAGTTGACGCCGATCGGCCTGACGCGAGACGGTTTTCTGAAGCTCAAGGTCGAGAGCTTATGAATGAGGGCGGCGTTCGCGGGTCAGATTCCGCCACGCGCCTGGCCGTCGGAGACCGGGCGCGGCCTGCCGTTCTCGTCGATGGCGACATAGGTGAAGGTGGCGTCGGTCACCTTCTCGCGGTCATAGGTGCGCGAGCGGCGCGCCCAGGCCTCGATATGGATCTTGAGCGAGGTCCGGCCGACCCTGTCGATGGCGGTATAGACGCAGAGCACGTCGCCGACCTTGACCGGCCGGATGAAGGTCATCGCGTCGATGGCGATGGTGGCGACGCGCCCTTTCGCATGTTCGGCGGCGGCGATCCCGCCGGCCACATCCATCTGGCTCAACACCCAGCCGCCGAAAATATCGCCGTTGGCGTTGGTGTCGGCCGGCATGGCCGCGACGCGGACGGTGAGATCGCCGCGCGGCTCGACCGGAACCGGCAACGCGTTGTCCATGCCGAAAACTCCATGAATCAGGATTTCTGCGCGCTTCCGCGCCCATCCTAACAAACATTCTCTCTCGCGCACCCTGGCCCAAGCGAGGCGCCTTTTCGCACGCGGCGAGAGCGTCGGCGACAAGGGCGTCCAAAAGGGCGTCGCCGGAAGCCGGCGAAGACCCTCAACCAGAGCGGACTGCCGCTTTCTGTCGACCTTTTCTTGACAAAATCAGAAGATAAGCGCTACAAGTATTCCCATTAGCGGAATCGTCTTCCCGCCAGGCGCTTGCCGGCGCGGGGAGCAAGAGACTGTCGGCTGTTTGACAAGCTGGTCAACCACAACCGTCGCGCGAGCTGAGGGAAGTCGAGGTGGATTATTTTATTAAATTCGCTCGTAACCCATTGAAAAGTCTCAATTCCGGAAAAATAAACGCTAGTAAATTGGAGTCAATTTACTAACGATCTTGCTTTGCGCTTCTGGCGTTTATGCGCGTTTATTGGCTTTTGCCGGTACGGGAGTTCGCGCCTCGGTTGCATCCATGAGCTCGCGCGGATCGCTCGCCAAAACTCCGGCCGGCGTCCGTCATTGGCCCAAGGTCGTGGCTTGCGCCGCGGTGTCGACCGACTTCTCGCTTCGTGTCGGGTCGAGGATCGCGCCCGGCGCGGCGACCGCGCCGGTGGCGACGTCGGCGGCGGCTTTGATCGCGCCGGTGGTGAGCAGGCCCAGCGACCCGACCAGGCCCGCTCTCGCCTCGTTCAGCGACTGGCCCTCCGCCAGCCTCTCGCCAATCGCGCCGAGGACCTCGCCGCTCGCGAATTTGCCGTGATTGGTGAAGTCGCTGGAAGCGAGGGTGGTCAGGTCGACGACATGCACCCTGCCCTGCTCCAGGATCGAGCGATAAGGCTCCTCCGACGGATCGAGCGCGCCGAGGCGGGTCGAATCGCGCGCAAGAAAGCTCGACAGTCCGAGGGCGCGATCGTCACGCGAGACGAACAGGGTGAAGTCCGCTGGCCTCGGGCCGGCGTCGATCTCGGCGATCTGGCGGCGGAAAACGTCGATGTCGATGTCGGGCGAGGCCAGCATCACATCGCGGATCTTCGGCGACAATCCGCGGTCGCGGATCGACATCTGCCTGAGCGACTCCATGGCGATGTAATTGCCCATCGAATGCGCCAGGACCGATATCGAGTCGACGTTCGGATCGTTGACCAGCGCCTGCAGCAGCACCTCGAGCGCGTCGCGCGAATAGAGTGCGCTGTCGCGATCGTAAACGTAGTCGGTCAGTCTTCCGCCGGAAGGCCAGGTGAACAGCACCGGCGCGACCTGGACACGGGCGTCGTGAACGATCTGCGCGAAGCGATAGACGGCTTCCTCGAAACGGGTGTTGAAGCCGTGGACGAAGACGAGAACCCGGCGCCCGGGAACCCGCCTGATCCTCTGGTCGAATTTTGCCTTCGCCTGCGCCAGGTCGATGCGGTCGGCCCGCAGGACCACGAAATCGCGCTCTGGATTGCCGGGGACCGAGGACGACAACGGAATGTCGCCGGGCCTGCGCGCGCTGTCCGGCGGGATCGACACGACAATGTCGGCGAAATCGAGCCCACGTCCTCTCGCTCCGCCGAACATGACGCCCGGCGGCGAAATGACAGGCGCGCGGGTCGTCGCCACCATGAGATCGACCCGGCTGGCGTCGGGCGCCCCGGCCACCGGAACGAGGGTCCCGAAGGGACGGCTGGCGCAGCCGGCGGCGATCGGTCGCGAGCGCGATCGCGCAAAGAACGCCGACTCGGGATCGGCGCGCCACGGCTTCCCATACCGGCTCGTGCAGGCGGCGCCACATGCGCACGCCGAGCCCCAGCCCCATGACTTGAACGCTTGTTCTAGCCGTTGGTTGGGGCGGCCGGAGAAGGCGTTGCGCGCAACGCGTATTCGATCGGAGCCGGCGCGTCGAACATGCCCGTCTTCGCCGGCTCCTCCTCGTGTCGCCGGCTCATGAACCACCAGATCGCCAAGAGTACGATAATGACGATGAGAATGATCGCCCACATCGGGAAGCCGCTCGAACGCGGCAGCGGCGGCGGAGTGGGAACGCTTCTCGCGGCGGAGCTCGCCGTCGAGCTCGCAGCGGTTGCAGCGCTCGAAACCGTCGATGTGGCGGTTTGAGTCGCAGCCGCAGCCGTAGCGCCAAGACCGGCGAGCAATCCAGAGGCGCCGAGCGCCCTTGAGACTTCCGCTGGAAGCGCGGCGGAGATCGCGCCCTTCTGGCTGTTGAGCAGCGAAAGAATTGCGGAAGGGTCCGACCAGTTTGAAGGGTCCTGCTGGCCGATGGCCCCGACCGTCGTTTGCGTCACCGCGCCAAGCAGCGTCTGGGTCGCGGGATGGGGCGCGCCCGAATATTGGCTGAGCGCGCCCACCAGGCTCGAGAGACCGCCGCCGCCGAGCAGGCCGTTCAGGAGCGTGGCGCCTTCGTTGAGGAACCGGGCGTTGCCGCCCGCCGCCGCCTGGCCGACCTTTGTGAGCACATCCGGATCCGAGTTGGAAATCGCGTCGGACACCCTCTGAGCGCCCCCCGGCGCCGCCGCAGCCGTGCCAAGCGAGGCTAGAATTGTCGGAACCGCCGCCGCGACAAGCTTCTGCGCCACCACTTCGTTGACGCCGATAGCCTGCGCCAGGCTGCCGACGACTTGCGGCGTAAGAAACTGTGACACAAGACTGACAAGATTGATGGCCATTGCAGCTCCCCTCGAACCGACAAGGTACGACGGCAGCCTTATTAACAGACTTTCCCGCGTTTGGCGCGCCCGGCAGCATCGGAAAATTAGCTAGGGACGGGGTCAGCTGTTCGGGAAATCCTCGCTGGCGCGAGATTGAGGCGGCGGATCCTCTGAACGTCGAGCGACAAGGACAACGCTCGAAAAGAACAAAACCTCCTCTCCACGCTGATTGACCCCGCGAAAATGATTGCCGATCAAACCCCATTTTGGCTTGGAGGTCTCGCGCTTCGACATCGTCTCCATGGAATAGGAGACGATGTCGGTCTCGCGTACCGGGCGCGGCCAGAGCATGCCTTTGAACCCCGGCGAGACGCCAAGCTCCGGAAGGACCTCGCCGCGTTCGGCCATCGCCGCGCGCAAGGAGCTGAGCCTGTCGACCAGTCGTCGCATTCCGGCGGCCGCCACATGCAGCCCCGAGGCGGTGAGCGGCGCCTTTCCTGCGGCGGCTTCCGCGACGATGCGCGGATCAAATCGCCGCCCATAGGCGAGGATTGCTTCGCGCGAGAACACCGCCTCGCCGAGCGCCGCCGACTGACCGATACGAAAGTCCTCGTAGAACATGAGATCCCGAGAAGCTATGGGCGCTGCTTGAGCAGGAGCAGACTGCTCTGCGTCATCGCGATCTCGCCGTCCTGATTGAAGACTTCGTAGAGCAACTCGACTTCGCCCTCGCCCGTCCGGCTCTCGGCCACGCGCGTGGCGAGCGTGTGGCGCCGCACATGCAGCCGATCGCCCGGTCTGACCGGCCGCCGCCATTGGACCTGTTCGATCCCGGCCTCGTCGACGATCGCCGCGCGCATGAGGAACTCGTCGCAATTCATCCTGAGCAGCAGCGCGCACGTGTGCCATCCCGAGGCGATGAGCCCGCCGGTCGCTGCGCCCGCCGCCTCTTCGTCGGTATGAAAGGGCTGGGGATCGAACTCGCGCGCGAAGGCTATGATCTCGTCGGCCGAAACGTCGACGCCGCCGTATTCGACTGCCTCGCCGGCTTGAAAATCTTCGAAATAGACCAGGTCCGACATGGCTCTCAATTGGCGAAGCGGAAATGCATGACGTCGCCGTCGGCGACGACATAATCCTTGCCTTCGAGCCGGAACTTGCCCGCTTCCCGCGCGCCCGCTTCCCCATCGTTGGCGACATAGTCGTCATAGGCGATGGTCTCGGCGCGGATGAAGCCCTTCTCGAAATCCGTGTGGATGACGCCGGCGGCCTGCGGGCCCTTTGCTCCCCGCTCGATCGTCCACGCGCGCGCCTCTTTTGGCCCCGCGGTGAAGAAGGTGACCAGGTGCAAGAGCTCGTAACCCGCGCGTATGACCCGGTTGAGCCCCGGCTCGGTCAAACCGATCGCCTCGAGATAAGCCTCCTGGTCGGCCAGAGGCAGGAGCGCGATCTCGCTCTCGATCTTCGCTGACACGACGACCGCGGCGGCGCCCTCCTTGGCCGCCTGTTCCTTCACCGTGTCGGAAAAAGCATTGCCACGGTCAGCCGATCCTTCGTCGACGTTGCAGACATAGAGAACCGGTTTCGACGACAGGAGTCCAAGCGACTGGAAAAGGCGCCGCTCGTCGCGGCCGACACCGGCGGCGCGGGCTGGGCGCCCCTCTCTCAGCTCAGCCAGGCTACGCTCGGCGAGCGCCAGCGCTTCCTTGGCCTCCTTGTCGCCCCCCTTGGCCTTCTTCTCCATTTGCGCGATACGCCGCTCAAGGCTTTCGAGATCGGCGAGCATCAGTTCGGTTTCAATGGTGGCGATGTCGGACAGGGGGTCGATACGGCCTTCGACATGGGTGACGTCGCTGTCCTCGAAACAACGCACGACATGAGCGATCGCATCGCATTCGCGAATATTGGCGAGAAACTGGTTGCCGAGCCCTTCGCCCTTTGAGGCGCCGCGCACCAGCCCGGCAATGTCGACGAACGACAGCCGGGTCGGGATGATTTCCTTGGAGCTGGCGATTTTCGCCAGAATCGCCAGACGCGGGTCGGGCACCGCAACATCGCCGACATTGGGCTCTATGGTGCAGAAGGGATAATTCGCCGCCTGCGCGGCGGCGGTCTGCGTCAGCGCGTTGAAAAGCGTCGACTTGCCGACATTCGGCAGGCCGACGATGCCGCATTTGAAGCCCATGGAAGCCGTCGTTGGACTGGAAAGATCGGGGCCCTCATGCGCGGGCTGAAGCCAAAAGGCAAGGGCGAGGCGGTTCGTGCCAGGTCCGTGGCGGGTGATGATAAGCAAGCGCCAATTGAATTCGCGTTTCTCTTCGCAAACAATGGCCGGCGGCGTTCGCCGCTGTGACAGATGGCTGGGACGAACATGGAGACCACCTTGGCCGAGGCGCCTCATGTGTCGGACGCGCGAGACTCCGTTGCCCGGCTCCTCGAGCTGCGCGAACACATCGCGCGCCGCGCGCGCGATTGCGGCCGGGCGCCGGAATCGGTCAAGCTCGTCGCCGTCTCCAAGACTTTTTCGGCTGACGAGGTCTGGCCCACGATAGCGATAGCCGGCCAGACCCGCTTCGGCGAGAACCGGGTGCAGGAGGCGATCCCCAAATGGCGGGATTTGCGGGCGCGCGCCGGCGCGCTCGGGCAGACGATCGAACTCCATCTGATCGGACCCCTGCAAAGCAACAAGGCGCGCGAGGCGATCGAGGCGTTCGATGTGATCGAGACGGTCGACCGGGAGAAAATCGCCGCAACGCTGGCGCGCGAAATCGACCGCCTTGGCAAGCGCCCGCGCCTATTGGTCGAGGTCAACACCGGAGGCGAGCCGCAGAAGGCGGGCGTGCTCCCCGAGAACGCCGACGCCTTCATAGCGCTCTGCCGCCGGACATATGGACTGACAATCGAGGGGCTTATGGCCATTCCCCCCGCCGACGAGCCGGTTTCGCCGCATTTCGCGCTGCTCGGCGTCATCGCGGAACGCAACGGCTTGAGCGAGCGTTCCATGGGCATGAGCGCGGACTGGCCGCTTGCAGTGCAACTCGGCGCGACATATGTCCGCGTCGGTTCGGCGATCTTCGGCGCGCGCGGTTCACGCGGTTGAAACCGAATCGGCCCAATTATGCTCGCTTCCAGCCTGTGCGGCGGAGCGATTGAGCTTCCGACCGAAATGTGGGCATTGACGATCTGATGGCGATTCTGACCTTCGTCCTAAGCCTCGTTTTGCTGATCGCCGCCGCGGCGAGCGGCTATCAGAGCCTCGATCTTCTTCCGACCAGCCTCGGCGTTTTGTACGCCCTCGCGGCAGTAGCCGCCGCCTGCGCCGCGCTGGTCGTGTTCGCGATCGCGGTCTTGATCCGGCGGATCGACGTGCTCGCTAGGCTCGTGCGGCAATCGGCTGCGCCGGCGCCCGTGGAGATCACGCGCCCGGACGGATCTGTGCTGGCCGAGGAAGTTGTCCTCGCGGCCCCCGCAACTGAAGCTGGGGTTTGGGGGCGCGGAGACGAAGCTGTCGTGGCGGAGGACGAGAGCCCGATCAACATCAATCGCACCGGCCATCTGCCCTCGCTCGAGGCCGCGGCGGAGACGTTGGAGCCAGAGGCGCAGGGGCCGCCGACGCTTGTCGGCAGCTACTCGTCGGCCGGAGCCAATTACAAGATCTTCACCGACGGTTCGATCGAGGCGGAGACGGGTGAAGGAACGTTCAAGTTCGCCTCGATGAGCGATTTCAAGCGCCATCTCCTCGAGACGAAGGGCGACCGCGAGGTCGGCGCTTGATCAATGCGGCGCGAGCTTTGCGCCGGCGATCAGAACCGTCACACCCTCAAACCGTTCTGCCGCGCAAATTCGGCTAGTGACACATTGGGCCGCGCGCCGAGGTGCTGAATGATTTCCGCCGCGGCCAGCACGCCCAGTCGCCCGCAGGCGGTCATGTCCCGCCCACGGGCGAGACCGGCGAGGAAGCCGGCGGCGAACATGTCGCCTGCGCCTGTCGTGTCGACGAGCTCGGCGATCGAGTAGGCCGGAACCTCCCAGGTCTCATCGCCCTTGACAATGACGCAGCCCTTTTCGGACCGTGTGACGACGGCGAGCACGCCCTCCGCGCGCAAGCTGTCGAGCGCCTCGTCGAAACGTGGCGTCTCGTACAGGGACAGGATCTCGTCGGTGTTGGCGAAGATGGTGTCCACTGTCCGCGAACGCATGAGGTCGATGAATTCGCCGCGAAACCGGTCGACGCAGAACGAATCCGAAAGCGTGAGGGCGACGCGGCGGTCCGCGGAGCGGGCGATCTCGCCGGCCTTCTGGAACGCCGCCTTGGCCGCCGGGCGATCCCACATGTAGCCTTCGAGATAGACGACCTTCGCCGACTTGACCAAGGCCTCGTCGACATCCGGCGGCGCGAGATAGGAGCTTGCGCCGAGGTAGGTGTTCATCGTTCGCTCGCCGTCCGGAGTCACATAGATGAAGCAACGCCCCGTCGACGGCCCGTGTTCGGCGGGCGAGGTCGAGAAAGCGACGCCGGTCGAGCGGATGTCGTCGGTGAACGCCGCGCCGAGCGGGTCCTGCTTCACCTTGCCGATATAGGCGGCCCCGACGCCGAACGAGGCGACGCCGACGACGGTGTTGGCGGCTGAGCCGCCTGAGATCACACGTGGATCGACACGGGCGGCATACAGGGCCTCGGCGCGATCCTCGTCGATCAGGTTCATCGCGCCCTTCAGCATCTCCTGGGCGGAGAGATAATTGTCGTCCGCATAGGCAAGAAGATCGACAAGTGAATTGCCCAGCCCCAAGACCTCGACCGTCGCGCTCATCGTTCCTCTCGAATTTTTTGCAGAAGCGGTTCCTCGCATTGGCGAGGGGACGCGGTCAATCCGCCGAACGAAGCGCGCGCCCTTGACTTTGGGGCCCGCTCGGCCCACATGCGGGTCAAGCCGCCATAAGCGCGGCCATTGGCGCGCCGGCCGCGTGAAGGGCTTTTTAGTCCGCCTGCCGTCCGCCCTTTAATTTCATTCGACGTCCGGACACGCGGGGCGTTCCCTAAACCCCCCAGCCGCGATTGTGCGCGTCTCGCGCCGCCGCGGCGCTATGAAAGACTTCTCAGCTTGGATAATTTTCACGGGTTCGGCCTCGCCGCGCCCCTCAATATTGCGCTGGCCAAACTTGGCTTCGCGCGTCCGACCCCGATTCAGCTCCAGGCAATCCCGCCGCTGATGAAGGGCCGGGATCTCATTGGCATCGCTCAGACCGGCACCGGCAAGACGGCGGCCTTCGCGCTGCCAATCCTCAACCGCCTCGCAACCGACCGGCGCCCGGCGCCCAGAGGTGGCGCGCGCGTGCTCGTGCTGAGCCCGACGCGTGAACTCGCGAGCCAGATCGCCCAGAGCTTCCGCGACCTGTCGGATGGGCTCGGGTTGAAGATCGCAGTCGTGTTCGGCGGCGTGCCGCATGGGGCGCAGATTCGCGCGCTTTCTGCGGGCCTCGACGTTTTGGTTGCGACGCCCGGCCGCCTCCTCGATCATCTCGACGCGGGCGTCGCCCGTCTTGGCGCGGTCGAATTTCTGGTGCTCGACGAGGTCGACCAGATGCTCGACCTTGGCTTCGTCAAGCCGATCCGCCGCATTGTCCGGGAATTGCCGAAGCAGAGGCAGAACCTGTTTTTCTCCGCGACCATGCCCGCTGACATTCGCGGGCTGGCCGGTGAATTGCTGCGCGATCCGGTCGAAGTCTCGGTGACGCCCGCCGCCAAGACTGCCGACCGCGTCGAGCACAGCGTCGTCCTCATCGAAGCGGCGAAGAAGCGCGACTTGCTGGTCGAACTGTTCAACGATGCCGAGCTCACGCGCGTCATCGTCTTCACCCGCACCAAGCACGGCGCCGACCGCGTCGCCCGCGCCCTCGACGAGGCGGGCGTCAATGCTTCCGCCATTCACGGCAACAAGAGCCAGGGTCAGCGCGAGCGCGCACTGGCGGCCTTCCGCGGCGGAGAGACGCGCGCGCTGGTTGCGACCGACATCGCGGCGCGCGGCATCGACATCGACGGCGTCAGCCATGTCGTCAATTTTGAACTGCCGCAGGTCGCCGAGGCTTACGTTCATCGCATCGGCCGCACCGCGCGGGCGGGCAATGCGGGACAGGCGATCTCGCTTTGCGACCACGAGGAGCGCGATCTTTTGCGCGCGATCGAGCGCCTGACGCGGCTCACCTTGCCCAAAACCGACCGCCGCGGCGCGGCCGGCCCGAGGCCAGCGCCAATCGTGCGCAAGGCGACAAGCGCGCCGGTCGCCGCGGCGGCGAACGGCGCAACATCACGGCCCGCGCCGCGACGCGCGAGGGGGCCGGCCGGTCGTCGGCGAGCCCGATCTGGCCACCGTCCGGACTTTCGCTCGGGCGGCGCGCGCTTCGCGCGTGAGGTCAAGGGTCGGCGCTGATCGCAGCGCCGTTCGGGCCGGCCTCGACGTGAGGCTGGCCGCGGCCGCCAGCGCTTCCCAGTCTTCGCCGTTCGCCAGCGCGACGGGACACGCAAGTCCGTAAAGTTCGGCCGCGACCATCGCGCCGACGACGACGATCGCGTCACGCTCCAGCATCAGGATCGCCGCCGGCCCCTTGCCGAGGCGCAGCGCCTCGGCAAGCGTGGCGCTGCCCGAGCTCGAGCCGCGCCCGCCGGGCATCATCAGGATGCGACCCGCCACGCACGCGCCGCGCTGCGGATGCAGGCGATCGATGATCGTTCCTGTCGCCGAATCGAGGCCGCCCCAGAAGCTCAGCGGCTCATCGAGCTTGCAGAACCGAAGTCCCGAGGCGGCGCCGGGAACAAGCGTCGCGGCGACGAACGCGCGCCCGCTCATAGCCGCACCACCTTGCCGGCGCGCGCCGAGGCGACGCATTCGGCAAGCGACCCGTAGGCGACCGCGACCCTCAGATTGCCCGGCGCGTAATAGGCGCATTTGCCCGAATTGGTCATGAGCGCTCCGGCGCCCGGCTGAAGCATCGCGCTGACATAAACACAAGTGTCGGCGATCAGCGTCACGCGAGCGGCCGCGAGCCCATCCTCCCAGCCGTGCTTGCGGACTTCGTCCAGCGTCGCGCGGCTGCAGTTGACGAAAATGTCAACGACCGGGCGCGGCCCGTCGAGAAGCGGCATGAGGCGAGCGAACTGATCAACCGAAAAATGCGGCGTGCCGAGAGAGACTGCGCTCAAAGCGGCGCCGTCGGTAACGCCGGAGAGCGAACGCGCCGCCTCGCGCAAGTCGTCGGCCACGAATTGCAGGCGAAGCTCTGGCTCAAGGCCGCCGCAGGCGGTCTTGAGGTCGGGGGCTTCGGGCGTGCGGCCCACGACATGAAACAGAGCCACCGCGCCGGACGAGGCGGCGGCTGCGCCCAGCGCCTTCAAGTCGTCCTCGCTCATTTCCGGCAGACCGACGATCGCCGGAATGAGGCTGCTGCAGCGGCGCCCGATCGCGTGCCCGACAGCGACCGCGAGGCGCTCGGCGTCCCAGTCTTCTGGAGTCGCGGCGATCTCGACCGCAGCCCGCGCAACGCGGTTTTCCTTGAGATGCAGACCGTAGGCCGGGGCGCGGCCGGTCATCGCGCAGCAGAGGTCGATGAAATCGCCATAGCGGTTGGTGCGCGCGCCGATCACCGAATTGGCGAAGACGATCGCATTCGATTCGCCCCAGGCGATCTGCGCGCCAAAGCGTGGTCGCGCCGCGCTTTGATAGGGCGCGCAGGTGAAGGTCGGCGCGCAGCCCAGCTCGAGGTGGGCGCGCATGAGCCGGGCGCCGTTCTCCGCGTGCTTCTTCGTTCCGCGAAAAAGCTCGGGATGGATCAGGTCAACCGACCCGACATTGAGGCTTGTGGGCACGCGGACCTTGCCCCCGAGGCTGACCATCCGTTCGGCGAAATCGAGGCTCGCGCGTCCATGATAGAGACAGCCGTCGACATGCGCGCCCTCGATGTCGAGGAAGGCGGGCGCGCCCACCGCTTCGGCGAAGCGCTGAAGGAGGCGCATGGCGAAGGCGGCGCCCGCCCCATGCGCGCCGTCCAGAAGTTCGCGATCGAGCGGAGAGAGGTCGAGAGCCATTCGCGGGCGAGGCTATCGGCGGCCGGGTGGGCCGGTCAATGTGCGCTGGTCGCCGCGCTGTGTTAGGCTCGGAACGGCGGGGGATCGGAGTGTTCGATGTCGCTCGTCGCGATCGGCGCGCGCCTGCGCGCAATCTGCCTCGCGCTTCCGGAAGCGAATGAGGAAGTCATGCGACGCGGGCCGTCGTACCGCGTCGGGACCAAGATCTTCGCCCTCGAGCGTCCCTGGAACGGCTGGCTCGCGCTCTGGTGCAAGGCGCCGGAGGGCTCGCGGGACTTCATCCTCGACGCGGAGCCGGCGCGATTTTTCATTCCCCCCTATTTTGGCCCCAGGGGCTGGATCGGTGTCGGATTGGACGAAGCGGCCGACTGGCGCGAAATCGAGGCCTTCGTCCAGCGCAGCTATCGGCTGGTCGCGCCGAAGCGGCTCTGCAAGCTTCTCGCGTGAGGCGAAAGGTTGCGCGCTGGCGGGATTTGCAAGGCCGGCCCGCCCTATAATAGCGTCGCTCTCGAACGGACTTTCGAGGAAACGCCGCCATGCCGCAAACCGAGCCCGCGCGCCGGCCGCCCGATGGGGTTCCCGTTTGCGAGATCGATCCGTTCTCGGTCGATTTCCTGCGCGATCCCCATCCCGCGCACGAAGCGATGCGGGAGGCCGGGCCCGTCGTCTGGCTGGAAAAATATGGCGCCTATGCCGCGGCGCGGCACGCCGAAGTCAGGCAGATCCTGAGCGATCCCGCGACCTTCTGCTCGGGTCGCGGCGTGGGCCTCAGCGACTTTCAGCGCGAAAAGCCATGGCGGCCGCCGAGCATGGTGCTCGAGCGCGACCCGCCCGAACATGACCGGGCGCGGGCGGTGCTCAATCGCGCCTTGTCGGCGACCGTGATGCGGTCGCTGCGCGCGCGTTTCGCCGCAGCGGCGGACGAGCTTGCGGACAAGCTGGCGCAGAAGGTTCGTTTCGACGCCATCGCCGAATGCGCTGAAGTCTATCCGATGATGGTCATGCCGGACGCGATCGGCCTCTCCCACGAAGGCCGGAGCACCTCTTGCCCTATGCCGCGACCGTGTTCAACATGTTCGGCCCCGACAATGAATTGCGCCGCGCGGCGATCGCGCAAATGGCGCCCCATGTCGAATGGATCGCCTCCCAGTGCCGGCGCGAGGCGCTTTCCGACGACGGCATCGGGGCGATGGTCCACGCCGGGGCGGATGCGGGCGAGGTGACGCGGCAGGAGGCGGAACTGCTCGTCCGGTCGCTGCTCACCGCCGGTTTTGACACCACCGTTCATGGCCTGGGCGCTGCGCTGAGGCAGCTTGCGCTCAATCCCGATCAGTTCGCGGCGCTGCGCGCCGAGCGTACGAAGGCGCGCGCGGCCTTCGAGGAGGCTTTGAGGCTCGAAACGCCGGTGCAGACGTTTTTCCGCACCACGACGCGGGAGGCCGAGCTCGGCGGCGCGACGATCCCCGAGGGCGAGAAAGTGCTGATGCTGCTCGCCGCCGCCAACCGCGATCCGCGCAAGTGGCCCGACCCTGACCGCTACGACATCGACCGCTCGACCACGGGCCATGTCGCCTTTGGCGCGGGCGTCCATATGTGCGTCGGGCAATTGCTGGCGAGGCTCGAAGGCGAGACGATGCTCGCCGCTTTGGCCCGCGCGTGCGAGCGCATCGAGCCGGACGGCGAGCCGACGCCGCTTCTGAACAACACGCTGCGCGGCTGGACGCGCCTTCCGATGCGTGTCGCGCCGGCGTGACGCGTTACGTCCCTCTTGGCTTCGCCCTCGCGGTGGGCGCCGCGGCGGCCGGGTCCTCTGGCCAGAAATGGCGGGGATAGCGGCCGCGAAGGTCGGAGCGGACGGCGGCCCAGGAGCCGCGCCAGAAGCCGGGCAGATCGCGCGTGATCTGGATCGGCCGGTTCGCGGGCGACAGCAAATGGAGGGTGAGCGGAATGCGTCCCCCGGCGAGCGAGGGATGCGTGTTGAGCCCGAACAATTCCTGCACCCTGAGCGCGATCGCCGGGCCGCCTTCGGCTTCATAGTCGATCGGCGCCTGGGTTCCCGTCGGCGCCCGGAAATGCGTCGGCGCCTGGTCGTCAAGGCGCCGCCTGAGGTCCCAGGGCAGCATCGCGTCGAGCGCGCTCGCAAGATCGTCGGCGCCGATCTCGTCGAGCCTGGTCTTGCCGATAAGGAACGGCGCGAGCCATGACGGATCGGCGGCAAGCGCCTCGTCCGACAGCTCCGGCCACGCCTCGCCCTCCGCTTGGGCCAGGAACATCACCCTGTCCCGCCGCTGCTTCAGCGTCTTGGTCCACGGCAGACGCGCGACCCCAAGCGACAGGACGCCGCGCGCCAGAGCAAGCGTTGCCGTGTCGTCCTGCGGAATCGGAAGCGTCTGCTCGGCGAGCGTGAGCGCGCTTAAGCGGCGGCGGCGCCGCGCTCGCAAGGACGCTGAGGCCCGGTCGAAGCTGAGTTCGTCCACCGTCTCGATCGAGGCGCCGGCGATCCTCTCGACGTCGTCGAGGGTCAGCGCGGCGGCCAGGAGGATTCGCGCCGAGGCGGCGCGGCCGGCGATTTCGCCAATGGCGAGAAACGGCTCGCCGGCGAGCGCGTCATGCGCCTCGAGCGCCGCCGCCCGTCCGTTGGCCATGAGGAACTCGCCGCGCCGGCCGCGAGAGATCGCGATGCGGTCGGGATAGGCGGAGGCGAGAAGGGGGCCAGGGCCCCCCTCTCCCCTTCTGGGAGAGGGGTTGGGGGTGAGGGCGGTCGTCACTGGACTGTGGGCCGCTCCACGCGAATCCCTCATCCGGCCCTCCGGGCCACCTTCTCCCGGGGGGAGAAGGGCGCGCTCCCCTCTCCCAGTGGGGGCAAAGGCCTCCGCCCTCGCCGCCAATCCGCGCGCGAGGCGTCTTGCGTCTTCGGCCCGTTGCGAGCGGTCGCGGCGGAAAGCCTCGATCCGGGTCATGAGATCGACGGAATCGCCGCCAAGTCCGCGTTCGGTCAGGACGACCGCGATCTCGCTCGCAGTTTTCGCCTTCGCCCGCGCGGGCGGCGTCGACGACCATGCGCGCGAGACGCGGCGGCAGCGCGAGGCTCGCGATCGCCCGGCCTTCGTCGGTGATGCGGCCGTCGCCGTCGATGGCGCCGATTGCGGTCAGAAGCGCTTGGGCTTCCATCAGCGCGCCACGCGGCGGGGGATCGAGGAAGGCGAGTTTGCCTGCATCGGCGACGCCCCACAGGGCGCAGTCGAGCGTGAGCCCCGAGAGATCGGCGGAGAGAATTTCCGGCGCGGCGTAAGGCTGCAGCCCGCCGTTCGCGGCCTCCTGCCACAGCCGATAGCAGACGCCGGGCTCGACGCGGCCCGCGCGCCCGCGCCGCTGGTCGGCATTGGCGCGGCTGACGCGCACCGTCGTAAGCCGCGTGAGGCCGACGTCGGGTTCGTAAACCGGAACGCGCATGAGGCCGGAATCGATCACGACGCGCACGCCTTCGATGGTGAGGGACGTTTCAGCGATCGAGGTGGCGAGCACGATCTTGCGCCGCCCCGCCGGCGATGGCGAGATGGCGAGATCCTGCGCATGGGCGTCGAGCGCGCCATAGAGCGGCGCCACGGCGACGTCGGGGCGCTTGACGCGCGCGTCCAGGGTCTCCGCAACGCGCCGGATCTCGCCCTGCCCCGGCAGGAAGACCAGGATCGAGCCGCTGTTCATGCTTGCGAGCGCGTCGAGCGTGACGCGCGCGACCTCGTCTTCGATCCGGGCGCTCGGATTGCGGCCGACATAGCGCGTCGCGACAGGAAAGGCGCGACCCTCGCTTTCGATCAGCGGCGCGTCTCCCAGGAGCGTTCGCACTCGCGCGCCGTCGAGCGTCGCCGACATGACGACGAGGCGCAGGTCCTCGCGCAGGGCGCCCTGCGCGTCGAGCGCGAAGGCGAGACCAAGATCGGCGTCGAGCGAGCGCTCGTGGAACTCGTCGAACAGGACGGCCGCGATCCCTTCGAGCGCGGGGTCATCGAGGATCATGCGGGTAAACACGCCCTCGGTCACGACCTCGATGCGGGTGCGCTTCGACACGAGGCTGGTCAGCCGAACGCGCAGGCCGATCGTCTCGCCGACTTTCTCAGCCAAAGTCGCGGCCATGCGGGCGGCGGCGGCGCGGGCGGCGAGACGGCGCGGCTCGATGAGGATGAGGCGCTTGCTTTTCGCCCAGGGCTCGTCGAGGAGCGCGAGCGGGACGCGGGTGGTCTTGCCCGCGCCGGGCGGGGCGACCAGCACCGCGCCTGAGCGCTCGGCCAGCGCCGAACGCAGCGCAGGCAGCGCCTCGTCGATCGGCAGCGGCTGGGAAAGGCCGGTCATCGACGCTCAGATCGCAAGACGAGGCGCGCCACGCAAGCCGGTCCCCGGACTTAAACGGGCTTTGATTTACCCGCCGTCTTCGACAAGCGCCCTCAGCCGTTGCAGCCGCAGGTCCCATTGAGCCGAAATCCGGTCGAGATGGTTGCGCGCAGCCGCGAGCCGCCGCGCCTGCATCCGCCATCGCCGGTCGCGCCCAAACCGCTCGCTGCTGACGAGGCCAGCGTCCTCAAGCACATTCAGATGCTTGGTGAGGCCCTGACGGGTGACGTGCATTCCTTCCTTCAACGCGACCGTGGGCAGGGGACCCTCCTTGCAGAGTCGCGCCACCATCGCCAATCGGACCGGATCGCCCAAAGCGGCGAACGCCGGCGCGGCCTTCGACAATTCGTTGAGCGCGGGGTCGTCCTCCAGCATCGGACCTCCCTTTATGATTGCGCCTCGAGCGCGAGGTACTTCTCGATGAGCCTGCTCTGATGCGTCCAGCCAGCGTCGTTTGCATCCCTGGCCTTCGACCGGCGATCAAGCGGTAGGTGTTCGAAGCCCGACTCGGCGATCGTTAGCAGGGTTCCACCTTCCACTTCCGACATTTCGAAGGTCACCAGCGTCATGGGTTCTTCTGAGCAATCATGGACGGGGTCGACTGCGTACGGACGCCAGCGGAACGAGAACAGAGCCATCGGCTCGATCCGATCCACGAGCACGCGCCAGGTTTTGCCGCGGTGCGCCTCCTGCAGGCGGGCGATGTCGGGATCCACCTTGGTGGGCACGATCCGTCCGACCGTTTCCCTCCCGGCGACAAAGGGGCCGTCGATTTCCACGCCGAACCATTGGCCGAAGCGGGCCGGATCGGCGATCGCACGCCAGACTCGTTCCAGCGGCGCCTTGAGGATGATTCTCTTTCGAATTCGGTCCGATTCCATGAGCAACTCCTTGGTTGCTCATGGATAGACAGCGTGGCGGCCAGACGCAACCGTTTAGTTGCTCTGCGCTCAAAAAACGTCGGCCCAGAAAGTCCCCCGCCGCGATTTCGCGGCTGACGTCTACTCCGCCGGCGCGCCCGCCGCCTGCACCGTCGCGAGATCGAGCTTGACCCCCGGCCCCATCGTCGAGGAGACGGCGGCGCGCAGAAGGTAGTGGCCCTTGGCGCCCGGAGGCTTCGCCCGGTTCACCGCATCGACGAAGGCGCGGATGTTCTCGGCCAGCTTGTCGTCGCCGAACGAGGCCTTGCCCACCGAACCCTGCACGATGCCGGCCTTTTCGGCCCGGAACTCGACCGAGCCGCCCTTCGACGCCGCGACCGCCGCCTTCACGTCCATCGTCACGGTGCCGACCTTGGGGTTCGGCATCAGGCCACGCGGACCCAGCACTTTGCCGAGCCGCCCGACCAGCGGCATCATGTCGGGCGTGGCGATGCAGCGGTCGAAGTTGATCTCGCCGCCCTGCACCTGCGCGACCAGATCCTCCGCCCCGACCACGTCGGCGCCGGCCTCGCGCGCCTCGTCAGCCTTGGCGCCGCGCGCGAACACCGCGACGCGCAGCGTGCGTCCGGTGCCGTTCGGCAGGTTGACGACGCCGCGCACCATCTGGTCGGCGTGCTTGGGATCGACGCCGAGATTGAGCGACAGCTCGACCGTCTCGTCGAATTTGGCGGTGGCGTTGGTCTTGACCATCTTGACCGCGTCAGCGAGCGCGTAAAGCTTGGTGCGCTCGACGCCTTCGCGGCTCTTCAGAACTCTTTTGCCGTGATGCGCCATGGGTCAGCCCTCCACCACCTGCAGGCCCATCGAGCGGGCCGAGCCTTCGATCATCTTCATCGCCGCTTCGATCGTGTCGCAGTTGAGGTCGACGATCTTCTGCTGGGCGATCTCGCGCACCTGCTCCTTCGTCACCTTGCCGACGAAGCCGCGGCCGGGCGTCTTGGCGCCCGAGGCCGGCTTCTTGCCGAGCTTGAGGTTCGCCGCCTTCTTCAGGAAGAAGGTCACCGGCGGCTGGCGCATCTCGAAGGTGAACGAGCGGTCCTGGTAGGCGGTGATGACGACCGGAATCGGCGTGCCCTTCTCCAATTGCGCGGTGCGCGCATTGAAGGCCTTGCAGAACTCCATGATGTTCAAGCCGCGCTGGCCGAGCGCGGGACCGATCGGCGGCGACGGATTGGCCGCGCCCGCCGGCACTTGCAGTTTGATGTAGCCAGTGATTTTCTTCGCCATGAGGCTGCTCCATGCGCGGCGCAAGGCCCTCAGGGTCGCCCCTTAAGGTTTGCGCCAGGTTTGCAGTTCGTGGTGCGAACGTTTGATCCGGCTGGCGACCGGACGTTCTCCCACGTTTTCCGTGAAGGGGCGGCTGCTAGCAGGTTTGCCGCGCAGGAGCAAGTCTCCCGCCATCGGCGACTATTCCAGCGTTTCCTTCATGCTGAGCACCGCCAGGAAACTGATCACGCCCGCCACGGCGATGTAATAGCCAACCCAGGCGACGCCTCCTTTCGCCTCCAGGATCTGCGCCAGCGACGGCGCAAAGGAGGCGCCAAGGATGCCGCCCAGATTGTACGCGCTCGCTGCGCCCGTGTAGCGGACGGGAACCGGAAAGAGCTCGGGCAACAGCGCGCCAAGCGGCGCGAAGGTGAGCCCCATCACGCCGAGCGCCAGCGCGAGAAAGACGAACACCCCGATAATTCCCGCCGACATGAGCGCGGGCATGGCCAAGCCGACGCCGATCGCCGCGACGGCGGAAACGAGCAGCACCGGGCGGCGGCCGAACTGGTCGGCGAGCGCGGCGGAGAGCGGGGTTGCGAGCGCCATGAACACGATCGCCCCGCACAGCAATCCGAGAAAGGTCGTGCGGGGAACGCCAAGCGCGCGCACGCCATAACCCAGCGCGTAGACGGTCGAGATGTAGAACAGCGCGTAACAGACGACGATCGCGAGCGAGCCTTGGATCAGCGCCGGCAAATGGTCGCGAAGGATCGTCGTCAGCGGCACGGCCGCGCGTTTGTCCTGATCGAGCGCCTTGAACGCTGGCGTCTCCTCGAGCGAAACGCGCACATAAAGTCCGATCGCCACCAGCACGGCGCTCACGAGAAAGGGAACTCGCCACGCCCAGGCGACAAAGGCGGCCTCGCCGAATCCGACGAGCAACGCCAGAAAAAGGCCGGTCGCGATGATGAAGCCGATCGGAGGGCCGAGCTGAGGGAACATGCCGTACCAGGCGCGCTTTCCGGGTGGCGCGTTCTCGACCGCGATCAGCGCCGCCCCGCCCCATTCGCCGCCGAGCCCCACCCCTTGCAGGAAGCGCAGAGCCGCAAGCGCCAGCGGCGCGAACACGCCCGCGCTCGCATAAGAGGGCAGCGCGCCGATCAGCGTCGTCGCGAGCCCCATGGTCAACATGGTGGCGACGAGCGTCGATTTGCGTCCGATGCGATCGCCGAAATGACCGAACAGGAACGAGCCTACGGGCCGCGCAAGGAAGGCGAGGCCGAAGGTCAGATAGGCGTTGAGCGTCTGCGTTTCGGGAGCGGATTTCGGGAAGAACATGGGCCCGAATACGAGCGCCGCCGCGGTGCCGAAGATGTAGAAGTCGTAGAACTCGATCGTCGTGCCGACCAGGCTCGCGAGCGCGATCTTCCCCATCCCCGCGCGCCGCCCTTGGTTCGCCCTTGCAGCCGCTATTGTCGTCATGGCCGTTTCCTCGAAAACGTTGGTCTGGAGAGCCAACGGTGTGGAACTCGCCGTGTTCTCTTGTTGGTTCAAATCTCCGCGTGAGCCTTGTCGAAGCGCCACACCTCCTCGAACCCCATCAGCCGGTTCATTTCGGCGAAAGAATAGACCGGCGTGGATGTGCCGAGCGAAGAGCCTGTTTCGCGGATCTGCCGATAAACCGCCTCCAGCGCCGCCGCGGCGCTGAGCAGGCCGGCGACTGGATAGATGGCGAGCGCATAGCCGATCTCGGCCAGGCGCGCGTTGCTCAACATCGGCGTGCGCCCGCCTTCGACCATATTGGCGATGAGAGGCTTGTCGCCGAGCTCGCGGCCGATCGTGGCCATTTCGTCCTCCGTCTCGGGCGACTCGACGAAAAGGATGTCCGCCCCCGCTTCGGCGTAAGCGCGGGCGCGCCGAATGGCGTCGCTCAGGCCAAGTGAAGTTCGCGCGTCGGTGCGGGCGATCACTAGAAAATCGGAGCTTGCGCGCGCTTCGGCGGCGACCGCGATCTTGCGGACCATCTCATTCGCCGGAATGACGCGGCGATCAGGCGTGTGTCCGCACTTCTTGGGGAATTCCTGGTCCTCAAGCTGGATCGCCGCCGCGCCGGCCCGCTCATACCCACGAACGGTATGACTGACGTTCAAAAGGCCCCCATAGCCGGTGTCGCCGTCGGCGATGAGCGGCGACGCCGACATGCGCGCCATCGCTTCGACGCGCCCGACCATGTCGGCGTAGCTCGCAAGCCCGGCGTCGGGAAGCCCGAGATGGGAGGCGACCGTCCCGTAGCCCGTCATGTAAAGGGCTTCGAAACCCATTGCGCCCGCCATCCGCAGCGAGACCATGTCGTAAACGCCGGGCGCTGCGATCACGCGGTCCCTGGGACGGGCGTTGAGAACTTGGCGGAGCGTGGGCATGGGCGAAACTCCCCTATCCTTCGCTCCCGCGCGATATGGCTATGCGCCGCCGGGTCGCGAGCTCCCGTG
>CAVXVE010000067.1:0-83330 GCA_963764955.1 uncultured Alphaproteobacteria bacterium | reverse complement strand
GGAAATCCAAGCTTTTCCAACCCCTGATTCCGGGACGTTTCGAGGCGAAGGAGCCGCGAATCAAGACAATCCAAACGGGGCGGCGCTCCGAGGTTTGCTCACCCCCGCGCTTGACGATCGGCGGACTATTCCTTGACCGCTCCGGTCAGGCTCGAGACGTAATATTCCACAAAGAATGAGTACATAATCACCACCGGCAGCGAGCCGAGCAAGGCCGCCGCCATCAGCGACCCCCAGTGGTAGACGTCGCCTTCGACCAGTTCGGTGATCGCGCCGACCGGAACGGTCTTGTTCTCCGTCGAGGAAATGAAGGTCAGCGCGTAGATGAACTCGTTCCATGACAGGGTGAAGGCGAAAATTCCGGCCGAGATCAGGCCGGGAACCGCGAGGGGCAAAGTGATCTTCCACAGGATCTGAAGCCGCGTCGCGCCGTCGATCAGCGCGCATTCCTCGAGCTCATAGGGAATGGTCCGGAAATAGCCCATCAAAAGCCAGGTGCAGAACGGCACCAGGAAGGTTGGATAGGTCAGGATCAGCGCCCAGAGGCTGTCGAACAGGCCGAGCTTGAAGATGATCGCGGCGAGCGGAATGAACAGGATGCTCGGCGGCACCAGATAGGCGAGAAAGATCGCGAGCCCGACGTAGCGCGAGCCGGAGAAACGCAGGCGCTCGATGGCGTAGGCGGCGCAGACGCTGCAAACGAGCGAAATCAGCGTCGCCGCCACCGAGACGATCATGGTGTTGATGAGCCATGATGGATAGCTCGTCTCGAAGAACAGCTTCTTGATGTGCTCGAGCGTCGGGGAATGCACCCAGAATGGATTGAAACGCTTGTAGTCGTAAAGCTCGTCGTCCGGTTTGAAGGTCGTCGTCGTCATCCAGTAGAACGGAAACAAGAGGACGAACAGGAAGACGATCAGCGGGAGATAGAGCGTGAACAGCCGGCGAGGCAGGCTCTCGAGATAGTCCATGCCTTCGGACGCATCGCCGCTCTCCGCCATCGTCAGTCTCGCGAGCCCTGCTGCCAGCGTCGCCGCTGCAGTCCGAAATAACTGAACAGGATGGCTCCCAGCAGGAACGGCACCATGGCGTCGGCAATGGCCGCGCCCTCGCCCAGGCGCCCTCCGGTGATCGCCCGTTCGTAGGAGAGCGTCGCCATCAAATGCGTGGCGTTCATCGGCCCGCCACGGGTGATGGCGTAAACGAGCTGGAAGTCGGTGAAGGTGAGAAGCACCGAGAAGGTCATGACCACGGCGATGATCGGGGAGAGCATCGGCAGGGTGACAAAGCGGAAGCGCTGCCACGGACCCGCGCCGTCGAGCGTCGCCGCCTCATAGAGCGAGGGCGAGATCGTCTGCAGGCCCGCAAGCAGGGTGATCGCCACGAACGGGATGCCGCGCCACACGTTGGCGGCGATCAGCGACCAGCGCGCATTCCATGGCTGCCCGAGAAAGTCGATGTAGTGATGGATGAGGCCGAGTTGGATCAACGACCAGGAAATGATGGAAAACTGCGGATCGTAGATCCACCAGAATGCGATCGCCGAGAGCACGGTCGGGGTGACGAACGGCAACAGCACGACCGCGCGGATGATCGACTTCATCGGCAGCCGGCGGTTGAGCAAAAGCGCCAGATAGAGACCCAAGCCAAATTTGAGCACGCTGGCCACGACCGTATAGAGCATCGTGTTGAACACCACGAGCCAGAATATGTCGTCGTGGGCGAGGGAGACGAAGTTGGCCAATCCGACGAAACGTCCGGGCTGGCCAATCGTCGCGTTGGTCATGCCGAGCCAGAAGCCCAGCCCCAGCGGATAGGCGAGAAACACCAGCAGGAACCCCGCCGCGGGGGCGATCATGACGACGCCGAGAACGTTGCGATCGTCGAGCAGGCGGAGCGCAAACCCCCGCCGCGCCGGGATCGGGCGCGCCGCCCGCTGGACCGGCGTAAGGGAAGTCATCGCTCGCCGGCTCGTCCGTCCGGCGGCGAATCGCTGCTCAGGTGAATACGCGGCCTCCCTCTGGTCCCCGCCACCGGTCCTCCTCAGGCGCCGTAATACCGTTTCACCTGCTCGGCCGCGGCCTGCGCCGCCGCCTTGGGCGACTTGTTCCCGGTGCAGGCCTCGGCGAACATGTCGACCACCACGAAATCGCCCATGGTCGCGGCCGACGCGCTGCCAAGCGAGCCGGAATAGCCGTCATCGAGCGCCAATTTGAGAACGTCGCGGAATGGCGTCACCTTGGGATCGGCCGTCCAGATCGGATTGTCGTTCCAGGCCGGCAGCGGCGGCGCCATGTAGCCGTTGGACTGGGTCTCCCAATAGTCGACCTGCGGCTTCTCCCACATGAAGCGCAGATACTCGCGCACCGCGTTTGGATATTTGCTGTATTTATAGGCGTAGGTGTTGAGAATGTTCTGCTGCTCGGTCGGCTTCCCAACCGGACCGATCGGCATGTTCGCATGGTTCATGTCGACCGCGATCGCCTTGAGCGCCGGATCGGGCGAATTCTTGGCGACGGTGTAGATCGAGATTCCGTTCAGCGTGAGCCCGATCCGGTCGGCAAGGAACGCCTTGTTGTTGCTCGGATCGAGCCAGGACAACACGCCGTCGATATAGGTGGCGTAGAGCTGCTTGGCGTATTCGAGGGCGGCGACCGTCTCGGGCGAATCGATCGCCACATTGTTCGTGTCGTCGACCGTCTTGCCGCCGAAGGCCCACAAGCACCATTGGGTCCAGCCGTTGGCGTCGCCGGTGGCGTGGCCGAGGGCGAAGCCAGGCGGCTTGCCGGCCTTTTTCATCCCCTGACATAGCTTCAAGTAGCCGGCCGTGTCCTTGGGGAACTCGTCGAAGCCCGCGGCGCGCATGGTGCTGATCCGGTAGTTCATGCAGCCGCCGGTCGCGCCCTGCGGGAGCGCGATCCAGCGCGTGCCGTGTATCCCATATTTGCGCGCGATCGGATACCAACCGCCGTATTTGGCGCCGAGATATTCCGCGAGGTCGGTGAGGTCGAGCAGCTTTTCGGGGAATTTGAACGGATCGTCGAGGGTGCCCATGATGATGTCGGGTCCGGCGCCGACATTGGCGGCGACCGCCGATTTCGGCCGGATATCGTCCCAGCTTTCCGCCTCGACGCGGACTTTGACGCCGGTCTGATCGGCGAATTTCTTGGTGTTGACGATGAAGGCGTCATACTCCGCCTGGATGAACTGCTTCCAGCGCAAGACGCGGATCGAAGCGCCCGGCTCGGGCGCCGGCCCCTTCCAGGCCGTATCCGCTCGCGCGACGCCGCCCAGCAGCGAAAGCCCTGCCGCGCCGCCCGATTGCAAGATCCGCCGCCTGCTGATGTCGACCATTTGATCCTCCCTTGGCGGCGCCACGAAACGCTGCTTTTCTGCGGACTCTATACCGGCGCTGCGACCGGCGCCAAGGCTCCATCCGTGATGGAATTCGTGACGTCGCGTGCGCGCCTGGAGCTGGTTCTGGTTCGAGGTTTTGACCTCTCACCGCCGGCGAAAGGTTGTTCCCTTCATGCCTCCTCCTGCGCCGGGATTTTGCTCTGCGGCGAGGTCTCCATCGCGGTCATGGCGCGCGCTACAAGTCCAGCCAGCGCCGCGTCTTGCTCCGGGGTGAGATCCAGCAGAGGCGCGCGAACAGGACCGGCTGGCCTGCCGACGACTCGCAGGCCCGCCTTGACGATGCTCACCGCATAGCCGCGACGCTGGTTCCTGAGCGCGAGATACGGAATGAAGAAACTGCGCATCGCCTCGTGGGTGAACGCGTTGTCGCTTGAGTGGAGCGCCGCGAAGAAGCGTTGCGCGTATTCGGGAAGGAAATTGAAAATCGCGGATGAATAGGTCGAGACGCCGATCGCCAGATTGGCGGCTGCGAAGACCTCCGCCGTGGGCATTCCGCCAACATAAACCAGGCGGTCTCCAAGGCTCTCGCGAAGGCACGTCAACAGCTCGACATTGCCATGGCCATCCTTGAAACCGATCAGGTTCGGGCACTGATCCGCCAGCCTTCGCAGGGTGTCGAGTTCGAACAGGCAATTGTCGCGATGGTAGACGACGACGCCGACGCCGACGGCGCGGCAGATCGCGGCGATATGGCGGTAAAGTCCTTCCTGCTCGGCCTGGATCAGATATGGCGGCAGCAGCAGTATGCCATCGGCGCCGGCGTTCTCCGCCCGCCGGGCGAACTCGATCGCCAAAGCCGTCCCATATCCGACGCCAGCCAGGACCGGCAGCCCGCCTCCGGCCGACTCGACGGCGGCCGCGATGACTTTCTCGTATTCGTCGAGCTGCAGCGAAAAGAATTCTCCCGTCCCTCCGGCCGCAAACAGCGCTGCGGGCCGGTGACTGATGAGATAGTCGATGTGCTCCTGGTATGGGCCCGGCGCAAACGCGCCGTCGTCGGAGAAATGGGTGACCGGAAACGACAGCAGTCCTGAAGCGATGGCCGCCTTCAACCGCTCGGGGGAACGCGCCATGAGACGACCTCTTCGATCAGGGATCCGAGCGGCGCCGGCGAGCGCCGCATCGCAGGAACGTCATCCGGCTTCCGCGCTAGCGATAAAGCGCAAACAGCGGCACGGTCGCCAGACAACCGCCTCGTTTCACACCGAGACGAGAGTCGCGTCGCCTTTCATTGATCGAACGCGCGCCCAGACACAAGCGACCGCTTGGCGCTCCTTCCAGCCCGGTTGAGTTCCCGGGACTTTGCCGCCGATCCTTCGCCCGGCGACAGAGGGCGCGGAGCCCCATCACGAGACCCGCCGTCCAGCGCAAGACTCGCTACGGACGCGGGCCTCGTCGTCGATGTCTACGATCAGATTTCGGCCGACAAGTAGCTGGTGACTTCCATGCCAACGCACACTTCCACGATAACGGGGGTCGTCCAGGACATGTTTCGCTCCCTCAATCGATTCAATTTGGGCGGCCAACTGAGCCGCCCTTGAAACACCATATCCCGGAAGCAGCGAACCGACAAGGAGATTCGTATGATGACCTTATATCTGATATGTTCATCGAGCGAAGCGACTGGCTCGGCCGCAGAGGGCTTTGGACCGTAGGCAGCTCGCAGGTTGGTCGGCGAAAACGGCTCTCCGGGTTCGCCTCTCGATTGTTGCCGACTTCGCGCGCGGCTTTTCGCCTTGTGCCGAGCCGGTGAGTGGATTAATTGTCAGACGGGGAATCGATCGGCGGACGCGTGAAGAAAGCCAAGACTATTTCGCTTGCGCTCGGCCCGGCGCTCAACCGGACTCAGGAGCTCACGCAACGGCTTGCGGCCGAGATCCTCAGCGGACGCGTGCAGCCGGGCGCTCGCCTGCCGACCGAGCAGGAACTGTCGCTATCCACCGGCGTCAGCCGCACTGTGGTGCGCGAGGCCGTGGCGGCGCTCCGAGCCGACGGTCTGGTCGTCACCCGCCAGGGTCTTGGCGCATTCGTGCCGGCCGACGTGCAGCGGCGGCCATTCCGGATCGATCCGGACGGCGTCAAATCCGTCAAGGAGGTGTTGCAGATCCTCGAGTTGCGCATGGGCCTCGAGATCGAAGCCTCGGGGCTCGCGGCGGAGCGTCGGACTGATCACGATCTCGCGCAGATCGAGGCCGCCCTGAGGTCGATCGAGACCGAAATCGAGGCCGGCGGCAACGCCGTGGACGCCGACTTCCGGTTCCACTTGACGATTTTTCGCAGCGTCCACAATCGCTACTTTCCCGAGTTTCTTGAGTTTTTGGGCAATTTCATCATTCCCCGCCAGATCCTCAATGTCGCCCGCGGCAGCGAGCCCGAACGCGTCCGCTATCTGCGCAAGATTCAGGCCGAGCATGTCGGCATTTACGAAGCCATTCGCGCCCAGAACGTTGCAGCCGCCCGCAATGCGGCGCGGCGCCACCTGTCCAACTCCTTGAGCCGATACCAACAGGGGCGTTCCGGCGCCTCTCGTCGCGCCGAGTCCGCGCGGCTCGCGGAGGCCGAGTGACAACGGCAGTCGCGCGCTCGCGCAAGGCCCACAACATCATCGCGCGAGTTGGGTGAGCCCTGTGGGTGGACCATCGATCGCCGTCCAGCCGCCATCGACGAATAGCGTGCTCCCGCTCACATAGCTCGCGGCGTCAGAGGCTAGAAACGCCACCGCGCAGGCGACTTCGTCGGCCCCGCTCCATCGATCGAACACGGTGTGCGCCGCATAGAGCTTGTGGATATCCGGCCGCTGCTTGAAAGGTTCGGTCAGCGCCGTCTCGGCGATGCTCGGAGCGATGGCGTTGACCCGGACGCCGTAGCGGCCGACCTCCGATGCAAAGCCCTTGACCAGCAGGACGATGGCCGCCTTGGTGACGCCATAGACGGCAAGGCCAGGCTCGATCGTGACCGCGCGCACCGAAGAACAGGCGATCAGACTGCCGCCGCCCTGATCCATCATCATGCGCCCGAACGCCTGGAAGAAATAGACGGTTCCCTTGACGTTGAGGGTGAGGACGCGGTCGAGATCCTCCTCGGTATAATCGAGAATCGTCTTGCGGATATTCAGTCCCGGCGTCGTGACAGCGATGTCGATGCGCGGGAATTTAGCCTTCGCCGCCACCGCCAGCGCGGCCACGTCGCCGGGCGCCGCAGCATCGGTTATGATCGCCTCGGCCCAGCCGTCGGCTGCGCGAATGCCAGCGGCCGTCGCCTCGACCCGATCCCGGTCCCGGTCGGCGCACAGGACCCGCGCGCCGAGGTTCGCCAGCGCCTCAGCCGATGACTTGCCGATGCCGGACGCTGCGCCGAGCACCACCGCCGTCTTGCCGGTCAGATCGAACAGCTTGCGATAGTCGACCACGTCCCGATCCTTTCTCGCTAGCGCTGCTTAAGGAACCATCCAACCAAGAACCGGAGTCGATTGCAGATAAACAAATATGCAGAACGCCGCCAACAATCCGACCGCCCAACCAAACACGCGGCGAAAGACGTCCCCTTCGCGGCCAATCAGTCCGACCGCCGCCGCGCCAATGGCGATGCTCTGCGGCGATAGCATCTTGCCCAAGACGCCGCCGGTCGTGTTGGACGCGGCCATGAGCAGCGGTGAAAGTCCGGTTTCTTTGGCCGCGACCACTTGGAGATGTCCAAAAAGAGCATTGGTGGAATTATCGGAGCCTGTCACCACAACACCGACCCAGCCGATTATCGGCGAGATCAACGCATACGCGGAGCCGGCCCCGGCGAGGTAGCGTCCGAGCGTCGTCGTCTGCCCTGACCAATTCATGATGAAAGCGATCGCGAGGATCATGAAGATCGTCGCCAGAGCCCACCGGACCTGGACCAGACTCTTTCCGAACACCCTCACCGCCGCTCCCGGCCGCACCCCGAGCGTCAACATCGTTAAAATGCCTGAGATCAAAAGGAGCGTGCCCGCCACCGGCAGCCAGTTCACGGTGAAGATCGTGTTGACCTTGCTTACGGCGCCGGCGTCGTCGACCTGAGTGAGGACGAGCCCCGGCCATTGAAACTTGAACACGCCATAACTCAAAAGGCGCGCAATGAGAGGAACCTGAGCAAGCGAGAAAATTATGACGACGAAGATATAGGGCGCATAAGCGAGAAGCGTCTCGCGGCTGCTCGCTCTGACTGTCGACGCTGCGTTGGGCGTCGCCATGACTGATGTGGGCGACCAGACGCGCGTCAGCGCGACAATCGCCCCAGCCGAGACGAGAGCCGCCACGACGTCGGCGAGTTGCGGCGAAATGAAATTCGACACAAAAAACTGCGCGAGCGCAAAGGCCAGGCCGCAGACGAACGCCGCGGGCCAGGTCTCTCGCAAGCCGCGAGCGCCGTCGACGATGAACACCAGGACAAACGGCACGAAGAAGCCGATCACCGGGCATTGACGGCCGACCATCGCGCCGAGCGTCGCGTAGGGCTGGTCGGTGACGAAATGCAGCGTGGTGATCGGCACGGCGAGGGCGCCGAAGGCCACGGGCGCCGTGTCGGCGACGAGCGCCATCACTGCAGCCCTGATCGGGTCAAAGCCGATCGCGACCAGCATCGCGCTGCAGATCGCGATCGGCACGCCGGAGCCCGCCAGCGCCTCGATCAATGCGCCAAAGCAAAAAGCCACGATGATCGCCTGGACGCGCAAATCGGGGCTGATCCGCCCGAAGCTCTCGCGCAACACCGCGAAATGCCCGGTCTCCACCGTCATGTTATAGATCCACATCGCATTGATAAGGATCCAGCCGATCGTCATGACCGCGAAGCCGACGCCGAACAGGCCCGAGTTTAACGCGACCCCGAGAGGCATCGGATAGATGAGCGTCGCCACCGCGAGACACGCGATGAGAGAGACGAGCGCTGACAGTTGCGGCGAGCGCTTGAAAATTCCAAGCATCACGAACATCAGGGTCAACGGAATCGCCGCGAAAATCGCGGTGAGTCCGAAGGAATGCGCGACTGGGTCGTAGACCTGCTGATACATGGCTGTTCCGAGGGGCTGGCGACCCGGCGGGCTCACATCGGCGAGAAGCGAGTTCGACTTGATGATCTTGCACTCCTGATGCTGCAGGTTGCCGGCGTCCGCGCTCTTCTGACGATAAGCGACCCAGTCGGGATCGGCTTCCAGCGCGCCGCGTCGGCGCTCGCGATCCGCCTGACTCTCGAACCCCCAGAGGAACACGACCTGATTGACGGTCCCGACGTCAGTGGTGAAGACGCCGATCGGCTGGCCCAAATGCCGGACATGGATGGGCATGCCCTCCGCCTCGTATAATTTAAGCCAGGCGCCGAGCCGCCCGGGGACCATTGTGTAGGTCCGCAGATCGATGATCATCGCCCTTTCCTCCCGTAAGACCTGCTCGGCGAACTTGTCAGGTCGTATGACATCTTAGCGCAAGCCGGCTGACGCGGCCACCGCGGTCAGCTACGGCTTTGGCGTTGAGCCCGGCGTCGGATAGGCGCTGACGAAGCCGTCGCGGTTCGGCATCTTGATTTTAGGCAAAGCGGTCGGCGTCGAGCGCGGCGTCCTGCGGAACGATCCCGTTGAGGAACAGCACGTAGGCTGAAACCGCATAGACTTCGTCCGGGGTGAGCGATTGGGGCGCATTGAGCGGCATGGCGCGCCGCACATAGTCGAACAGCGTCGTCGCGTAGGGCCAGTAGCTGCCGACGGTCTTTTCCGGCTTCTTGTCGCGGAGCGTGCCGACGCCGCCGACCAGCCGGACCATCGGCTTGCCCTCGCCGTGGGCGCCGTGGCACGCCGCGCATTTCGCCTCGAAGATCGCTTCGCCCTGCTTCACGTCGCCGCGCCCGGGCGGCAGCCCGGCGCCGCTGGGCGAGACGTCGATATCCCAGCCAGCGATCTCCTGCGGCGTCGCCTGCCGCCCAAAATCATAGCGCTCGGCGGCGTAGACGCTAGACGCCGCCATCGCGGCGAGCGCGAGTGTGACGTAGGAGACGAATCTATCCCGCATTGGTCACCGCGCCGCCGGCCGCGACGCTCCAGTTCTGAATTCCGTTGTAGTGGTAGTAGGAGCGCGCGTCGCGCACCTTCAAAATCGCTTCGCGGCTCGGCTGGACATAGCCGGTCTCGTCGGTGACCCGGCTCGCAAGCGTCGCCGGCCCCCCCTCCCAGCGCCAGGGCGCACGAAATCGCGTCAGGCACTTCGACATGACCGGCTCCTGCAGCGCGGCGTCGCGCCACGACCCGCCGCCGTCGGGCGACACTTCGACCCGCACAACTTTGCCGGAGCCCGACCACGCAAGGCCGGAGATCTCGTAGAATCCGGGCGCATCCAGTTTTTGCCCGCCGGACGGAAAAGTGATGACCGACTTCGCTCTCATCACGAAATTGAACTGGCGGGCCACGTCGTCCGGCATGAGCTCGGTGTACTTCGACGTCTCCTCGCGGGTCTGGAACGGCTCGGGGCCCAGCTTCAGCCGTCGAAGCCATTTGACGTTCGTATTGCCTTCGTAGCCCGGCAGCAGCAAACGGAGCGGGTAGCCTTGCTCGGGCCGCAGCCGCTCGCCATTCTGCGCATAGGCGAGCAGCGCGTCGTCGAGCGCCTTTTCAATCGGGATGCTGCGCGTCATCGCCGCTGCGTCCGCGCCCTCGGCCAGCATCCACTTCGCTTGCCGTTTGACGCCGGCTTCCGCGAGGACGGTTGCGAGCGCGACGCCGGTCCACTCGCAGCAGCTGAGCAGTCCATGCGTGTCCTGGGCCGTCAGTTCGGGTTTGGGCGCGCCCCAGTTCTGTGTGTTGCCGGAACATTCGAGAAAATGGACCCGCGACACCGAGGGAAATCGCGCCAGATCGTCCATGGTGAAGATGAGCGGCCGCTCGACCAGCCCATGCACGATGAGCCGGTGCTCGAGCGGATCGATCGTCGGAACCCCTGCATGGTGGCGCTCATAATGCAGCCCATTCGGCGTGATGATTCCACGAAGGTCCTGAAGCGGCGTGAGGCTGAACGACGTCAGGCGTGAGGGCGGCGGCGGCAGGCCCTGGCGATAGCGGCGCACGACATTGGCTTCGAACTTGGACGGCCGCCCGTAAGGGTGGCTCAGCGTCTCTTCGCCGGGTTGGAGCTGCCATTCGGGGATCGACGGCGGCAGGTTCCCGTCTTCTTCGGCGAGCGCTTGGCGGGAGGCGATCGCCCCGGCCGCCGCGCCCACGCCGGCCTCGATGAGGCCTCGGCGGGTGACGCCACTACGGGCGGCCTCGAGCAGGCCGGGACGATCGCCGCGATTCGTCGATTTGGGTGTTCGCGACCTCATGGCGACCTCGGCAGCGGGAAGTTCATTGTATCCGGATCAAGCGTCCTTCCAGGCGCCCCATCAGGCGCGGCCTCCCCTCAGACAGGACGTCAGTGCAGCCGCGACAGGTAGTGAGCCAGCGCGTTCATCTCCAAGTCGCCGAGCGGGTACACCACTTCGGCCATGCCCGCAGCGCCCGTCGACGTTCGGGCGCCCGATTTGAAGTCGCGCAGGGCCTTGTAAAGGTAGTCCTCGCGCTGGCCCGCGAGTCGCGGAATGTTGTCCACCCCCTCCAAATGGTCGCCGTGGCAGTTCGTGCAGTGGATGGCCGCCGCCACCTTGCCGCCAAGCTCGGTGTCCTGGGGCGCAGTGTCCGGAGACGTCGGCGCGTTGGGCGCCGGCAGCGAGGCGAAATACGCCGACAGATTACGCAGGTCGTCGTCGCTGAGCTGTTCGGCCATCGCATTCATCACCTCGTTCTTGCGCACGCCCTTACGGAAGAACACGAGCTGAAACTGGAGGTAGAGGTCTGGCTGCGCGGCGAGGTTCGGGACGTTCTTGTCGGTCGCGAGCCCGTTCGCGGTGGCGACGCCATCGACGCCATGGCACGCGAAGCACCCTGCGGCCTCCGCCTTGGCCTTGCCGGCGTCTGGATGTCCTTCTGCCGCGATCGCGGCGCCGGGGGCGGCCACGCTGAGCGCCACGATGATCCAGGGGGGAATTCGCATGGTGGTACGATTTTCATGACATCGTCAGAGAAAACAGCTCGCCCTGGCTTTTTGAGTCGCCAGGGCGAGGATCGATCAGACTAGCGGATTGCTCTTATGACTTGCCGTCGTACCAGATCCGATAGATCGCGCCGGCCTGATCATCCGAGATCAGGAGCGAACCATCCATCGGGTTGACCACCACGTCGGCGGGGCGGCCCCAGTACTTGTTGTCCTTGATCCAGCCCCAGGCGAACGGCTCCTGCGAGATGTTCTTGCCATCCGGGTCGGTCTGGATGCGGACGATCCGGGCGCCGGTGTGGATGAACTGGTTCCAGCCGCCGTGCTCGGCAAGGAAGATGTTGTTCCTGTACTCGGCCGGGAAGTTGTTCCCGGTGTAGAACTTCATCCCGAGCGGCGCCATATGCGGCCCAACGTTCAACGCCGGCGGGGTGAACTCGTCGCACTTGTGGCCCATGGCGTATTTCGGATCCGGGATGTCGCCCTGGTGGCAATACGGATAGCCGAAGTGCTCGCCAAACCTGGTCAAGTGGTTGAGCTTGTCCGACGGGATGTTGTCGCCCATCCAGTCACGCGCATTCTCTGACCACCAGAGCTGGCCGGAGCGTGGATCGACGTCGCCGCCGACGCTGTTGCGCTGGCCGAGCGCAACTACCTCCGACAGGCCCTGGTCCGGGTTGATATGACGATACTGCGCCGTGCCGGACGGGATCATGCAGACGTTGCAGGGCGGCCCGACCGGAATGTAGAACCAACCCGGCGCCTCCGGATCCGCAACCATGTACTTCCAGCCGTGCGAGGTGTACGGCGGGAAGTCGCTATAGACGACTTCGCCCTTCGGGTTGTCGAGATTGTCGGCGATATCCTTGTAGCGATAGATCTTGTCGATGTCGGTGACGTAGAGGTTGCCGTTGTAGTAGCCGATGCCGGTCGGCTGACGAAGCCCCTTGATGATGGTCTTCGCCTCCCACTTGTCTCCCTGCTTCTTCAGCGCGAACACGTGGTCGGTCCAGCAGCCGACATAGAGCGTGTTGTCGGCGCCGAACACCATCTGACGCGCGCAGTCGAGCTGATCGGCCAGGACTTCGATATGGAAGCCCGGCAGGAGCTTGATGTTGTCCTTGACGAGGCCCACCAGCTCATCATGCGGCGTCGGCAGCGGCTGCCCCGGATAGGGATGCGTGCCATGCTGCTGCGCCGTCTCGTCGCCCATGAACCAATCGGCCGGCGGGTGCACCCAGTAATCGCGGCTGTTGCTGTTGTACTTGATCAGCGGTTGATCGGCGCGCGCCGCGCCGGTTGACGCGATTCCCCAGAGCGCGATCCCCGTCACGCAGACGGCGCCCACCATCGGGCGCAGCCAGAATCTCAGCCTTCCAAGTCGCATAGTTTCCTCCTCTGACGTTCGTTTTTCTAGCTACACTGAACGCATCACCGCCGCGCCCTGCTTCAACCTCGCGTTTCGGCGACGAAGTGACCGGACCGCGGCGGATCGGTACAAGGTTACGCTGGCCTCACTTGTCTGACAACCCGATATCGAGCCGAAGCGCAAAAAAAGAAGTGGCGTCTCAGCCGGGCGGCTCCAGCGGCACCATCGGATTGATCGGGTCGTCCCGCTCGACAAGTCGCTGCGTCTCCAACATCGCCTGGAATGGGCCCCCCGGTCGGTTGACCGTCGCCACCGCCAGCGCATAGCTGTTGAGCGCCGATCCCGACCACACGCGGTAGACGCGGATGTGCACGGAGCCATCAGGGACGTTGACCGTCCTGTCATCGGCTTGCTTCACTTCGACGCCGGGCGCGACCGCCTGCGCCACCATCTTTGCAAAAGCTGCATCGACCTCGCCCGGGTCCGCCTTCTGCGCCCAAACGACGCAGGATTCCGGATCGAGCCGCGTCGCCAGCACGAACCGCCCCGCCGGATCGTCCACCGCCCAGGCCTTGCCGGAGCCAGGCACCCCGCCGCCGGCGAATGAGAGCATCTTGCCGTCCCGGTTTGGCCTGCCGGCAAACACCGCGAGCGCCCTGGGGTTGGTGATCGGCAGCAGCTTCTGGTCGTCCGCCCAGTCCCAGACGGTCGTGAGATGGCCGAACTTGGCTACGCAGACATCGCTGAACAGCTTCACGAAGTTCGCGGCGGCTTCATCGGCCCGCGCCGGCTGCCCAACCAACGTGGCCGCGGCCGCCACGGCGAATGCAAGTTGTTTCATCGGGTGTTAAGCGCCATATTGATTTCCTCCCATCGCCGTTAAGACGGCTTGTTTTGCGCCAAGCTCATAATATTATCTGACGACCATGTCCACATGGAAACGCACGCGGATCCAGCTGCGCTGCAACACGCGCTTCGCTGCAGTCGCGCTGACGCCCCTCCGCCGATCGGGCGCCCGCTGAGGCTTAAGCGTATGACCGCGGCGCTTCCGTCTTAAGGGTATCGCCATGACGCTTCGCCGCGCCATCGCCTGCTGCCTGACGACCGCAGCGATCCTGTTCGCTGTTTTCGTCCCGCCTCACGCGCGCGCTGAAGCCATGGGCATCGCGCTTGAGGGATTCCCCTATCCCCATCCGGTCCACTTCATGCCGCTCACCCTCGAGCGCGAGAATTTGCGCCTTGCCTACATGGATGTTGCGCCGCTGGGTCCGTCAAACGGCCGGACCGTCGTCCTTCTGCATGGCCGGAACTTCCCCTCGAGCTATTGGGAGCCGACCATCAAGGCGCTGAGCGAGGCGGGCTATCGGGTCGTGGCTCCGGACCAGATCGGCTTCGGCAAGTCGTCCAAACCCACGTTCGCTTATAGTTTCGACGCGATGGCGCGCGCCACGATCGCGTTCCTCGACAGTCTTCACGTCGACCGCTTCGACCTGGTTGGCCACTCGATGGGCGGGATGCTGGCCGTCCGGCTTGCGCGCGCGTACGGGCCGCGCATCGACCACCTTGTCCTTTATTCGCCGATTGGTCTCGAGGACTATCGCTTTTACGTTCCGCCGGTGACGGACGAAGAACTTTCCAGCCATGAACGCGAGCTGACCGCGGACGGCTATCGCAAACAATTGATGACCAACTATGCGCTGAGCCTGCCGTCGAGCGCGATCGAGCCGTTCGTCCAGCTGCGCGAAGAGATCAGGCAGAGCGGCGAATATGAGCGCTGGCTCAAGTCGTTCGTCAATTCCTACCAGATGATCTATTCGCAGCCGGTGGCGCACGAGATTCCGCTTATCGATCGACCGACCCTGTTCATCATGGGCGCGAACGACCACAATGCGCCGGGGCGCCCGTTCGCGCCGCCGGAATTGCGCGCGAAGATGGGTCAGAACGCCGCTCTCGCGCAAACGCTGGCGGCGCGCATGGCGAACGCGAAAGTCAAGGTTTTCGAGGGCGTCGGCCATCTCGGGCACCTCGAGGCGACGCAAGCCTTCAACGAAACGCTGCTCGGCTTTCTCAAGCAATAGCCGGGTTTGCGGCGCGGCCGGCGTTGCGCTTGACGGCGGGCGCTCGCGCCTGTGACATTGGCCTTGCGCCGGACAAATACGGCGGGTTCGGAGGAGACATGCCCGCATCGAACGGGCGATCTGCATGAGGCTCGGCCCCCCGCCAGACAAGAGCCTGCTCGATCCGATCGAGACGGCGTCGCGCGACGAGATCGCTGCGCTGCAGACGCGCCGGCTCGCGGTCACGCTGCGTCGCACCTACAACGCCGTCCCGGCGATGCGCGCCAAATTCGACCAGCACGGCGCCCATCCCGACGATTTCCGCGCCCTCGCCGATCTCGAGCGCTTTCCCTTCACCGCCAAGGCGGATCTGAGAGCCAACTATCCGTTCGGCCTCTTCGCCGTGCCGAAGGATCAGCTGGCGCGCGTTCATGCTTCGTCGGGGACGACCGGCAAGCCCACGGTGGTTGGCTATACGCTGAGCGATCTTGCCGTCTGGAGCGAGGTCATGGCGCGAACGATCCGCGCCGCCGGCGGGCGACGGGGCATGACAGCCCATAACGCTTATGGCTATGGCCTGTTCACCGGCGGGCTTGGCTATCACTACGGTGCGGAGCGGCTGGGCTGCGCGCTTGTGCCCATTTCCGGCGGGATGACGGAAAGGCAAGTTCAGCTGATCAATGATTTTGCGCCGGACATCCTTTTCTCCACGCCGTCCTACGCATTGTGCCTCGTCGACGAGTTTCGCGCTCAGGGGCTCGATCCGCGCCGCTCGTCGCTGAAGCTCGGCTCTTTCGGCGCGGAGCCGTGGACCAATGCGATGCGCAACGAACTTGAAGAGGCGTTCGACATGGATGCGCTCGACAGCTACGGCCTCTCCGAAGTGATCGGGCCCGGCGTCGCCGGCGAATGCGTCGAGACCAAGGACGGCCTCCACATCTGGGAGGATCATTTCTATCCCGAGATCGTCGATCCCGCGACCGGCGCCGTCTTGCCCGATGGGGAGAGGGGCGAGCTTGTGCTGACCTCCCTCACCAAGGAGGCGATGCCAGTGATCCGCTACCGTACCGGCGATCTAACCCGATTGCTGCCCGGCACCGCCCGCTCGATGCGGCGGATCGAAAAAATATCCGGGCGGACCGACGACATGATGATCGTGCGCGGCGTCAATGTCTTTCCAACCCAGATCGAAGAGCTCCTGCTCGGCGTTCCCGGCCTTTCCCCGCACTATCAGCTCATACTCACCCGCGAGGACCGGCTGGACGAATTGGAGGTTCGGGTCGAGGCGCGGTCGCCGGACGAATCGGACGAGGCGCGCGCGCATGCGGCGAAGGAGCTCGCGCACGAGATGAAGGCGCGTATCGGCATTAGCGCGAAAGTGAGCGTGGCCGAGCCGGGCGGGATCGAACGATCGCTCGGCAAGGCGAAGCGGGTCATCGACAAGAGGCCCAAGACATGACGCCGGCGACGGAATCCGCCCTCCCGTCGTTGCGCGCAGCCGGCCTGCCCGGGCAGGCGATTGAGGATTGGTCCGGGTCCTTCCCGGCCACGACCGGTGAGTATGAGTCCGACGCTCGCGCGCACAGCGCCTTCTGGCGCCAGTCGGCCGCTCTCCTTGGCAAGTTGCCGCCAAAGGCGAAGCGCAACGAGACCGAGCAGGCCGCCGCGGATTCGCTGTTGTCGGCCGCGCGCGCTTCTCGCGAATCGTTTCTCGGCCTGCATGTCGAGCGGATCTACGATCTCTTGACCGAGCGCGCCTCGACCTTCCGCCGCCTCGACGATCTCGCCTACGCCGCGGCCGCGCTTGTTCCGGGATTGGTCCCGACTCAGGACGAAGTCCGCGCCGAAGCCGCTTACCGCCAGGGCGACAAGGACGGCCTCGAGATCGACCAGGGCCTGTTTCTCGCCCATGTACTGGCGCGCCCGCGCATCGGCGAGCATCTCTGTCACGCCATGCTGCTGCCGCGACCCGAAAGCGCCGCGCTTGGCGCCGAATTCGCTTCGCGCGGCGAGCTCGATCTTGGGCCTGCGCGCCTCACGCGACGCGGCAGGGCCGTCCATCTCGACATGGCCAATCCGCGCTTCCTCAACGCCGAGGACGACACGACCCTCGCCCAGACCGAACTCGCCGTCGATGTGGCGACGCTCGACCCAACGACCCAGATCGCGGTCATGCGCGGGGTTAAGGTCGACAACGAGAAATATCGCGGCAAGCGCATTTTCGGCGCAGGCATCAATCTCACCCATCTCTATCTCGGCAAGATCCCCTATCTCTGGTTCCTGATCCGCGACCTCGGCTATGTGCACAAGCTCCTGCGCGGCGTCGCCGCGCCCGACAGCGTTCCCGACGACGTCAACGGCCGAGGCGTCGAAAAGCTATGGATCGGCGCGATCGAGACGTTCGCCATCGGCGGCCATTGCCAGGCGGCGCTCGTCATGGACTATGTCGTGGCCGCGTCGGACGCTTTCTTCACGCTGCCCGCGCGCAAGGAAGGAATCATCCCGGGCTTCGCCAATTTGCGCCTGCCGCGCTTCGTTGGCGATCGCATGGCTCGGCAGGCGATCCTCTACGAGCGCAAGCTCCCTTGTGACAGCACGGAGGGGCGCCTGATCTGCGACGAGATCGCGCCAACCGGCGAGATGGACGCAGCCGTCGATCGCATCGTCGAAGGGCTCACCAGCGCAGGCGCCGTCAGCGCCATCGGCAACCGGCGCGCCATCAGGGTCGGGCAGGAGTCGCTCGATCTCTTTCGGCGCTACGCCTCCGTCTATGCGCGCGAGCAGGCCTATTGTCATTTCAGCCCGGCGCTGATCGCCAATCTCGAGCGCAATTGGGACGCCAAGAACAGAAAGGTCTAAACCGGGCCGAGACAAGCGGCGCGCTTGACGATCGGCGTCCATGCCTGCGAGATGATCAGACAACCAGACGACCGCGAGCTTTTAGGGAGGAGACATGCCGAGATTGATCGAGCCCGGCGCGATCAGGCGCCGCCTGTTGGCCGCTTGCAGACGCTGCGCCGCCTCGGCGGTCGTCCTGGCGCTTGGAATCGCGGCCCCCGCCTTCGCGGCGGACAAGGAGGTGGACCTCAGGCTCTCGCTCTGGGTCCCGCCCGCGCACCCGCTGACCAAGTCGGCCAAGGAATGGGCGGACGATATCGCCAAAGCCTCCAACGGCACGATCAAGATCATGATCTTTCCATCGGAGCAGCTCGGCAAGGCGTTTGACCACTACGACATGGCGCGCGACGACATCGCCGACATCACTTACGTCAATCCCGGCTACCAGCCCGGCCGCTTCCCGATCATCGCCATCGGCCAGATGCCGTTCATGTTCGGCGACGCGCGCAAAGGGACCGCGGCGCTCGATTCCTGGTATCGCAAATATGCGCCGACCGAGATGAAGGACACGCATTTCTGCTTCGCCTTCATTCACGATCCGGGCTCGATTCACTCCACCCGCAAGAAGATCGTCATGCCCGAAGATCTGCGCGGGATGAAGGTGCGCCCGGCGCAGAGCACGATCGCGGAGCTCGTCACCAGGCTCGGCGGCACGAACGTTCAGGCCTCGGCCCCGGAAGCGCGCGAGGTTCTCGATCGCGGGGTCGCCGACGCCATCACGTTCCCCTGGGGCTCGCTTTATCTCTTCGGCATAGACAAGGTGGTCAAACACGATATGGACGCGCCGCTCTACACGACCGTGTTCACCTTCTCGATGAACAAGGACAAATACGATTCGATGAGCATCGCGCAGAAGAAGGTCATGGATGACCATTGCACGACCGACTGGGCGGTGAAGATCGCCGGTCCGTGGGGCGACTTTGAATCCGCCGGCCGCGACAAGATGAGAGCCGATCCCGCTCATCACGATGTCTACAAGCTTACCCCCGACCAGACGGCTGCGTGGCGGGCGACAGTCAAGCCGCTCGAGGCGAGCTGGGCAAAGGCGGTGAAGCAGGCGGGCGCCGATCCGGACGTCGCGCTCGCCGGGCTCAAGGCCGCGATCGCCAAATACGGCGCCGGTATATGACCTTGACGGAGCGCCGGCGGGGCGGGGGCCCCACGGCCAATGCGATGGACCGGTTCATCGACGGCATCGAGCTGGCGGCCGCGGCCTTCATCGGCATTGTCGCGGTCGACATTTTCGTCTCGGTCGTGCTCCGCTACCTGTTCAGCGCCTCTATTCCCGATTCCTACGATTTCGGCCGTCTGCTGCTCGGCATCCTGATCTTCTGGGGCATCGCAGCGACGAGCTATCGCGGCGGCCACATCACGGTCGATCTCATATGGGCCGCGGCCAGCCCGCAGGGCAAGCGCGCAATCGACGTGTTCGCCACGCTGGTGCTCTTGTTCGTCGTCACCGTGCAGACCGCGATGCTGTTCGACAAGGTGCGCACGACCCGGGCCGATCATGTCCTGACCTTCGATCTTCATCTGCCGACCTGGCCGTTCTTCGCCGTCGCCTGGGCTGGCGACGTGTCCGCCGTCATCCTTATCGCCGTGCGCACCTGGCGGCTCATCTTTCACCCCGAGAAGCTCACCCCCGATCCGATCGCCAAGGCGCTCGAATGAGGCCAAGGCGATGAGTTCCGATGCGGCGGCCGCGCTCGGCTTCGTCGCTCTGTTCGCGCTGATTCTGCTTCGCGTTCCGGTCGGGATGGCGATGGGCCTCGTCGGCGTGACCGGCTATGCCTCGATCGTCGGCCTGGAGCCGGCGCTCAAGATGGTCGGGCAGACCTCGATGCGCACCGTCACCGACTATACGTTCGGCGTGATCCCGATGTTCCTGCTCATGGGCGCCTTTGTCTCGGCTTCCGGCATGAGCCGCGAATTGTTCCGCGCAGCGAACAGTTTTGTCGGGCACTGGCGGGGCGGGCTGGGGCTGGCGACGATCGCCGCCTGCGGCGGCTTCGCCGCGATCAGCGGCTCATCGGTCGCGACCGCGGCGACCTTCGCCACCGTCGCCTATCCCGAGATGCGGCGGTACGACTATCCGCAATCCTTCGCCGCGGGGGTCATCGCGGCCGGCGGCACGCTCGGCGCGATCTTTCCGCCCTCCACGGTGCTCGCCGTCTACGGCCTCATCACCCAGCAGGACATCGGCAAGCTGTTCATCGCCGGCATCCTTCCCGGTCTGCTCGCGGTCTCAATGTACATGTTGACCATCGCCGCGATCGGCTTGATCAAGCCGGGCTTTCTGCCCGCTGGCCCGCGCAGCGGCTGGGGCGAGCGGCTGCGGTCGCTGCGCTACGTGTGGGCCGCGATCGCTCTCTTCGTCTTCGTCATCGGCGGCCTTTACGGCGGCCTGTTCACGCCAACCGAAGCGGGCGGGGTCGGCGCGTGCGGCGCCTTCCTCATCTCGGTTGCGCGGGGGAAGCTCAAGCCCGCGGGCATGCTTGCGGCGCTTTTGCAGGCGACGCGCACCGCGGCTGCGGTGTTCACCGTTCTGATCGGCGCGCTTCTGTTCGGCTATTTCCTCACCGTCACCGAGGTTCCCCAAAAGCTGACCGAATTCATGACCGGGCTTGGCGTCGGCCGCTATGGCGTGCTCGCGCTCATCATGCTGATGTATCTCGTGCTCGGCTGTCTCATGGACGCGATGGCGATGATCATCCTGACCGTGCCGATCGTCTTTCCCGTCGTGACGGCGCTCGGCTTCGATCCGATCTGGTTCGGCATCATCATCGTCATGACGGTGGAGCTCGGGCTCATTCACCCGCCGGTGGGCATGAACGTGTTCGTCATCAAGACCGCAGTCAAGGACATAAGCTTCGCCACCATCTTCAAGGGCGTTCTGCCGTTCATCGCCACCGACATTCTGCGGCTCGTCATCCTGATCACATTTCCGTCGATCGCGCTCTATCTGCCGAGCCTGATGTAAGCTCACGTCGCAACCAATCCGGAAAAGGACAATTCGATAATGCCCCGCAAGCGCCCCGAAGATCTTCGTTCTCATCGCTGGTACGGGGTCAATGATCTGCGCGCCTTCGGCCATCGCTCGCGCACGGCGCAGATGGGCTACGACCGCTCCGATTACGCCGGCAAGCCGGTGATCGGGATCATCAACACCTGGAGCGACATCAACGCCTGCCACACCCACTTCAAGCAGCGGGTGGAGGAGGTGAAGCGCGGCGTGTGGGAGGAGGGCGGCTTTCCGGTCGAACTGCCGGCGATGACGCTGTCCGAGCCATTCCAGAAGCCGACCACTATGATGTACCGCAATTTTCTTGCGATGGAGGCGGAGGAGGCTTTGCGCTCCTATCCAGCCGACGGCGCGGTGCTGATGGGCGGCTGCGACAAGACCACGCCGGCCCTGCTCATGGGCGCGATCTCGATGAACCTTCCGGCGATCTTCATGCCGGCGGGCCCGATGCTGCGCGGCTCGTGGCGCGGCGCGGCGCTGGGCTCGGGCAGCGACGTCTGGAAATACTGGGCGGAGCTTCGCGCCGGCAAGATCACCGAAAGCGACTGGGAGGAGATCGAACACGGCATCGCGCGCTCGCCGGGCCACTGCATGACAATGGGCACCGCCTCGACCATGACCAGCGCCGCCGAGGCGCTCGGCATGACGCTGCCGGGCGCGGCCTCGATCCCTGCGGCCGATTCGCGCCATGCGGTGATGGCGACGCGGACGGGCAAGCGCATCGTCGACATGGTCTGGGACGATCTGAAGCCATCAGACCTCATCACGGCGGATTCGATCCACAATTCCGTGTCCGCCGTGCTGGCGATCGGCGGCTCGACCAATTCGGTCGTGCATCTGATCGCACTCGCCCGCCGCGCGGGCCTTGAGCTCGACATGGAGGCGTTCGACAGAATCGCGCGGGAGACGCCGCTGCTCGCCAACATCCGCCCTTCGGGCAGCTATCTCATGGAGGACTTCTTCTACGCCGGCGGCTTGCCGGCAGTGCTCAAGCAACTGGCGCTTGGCGGCAGGCTGAAGACCGGCGCGCGCACCGTGAACGGTGCGACGATCGGCGAGAATGTCGAGCGGGCGACGATCACCAACGAGGACGTCATCCGGCCGCTGAACAACCCGCTCGTTTCGTCCGACAGCCTCGCCGTGCTGCGCGGCAACCTCGCCCCCGACGGCGCCATCATCAAGCCGCCCGCGGCTGAATCCCACCTCCATAAGCACGCGGGCAAGGCGGTCGTGTTCCAAGATTATAACGACATGGCGGCCCGCATCGACGATCCCGATCTCGACGTCGACGAGAACTCCGTGCTGGTGCTCCAGAACGCGGGGCCGATCGGCGCGCCGGGCATGCCGGAATGGGGCCAGTTGCCGATCCCGAAAAAGGTGTTGGCCAAGGGCGTCCGCGACATGGTTCGCATCTCGGACGCGCGCATGAGCGGCACCGCCTACGGCGCCTGCGTCCTGCATGTCGCGCCGGAATCCTTCATCGGCGGGCCGCTCGCCCTGGTGCGCGACGGCGACGTCATCGAGCTCGACATCCCCGCCCGCCGCCTGAGCTTGCATGTGAGCGATGAGGAGCTCGAAAAGCGCCGCGCCGCGTGGCGCAAGCCGCCGCCCCGCTACGCGCGCGGCTACGGGCGCCTGTTCTCCGAGCATGTGAGCCAGGCGAACGAGGGGTGCGACTTCGATTTTCTCGAGCGAGGCGCGCCGATTCCGGACCCCGAAATCCACTAACTCCGGCGGATGCGATGGACGCTCTCCATAATCCCTTCAAGCAGGCGCTGAAGTCCGGCCGGTTGCAGATCGGGCTGTGGCACAGCCTGTCGAGCCACCTCGTGGTCGAAATCCTCGCCGACTCCGGATTCGACTGGATCCTGCTCGACACCGAGCACGCGCCGAACGAACTGCCGATGGTGCTCGCCGAGCTTCAGGCGATGCGCGGCGGAACGGCGCACGCCGTCGTCCGGCCGGCCTGGAACGACGCGGTCATCATCAAGCGCCTACTCGATATCGGGGCGCAATCGCTGCTCATCCCCTATGTGGAGACGGAGGAGGAGGCCCGCCGCGCCGTCATGTCGACCCGCTATCCGCCCGAGGGCTTCCGCGGCTTCGCGGGGCAGGCGCGCGCGTCGCGCTATGGCAGGATCAAGGGATACCACGCAGCGGCCAACGCCGAGATCTGTCTGCTCGTGCAGGTCGAGACCAGGCGCGGGCTTGAGAACCTCGAAAGCATCGCGCACGTCGAGGGCGTCGACGGCGTGTTCATCGGTCCGGGCGATCTTTCGGCGGCGCTCGGTTATCTCGGCCAGCCCAACCATCCCGAAGTCGTCAAGATCATCGACGATATGATTGGGCGCATCAAGGCCGCCGGCTGCGCGCCGGGAATCCTGACCGGCGACGCAGAACTCGCTCAGCGCTATATCGAGCGTGGCTGCCTGTTCGCCGCGGTCGGTTCCGACATTGGACTGCTGGCGAGCGGCGCCGATCAGCTCGCCGCGAAATTCAGGAGCCAGAATGCGGGACGGTGACCGCGCGCCGTCAAGCCAAGAGATCGGGGAAGGACCGAATGTATAGCGCGAGCGCCGCAATGCTCGAGGCGCTGCAGGAAGCGGGCGTCTCCTGCATCTTCGCCAATTTCGGCAGCGATCATCCGGCGCTGATCGAGGCGATCGCCGAGGCGCGAGCTTCCGGCCGTGCGATCCCCGCAATCGTCACCTGCCCGAACGAAATGGTGGCGATGACCTGCGCGCACGGCTACGCGCAATTGACCGGGCGCGCCCAGGCCGTCGTCGTCCATGTCGACTGCGGCACCCAGTCGCTGGGCGGGGCGGTGCACAACGCCGCCAAGGCGCGCGTTCCAGTATTCGTCTTCGCCGGTCTTTCGCCGGCGACCCAGCAAGGCGAGGCGACGGGCAGCCGCAACGAATTCATCCAATGGATCCAGGACGTCCCCGACCAGCGCGGCATCGTGCGCCAGTACATGAAATACGACAACGAGCTTCGCAGCCCGCACAACGTGAAGCAGATCGTGCATCGATCGCTGCAAATCGCCCATAGCGACCCGAAGGGGCCGGTCTATCTCGTCGGCGCCCGCGAAATCATGGAGGCGGAAGCGAAGCGCGTCGTCATGGACATCGCCGACTGGCCGCCGATCGCGCCGACGCCGCTCGCCGAGGCCGCCGTCGTGAACCTCGTCGACGCGATGCAAAAGGCCGCGCGGCCGCTGATCGTCACCTCCTACGTGGGCCGCAATCCCGCCGCGGCGACCGAACTCGTCCGCTTCTGTGGCCGGCTCGGCGTCGCCGTGCTGGAATCGGTGCCGAGCTATGTCAACTTTCCGCACAACGATCCGCTCTATCAGGGCAACCACTGGAACCATCCGTTCCAGAATGCCGCTCTGGCTGAGGCTGATTTCGTTCTCGTCGTCGACAGCGACGTGCCGTGGATTCCGACCGTCAACAAGCCCAGCGACGGGGCCGCGATCGCCATCATCGACGTCGATCCGCTCAAGGAGTCGACGCCGCTCTGGTCGATCAAGGCGCGGCGATGTTACCGGGCCGATGCGGCGACCGCGTTCGCGCAGCTGAACGCGCGTCTCGATCGCGTCGGGATCGACGAGGAGGCTGCGGAGCGCCGCCGGCGCCACTACGCCGCGCAACACCAGCAGCGGAAAGCCGCGCTCGACTGCCTTGAGGCGCCGGGCGGCGACGTCATCACGCCGGAATTCTTGACCGCCTGCGTGCGCAGTCAGGTCGGGCCCGAGGCCGTCGTGCTCAATGAGGGCATCACCAATTATCCGGCGATCTGCGATCACATGGCGCGCGAACGCGCGGGCACGATGTTCGCAAGCGGCGGCGGGTCGCTCGGCTGGAGCGGCGGCGCGGCGATCGGCATGAAGCTCGCCGCCCCGGAGAAGACCTTCGTCGTCATGAGCGGCGACGGCTCCTACATGTTCTCGCAGCCGTCCACCGTTCACTGGATGGCGCGCCGCTACCGCACCCCGTTCCTGCAGATCGTCTATAACAATCGCGGCTGGAAGGCGCCCAAATTCTCCGCCCTCGCCGTCCATCCGGACGGCTTCGCCAGCCGCGCCGAGGATCTGGACCTGAGCTTCGATCCGCCGCCGGACTATGCCGGCGTCGCCGCCGCGGCGGGCGGCGCCTTTGCCCGGGCAGTCAAGCGCCCGCAGGATGTGGAGGCGGCGATCGCCGAAGGCTTGCGCGTCGTGCTCGAGGAGCAGCGCTGCGCGGTCATCGACGTGTGGCTGTCTCATCTCTGATCCATTGGCCGGACCGGGCCGATCCTGGCCTTGGCCGAAGCCGCGTGCTAAATCCTGAACAAGGCCTCGGAGCCGGGTTTGGTTTGCCCACGCTCGATCGGCGGGGTCGCGCAGCGGAGAGCATCATGCGCGCGCTCATTCTTTCATGTGTCGTCTTGTTTGGGACAGGATTCCTGGCGCACGCCCAGGATCAGACGCTTCGCGGCGTCTTCGGCCCTTCGGGGGCGGCGCCCGCCGCCAAGTCCGGCAAGTCCACCCTCTCGGCTCCGGACGTTGGGGCCGTTGGCTCCGGTCCGCGCGTCACGATCTTCGGCGCGGCGACACGGGGGCAGACGATCCCGAGCAACATCACTCCCGCCCCGATCCCTGATCGGCCCGGCTACGGGAAGGCGATCGTCAACGGCCATCGGGTCATTATCGACACGACCAGCAATCGCATCGTCCAGGTCGTGGACTAAAGCGGGCCGCCTTTGATGGGATCGTCCTCGCCATGCGAGGCCGATGTCGGGAGACGGGCGTCCTCTTAGCCAGATTCGTCTTGACAAAATCAGAAATTGTCGCTATAGATTCTTGTTATCGGGAATCCAGCGCCCAACTCCATCAGCCGGGCGAGGCGCCGCAGCTGTTTGAAAAGAGAAAAAGGGTGGCCAACCACAACCGGCGCGCGAGCCGGAGGGGTTGAGGAAATTTTTTTACTCCAATCGCTCGCAACCCATTGAAAAGTCCCGATTCGAAAAAATAAACGCTAGTAAATTGGAGTCAATTAACTAACGTTTACGAGCGTTTAAGCGCGTTTATAGGCGTTTATTCGCATCGGCTCGTGGCAAGGCTCGCGCTCTGGTTGTCGAACCCAGCGACCGAGGGGCGCCGTCCCACGCAAGGGGCCGCGTCGAGCCCGGGATCCGACGCGTCGGCGAAGGCCCGGGCGATGAGCATTCGCATCCGGGCGAAGGCGATCGCCAGGCAAAAATCCGGCCATCATTAATTTTCTGTCAACTCAGCCGGTTTATTGACCAAGCGTCAGCGCTCGCCGCGCCGTCGCAGGAACCGAATGCAGCCGCGACGCCGGAAGAGCGAAGGTTTTGGCCGCCTCGAAGGATGTCGCCCATGAGGAACATGTCGCGCCGGGAGCTTCTGACCATAGCGGCGGCGACCGGCGCCGTCGCTTTCGCAGCGCCCGCGAGGGCCGACGCCCCCGAGCAGTTCGCGCCCGAGGAGATCATCGACGACGGCCAGCGGTTCTTCGGCACAGTCTCGCGCGGGCTGGCCCAGGGGGTTCAGGAAGCGGGCCGCCGCTGGGGCCTGCCCAACGCCTATATCCTCGGCCAGGAGGCTTCCGGCGCCTTTGTCGGGGGCTTAAGATACGGCGAAGGCAAAATGTACACGCGCAACGCCGGCACCCAGCGGATCTTCTGGCAGGGACCGTCGATCGGTTTCGACGCCGGCGCTGACGGCGACCGGACCATGATGCTGGTCTACAATCTGCCGGACACGCGAGCGATTTTCGACCGTTTCGGCGGATTGGACGGCTCGGCCTATTTCGTCGGCGGCCTGGGCTTCACCGCGGTCGGCGCCAAGGGCGTCGTCGTCGTTCCGATTCGCACCGGACTGGGCTGGCGTCTCGGCGTGAACCTCAACTATCTCAAGTTCACCCAGCGGGCGACCTGGAATCCGTTCTGACGGCCGGGCTTGCTTTCGGCTGAGAGCGCGAGAGGCTGACCGCCAACCAGCTCCCTGGCGGATGCTTCAGCGCGGGCGTGGACGGCCTTGCCTGACATTGCGATAATCTCGCGACGGGATATGCCGGAACGGTGGAACGCATGGGAAGCGCGCCGCGCCTTGTGCTCGTGTGGGACGCTCCCATTCGCGTTTGCCACTGGCTCATCGCCGCGCTTGTCGCGGCGGCCTATGTGACGTGGCGGCTCAACTGGATGGTCTGGCACGGATGGGTCGGCGAGGCCGCACTTGCGCTGGTGTTGTTCAGACTGTTGTGGGGCTTCCTTGGCGGCGACACGGCTCGCTTCTCCCACTTTATCAGCTCTCCCCGAACCGCCATTCAGCATCTGAAACATGCGTTCCGGCGCGAGCCCGACCGCCAGGTGGGGCACAACCCGGCGGGGAGTTGGATGGTCATGCTCCTGCTCGCGCTGCTTCTCGCTGAGACGCTGACGGGCCTCTATGTCGCCAACGACATCGCCGACGTCGGGCCGCTGACCGCGGCTGTGCCCGCCCGGGCGGCCGACGCGATCGAGTCCGCGCACGCGATCCTCTGGGATGTGCTGCTGGCGGCGATCGCGCTCCACGTTCTGGCGATCGCGGGGTTTGCGGCGATCAAGGGTCAGAACCTGCTGTGGCCGATGGTCACCGGCAGAAAGGTCTTGCCTGCCAGTGTCGCTGCGCCGCGGACCGGCAGTCCGGCGCTGGCGGCGTTGCTGCTGCTCGTCTCCGCTGTCGCCACGGCCTTGCTGGTGAATCTTCTGTAGCCTTCGGTGCGCGGCCTGCGCCGGAACCTTCGGGGCCGTGACGTTGCGCATGAAAGGAACCAGCAGCGTGGCGACGACGAACGCGGCCATGATGGCGAGAAAGGCGTCGGCGTAAGCCAGGGTCGACGCCTCGCGATAGGCGAGGGCCCAGAGCTGCTTCAGCGCCGCCTCATGTCCCGCCTGCGCGCTTCCGGGAATCGCGGCGTAGCGCTCGGCGACCGCGTTCACGAGCCTCGTCATCGCGCCATTGGCCGGCGTCAGGTTCTCGGCGATCGCCTCGAAATGGAAATTGGTGCGGTTATTGAGGATCGCGCCGCAGACCGCGATGCCGACCGCGCCGCCGAGGTTGCGCATCATGTTGAACAGGCCGCTCGCATATTTGAGCCGTTCCGGCGGCAGGCTGCCGAGCCCGAGATTGACGCTTGGCGCAACCGCGAACACCTGCGGAAAGCCGCGGAAAATCTGCGGCCAGAGCAATTCCGCGGCGCCCCAGTCATGGGTGATGAAGGAGAAGCTCCACATCGACAGGCCGAAGGACGCGAGTCCCGCCATCATCAGCCAGCGCGTGTCGAAGCGCTTCGCCAGGAAAATATAGACAGGCACGCCGGCGAGAGAAGCGAGCCCCGTCGCAAAGAGGGCGACGCCCGTCTGCCATGCGCTGAAGACACGCACATAGCCCAGAAACAGCGGCGTCAGATAGATGGTCGAGAAGATGCCGATGCCGGTGATGAACGAGAGAATGCAGCCGAGGGTGAAGTTCCGGTTGGCGAACGCGCGCAAATCGACGACGGGGCGCGGGAAGGTGAGGCTGCGAACGACGAACAGAAAGCCGGCGACGGCGGCGATCATCGCGCAATCGCGGATGGTCGCGTCGTCGAACCAGTTCCACCGCGACCCTTCCTCGAGCACGTATTCGAGGGTTCCAAGCGCGATCGCCATCAGCGCAATGCCGGGATAGTCGGCGCCCTTGAGGAGGGAAAGATCCGGCTTGTCGATCTTCACGAGGAACGGCACGAGGGCGGTGATTGCCAGCCCCGGTATGACGTTGACATAGAAAAGCCACCGCCAATCCCAGGCGTCGGTGATGAAGCCGCCGATCACCGGACCGAGCGCGGGGGCGACCGAGGCGATCGTCCCGATGACCGCCGCCGAATAGACGCGCCGCGGCCCCTGAAAGTAGTGGAACGAAGAGGTGAAGACGGTCGGGATCATCGACGCGCCAAGCAGACCCTGCAGGGCGCGGAAAACGATCATGCTTTCGATGTTCCAGGCGAGTGCGCACAGCACGCTCGCGAAGGTGAAGCCGGCGGCGGAGGCGGTGAACAGCCAGCGCGTGGAGAGCACGCGAGTCAGCCAGCCCGACAGCGGGATGACGGTGATCTCGGCGATCAGATATGCGGTCTGCACCCAGCTGATCTCATCCTGCGCCGCGCTAAAGGCCGCCGCCGATATCCTGCAGCGACGAGGCCACGATCTGGATGTCGAGCAGCGCGATAAACAAGCCCGCGCACATGACCACGAAGGGCAAGAGGCTCCACACCCAGCTCTCGTCGGAAGCCGCGGTGACGGGGGCTGTTGCGGCGATGGCGGTCATTGTTGGTCGCCCGAAAGCGATCGCGTATCGACGCCGACCGTCGTCGAGACTCCAGGCCGCAGCGCGCGCAGCATCGGGTCGTCGTCGAGCTTGATGCGCACGGGCACGCGCTGAACGATCTTGGTGAAGTTGCCCGTCGCGTTCTCGGGCGGAATCACGCTGAAGACCGCGCCCGTGGCCGGGGCGACGCTGACCACATGACCGTGAAAGACATGGTCCGGCAGGACATCGGCGACGACGCTCGCGGCCTCGCCCGGGGTCATATGCTCGAGCTGGCTTTCCTTGAAGTTGGCGTCGACCCAGAGATCGTGCGCCGGAATGATCGTGACGAGATAGGCGCCGCCGGAGACATAAGCGCCGATCTCAGCGGCTCGGTTGCCGACATAGCCGTCGATGGGCGAGCGAATCTCGGTGTAGCCGAGATTGAGTTCGGCCGTGTGGCGGTCGGCTTCAGCCTGGGCGACGTCGGCCCTGGCGACGGCGATGTCGGCGTCCAGAACCGTGAGCTGCTGCTTCGCCGCATCAAGGCCTGCTTCAGACGAAGCGACGCTCGCCTCGGCCGCCAGGTTCAGCGCCGCCGCCCGCTCGGCGTTCTGTCGCGATCCCGCTAATGTCTGCGCCAGGTCCCGATACCTTTGGTCGTCCTCCTTGGCGAACGTCGCCTGCGCCTGCTTGGCGTCGAGGTTCGCCTTTGCCTCGCGGATGGCCGTTTCTTGCATCGTCTGCTTGCGCTCGAGGCTTTCAAGGGTCGCCTCACGCGCCTTGACGATCGCGGCCGCGCGGTCGGCGGCGGCGCGAAAGTCGCGATCGTCGAGGCGGATCAGCGGCTGTCCGGCGCGCACATATTGGTTGTCGCCAACGAGGATCTGCGAAACGAACCCCGCCACGTGCGGAGAAATCGGGGTGACATTACCCCCGGCGTAGGCGTCGTCGGTGCTTTCGATGAAGCGCCCGACAGTCCAATAGTCATGAGCATACCGCGCCACGCCAAGCGCGATGACGCCGCCGATCGCCGCATATGCCAGCCATTTGAGACGCGCTCTCGTCACCACGCTGGTTGGGGCTGTGTGTTCGCCGGCGATGGCGCTCATCGCGATCTCCTCATGTTCGTTATCTTTTTGCCGGGGAGCCAAGAAGAGCGTATATACGCTTATATGGCTCAAATCGAAGTTGCGCGAAGTCCGCTCGGCTCTTGCAGGTATGTCGTGTCAGCCAGCCGCAACGGCTTCGGTGGGAAGGTCGGTCGCCGCAACCTCATGCAGCAGGGCGCGCAGACCGACAGTGCGCTCCTTGCCAAAGGCGGTCGCAAACTCTCTTTGCGCATCCTTCCAGCCCTGGTATCCGGCCCGCAGCCGTTCAAGGCCAACGTCCGTCAATCGCAGTTCCTTGCTGCGACGATCCGCGCGGCCCGGTTTGATGCTGATCAGACCCATCGCGTTCGAGCGGCAGGATGTTTCGCCCAAGCGTGGTGCGGTCCATCACCATTTCATCTGCCAACGCATTGATCGTCATCACGCCGTGCCGCCTCAGCCGGGCGAGAATGGAGAACTGGGTCGTGCGAAGACCAACTGGAGCCAGATGCCGATCATAAAACTGGGTGACATGCCGGGCCGCCTGGCGGACGGCGAGGCAGGTGCATTCCTCGAGCGGAGGCGGCTTATCGATCGACATTTTGAACACTCGTCCTTGACATTAGGAGTATGTACGCTTATTTAGGCGCATGTACGCATAATGTCAAGACCAGACCAGGAGCTCCTCGGATGACCCATTCTCTCGGCACGGCCCTTATCACCGGCGCCTCTTCCGGCATCGGCGCCGTTTACGCCGACCGGCTCGCGAAGCGCGGCTACGATCTCATCCTCGTGGCGCGCAGCGAGGAGAAACTGAAATCCCTGGCCGCGCGACTGACGTCAGAGACAGGCCGGTCCGTCAAACCGATCGTCGCGGACCTCGGGGACAAGGCGGCGCTGACGAAAGTCGAGGTTGTGCTGCGCGACGATCCGAGCCTCACGATGCTTGTCAACAACGCCGGCACAGCCACCCTCGCGCCGCTGCTGCAATCGGATGTCGATCAGATGGAGGCGATGATCGCGCTGAACGTCACCGCGCTCACGCGCCTGACCTATGCCGCGGCTCCCGCCTTCGTCGCGCGCGGCGGGGGAACGATCATCAATATCGGATCCGTGGTCGGCGTCGTGCCCGAGAGACTGAACGGCGTGTACGGCGCGAGCAAAGCCTATGTGCTGGCGCTCACGCAGTCGCTGCAGCACGAGCTCGCCGAAAAGGGCGTCCGCGTTCAGGCGGTGCTGCCCGCTGCGACCGCGACGGACATTTGGGAAAAGGGCGGCCTGCACCATTCGAAACTGCCCGCAGGCACCGTGATGTCGACCGAGGACATGGTCGACGCCGCTTTAGTTGGCCTCGACCAGGGTGAGGTGGTGACAATCCCGCCGCTTCAGGACGGAGACGAGTGGACCCGCTTCGAGGCCGCCAGGCTTGCGCTCGCGCCGAAGTTCGCCAATTCCGCTCCAGCCCCCAGATATCGGGCCGCTGAGCCCGCCCGGCGGATCGCGTGAAGGCGCACGAAACGAGGAGAGAGAGCCATGTCATCACGTTCGGTTGTCTTCGCTGAACCCGTCCGCACGGCGATCGGCGCCTTCGGCGGGACTCTGAAGGACGTGCCGGCGCCTGATCTCGGCGCCGTCGCCATCCGCGCCGCCGTCGAACGCGCCGGCCTCAAGCCCGAAGAGATAGAGACCGCGGCCATGGGCAATGTCATTCAAGCGGGGACCAAGATGAATCCCGCCCGTCAGGCGGCGGTCAACGCCGGCCTGCCGGTGACGGTTCCCGCGATGACCGTGAACCGGGTTTGCGGCTCGGGCGCGCAGGCGATCGTGTCGGCGGCGCAGGAGATCCTGTTGGGGAACGCCAGCGCCGCCGTCGCTGGCGGCATGGAGAGCATGGATCAGGCGCCTTTCCTCGTCGGGCGCGGCCGCTGGGGCTATCGGCTCGGCGACGGGCAGCTTTACGACAGCGTGCTCCGGGACGGGCTCAACGACGCCTTCTCGGGCGAGCATTCAGGCTGGCATACCGAGGACCTCGTTGAGAAATACCAAGTGACGCGCGAAGCGCAGGATCAATGGGCTCTGCGCTCGCAACAGCGCTTCGCGCGCGCGAAAGCCGCCGGACATTTCAAGGGCGAGATCACGCCGGTCGAGGTCCCCGGCAAAAAGGGGCCGACGCAATTCGTCGAGGACGAAGCCAATCGGCCGGACACCACCCTCGAAGCGCTGGCGCGACTGAAGCCGGCGTTCCGCCCGAACGGCTCGATCACCGCCGGCAATGCGCCCGGGCTCAACGATGCGGCGGCGGCCATGGTGCTTGCGGACGAGGCGTGGGCTGAAAAGCGCGGCCTTGCCCCCGTCGCGCGGCTCGTCTCTTACGGCGTCGCGGCGGTCGAGCCAGGCATGTTCGGCCTTGGCCCCGTCCCGGCCGTGAGACAGGCGTTGCAGCGCGCCGGATGGGAGATCGGCTCCGTCGAACGCGCGGAAATCAACGAAGCCTTCGCCGCGATCGCCATCGTCGTCGCGCGTGAGCTCGGATTGTCCGACGAGATCGTCAATGTCGACGGCGGCGCCGTCGCCCATGGTCACCCGATCGGCGCGACCGGCGCAGTTCTGACCACGAAGCTCATTCATTCCATGCGCCGCGACGGTCTTAAGCGCGGCCTGGTCACGCTGTGTATCGGCGGCGGCCAGGGCATCGCGCTGGCGATCGAGACGCTGCACTGATCGGTGAGGACGCGAGAGATGACCGAGCGCCATGTCATGGATCTTGCGGTCGACGAAAAGCTGTCGCGCCGCTCCCTCGTCGTGCGCGCGACGTTCATCGGCGCGGCGATGGCTGCGATTGGCGATGCCGCCAAGGCTCAGGACGCGGGCTCCGGAAGCTACAGCAACGCTGCGATCGCCTTGCCGGAAGGCGGCGTCGCGACCCAGACAAGCGAGGAGCAAATTCGCGCCGTCAAGATTGCTCGCGCCATGCGGGCGGGGCCGCGCACGATTACGGAACACGCGACAGTCGCCGAGCTGGATAAATCAGGTCGTATGACCGAGATTTTGAGACAGGGAACGAACGAGTGGGTCTGCATGCCCGGCGACGAGGACGTAGTCGGCGATCCGCCGATGTGTGTCGACGCGCTGGGCATGCAGTGGTTCAAGGATTTGCTCGAGGGGAAGCCGGAGCCCACGAACAAGGCGCCCGGGCTTTGCTACATGCTCTGCGGCGCGACGCAGCACAGCAATACAACTCCGCACGATAGAACAAGCCCCGCCATACCGATCGGCCCGCACTGGATGATCCTCTGGCCCTTCGACGCCAGCCATTGTGGACTGCCAACGACGGTCCGAGACGCCGGCGCCTGGATCATGTTCGCCGGGACCCCTTACGCCTATCTGCACGTTTGCGGGACGCCTTGGGTCGGCAATGAATATTCGCCCGGCGACGAGGCGGTCTGGACGATGCGCTATCAAAAGCGAACCGCCGGCTGACGCGCTCCAAATCGCCGCGGGCTGACCTGGGTGGCCGACGCTCTCAGGCGCGTACGAACACCTCGGCCCGCGCTTCGACCACATCTTCGATCATCCCGCCGACGGCGAAGGGGGCGAGCGCTTCGCGCATCGCGTCCTTCATGGCCGGAACCTTGTCGCCAAGCCGCTCCGGCGACGAGGTCGACATCGACAGCAGGCGGTCCGCAAGGCGTTCGAGGGGAACGGCGTAAGTCCCTTCAACGCTGATCGTCGCGCTCGGAACGAACGGTCCGCCGGCGAAGAACGCGTGGAGGTCATGGGCTGGCCGATCGCCCCTCCAGCGATCGCGCACCGCGTTGAAGGCGTCGAGCCAGCGATTGCGGCCATCTGCGACGCTGGACGCGCGGCACACCAGAATCCTTCCCCGCGGCGCGACGGCGCGATCGAGCGCCGCTTCGAGCGGGCACGGGATCGAGCCAATGGATCGCGCGGCCGATGGTCACGACATCGAACGCGCCGAGCTTCGCAGCGACGTCCTCGAACCGGCCCTCGATAAAAGTTATCGCGACGCCGGCGCGGTCCGCCGCCGCGCGCGCCGCCTCGACCATGCCCGGCTCCGGGTCGACGCCGACGACCTCCCGGCAATAGGGCCTGAAGCCGATCGCGAGGATGCCAGGCCCGGCGCCGACATCGAGCAGGCGCTGGCTGCGGTCGAGCCCGAGCTTTTTGGCGGCGGCGGTGAAAAACGCCGCTCCGTAAGGCGCTCGCGCGCTCTCGTAATAGGCGACGGTGGAGGCGAAGCGTCCCATGCGTCCACAATGAGCGCTGTTCAAGGCCTCAGAGTGGCGGCGCCGGTTTTCAAAAAGCGGCCTGCGAAAAAGCGGCGGCTTCTCAAAGGGCTCCCTCGACCGGCAGGAATTCCGTCGTGTCGGCGCCCGTTCATTTTCTGAAGTCTTAAAAGCATCACACCCGCGGATCCTGCCTGCGGAAAGGGAAGCGTTCAATTCCGCGCGACTGCTGGAACCGTTTCGCGGCTCAGCGATTTGTTCGGCAGGGTTCAAGACCTACAGGAGTATGTAATGTCATACACACGCTTGGCGCTTCTTTCGACCGCGGTTTCGTTGTGTCTCGGCGCGACCCCCGTGCTCGCCCAGACGTTCAACGGCTACGACAACCAGGATCCGGCGGTCACTCGGGGTTATGCCCCCTACGAGCACCCCGCCGACAACGGCTGGAACAACGGTCCTCCGGTGATCGGGCCCGTGGTTGGCGTCCTGACGGCGCCGGTCAGGATCGCGACCGGCGGATGGGCCGAGCCAGGCTCAGCCTGCTACGTCGACCGCGACTTCAACGGCCGCTATACGGCGCTGTGCGGATTGTAACCTCACCGTCCCGCTAGCCCGAACCCGCCGCTCCTGCATTGTTGGAGCGGCGGGTTTTGGCCGCGTTTCGGAGTCGGCGCGCCGCGTAGGTAGGCGCGCCCCGCGTTTGCTATCTCTGGCCGCCTGACGCTGAAATGCGCTCGCCGGTCAGCCAGGATGACTGGTCGGAGGCGAGGAAAAGCGCCACGCGCGCGATGTCGTCGGGGACGCCCATGCGGCCCATCGGCATGACCATGCCCATCGCTTTCGCGGTCTCCATATTGAGGCCCATTGTCTTCGTGCCCTCCGTCTCCGTCGCTCCCGGCGCGATCGCATTGACCCGGATCTTCTTCGGCGCGAGCTCGAGCGCAAGCGCCCGGGTGATGGTGTCGACGGCGGCCTTCGAGGACGCATAGACGACCGAGTTCGGAACCGGGTTCACGCTCGCGATCGTGCTGAGATTGATGATGCTGCCGCCCGCCCCGTCGAAGGCGGCCACCGCCTCCTTGCTCGCCAGCAGCGTGCCCAGGACGTTGACCTTGAACTGCCTCTCCACATCCTCCTCCGTCACCGCTTCGATCGGAGCGAACGAAAACACGCCCGCATTATTGACAAGAATGGAGGGCGTCCCGAACCTCGCCTTGGTTTCGGCGAACAGGCGCTTGATGTCGGCGCTCTTCGCGACATCCGCCTGGATGGCGACCGCCTTGCCGCCCGCGCGCTTGATCTCCTCGACCAACCGGTCGGCGCCGCTCTTGTCGGAGGCGTAATTGACCGCCACCGCCGCCCCCGCTTCGGCGAAGCGGCGAGCAATCGCCGCGCCGATGCCCTTCGACGCTCCCGTCACGATCGCCACTTTCCCGCTGAGTTCACCCATAGTCCTGCTCCTCTTTCTCCTGCCGGCGCTGGCGCCGGAGGCTTCGGTCGCAGGACAACTAAGCAATGCATGAGGCAACGGGTATTGCGCTGCATCCAATATCATATATGCAGCCACAGCATGAATGATCGGCTGCTGCAGCTTGCCTTGTTCGTGCGGACGGTTGAAAGCGGAAGCTTCTCCAAGGCCGCCCGAGAATTTGGCCTTTCCCAGCCCTCCGTGTCGCGCGCCATTGCGGCGCTCGAGCGACGATTGGGCGTCAAGCTTCTCGTCCGCACAACCCGACAGGTCTCGCCCACCGACGCCGGCGAGGCGTTGCTCGGCCGGGCGCGCGACGCGCTTCTCGCGATCGACGACGCGGAAAGCGCGGCTCGCGGGGCCGACCGGCTCTCCGGCGTACTGCGCGTCGCCTTGCCGCCGGAATATGCCGTCCGGCGCATTGTGCCGCTGCTTCCGGCGTTTTTCGACCGGCATCCGCTGCTCAAGATTGATCTCCTGATGTCGGACCGTTACGAGAATTTGATCGCCGAAGGCGCCGATCTCGCACTCCGCATCGGCGACCTCCCGGATTCGAGTTTCGTCGCCCGAAAGCTCGAGAGCGCAAGGCGCCTCTTCATCGCCGCGCCGTCCTATCTCGCTCGCCGGGGCGCGCCCTCAAGCCTCGCCGACCTTGCCCGACACGACCTTATCAGCGGCCCGATCGGCGCGGGCGACGATACCTGGGTCGCCCGCCGCGGCGAACGCATCGAGCGTCAGGCGTTAAACCCCCGCATCCGCACGCGGTCGGCCACCGGCGTTGTCGCCTGCGCGGCCGCTGGACTCGGGATTGCGAGCGCGTCGATCTGGATGTCCGCGGCGGCGCTCGCCGCGGGCGAGGTGGTCGAGATTCTCGCCGAATATGCTCTCGATCCGGTCGAGGCCTACGTCATCTTTCCCGCCGGTCGCCGGCCGTCGCAAAGGGCGCGCGCCTTCAGCGACTACCTGGAGCAGGCCCTCGCGATCGGAGAAGAGAAGGCGCAGTCGCTAGACCTCGAAAGCCGAGACTGCGTTCAGCCGGTCGACCCTCGCTCACCCGTTGCGGAAGGCGTAGGCGTAGCCGTTGAGCGCCGGCGCGCCGCCGAGGTGGGCGTAGAGCACCTTCGATCCCTTGGGGAAGAAGCCCTTCTTCGCAAGGTCGATCATGCCCTGCATCGATTTGCCCTCGTAGACCGGGTCGGTGATCATGCCTTCGAGCCGCGCCGCAAGCCGGATCGCCTGCTTGGTCTCCTCGGATGGCACACCATAGACGGGATAGGCGTAGTCCTCGATCAGCACCACGTCGTCGTCGGCGATTGTCTGGCCAAGCTCGACCAGCTTCGCGGTGTTGCGGGCGATGTCGAGAACCTGGGCCTTGGTCTGTTTCGGGGTGGCGGAGGCGTCGATCCCGATGACCTTGCGCTGCCGGCCGTCCTTGGCGAAGCCCACGACCATGCCGGCGTGAGTTCGAGCCGGTCACGGTGCACACGACGATATAGTCGAAAGCGAACCCAAGCTCGCGCTCCTGGGCGCGCACCTCCTCGGCGAAGCCGACATAGCCGAGCCCGCCGTATTTGTGCACCGAGGCCCCCGCGGGAATCGCGTAAGGGCGCCCGCCCTGCGCCTCGACCTCCTTCAGCGCGTCCTCCCAGCTCTTGCGAATGCCGATGTCGAAGCCGTCGTCGACCAGCCTCACGTCGGCGCCCATGATGCGGCTGAGCAGGATGTTGCCGACCCGGTCGTAGACCGCGTCCTCGTGCGGGACCCAGGCCTCCTGCACCAGCCGGCATTTCATGCCGATCTTCGCCGCGACCGCCGCCACCTGGCGCGTATGGTTCGACTGCACGCCGCCGATCGAGACCAGCGTGTCGGCGTTCGAGGCGATCGCATCGGGAATGATATATTCGAGCTTGCGCAGCTTGTTGCCGCCGAACGCGAGGCCGGAATTGCAGTCCTCACGCTTGGCGTAGAGCTCGACCGTATCGCCCAGATGCGCGCTCAGGCGCTTCAATCTCTCGATCGGCGTCGGCCCGAAGGTGAGGGGATAGCGTTCGAACTTTTCCAGCATGCGCAGGGGCCTATAGTTGAAGCCAAGGCGCGCGATGCTAGACCAAGACACGCTTGGCTGGAATCATCATCGCGGAGCCAAAGACAATCCCCCGCCATTGCGAGGAGCCAAAGGCATCGACGTCGCCGTCTTTCGACGGGCAACGGCGACGTAACAATCCAGGGGCCAAAGGGCGCTTACGCGAGCGATGAGGATGGCGGAGACTTGGCGCGCAATAACGGTTGACGAGGAAACTTCTGCTCTCGGAGGCGTTTCCTGCTATCACGGGCAATGTCGAGTTCGGACAAGTCCGCCGTCCGGGCGTTTAACAATGCGGCGCTCGGGGCTGGGGCGATATGGCTGGTCTGAATGTTTTCCAGTGGCTGCGCTACGGCCCTTGGCTCGCCCAGGTTGTCGTGACACGGCGGTGCAATCTGAAATGCGGTTACTGCACGGAGTACGACCGCACGTCCGATCCGGTGCCATACGAGGAACTCGCGTTACGCCTCGCGAAGCTGGCGGAGCTCCGTGCGTGGGCGGTCTGCCTGACGGGCGGCGAGCCGACGATGCACCCGCGCCTCCCGGACCTCGTGGCTGAGATGAGGAGGCTGGGTTTCAAGCGGCGTATGCTGATCACGAACGGATGGCGTCTGACGCCGGCCCTCATTGAAGCTCTCAATGGCGCTGGCCTCACGGACATGCAGATCAGCGTGGACGGGGTTAACCCGAACAGGGTCACCGCGAAAACCTTAAAGCCCTTGCGAAAGAAGCTGGAACTCCTAGCCGAGAAGGCCACCTTCAAGGTGGTCATGAGCGGCGTCATCGGAAGCGCGCCGGCGGAAGAGGCTCTCGAGGTCGTGGACTTCGCGAAGGCCCACGGCTTCACGCCGCGCATTCTGCTGGTTCATGACGAGAACGGTCAGTCGCGGCTGTCGCACGAGGAACTGAGTGCGTATGATGAAGCGAAGCGCCGCATCGGCGACCGTGCGAACGAAGCCTTCGGTTACCGGGGGAAGATGATCGAGTCCGGCGAAGCGCCCTTCAAGTGTCGCTCGGGCTCCCGCTATCTCTACGTGGACGAGTTCGGCAGCGTGCACTGGTGCTACCAGACGCGGGAGAGTTTCTCGAAGGACCTCCTCGCCTACACCTATGCTGACCTTCGCGAGCAATTCGACACACCGAAAGGCTGCAATGCGCACTGCACCATCGGCTGCGCCCGAACCGCCTCCGCGACGGACCAGTGGCGCTCTCAGTCGGGCCTTTCTGACGCTCCCCTTGCGGCGACTGCATCGTAAGAGGCTCAAGACTGGAGCGGCGGCGCATGTTTCGCAGCGTTCAATTGCCAGGCAGCATGCGCTGCAGGACGCGATCGCCTTTGACCAGCCAATGGTAGAGCGCGCCCGCGACATGGAGCGCGACAATCACACCGATCACAATCCCGCAGATCAGATGCCAGACGAAAATGCGGTCCGACAGCGGCTGATCCTTGCCGAGGATGGCGGGAAAGTCGAAGAGCCCGAAGACGCTGACCGGATCGCCATAAGCGTTCGTCCCTGCCCACCCGAGCACAGTCGTGACGAATAGGAGAGCGTAGAGGACGTATTGCGCCCAGAGTGAAGCGCGCTGCTCGACAAGCGGCATGGACGCGTCCGGGGCGGGCACGCCGAAGGCTAAGCGCCTGGCGAGCCTCACGACCATGACGATGAGGACAAGCGCGCCGAGCGCCTCATGGAAATTGTAGAGATTGTCCCTGAGCGAGCCCTCGGGGACGAGCCTCTTCATCACCGGGCCCAAGGCGAGGAGCACGATCACCGCGGCCGCGACAAACCAGTGCATCAGTTTAGCCGACGCCGAATAGCTGACCGGCGCCGCGCGCGAACTCCATGCCAAGGCCATGAGGCTCTCCCCTCGAGGCGACTGAACGCCACGCGAACGGCCGCAAGCTAGCAGATCGTCCCGGCGCCAACGACAGGAAACGACGGCAAGCGCGATCAGGCGCAAATCGGCGTCCAATTTTTGACCCGAGCCCACCCAATGCACGACCGACGCGACGGCGGATCGATGAGGTCAGTTGACAAGGAAACTGTCTGCTGATAGTTTCCGAGGAAACTGATGGAGGCGGCGTGGCGCGCCCGACGGAATTGAGTTCGCTCGAATCGCATCTCGGCTACTGGCTTCGCTACGTGTCGAACCACGTGTCGCACGCTTTCAGCCTCAAGCTTGCGGGGCGCGGGGTAACGGTCGCCGAGTGGGTCGTCCTGCGTGAGCTCTACGACAGCGAGAGCGCGCCGAGCGCGCTCGCCGATCGGCTCGGCATGACCCGCGGCGCGATCTCGAAGCTCGCCGACCGCCTGATCGTCAAGGCGTTGATCGTCAGGCGCGCCACCGCCGGCGACCGGCGCTTCCAGTCGCTGGCGCTCACCCGTCAGGGGCGCGCGGTCACCCCGAAGCTCGCAGCCCTGGCGGATGAGAATGACCAGGAGTTTTTCGCCGCTCTCGATCGCGAGACGCGCGAGACGATCGCGGCGGCGATGAAGGACATCGTGCGCCGGAAAGGCCTGCGCGGAGCGCCGGTCGATTGACGGCCGCACGAAGACGAGAGGAGCAACGAGATGAACGCCCATGTGAAGGATGTCGTGCGCGAAATGAGCGAGGCTTCGGACGAGGAGCGCATCACCTTCCCAGAGGTGGTCAAGGCGCTGGCGCAAGTCGGGATAGAGCGCTACCACGCCGACCTCGTCGCCGGCCGGAAGACCTACTACATGCCCGATGGCGATTTCGAGGAGGTTGAGGTCCACCAGGCCGGCGGCGCGGCGATGGAGTTCTCGGCCGAAGGCGTGGAGAAGGCGGTTCGCGCCATCCAGCGGCAGGAGATCGCTTATGGCGAATTCTGCCGCCGGATCGCGGACGCGGGCTGCGTCGGCTATTTCGTCAGCCTCGCCGGGCGCCGCGCGGTCTATTACGGGCGCAGCGGGGACGAGCATGTCGAATGGTTTCCCGGCGCGAGGCCGTGACGGCCTGGAAGCTCGTTCGCCAGCCGACCCGCCTCGCGTCCTCGGCGCCACGCCAGGGCGATTCCTAGCCGCCGTGGCGGCGGATCGACGACGTCGGGCTCGGATCGAGCCTTGGATCGGCGCCGGCCGGCAGGATAGGCGAAGGATTGCTTGCGCCGATCGGCGCCGGCGGCAGGGCGACGTCCGGGCCGTCGCCCGGTCCGGACGAGGCGTCGGCCGGAGGCGGAGCGGCGGCGGGCGCGCTCAAGTGCGCGATGTCGAGCGGCTCATCGAGTTCAGGCGCCGGCGGCAGGCCGTCGGGCGCGGCGGGCGCCGGCAGGAGGTCGGGCGCGGGCGTCGGCTTGCAGATGCGCCTCGGGCCGGTGTCGGTCGAGCCGTGATTGGCGAGATCGAGATGGATGTGGTTGTAGTGGAAGATGTCCGCGCCTGGGCCTAGGACCGTGGTGAAATACTGGCAGGCGCCGGCGTGCGCCTCGTGCAGGAACGCCGCTTCCTGAGTGCCGGCGCTCTTCCAGTCGTGGACGAAATCGATGCGCCGGCCGTCCGCGAGCGTGAAGCCCGCGACGTCGACCGCGTTGCCGAAAGCGTGCTCGGAGAGACGCGCGCCGGGCATATTGTCGATGCCCCGGCAGCTATAGGCGCCGAACACGTTGACGGTCGCGACCCTTTGCCCGAAGCGGGCCTGAGCGTCGGGCTCGACGATCGTGTTGAGCCAGGCCTCGAGCGCGGGAACCATCGGACAGTCGATGGTGAGCGGCTTGTCGATCGCAATCGAACCTTCGGCGAGCGCCGACACCTTGAGCGGACGCGTCATGCCGCAAATGCCCGGACCGTCGATCTCGGGCGCGGCGATGATGGTGTCGGAGAGCGTGACCTGCCTGCGGGCGAAGCAGGCCTCCTCGGCCTGCGTTCGCCAGATCGGCCGCTCGGGACGGCCGAGGAATCCGCAGCTCGTCAGACACGGAGCCGCGATAAACGCGAGCACAACAGGCGAAACGCGACGCGCCATGGCGCGAAACTTGAGCCGATTGGCTTAAGAAACGCTGAACCATGCAGGGTTAAGATTCGCTCAACCATGATCAAGCCGCGCGCCATCTGGTCGCCGCACTTTGCCCGCAAGGAAGCTTCGCTATGGACGGCCGGCGGCGGAATTGGCGAGCAGCGGCGGTGGGACTCGCGTTGTGGCTCGCAGCGGCGGCGCCGGCCAGCGCGCACCCGCACGTCTGGATCACCGTCAAGAGCCAAATCGAGTTCAACCCCGAGGGCAAGGTTTCAGCGGTGATTCACGACTGGGTTTTCGATGAGATGTATTCATCTTTCGCCATCCAGGGCCTCGCGCCGCCCGGCCAGCTCGCGGGCAAGGAGCAGTTCGCCTCGCTGGCCAAGGAGAACGCCGGCAGTCTCGCCGAGGTCGGCTATTTCACCACCCTGAAGATCGGCGGCAAAGCTATGGATTTCGGCAGGGTCACCGACTACTGGATGCAGGAGCGGCCCGACCATCTGGTCCAGTTTCACGTCACGTTGCCGCTCAAGACGCCCGAGCCGGTCGGCAAGTTTCTCACGCTCCGCGTCGCCGATCCGGAATTTTTCATCGACTTCGAATTCGACGACAAGGAGCCGGTGAAGCTGGTCTCCGCGCCGCAAGGGTGCGAGGTCACCGTCGCGAAGCCGAAGCCGCTCGAGGCGAGCGACAAGCAGAAACTGACGGAATCGTACTTCACCAACCTCGCGCCGGGAACCAATTTCGGTTTCAAAATGGCGAGCGCCGCCATCGTCGCGTGCCCATGACGAAAGCGGCTTGCGAAAAAGTGGCCGCCGGTTTTTCGCGGAAAAGCGCGCCATTCGATCGGCTCGCAGCGCGCCGCATGCGGGCGATCGTTCACGTCGGCGTTGGATGCGCGGCCTGGAGCGTCTCCGTCGCGGCCGCATCAGCGCAATTCGGCTCGCGGCCGTTCGCGGTCGCCGGCGGCGAGAGCGGAGGGGGCCCTGAAGGCCTCGCCGGCTGGCTCATGGCGCAGCAGTCGTGGCTCACCCATCTCATCGCGGCCAGGGTGCATGCGCTGCACGGCCAGCCGAGCGCGGCTTTAGGCCTCGTCGGCCTCGGTCTCGCCTATGGCGTGGTGCACGCCGCCGGTCCCGGTCACGGCAAGGCGGTCCTCGCCTCCTACATGCTGGCCAACGAAACGTCGCTCAAGCGCGGCGCCCTGATGGCGCTGATGGCGGCGCTGCTCCAGGCCGTGATTGCGATTGCGCTCGTCGGCGCGGCCGGGTTCGTCTTCACCGCCACCGCTTCGGAGATGAACCACGCCGCTGACTGGATCGACCTCGCGAGCTATTGCAGCATCGCCGCTGTTGGCGCGTGGCTGGTCTGGCGCAAGGGCGGAGCGCTGATAGCGGCGTTCGCCCGGCATGCCGATCGCCGCCGCGCGGTGGCTGCCGCCCCGGCTTACGCGGGCGTTGCGTGGGGGCGGCCTGCGTTCGGCCTCTCGGCCGCGGCCTATCGCCCCGGTCCGCCCGGCGCGGCGGAAGGGCCGGCCGAGGCGACAGAGGCATGTGGTCATGTCCACGCTCCCGACCCTGCTCGGCTCGACGGATCATTTTCCTGGCGCGACGCGGCCGGAACGGTGATCGCCGCGGGCGCGCGGCCGTGCTCGGGCGCGATTCTGGTGCTGGTGTTCGCCATGACGCAGGGATTGTTCGCGGCTGGAGTTCGCGGCCGCGTTCGCCATGGCGATCGGCACGGCGGTCACGACTGGGGCGCTCGCCTGGACCGCCGTCTTCGCCAAGTCGACGGCGATGCGCCTTGCGGCTGGGGAAAATTCGCGCCTTGCGCTGGTGGCGAAGGGATTCGAATTCGCCGCCGCGCTCGCGGTGCTGGCGTTCGGCCTCGCGCTTCTGGTCGGGGCGCGAGGCGGAGCCTAGCCGTCCTGCCTCGGGGTGAATCGAAGCGGGCGCGCCAGCGAACCTCGTCGTCCCATAGGTATTTATCCCCATAGACCACGCGGTCGCCGGCTGACATAGGCGAACGGTGCTCCGCCGTCGGAGATCGGGGGTGGCGACGAGCGCCGCGGCGGCGGTCTTCTCCCAGGCCGCCGTCGCGACGCGCCCGACCTTCCTCCACTGGGCTTCCTGCGATCCGGTCCTCACCGGCCATAGAGGCCGGTCAGCGTCGCCTTAGCCAGCGCGTTCGCATTGGCGTCAAAGCCAAAGACCGTCGCGGAGGCGTTGGCGTCGACGTCGAGCTTGTCGGCCTTGAGCGCATAGACCGTGATTACGTAATGATGCGGCTTGCCCTTGGGCGGACACGGGCCGCCATACCCGGCCAGGCTGAAGTCATTGTGCGGCTGCACCGCGCCGTCGGGCAGCCCGGTTCCGCTTCCCGCGCCCTTTGGCAGCGATGTGACGCTCGCCGGAATGTTGGCGACCCACCAGTGCCAGAAACCGCTGCCGGTCGGCGCGTCGGGATCGTACATGCTGACGGCGAAACTCTTGGTCCCCTTGGGCGCGCCCGACCAGGCGAGCGCCGGCGACACGTTCTTGCCGGTGCAATCCCAGCCATTGAACACCTGCTCATCGGCGATTTTGCCGCCCGGCTTGATGTCCGGGCTGGTCACCGTCATCGCATTCGCCGCCGCTGCGCTCGCCAGGCCGCAGACGACAAGACCGGCGACGAAAGCAAAAGTCCGCATTGCACGTTTCCTCCCATTAGCCGGTCGACCGGGTCTCGCCGCGCAAAGCCCGGATTCAACCGGCGTCGCGCATTCCTTGCAAAGCAAATCCAAGGAAACCCAAGCAGAAATGCCTCAATTCTATCGGTTTTATTCGTCCGGATCGGGTTGTTTCAATGGGGCTTTTGAGAGAAAAATGAAAAAGATCCATTTGCGTCTCAGGCGGCGTCAAACGTCTCGGCGGATCACGCGCCGCCCTTCGACCGTCAAACCGCTCGCGGGAGGGAACCGAGCGCCTGTCGGGCCCGACTTTGTCTAGCGGGGGCTTTTGTCTTGACAAAATCAGAAATATTAGGTATGTATTCTCCGTATCGGAATCCGCCTCGCGCTTGGGTCCACCCGGGCGAGGAGAGGCCGTCGCTGTTTGACATTCTGGCTCAACCACAACCGGCGCGCGAGTGAAGGCGAAAGGGAGAATTTTTTTACTCCAATCGCTCGCAACGCTTTGAAAAGTCTCGATTCGGAAAAATAAACGCTAGTAAATTGGAGTCATTTTACTAGCGTTTAGGCGCGTTTAGTGGCGTTTATGGGCGCTTATTTGCGCTGGCGTATCGGCGGCCTCGCGCCCTGGTTGTCGAAGCCGGCGATCAGGCGCTAGGCGACGACACCTGCTGTTTTGCGCGAGCTGCGATAGCCGGCAAAACCAAGGCCGGCGAAGCCGAGGACCATCATCGCCCAGGTGGACGGCTCGGGCGTCGAGACAGAAAGGCCCCCTGCGCTCGTGTAATCAGCCGCCCCATCGGCCCAGACAACCACACCATAGTCGCCCGGCCCGCTGCCGCCGTTGGAATAGAGATCCACGAGATCCCCGTTGGCGAGCGTGAAGAACACGCCATAGTCATCGAACAAGCCGCCGGGGGGCACGCCGATGCAGGTGATGGGCGCAGCCCCGCCCGGATAAAACAGATTGTCGTAGGAGACGCTTCCGGGCGCCGGATACCAGCCAAAGCTATGGGGAATGGTCTGATCAGGGTCGAAGTGGTTTTGAGGATTTGTCGCCAAGACGCCAGTGATCCCGACACCATTGATACCCAGAGCCAAATCCGAGAAGAGGCCGATGGCGCCGGTGATCGCGAGCGAATTCGCGGGATCGACCGCGCCCGAGAAGCTCGGAGGAGGGCCGGAAGGACCGAGCAGATTGGCCAGCGTGCCGAAAATGCCCGTCTTGTCGGCGTATGGGTTGGAACCGACGGTGAGGGTTCCGGAGCCGCTGGCGTTGCCGTCCCCGCCGAACGAGAAATTGACCGTAAGCGCCTGAGCGCTTCCGGCGAAACACAACCCCGCGAGGAGCGGCAGCGCGGTCCAGACTCGATATTTCATCCCGATGTTCCCCGTTTTTTGCGCACAACGGGGGGCGTCCGAGGAATATCCCTCCAACGTCCTCCCGATCTTGTCGTCTCGGCGGGCAAGCCACGCCGGCCTTCCGAACGGCCAGTCCTCACCCCCGAGCGTGGTTAAACGTGATCGAAAGGTCGACGCCTGTCAACTTTAGGCCACAGTTGCATCACGCCAAAAAGGACTTGGGTGGAGATTGCTAAACCGCCGGAACAGCCTTGGCCGCGGCCGGCTCGCCCTGCGTGACCTCCGGCTCTATCACCGGATGGCCGAGATAGGCCGCGATGCGAGTCGCAAACGCGTTCGGCTTTTCGGCGAACAGCCGCTCGAACTCGACGTTAGCGCGGCGCCTGAGCTTGTTCTGCTTCGACTCGATGCGGGCGCCGAGGTCTTCCAGCGCCTGCGGCGGCAACTCGCCGTGCTCGGCCGCGAATGTTCCGAGCACATGGAGATCGTTGAAGTCGCCGAGCGCCTCGCGCAGCTCGTTCAAAGCTTCCGCCTGCGCGCTCAGCGCCTCCGGCCACGCGCAGGAAAGAAGCGCGAGCTGATAGCGCAGATCGACCACGCGGGCGCGAAAGGCATGCAGCGCGACCGGATCGTCGCCGTCGAAGGCGAGGCGCCCGCGCTTACGCGCCTGCCGATAGGTGCGAGCGACCGCGGCGACAATCTCACCGGTTCCGACCGCGCTCAAGTCCCATCCCGCAACGCGCCTCACGATCGCGTTGAGCCGCGGCCGTGGCGCGGTGGCGGAGAGGCCGCGGCGAGCGCGCTGAGCCGCCTCTCGCTCGCGCGCAATTGCGGCCATCAGCGGTTCGGAAACCTCGGGCGCGGGCTCGAGACGCTGCACGCGAATCGCCATCACGTCGAGGTCACGCGCCCGGCCGATCTGGCGACGCGTCGCGGCGAGTGTCGTGATCGTGACCCGAGCCGGTTCGCCGACGCAGTGAAGAAAAAGCCGCGCGATCGCGCGCGCCTCTTTCAGCGTCTTGCGCACGTCATGGACCCGCTTCGGCGCCTCTTCGCTGGGACCGGGAAACTGCGCCGCCGCGCTGGCCACCGACCGGACCAACGCGGCGCGGCAATATTGCGGCCAGGCGTCGGACTGCATCGGCTAGGCTTGCTCCCCCTCGATCCGTTTTGCGCGCTCGCGCAGCGCGAACTTCTGCACCTTGCCGGTCGACGTCTTCGGGATTTCGGCGAACACGACATGGCGCGGGCACTTGTAGCGCGCGAGCCGCGCCCGACACCATTCGATGAGCTCCTCAGCGGTCGCGCTCTTGCCCGGCTTCATCTCGACGAAAGCGCACGGCGTCTCGCCCCATTTGTCGTCCGGCCGCGCCACCACCGCCGCGAGCTGGACGCCCGGGTGCTCGAACAAAGCGTCCTCGACCTCGATCGACGAAATGTTCTCTCCGCCGGAAATGATGATGTCCTTCGACCGGTCGCGCAGTTGCACGTAGCCGTCCTTGTGCTTGACGCCGAGGTCGCCCGAATGGAACCAGCCGCCGGCGAACGCCTTGTCGGTCGCGGCTTTGTTTTTGAGATAGCCCTTCATCACCACATTGCCGCGGAACATCACTTCGCCCATCGTCTCGCCGTCGGCGGGGACGGACTGCATCGTATCGGGGTCCATGACGTCAAGCGCCTCGAGCGCATGGTAGCGAACGCCCTGGCGGGCTTTGAGATGCGCCTGCGCCTCGGCGTCGAGCGCGCTCCATTCCTCCTTCCAGTCATTGACCACCGCCGGCCCATAGACCTCGGTCAGGCCATAGAGGTGGGTCACCTCGAAGCCGGCCTCACCCATGGCCTTCAGCACTGCGGCAGGCGGCGGCGCGGCGGCGGTGAAGAAGCGCACGACGTGAGGCAGCGGCCGCTTCTCGTCGGGGCCGGCGTTGAGCAGGACAGACATGACGATCGGCGCGCCGCACATGTGGGTCACCTTGTGCTCGGCGATGAGATCGAAGATCGGCCCGGCCCGCACCTGCCGCAGGCAGACATGCACGCCCGCCTTCACGCTGATCGACCAGGGAAAGCACCAGCCGTTGCAATGGAACATCGGCAGGGTCCAGAGATAGACCGGATGGCGACCGACGTCGGCGGTGAGGATGTTGCCGGCGGCGAGCAGATTGGCGCCGCGATGGTGGTAGACGACGCCCTTCGGATCGCCAGTCGTACCCGAAGTATAGTTGAGCGCGATCGCGTCCCATTCGTCGCCGGGCGCCGACCGCTCGTAAGCTTTGTCCCCCTCGGCGATCAGGGCCTCGTAGTCGAGATCCCCCAGCCGCTCGCCAGGCCCGTCGTATTCGGGATCGTCGTAGTCGACGACCAGCGGGCGGACCTTGGCGCGCTTGAGCGCCCCGCCGATGACCCCGGAGAATTCGCGGTCGACCACGATCGCTTTTGCCTCGCCGTGGTCGAGCATGAAGGCGATCGAGGCTGCGTCGAGGCGGGTGTTGAGCGCGTTGAGGACGGCGCCGCACATCGGGACGCCGTAGTGGCATTCGAGCATCGCGGGCGTGTTGGCGAGCATGACCGCGACGGTGTCGCCGCGAACGAAGCCTCGCTTGGCGAGCGCGGAGGCGAGTTTCTTCGTTCGCGCGTCGAACTCGCGATAGCTGCGGCGCAACGCCCCGTGAGCGATCGCCAGCCGATCCGGAAACACCGCAGCGGCGCGCTCGAGAAAAGAGAGCGGCGTCAGCGGCTGATAATTAGCGGGATTGCGATCGAGATCGCGATCGTAGGGCGAGAGGGACATCGGGCGGAGCTCCACGGCGCTTCGCTGCGATCATAGCCTGTCAGGGCGCGCTTTGGGCGACAGAATCGACACTTCTCAATGGCGGAAGGCGAAGTGCCGAAAGCCGACGAAGGTCAGGATCATCGCCAGCGCCGCTGCCGATGGCGATGAATAATGGCAGGATCGCCGGCGTGACGGCGATCCCGACGCGAGGGGCCAAAATGACGCAGGCCGAATAGACAGCGTAGTTGGCCGCCAGCCCGACCGAGGCCACGCCGCAATAGCGGAGGAAGGCGCGCAAGACTGGCGCGCGCGAATGGCGGAACGTGATCGCTCGGTTGAGCGCGAAATTGACGATCGTTGCGATGATGAAGCCTGGCGGGCGGGCGAGTTCCGGCGGCAGGCCGACATATTTGGCGCAGACAAAGGTGATGCCCGCGTCGACGACATAGCCGACGACGCCGATCGCCGCGAAGGCTGGAATTTGTTCGACCATGCGCCCGTGGGCCGGGGCGACCGGCTTGACGGCGTTCATAGGCGCCCTGTTCGAACTGGGATTCGAGGCGGACAAGCGCTTCGGCGCATGGACCGTCCTTAACCGACTGCGAGACGGCCAGCGAGAAAGACCGGCGTCGCCAGCACGTCAGGCCCGGGAAACCCGCCCTTCGGCAGGCCGGCCAGGATCTCCGCCCGGACCGCAGCAAGATGGAATTGTGTGTCTCCCGACATTCATCCTCGTCCTCAAGGCAGCCGCGAAACGGCCCATTGGCCGAAAGTCGCGGTCGGCCTGCGTTGCGTTCCAGTGCTCAAGGCGCGACAATTCGCGCGCCAGATGAGGCCGCGCCCAAGTTTGGCGCCGAAGGGAGCGAAACGATGACCAGCGGCTATCATGAGACCTATGATCGCTGGCGCGCCGATCCGCAAGCCTTCTGGGCCGAGGCGGCGCGCGAGATCGCCTGGACAAGCCAGCCCAAGCGCATTTTCGACCCGGACGCCGGCGTCTATGGCCGCTGGTTCCCCGACGCCCGCCTGAACGCCTGCTTCAACGCGCTCGACCGGCATGTCGAGGCCGGCCGCGGCGACAGGATCGCGCTCTACTACGACAGCCCCGTCACTGCGACGAAACGCGCCTTCACTTATCGCGAACTCATGGACGAGACGGCGACGCTCGGCGCCGTCCTCAGCGATCTCGGGGTTGAGGCGGGCGACCGGGTTCTCATCTATATGCCGATGATCCCCGAGGCGATCGTCGCCATGCTTGCATGCGCGCGCATCGGCGCCGTCCATTCGGTGGTGTTCGGGGGCTTCGCCGCCAAGGAGCTTGCGACCCGCATCGACGACGCCGAGCCAAAGGTCGTTCTGACTGCGAGCTGCGGAATCGAGCCGGGCCGAATCGTCGAATATAAGCCCCTGCTCGATCTCGCGATTGCTCTCGCCAGGCGCAAGCCGGCGGCTTGCGTCGTCTATCAGCGGCCGCAGGTCGAGGGCGGAGATGAACGCGCCGCGCGACCGCGACTGGGCGATTCTGGTCGACGCGGCGAAAGCGGCGGGAAAGCGGGCGCCCTGCGCCGACCTCGCCGCGACCGATCCGCTCTATATTCTCTACACCTCCGGCACCACCGGCGCGCCGAAGGGCGTGGTGCGCGACATCGGCGGCTATCTCGTCGCGCTCGAATGGTCGATGTCGGCGATCTATGACGTCAAGCCCGGCGAGACCTACTGGTCCGGCTCCGACATCGGCTGGGTCGTCGGCCATTCCTACATCGTCTACGGGCCGCTCATCCACGGCTGCGCCAGCGTCCTTTACGAGGGCAAGCCGATCGGGACGCCGGACGCCGGCGCCTACTGGCGGGTGATCGAAGACTACAAGGTGGCGGCGTTCTTCACCGCGCCGACCGGCTTGCGCGCCGTGCGCAAGGAGGATCCTGAGGCGAAGCTCCTCAAGAACTACGACATCGCGTCGTTGCGCACGTTGTTTCTCGCAGGCGAGCGCGCCGACCCGGACACGGTCGCCTGGGCCGAGACGGTTTTGCGCGTCCCGGTTGTCGATCACTGGTGGCAGACCGAGACCGGCTGGGCGATCGCCGCCAATCCGGTCGGCTTGGGGTTGCTGCCAGTCAAACGCGGCTCGCCGAGCGTGCCGATGCCGGGCTACGACGTTCGCGTCGTCGATGAGGCGGCGAAGCCCTTAGCCGTCGGGACGATGGGTTCGATCGTCGTCAAGCTGCCCCTGCCGCCCGGCGGCCTGCCCACGCTCTACCGCCAGGACGAGCGGATGCGGGAAAGCTATCTCCACGAATTCCCCGGCTATTACAAAACCGCCGACGCCGGCCTCATCGACGAGGACGGCTATCTCACCATCCTCGGGCGGACCGACGACATCATCAACGTCGCCGGCCATCGCCTGTCGACCGGCGGCATGGAGGAAGTGGTCGCCTCGCACCCGGACGTCGCCGAATGCGCGGTGCTCGGCGTCAAGGATGAGATCAAGGGCGAGACCCCTTGCGGCTTTCTCGTGTTGAAGGCGGGCGTGAACCGGCCGCCGGAGGAGATCGAGAAGGAGGTGGTGAAGCTGGTGCGCGACAGGATCGGCCCGGTCGCCGCCTTCAAGACCGCGATCGTCGTGCCCCGCCTGCCCAAAACCCGCTCGGGCAAGATCTTGCGCGGCACGATAAAGAAGATCGCCGACGAGGACCCATGGGTAACGCCGGCGACGATCGAGGATCCAAAGGCGCTCGACGAGATCACGGAGGCGCTCAAGGCGCGGGCGCGCTAGCGGCGGGCGGCGGCCGCCCCCGCCTAGCGGGCCGCCGCGCGGCGCCTTATATGTCGCTCAACCGTCACGATTGGGCCTCATCCCGGCCGGTTGTGCGGCGCTCGCCAACTTCGATCGGACCGCGATGACGTCTTCTGCTTCCTCCGCGCCCCAGGTGGCGAGTTTCACTCTTTCGAACGGCCTCGACGTCGTCGTCATTCCCGATCATCGCGCCCCGGTCGTGACCCACATGGTCTGGTACCGTAACGGCGCGGCCGACGATCCGCTGGGCAAGTCGGGCATCGCCCACTTCCTCGAACATCTCATGTTCAAAGGCACGAAGCGCCATCCCAAGGGCGAGTTTTCGGAATTCGTCTCCGAGGTCGGCGGCATGGAGAACGCCTTCACCGGCAACGATTTCACCGCCTATTTCCAGCAGATCGCCAAGCAGCACCTCAAGGCCTGCATGGCGTTCGAGGCCGACCGCATGACGGGCTTGACCCTCACTGACGACATCGTCGGGCCCGAGCGGGATGTGGTGCTGGAGGAGCGGCGCATGCATTGCGACAGCGACCCCGGCGCCCAACTCGGCGAGGCGGTGCAGGCGGCGCTCTTCACCCATCATCCTTATGGGATTCCAGTGATCGGCTGGGGGCACGAGATCGAGGGCCTGAACCGCGAGGACGCGCTCGCCTATTACCGGCGCTTTTACACGCCAGAGAACGCCATCCTGGTGGTGGCGGGGGATGTCGAGCCGGACGAAGCGCGGAAGCTGGCCGAGGAGACTTACGGCAAAATCAAGCCGCGCGGGGCGAAGCCAGAGCGCATCCGCCCGCTGGAGCCGCCGACCGTCGCCAACCGGCTGGTCACGGTCTCCGACGACAAAGTCGAGCAGCCGGGGTGGCAGCGGCATTATCTCGCGCCGTCAGCCCGCACCGCGCGCGAGGGTGAGGCCGAAGCGCTCGAAATGCTCGCCCACCTGCTCGGAGGCGGGCAAACCAGCTTTCTCTATCGCACGCTGGTGATCGAGGAGAAGCTCGCGGTCTCCGCCTGGGCCTATTATCATGGCGCGGCGCTCGATGAGAGCCGGTTCATCGCCCACATGACGCCCGCGCCGGGGGTCACGCTCGAGACGCTCGACAAGGCGTTCGAGCGGGCGCTGGCGAGATTTGTGGAAGGCGGCTTCGACGCCGGCGACCTCGAGCGGGCCAAGACGCGGCTCGTCGCCGACGCCATCTACGCCCGCGACAGCCAATCGGACCTCGCGCGCTGGTACGGCTCCTCGCTGGCGATCGGCCAGACCTTGCGCGATGTTGAGGAATGGCCGGCGAGGATGGAACGGGTCAGCGCCGAGGACGTGATCCAGGCGGCGCGCGGCTGGCTCGTTCACAAGCCGGCGGTGACCGGGCACCTCACGCCGCTCATCGACGAGGCGGCCTGAGGCGGCCGCAATCTCCCGCTCCTCACGGGGCCAAAAAGACGAACCCCATGGAAACGCTCATGCAAAAGCACTTTCCGGTTTCCCCTTCGCATTCCGCCGTCAATGTCGACGTCGTGACGACCCCGGGCGGCCTCAAATTCTGGCTCGTGCCGTCCTATGCGGTGCCGCTGGTTTCGCTCGAATTCGCCATGCGCGGCGGAGCGGCGCAGGACCCGGCGGCAAAGGCGGGATTGGGCGCCCTGACGGCGGCCCTTCTCGACGAGGGCGCGGGGGATCTCGATTCGCAGGCGTTTCACCGCGCTCTCGACGAGAAAGCGGTCGAAATGTCGTTCCACTGCGACCGCGATCATTGGAGCGGGCGGATGCGCACGCTCACAAAGAACCTCGATCGCGCCGGAGAATTGCTGCGCCTTGCGGTCAATGCGCCGCGGTTCGATGAGGAGCCGTTCGAGCGGGTGCGCGAGCACATGAACGCGCGCCTGCGCCACGACGCCAACGATCCGGCGACGCTCGCTAACCGCAACTGGAAGGCGAAGTCCTTCCCCCATCACCCGTATGGCCAGCCGGCCGACGGCACGCTCGAAACGCTGGCGCGTATTGAGCGGGCCGATCTCGTCGACGCCGCCAGGCGGGGGATTGCGCGCGACCAGCTGTTGATCGCGGTCGTCGGGGCGATCGACGAAAAGGATGCGGCGGCGCTGGTCGACAAGGCGTTCGCCGACCTGCCGGCCAGGGGCAAGCTGAAACCTGTCGCCGAGGCCGCGTTCGCCGGCTTGGGCGCGATCGAAAAGGTTGACCTCGACGTGCCGCAATCGACGATCCGCTTCGGCCGCCCGGCGCTCAAGCGCGACGACCCGGACTTCATCCCGAGCGTCGTCGCCGCGCATGTCCTGGGCGGCTCGGGCTCGATGACGTCGCGCCTCTTTCGCGAGGTGCGCGAGAAGCGCGGGCTCGCCTATACCGTGTTCGGGACCTTCTATTCCCTCGAGCATGGCGCTTATTTCTACGGCGGCACGACGACCAAGAACGAGCGGGCGCGCAAATCCTTCGACGTCGCCTCGGCGGAGATCCGCGACGTGGCGCTGAACGGGCTCAACGAAGAGGAGCTGGAGAAAGGCAAGACCTATCTCATCGGCTCCTATCCGCTGCGCTTCGACACATCCGCCAAGATCGCTTCCCAGCTCGTCCATATCCAGCTCGAGCGCCGGGCGCCCGAGTGGCTGGTCGAGCGCAATCGCGAGATCGGCGCGGTGACGATGGAGAGCGTCAAGCGCGCGGCGCATCGCGCCTTCGGCGACGGCTCGCTACATACGACCGTGGTCGGCCGGCCGGAGGGGTTTTGAACTTCCCTTCTCCCTCCGGGAGACGCGACGGCGCTCAGCCGCTGACCGGCGGGCCGCTGTCCTGGAGACCGGGGAAACTCGGCCAGTTCATCGCCTTGGCCGCCGCTGCGAAGATCGACGCAAAGACCTTTGGCTCTGCGACATAGTTGGTGAACACCACCAGACCTTCTCCGCCCCCCAGTTCAGGATAGAAGGCGAGCCAGTTGGTGAAGCCGAAATTTGCGCCGTTCTTCATGAACAAGAGGCTCGAGTTCGGCTGGCCGATGTTTCGGATCGCCCCGCCCAGGCCATATTGGAAATTGTCGACCGGGGAGAGCATGGCGACCGCGCTCGCCGGCGTCAGAACCGTCCCGTTATCGCCGAGCGCATTGCCGACTTCGATCAGGAGCTTCGCCAGATCAGTCGGCGTCGTCCATAAGCCCGCCGCGGCCAGTTGCGGATAGGCGTTCCACTGGGTCGAAACCGGCGCGCCGGGCTTCACATAGGCGTAAGCCGCCTCGCTCTGGAAAGCCTGCGGCATCGGCACGCCCCAGGTCGAGCTCATCATGTTCAGGGGCGTAAGGACCTTCGCCTGCACAAAGTCGCCATAAGCCATGCCCATCACGTCGCCGATCAGCGATTCGGCGATCTCATAGCCGCCGCCGGAATAGGCCCAGTCTGTCCCGGGCGTCCCGCCGATCGTCACCGCCGGGCTGCCGGGGCAGCCGTTGAGAATCGTCGCGAGCGCCGGAACCAGGCAATTCACCGAGCTGGTGCAGGTCTCCTCATAGCCCGGATAGCCATGCACGTTCGCCCCTGCCGTCATGCCGAGAAGGCGCCGCAACGTGACGCCCGTCGTTCCGCTCGGCAGTTTCCATGATGTCTGAAACGAAGTGACGTCGGAATCGAGGGTGCAGCCCTTCGCATTGGTCTGCATCGCGTAGAGCGCGCCGACCGCCGCGAGCGTTTTTGAGATTGAGGCGGCCTGATAGAGCGTCGAGGATGAGGCCGCCACGTTCGGGCTCGCCGTTCCATGCGCGTTGGCCGCATAAACCTTGCCGCAGGAGATCAGCGCATAGCTGATCGAGGGGATGTTGGAGGCGGGCTTCGCGGCGGCGATCGCCGCCTCGACCGCGGATGCGCCGGCCGGGCCAGGGTCAGGAGGACATATGGCCGGCATGGCCGGGCTCGCGCAGAGCGCCACGCCTTGCAGCCCCAGACGCAGAGCGCGCCTGCGCGAATATGTCCTGCCTCGGCTCCCCTGCAATGTCATGGCCGCCCTTCCCCCTTATTGGATGCGAGCGAGCAAAATCTCCCGCCTCCGCGCCGCGGGGAAGTCCACTTTTTTGTCAGGGCGGCGGCTCGCGCTCGAACGCCGGCAGGCCCTCGGGGATGATGTGAAACGGCTGCATGTCGCTCGTGTTGATCGCAATTTGCGGGCCGCCGAACAGGCTCGGGTCGTCGAGGGTTCCGACCTTCAGGATCACGAACGGCAGGCCCGGGCGCCGGGTCGTGAGATGCGTGCCGCAATGCTCGCAGAATTCGCGCGTCACCGCCTGCTCGAGATCGCTGCGGGTGAAGTCTTTGGGCGCGCCGCTCACATAGCGGAACCCTTTCGGCGGCATCAGCATGAACAGGTTCGGCGCGCCGCCGCTGAAATACTGGCATTGGCGGCAATGGCATTGCGCCCTGAGAACCGGCCCGCCCTCGGCTGCATAGCGCACTTGTCCACAATAGCATCCGCCCTCGAAGGTCATCGGTCCTCCTCCTCATCCACCGAATCTAACGTGTCCGCGTCGAGCGGCCAATCTGGTCGCGCAAGGAGGGGTTCGCGCCCGCGGGCCGGGGGCGTAGAGCGCGCGCAAAGGAGACCTTAAGTCTCTGAAAACACTCATGCGCGTAAACTTTCTGCGCGGGAGCCGTTCGGCCGGCCGCCTCTAGGAAACAAGGGCTGACAGGCGGCGCCAAGGCCGCCGGCTTGCGCAAAGTTGCTGCCGAGCCACGCCCGGACCGCGACGCCGCGGCGCCGATGCAATAAGATCAGGACGAGGTTTGCGCCCCCATGCCGATTCGCCGTCTCGATCCCTTGACCATCGACCGCATCGCCGCGGGGGAAGTGATCGAGCGGCCGGCCGCGGCGATCAAGGAATTGGTCGAGAACGCGCTCGACGCTGGCGCCAAGGCGGTCGAGGTCACGATCGAGGCCGGCGGCCGGCGGCTCATCCGTGTCACCGACGACGGGCGGGGCATGGACGAAGCCGACCTTGCGCTCTCGGTCGAGCGCCACGCGACGTCCAAACTGCCGGACGGCGATCTTGCGCAAATCGCCAGTTTCGGCTTCCGCGGCGAGGCTTTGCCCTCGATCGCCTCGGTGTCGCGGCTCGAGATCCGCGCCCGCTCGCCCGGCGCGGCGCATGGGCTCAAGCTCCTGGTCGAGGACGGGATCAAGCGCGGGATCGAACCCTGCGCCGCGCCTCTAGGCGCGCGGGTCGAGGCGCGCGACCTGTTCGCCGCCACCCCTGCCCGGCTCAAGTTCCTCAAATCGGACCGCGCCGAGGCTCTGGCCGCGGCCGATGCGGTGAGGCGGCTCGCGATGGCCGCTCCGGACGTGCGCTTTTCGTTTGCGACCGATATCGGCGCAAGTTTCGACTGGCCGGCCGCGGGCCCGGGCGAAGCGGGCTTCACCGAGCGGCTGCGCCAGGCGCTCGGCGACGAGTTCGCGGCCAATTCGGTCGCGCTCGACGCGAGCCGGGAGGCGCTGAGGCTGACCGGCCGGGTCGGCCTGCCGACCTTCACCCGGCCGAACGCCTTGCAGCAGTTCCTGTTCGTCAACGGGCGGGCGGTGCGCGACAGGACCCTGGCCGGCGCCCTGCGCGCGGCCTACCTTGATTTCCTGCCTCCTGACCGGCACGCGGTCGCGGCCCTGTTCGTCGAATGCGAGGCCGCGCAAGTCGACGTCAACGTCCACCCTGCGAAAGCCGAGGTGCGCTTTCGCGACGCGGCCGCTGTCCGCAGCCTCATCGTCGGCGGCGATCAAGCAGCGCCTGAACGAGGCGCTCCCTCGCGCCTCGACCACGGGCGGGTCGGCGACCATCCTCGCGATGCGGCCCCCGCAGACTTATCGCGGGCCGTCCTATTCGCCCCGCTGGGACTGGCGCGCGTCGCCCGCCGCGCCCCGGCTCGCCGAGCCCGCGCAGGCGAGCTTCGCCGAAGCCGCCCCTTCCGCGCCCGCGCCCGCCCTGGCGAGCGAGCGCGACCTCGCGGCGCCCCTCGGCGCGGCCCGGGCGCAGCTGCACGAGAACTACATCATCGCCCAGACCAAGGACGGCGTGGTCATCGTCGACCAGCACGCGGCGCATGAGCGGATCGTCTATGAGAAGCTCAAGCGGGAGCGCGAGCAGGGCGCGATCGAGCGGCAGACGCTTCTGACCCCGCTCGTCGTCGATCTCGATCCCGACGCGGCGGCGCTGATCGAGGCGCATTCCGAGGAACTGGCGGGGCTCGGCCTCGTCGTCGAGGGCTTCGGCCCCGGCGCTTTGATGGTGCGCGAAGCGCCCGCGGCGATCGCGCAGGGCGACCTCGCCGCCCTCGTGCGCGACCTCGCCGCCGACCTGGCGGCCGAGGACGGCGCCCAGACCTTGGCGCGCCGGCTCGACCAGCGGCTCGCCACCTTCGCCTGCCATCATTCGGTGCGCTCGGGGCGGCAGCTCAAGCCTGAGGAGATGAACGCGCTCCTGCGCACAATGGAGGCGACGCCGGGCGCATCCACATGCAACCATGGCCGTCCGACTTATGTGGAACTCAAGCTTTCCGACATCGAGCGGCTGTTCGGCCGGCGGTGAGGGGCGGATTTGGGTTTGCTTGGGCTAGCCCCATTCGAGGCGATTTGACCCCCTCAAACGGGGTTGGAAAAGCTTGGATTTCCTTGGATTCTCTCGTCCGAAATGAGCCTTTTCAATGGGTTACGGGCGAATTTCGTTGAAAATTTTTTAGCGCGCCTTTTGGGGCGGTGAGAGCCGGGAAGGCGGGGCGCGAAGGCCGCGCGTCAGTATAACTTACGCATTCAACCTGGAGCTTCATAGAAGCCATTGTAGCGAAGATTTCTGGATTTAGGAATCTTTTGTAGCGCGCGGAACTCGATAGACATGGCGTTGGCCGGGCTTAAGCCGGCCACCCACATCCAATCGGGTGGAGAGCCTTGTTCTGCGGAAGTTTGTGATATGAAAATCAAATGATTGGGATCAAGCCTCGCCTCGTTCATTGGCGCTTGGTATTGGCGCCGAGGTGGCAGCTTGTATTTGCCCTCCCCACTACCCTCCTTAGTACGGTTGTACTCTACCGGGACGAGTTTTTGTCGCCAGTAGTCGCCGCCAAATGGAAGTTGCTGGCTTGGCTCCCCGCATGGCCTTGGTATTGGTGGACAATCGGTACGCTGATTATTGTAATTGGCCTAGTGCTGAGGGCTCATTTCGTCTTTCGCGCGTTGCCTCTAATGCGCCGGACGCAACGACCCGCGCGCTAGAAGCCCACACCGAGGAGTTGCGTCTGACTCGATTGGCGCGAGAAAAGGGAGATGAGAGCTGGCTTCGAGAATCTGAACAGTCGGTTGAGTGGATTTTCTGCCTGACGGCGGCGAGGGTTCTCGTCGCGAATCAGGAGCAAAGATGACGAAGCGAACCCGTAGGAACCACACGCCGGGCTTCAAGGCGAAGGTGGCGTTGGCTGCCATGAAGGGCGACAAGACGCTGGCCGAACTGGCTCAGCTTTTCGATGTGCACCCGAACCAGGTCACGCAATGGCGAAGCCAGGTGCTGGAAGGGGCGGCTGGCCTGTTCGGCGCTGACAGGGGCGAGACGAAGGCGGCGCCGAGCGTCGACTTGAAGGCGCTTCACGCCAAGATCGGCGAGCTGACCCTGGAGAACGATTTTTTAGAAGGGGCGCTCACCAAGGCGGGATTGCTGAGCGCAAGGCGATGATCGACCGTGAGCACGACTTGCCGATCTCCCGGCAGGCCGAGGCGCTCGGCGTCAGCCGGGGCGCCGTCTACTACAAACCCTGGCCAACCTCGACCGAGGATTTGCGGATCATGCGCCGCCTCGACGAACTGCATCTCGACTACCCGTTTGCGGGCAGCCGGATGCTGCGCGACTTCCTGAACCGGGAGGGCGTCTCGCTCGGCCGGCGCCATGTAACCAGCCTGATGAAGCGCATCGGGATCGCGGCCATCTATCGCCGTCCGAACACCAGCAAACCCGCGCCCGGCCACAAGATCTACCCGTATCTGCTGCGCGGGGTGAAGATCGAACGGGCCGATCAAGTGTGGGCGATGGACATCACCTACATCCCGATGGCGCGTGGCTTCGTCTACCTGGCGGCGGTCGTCGACGTGTTCAGCCGGCGGGTTCTTGCGCATCGGGTGTCGATCACGATGGAAGCCGACTTCTGCATCGAGGCGCTGGAGGAGGCCCTGGCCAAGCGTGGCAAGCCGGACATCTTCAACAGCGACCAGGGCAGCCAGGGCGGATTCAAGTGGTCGTCGCAACATTTTGACGGGAGTTGCGATGAACATTCGAAAACGGCGCTCGGATCGTTCTGGGCGGGTGCGCTTGTTCTCACCAGGTCGACCGCCGGTGGCAGGGCGAGAGGAGCGGCGGCGATTTTGGGCAGCGATTGCGGCGGGCACGGCGAGTGAAGATGCTGCGGTCGGTGTCGGTGTCCCGCAGGCGGTAGGAACACGATGGTTCAGGAAGGCAGGGGGCATGCCGCCATCGATGTTTGGGCTATCGGCGAAGCCGCTCTGTGGTCGGTATCTCTCTTTTGCGGAGCGGGAGGAGATCGCGCTCCTTCGCGTTCAGGGCTACTCCATGCAGGAGGTCGCTCGCCGGCTCGGGCGAGTGGCATCGACAATCTCCAGAGAGCTGCGGCGCAACGCCGCCACCCGAAGCGGTGGCCTCGCGTATCGTGCGACGACAGCGCAATGGCACGCCGAGCGCGCTGCTCGCCGCCCAAAGCAGGCGAAGCTTGCGCGCAACGCGGCGTTAAGAACCTATGTCGAGGAACGGTTGGCTGGCGTCGTTGTGGCTCCGAGCGGGGCTCCTGTTCCCGGCCCGGTCGTGTCCTGGAAAAGCCGTCGGCACGGACCACGGAAGGACCGGCGATGGGCAAACGCCTGGAGCCCGGAGCAGATCGCCCGTCGCCTGCCGGTGGACTTCGCGGACGACGCGACCATGCGCATCAGCCATGAAGCCATCTATCAAGCGCTGTTCGTTCAAGGTCGAGGCGCGTTGCGCCGCGAACTGACGGCCTGCCTGCGCACCGGGCGCGTGTTGCGGATGCCGAGGGCGCGCACGCGCGGGCGAGGCAAGACCTTCATCTCTCCCGAGATCATGATCAGCCAACGTCCGGCGGAGGCAGCCGATCGCGCCGTGCCGGGCCACTGGGAAGGAGACCTTATCCTGGGTCTTGGGAGTTCGGCGATCGGCACCTTAGTGGAGCGCACGACGCGCTTCACTCTGCTGCTATACCTGCCGCGCATGGCGGGCCATGGCCACGAGGCTCGCGTGAAGAACGGGCCCGCACTCGCCGGTCATGGCGCCGAGGCGGTACGTGCCGCCATCTCGCGCACGATCGTCACGTTGCCCGAGCAACTGCGCCGGTCGCTGACTTGGGATCAAGGAGCTGAGATGGCCCAGCACGCGCGCCTCAAGATCGAGGCGGGCGTGCAAGTCTATTTCTGCGATCCTCACAGCCCATGGCAACGGGGCACCAACGAGAACACTAACGGACTGCTGCGCCAGTACTTCCCCAAAGGGACCGATCTCAGCATGCACAGCGCCAACGAGATTGCAGCCGTGGCCGCCGCCCTCAACTCGCGGCCCCGAAAGACGCTTGATTGGAAGACACCCGCAGAGGCGCTTGACCGGTTTCTCCTATCAGCCGACAAAGATCGTGTTGCGACGACCGCTTAAATCCGCCCAGTTCACAAGCGTCGACTTTACCGGCGTGCTGCTGAAGCATCGCGTCGCGATCAGCATGGACGGCAGAGGCGCCTGGCGAGACAACGTGTTCGTCGAGCGCCTGTGGCGAAGCGTCAAATACGAGGAGGTCTACCTGAGAGCCTACGATAGCGTCAGCGAGGCGCGCAGCTCGATCGGTCGCTATCTGGCCTTTTACAATCATCGGCGCCCGCATTCGAGCCTTGACCGGCGCACCCCGGACGAGGCCTACTTCACGCCATCGCCCCTCGCGGCGGCGGCATGAATTTTCCGCCGCGCGCAGGACGTGTCTCCGGGTCGGGCTACGCCCTCCCTCCACCACGCCCCGCGCGCGAAATTGCAAAGGACCGACCCTGGCAGCAGTCCACTTAACCTTCGCGGAATCCTGTTCAAACGATCGGGACCAGCTCTATGATCCAATTGAGCGAACACTTAAAGCCGCTCTGGACCCGACACGCCGATTTGGTGGCGAAACACTCACAACAGCGGAGACACTAAGCGTTGCAGATAGGCCGGCACTTCAAATAATTTGTGAGATCGGTGCCGAATACGAGAACACAAAAGCAGTTAGTCTTTATCGATCGCAGAGGACTTTTTCTATCGCTCTGCAGAACTCATCACGAAATATGTTTGTTTCGAACTGCAAACTGTATCTAGACATTATCAATCCACAGACAGGATCGCCGACGCGTCATTTAATTCAAGACTCTTTTACCCTCAATCCTACCGAGAGTTGGCTAGTCGAGATTGTCCATTATGCTGAGCCAACTGGCTCAACACGGGGTGATACCGAGAAGGATCGGATAGTCCTACATTTGCCCCATCCCACCGGATGGGCGTCGCGCGACATGTGGCCTTGGTGGTTGCCGTTGGGGGCTTACGTAATCACCTTGACTGCGCTCTCGCGCGAATCAGAACCGTGCGAGGCCGTCTTCAAGATATGGGTGGACGAAAGCTACAGGCTGCATTTCGGAAGGGCTTAGACATGTTGCCACGAACACTCGTATCGGCATCGACCAACAGCTAACGATATCGGAGCCTTTACAGCGCCCCGATCACGAGCCGGCATCCGACACCACCGTCTAGCACCCCTCAAAGCTGCGCCTCGATCGCCGCCTTGTCGACCACCGACCACACCTCCGCAATTCTTTCGCCCTCGAACCGGTAGAAAACATTCTCGGCGAAGACGACCCGCCTGCCATTGACCGGCAGCCCGAGAAACATGCCTTTCGGCCGGCAGTCGAAGCGGAGCCGGCTCGCGACATTAGGCGGCTCGCAGACCAGAAGCTCGATATTGAACTCAAGATCCGGGATCTCCTCGAAATCGCGCTCGAGCATTGCGCGATAGCCGGCAAGCCCGAACGGCCGGCCGTTATGGCGCGCGTCGTCCGCCACGAACTCACCGAGATTCGCCCAGTCCTGCCGGTTGAGGCAGACGATGATAGGCCCGGTAGAGGTCGGCGAGGGCGGCTTCGGTCATCGCGCTTCGTCCCTGCGGCTGGGGCGCCCCCCTGGCGCCGGGGCGGGCGGCGCTGCGCCTCCCCATGCAACCAAGCGGCTCGCCCGCGCGTTTCTCCGTTTGCGCGTTGGCCAAAGCGAGGCGGGGCTTGAGCATATCCGAGGAAGAAGCCGTCGAGCGCGAGGAGCGCGCGCTCGCCGACCACGCCCGTCTGCCGGTCAGGACGGTCTATCAGATCGTCCGGCAGGAGGGCCAGGAGCAGATGGAGCGGCCGGCCGTCTCGCTCTGGTGGTCCGGATTCGCCGGCGGCCTCTCGATCAGCTTTTCGCTGCTCGGCCAGGCGGCGCTGATGCGCGCCCTGCCCGACGCGCCATGGGCGCCGCTGGTCTCGAGCCTTCGGCTATTCCATCGGATTCCTCATGGTGATCCTGGCGCGCCAGCAATTGTTCACCGAGACGACGATCACCGTCGTCCTGCCCCTGCTCGCCGATTTCTCCCGCAAGAACCTCGTTGCGATGGCGCGCATGTGGGGCCTTGTGCTGGCCGCCAATTTCGCCGGCACGCTGCTCGCCGCGCTCTTCTGCTCGTTCACCCCGGTTCTCGAGGACAACCTCAAGCAGGCGATGCTGGAGGTGAGCATGCATACGCTCGGCCACGGCTGGTTCGAAATGCTGGTGCGCGGGATTTCGGCGGGCTTTCTGATCGCGGTCCTGGTCTGGCTCATGCCGAGCGCCGAGGGCGCCGAGTTTCAGATGATCGTGGTCCTCACCTATCTGATCGCGGTCGGCGGGTTCCAGCACATCGTCGCCGGCAGCATGGAGGCCTTCATGCTCGTCCTCGCGGGACAGCAGAGCGTGGCGCAGATGCTGTTTGGCTTCATCGCGCCCGTTCTCATCGGCAATATTCTTGGGGGGACAGCCTTGTTCGGGGTCCTGTCCTACGCCCAAGTGATGAACGAGATCTGAGGGGAAACGCTGGCCGCTTTGTGGGCCCGCTGGCGCGCCGCCAGGCGACAGCCGATCGTTGATGGCTTGGATGCGATTTTACGCGACGGAAATTGCAACTCAAGGACGGCCCGAAAGGCCGCCGCCGTAGGCGGTGCGCGTCTAAACGCGCATCCTTGACTTGAAATTTCGTGTCGCGTTCCGCTCCGCCAAGCAATCAATGGTCGAACCCAGCGGTCGCCACACGGGTCCTTAACCGGTGCAATCGCTTGAGATCGGCCGCCGCACGGTCTATCTCCGCCTGACCCCCGCAAGCTTGAAGAGACGCGCGTTGGACACCGAAGAACCAAAGGTCACGCAAGCGCTTGCCGTCTGCGCATGGGTTGAAGCCCGACGAATATGCGCGTTTCGTCGCCCTGATCGGCCGCGTCCCCAGTTTCACCGAACTCGGCATCGTCTCGGCGATGTGGAACGAGCATTGCTCCTACAAGTCGTCGCGGCTCCACTTGCGCAAGCTGCCGACCACCGGCCCGCATGTCGTCTATGGGCCGGGCGAGAACGCCGGCGTCGTCGACATCGGCGACGGCGACGTCTGCGTGTTCAAGATGGAGTCGCACAACCATCCCTCGTTCATCGAGCCCTATCAGGGCGCGGCGACCGGGGTCGGCGGCATCCTGCGCGACGTCTTCACCATGGGCGCAAGGCCGGTCGCGGCGCTCAATCTCCTGCGCTTCGGCGCGCCTGAGCATCCGAAAACCCGGCGCCTCGTCGCCGGGGTCGTGGCCGGGATCGGCGGCTACGGCAATTCGTTCGGCGTGCCGACGGTCGGCGGCTCGACCGGCTTTCATCGGCGCTACGACGGCAACATCCTGGTCAACGCAATGGCGGTCGGCGTCGCCAGGCGGGACGCGATCTTCACGTCCGCTGCGACGGGCGTCGGCAATCCGATCGTCTATCTCGGCTCGAAGACGGGCCGTGACGGCATCCATGGCGCGAGCATGGCGTCCGCGGCCTTCGAGGCGGACGCGGAGGAGAAGCGCCCGACCGTCCAGGTCGGCGATCCGTTCGCCGAGAAGCTCCTGCTCGAAGCCTGCCTCGAACTCATGGCCTCGGGCGCGGTGATCGCCATTCAGGACATGGGCGCGGCGGGGCTCACCTCGTCGGCGGTCGAGATGGGCGCCAAGGGCGATCTCGGAATCGACCTCGACCTCGACCGGGTGCCCTGCCGCGAAACGGGCATGAGCGCCTATGAGATGATGCTCTCCGAGAGCCAGGAGCGCATGCTGATGGTGCTGAGGCCCGAGAAAGAGCCAGAGGCCGAGGCGATCTTCATGAAATGGGGGCTCGATTTCGCTGTCATCGGCAAGACCACCGATACGCGCCGCTTCGTTGTGAGGCGCGGCGGCGAGGTCAAGGCGGACCTGCCGATCAAGGAGCTCGGCGGCGAGGCGCCGCTCTATGATCGCCCGTGGAAGGAGGTGGCGCGACCCCCTGTTCTCGATGCGGAATCGATCAAGGCGCCAATGTCGACCGACGCGGCGCTGATCAAGCTGCTCTCCTCGCCAGATCTTTGCTCGAAGCGCTGGATCTACGAGCAATATGACACGCTGATCCTCGGCAACACGATGGAGGGGCCCGGCGGCGACGCCGCGGTGATCCGGCTCGGCGACGGGCCGAAGGGCCTGGCGCTCACCGCCGACTGCACCGAGCGCTATTGCGCCGCCGATCCGCGCGAGGGAGGCAAACAGGCGGTGGCCGAAGCGTGGCGCAATCTCATCGCCGTTGGCGCGCGCCCGCTCGCGCTCACCGACAATCTCAATTTCGGCAATCCGGAGCGGCCCGAGACGATGGGCGAATTCGTCGGCTGCATCGAGGGCATAGGCGAGGCGGCGCGGGCGCTCGACTTTCCGATCGTCTCCGGCAACGTCTCGCTCTACAATGAAACGATGGGCGAGGGCATTCCGCCGACGCCGGCGATCGGCGGGGTCGGCCTCGTTGACGACGTGGCGAAAACGGCGAGCCTTCCTTTCAAGGCGGCCGGCGAGGATATTCTGCTCGTCGGCGGCGCGCCGGGATGGCTCGGCCGCTCCGCCTGGCTCATGACAGTCGCTGGCCAGCGAGGAGGGCGCGCCGCCGCCGGTCGACCTTGCCGCCGAACGCCGCAACGGCGAGTTCGTCGCTTCCCTCATTCGGAAAGGGAAGGTCAGCGCCGTCCATGACCTCTCGGACGGCGGCCTTGCGGTCGCGCTGGCCGAGATGGCGATGGCGAGCGGAATTGGCGGAAACGTCGAGGCGGACGGCCTCGAGCACGCGTTCTTCTTCGGCGAGGATCAGGGCCGCTACGTCCTGACTTGCCCGCCCGGCGGGACGGAGTCTATCGCAGACGAGGCGAAGCGCCTCGATGTTCCGCTCGCGCGCATCGGCGTAACCGGCGGCGAGAGCTTGAAACTGGGCGGCGCTGCGCCGGTCGACCTTGCGGCGCTCGCCCGGGCGTATGAAACTTGGCTGCCGGATTATATGAGCCGCACTTTGGGGACAAACGCATGATTCCGTTCGTCATCGTCAAAACGGTGAAAGGCTTCGCCTACATTCGCCCCGAGCACGTGGTCGCGATCAACGCGTCCGACGCCGAGGATTGCATGATCCTCATGACCGACGGAGTCACGATCGCCGCCAGCGAGCCCGCCGAGGATGTCGTGGCCCGGCTCGAGGCCGAGGCCCGGGAAGAGGACGAGGCGGAAGAAGTCATCAGGGAGCACGACCGTCATGGCCATGTCGCAAACCGAGATTGAAACGATGATCCGCGAGGCGTTTCCCGACGCGCGGGTCGAGGTGAAGGATCTGGCCGGCGACGGCAATCACTATGCCGCCACTGTCGTCACCGCCGCCTTCCAGGGCAAGACCCGGGTCCGCCAGCACCAGATGGTCTACGAGGCGCTGAAGGGCCGCATGGGCGGAGAACTGCACGCGCTCGCCCTGACCACGTCCGAGAGCTGACGGGGCGGATGGCCCCGCCTCGCCGGCGCCGGCTTGCCGCAGCCGTTTCCTGCGATTCCAAAGGCTTGCGGGCAGCGGCCGGCGTGGCCGCGAGGGGGTGCGCGTTAAGGCGCCGGTCGCGCCCGCGCCGCAAGTCGCCGCGCTCGCCATCGACCCGAGGCGCTCAATGCCGCTTGCATCAACGCAGCGCCGCCCCGATATGCGGTTCGCCGCGCCGTTCCGGCCGGACTTTCCTTGTCCACCATTCTTCGAGAGGTTCGACCTTTGACCGCCGACGCCCAGACCCCGACCAGCGAAGCCGCGCACCCAGAGCTTCGAGGCCGATGTTTCGCGCCTGCTGCACCTCATGGTCCATTCGGTCTATTCCGACCGGGAGATTTTCGTCCGCGAGCTTGTCTCCAACGCCGCCGACGCCTGCGAGAAGCTGCGCTACGAATCGATCGCCAGGCCCGAACTGATCGAGGACGGCGCTCCGTTCGCGATCGAAATTAAGATCAATCCGGACGCCAAAACGCTGACCTTCTCCGACAATGGCGTCGGCATGACCCGCGAAGACCTTACCAGCGGGCTTGGCACCATCGCCCGCTCCGGCACCAAGGCGTTCCTCGACAAGCTAGCGGCCGAGGACGCGAGCAAGGAAGCCTCCGCCCTCATCGGGCAATTCGGCATCGGCTTCTACTCGTCCTTCATGGTGGCGGACGAAGTCACCGTCGACACCCATCGCGCCGGAAGCAGCGAGGCCTGGCGCTGGTCGTCCGACGGCAAAGGCGCGTTCACCATCGCGCCGCTCCCCCTCGAAAACGCGCCGAAGCGCGGGACGTCCGTCACCCTTCATCTGAACGACGCGTCGCAGGAATTCCTCCAGCCGCGCACGCTCGAGCGCATCATCCGCGACCATTCCGGCGCGGTCGCGGTGCCGATCGACCTCATCGAGAAACTCGGCGCCGAGAAGCGCCGCATCGCCGACGGCGCGGCGATCTGGGCCAAGCCCAAGTCCGATGTGACGGCTGAGGAATACACCGAATTCTATCGCGGCCTTTCCGGCCAGTTTGACGAGCCGGCGCTCACCCTGCATTGGCGCGCCGAGGGGCGTCACGAATATACGGTGCTCGCCTTCATTCCCGGCTCGCGGCCGTTCGACCTGTTCGATCCAGCGCGCAAAGGGCGCAACAAGCTCTATGTTCGGCGCGTGCTCATCACCGAGGACGCCGACCTCCTTCCCGGCTGGCTGCGCTTCGTGCGCCTCGTGGTCGACAGCGCCGACCTGCCGCTCAACGTCTCGCGCGAACTGATCCAGAAGAGCGACGTCTTCGCCGCGATCCGCAAGGGCGTGACCAACCGCGTGGTGCAGGAGCTCGGCAAGCTCGCCGACGCCGAGCCCGAGAAATTCGCCAAGGTCTGGGAGCATTTCGGCTCGGTCCTCAAGGAAGGCCTGTACGAGGACCCGGAGCGGCGCGACGGCCTGTTCAAGATCGCCCGCTTCGTCACCACCACCAATCCCGCAGGCGACCGGACGCTCGCGCAATATGTCGCCGCGTTCCGCGAGAACCAGACGGCGATCTACTATCTCACCGGCGACGACGCCAAGCGGCTCGCGGCGAGCCCCCAGCTCGAAGGGTTCAAGGCGCGCGGCGTCGAAGTGCTGCTGCTCTCGGACCCGGTCGACGCGTTCTGGGTGTCGACCGCGGCGGGATTCGACGGCAAGCCGTTCAAGTCGGTGAGCCAGGGCGCGGCCGACATCAAGTCGATCGCGCTCGTCGAAGGAGCCAACGCGCCGGTCGAGGCGAGCGGCGAAGTGGCGACTTTGTTCGCCTTCTTCAAGCAGACGCTCGGCGACGAGGTCGCGGAGGTTCGCGCTTCCGACCGCCTGACCGACAGCGTCGCCTGTCTGATCGCGCCGGAATTCGGTCCCGACCGGCAGCTTGAGAAGATGCTCGCGGCGCATGGGCGCATCGGCGAGCGGGCGAAGCCGATCCTCGAGCTCAACCCGACGCACCCGCTTGACCCTCGCGCTCGCCGGTCGCTTCAAGGAGGGCAAGGAGAAGGCCTTGATCGAGGACGCCGCCTGGTTGGTGCTCGACGAGGCGCGGCTGATGGAAGGCGCGAGCGTCGAGAACCCGCTCGGCCTTCGCCGCGCGGCTGCGCCGGGTCATGGAAAAGGCGCTGGGGTGACGGGGGTGTGGGCGCGATCGCCGATCGCGCAACCGCGCTCTAGCCGGGCGCGGCGGGATTGAGCTTGGAAGAATTCAAGGCGCTGCTTTAGCGTCGAACTGAGCCCTTGCCCCCGCTGCCCGGCTTTGCCAAAAGGGGCGCCCCACCCGGAGACCTCGCCCCCTTGACCGTCGCCATCAATCCCGCCTTTGAGCGCATCGGCGAGGAGAACGCCTTCGCCGTGCTGGCGAGGGCGGCCGAATTGCAGCGCCAGGGGCGCGACATCATCAATCTCGGCATCGGCCAGCCCGATTTCAAAACGCCGCCCCATATCGTCGAAGCCGCCGTCAAGGCGCTACGCGACGGCGAGCACGGCTATACCGACGCGACCGGAATCCTCCCCTTGCGCGAGGCGGTGACGGAGGATTTGCACCGCCGCCTCGGCGCCGAGGTCTCGCCGGACGACGTGCTCATCGTCCCCGGCGGCAAGGTCACGATGTTCATGGCGATCATGATGTTCGGCGAAAAGGGCGCCGACATCGTCTATCCCGATCCGGGCTTTCCGATCTATCGCTCGATGATCGAGTTCAGCGGCGCGCGGCCGATTCCGATGCCGGTGCGGGAAGAAAACGGCTTCGCCTTCTCGGCCGAGGAAGGGCTCAAGCTGATCACGCCCTTAACGCGCCTCGTCATTCTCAACTCGCCCGCCAACCCGACCGGCGGGGTCACGCCGAAAGAGGAGATCGACAAGCTCGTCGCCGGTCTCGCACGCTTTCCGAACGCGGCGATCCTGTCCGACGAGATCTACGGCCAATTGACCTACGACGGCCTCGCGCATCAGACGCTGCTCGCCTATCCGGAGATCCGCGACCGGCTCATCCTGCTCGACGGCTGGTCGAAAACCTATGCGATGACGGGGTGGCGGCTCGGCTATTCCGTCTGGCCCGGAGCGTGGCGCGACGTTGCGCGAAAGCTCGCGGTCAATTCCTATTCCTGCGTCAACGCGTCGGCGCAGTTCGCCGGGATCGCGGCGCTAAAGGGACCGCAGGCCTCGGTCGCGACGATGCGTGCCGAGTTCGACCGGCGGCGAAAGGCGGTCGCAGCGGGCCTCAACAATCTCCCCGGCGTGCGCGCGGCGACGCCGAAGGGCGCGTTCTACGCTTTCCCGAATATTTCCCGCACTGGCTGGAAAGCGAAGCCCCTCGCCTCGGCGCTCTTGCAGGAGGCCGGCGTGGCGACGATCGGCGGCCCGGACTTCGGCGTCCACGGCGAGGGCTACCTGCGGCTCTCCTACGCCAACTCGCTGGAGAACATCGAGCGCGCGCTTGAGCGCATCGGGGACTTTCTCAGCCGTCCCGCGCGCGCAGCGTCGGGCCTTTGATGCGCTCTTTCATGGTCTTCGGGTGATACAGGTGATTATGCGACTTCTCGTGCTTGCCGCCGCCGCGATCGCCTTGTGCCCATTGGCTCGCGCTGAAGACGCGCATCCGTCCCAGGCCGCCTGCGACGCCGCCAAAATCGGGGCCCGCGAGCTCGCCGAATGCCTGAGAACGGGCGCCGACCAGGCGGATAGGGAATTGGCGAAGGCTGTCGAAGCGGCGATCAAATCGATTGACGCGCGCCAGGGCTTGCTGTCATCGCAAAAGGCGCGCTGGCGCCGCTCGCTCAATGACGCAGAGGCGCAGTGGGTCGCATGGCGCGACTTGGAATGTCAGGACGTGGCGCCGTTTGAAGCGGGCATGGACGCCAAAGGCGGCGATCCGCGCCTGCGCTGCATCATCGACTACGACGCGGAGCGCGTCTCGAGCCTCAAGGCGCGCTACCGTTGAGACGCGGCCCCGGCCGTGTTTCGCATGGTTTTTCACCCACCTGATGCCGGCTTAGCGGGGCTGGAGGAGGTCAAGTTTTGGCTGCTCTCGAAGGCCTCGGCTATGCCGTCGACTGGGTTGACCGTGGATCCTATTGGCGTGAGGACCCAGCCCAGGTCGTGCGCCTGCACGCCCGCGATGACGCGCGCGCGCTTCTGATCGCCCGCGACATGCCGGTGCTGCGCAACGGCGAAACAGGGCTCGATTCCCTCTTGCCGATGAGCGAGATCGAGGCGCTCGGAGGGGCGCAAGTCGAAGCGCTGCTCGGGCTTGCGTCCAGCGGCGCGCCCGTCTTCGCCGCGCTCATGCCGGACGCGGCGGTGGAGATGCGCTCGGACGCGAGCGACGGCTTTCTCGACCGGCGGGTTCTGGTCGTCCCCGGTCGCGAAGATCTGAAACTCGTCGACCTGCGATCGATCGCCATGAGCGGCCTCTTGCCGCCTGAGCAGACCGCGATGCTGGCCGCGGCCAAGGCGTTGATGCACTGGCACGCGCGGCATCGCTTCTGCTCGAATTGCGGAGCGCCGACTGAGGTCGCAGTGGCGGGCTGGCGGCGCGATTGCCCTGTGTGCAAGACGACGCACTTCCCGCGCACCGACCCGGTCGTCATCATGCTGGCGGTCGACGGCGACGCTTGCCTGCTCGGTCGTCAGCCCAGGTTCCCCAAGGGCATGTATTCGGCGCTGGCCGGATTTGTCGAACCCGGGGAGACCATCGAGGCGGCTGTGAGGCGCGAAATCCGCGAGGAGGCCGGCGTCGTCTGCGGCGCGGTCCAGTACTTCGCCTCGCAGCCGTGGCCGTTTCCCGCCTCGTTGATGATCGGCTGCTTTGCTGAAGCGGAAGGCCGGAGCATCGAGGTTGACCGCGTCGAGTTGGAGGACGCCCGCTGGTTCAGCCGCGACGAGACGCTTGCGCTCATCGAACGGCGTCACCCGGACGGCCTAATGGCTCCAACGCCGATGGCGATCGCTCATCACCTGCTGAAGGGGTGGGCTTACAAAGGGATCAGATTTAACGGATAATAACTGTATTTTTGTGGGCAAAAAAAGAGCGGATCGGCTAGGAGGGGGCCCGCCGATCCGCTAGCCTTCGTGGAATAACTCCGGCCCGTCTTGGCGCTCGGGGGCTGGGGGGCAAGAAAACCGAGCTAACCGCGAACCGATTCCACGTGGCACGCTGTCGACTATGAATGGGCGTTGCGGCATGCGCTTGACGATAAACTGGCCAAACTAAGGCATCTTGTAAAAAAATCGTTTGTTCGTGTATCGACAATTGTTTACAGGGCAAACAAGGGCGGTAATCACTAATAAGTGATAGCTTTGACCTACGAATTTGCGCCCTTTACGGGAGCAATCTCATTTTCAATCCGCTTTTACCTCTTTTTTATCGGGTTTTTCAGCCTCGCCTTTAGCAGCCTTGTGAACCGCCATCCTTCTTTTGGAATGCCGGTGAGATTTCAGCGTGGATTTAGACGAAGGCTGGGCGGCCGCGCTCCCGTCCCCCTCCTGGGCATTGGCGTCCGCGGACGCCTTTTCAACAGAAAGGGTTTTCGCGCCAGCTTCGTTCGTGGCGGGGCGGGCGCCCAGCACCGGACCCTTCCAGCCCTGGATGGGACCGATAAACACGGGAACCGGATCGAAATGGATCCGTCCGAACGGAAGCTCGGTGTGCTGGGCCTGCGTAGCTGAGGCGAAGAACGCCGCCAGAGGCGCCGGGAGCGGACCGCCGTCGACTCCCGCTCCTCCCTGGGCCGGCCCGCCGGCGCCCTCCTCCTCGGCGGCGGCGATGAGGGCCCGACTGCGATGCAGGCAGACGTCGGCGCGCATGTTGGGCGCGGGGCCTGAGCCGGTAGGCAGGGATTCCAGCGATCCGCCGGCGCCGCCCATGGCGAAGCCGCGGTCGAACAGGTCCGCCGCTTCCTGATTGCGCGATCTTGCCGTCGGCGCGCCGAGTACGACAACGATCAGGCGCCGTCCGGAATGGTTGGCGCTCGCGACCACATTGAAACCCGCCGGGCAGGTGAAGCCCGTCTTCATCCCGTCGGCGCCCGGATAGCGGCCCAATAGGCCGTTATGATTCGGTATGTACTGCCTGCCGAGCTGAATCGCCCCGATGTCGAAGAGGTCGGCCTGGTTTGGAAACTCGCGCAGGAGCGCCCGCGCGATCATCGCCATATCGCGGGCCGAGGACACGTGGTCGGGATTGTGCAGGCCGTTGGGATTGACGAAATGCAATTCATGCAGGCCCAGGCGCTGCGCGTCGGCGTTCATGTCGTTAGCGAAGGCTTCGACCGAGCCCGAAACGCCCTCGGCGACCATCACCGCCACGTCGTTGGGCGACTTCACCATCAGCATCTTGAGCGCGTTGTCGAGGGTCACTTCGGTGCCCGGCCGAAACCCCATCTTGGAGGGCGGCATGCGCGCCGCGCGAACCGACATGACGAGCGGGGTGTCGAGCGTAAGCTTGCCCGCGCGCACCGCGTCCAATGCGACATAGACCGTCATCAGCTTGGTCAGCGAAGCGGGATACCACGGCTGGGTCGCTTCGTTCTGCATCAGCACCTGGTCGCTGTCCGCGTCGACCACGAGGTAGGGGGTCGCCTGCGCGCAAGCGGCGCCGAGCATCAGCGCAGCGACGCCCAACGTCGCGCGGCGCGCCATTGAGCATCCGCAAATCGGCATGATTGGTTTCCCCGCCAAGTCCAAACCAGTCCTTTCCTAGGGGAGAACGACAGCAACCTCAAGCTCTGCCGGGGGAAAGCGCCCGTTCAGACAATAGCCCCTTGTGCAAACGGAGCCCCATGTTCTGCGCGCCCGACGCTCAGACGATATGGAACCGCTGTCGGTTCGGATCCGGAGGCTCTCCCGGCGGGAAGGGTTCAGCAAGAAGGTTGCTGCAATTTTCAGCGAGCCCGGTCAGCGCCACTTCCGTCTCTCCGGCGGCGAGCGGTCCAAGCGCCTGGTCGACGGCGGCTTGCCAGCGTTCATTGGAGACGGCTTTCGATGCGTCCTCGGCCGGAACAATGCGGATGTAATGTTCGGCCAGCGACACGTAGATGAGCGCGCCGCACCGTGAGCGGTCGATTCCGCGCAGGACGAACTGCGCCAGCGCCGCGCGATGGCCGGCTGAGCGCGCGACGCGCTTGGGGATCAGCCATCGCCGCACCGGCGGCAGCGAAGCGATAACCGCCGCGAGAATGGCGACTAGAAGCTGGGCAACGTAGATCCGATGGGCGGAAAGATCGGTGAACAGCAGCAGCGGGAGCGGCGTCAGGAGCGCAAGGATCGCGGCGCCGAGCAGAAACTCCGCGTCGAGCGAGGTGGAGGCGCCGGCGAGCACGCAGACGAGGGGCGCGCGGGTCTTGAGCTGCGCGGCGTCGAAGGCGGCCTCGACGCGCCCCGCCGCGTCCCGGTCGAGAATCATCACCAGCCTCCCGAGGCGCCGCCGCCGCCCGACGACCCGCCTCCGCCCGAAAAGCCGCCGCCGCCGAAGCCTCCTCCGCCGCCGAAGCCTCCTCCGCCGCCAAAGCCTCCGCCCCGGCCCATGCCCATCGGAATGAAGACGACGTTGCCGCCGCCTCGCCGGCCGATGCGGCTGATCACGAACATGATGAAGAGAAAAATGAGGAACGGCGCGAGCGTATCGAGCAGCGAAGCCTCATGCTCGGCGCGCATGTCGGTCGGCCTCGGCTTCCATTCGGCCGAGTCCGTGGTCAGCGCGGTGATGATGTCGTCGACGCCGCGGGTGACGCCGCCGTTGAAATCGCCGGCCCTGAATCGCGGCGCGATCGCGTTGGAGATGATAATGCTCGAGATGGCGTCGGTCAGTGTGCCCTCAAGCCCGTAGCCGACCTCTATGCGCACCCGCCGCTGGTTCGGGGCGACCAGCAGGAGGACGCCGTTGTTCTTCTTCGCTTCGCCCAGCTTCCAGGCGCGGAAGAGCGCGTTGGCGTAGGGCTCGATCTCCTCCCCGCCGAGCGACGGCACGGTCGCCACGACGAGCTGGATGCCTGACTTCTGCTCGAGATCGGCGAGCTTGCGCTCAAGATCGGCGATCGTGACCGGCGAGAGGATCTTCGCCTGGTCGACCACCCTGCCGGTCAGCGGCGGGAAGTCCGCCGCCGCAAGCGCCGCGAAGGCCCATAGCGCCGCGACAGCGAGGACAATCAGCGTCCGCGGCCAGGGGCGAGGCATCCGGACGCTCCCGTTTCGAGGACTAGAACTTGACCTTCGGCGCCGTCTGGGCCTCTGCATTGGCGGTGAACGGAACCATCGGCTGGGTGGAGCGAAACACCGTCTGGGCCCAGATGAGGGTCGGGAAGGTCCTGAGCGAGGTGTTGAAGTCCTGAACCGCGGCGACATAGTCCCGGCGGGCGACCGCGATCCGGTTCTCGGTGCCCTCGAGCTGGGATTGTAGCGCCAGGAAATTCTGGTTCGACTTGAGGTCGGGATAGTTTTCGCTGATCGCGAGCAGCCGCCCGAGGGCGCCGCTGAGCGCATTTTGCGCGTCCTGCATCTGCTTGACTTTCGCCGGATCGGTCAGGTCGTTGGCGTCGAGGTGGATCGAGGTCGCCTTGGCGCGGGCCTCGGTGACCGCCGTCAGCACATCCTTTTCCTGCTTGGCGTAGCCCTGGACGGTGGCGACCAGATTGGGGACGAGGTCGGCGCGGCGCTGATATTGGTTCTGGACTTCCGCCCATGCCGCCTTGGCGGCCTCCTGCTTGGTCGGAATGACGTTGTAGCCGCAGGCGGAAACCGAGACGCCGATCAGCGCCAGCGCGACCAACGCTCGCAACCGCTGAAATATGCCCATAGCCAACCCCTCCCGGCTAAGACCCGAGGCTTCGCAGGTCGAGAGCGATCATAGAGCGCCCTGCGCCATTAGGCCACCGGCGCGGGCGGCCCCTCGCGTCGGACGCCGCGCTCGCGGGCCCAGACCGGGCTGAGATTCGGGGCCGCGCTTGATCGCATCCGCCGCATTCACTAGAAACCCGGCGCGGCCAAGCCGGCGCCGGCCTCGATTTGCTCTTCACGCCGCGTTTGGCGCGCCAAGAACAGGACAACACATGCGCGTTTATTACGATCGAGATTCCGACCTCAATCTGATCAAGGCCAAGAAAGTGGCGGTGGTCGGCTACGGCAGCCAGGGCCACGCGCATCTGCTCAACATGCGCGACAGCGGCGTGAAGGAAATCGCGGTCGCGCTGCGCACGGATTCCGCATCGGCCAAAAAGGCAGAGGCCGAGGGGATCAAGGTGATGACGGTCGCCGACGCGGCCAAATGGGCCGATATCGTGATGATGCTGACCCCGGACGAATTGCAGGCCGATATCTATCGTGACCAGCTCGCGCCCAACATGAAGAAGGGCGCGGCGCTGATGTTCGCCCACGGCCTCAATGTCCACTTCAACCTGATCGAGCCGCGCGCCGACCTCGACGTGCTGATGGTGGCCCCAAAGGGCCCGGGACATACGGTGAGATCCGAATATAAGCGCGGCGGCGGCGTTCCATGCCTGATCGCGATCCATCAGAACGCGAGCGGCAACGCGCACGATCTTGGCCTCTCCTACGCGTCCGCGATCGGCGGCGGGCGGGCCGGCGTCATCGAGACGTCGTTTAGGGAGGAGTGCGAGACCGATCTCTTCGGCGAGCAGGTGGTTTTGTGCGGCGGGCTCGTCGAGCTCATCCGCGGCGGCTACGAGACCCTGGTGGAGGCCGGCTATGCACCGGAAATGGCCTATTTCGAGTGCCTGCACGAAGTGAAGCTGATCGTCGACCTCATCTATGAGGGCGGCATCGCCAACATGAACTATTCGATCTCCAACACCGCCGAGTACGGCGAATATGTCTCCGGGCCCCGGATCATCACGGCCCAGACCAAGGCCGAGATGAAGCGCGTCCTCGAAGACATCCAGTCGGGCAAATTCACCCGCGACTGGATGCTGGAGAACCGGGTCAACCAGACCTCGTTCAAGGCGACGCGCGCCCGCGCCAACGCCCATCCGATCGAGGAGGTCGGTGCGAAACTGCGCGCCATGATGCCCTGGATAGGCAAGAACAAGCTGGTCGACAAGGAGAAGAACTGACGCGGCCGAGACGTCCGCGTTGAGGCGCGGGGCCGGGCGGCGAAGGTTCTGCGAAGGACCCTTTTCCGCTTGCCAGCCCGGCGGGCCTTTGCTAGATGCCGGGGCCTTGCCGCGCGAGGCATCCCGCGAGGACGATGGGCGCATAGCTCAGTTGGTAGAGCAGCTGACTCTTAATCAGCGGGTCCAAGGTTCGAGCCCTTGTGCGCCCACCATCGAAATCAAAGACTTAGCTCAGAACCTGCCTCTGATTTTGAGCCTTATGCGGGCCTCGGACAACGCTTGGGACAACATTGGCCGGATTTCGTCGTGCGGTTTTCGCGCATTGGTGATTCGCGCATTGGTGATTCGCGCATTGGTATTGCGCATTGCTAATTCGTACTCCGCCGAGCGCTCGCGACTCCCCGCCCCCGGTCCGCATTAGGCGGGCGCAGTCACGCCCGACGGCGCAAACCGCCCGCCCGGCCGCTTTCGCCAATAAGTCAGCCCAAGAAGCGTCGCCTGCGCGCGCAATGCGAGCGCAGGCGGTCCGATGCGCGCCTCGACATGGGTCGATCGGCGACAAGCCCCTAACCGTTTGCGCGCCGCCGCTTGCGGCATTCTCAATTCAGGCGGTCAAGAGACTCGCCGATCGTCCAAGATATGATCCGTCAAGCGCTGCGCCGCAGGCGTCCTTATCAACGGGGGGGTGGATTCCGACGTGAGGTGCAACCCCGTCGACAGCATTGGTTCCTCAACAGAAAGTCGCGTTTCCCATTCCGAACCCCGCCTTCTGCCCGGTTTCCAAGGGACAAAGACGGCTCGGCGAGAAGGAAAATCGAGCCCGTTCAGTAACGCCGGGTGTTGCACTTCGCGTCAGAACTCTGGGGGACGCGTAGCCGAGCTCTGCGCGATGCCAGCGGGCACTTGGTCGGCGTTTGGTGCCGCAAGAGCGTCACGCGGGGGCAAGCCCGCTTTGGCTGGCGGAAGACAAAAAGAGCGCGCTGGCGTTCAAGGTAACGCGTCTATCGCCGCGACCTCGCGCACTTCCTTGCAACTATCATCAGCGAGCAAAGCAAGAAGTTCCAAGTCCGAATTATCGGCTGGTAGGCCGTAGACGCCAGTATAGCCCATGTCGCCGGGAGAGGACTTATCGCGGACACGAAGCGTGCGATTTCTAAGCGTTCCAGATTGAACAATTAGCCCGGCGTTAAGTCGGGCGAACGCGCCGTTGGACTTTATTCCCAGATGCTTTTTACGAAGCGCCGCGAGGACCGCTTTGAATTGAACATCCAAGTTAGCGTTAAGCACTTCCATCCAGTAACTAGAGAGATAGGTCTCCCCCAGATTCAACTCGAATGCCTGAGGCAGCACACCTGTGACTGCTTTGGTTTTTGGGTCACGCTCAACGCGCTGATTGTTGCAATACCTCGCGACGTGATCAGTATGCGGTACATCAGGGCGACGCACCTGTTTCGTAGTTTTTGCCATTTACGGAGAAATGTCCTGAAGGCATTCGGCCATGCCGTTGCGCTCGATAAAGGCCTTCAGGTCTGCGACATGCCCGCGCCAAGCGACGGCCTCTTTGGAGTGAGCCCCATGCATAACAAACGTTGCTGCGGCTCTGTCATTGAGTAGAAATTCCACTGCTATGCGCTGTTCCCCTTTGCGCCACGCCGCGAGCATATTTCCCGTCGAGCCAACGCCAAGGCTTGGAAGCCGAGTAGTGTTTGCGAAAACAATGAAGCGCAAAAACGTTATGAATGTTGTCTTAGTAACGAACGCGGAATCATCTTCCCAATTGTGTGCGTCAAGAAGTGCGTCGATTTGGTCTCGTATAAGATCCCGCCATTGGCTATTCAGATGCATGGCAATCTGGGACAACGCGATTTTTAGCTCGGCAGCATTGTCGAAGAGCTTGGACTCAAGTGTCTCGATGCCGACGACCTTGCGCGTCTCGGATTGTCTGGGCGACAACGGCGATGGACGCGGAATTCCCATAAATGAATTCGCAGTACGGGGAGTCTCCGCCAGCTGCGTGAACACGATCCAATTCTGGGTTGGCATCCGGCTCATATCGATCTGCACGAAACTCATTGGAAAAGTCTCCTTGTCTCGGGCGTAATGCAGGACTCGAAAAGGTCATTTTTGTATTTGCGCAGCGACCCAATCAGCTCCCACAATTTCTCTTCATGCGGGGGAGACTCCCTCGGTCGTGCTAAGATCGATATCGACGACAAAAGACATAGTGTCAATCAACTGGGGCGGAACGGACAACAGTTGCAATTGGTACTTGAGGCCGTCGAGGTGACTCAACGTGCAATTCAGGTGAAATTGCTGCAAGGCCAACTTCTGCGCATAGGGGGGCAGAGACAACCCGACATTGAAATACTTATGCAGATCAACACCGTCGTTGGCCCTTACCGGAATGTCGATGCGATTTATATAACGTGTTGAAACCTGACTGATTTGTTTATCTTTAATTATTTTTTTGAAACTCGTCCAATTCTCACGGGCTGTATCATAGAGTTCATCCCAATCGGTATACGGAGCAAGTTGGCTCATAGAAAACTGTTTCGGCAAAATCATGATAATTTTGTTACTATCCTTGTTGGTAAATTTCTTACCAATCGGGTCTCTTGTCGATTTACTGGATACAGTATCGAAAGAAGTCGTTATCTGAATAACATCTTCCACGTGCGGAAATTGTCCTTTTTTCTTACGAGCAAACGCTTCCATGTATTTTAAGTCAATTGAATTCATCAAGTGTATCCCAATCACTGCTTCAGTGATTGGGGGTCTTTTATATGGCTGGTTGGAAGCGCCATTGGCGATAGTCATTATCGATGTTCACAATATCTGGGGGTAGAAATACAAGGATCGATCGCTATATCGTGCCTCCGCAACCTCGAAGTCAATGGCCGCGCCCCACGTCGCGTGTGGTGATCTTCGGCATGGCCCACAAAATGTGATCGTGATCCACCCTTATGTGCGAAAATAGTGGTTGCGTACACCATGTTGATTGCTTCCCGACTATTAGTCGAGCTGAACTGGCCAACATCGACGGCATCGCCACCGTCCTCATGCCTGCCGCGAAAGGGCAGCATATCACGGCACACGCGAGCAGGGCGAGCGCGCGTCAAGTCCTGAATTTTCAGACCGAGCCACTAACGAACCAACCATAGCGCGCGTCGGGCCGGAGAGGCTCGCTTTCCGTCATTGGACGGGTCACGTCGACGTCCAAAGGCCCCGAACGCGATTCGAAAAAGGAGCCGACAGGCGGGAGCAGCGGGGCGCGAACCACGCCTGCCGGCATCTCGGCGCGAAGGAGACAAGCGCCCGCGAATTTCATTCATCAGCTCCACAACGCCTCGCGGCCGTCGACGCGTTGCATCGCGCCAGTCAGGGGGACCTGTTTGAAAATGGCAATGGTCGGTGCCTCTTGCACGCGCGTCTGGCCTTCGGGCGGGAACTCGCCAGTCGTTCCTTCAGGGCCGCCAGACGCAACCGCTCCGTCTCAACCGCCGGATGCTGCCGATCCTTTCGTCGATCCGCTGGACGATTATTGCGCTGGGCTCGCAGGCTGAAATCAGACGTCGTCGACCGCCCGGCGGCCATGCGTCGCAAGTAGCTCGGGAGTTTCAGGCGAACTCCTCCGCCAAGCCGCTCGACGCTGCGCCGCCTAATGCTGGACTCTCCGCGCGGTCAGGATCCATTGGAATGTGAAAATGGGCCAACATCGGTCAGCCCTCATGACCGTTGGTATTAGACCTCCCACCGGGGAGTGGGAGACCCTAGACGCAGGTGGTACCCGAATGCCTTGCCGGGGCCGGCGACGTCGCTTCGGTTCGGATTAGTCGCTGCGTCTCAAAGACCGCGGCAGCAAGTTCGCCAATCCCCCTAAGCATTGGACCGGTTGACTGCGCCGTAAGAAGGAGCGGCGACGCGAGTACGGGGAGCGGTTTGTCGATCCAGCTACGTGTCAATGACCAGGTCAAGTTTTTCGCGTCGAGGCCCGACTTGACGCACGATGCGGGATGCTTGCACAAAGCGCCCATAAGTTCCTAGCAGGACCTTTGCATATTCCTCGAAGCGAGTTTTGGCATTTGCGATGCCAGCAGGATCGGTCGGCCCAGAAGACAGAAAGTCAAGAAAAACGATGCAGCGCTGAGGTATTGTGGCAGCCTCCTTGTAACACACTGCAAGCAGATCGCCACCACTGCTAGAATCAAACGCCCCTAGCGAGAAATCCGTAATATTGTCTCGGCCCTCAGCTACTTCCAAACGAAACCAAAACTTATGATCTTGTTCGCAGGAGACCTGAGTAGAAACCTGGTCACGTCGAACTTTGAACGTGTACGTCGATGGGGATAACTTGGTCATCTGATTATCCTTATGAGGTTTTCTCGGTCTGTCTTATTGACCATATTGTGGGCGACGGATAGGCGCAACCCTTAGCTTCCCAGACGAAGCGTATACCTACCGACAGCTGGGTACATGGCCTGCCCCTCAATTCGGCGCCAGGGATTAAATTAGAACCACGACAAGGTGCTGTCACAGCCTTGACGATGACGGTAAACATCTGATTTAATCGGTTAGTCGCCGCCCACTATCGGGGGGGTATCTTATAACGAAAAGCTGGCATGTTTGTTCGAGGAACTTTGATGCCATCTGACGTACCCAGTCCACGAGATGCCGAGACAGGCCCCCGTGTCTTTATCGGGAGTTCGTCAACAGCACTGCCTCTCGCTCGCAATATCGGAAGAGAACTAGCCAAAGCCCGTGGCTTCACTGTAAAGGTGTGGGACGAAGGTATACTTCAACCAGGTGATGTGTTACTTGACGGTCTGCTACGATTCGTAACTGTTTTCGATTTTGCTATCTTAGTCCTGAGCGCAGATGACGTTACATCAAGCAAAGGTACGAGGACCGCCGCCCCTCGCGACAATGTAGTCTTCGAACTTGGCATGTTTATGGGTGTCCTCGGTCGGCGACGGGCTTTCCCGATCATTGTACTTGGACAAAACGATCGGATAAAGCTTCCGAGCGATCTGGACGGCCTCCTAACTACGCGTCTTCAACCGGATGCCTTAAAAAAGCGAGGTTATCTTGCTAGCGAAGTCGCTAAATTAAAAGCCGAAATTGAAAAGCGATGGAAAGAAGCCCCCCTTTCTTTACTGCCGTCGACGGGCCTTGCTCACGGATATCTTCATAACTTTTTAATTCCCGTTCATGATCGACTTGCCGAATTAGAATTCGTGAAGGTGGCTGGAAAAGAGGTTGACGTTAGCAAACGTAATTATGATTTCACTGTACTCGTACCGAGGCTAGCATCCCAAGCAAACGTGAAAAGCCGGACCGACTATGTCAGGGAATTGGGGTTGGAATCAGTTTCTGTTGAGAAGAATGAAATTCCTCCTAGAAGGTATAGCTTTTTCGTAGACCCGAAGATCAGTGAAAACGGGAAAATTAATTTCTTCGATTACCCGACAACGCTGCGATCCTCTTACGATGCAATCATGCTTGTCCTGAGGCCAGGTGCTGTTGGGGAAGGCAAAGAGGAGGGTCAGCGGCTGGAAGAGCAAGAAGCTCGAAACTTCGTCAAAGCCCTTAAACATCTTTTCGAACGCCCGGAAGCCGGTGCACTTGGAAAAAGAATAACGTTCAGGTGGGTTGACGGCTAACACTAGTCTAGTGCCCGTCCATAAACATATGTTTTTGTTGGCTGAAGTCTCGCTGCATTGGTGCTGAAGGGAGGGGTTTGCAACGCACCTGGCGATTGCGGGGGGTGATCCCACGCGAAGGGCGGCAAAGTTCGAATGAGAGATCGACCCGAGATCAGCCGGGCTTGCGAGGGCTCGGCCGAAGGCGAGAGTCAGCTCGGCTTGAGCCGAGCAAAGAGGGCGAGGTTGTAAGCGACGACTGAGGACCAGACGTAGGCTCTGAAGTGGTCGAGCCCGCGCCAGATGCACCGCGCCAGACCGTAGGCGCGCTTCAGACACGAGATGTCCGATTCAATGCCGGCTCGGAAGTTGCGCAGCGTGCGGTAGAACCAGTTGCTCTTGACCATGTCCTTGATGCGCAGGCCGGCCTTCTTGTGGAAGGCCAAGTCGCGGACGCCAAGCGCCTTCGCTTGGTCGAGATTATGACGGCTGGCGAAACCGCCGTCGGCGGCGGCCTGTCGGGGCGCCTCGCCGTAGAAGGCGATGTGGCGCTCCAACATGGGCAAGAACCGTTCGCTGTCCGCCGGATTGCCAGCCTCGATCACCAGGTCGAGGATCAAGCCGTTGCGGCCCGTGGTCAGGTTGAGCTTGTGGCCGTATTGAACCGCGCGGCCGCCTTTGACGATGATGTCGGCGTGCGGCTCAAACGGGCTAACGATCTTCTCGTTGGCGGCGATCGCCTCGCCATGAAGAACGCGACGCTCGGTCTGCGCGAGGATGCGCTCGATCAGCGGGCGATAGTGGCGGAACTCGGCTTGCCACAGCGTGACGGCTGTGAGTGGCGCCTGCATTTTCCCCACTTGTGACATTTGAAATTTC
>CAVXVE010000066.1:0-30615 GCA_963764955.1 uncultured Alphaproteobacteria bacterium | reverse complement strand
CCTGTCGCCTCTGGCTCGGCGGCGATAGCTGGGCCGCTTGGCGCGCTCTCTTGATCGCCATCGTCGGCGAGGAACTGACCGAAGACGAGCGGGCCGTCTTTGCAGGCCTCACAGGCCGCGAGCGCGAGCCGCTGGAGCCAGTGGAAGAGTTTTGGGCTGTCATTGGACGTCGGGGCGGCAAAACCCGCTCTATGGCCGTCCTGGCGGCCTATATCGCGGGCTGCGTCGACCATCGCGACACGCTTGCGCCAGGCGAGCGCGGTGCGCTTCCTATTCTGGCCGCGAGCACGGCGCAGGCTTCGCAGGCGTTCAACTTCGTCTCCGGGCATCTTCGCGACCGCGCCGAACCTGAAGGACCTGTTGGAGAACGAGACGGCGGACACGATCTCGCTCGCGAGCGGCGTCGACATCACCATCCGGCCGGCGAGCTTTCGGACCATTCGCGGCATCACAGCGGTTGCGGCGATTGCGGACGAGATCGCCTTCTGGCGCAGCGATGACTCGGCGAACCCCGATACTGAGATCCTTCGCGCGTTGCGGCCGGCGCTGGCGACGACAGGCGGCCTGCTTGCGGCGATCTCTTCGCCTCACGCCAAACGCGGCGAACTCTACAGCACGTTCAAGCGGCACTATGGCCCGACTGGGCATCCGTCAATTCTCGTCGCCAAGGCGCCGAGCCGGACGATGAACCCGAGCTTGAGTCAACGCGTCGTCGATCGCGCCTTCGAGGAAGACCCCGAAGCGGCGTCGGCCGAGTACGGCGCCGAGTTCCGCGGCGACCTGGCGATCTTTGTCGGCCGGGACGCGATCGAGGCTTGTGTGGCGACGGGTGTCCTGGTCCGCGCGCCGATCGACGGCGTGACCTATTTCGGCTTTGTGGATCCGTCGGGCGGCTCGTCGGACAGCATGACGATGGCCATTGCCCACAACGAAAGCGGCCGCGTCGTCTTGGACTGCATTGGCGAGCGCAAGGCTCCGTTCTCGCCCGACAGCGTCGTGTCGGAGTTTGCCGAGACGCTGAAGGCCTACCGCATCGCGACCGTGGTGGGCGATCGTTACGCTGGCGAGTGGCCGCGCGAGCGGTTCTCCGTTCATGGGATCACGTATCGGACGGCCGAGCTGAATCGCAGCGAGCTTTACCTCGCCTTCCTGCCGCTGGTGAACTCGGGTCGGGTCGACTTGCTCGATAGCTCGCGCATGGTCGCGCAGTTTGTCGGTCTTGAGCGAAGAACGAGCCGGGCGGGCAAGGACAGCGTGGATCACGCGCCAGGCGCGCATGATGACATTTCTAATTCGGTGGCGGGCGTTGCGGCGCTCGCGAGCGTTGTCAGGCCACCGATCCCGATCGTTATGCCGATCATAATCGGGAAGGAGGAGGCGCGTTCGTCAGTTCCGGACTCACCTTACTACGTGTCCGGCGACGAGGCGGCTGCGTATCGCGATCGGCGGCAATTTGGTTTTTCGAGAAGGACAGTGTTCTGAAATGACTGAAGCAACTGAGGCGGCGCGGGTGACACTCGCCGCAACTTGAACGAAAAGCTAGCCGCCTTTGATCGGCGCGTGCGTGGAGCTGGAGAACGAGGCGACGGCGCATCTCGCTTGGCCGCGATGACCGGCGACGCAGCGGCCCGAAAGCGGCTTGATGCGCTCAACCGGAGCGATCGGCTCATGAGCTTGAGAGCCGATAACATCAAGTCAGCCATCGAGCGCAAGAGGCGCTCGTCTTGCTGCTGCTGAGCGCGACGAAGCGATGGCGGCGGCTAGGGAGAATGCTGAGGCTGCGCTGGTCATCGGCGATCGGCTGGTTGAACGCGCGGCGAAAATCGACGCGGCGCTTGCGACTGCGAGAGAGGAGATGTTGGCCTACAAGCGCGATGTAGACGCCCTCCATCTCACCGGGTGCGCCGCTCCGACAGCGCAGCAATTCTTGACGTTCGGCGGCTTGGCGGTGACCGCATTTACGATGCAGCTCCCGGTAAAGGTCGATCGCGATTTCCTGGCGCCGCGAGAGCGTCGCACCTTCACTGACCTTACGACTTCCTGGCGCGATGGCGTGCGCGCTGGGCGGCGCCGTTCCTCGATAAGGGGAGGCCGCGTGATGACGCAGGTCGTGATCATGGAACGCTGAAAATCGTTGAGCGTGTCCAGAAGGTGATGCGACACGGCCGAGACGGAACCGACGGCTTGCGATGCATCGAAAGAGACGAAGGCAGCGCCATGCACGATGAGCGCGCGCTGGCTATCGATCGACGCCTAAAGCGCATTTATCCGCACCTCGAGCCGAACGAGGATCACTTCGCCATGGCGTGGCGTGATTTGTCACTGAGCGATCGGGCCAAAGTGCGGGACGAGGAATCTGGCGAGTACCAGGAACAACAGGCCGAAGAGGCGCGGCTATCGCGAATCATCTATGCGCGCCGAGGGCGCGGCGAAGGGAAACAGACAATGAAACACGAACAAGTTGGAATTTTCCTGAAGGCTCTTCACGGCGTTTATGCCGACGAAGATCTGACGAAGTCCGAGCGCGGGGAGGTTGTCGCGGATGTCCTCGACGATTACGCGGACCGGACCGGGGGGCGCGACGGTCTTAAGGACATCGCCAGCATTCCGGCCGCTCGGACGGCGACTCTCGACGAGCCGGATCTGACCAAAGCAGACACTCGTCACGCCCTTGCGATGACCATCCTTGAAGGCAAGGCTGAGGCATTGCGCAAGGTCAATCCTTCGCTCACTCGCGAGCAGGCGTTCGCCGGGCCTACACGGACCCGGCCAATGCCGAAATCGCGAAGATCGAGCGCGCCGCAAACGAGGCACGCTTCGCGGAGCAGGCGACTTCGCAATCATGGCGATAACATCGAGAAGCGCTGCTCGTCGCCAAGCGTGACAACGCGCTCGACGCCCTGAAGGCCAAGGCCGCCGAGCTTCGCAAGGCGCGACCCGAGCTCTCCGAATCGCAGGCTTTCGCCAAGGTCTACGGGACCCGGCCAATCGCGCTCTGGCGGCCGCGGAGCGATCGGCGAGTTGGGCGGCTCTATACGCCGTCTAAGTAATTCGATGCTCTTGGTTGCGGCATCGGATCAGTCGCGCCGTGGTTTTGCGATTTCGGCGTGATTGCTTGGCCGGTGGCGGTAGTCCTCCCGCCACCGGCCTCTTTTCCTTCTCGGGTTTTGATGATGTCCAGTTTTATGAACCTCGCCGAAGCTGCAGCGCGATTTGCGGCTGCCGCGGTCGACATCGAGGCCGCCAAACTCGCAGCGCTCGAGGAAGCGTGCCAGATGGTCAAGGAGCGGGCGAAGGGCCTCATCGGCCATCCGAATGCTTCCTGGCCCCCGCTCGCGGCTGAGACATTGAAACGCAAAGATGGGGTGAACACGCCCCTGCTCGAAACGGGCGAGATGCGGGATTCGATCGAGCACGTCGTCGTCGACTCGTCTCACGGCTATGTCGGGTCGAACGATGACAAGGCCGTTTGGCAAGAGCTTGGAACGAGCCGGGGCATTCCCCCGCGAAGCTTCATTGGGCTCGCCGCGCATCTTGAAGGACCGAACGTTGCCAAGGTGGCGGGAAAGACGCTCGTCGCGGCAATCGGCGCCGGACTCGCTGGCCGGCGTGTCCACGAGTTCTTCGAAATCGCGCACATTGCGGCCGAGGCATTCCACAAGGTCGGCGAGACAGCAAGCGATTTGCTCACTCCCAGAGGAAGAGGAGAATCGATGACCACGCCTGCTGAGTTTCTCCCGCGTGTTCTCGCGACTGTCGCTGATCTAGCGCTCATCTTGGCGCACACGCCGCGCGATCGCCAGGAGGCGTTCCTCGAAGAGTTCGCGGCCAACGTCCAAGCGCAATGGCGAGAGGTTTTCGCGCCGTACATGTCGGCCAAGGACGTTGATGGGATGGTCGAGGACGTCGTAGCGCGGGTCCTGGCGAAGCGTGATGAGATTGAAGCGGCTGGGGCGGGGACTGCGTGAGGGCTGGGCGGCCCGTGCGGCATGATGCTCGCCGGCGCGAGGAGCGGCCTCAACGCGAGATCGCGCGATTCGACTGGCGGCCAGGAGAGCGTGTCGACGGCCCACCGCGGCGGTTGCGGGCAGGCGCTCATGTCTGGCCAGAGGCAAAAGATGCCCGAAGCGCTGATCGAAGATGATCCCGAGGACCATATCGCCTTTGACGGGCGCAGGATCGCGAAGGCTCGCGCGGCGTGCATGATGCACCTGGCGGACTTGAAGCAGTTCGAGCTATGGCCTGATCGAATCCGCAATGAGGACGTTGATCGCTGGCCGGCGTTCCGGCGGACGCCCAGCGTGCGCATCTCGTCGAGTTCGCCTGGCGCGATGTGCGCGGATCTCGCGGCGCCATCGTGAAGGCCGCACCTAGTGGTTAGCATCTGACACTTGGTACCCGACTGGAGAGCCGGATTCGACCCTTAGCGCCCCTTGAAGATTGGTCCTATGGACGGGCGGTATGACCTGGAAAGCGGTCGATGGTTGCGCCAGAAGCCGAGGCTCCCGAAGCAGTTCTAAGGCCGCCTCGGTACTTTTCGCCCGGCGGTTTCCGCATCGGATCAGCGGCTCGCCGCGGGGCGCAAGCACGCGGCGGCCAGGGTGAAGACCAAGCCGATCCCCAGCAGCGGATCGGCTTGGGGTTCGGGGACCGCCGCCCCTCCAGACCCGCGAATTTGTCAGCATGGCGCCGGCGCCCCAGGTGTAGACCTTAGGCACCGGGCGTCACGCCAAGGCTGGCGAGACTCGCATCCCCCGGAGACGTAGCCGGGCGAGACAAGGAGATTTCTCTCCTATACCGTTTACGCCAACCTGATTGCCGGCGCCAAGCTGGTGCCGCCACTCTGGTACACCGTCACCTTTTGTGGTAAAATTAACGGTGACGGAGTCGAGCGCATGCATCTGCAAGAAATCGTTAACAGAATCGATCAGCGACTCGAATCTCTCGGCATCAGCGCCCTTGAGGCCGAACGCCGAGCCGGCCGGCGAGATGCGATTCGGAATATGCGGCGGGCAGTCGCCCGCGGAAAAGGCGGAGTGACGATGCGAACGATTGACGCCCTAGCTCCGGCACTATCCACGACGCCAGAGTGGTTGCTGACAGGCCAAGACAAGATCGAAGCCGATGAAAATACAGAGATTATTCTGGTTGATAAACGTTCGCCCCTCGATGACGACAGGGTTATTGAGGCGTTCGGATTGGCCTTTCAATCCATGGTAGGCAAGTTAATTACGGAGGTCGAGGCGTACATTCTTGCGCGATCAGTAGTTCGCATAATCCGCCTTCCAGAGGCAGCCATGACCCAAGCCGAGCGCCGCGATATGATTCGGGCTTCGGTCCGCCTGTTCCGGCATTAGGGATCATCAAAATCCTTCACCGAATGATAGAAATTGTGATTGGCTGAGATGTAGATTTACCTGGATTTTTTACCGCTTACCGCCCTACATAAATGGTTCTTGGTTTCGACGACGGACTCGAAGTGGACTGTCGAGCACTGAAGCCGGGGATCAAGCGCTTCGAGGTTCTGCGCTCGGAGTGTGACAGCGATTAGAGACAAGCCAGTCGGTCTCCAGGCCTTTCGTCTGGCGCTCATGAGGGCGCTCAAATGTTAGTTTACGAAGATAACTTCGGCTTCTTGAACATCAGCGAGCCAGAGGAGCGGGCATTCTTTGACTTCGTACGGCGACAAAGCGTATTGACAGCTTGCGAGCGTTGCGAACGGCCAGTCCGGCTCATTCCGCCCAAGGCCCTCTGCGCTTCTTGTGTCTCCGCGCTCGAATATGGCGCGCCAGCCTCGATGAAAGAATATGGCAGCCAGGAAACGCTTCTGGACTCTGCTCGCCCGTCGTGAGGGGCGCTTTCTTCCCGAGTTCGGCAGCTTTGTGCGTGGCGAGGCTATCGCCAAAATGAGCGAATTGCGGCGCAAGGGAGTTCGTCGCAGCGACCTCAAGATTATTGCGTCAGATCCTGATCTGGCTGCGATCACAAAGGACGTTGAAGCGCTGAATGACGCTTAATCGGTGATAGCGCGACAGCGTGAGATTTCCTTCGTGATGATCGGAGATGCATAGCTCGCCGACCCGCGACGCTCCGCCGGACGACAAGCTTTGATCAAACTCGGTGTACGACCGCTCGGGTCGAAGGCAGTCGGAAACTCGGGGAACGGGAACTTCACCTGCGGATCGCCGGTGGGCGGTGCGGCGAATGTCGCAAAAAGGCGGTGAAGCCCATTTCGGCTCGCAATTGAATGGCGGCTTTGGCGCGGACTCCGGTCCTTCTCGAGGCGACCGCTGTAGGCGCGCTTACCGCCCTTTCGCGACGTTCCCCCTCGGGCACTAAGTGTTTAGACTTTGACCACTAGCTGTGGATAACAAGCCACCACATCGCGATCGTGAACAGGGCCCAGATCGCGGCGATCACGATCATGCCGGCGACTCGCGCCGCACGTCCTGGCTGAGGCGCCCGGCTATGCTCCGTCCAAAATAGGCCAGTGCCCGGCGCGCCCACGGTCATGCGCTGGCCTCGGGGCCCGATGGTGTACCAAGCCCCACGGCGGCCGATCGAGACTGACGCGCCGCTCTTGCTGAGGTTCACCCGCAGGCCGGGGGCGATGCGGATGCGGCGAAAGAAGCGAAAAGCCATTTCCCTTTGCCCTGGCAAGCCAAGAGCACTTATAGTTCATCCGCGGATCGCGTAAGCCGCTCTTCATCTGCGATTGCTCGGTCGATGGCATCAATCTGCGCTTGGTGAGCGACGATTTTCTCGACGACCTCGGTGGGGTTTGTAGATTCCCGATATTCGGTCACTAGCACGCGCCTCTCCATCGTGCGGTCACCTCTGATTTTTTTTAGTGCTGATATTTGGCCTTCATTAGCGGCTTTCGCAGACATCTCTTCCTCCATCGTGCGGCCAGATTAACCACTCCTCCTCAGCTTCACGCCCGGCTGATCCCCATTCGTGAACTGGACGCCGGCGGCTTCGAGGGCTCGGCGAATGTCCTCGACGGTGCGGTCGCGCAAGACTTCGCCGCGTTCGAGACGTGCAATCGTATCAGGTGAAACTTTCGCCAATTCGGCCAACTCACGGACGCCCAGGCCGAGCGCTGCGCGCGCCATTTTGGACTGAACGCCTTTCAATTTCGTATCCCTGTTACGATTTGCATTGACATTCCTGATTATGCATTGTTATCGTAACACGGTCACGATTAAATAGCAACGGAGACTTCCCCAATGCCCAAAGCCACCGTGCGGGCAAACGCCTAAGCTTTGCCCGATGCTCACCACGAAGATCTGCGCCCGCAAGTCGCGGACGCGAGGGCGGCCCAGGTCGAGAAGGCCGAAATCCACAAGATCGGCGCTCGCCTCGGCGCTCGAGCACCGCGAGGCTGAGGAAGTTCGCCATAGGTTTTTCGAGCTCGATGAGAGCCTACAGGACGCTGTGGTCTGGACATCGCTACTCGATAAGATCGCCGAGGAGATGGCTGCCTTGCCGAGTATGTCGAAGAGGAAAGTAAACATCGCTCTCGGACAACTTGACCGCGTCACTGACGAGCTGAAACGGGCGGTCGAGCAAATGGACGCCATCTATAACAATCGCACGAAAGAGGAGGCGCTGACATGACCGCCGCCACACCTCGCGCTTCATGCAAGCAAGGAGGCGCGCGCATGAACACCGCCGCCAAAAGGACGATGCCCCTGGGCCTCGGGATCCGCGTGCTGGCGCGACTCTGGCTCGTCCACACGCGGCTCCGGATTCCTTAGCGTTTTATCAATTGACATCGTACCCGTGTGGAGTACTGTCACACAACCGGCATGTTTTTGGCCGCCCGCTCAGAATGTGCCGGCCTTTATCCCGCGCCTGACCGCATCGGGCGCGGGGCCTTTTTTAATCAAGCGGAACAAGCGTTGCGCCGCCAAAGTTTCGCCCCACGCAGTGCGGGGCGGTTGTTCTTATGAACAACAACGGTGCTACCAAGTTTCGATTTTTTGCGCGCCTATCGAATCCAAGAGCGCGTACTTTCGCCCCGCGTCGATCCCCCGACGCGGGGTTTTTTGCTTTCTGGCCGCCTTTTTGTTCCCGAAGGTCGCGCCATTAGGTAGCGAAATCGCCGCTGACCTTCTGGTCCTCGAGCACATGCGCCTTGTGCGCCGCTTCGCACATCTGTTCCACCGTGATCGCGTCGAGACTGGCGAGAAAGGTTTCGCCCGCGCTGCGCACGGCCGGATCGATGACCCGCTCGAGCAGCACTGAGTTTGCGTCGAGATCTTCCGGATCGGCGGTGCTCAGCGACATCGCGGTGCGCACGATCTCGCCTACAGTGATGCGCCGGCGCTCGCGCGCCAACTCGTAGCCGCCTCGCGGACCGCGCACACCCTTGAGAATTTTGGCGTGGACCAACCCCTGGAGCAATGTCTCCAGGTGGCGGGAAGGCAGTTTGTGACGCGCAGCCAAAGCTTTGGCCGCAACCGGATCCGACGAGGAGTGCAACGCGACGTCGACAACAGCGGCGATGGCAAGAACGCTGCGTCGTGATAATAAATTCATGTCATGCCTCCTACGAATAAGTCGGCGGCTCGTCTAGCGCCACCAACGATACTTAGGGATTTGGCCCGACCGTTAAGGGATTTCAATTACCATAATTGTGGTGTTGGCGATACGTCATTGCAGTGGCTGGTTGAAATGTTGGTGGACCGGCCGCTGGTGCGGATAATATGATCCTAACTGTTTGCGGGAAAATAACCGGGCTGCTTCGGCCGCCCCTTTTCGTTTGCGATGTGACGGCAGTCACGGCGTTTCGTGGAGCCTACCTGTAAGCCGAGGTTACGCCCATCCTCCCACAAGGGCGCGAACTTAGGCCCGCGCAATGCCACAAGGCGCGGGCTTTTTTCGTTCTTGCTCCGTTCTCATCGCCGCGCTATCGTCCGGGCCATGCCCGATGACAAGCTCAAGCCTGCCGAGTCCGGCGATCTCGCCGAGAGCATCGCATTCGCGCTCTGCTTCAGCGGCCGAAGCGCATGCATGATTCCGAGACGTTTACGGCCAGGATAGCTGCCGATCGGATCATGCGGCATTTGGAGCGCTGCGGCTTTGTGATCATGAAGAAACCGCCGAGCGTTGGCGGCGGCGACAATCCGGGCCGACGCGGATTTTCGAGGGTTAGGCCGCTTCGCCTTCCGCAGCCTCAGGATGACGTCGCTTTAGCTCTCGCCCGCCGCGGAGCGCGTAAGCGGTCGAGGATGCCAGCGCGCGTAAGAGGAGTGTGATCCGGATGCCGCGACGACGAGGGCGACCTCGGCGTCCAGTCTCTCGGCGGCGGCGAGCGCCCGATCGTACTCAAATTCACCGGGGCGGCTATCTACCTCGATCGCATAGAATCGCACCCATGCCGCCGCCTGCTCCTCACCAAGAGTGTTGAGCAGTGCTTCATTCGTGGCCTGATCGTTCGAAAAAATCATGCTGACCCCTCGGCGCACAATCGCGTCGAGTACGGTCGCGCTTTGTGGTTAAAGAGTCAACTAAGAAATTAGGTGAATAAGCCCCAATCCGCGGGCCCGCCAGAGCTACAGCGACGTGACCTTCAGAAATCCTGATCCTTGGGCGTTGTCATCCCGTAGGCGAAATAGCTGAAGCCGGGACGACGATCGCGGTAGGCGAGTGACGATGACCGCACCGACAATGAACAGCAACCCTCCGGCCAAGATGAAGGCTAGCAAATACAGGACAGACCGCACGCACATGGCGAGTCCAGCCGCCGGAATCCGTGTCGGAGCTTACAACCGCCGCCGGGACTTCAAGAACCTCGTGCCAAGCAATATCCCGCCGATGGCGAGCGCCACCGGGACGCCAGCGCCGATCGAAGGAGCGGGGACGCCGTGCAGCACACACGTGACGGACGAACAAACTGAGGGGGCCGCCTGCGCGGACGCGATCCCAATGACAGACATCAAAATGCTTGTTGCGAAAGATTTCATGTGTGCCTCCCGCGAGGGGCCCAAATCTGATCGGCCCCGAACTCGTTGATCACACTGTACGCGAGACTGTTGCCGAAACGGTAAGATAGAAGACCAAAGCCAAAGTGGCAATGGGTATCACTACCCGCTTGGCGACGTGATCATCCGCGTTGCGAGGGGGTGAGGGAAGGGATGATCCGATAACATCCGCTCGCCGATTGCGCTTCAATTTGTACGCTGGACCGATTTAGCGCCGTAAAACCCACGCATTTCCAGCTATATCGTTTCTTGTCTGGACCGCCGATTTCCTGCCCGACGATATCAGCGGCTATCTTTCGCAGGCGATTGAGGCGGGCATGGCGGCGATGCAGCGGTCGCTCGACCGCCTGGCGGCGTAAGCCCGGCGGCCGAGGCGGGCGGCGCCCTCTGAAGTCCGTGGCGCGGCTTGTTTGCACGCCGCCCACACCGCAATGAAGAGGACGTTGAGGGCGGTCATCGCGATATTTGTTTAGCCTCGCGCGGCGAAGTTCGTGCGAGCGCCGAAGCCGCCTTTTTTCTTCTGGCTCCGTCGCCGTCACGCAATTGTGATCAAAATTGACTTATATTTACGTCTGCAAAAACAGCATTTCAGCTAAAAACTGCGATCGGCTTCCGACCGTTCTCCAAGGCCCTTGTTGAAGATTCGCGGATCAACCGCAGGCAACCGGGCAGCGTCGACTTGACGTCCGTTTGCATACAGGGAGGAAGAAATGAAAGCCAGGCTGCTTTTGTCTGCCGCGGCCATCGCGTTTGCCGCGATGTCGCCCGCTATCGCCGAGACAGTCATTATTCCTGTCGTTCCGGGCTCGTTGGACGGCGCGAGCTCGACCACCGGCGACGGCGGCCCCGGCGGGCCAGCGAGCGCGACCGCAAACAGCCCCTCCGATTCCACCAACTCGGCGTTTGCGACCGGCGGCGCCGGCGGCAGCGGCGGCAACAACGGCGGCGCGGGCGGCGCAGCGAGCGCATCCGCGACCACGACAACGACCGACGCCTCGGGAAACGCCTCGAGCCTCTCGAACGCGACGGGCGGCGCCGGGGGTTCTGGCAGCCTGTTTACCTCCACCGGCGTCGGCGGCAATGGCGGCGCGGCGACAGCGTCCACCGTCACGACCGCGTCCGGCGCCTCGGGGACCGTCTCCGCCACCTCGACCGCCACGGGCGGCGTCGGCGGGGATGCACCCTTCAGCGCGACTGGGACGGGCGGGGGAAACGGCGGCGATGCGACCGCTTCAGCTATCGGCGATCGGCGGCAGCGGTCCGGTCAACGTGTCGGCCAGCGCAGTCGGCGGCAACGGCGGTTCGATCGGCGGCGCGGGCGGATCGGCCCGGCTGTCGAACGGCGGGACGGGTCCGGCTGTCTTCGGCCAATCCTCCGGCGGCCCGGTCGTTGTTCAAGGATCGGCGACGGGCGGAAATGCCGACAACTCGTTTGACCTTCCTGGCAGCGTAAGCGGGGTTTCGGTTACGCTCTCGAACGCCGTCGGCGGCTCGACGACCGGGTCGCTGAGCTTGACGCAGTCGGCCACCGGCGGCGCCGGCGCGGCGGCAGCTCGGGATTGGCGGCTCCCCCACCGACGGAGCTGGCGGCGACGCAACCAGCATCTTGAGCGGAAGCAATCCATCCGGCGCGAGCGCCTATTCGCTGACCGCCAATGCGACCGGCGGGCTTGGCGGAGGCAGCGGTTTCACGGCGGAAATGGACCAGGAGGCTCCGCAACAGCAACGGTGACCGCGGCGAGCTCGGTTGGCCATGGTTCAGTCAGCGCGGTGACGTCCGCAACGGGCGGGGATGCGGGCCCCGGCGATTTTAGCGATGCGGCTGGCGGCGCGGCCAAGGCGACCTCGGCCGCGACCGAAAGCGGTCTCGGCGGCGCCGCAAATTCCTCAGCCAGCGCCGTCGGGGGCTCCGGAGGATTTCAGATCGACGCGGGAGGACCCGGCGGCGAGGCGGACGCGAGCGCGACAGGGACCGCCACGAATGGCGGGACGGCGTCGGCCGGAGCCGATGGCGAGCGGCGGCGCTGGGAGCCAAGTCAATGACGGGTCGACCGGCGACGGCGGCGCGGCCAACGCGACGGCCTCCGCGACCTCTTCGGCGGGCAGCACGGCCAACGCGACAGCGAGTGGCGGCAACGCCATCAGACAACGTCTAGCCCTTATGGGGGCTGGCACTGGAGGCGCGGCCAAGGCTTCCGCTGTCTCGGAGGTTCTCGGCGCAGGGAATTCGGCGGCGAGCGCCGGCGCGACTGGCGGCAACGGCGGGATCTTCGGAGCTCTCGGCTTCGGTCTCGGTATCCCCGGCGGCGACGGGGGCGACGGGTCGGCCTCGGCTATGTCCTCAACGAAATCTGGCGCCGCGTCGGCGACCGCGAACGCGACCGGCGGCGGCGCCGGTAGCGACAGCGACGACGAGCGGTAATGGCGGCAATGGCGGCAACGGCGCGGCCAACGCTAGCGCGACGTCGATGAGCGGCGGCGCCGCGACTGCGACCGCCACGGCGACTGGCGGTGTGGGCGGCGGCGGCGGCGCGGACGTCTTTCCCCCGGCGGGACTGGCGGCAATGGCGGCAACGGCGCCGCCACCGCTAGCGCGACGACGATGAGCGGCGGCGCTGCAACCGCCACCGCCACTGCGGCCGGCGGCGTGGGCGGCGGATCGTCGACTTCGAGGATCCTCCGGCATTGGCGGAAAAGGCGGCGGTGGGACGGCTAGCGCCGTCGCGACGACTAGCAGGAGCGCGGCGACCGCGACTGCCAACGCGACCGGCGGCGCAGGCGGTGGGAACGAGGCGTTTGATGGCGGCGGAAACGGCGGGAATGGCGGCGATGGCACCGCGAACGCTAGCGCGACGGCGACAGGCGGCGGCGCGGCGACCGCGATGGCGACCGCGACGGGCGGCGCGGCTGGAACGGCCTCAGTTGGTCCGGGAATTAACGGAGTGGCCGGTACGAGCAACGCCACGGCGTCGGCGACGACGACCGGCGGCGCCAAGGCGCAATCGCTCGCCACTGCAACCGACTCCCCCGCGAGCGCGCAATCGACCGCCGCGACGAGCCTGGGCCGGGTCTCGCTTGCCCAGACGGTCGCGTCCGCGAGCACCGCAAGCACGGCGACGACCAACGCCATCGCTCAAGGGGGCGACGGCCAAATGTTCGTGAACCCCGGGCAGTCGGCCTACGCCTTCGCCACCGCGTTGCCGTCGAAGTCCTACTCGAGCGCGCTTATCGGCGGCGCGAGCATGCGTCGCGGGCGCCCTGCTCGGCCCAGGCGAGGTCGTCCTGGGAACCTCCATTCTCGGCGCAAATCTAAGCGGCGACGGATCGGCGTTGGACACCTATAGCGCGAGCTCGACTTTCGACTTCGCGTCCAAGGGCGATCTTCTCCTCGGCCTCATCGCCCCTCTGGACGGCGCGCCAACCGGTTTTCAGCAGATCGATTTCACCGTGACGCTGGATGGAGCGGAAGTGGTGAATGAGGCCTTCACCAGCCTTGTGACGGCCGACGCGTTTTTCGACGATCAGGTGATCAATCTCGGCGCCGTCTCCGGCGTCGCCGACCTTACTTCGCGTATGATCTCGTCGCTGCCGGCGCCGGCGGCTACGGCATGGACCTCGCCTTCGGCGGCGCTGTGCCCGAACCCTCGACCTGGGCGATGATGCTTGTCGGCTTCGGCGGTCTTGGCTACGCGGGCTTGAGGAGAGCGAGAAAAAGCCGGTCGCCGCTGGACCGGCGCGCGGCCTGATCGATTTCAGGCGAAGGCCTTGCGCCGCGCTTCCGTGCTCGGCGATCAGCGCTGGCGAGATCGAGCCCGACCGGCGCGCCATCGACGACGCGCCATGTCCCCGCGATCATCACCCGGTCGGCGCGATGCGCGCCGCACAGGATGAGCGCCGCGAGCGGATCATGCGCGCCCGAGAAGCGCAACTCGTCGAGCTTGAACAGCGCGAGATCCGCCTCATAGCCTTCCGCGATCCGGCCGATGTCGGAACGTCCGAGGCAGCGCGCCGAGCCTTCCGTTCGCCCAGCGCAGCACGTCGCGATGGGTGACCTTATCGGCGCCGTAGCGCAGGCGCCCGATCATCAGCGCATGGCGGAGCGCCTCCATCATGTTGGAGGAATCGTTGGAGGCCGAACCGTCGACGCCGAGACCGAGCGGCGAACCGGCGGCCTCGAGCTCGCAGGTCGGGCAGACGCCGGAGGCGAGCACCATGTTCGACGCCGCGCAATGGCAGATTCCGACCTTCGCCCTGCCGAGCCGCGCGATCTCCTCAGCATTGAAATGAATCCCGTGCGCGAGCCAGACGCGGCTCGACATCCAGCCTGTCTCCTCCAGAAGATCGACGGGCCTCAGGCCATACATCTTGAGGCAGAACTGCTTCTTCGTCCGCAGTCTCGCAGAGATGCGTATGAAGCTGGCAGTCGTAGCGCTCCGCCAGTTTCGCGCTTTCTCTCATCAGATCCTTGGAGATCGTGAACGGCGAACAGGGCGCGAGCGCGACGCGGATGTGCGCGCCCGGATTCGGATCGTGGAACAGCTTCAGCACCCGCTCGCTGTCGGCGAGGATCGTCTCTTCGTCCTGCACGACGCTGTCGGGCGGCAGGCCGCCGTCCTTCTCGGAGAGGTTCATCGAGCCGCGCGAGACGGTCAGGCGCATGCCTAAGCGCACGCGCCTCCTCGACTTCGATGTCGACCGCGTTCTCAAGCCCTTGCGGATAGAGATAATGATGATCGGCGGCGGTCGTGCAGCCGGACAGCATGAGTTCGGTCAGCGCGAGCCGCGCAGCCAGTCTGAGGTCGTTCGGCTTCAGCCGCGCCCAGATCGGATAGAGCGCGACGAGCCAGGCGAACAGCGGCTTGTTGATGGCGGACGGGTGGGCGCGGGTCAGCGTCTGGTAGAAATGGTGGTGGGTGTTGACGAGCCCCGGCAGCACGACATGGCGGGAGGCGTCGAACGTCGCGTCAATGCGCTCCGGGGTCTCGCCCCGCCCCACGCAGGCTGCGATGCGCGCGCCCTCGACGACGAGGCCGCGTTCCGCCCCCTCGGCGAAGATCGCCAGCGGGTCCTTGATCCATGTGCGCAACGCTCGCCCTGCCCTCTCCTCAGCCGGTCTCCCATTGGAAACGGCCTGAGGCTCGTGTCAACCGCGGGCGCGGCGAGTGATCCATTCTACATCGGCGGGTTAACGCCATTTGCGCCGACCGCGACGAAGCCTGCGGCGAGCGCGCCATTGTCGCCCTTTTGGGCGGGAACGAAGACCATGGCGCCCGGCTTGACGTCCGCCTTCGTGGCGGGGCCGAATGTGACGATCGGCGTGCCGTCGGGGATTGAGATTGTCTTCTCCCCGCCCTTATAGGAGAGCGTCACGGTGCGTCCTTCGACGCCTTTGACCGCATTGGTGACCGTCGCGTTGGTCATCGTGCTTTTGGGCTTCAGGTCCCAGGGATAACTGCCCTCGCCGGTCCCTTTCATCGAAGGCGGAAAGACCAGCACCTCGACGGCCCCGGCTCCTCCCGCCGCCGTCGGCAGAGAGGCGATGCCGACGAAATCCCCCGGCTTGATGTCCTCTACCGACGCCTTGGTGACGCCCGCGACCTTCCAGCCGGGTTTGAGCGTCACCGCAGCGTTCGGGCCTTCGCGGGTCTTCACCGTCAGCGTGGAGCCGTCCAGGCTGACAACCGCGCCGCGCACATGAACGGTCTCCGCCGCCTGGGCCGGAGACAGCGCAACGATTCCGAGGAACGCCACGCCCGCAAGGACTTGGGGCAATTTCAGATTCATTTTTCAGCGCTCCACGGGTTATCGAAACAGCATGTCGCAAAGCCCGGCGCGATCGACCGGACGTCAGCCCTCAGGTCTTAAGCCCTAACGGCCGAAGCCAGCAGTTTATTCAGCGGCAGCGGCGATTTCGTGTCTACCACGGCGGCGTTGAAAGCATCGGGTTAATCCTCCCCCGCTCCGCGTGGGGAGATAGAGCGCCCGGTCGTGTCGCTACGAATTCTCGTCCCCCGCAAGCTCGCGGTTGGTCGGTCCGCGGGCGACGACCACCTCCGCCTGGCTGCCGCGGATGATCGCCATTTTCGCAGCGCCCGTCATCCCGGAGCCGGCATCGAGATTGAGCCTAAATCCCGCGATCTGGTCCTCGTGCGAGGGATCGCGGCGGGCGTCGTTGGGCGTATGTCCGTGGATGACGAAAAACCCGCCGAACCCCTTTCGCGGGCGATGCTGAAGAAAGGGCCAGCGCACCCACGCCCAGTGGCGATCTTCGTCGAGCTGGTCCAGCGGAACGTTCCAGGGGACGGCGAGAAAGGCCTCGAGCTCGACTTGCGGGTTGACGCCCGCGTGAACGAACAGAACCTCGCCAGAGCGCCAGCTCGCCCGCAAGGATTCCAGCCAGGAGCGCACCCGCGCGGGCAGCGCGGCGCGCGCAATTTTGAGGAGCGCGTCGAGATTCTCCGGCGCCTCGTCGGTCTTGACAAACTCCGCCATGGTCCGGTCGCCGCCGTTGGCGATCCACGTGTCGAGCGCATCGATCGCATCGTCCCGGGGCGTCGTTGGCATCAAGCGCGAGGCGCATCATCGCCTCGTGGTTGCCCATGAGCGCGACCGCTTCGTCCGCGCCGGCGCGCGCCTTCGCAGCCATCGCAAGATCGATCGCGCCGAGACTGTCGGGCCCGCGATCCACGAGGTCGCCGAGAAAGACGATCGCCCGCCGGTCGCGAAGCTTAGGCTCCCGCGCGGCCTGATCGATGAGCGCGGCGAGAAGATCGCTCCGGCCGTGAATGTCGCCGACGGCGAACACCTCCGCCTCCGGGCTTACGCTGAGCGGCAGCGAAAATCCTCGACGCTCGACGACTACGGGCATTGACCGACCTTACTTCAGGCGTGCGGGCGCCGTATTTTGCACGACCGCGCCCGCGCAGGCTAGGATCGGGGCATGTTTCTTCAGTTCTTCGCTAATCTGCGCCAGGCGCATGTCCCAGCGACGCCGCGCGAATATCTCGACCTCATGCGGGCGCTGGAAGGGGATCTGGCCGGGACATCGGTCGACGAATTCTACCGCCTCGCGCGCGCGCTCCTGATCAAGGACGAGCGCAATCTCGACAAGTTCGACATCGTCTTCGCCGCCACCTTCAAGGGCGTTCTTTCCGTCGCCGCCGCGGTCGAGGCCCGGACCTTGCCGGAGGAATGGCTGCGCCGGATGATCGAGCGTTATCTCAGTCCCGAGGAGCGGGATCAGATCGAGAAGCTCGGCTTCGACAGGCTGATGGAGACGCTGCGCCAGCGCCTCGCCGAGCAGAAGGGGCGTCATCAGGGCGGCTCGAAATGGATCGGAACCGGGGGAACGTCGCCGTTCGGCGGCTCTGGCGACCATCCCGAGGGGGTCAGCATCGGCCAGGAGAGAGGCCGCCGGGGCAGCGCCGTCAGCGTCTGGGACAAGCGCGAGTTCAGGGACCTCGACGGCGAGGCGGAGCTCGGCCCGCGCAACATCAAGCTCGCGCTGCGCAGACTCAGGCGATTCGCGCGCGAAGGCGCGGCCGACGAGCTCGATCTCGATGGCACCATCCGCTCGACCGCCGATAAGGGCTATATCGACGTCCTGCTGAGGCCCGAGCGGCGCAACGCCGTCAAGGTGCTGCTGTTCCTCGACGTCGGCGGGTCGATGGACTGGCACGTCGAAGCGGCCGAGCAGCTGTTCTCCGCCGCCAGAAGCCAGTTCAAGCGGCTCGTCCACTTCTACTTCCACAACTGCCTCTACGAGAGCGTGTGGAAGAATAACCGCCGCCGCAACACCGAGCGCGTGCCGACGCTTGATCTCATCAATTCCTACCGGCGCGACTATCGCGTCGTCTTCGTCGGCGACGCCTCGATGAGTCCGCATGAAATCATGGCCCCCGGCGGCTCGGTCGAGCATTTCAATCCGGAGCCGGGAAAGGCGTGGCTCGAGCGCGCGATTGTCGCCTGGCCGCGCGTCGTGTGGATCAATCCGACGCCGCCGAAGTACTGGAGCCATTCGCTGTCGACGACGATGATCGCCCAAATCTTTCAGCACCGGATGTTTGCGCTGACCCCCGACGGCGTGGAGGCGGCGATGCGGACGCTGACCGCCTGACGCTCGAACTTTCGGGCCGCGTCATTCCCTGACCACCAGCACCGAACATTGCGCGTGACGCACGATGGTCTTGGCGTTCGAGCCGAGCAGATAGTCGGACATGACGGGACGATGGGAGCCCACGACAATGAGGTCCGCGTCCCATTCGGAGGCTTCCTGCAGGAGCTCGTGATAGATTCCGCCAGCGCGGGTCGCGGCGCTTTTGCGCTCCGCCGGCAGATTTATGCTGGCGAGAATCGCGTCGAGCGCGTCTTTCGCCCGGTTCGCCTGCTCCACGTCGAAATCGACCGGCACGTATTCCATGAAGGTCGCCGGCATGACCGGCTGCACATTGACCAGCCTCAATTCGCCGCCGCTCGCCGTGGCGAGCTCCATCGCCTGCGCAAGCCCCTTTGGACTTGCGCTCGGCTCGCCGAGATCGACCGCGAGAACGATTCGCTTGTACATGACATTCCCTCCTTGGCGACCGGGGGCCTCCCACCTGTCCTCACGCTCGAACGTGAGGCGCTCTTTACCTTCCGGCAAGCCTGCCTGGGGCCTTGCCTGACTGAGTTCCCGCGCCCCCGCCGGCCAGTCGCGGGCGCAACCAGCGACGATAGTCATTGTTCCTTAGCCGATGGGTCGCTATAAGGCCGCGAAATTCGTGCGAAACAGGGATCCCAATGAACGACGTCTCCGTTGAAAGTTATAAACCGTCGGACGACGAACCGTTCATGAACGACCGACAACGGGAATATTTTCGCCGCAAGCTGATCGCCTGGCGCGAATCGATTCTGGCCGAGAGCCGCGACACCCTGACCGCGCTCCAACAGGAGAGCGAGAACCACCCCGACTTCGCCGACCGCGCGTCTTCGGAAACCGACCGGGCGATCGAGCTGCGGGCCCGCGACCGCCAGCGCAAATTGATCGCGAAGATCGAGGCGGCGCTGGCGCGGATCGACGACGGCTCCTACGGCTATTGCGTCGAGACCGGCGATCCCATCTCGCTTCGGCGACTCGACGCGCGTCCAATCGCGACCCTGTCCGTCGAGGCGCAGGAGCGCCACGAACGGCGCGAACGCATTTATCGCGACGAGTGACAATTTGCTTAAGCGCGCGCCGCTTTTTCTTGACCCGCCGACGCGCACGATGCGCGACGCCGCTTACGCTGGGATAGCGGCGCTGCGCCGGGACCAAGAGTCCCCCTCGCCTCTTCATTTCTGAACGCCGCCCCGGGCGGCCCGGATCAGTTGGGCTTCTCGCGGCCGAGCAGGCGCGACATTTCCGCTTCGAGCAAATCGATGTCGGCGAAAGGATCGTCGACTTTCAGCGCCGGCTTGACCTTCGGCTCGCCGTTCGCCTTGTCCGCGGGCGGGCGGCCCGAAGCTGAATATTTTGGCGCCCCGTCGGATGGCGGCGCCGAAGCCGGCGGTTTTGGCGCGGGCCGCGCCGCGGTCGCGCTGGCGGGCGGGACGTTCGTCACCGTGGGCGCTGCGGGCGGCGCCGTTTTGGCCGGCGCGACGGCGGGCTCGGTTTTCGCCGGCGCCACAGCCGGCTCCTGTTTCTCCGGACGGAATGTCGGCGAGCTCGCTGCGGGGGATGAGGCGGGCGGATTGGCCGGGCCCCTCGGGGAAGCCCTGTCGCTCAGCGGGCCGACGCTCCCCCGGTTCGGCGGGGGGGCGGCGGGGACGATCGGCGGCGGCATTCCCGGACGCGGCTGCACGGCGCGCGGCTGCGCGGGACGCGGCTCCGACGGGCTCGGCGGCGGGGAACTCGCCGGCGCCGGCCGGGGGGGCTCTCCCGCCTGCGCCGCGGCCGGCGGGCCGGGCGCCGGGCGCGGGTGATCGGGCGCGATCGGTTTGGGAGGCGCGGGTTGCGGGGGCGCCGATTGGACGGGAGCGGACGCCTGGACGGGCGCCGGCGCCTTCGCCGCTGCGGGCGGAGCCGACGGCGGGACCGCAGCCGAGGCCGCCGGCGAAGCCGCCGCCGGGGCGTGGGCGGCGGGCGAAGCGGCGGCCCGCGCGGGCGGTTGAGCGGGAGCTGGCGCGGGCGATTGGGCGGGCGGCGAGACCGGGGCCTTGGCGGCAGCCTTGGCCGGCGCTTCGGCTGCGGCAGGCGGCCCTGCCGCTACGGCTTCGGTTCGCCGCACGGGCGTGCTCGGCATGAGCAGCGGCGAAGTCTGGCTGTTCTCGCGGGCAGGGATCGCGGCGCGATTGATCTGCGACTCGACCAGCACGTCGTTCGGCCCCCCGATCATGACCAGGTGTTCGACGTTGTCGCGCCGGACGAGCACCAGCTGGCGCTGCCCGTCGAGGCTGAAGGCGTCGACCAGCCCGAGCCTCGGCTGGCGGGTCCGTCCGCCGGGAACGCGCAGACGATGAGCGAACGTCAGCCGGTACAAAATCGCCAGAACGATGAGGACGGCGATCCCGCAGGCCAAAAGGAAGCCGATCTGCAGGACCCGATTGTCCGCGAACGGAAGATCACTCAACCACTGCATGCCCAATCCAAGACTTCCGCCCCCGAGTGCGATGAAGCGCACTTTAAATTCGCCCGCCAACGACGGTTTGGCCCGCGCCAGAGACGTAAGGTCAATCGCCCGGGCAAGCCAAACAGGGGCGCGGCCCCCGCCTGACCCGCATCCGATCGGCGCGCGCTCATGTCACACTCATAACAAAACGCGATCCCGTTGAAAACTGCGGTCCCACAGCGCTTTCGCCGAGGTCGGACGGGTCGCCGCCAAGACATCGCACGCCGCCCATGGTAGCACACGTTTGACGGCGAATCGGCGCGTTCGCACGGCGCCGACGTCGACGGCAATGTCCTTGGGGTAATCCTCAATGAAGTCTCCGCCGCCTGCGCCGGTGGACAGAATCGAGCGAACGGTCAATCCGGTCGCGCTGGCGGTTTTGCTCGCCTGTATCGCCGGCGCACTTCTCGCCCTGTGGCTCGCGCCGAACGCCATGGGCGCGACGCTCATGACGTGGATGATCGTCTTCCTCGCCGTCTGCGGCGCATTCGGATTGCTCCTCTACGCCTTCGGGTTGCTGCAATTCCCGACCCGCGCGGCGCGCTTCGACACCACCAGGGCGATCGCCGACTCGAGTTCGGACGGAATCCTGGTCACCGACCGCGAAGTCGCGAATCATCTACGCCAATGACGCCTACCGGGCGCTTTCAGGCGCCCCCGCGGCGACCGACCTGCGTCCGGTCGAACGCCTGTTCACAGGTTCCCCGGACGTCTCGGAATCCGTCTATCGCCTGTCGCAGGCCGCCAAATCCGCGGCGCGCGCGAGCGAGGAGTTGCGTCTCTCGCCACCGCCGGGCGGTCAGGGCGACGTCGCCTGGTACCGCATTCACGTTCGCCCGCTCGAGGGCGTCGCCAGGGACGGCCTCATGGTGTGGACGGTCTCGGATGAGACTCGCGACCACGCCCGGCATGAAACCTTCTTCCAGGATCTTCAGCACGCCATCGACTATCTCGATCACGCGCCCGCCGGCTTTTTTTCCGCCGAGCCCGACGGCGGTATCGCGCATATGAACGCCACCTTGGCCGGCTGGCTCCATTATGATCTCGCCCAGTTCAGCGCCGGCCGGCTTAAGATCGACGACATCGTCGCCGGAGACGGCGGCGCCATGCTCGCCATGATCTCCGGCCCGCCGGGCGAAGTGACGACGCAGCAGTTCGACGTTGACTTGAAACCCCGCCAGGGCCGGCTGCTTCCGGCGCGCATCCTGCACAAGGTCGCCTTTTCCGGCGACGGGACGCCTGGCCCGTCGCGTTCGGTGGTGATCAATCGGGCCCCTGGCGAGATCAAGGGCGAAGACCTGCGCGCGGCCGAGGTGCGCTTCGCCCGCATTTTCAATTCGACCCCGGTGGCGATTGCGGCGGTGGACGCCGCAGGCGCGGTGCTGCGTCCCAACGCCGCTTTCGCGCGCCTCGCGCAGGCAGCGCCGAAGAGCGACGCCAAAGGGCGGCTGTCGATCTTCGACCTTGTCGCCGAGCGCGATCGCGCAGCGTTGCGCGCAGCGATCGAGGCGGCCGCCCAGGGCAACGGCGAAATCGCGCCGCTCGACGTGTCGCTTGAGGGCGCGGACGCCGCGCGTTCGGCGCGGCTCTTCGTTTCCGCCGCCGATCCGGGCGCCGACGAGGGCGCGAGCGCGACCATCTTCGCGCTCGACACCACCGAGCAGCGCACCTTGCAGGAGAACCTCGCGCAAAGCCAGAAGATGCAGGCGATCGGCCAGCTCGCCGGCGGCGTCGCGCATGACTTCAACAATGTGCTGACCGCGATCATCGGCTATTCCGATCTTCTGCTCGCCAATCACCGTCCGACCGATCCGTCCTTCCAGGACATCATGCAGATCAAGCAGAACGCCAACCGGGCGGCGGGGCTGGTCAGGCAATTGCTCGCCTTCTCGCGCCGTCAGACGCTGCGTCCCCAGACGCTGCAGCTCAACGACGTCTTGTCGGAATTGCAGATGCTGCTTCGCCGGCTGGTCGGCGAGACGATTCAGGTCGATGTCGTATACGGGCGCGACTTGTGGGAGGTGAAGGCGGACCTCAACCAGTTCGAGCAGGTGATCGTCAATCTCGTCGTCAACGCGCGCGACGCCATCCAGGACGGGGGCGCCATCACGCTGCGCACGCGCAACTTTGCGGCAGCCGAATGCGGCGAATTGAAAGAGGTGGAGGTCGTTCCGGCCGATTACGTGCTGGTCGAAGTCCAGGACACCGGTCACGGCATTCCGCCCGAGGTCCGGGCCAAGATCTTCGAACCGTTCTTCACCACCAAGGACGTCGGCAAAGGCACCGGACTCGGTCTCTCGATGGTCTACGGCATCATCAAGCAGACCGGGGGATACGTCTTCTGCGACAGCGAGCCGGGCAACGGCGCGACGTTTCGCATATTCCTTCCCCGGCGGGTCGGCGATGAAATTGACGAGCCGGTCAAGGTGGAGGCCGCCAGACCGGCTACGGATCTGACCGGCCGGGGCGCGATCCTCCTGGTCGAGGACGAGGAGGCGGTGCGCGCTTTCGCCGCGCGCGCGCTCGCCTCCCGCGGCTATACGGTCTTGCAGGCGGAGACCGGGCTCGACGCGTTGCGCGTGGTCGAGGCCGCGAGCGAGCCGATCGACCTCATCGTTTCGGACGTCATCATGCCGGAAATGGACGGACCGACCATGCTGACCGAACTGCGCAAACGCGGATTGACGGCCAAGGTCGTGTTCGTCTCCGGCTACGCCGACGACGCGTTCGCGCGCAATCTGCCGGAGGGCCAGGACTTCGTCTTCCTGCCCAAGCCCTTCTCGCTCAAGCAGCTGATCGAGACCGTCAAGGGCCTGATGAATTGACGAACCCGTCTCGTAAGTCTAAGCCCCAGGCGCAAATCGACGCGTTTTGAAGGCGCCCTCACCCATGATGCGTTTTGAAGGCACCGCGACCTATGTGGCGGGCGATGAACTGAAGACCGCCGTCAACGCCGCGATCGCGCTCGAGCGTCCGCTCCTGGTCAAGGGCGAGCCCGGCACCGGCAAGACGCTACTCGCCCAGGAGATCGCCGACGCGTTGGGCGCTCCTTTCATCGCCTGGCACGTCAAGTCGACCACGCGCGCCCAGCAGGGCCTTTATGAATATGACGCCGTCTCGCGCCTGCGCGATTCGCAGCTCGGTGACCCGCGCGTCAGCGAGATCGCCAACTACATTCGCCAAGGCAAGCTGTGGGAGGCCTTCGTCTCGCGCGAACGCCCGGTGCTCCTGATCGACGAGATCGACAAGGCGGACATCGAATTCCCCAACGATCTCCTGCTCGAGCTCGATCAGATGGAGTTTCACGTTTACGAGACCGGAGAGACGGTCAAGGCGCGCGTGCGGCCCATCGTCATCATCACCTCCAACAACGAGAAGGAGCTGCCCGACGCGTTCCTGCGCCGCTGCTTCTTTCACTACATCCGCTTTCCCGATGCCGAGACGATGCGCAGAATCGTCGAAGCGCACTATCCGTCGATCAAGCCGCGGCTGGTCGAGGAGGCGATGCGGTCGTTCTTCGCCCTGCGCGAGACGCCGGGGCTGAAAAAGAAGCCAACCACTTCGGAATTGCTCGACTGGCTCAAGCTTCTGCTCAACGAGGACATCTCGCCTGAGGCGCTGCGCGAGCGCGACGGCAAGAAACTGATCCCACCCCTGCATGGCGCGCTTCTCAAGAACGAGCAGGACGTGCACCTGTTCGAGAAGCTGGCTTTCCTGAACCGACGGGAGCGGTAGCACCCTCGCACCGTTTTTCTTCTTGGTGCAATCACAGTTCCGCCGGGCCGCTCTGCTAACGCCCTCGCATGCGGCGCAATCCGTTCTCATCTCAGGCGCGGGCGTCGCCGGACCAACGCTCGCCTTCTGGCTGAACGCCGCCGGTTTTGAAACCACGATCGTCGAGCGCGCGCCTGGCTTGCGCGCCGGCGGCTACGTGATCGACTTCTGGGGACTTGGCTACGACATCGCCGAACGGATGGGGCTTGCCGACGCGCTAGAGGCGATCGGCTACCATATCCGCGAGTTCCGCGTCGTGGGCGACCGCGGCGAAAGGGTCGCGGGGTTCGGCGTGACGGGTCTTTATTCGCTTGCGGGGGGCCGGTTCATCACCGTTCCTCGCAGCGGGCTTTCCCGCCTCCTGTTCGAGAAGGCGGCGCCGCGCACCGAGGTCGTGTTCGGCGATCAGATCGCCGCGATTCACGAGGAAGCAGACGCAGCGCATGTCGAGTTCGAGCGCGCGCCCGCGCGACGCTTCGATCTTGTCATCGGCGCGGACGGCCTGCACTCCAGGGTGCGTGACCTCGTCTTCGGCCCGGAGGCTCGCTTCGAGAAAGATCTGGGCTACGCGATCGCCGCCTTCGAGGCTGAGGGCTATCGCCCGCGCGACGACGACGTCTACGTCGTCCACAACAAGCCGGGAGCCATGGTCGGACGCGTCGCGCTGAGAGGAGACCGCACGCTCTTCCTGCTCATCTTCACCTCGGAAGCCGGGGAGGCGCCGCAGGACATCGCCGCGCAGAAGGCCGTGCTGCGGAAGATTTATCGGGACGGCGGGTGGGAGTGTCCGCAAATCCTCGACCGGCTCGACGCGGCGTCCGAGCTTTATTTCGATCGCGTGAGCCAGATCCGGATGGAGCGCTGGTCGAAGGGCCGCGTCGCCCTGGTCGGCGACGCCGCGTTCTGCGTCTCACTTGCCGCGGGCCAAGGTTCGGCGCTGGCGATGACGGCGGCCTATGCGCTGGCGGGCGAACTTCAGCAGGCCCCCGGCCAGCACGAACAGGCCTTTCGCGCCTACGAGACGCTGCTGCGCCCCTATATCGAGGTCAAGCAAAGAGGCGCCGAGCGATTTTCGACCGCCTTTGCGCCGCGCACCGAGTGGGGCCTGAAAGCCCGCAACCTGATCGTGAACGCTCTGGCCTTGCCAGGAGTCGGCCGCTTCGTCATCGGCCGCGGGCTCGTCGACACGCTTGCGCTTCCCGACTATGCTTGGCCGCCCGGCATGCGTGATGCGACCCCAGATTGTCGCGCGGGAAGTCTCTCAACTTGAGATTTGAGGCGATGGACGAGCGCTCGCCCAGCGCCCCGTCCAGTGATATCCTTGTGCCGGAACATGAGGAGCGGACGGCCGTGACGCTTGGCCCGGGCATTTTCTATAAGACGCGAAGTTCTCGCGCACGGCCTTATGAACGGTACCGTTTGGACGGCGAGTCCGTCATTTGTGAGCGCATTACCCCTAACCCGCGTTCGTCCGGCGCTCCGCATGTAAAGCTCCTCCAATCTTGGACGGTCGCGGAGTTCACAGCCGCCAACGTGCCGCCGCCTGCCAAGACGTCGTTTCAGGAACTCTTGAGGGAGCGACACAGGCCCTGAGGGAGAAGCGGCCGACGTCATCGGCAGCGCCGTCACGGGTCATACGAGCGTCGCCGGAAGGCGCCGCGCGGAGTCTCTGCCCGCGGTAGAAGACGACGACCGAGACACGACCGTCACGTGCGCCGCCGCTTGCCAATCCTCGAGCGCTCGCGCAATCTTCGCCCGATGCGCCGATTGTTTCTTATCCGTCACGCCAAGGCTGAGCCCAACGTCGGGCGCGGCGATCACGAGCGCAGGCTGACCGGGCGCGGGCGTGAAGACGCGAAGCGGGTCGCCGCTGCGCTCGCCGCCCGCCGCATTCTCCCGGACCTTCTCATCCATTCCGGCGCCGCGCGCGCCAAGCAGACGGCGGAGATTTTCGCCGCCGCCTGGCGTGGCAAAGTCGAGCTCAAAGAAGAGGCCTGGCTTTACGACGCGTCCCTCGCCACGCTGTTCGATCACGCGCGCGCGCTTGGCGACGAGCACAAAAGCGTGGGACTGGTCGGGCACAATCCCGGTCTTGGCGAACTGGCGACGGCGTTGACCGGTTCGGGCGCCGAGCCGGAAGTGCGCCGCCTCGCCGCCAAATATCCGACCGGCGCGGTCGCGGTCCTCGACTTCTCGATCAAGCGATGGGGAGAGGTCGAACGCAATTCGGCGAGGCTGGCGCTCTACCTCACGCCTGCGGAACTCGAGACGGACGCGAATTAATTGGGCTGTCTGCCGACGCGCTCGCTTGCCAGCGCAGCATGGACCGAGAGGAGTTCGCAATGCGTGCGCCGGAAGTAGAGGCGCCCGTCCTTGTCAAGAATCGGCAATAATTCCGCGTCCGGACTCACAGCGCCAATCGCCTCCAGCATAACGGCGATCTTCATCGACATAATGACAGTATCGATGCGCTTCGTGATGAATAATTCCACCAAGTGGCGCAACATTTTCGTCTGGACGTAGATTTCCAGCCGTGGTGAGCGAACATCGACTTCGTTCCAGATCATCCTGGCTGACCGACTGGGGTCGGTAACGTCAGAACCCTCATCAGGCTGGACGAGCGCTGCGACATCGACCTCGAAACTTTGAAATGTTGTTCCCTGCTCGCCGACAGAGAGCGCGTTCGCGACAGTCCCAACGCCGTTCAGAATGCAATACTGCAAGGACGATGGCGGCCGGCGGACGTGAGCACGGCTTGGCGCGAATCGGCTCTGACGAACGATCTCATGGAAGTTCACGTCGATGTCGAGCCAATACAGCCTCGAGCGCGGATCGGGCCCTTCGCCGACCACGTTGCGGCGAGTTGCGGTCGCCATGGTTCGATTGTAGATTCTGTCCAACTTCAAGATTGTACCACGTCATCCATAAAGGGTTTCCCGGCCATAATGTGGAGGCCGCCATGCGCGGGCGCCCAGGGAGCATCCCTGTCCGCGCGAAGCGACGACTTTTCCCGGCAAAGCTACGTTGAATTCGTATGCCAGCGCACGGGAAGAAGTCAAGGGCGGGGGCGGCGCCGGGGTGTCCGAATCGGCGGGCGCCCCCTAAATAGGCGTCGCGGGTCGGCGTGCGGGTCTTTCTTTGCCAGGGAACATGTGACCGTGCGATAATTTTGCTAAGATACTGATATTGCTATCATATTCTGTGCTTCGCACTACGCCTGAATGGCCTAGCCTTTGCGCAGCTAACACAGCACCATTCTGTGTTTGTCTTCCTTCGCGCGATTCCATCCTTCGTCTTCCGTCCTCCGTTTTCCATCTTCCGTTCACCGTCTTCCGTTTGAAATCTAACTTTCATCTCTCAACTATCGTTTGGCAAGCAACGATTTTCTTGAGCACTCCATACTCAAGGCCCTGGAGCGCTGCTACTAACTTATCCCTTACATCAGTGTTGCTTGAGGCAACGTTGGCAATCGCAGATTCCACCTTTGCAGGTGAAGCCTTGCTTCCTTTGGCTGCTACTTCCACTTTATAATTTTGGAATTGTTTCTCAAGTTCATCCTTGGCTCGATCAGATGTCGCTGTTAAGTCTGTCACTCGCTGTTCCAACGCTCCTATTTGCTCTTTCAAACCAGCTAACTGTGTTGGAATTTTTTCGCTCCCTGAATCTGCGATGGACTTGCCATTGTCCAAGCCTTCCCCTGCTTTCAAGTATCGGTGTCTTACCTCTGGTATCCCCATAAAACCGCGCAAAAATATCACATACAGGGATGTGACAAGTAATGGTAAGTCCCACCACCAAGGTAGAGAAACAGAATCTAGTGCAGCATGTAATTGATCAGATTTACCGATCTCTATCAAATGCGAGTCCATAATGGCTATATACACTTTGCCAGACAGAACGGTCCATTCAACTCCGCAAACGACTAAGAGGAACATAATACCAAGCAATAACATACTGAAATGGTACGTATTCGCGTGGGTGTTTATAAGCGAGTGTCGCTAGGCCAGTGCCAATGGCGACGATGATCACTCCCAATAACCCTAAGATATTCGAATCCATTTGATTGTCTTAACGCTATCTGTACCAACCTCATAGTCCCAACCAGTTGTATCTGATTCTGGCATAATTGCCATTCAACAAATGTGCGTGATGGCGCGCGCCGCAACCCTCTGCGTCATCCACCTCCCATCTGCGCCGCATTGCTCGGCGGCTCAAAGACCACCGTCACCCTCCGATTTCCACAAGCTGGAGACATGAGGCCTCGAGCCTGTGCGAGGGTTCGAGCCCCACCCACTTCCGTATTGGCCGCGATCTAGCAGCCGATTGGCTCGAAAGAGCAAGACGCCCAACGCCCAATTTACTACCAACACATTAACGAGCGTGCCGCTTCAGAGCGCTGCGCAAGGCGATTCAACGCTGGCAGATCGAAATGGTCTGCGGGTGTTTTTATTGGTGTTCACAGCGCCGCTTCAGACACTCTTGAAGAAACCATTAATGCCCATGTCAACCAAATACGAGGATAACTTCGGTTTCTATTGCATCGATGATGATGATCCAGAAGAATTGGAGTTCTTCTGTCATATCAGAGCACAAAGCGAGCCAACAATATGCGCACGCTGTAATCAGAAAGTGCGATTGCTGGAGCACATCAAAATATGTGCAACGTGTTCAGCAAGCGCTTGAATACGGTGCGCCGTCAGATCCAGCTTGGGTCGTTCCTAATCTTTGGTCAGTAGTGAGGCGTGGGGTTCGCTCGTAGTGTGACGCGCGTCATAGCCGGAAGCCTAGACATGTGCAGAAAGGAATAAGAAAATGGGAAGAGCATATTGGTTAGGAAAACTCGGTCCCGTAGATGATTTTGGTGCAGCTTACAAAGACATCATGATCGAGGGAAAGACCATACACGGGACTTGGGCGATCATGACGGATTGTAGTTGGCGCGTCATGGGTTGTGGTCGCTTTGGAATTGGCTTCGGTCAGAAATATCAGAAGCAGACAGACGGCCGCTGGCTGAGAATTGCAGGATAAGAAAATGAGGTGCTGGCTGTTCACAGCGTTCGTGTTCATGATGTTCTTATCCATGGGCATGATCGTCATATATAACGTATGAAGATCGAAACTATGGCGCGCAACACACGCCTTATGCCGCGCGTAATGCAGCGCCTCATGGTGATCGTCAGTTCCTCTTTAGGAGAAAGACTATGCTAATGTCCAAAGCGGAAATAGCAATGATGAAAAAGGAATCATTGCTGAATGATGTACGTCTTCTTACTAACCAAGAAAACGATATTCGTGAGCAAATCAGAGAGCTTGCGATACAAGCACGCGCTCTCCAACAAGAGATAAGAGCTCATGTAGAGGCTCTGAATAAATCAATCAATTTTGAATAAGATGCGCCATGCTGACCTAGACCGACAATAGCCCGATATCGACCTCGCCCACCGTCTTCAAAATTACCGCGTCCTCAAAATCGCCAAGAGCCGGATCACCAGTGCGAGAAAACGCTATGGCGCCGCAATGTCCTTCGGCCACCGCTAATGTGCCGGCCATCCTGATCGCTTGCTCTGCGCTTCGTGCTTCCTTTGGATCGCCAGCTACGATGTCGCCATTCTCCTCTGATCGCTTGAAAGCGAGCGCGACGTAATAGGTCATGGCGGCCATCAGAGGCTCTCCCTGTCAACCTCCCCCACCTGCGCATTGCTCGGCGGCTCAAAGACCACCGTCACCCTTCGGTTTCCGCACGCAGGACACTAGGTAGTTTTGGGGTGCGTCACGGTTAGCTGAGACATCTGGCTGCGGTAATTGAACCGCAAACCGGAGGTTTCGACATGACGATTGACGCAGGGCTGAAGCCCGAGGGGGCGCCGGAGCGCTCCCCCATAGCTGGCGCAGGCGCCCCCTCGGGCGTCGATGCAGGACCGAAGCGCTATTCGGTGCAGCGCAAAATGGCGGTCGTGGCGCGTTTGTTGCGTGGCGAACCGTTGGACGTCGTCGCCCGGGAAGCGAATGTCTCTGTGGCCAAGCTGACCGAATGGCGGGACCGAGCGCTCGCCGGCGCAGCGTCAGCCCTGAAGGAACGCGAGCGCGACGATCGCGAGGATGAAATCGTCCGACTGAAATCCAAGGTGGGCGAGATCACCATGGACAACGAATTGCTGTCCGCCAAGATCGCCGCCATGGAGGCCAAAAGCCCTTTGGCCCGAAGGAGGTCGAGACGATGAGCCAGA
>CAVXVE010000065.1:0-13113 GCA_963764955.1 uncultured Alphaproteobacteria bacterium | reverse complement strand
GTTTCAGCGATTTCGTCTTCGAGGCGGAGCTCGTCGCCCGATCGATCGGCGACTATTTTTCCGGGGCCGCGCTCCGCCTCGGCGTGACCGGGCTTTCGCGCGCCGGCAAGACGGTCTTCCTCACCGCGCTGATCAACAATCTGATCGCAGGCGCGCGCCTGCCTGTGCTCGCCGCCTCCGCGGAAGGGCGGATCATGCGGGTCCGTCTCGAGCCGCAGCCGGACGACGCGGTGCCGCGCTTCGCCTACGAGCAGCATCTCGAGAGCCTCTCGGGACCCGATCGCCATTGGCCGGAATTCGACCCGGCGCATCTCTGAGCTCAGGCTCACGATCGAGTTCGAGAGCGCTTCCGCCTGGGGCGCGCGGCGGCTCGAGCCTGACTGTCGATATCGTCGATTATCCCGGCGAATGGCTGCTCGACCTGCCGCTCCTCGACAAGAGCTACGCGACATGGTCGCGCGAAACGCTGGCCGCCAGCGAGACGCCCGCCCGCGCGGCGCTCTCGGAACCATGGCGCGCGGCGCTGGTCGGCCTCGACCCGAAGGCGCACGCCGACGAGGACGCGGCGCGGCGCATCGCCGAATTGTTCACCGCCTATCTGAAACGGGCGCGCGACGACGTCTATGCGCTCTCGACCTTGCCGCCCGGCCGGTTCCTGATGCCCGGCGATCTCGACGGCTCGCCGGCGCTGACGTTCGCGCCGATTCCGCTCGGCGACGACGCGGCGATCGCTTCCGGCTCGCTCGCGGCGATGATGGCGCGCCGCTACGAGGCCTATAAGGCGCATGTGGCGCGGCCGTTCTTTCGCGATCATTTCGCCAGGCTCGACCGGCAGATCGTGCTGGTCGACGCGCTCTCGGCGCTCAATTCCGGCCCGGCGGCGGTCAAGGATCTCGAGAATGCGCTCACCGACGTCATGCGCGCCTTCCGCGCCGGACGCTCGTCTTACCTCGCCTCGATCTTCCGTCCCCGGATCGACAGGATCCTGTTCGCCGCGACCAAGGCCGATCACTTGCATCACAAGAGCCACGACCGGCTGGAGGCGATCCTGCGCTCGCTGACAGCGAAGGCGATCGCGCGGGTCGAAGGGGTCGGGGCCGAGATCGACGTGATCGCGCTGGCCGCCATCCGCGCCACCCGCGAGGCCGAGATCAGGACCGGCGGCGAGGCGCTCGACGCCATCATCGGCGTGCCGGAGAAGGGCGAGACGATCGGCGGACAGACGTTCGACGGCGTCGCGGAAGCGGCCGTCTTTCCCGGGGAATTGCCGGCCGACCCGGAGGCGATCTTTGAGGGCGACGCGATCGCGCTGCCCGAAGCCGACAACGACTGGCGGTTCGTGCGCTTCCGCCCGCCGCTCACCCAACGCGGCGAGCCCGCGCCGCAGATCAGGCTCGACCGCGCGCTGCAATTCCTGATCGGGGACCGTCTCGCATGACGCGCCCTCCCCGCCCGCGCGCCTTTCGCCTCGACGACCGGCGCATCGCCGTCGACGATCGGCCCGCGCCATACGCGCCCGAAGCGGTCATTCAGTCGCAGCACGACCCGATTCCCGCCGCCGTCGAGCCGGCGCCGATCGACGATGCGGAGCTCAAGGTCGAGGCGGCGCAGAAATCGGGCCTCATCGCCCGCTCGCGCCTGACCCTCGCCGGACTCGTCTGGACGGGTCTCGGCGGCCTCGTCTCGCTGGCGCTGGGCTTGTGGGCGACCGACCTCATCGAAGGGCTGTTCGCCAAGGCCGAATTGCTCGGGATCATCGGGGTCGCGTTCGGCCTCGTGTTCCTGGTCGGCCTCATTGGCGTCGCGATGCGCGAGATCGTCGCGGTCGCACGGCAAACGCGGATCGCGGAGATCCATGTCGATCTGGCGAAGGCGCGCGCGGCCGACGACCGCGTCGCGGCGCGACGCCTCGTCGGCCAGCTTGTCGCGCTCTATCGCAGCCGGCCGGAGACGGCGCGCGCGCGGGCCGAGGTCGAGGACGCGGCGCGCGCGATCATCGACGGGCGCGACCTCATCGACGTCGCCGAGCGTGCGCTGCTGCGTCCGCTCGACCTCAAGGCGGAAGCCGAGATCGCCGCCGCGGCGAAGCGCGTGTCGCTCGTGACCGCGATCAGTCCGCGGGCGATTCTCGACGTGGTGTTCGTCGTCGGGCAGATCGTGCGGCTCGTCAGGCGCATCGCCGAGATCTATGGCGGCCGGCCCGGCCTTCTGGGCCTCATCAAGCTCGGGCGCTCGATCGGCGCCCATATCGCCATCACCGGCGGCATGGCGGTCGGCGACAGCGTGCTTCAGCAGCTCGTCGGCCACGGGCTCGCCTCGCGCATCTCGGCGCGAGCGGGCGAGGGCGTGCTCAATGGCATGCTCACCGCGCGCGTGGGCCTGTCCGCGCTCGCCGTCTGCCGGCCGATGCCCTTTTCGGTCGACAAGGCGCCCGGCGTCTCCGACGTCGCGCCGTTCCTGTTCAGCAAGGGGGAGTGAAGCGGATTCCGCCCGGGAGAAGCGTCCGGGATGAGGCGCCGACGCGGGCCGGCCCGAAGGAAGCGCAAAATCCTTCACGCGTCACGCAAAGCCTCCGATAGATAGGCGGCGAACGCCCGGGCCGAGGGCTTGGCGGCGCGGCCGGCTGTGAAGACTGCGTGCATATCGACCGAGCCCATGTCCCAATCCGGCAGGACCTGGACCAGCGAGCCATTGCTGATCTCCTGGCGGACAGCGCCGACCGTCGCCAGCACGATGCCCATTCCGGCGACGGCTGCGGTCAGGGCGCCCTCGAGAACAGGGATCTTCAGGCGGCCTTCGATGCGGACCGAGGTCGTCGTCCCGGCCTTGCGGAACGACCAGTCGCCAACGCCTTGCGGGCCCAGAATCACTGCATGGGCAGCGAGGTCCGCGGGACCGGTCAGCGGTGGCGCGGTCGCCAGATAGTCAGGCGCGGCGACCAGCGCGCGGGGCCAGGTCTTGAGCTTGATGAGCGTCGCGCTCGAGTCCGCCAGCGTCCCGAAGCGGAGCGCCACGTCCACGCCCTCCGTCACCAGGTCCTGGCGCCGGTCGTCCAGCATCAGTTCGACCTGCAGCGCCGCGTGGCGATCGAAAAAGGGTTTGAGGCGCGGAATGACGAGCCGCACCGCCAAGCTCGACCCGACGCCGACTCGCAACAGCCCCCGCAGCTCGCCGGAGCCTCGCGCCGCGTGCTCCGCTTCGTCGAGATCGGCCAAAATCGGCTCGATCCGGGCCAGAAAGTCGGCGCCGACGTCGGTGAGGATGACCGCGCGCGTGGAGCGGACGAGCAGCGACGCGCCGATGTCACGCTCGAGCGCCGCGATCGTGCGCGACGCCGTGGACTGGGGAACGCCAAGCTCCCGGCCGGCGGCGGAAAAGCTGCCGCGCCGGGCGACGCGCGCGAAGAGTTGCAAAGCATCCAGATGGTCAGTCATAGCAGAAATGGATAATTCAAACCCACGCGCCCTGGCTACCGCGATTGATTGGAAAGATCGATCTTAACTGCGGCGCTGGCCGCGCCCCATCCACTTAAGGGGAAGATCCATGTCTCTTCAGGAAACCCTGGCCTCGATCGCCAAATCGGGCCTGCCACTGCAAGGCAAGCTCGATGCGCTGAAGGCCGAATTCGAAACCAACCTTGCTCCGGCGCCTGTCGTCGAGGCGATGCACCGCGCCACCGACGAGCTGATCGCCTCGGGCGCCCAGGGCAAGGCGCTGAAAGCCGGGGACGCCGCCCCCGAGTTCACCCTGCCGGACGCCGACGGCAAGGATGTCTCATCCAAGGCGCTACTGGCCAAGGGACCGCTGGTGGTCACCTTCTACCGAGGCGCCTGGTGCCCATACTGCAACTTCGATCTGGCCGCCCTTGAGGAAGCCCGCGCCGAGATCGAGGCGCGCGGCGCAAGCCTCGTCGCGATCTCGCAGCAAACGGCGCCCAACAGCCGCAAGTCGCAGCGGCAGAACGGGCTAGGCTTCCCGATCCTCAGCGACAAGGGCGGCAAGGTCGTGGCCCAGTTCCGCGTGCGCTGGACCGTGCCGGAATATCTGCGCGAAATCCACAAGGCGCTTGGCGCGGACCTCACGCAGTTCAACGGCGAGGACAGCTGGACCCTCCCGATGCCGGCCCGGTACGTCATCGGCCAGGACGGCGAGATCGCCTATGCCGAGGTCAACGCGGACTACACCCGGCGGCCCGAACCCTCGGCGATCTTTCCGGTGCTCGAGCGCTTGGGCCGGCGGCGGGTCGCCTGAGCGAGCGGGCCCGCCGAGGCATCCGCGAAAGGTAGGCGCCGCGAGGCGCCCCCTCAATCCACCGGCTCGAGCCCACCGGTCCGACCTGCTACGCCCCGTGCTATAGGTAATCCGAGCGGGAGCGTCCGATGATCGCCGAGATTGCATCGCATCGAGAAGAACTGGAGGAACTCTGCCGCCGGTTCCACGTGCGCCGTCTTGACCTCGTCGGGTCGGCGGCGAGTGACGGTTTCGACCCGGCGCGCAGCGATCTCGACTTCCTGGTGGAGTTCGATCCGACGGCGCCAGAGGCGTTGTCGTTCAAGACCTTTTTCGGCCTCAAGGAAGCGCTTGAAGCGCTGTTCGGCCGTAGTGTCGACCTTGTCGAGCCTGGCGCGATTCGCAATCCCTATTTCAAGGAAAGCATCGAGCGCGCGCGTGAGTCCGTTTTTGAGGCGTGACGCCAAAAGCCTTCTCTGGGACGCGCGCGCCGCGATAACCGCTATCGCCTCCATGACCGCAGGGAAGAGCTTCTCTGATTTCGATGCCGATCTCGTCCTGCGCTCCGCAGTCGAGCGCCAATTCGAGATCTGCGGCGAGGCGCTCAATCGACTCGATCGCCTGGATGCGACGCTCGATCGCGCTCGCGTGTGGCGGGCCGCGCAAGATGATGTGCCGCGACTGCGCGCCGTCCTGCGGGATCTCCTCGCGGAGCGGGAGTAGAGACGCCGCCCCCTCAATCCACCGGCTCGAGCCCGCCTCGGCCCACGCCCGCCAGCACGCCGGTGTGGACGTCGAACCAGTAGCCCTGCAGGGAAAGCCGGCCGGCCTCGACCGCTTCCGCGATCCAGGGGAAGGTCATGAGATTGGCGAGCGAGAGGCGCACGACTTCCGCCTCGATCCGCTCGAGGCGTCCCTCGGGCTTGTCCCCCGCGGCGTCGAGCGCCGGCGCGCCGATCTCGACCCAGGAGGCGATGAAGTCGCGCGCCTGCGGCGGGGGCCCGTAGGCCATCGCCTTGACCCCGCCGCACTGCCCGTGGCCGAGCACCACGAGGCGGGGAATCTTCAGCACCCTCACGCCGAATTCGAGCGCCGCGCTCGTTCCATGATGGCCCGGGTCGGGGCTGTAGCGAGGCACCAGCGCCGCAACGTTGCGCACGACGAACAATTCGCCCGGCACGGCGCCGAATATGGTCTGCGGATCGACGCGCGAATCCGAACACGCGATGACCAGCGCCTCCGGGCTCTGCCCCCAGTGCGCCAGCGCCTCGTAGCGCGCCCGCTCCGCCGGCCAGACATCGGCGCGGAAACGGCGGTAGCCTTCGATCAGCGGGTCCACTGGATCGGCCTCGTGGCGGGACAACGGAAATGCTGCATCGCGATAGGGCGCCCGCGCCGACCGCGCAAGGACGGGGGCGCCGCCGTTTTCGCTGGCGAAAGGAAAGCGGGTGGGGTTAGCTGCGCCCTGCCGGTCGGGGAGCCGGACTTTAACAAGCGAGAATGACACATGATCCGCGTAGTCGCCGTCATCACCGCCATCCCGGGCCGCCGCGAGGAGATTCTGTCAGTCTTTCGGGCCAACGTCGCCAATGTCCGGGCGGAAAAGGGATGTATCGAATATGTGGCGCATATCGACGCCGCCGACATCGGGCCGTTTCAGGCGAAGTTCGGACCGGATACGCTTGTCGTTCTCGAATCCTGGGAGAGCCCCGAGGCGTTGAGGGCTCACATTGCGACGCCTCACATGAAGGCCTACGGGCAACGAACCAAGGATCTGATCGCGAGCCGGGCAATTCATGTGCTGTCGGCGATCGATTAGCTTCGATCGGTCCTGGGCCCACGCAAGCCGAGTGGAAGCTGTTCCCTGCCGTCCTGCATTGGCGATCGATGCTTGGCCCACAACGCTTCATGTTTCGCATGAGCTTTGCCAGCGCAAATAGCTCTGTACAATAGCGAACTAGGAAGAATCGTCATCCTCGATCTTCCCAGCCGCCGCGAGGGCTCTTCGCAGTTGCGAAAAAAAGGCCTAATCTGCCGCTAGAGGCGCGGCGGTCAAACCGTCGCCGCTTTTATGGGTATATACCCGCAAAAGCGCCCTGAAACGGGGACTCCGGTCGCAGCCGGTCGAAAAGGAGAAGCAGCCATGGCTTTCGCCATCAAAGTCAACGGAACCACGCACAGCGTCGATGTCGACGGCGACACGCCGCTCTTGTGGGTGTTGCGCGACGTGCTCGGCATGACCGGCACCAAATTCGGCTGCGGGATGGCGCTTTGCGGCGCTTGCACGGTGCAGATCGACGGCGCGGCGACCCGTTCCTGCGTCACGCCGATCGACAGTGTCGGCAAGTCCGAGATCACGACCATCGAAGCGATCGGCGCGACGCCCGCGGGGGCCAGGATCCAGAAGGCCTGGCTCGACCTCGAAGTCGTTCAGTGCGGCTATTGCCAGTCGGGCCAGATCATGTCCGCTTCCGCCCTTCTCGCCGGCAACCCGCACCCGAGCGATTCCGACATCGACGACGCGATGTCCGGCAACATTTGCCGCTGCGGAACCTATGTCCGCATCCGCGAAGCCATCAAACACGCCTCACAATCGATCTGAGGAGAGCCTTGCAATGATCCACGATCGCATCGTTTTCCGCTCGGCCGATCCCGACCAATCCGCTGCCGCGAGCGGTCCCTCGCGGCGCAAGTTCCTGCAAGCCGGAGCGGCGGCCGGCGGCGGCCTGATGCTGAGCCTGCGCCTGCCGTTGGGCCCCGGCGAAGTTCGCGCGGCCGACACCCAGACTTTCGCGCCAAACGCCTTCATCCGCATCGGCAGCGACGGGCGGATCGTTCTCGTCATGCCCTATGTCGAGATGGGCCAAGGGACCTACACCTCGATCCCGATGCTGATCGCGGAAGAGCTCGGGGTGGGTCTCGATCAGGTGGGCCTCGAGCATGCTCCGCCCAACCCGAAGCTCTATGGAAACCCCGTGTTCGGGGGCATCCAGGCGACGGGCGGCTCGACCTCGATCCGCGCGGCGTGGAAGCCGCTGCGCGAGGCGGGCGCAGTCGCGAGAACCATGCTGGTCGCGGCGGCGGCGAAGCGCTGGAATGTCGATCCGGCCTCCTGCCATGCTCAACACGGCGAAGTCCTTCACCCGCCGACGGCACAGCGCGCCACCTATGGCGAGCTCGCCGCCGACGCCGCGCTCATGCCTGTCCCGGAAAACATCGCGCTCAAGCGAGCCGCAGGATTTCACGCTGATCGGCACCCGGGCGAAGCGCCTCGATACGCCGGCGAAAGTCAACGGAACGGCCGTCTTTGGCATCGACGTCCGGCCGCCGGGCGTGAAGATCGCGACGCTTGCCCAGTCGCCCGTCTTTGGCGGCCGGGTCAAGAGCGTGGACGCCAGGGCGGCCATGGCGGTCAACGGCGTGCGCCAAGTCGTGACGCTCGACGACGCGGTCGCGGTCGTGGCCGACCATATGGGCGCGGCCAGGAAAGGGCTCGCGGCGCTCGTCATCGAATGGGACGAGGGGCCGCACGCCAAGCTCACCACCGATGACATCGCGGCCGAACTCGAACAGGCGACGCTGAAGCCGGGGCCAGTCGCGCAGAATATCGGCGACGTCGACACGGCGCTGGCCAGCGCCGCGACGAAGGTCGAGGCGATCTACCAGGCGCCGTTTCTCGCCCACGCCGCGATGGAGCCGATGAACTGCACGGTTCATGTCCGCAAGGACGGCTGCGAAGTCTGGGTTGGCAACCAGGTCATCGCGCGCGCTCAGGAGACCGCGGCGAAAACCGCCGGCCTGCCGTTGGACAAGGTCACGGTCCACAATCATCTCATCGGCGGTGGATTTGGCCGCCGGCTCGAGGTCGACGGCGTCACCCGCGCGGTTCAGATCGCCATGCAGGTGGAGGGGCCGGTGAAGGTGGTGTGGACGCGCGAGGAAGACGTCCAGCACGACATGTACCGGCCCTATTGGTTCGACCGGTTCTCCGCCGGTTTGGACGCGAAGGGGATGCCGGTCGCCTGGAGCCATCGCTTTGCAGGCTCTTCGGTGATGGCGCGGTGGCTGCCGCCTGCGTTCAAAAATGGCCTCGACGCGGACAGCGTCGACGGGGCGACCGATCTCGCCTATGCGTTGCCGAACATGCGCGTCGAGTATCTGCGGGTCGAGCCCCCGGGCGTTCCGACCGCCTTCTGGCGCAGCGTCGGGCCGTCGCACAATGTCTTCGTGACGGAAAGCTTCATCGACGAACTGGCGGCGGCGGCGAAGCAGGACCCGGTCGCCTATCGGCGGGCGCTCCTCGACAAGTCGCCGCGCGCCAAAGCGGTTCTCGATCTGGTCGCGGAAAAAGCCGGCTGGGGTCAGCCGCTGCCTGACAGGGTCGGCCGCGGGGTCTCCGTCCAGACCGCCTTCGGAACTTATATGGCGCAGGTCGCCGAAGTCGAAGTGGGCAAGGACGGGGCCGTGCGCGTGCGCCGGGTCGTCTGTGCGCTCGACGCCGGCGCGGTGGTCAATCCCGACACGGTCGAGGCGCAGGTTCAGGGGGCCGTCATTTTCGGCGTCACCGCCGCGCTCTATGGCGAGATCACCATCGCCAAGGGCCGTGTCGAGCAGGCCAACTTCGACACCTACCAGATGCTTCGCATCAACGAAGCGCCGGCGATCGAGGTCCATATCGTCCCGAGCTCCGAGGCGCCGGGCGGCATGGGCGAGCCGGGGACGTCGGCGGTCGTCCCCGCGGTCGCCAACGCGATCTTCGCCGCGACCGGAAGACGGCTGAGAAAGATGCCTGTAAACGCGAACGCGTTGAAGCAGCAGACCTGAGAGGCTAGCGTGGCGCCGCTTGCGGAGGGCGCGCTTTAATGGGCAACGCCAGCGGTCCAGCCCTGCTGGCGCCCCACAAATAAGAACGCCGAATACTATCGGGTGAATGTGTCCACGAAGAGGTTGATGGTCAGTATTATGAAGTTTTCACGCCCTCTTCTGGAGACTTAACGATGGAGAGAAATCCACTCATTGATGGATTTCGTGGATTAAGCATCGGCCTTGTAATCATAGGGCACTTGATGCAGTTCCGTTTCCTGGATTATTTGCAGTCGCCACCTGTCGCTATCTTCGCATACCCTGCCGACTTCATCCTTCAGCTCCCTTTTAATTTTGGTCATCTGCTCGGCGACGTCGGCGTTGATCTATTCTTCATCATCAGCGGATTCTTGATCACTTCGCTTCTTCTGCACGAAGAGGAGACGCGCGGCTCGATCAATGTGCGAGCGTTCTATACGCGCCGCATCTTCCGCATCCTGCCGGCGTTCTACGCCTATCTGCTCGCAATCGTCGCGCTCACGCTGATCGGCGTCATCCACGTTCCCTACGCCGATATTCTGCGCAGCGGCGCGTTCCTGACGGACCTGCACCGATTCTCGCGCCACTGGTTCGTGGCTCACACCTGGAGCCTGAGCGTCGAGGAACAGTTTTACATCCTCTGGCCCGCATTGCTGATTGTCTTCGCCAAGGCGCGCGGGTGGCTGGGACTGGCTTGCTTTGTCGGGCTGGTTGGCTTGTCCGCCTTTTCGCCCCTGGCGGGACGATTTTCCTATATCGCGATCGGCGCCCTGTACGCGATGTCGCCGCGCGTGAAGCGGGAGATCGATGCGATTGGCGGGCGCCCCTGGGCGCCTTTACTCGCCATCGGACTGTTCGCGATCGCCTTCCTGCCGCCAGGCCTTGCCGTTCTGGGCAAGATCCTCGACGCAGCTGGACCCGTGCTTCTCGCAATCCTGTTCTTCGGCGCGCTCACCAAAGGCGGGCCGCTCTGCCGTCTCGTCAGTCTGGTATGGCTACAGCGCCTGGGGCTCATTTCATACAGCGTCTATCTCTGGCAGCAGCTCTCTTTAGGGCCGGCGTTTGAGTATGGGGGCGGTCGGCTGCTCAGCTTCCCGCTTTTCTTCCTCGTCCCCGCCCTCATCTCATATTTCGTGATCGAGAGGCCGTTCATTGACGTCGGCCGCCGGCTGTCAAAGAGGATGGAGCGCGACGCACAATCGCGCTCGGCGCGCGCTTCGACCTCGCCGGCGACCGATCAGCCCTCGATCGCAACGCCGTAGACGATCCAGTCCCAGACTTGCCTCCGCCCGAGCTTGACCTCGCCGCTTGGTCCGCTAACGTCGCGCCCGGACGAACGGATCGCACGTGAGCCCGGATTCCGGCTATTTCCGGGGGGAAGCCGGCCGGGCCTGTCCCAAAATCCATCCAGGGGGTGTCCGATGAAGCCTTCCGCCGCCGGACGGCGACTGGTCGAGTCGCCCGGGGGGCCATTTCTGCCAAGCGACTGGCTGGCGCTGCTCATGATCTGCCTCCTGGCGGTCGTCATACGGGCCAGCGTCATGAGGTTTCTCCCAAGCATCCTCCACCCTGACGAGCGCATGTGGCTCGATGAGGCGAACCGCCTCGTCAATCACCACGGGCTTGTGACCTGGGACTTTCAGGTGGGCGAGCGGAGCTGGCTGTGGCCAGGACTGATGGCCGCTTTCATGTATGTCGGAGAGCTGTTCGGCTCGCCGCCCAACGCCGGCCTCGGCGGCGTCTCCGCCCTGATCTGCATCCTATCGCTGGGGCCGGTGATCTGCGGCTTTCTGTGGGGCCGCAACGTCGCCGGCTTCGCCGGCGCGGTCACGACGGGCGTCTTGAACGCGGTCTGGTTCGAGCTCGTCTATTTCTACGCCCATCCCCTCTCCGAGAGCGCCGCCGGCGCGGCGCTCGTCACCGGTTTCTTTCTGGTCTATCCCGGCCGCAACGTCTGGTCCGACCGGCAGATGTTCATTGGCGCCGCGCTGCTGGGCCTGGCGGCGGTTTTGCGTCCCCAGCTTATCCCCGCGATCGCCCTCATCGTCGTCGCCGTCGGCGGTATTCGGCTGCGGTCGCATTACCCGGCGCTCCTCGCCGGGCTTGCGCTCCCGATCGTGCTGAGCGGACTGCTCGACTGGGTTACCTGGGGATGGCCATTTCACTCTACGATTATGTATGTCTACTACCAGTCCAAAGTCTCCTCCGCCGCCGGCCTAAACCCGTTTTACTCCTACATCGGTTGGGAGTGGGTTGCCTGGGGCCTCTTCAGCATCGTCATCGTGCTTTGCGCGCTCGCTGGCGCAGTAAGGCTGCCGTTGCTGTTGTGGGTGGCCGCCATCATCTTCGTGGTCCATTCCGCTATCAGTCACAAGGAATACCGGTATATCTCCCCGGCCCTGCCGCTCATCATGACGCTGGCCGGCGTCGGCTCGACGATGGCGGCCGACTGGCTGGCGAACAGGCTCAGCCAGCCCTGGGTCCGGCGCGCGCTCATCGTCGCCCTGCCGCTCGGCTGGACCGTCGCCTCGCTCGCCTTGGCCGCCTCGCCCAACCGCATATGGTTCTGGGTTCGCTCTCGCGGATCGATCCTGGCGATACGCGCGGTCGACGCGGACAAGAACGCCTGCGGCGTCGCGATTTACCCCGGCGACATGTGGTGGCGCGCGTCGGGCTATGCCGATTTGCGCCCCGGCATCCCGCTCTTCAACGCCGGAGACACCGCCAATCCGATCGCGCCCGGCGCCTATAATTACGTGGTCACCATGCAACCGCGCAGCAGGGAGCCCGGCGGCGGGCCCGCCGGGCTGCCGGCGGATTTCGCGAATCTCGGTTTCCAGCAGGTCCAGTGCTGGACCGACCCTTATGACCGGGCGATGACCAAGGAGCGCATTTGCCTCTGGAAGCGGCCCGGCGGGTGCGATTCCGCATCGGGCAAGCCGCTCACTCCGGACGTCGGACAAGCTTTTGAGGAGCTGACCCGCTAGGGCGCCCGTGACCGATTCGTCGCCGACGGCGAAATCGGGGAAGTCCAGGTTTGCGGGAGGGACAAGGCCGGATAGAGGACCGCTATCCGTGCGTTCAGCATGGCGACGGGGATAGACATGAAGTGGATGGTTCTTAAGGCCTTGCGGCAGCGGGCCGGGATTGACGTCGTTCGGGCGAGAAAAAACCCGAACACGATGGATTTTATCGAGAACAGGGGGATCAATCTGGTCCTGGATGTCGGCGCGAATACAGGACAGTTTGGACGGTCGCTGCGCAACCGGGGCTATGCGGGGCGGATCATTTCCTTCGAGCCGGTGAAGGAAGCTTTCACCGCGCTCGAAAACGCGGCGCGTGGGGATGATCTTTGGACGACCTCGAATTTAGCCCTCGGCGCGTCGAGCGGGGTGATGGCGATCCATGTTTCGAAGAACTCTCAGTTCAGCTCATTCAATGATTTGACGGCGACCGCGACAAGCTTTGACCCGGAGGCGGAGTTCAAGGCGTCGGAAAGCGTCGTCGTCAAGACTTTGGACGAAGCCGCGCCGCCACGCGACCCGGGTTCGAAGATCCTTCTCAAGATCGACACCCAGGGTTATGAGCGAGCGGTGCTGGAGGGCGCAAAAGAGACCCTCAAACGGGTCAGCGGCGTCCTCCTGGAGCTGCCCATCATCAACATTTACAAGGACAATTGGCGGTTTCACGAAGCGGTAGCCTATATGATCGAGGCAGGCTTCGTTCTGGCTCAGGTCCATCCGGTGAACATCCATAGTCGGGCGAGGGATTCCGCGACCGAATTCGATTGCCTGTTCAGGCCAATCGACCCCGCCATCGACTGAGCGCAAAACGCGGGCGGGGCGGCCCCTTTCGCACTGTGATCCGCGTCACAGCATTTCATGGCCAGGTATGGTTTATTTTGTTTCAGAGAAAGGACCGCCGCGCGAGAACGGCGGCTGATTTTGGAGATGCGGCTATGTCACGAAATTTTGGCAATCCCGGCTTCTACGATGCGAGCGCGATCGATGATCGCAACGCGCGGCCTTTGATGATCGCGTT
>CAVXVE010000064.1:0-10616 GCA_963764955.1 uncultured Alphaproteobacteria bacterium | reverse complement strand
GGCGGTCAGGCCGCTGATGAACTGCCGCTGCAAGGCGAGATAGATGATGACGACCGGGACAAGCGCGATGATCAGCCCGGAACACAGCGCGGTGTAATCCGTGCCATATTGCCCGACCGCCTGAAACACCGCTGACTGCACCGTTTTCTTGCCGGGAGAGGTGATCAGCGTGTTGGCGAACATGAACTCGTTCCACGTATACAACGATTGAATGATCACAACCGTAGCCATGCCGGGACGCGCCAGCGGCAGGTAGATGTGCCAGAACACCTGAAAGTCGTTGCAGCCATCGATCCGCGCCGAGTCGCCGAGTTCGCCAGGCAGGCTGAGGAAGAACGTCCGCATCAGGAAGACAGCGAAAGCGACGCCGCCGCCGACATAAGACAGCGCGAGCCCGGTGAGCGAATTGAGCAGATGCAGCGTCTTCAGGAATTGAAACATCGGGATGAGGATCGCCTGCGGCGGGATCATCATGGCGCCGATGAAGGTGTAGAAGACCACCTCCCGTCCGGGAAAGCGATAGCGCGCGAAGGCGTAGGCCGCCGGGGTCGCGAACGCGACCACCAGCACGACCGTAAGGCTCGTGACGTAAAGAGAGTTGCCGAGATGGACCGGAAAGTTCATCGCGAACCATACGCGCGGGAAGTTCCGCCAGTTGATCTGCGAGGGCAGGACCGTGTTGAAGACCTCGTGCGAGTCCTTCACCGACGTGACGATCATCCAGATCAGCGGGAACGCCTGCACGATCGCGATCGTCACGAGGATGACGTAGATGAGCGTGCGAGTGAATGTCAGCCGCCAGGGCGCCTCCGCGACTGCGCGGCGGGCGCTGCGGGTCGATGACATGGTCGCGCTGTCGGCCATTTCCCCGCGCCTCACATTTCGATCTGGGAGTCGAGGTCGGGGCGCCGTCCAAGACGAATCTGGATGACTGAAACCACGATGCTGAGCAGCAGGATGACGACCGAGATCGCGGTCGCATATCCGAGCCGCGAATTGGAGGCGCCCATGGCGCCGAAGGCGATCGAGTAGAGGTAGGTGCCGAGCGTCGCGCTGGCGTAATCGGGGCCTCCCGCAGTCATGACCCAGATCTGGTCGAAGACCTTGATGCCGTTGATGGTGTTGAGGACGATCACGATCAGGATGACCGGCCGGATGGTCGGAACGGTGACATGCAGGAAGCGGGACCAGGCGTTGGCGCCGTCCAGTTCGGCCGCCTCGTAGAGTTCGTTGGGGACGCTCTGCAGCGCGGCGAAGAAGATGACGAGATAGAAGCCAAGCGACTGCCACACCGAAACGATGATGACGCTCGGCATGACCGTGTTGGGGTCGGCGAGCCAGAGCTGGGCGAACGCGCCCAATCCGATCGCTCGCAGGAAGCTGTTGATGGCTCCAAAATTGGGCTCGAACAGCATGGCCCAGAGCAGGCCGCTGATCGCTAGCGAAATGATGACGGGCATGAAGTAGAGCGTCCGAAACACCGTGCTTCCACGGATGCCGGAATTGAGCAGGCTCGCGATCAGCAGCGGCAGGACGGTTTGCAGGACCACGGTGCACAAGGTGAAATATGCGGTGTGCCAGAGCGCCCTGAAGAACGTCTCGTCCTGCATCAGGTTCAGGTAGTTGCTGAAGCCGGCCCATCTTGGCGGCGCCATGCCGTTCCAGTGCTGAAGACTGAGCAGGATGGCGGCCGCCATCGGGGCCGCCATCGTCAGAATCAACGCCAGAGCGGCCGGGGCGATGAACAACGCCGGCGGGATCAAGCGCTTCAGGCGCAACGACAAATGCGGCGTGCGGACGGCTGTGGCCATTTGCGGTTTCTTCCAGCTTCGCCCCGTCGCCGCACAGGGGCGGCGACGCAGCCGGCAGGAGATGCGAGCGCGCGCCGCCTGGTTACTTGCCGCGCGCGGCCATCACGTCCGCCTCGATTTTCTTGGCGCCATCTGCCGGCGAAATCGAGCCGTCGAGCGCGCTCTGGCAGACGTTGGAGACGGAATCCCAGCTGCCGGGCCCGAACAGGATGTGATCCGCAGCGTCGGTCGCAATCCACGGGATCATGGTGCGAACCTTTGGATTGTCGATCTCATTCACGGCGCTCTTGAGGGCCGGGAACGACTGCAGACCCTTGGCGCGCCATTTGTAGACGTCCGGGCGGAAGATGTAGGCGATGAACTTGACCGCGAGATCCTTGTTCGGGCTGTTGGCGTTCACCGACCAGGCCTCGCCTGCGCCGTCGCCGGTGTAGTGGATCCCGTCCGGCGTCACCGCCGGGACCTTGTGGACGGAGTAGTTGTCCAGCCAGTCCTTGCTGCCGTCATGGGCGAAGATGCCCGGGGTCCACGATCCGCCAAAGAACATGGCGGCGCGGCCCTGATAAGCCAGCTGATAGCTTTGAGGGTCATCTATGCCATTGATTCCGGGCGGGAACACGCCCGCCTTGGCAAGGCGCTCCAGCAGTCCGAGCGCATCGATGACCGGCTTCGAATCCCAGCTGATTCCAGGGGCGGTGTGATCATCAAGCGCGTAGACGTCGCCGCCGTACTGGGCGACAAGCGGCAGAAAGAAGTCCGGGCAGGTGTTGCGCGTGAGGTTGCCCCACGCGAGCGGGATGAAGCCCGCGGCCTTGAACTTGGGCGCGTCGGCGATCAGCTCGTCCCAGGTGTTGGGCGCGCTCAGGCCGACTTGCTTCATGATGCGATCGTTGGCGAAGACGCCGAAGTCCTGGGCCATGTCGGCGAGGCCGTACGGCTTGCCGTCGAAGTTGTACTGCCGAAGCGGTCCGTTGAAGAACTGGTCGAAGAACGCCGCGTCGAACTTGTCTTTGAAGTTCACCAGGAGACCCGCGCGGCCGAGCTCGCCCGTCTTCGTCCCGCCGTTGAACACGTCGGGCAGCGAACCCCCGGCGATCATCGCGGTCAGGGTCGGAAGGTACTGGCTGAAAGCGACGAAATTGCTCTCGACCTTGACGCCGGGATTCTCGGCCTCGAATCCGGCGACCGTCTTGTCCCAATAGGGGGTGCCGGCGACATAGGCGGGCTGCCAGCTCATCACGTGCAGCGTGGTCTCGGCCAGCGCGGAGTGAAAAGTAGCGGCGGATAAGGCGGCCGCGGCAGCGGCGGCGACGAGTTTTTTCATGACATCTTCTCGCTGAATGTCGCTCCCAGGCCAGTTTTCCCGACCCCCGGGATGCTCGAATTGCGGAACGCTTTTCTTGTCAGCCCCCTTCGGCGGCTGGTTCCGTTTCTTCCGCCCATGAGGTTGAGTTTCCCGACTGGCCAGACGCGGCGCTGTCGTCCGGCGACGACATCCCCTCGCTGGCGCGCAGGGAGCCGTTGACCGCCCACATCGATTGCACCGCCCATTCCTGGTAGGGGTGGTCGCGCACGATCGTCTCGTTGAGTTCGATGCCGCCCAGGCCTGGGAGCGCGCTCACCGGGTAGGCGCCGCCGACAGGCATGGGACAGTTTGTGATAAGCTCGCGGCGCCAGGCGGCGTCGAACGCCGAAAAGGATTCCTGACGGACGACATTGGTTGTCGCGGCATAGAGCTGAAGAATCGCGGCGGTCGCGATCGGGCCAAACGGACAATGGAACGACACCGGCAGGTAAGCCGTGTCGGCGAGCACCGAGATTTTCTTGGCTTCGAGCAGGCCCCCGACCTGGATGGGGTCAGGCTGGATGATGTGCGGACGTCCCTGCGCGAGGAGTTGTGGAATCTGGTAGCGCGAGTAGCAGCGCTCCCCAACCGCGATCTGAAGTCCCGGCGGCCGCGCCACCTGGCCGAGCGCGATGAAGTTTTCCGGGTCGACCGGCTCCTCGAACCAGTCCGCGCCAGCTTCGGCGAGCTGATAAGCCAGCTGGCTCGCCGTCCCGACGCTGAAGCGTCCGTGGCCGTCGACGAATACCTGAACGTCGGGGCCAACCGCCGCGCGCACGGCCGCGACATCCTCTATTCCGTGTCGAAGGTCGACGCGATCGGGATCGCGCCCCAAACCCCAGAACGGATCAAATTTCAGACCGCGGTAGCCCGCGCTGACCACGGTTCGGGCGGCCGCGGCGATGTCGCCCGCGCCGGTCTTCGGGTCATACCAGCCATTGGCGTAGGCGGGAATTTCCGAGTGCACGCGCCCGCCCAGCAAATTGTAGACGGGCTGCCCCAGGGCCTTGCCGCAGATGTCCCACAAGGCAAATTCGATCGCGGCTATCGCGCTGTTCAGCACCGGGCCGCCGCGCGCATATTCATTGCGATACATCGCCTGAACGAGGCGTTCGACCTCAAAAGGCGAAGCGCCGAGCACATAACGGGTGCTCATGTGCTCGATGGCGGAGGCGACGGTGCGCGCCTGCCACTGCATCGTGCCCTCGCCGAGACCGGACAGCCCGGTATCGGTGTGCGCACGGGTCAGAACGAGATTGTTCCATCCATGGCCCACCAGAAACACTTCAACGCGGGTCACTTTCACGCGCCACCTCGGAGCGGCGCTTCGGCGCCGCCAATCAGAAATACATAATCTTGTAATCGCAGTCTATAGAATTTTGCCACCACTTGACAGAATCCTCGGGTTGTAGCTTGCTGCTCGATGAAAACCAGATGGCCAAGAACTCCAGTCTTTCTCACCGCGTCACGAACGACCTCCGACGGGACATCGTCGCCGGGGTCATTGCGCCTGGCGCGTGGCTCAAGACCGACGAGCTTGCCGCGCGCTATGCGGTGAGCGCCAATCCCGTCCGGGAGGCCCTGTGGCGGCTTCAAGGCGAGGGATTCGTTGTCGCCAATCCCAACCAGGGCGCGCGGGTGCGCACTGTCGACGACGATTTCATTCGCAACATTTTCGAGATTCGCGAGGCGATCGAGCCGATCTTCGTGCGCCGGTTCTGTCAGCGTGCGACGCCGGGGAATCTCGACGGTCTGCGCGACGCCGCTGCCGCCTTCGCCGACGTCGCCGCGCGCCAGCCAAGCGATTTCGAGGCGCTCGAAGCCGCCAACCGAGATTTTCACGCCATCATTCTTCAGGGTGAATTCAACATTCCGGCGATTGAGACGATGGAGCGTTACGCCGGCATCATCAACGCCACCCGCGCCAAACTGCCGATCACGCTGTCACGCCTGCGCCAACGAGCCGCCCAGCACCGCGAAATCGTTGATGCGATCGCGGCCGGCGACGCCAATAGGGCCGCGCGCGCAGCTATCGAACATGTCAGAGGCGCAGGGGAGGACTTGCTCAATCTTATGCGGCAGGCGCGAATGGTCGGAGTTCGCGACGCAAGACCAACTGCGCCCTTGGCGCATGGAGCGGGCAGGGCCACGGCATACTCTACTCCCTAACTCGAGAGCTTCAAGGGCGGGCGCAGGTCATGGGTCCGAACTTGATCCTTTCGCCATCGTCTTCAGAGAGGAATTCGCACTCATGGCCCTCAGCGTGCTTTATATCGGCGGCACCGGGCAGATTTCCTGGCCCTGCCTCGAACTCTCCGTCGCCGCCGGTCACGATATAACGATCCTGAACCGCAGCAGGACCTCCGTCCCACTGCCCAAAGGGGTCAAGACGCTGGTGGGCGACATGAACGACAGCGCCTATGGCCAGCTTGGCGAAAGGCGTTTCGACGTCGTCGCCCAGTTCCGCGTCTACACCCCCGACCAGATGAAGCGTGACATCGCGACCTTCACCGGCAAGACCGGGCAATATGTGTCCATCTCGTCCGCCTCGGTCTATGAGAAGCCGGTCCGTCACTACATGATGACGGAGCGGACGAAGCTCGAGAACAGGTACTGGCAGTACAGCCGCGACAAGATCGCCTGCGAGGCGTTGCTGCGCGATCAGGACAAGCTCGCCTACACGATCGTGCGCCCGAGCCATACGGTGCGCACCCACATGCCGATCCAGGTCGCCGACCCCGACGCCGCGATCCGGAGGATGATCGCCGGAAAGGCGGTGATCGTCGCCGGCGACGGCTCGTCGCTGTGGACGCTCACCCGTTCCGTCGACGTCGCGACGCCACTCGTGCGTCTGTTCGGAAATTCGGCGGCGCTCAATGACGACTTCCACATCACCACGGATCGCGGCTTCACCTGGAGGCAGATCCACGAGGCGATCGCCCGCGGCTTTGGGGTTGGCGCCATCCATGCGCCGGTTCCCACCGAGACGCTCGTTCGGTTCAACAAGGAGTGGGAAGGCCCGCTGCTCGGGGACAAGAGCTGGTCGGCCCTGTTCGACAACTCCAAGGTGAAGCGCGTCGCCGGTTCGTTCGACGCCTCGCAGGACATTGACGAGATTCTTCGCAACTCGGTCGCCCACGCGAAAGAACGGCTGAAGGCTTCGGCGCCGCCCGAATCCGATGAGGACCGGCTGATCGACAGGGTCATCGCAGCGCAAGCGGGCCTGCACGCCGCCTAATTAAAGACCGACCGCCGTTCGAGGCGCGCGGTGCGAAGGACGCCGCGCGCCACAGGTTCGTCCTTCTATTCACTGGCGGTGTGGTCGGAAATCACTACTGCGTTAAGCTGGCGGCGCCCTCGGCTCCCTCCGATGCTCCGAGACGCTGCATGTTCGTAAGCGTGTCGCTCAGCGCGGCGTCGATGAGCAGCGCGGTCTCGGTGAGCGCGCCTGACGCGTTCTGGGATGTGATTTTTTCAAACACACGCGCATGATCGGCGACGGGGTCGTGGGCGAGGGTGAGCGTCGGCAGCATCGTTTGCAGCCTGATCGACCAGCGCAGCGTGGTCTGGATGGCAGGCCACAACGCATAAAGCGCCTCGTTGCGCCCCGAGACGAGGAGTTCGTGATGAAAGGCGACAATGGCGTTCAGCCATGCGCCGGCGCGTGGATTGGTGCTCGCCATGCGCGAAAGCGCGTCCGCCAGCCGCGAGACGTCCTGGTCCTGCCGGCGCATCGCCGCCAGCGCGGCGGCGCTCGGCTCCACGATCTTGCGAAGCTCGAACAGATCGCGAATGAAAGGCTCCGTTGGCGCGATGGCGGTGTCAGAGCAAATTCTCGGACCGTCCCGGCTGTGTTAGCCTCGGCGCATGAGCAATCCGTTCCGATATTTCAACAGCTCGCCAGAGGTCATCCATCTGGTCGTGATGATGTACGTGCGATATCCGCTGTCGCTACGCAACGTCGAGGATCTGTTGGCCGAGCGCGGGATCGACATCAGCCACGAGACCGTCCGGTTCTGGTGGAACCGGTTTGGCCCGATGTTCGCGGCCGAGATTCGTAAGCGACGCGTCGCGCACATGCGCGGCTATCCGCAGTGGCGCTGGCATTTGGATGAGGTCTTCGTGAAGGTCAACGGCAAGCTCCGCTACCTCTGGCGCGCGGTCGATCATGAAGGCGAGGTCTTGGAGGCGGTCGTCACGACGAAGCGGGACAAGCTTGCCGCGCTGAAACTTCTCAAGCGGATCATGAAGAAATACGGCTCACCTTGCAGCGTCGTCACCGCTGGGTGTGGGGCCTATTCCGCGGCGATGAAGGAGATCGGCTCCGCCGATCGGCACGAAGTCGGTCGCCGCCTCAACAATCGGGCGGAGAACTCGCATCAGCCGTTTCGGCGACGAGAGCGAGCGATGCAGCGCTTTCGAAACTTGAAGACGCTGCAGAAGTTCAGCTCAGTTCACGCCCAGGTCCACAACCAATTCAATCAGGAGCGCCATCTCGTCACGAGGCAAGTCTACAAGCAGAGACGCTCTGCTGCCTTGGCCGAGTGGCGCGCTCTCGCGGCATAGATCGCCGCTCGCGAGAGGGCGGTCGCGCTGCAGGTCGACGACCCTCCGTTACTTTGACACCGCCTCGCGGCGAACGCCAGACCTCACTCCGCCCGTTTCCTGCCGCTCAGCATCGCCGCGGCCAGATTCTCGCGATGGGCGTAGCTCGCCACCGCGACGCCCAGCACGTGCAGGATCACAAGCACCAGAGTGATATTGGCGAGCGCGCCGTGCAATTCGCCGACACCGGTCTTCTTGCCCTCGGAGCCTTCGGTTTCGACGACGCCGCCACGGGCTTGGTTTTCCTCGGCGTGAACCGTCGTCGCGACGACCGCGCCGTCGGCCGCGAGCGGCCCCTTGCCGCGCTCGCCGTAAGCGACGACCCCGGTGGCGACGGTCGCGGCCAGAAAGACCAGCAAAGCGATGACCATTGCGCCCCCCGCCGGGCTGTGCCCGACGTATCGGCGCGCGTGTCCGGTCAGCAGGTCAACCAGATAGCGCAGCGAAGCGAGCGGACCGCAGACAAATGAGCTGAACCGGGCGTGTTGGGGTCCGACAAATCCCCACAGGACGCGTAGAGTGACAATCGCGCCGATTGCATAGCCGCCCCAGACATGGAGGACGTGCGGGGATCCCCCTTCCTCCTCGGCGGTGAGATAGGCGACCGCGAAGGCGGCGACGAGCGCCCAATGGCCGATGCGCACCGCCGGATCCCACACCGCGACCCATCTCGGCTGGACAGCTGTCGAGGAGGCGTCCTTCATTCGCTTTCTCCCATCCGCTTGCAGATGACAATCGAAAAAAGCGGGCATGGCATTGATCTAGGTCAACATCGGACCGAGGAGGACGAGATAGATTAATTGCCCGTTGAGAGCATAACTCAGGGCGTTCGCCGTGATATGGGTCGATCGGCCGTAGTGGCGGTACGCGCAGTATGACATCGTCCAGGACGGCGCACTCATCTCATCGATGCTGAACGGCAAGAAAGGTTGTTTGCGGGCGCCTGGAAGACGCTTGTCGACCGCGCAGCCGCCAAAACCGGGAGGTCGCCTATGACGAGGTCAACGGCCGTTACCCTGTTGGGGTTCGTGTGCTGCTTCGCGTCTCCGGCCGTCGCCCAGGAGGATTTGAAGGCGAGGGCGAAGCAACAGTTTCAGCCGATCCCGCCCAGTCCTCCAGAGCTTCCCGGCAACCCCGCTTCGCCCGCCAAGGGCGAGCTCGGCAAGATGCTGTATTTCGACCCGCGTCTTTCCGCGAGCCATGTGATCAGCTGCAACACCTGTCACAATCTCGGCCTCGGCGGCGCGGACGCCGAGCCGACCTCCATTGGTCACCGGTGGCAGCACGGTGGGCGGAACGCGCCGACCGTGTTGAACGCGGTTTTCAACATCGCGCAGTTCTGGGATGGCCGGGCGAAAGATTTGGAGCAGCAGGCCGGCGGGCCGATGGTCAATCCTTTGGAGATGGCGTCGCCGACCGCTCATGTGGCGGAGCAACTGAAAGGCATACCCCGCTACCGTGACGCTTTCGTCATGGCGTTTCCGGGCGAGGCCGATCCAATCACGCTCCCAAACGCGCAAAAAGCTATAGCTGTGTTCGAAGCCACGTTGATTACGCCGAACGCGCCGTTCGATCGTTTCCTTCGAGGCGACGCGAACGCGCTCTTGAAATCGCAGAAGCAGGGGCTTGCCCTTTTCATGGACAAGGGCTGCGCCAATTGCCACAACGGCATCAATGTGGGCGGCGGCATTTACGCGCCGTTCGGGGTCGTCGAAAAACCCGGCGCCAACTTCTTGCCGCCGCACGACAAGGGGCGCTTCATGGTGACGAAGACGCCGAGCGATGAATATGTCTTCAAGGTCCCGACGCTCAGGAATATTGCCCTCACCGCTCCCTATTTTCACACCGGCCAGGCTTGGGATCTAAGGCAGGCGGTGGCGGTCATGGGGGCCAGTCAGCTCGGCGCTCAGTTGACCGATGACCAAGTCGACAAGATCGTCAGCTTCCTTGGGAGCCTGACGGGCGACCAACCGCAGGTCACTTATCCCGCTCTCCCGCCGAGCGGCGCCGGGACGCCGCAACCACAGCCTTAGCAACCAGGCGCTGCGCTGGCCGGATTAGAGGGTGTGGCCGAGTTGAGCCAGGACATTCGGAGGTAGTCCTGGGCCTGGCCATGCACATTGACGGTTGTCGGGTCGGCCTTGACGTGAGTCTCGACGCCGAGGGCATGGGCGCTTGGCTTCGCGGCTTGCGCGTCTCCCGGACGTTATTGAGCGAGGCTCGCGATATAGGCGCCGAGGTCCCTGGTTTCGTTGCGGCTAAGTTGCATGTCGGGCATCTTGGGGTGTGGGTCCATTAGAAACTGCGCGATCTTTTTCGCGCTGAACCCAGGCATCGTGGCGATCGAGGCAAAAGGCGGCGCATTATCTGCTCCTCGCGTCTGATCATTGGCTACGATGTGGCAGGATGCGCACCAACGCTTGGCCAGCATTTCGCCGTGGGCTGCATTGGCGGACAGGGCCTTGGCGGTCAGCGGCCAAGTGCAGACGCAGAGAGCAAGGATCATAAGGCGCGCGAAAGCAGAACTGGGTCGATGACGAGAAGGGTATATCATGTAGGCTCCATGCCGGCGGGATGCGGAATCGGACGTCGCGAGGATCCTACAATGCGCCAGTCGTGGTGCCCGAGCAAAAAGGGAGGCTAAAAGGCCGTCTGGCACTCGGAGTGTTGATGTGCATGAGCCAAAGCTTAATCTGACAGACGGATCCTGATCCCCAAGCCGAATCGCAAGCCGGAGAAGGCTTTAGCGTCCTAACTGACATCTATGTCACGGCCACGATGAAGCAGAAGCTCGGGATCGAGTTCCGCGCCTACCGCATTCCGGGCGCCTGGAGCGCGTGGGCCACCCCGCGTTG
>CAVXVE010000063.1:0-28831 GCA_963764955.1 uncultured Alphaproteobacteria bacterium | reverse complement strand
GCCAACCAGCCCGCCTGCCTCCTCCCCTTTCGCGACAAAGCCGTCGATGCCGGGAAACTCGAGGCAGCGATCCTGAATGATCTCCATGAGAATGCGGTTCGGGCGGGCCGTTCCCGAACGTAAGCGATCGACTTGCCGAGCGATCACGTCGCGAGGAGCTTCGGTGAGTATGACTGTATCGCACCCGACCGCTGGCCGAGAGGACCGCAGGCACTCCGCTACCGCATCACAGCCGGCCTCGTCCTCGCCGTCGAGCTTCACACCCCAGCGCCCGCGGGCATATTGCGCAAGCGTCCGGACCGCGGCGACCGCCGCCGAGCCGTCGTCGATCCAGATCCCGGGGCTAGCCCACTCCATATCCACAATCCCCACGCCCCCGGCGCGCGCGACGGCGATCGCAAGCCGTGGATCCGGCAGGGTGGGGAGAGTCAAGCCAATGACTTCGAAATCCCGCATGGCGGATCCTCCCGCAAACGACTAGTCCCAGTCGCAAGCCGGCCTATCGACCGTCACGGTCGTCGGACCGCGCGGCGTGCGCGTCGGCAACGCGAAGTCTTGATTGCTCCGACAGCCCTGCGATACATAGTGCGTGCTAAGTGCATCTTGTCGCAGCTCGGGAAAGTTTCTAACTAAGTCCAGCTAGGCTGAACACGCCGCCCTTGGGCCCCTTTTGCCAGAAAGCAGCGTGGTTTGCTTTGTTTCGAGAGGTGCTCTGATTGAGTCGGCATCGAGGTGCGCGTCGCTAAAGCGCGTTCGACAGGGTGGTGCCAATCGGCGAGCCAAGCCCAGTGCACGCATCCCATCCTGGAGCAGCTTTATAAGCGCCGTTAGTGCCGTTGATGATATCGTTGAAGCCGCCAGCGGCGAGACCTTGGTTGTAGAGGAGAGGGTTCAGGAAGCCCGCGGGCTTGCCCACCTTTTGGTTCATTAAGGCAATTAAACCGGCCCAAAGCGGCGCCACGGCGCTCGTCCCACCCACGATCTGGTCGGTACCGTCGACACGGACGCGATACCCGGTATTGGGATCGGCGTTGCCCGCAACGTCGGGCACGCCACGGCCGGGCTTGTTCGGCGAATTCACCGAAGAAGGGATACCAGCCGCGCTTTGATAGGGCGGTACGGGAAAGAAGGCGCTGACACCACCGCCGGTGCTGCTCCGCGGATTGGCGGTATTGGGGCCGTCATTCCACACGGTTTCGCTGGCTCTGTTACCGTCGACCGCTTCCAGAGACGTGCCGCCGCAGGCCAAAACGTAGGGGCTGGAGGCTGGAAAATCGACATGAGCAACGCTGCCCGGCATGCCGTCGGTATAGCCATTGTCGCCGGCAGCCCCGCAGACGGTAATACCCATCGCGGCGGCGACCATGAACTGAAAATTGAGAATACGCAAAGCTTGGCGCGTCCAAGTCCCTTCGGGACCGCCCCAGCTAATGGAGAGTACCGACGGCTGATGGAAGGCGTCGTGCATTGCCGCATTCACGGCCCGCATCCATCCGAGCGTCGTGTTCGGCGCAAAATAAACGACGATCTGGGCGTCCGGCGCGACGGCAGCCACCACCTCGATATCCAGCATTACCTCTATGTCGGGACTGTTTATGTTGCTTGGCGAATTGCTCGCTCCCGCAACCGAAACCGCTACGATGTTTGGCGTTTGCAATCCAAGATTCTGGAAATAGGTATTCAGGTCATCCATTCGGTAGCCGCCACCGAATTCGATGATGCCGACGCACTGGCCCTGCCCGTTCAAGCCCGACGGGAAGCCGTAGAGGTCGCCAACCTCGACCGGGGTAAATCCAAGGGGTGGCGCTCCAGCAAGGGACCCCGTCTGCTTCGCCAGCGTGCGCAGATGAAAGGTTGATTGTGGCGTCGTATCGAGGCCGAAGACGCCCTTCACTATGTCTGCAAGCTCCGCCGGAATTTGGATCGACCCGGTGTGGGCGCGATAGACCCCACGGCTTGACCGATAGATCGCCAGCTGCACCTTGAAAGCATTGCTGAGCTGGCTCAGCGTGCCTGAGAGCCGCACCATCCGCTGGCCTGGAGTGACGCCGGAAACCGACAGGTGGTTGCGGCTCGCAAACCGCGCGATCGCGGCAAGATCGGCCTGGTCAGCCCCGTGATTGGCGGCAAGTGCCTCTCGCGTCAAATATTGGCGGTCGGCAATGCGAGTGTTGGCCAATTGATCAAGCACAAGGCCGATTGGGGTAGCCGACTTCAGCGGCTCTTACGAAAACTATGACCTCCGCGACCTCGTTCGGATTGACACGGCCGATGACCGACGCTCGCACCAGCGCAGAAGGCTCGCTTTCCGGGATCGGGACATAGTCTTTGGGTGATCCCATCGCTACCCGTCTCCTTGGCGGGCGCCAAGCGTCGGATCAACCGGCAATCAACGTTAACCCGCACTCTAAATATGCGCCTCAGACAAATGCGCCGCCCTGTCGACTGGCACCAAAATCTCGACGGAACCGAACAACAAACCCATCACCCGACGACGGCACCTCAACTGCCGGATCCATGAGAGGTCATTGCCCTACGGAAACCCGGCGGATAGTTGTGGTGCGCGAAGCTCGAGAAATCCTTCTGTTAGTTACGAGACACGAGCTAAGCACTCCCCTAGGTCGCTCACGCCCTATCCGGGCGCCGGCTTCCTCCGAGCGCCGCGTAGTGCTGCATGCTCCGTTTCTTCCTCGCGAGCCCGCTCTCGCTCAAGTGCGACCTCTTCCTCCCGCTCCTCCGAGCGCAAGCGACGGTCGCGAGCCCGCTCTCGGTCAAGTGCGACCTCTTCCTCCCGCTCCTCCGAGCGCAAGCGACGGAACGGAGACGGACGTTCCTCGAAGAGCCCGAGCGCTAACAACATCGGCAGCCAGTTGTTGGTTGACGGCGGAGCCATCCCCGGCACAACCGATCCGGCTCCCTTGATTCTGCTGGGACATCATCATCGCAAGGGCGAGTAAAGCGACCCGCCCGCTAGGACCGCGGAGGCTGGACCCACCTCCTCCTCCCAAGAGCAAAAGGGGCAGAATCGTACTAGCATCCATGGTCTGTTGACCGGTTAAGCTAGTCACGAGCTGCAACGTCGCTAGTTCTTCGAGCGCAGTCCCTCCGGGAAACCTCTCGCGAATAATCTCCTCAATCTTTTCATGTAGCATTGTAGCTCTCCTTGGAGGCGCCATAGAACTCACGCCGCCCCGCTACGACGCCCGACGGCCAGGCGAAGTCGGGATCGAGCTTTACCCCATCAAACATCACCCAAATTCTTGGCAGACACCTCCTCCCGAGCGGTCACGTGCTCAGGGGCGGTCTCTGCGGTCACGTGGGTAGGGGCGGTCTCTGTCGACCCCGTCAAAATGTGTTCAAGCGCAGCGAGATGGTCGTTAAAGATACCTGCCCGCTGATGTCGCGCCTCGATCGAAGTGAGCGCTCTTTGCACAAAAGTTTGGCGCCAAAACTCATGCCCTTTCGTTGCAGGCTTCGTTGCCAGGATTCGCGAAAGCGCCTCCTGCCGGGCCTTTAGGCGCGCCTCAAACCAGCTCATTCTAGCGTCTGCCATAGGAGCCACCGACCCACGAATGGAAACACTCCCCTCCCCGGAGACGAACACAAGCTAAATTGCGACATCCCGCTTGACCGCTCTCACTTCCGTTCCGAAATAAGGGCAGTAGATCGAGCTTCTCGAGGAGGGGGGCGCGTCAAAAACTCATTTTGCCCCTCGCTACCGCTGCCCGAAGCGCATGGCCCTGGGCCGCCTTCGCAGCGACGCGCGCAAAGCGCGCTGCTTTCGCGGCCCTCGCGGCATGAGCCGCCACTTTCGCCTGCTTCACCGCACGGATCGCCTTTGCCGCACGCATCACCCTTGCCGCACGCATAGCCCTCGCCGCCTTCCCTAAGCCCCAACCTGCCATGTCAACCTCCTGAAGGTAGTGGTGGACCAATTCTGGGGATCAATAAAACGCCCATGCGCTACGACGATCCAATTCAAACAGTGGTCGCAGATCGCCAAGCGACATTATACACTTTGCTTAGAGTTGTGCAAGGGATATAATTGGGTTCCGCAAGGCCATGGCGTTGATTAGTTCGCGGCGGCTAGACGAAGCCGATGAAGTTGGTCAGTAGCTTGTCGTGACCCGGGACGACGCGTCAGAACTGTTCAAACTTGGCGAAGAAGCGCTCGATAATGTTGCGTTCCTTGCAGAGGCTGGCGATGTTGGCAACGTTTTACGGTCCGGTTGCGCTTTGGCGGGATGCCGAGCGATCCGATCGTACAGATGATCCGCGTCCTCGCCGTTGTCGGCGATCGTGACGACGGGGGCGAAGCCCTCGATCAGTCGTCGTGATCGCCCGCAATACGGCGTTCACCTTCAAAGGCAAGCCGCACAATGACATCTGAAAACGATGGGTCTTGGTCGGTGTCGTCGGCAGGTCCACAAGTTGGCTTGGAAGCGGCAACGGTGGGCGCGAAGGGCTTTGCTGACGACCGTTCTGCGCTCGCAAGCCTTCATCGTTCGCGGGTCGTCGCCTAAGCCGCCACGGCAGTCTTCGTTGAGCGCCTGCCATGCAGCGACGAGAGCGACGCTGTCGTCGGCGCGGGTGGCGATCGGCGCGCCGAGAGTGAGCGCAAGTGCGGCGCCGGTGAGAGTGCGGTTCAGTCAAACATCAGCGTTGAAGTTTGACCGTGGTGATGTCGATGTCTCGCCACCGCGAGGTGGTCCACCTGCCGCTTGGTTAGCCGGTCGCCTTCCCCTTGGCGCGGGCGGCGCGGACACGCTTGTTATAGCGGCCCGCCCAGCGGATAAATCGCTTGGCATCGAAGCTGTAGGCGAAACAGAAAGTCTGGACGTAGTCCTCGCCGAGGAGGTCAGAAAAAGCGATCTCCCCGTAGAGGAACAGAAAGTCCATCAACGATGGCGTCGTGAATGATCGGATGGAGGAACGGCCCTTTCAATTCAAGCTGGCGCTCGCCTGCCTCCCACAATCGGTTGGTCGAGTTGCGGAGCGCCCATGTGTACCAAGCGATGACTGCTGTGGCGAACGCGGTGATGAGAGAGCCAGCGGGTCAAGGCTGACGTGGCCATAGACGAGAGCGAAGATCAGAAGGACAACGCCAACGACAAGGACCGCATACCCAGTCTTGCGAAGAAAAGCGTTGATCACCGGTCGCTGCACTGGTCAGCCATCCTTTGCCAACCTGAGAATGGCCTCGCTGTAGCTCTCCCCCGGCCCGCGCATGGCCCTGAGACGGGCGACGACGCCGTGGTCAAGCCAAATCAGACGTTCGCCGCGCTCGTTGGTCGCGTTTTCGTAACTCACGCTGCCGAACGGGAGCGTCCGGGCGATGGCCTCGAACGCCTCGACGCTGATCGCAATGCGAATCATTGCGTAGGGGCGTCCCATTTCGCGATGATCGCTCTCAATTCGGCGTCGCGTTTGTCGAAGGGGAGCTGGGAAAGCAGCGGCAGGCTCGCTCGGCAGGCTAACTCGATCAGGCCGATGAGGACCGAATAGTCCGACAGCACGATCTTTTCGGTGGGCTCGTTGCTCATCGTCCTTACGGCGAAATTGACCCGTTCGATCATCGCGTAGAAGTTGACCACGTCGGCCGCTCTCGGTCGCCTCACAAGCCCCAACTTGTCAGCGGCCGCTGGGTAGACGATGGGAGGTTGGAACACCAATTCTCTAATACGCCAATGTGGTTGCTCCCCTGAGCGGAAGAGTCTCATTCGGGCGGATCGTTCACTTACGCCTTCGCGAGCAGCGATCGCCTCGATGCCGACGACCTTGCCGGAAATCATTTCGTCGAGCCATCGCCGTCCCGTGGCGACGGCGGATAGAAGTCTCCCCCTGGCTTCGGCTCGGATCGGCTTCGCTCCGTTCTCTGAGCTGCTCGACGGCTGGATCACCTCGTGTTTGCGTCGGAAGGTTTGGGGCGACCATGGGATCGCGATTGCCTTCGAGGAGCGGTCCGAGCCTTCGAGGAGTCGGATTTCGATCGACTGAGAGCCCAGGGTGATTCTGTCGACACCAGCGGCAAATCGTTGCGCTGGTGGCAATCGCAGCCGGTTCCTTCGCGCTTATCTCCGGTCTTAGAGGTCTGAAACCGGCTCGGCTCGCTCCTTCGAAGAGCATCTTGCAAATCTCGTCTCTGTTGGGAGAGTTCCAGGATGGCGCTGACGCCCGGTGAGTATGAAGCCCAGGCAAACCAGTTGCGCTCGCAAATGGGCGAAACTGTCGACAAGCTGCGTTCAAATCTCACGCCCTCGAACCTTGCGTCGGAAGCCGCGTCGCGCGTCGGTGTGTCAGAACTCTCGTGGCGGGCGCGCTCGATTTCGCGAGCATGCGCCATCCAGGTCCGACGGCCATCGCCGGGTTTGGCGTCGCTTTGTGGCTTTTGGCGGCGGCTCGCAAGCGCAACAGAGAGGGTGTCCACGAGGTGACCCTGCCCTTGCGAGAATCTTCCTCTTCACGTGTCGACACTGCAACGCGCGTGTTTCGAGAGCGGGCGGCGACCAAGCAGCGAGAGCTTATCGGCGCCGCGCAGACCCAGGTTGCGAAAGGGGCGGCGATGCTCTCCGACGCGATAGAAGACAAGCTAGAGGATGTGATCGATCGCGTGCCGGGCGGCTCTCAAGTCCGGCCGCTCATCGAATCGACAGTGCAGGTGGCGCTCGCGACAGCGCTCGAGGCTCTCTTGCAAAGGCGTTCGCGCACGTCTTCCCGTTAGAACCTGAGGCGGACATTAAGCATAGCCGCCGCTGAACTTAGGCACGTCCAAAGGTCTCACGTCGCTAGACTTTTGTCGGCCTACTCTTCGCCTCCGACACGATTGGCGCGGCAAACACTTTGGAACGATTAGAAACTGGAGGCTGCGTGTTTTCGACCTGCCGCGTCGACCGCTCGGTGCGTGATGTCTCAAGTTTGCAACAGGGCCTTAAGGCCAGGCGCAGGCGGTTCCAGTTCCGTGGCGACTAAGATAAGCGGCGGTGCTTTGCGCTGAATGGACGTCACCATGTCCGACGCCGCCAACGAAACTGAATGCAGCCTTTCACCCGAAACGAAGCCAATGCTCGTTTCGAGCGAAGGAAGCTACTGCAACGTCCCTCTAATCAAGCGGAACAAAAGTAGGAAAATGGCATTTTGAACTCGAGTGACGCAGGAAATTAACTGTACAACGCAAGGTCAATCTTATGTTTTTACATCGCAAAGAGCTGATTCAGCCCGTCAGCGTCGGAACGCCAGACGCGCGTTTTGGCACCTATCTCCTCGAGCAATTTGGAGGAGCCACCGGCGAATTGACGGCCGCTCTGCAATATTGGGTGCAGTCGTTTCATGTCGAGAATGCTGGCATTCGAGACATGTCTTCAGGACATCGCCATCGAGGAATTCAGTCATCTCGAAATGGTTGGCAAGTTGATCGCGCAGCATACGAGCGAGCTTGACCAAACCTCCGTGCACGATGTTCCTCTGTTCAAACTCAAGGGCGGGGGACCCCACTTCCTCGACAGCCAAGGAAGCTGTTGGACGGCAGCCTACATCCAAGAGGGTGGCAACGTCGTTCGCGATCTACGAGCGAACATCTCGGCCGAAGCCGGCGCCCGCCAGACTTACGAGTCGCTGATCAAGGCCTGCGAAGACGAGGGCACTAAGAAGACGTTGCACCATCTCCTCACGCGCGAGATCACGCACGCCAACATGTTCATGAAGGCGCTGGACACCATGGGCAAGTTGGATCATCCGTTCTTCGGAAACATCCCGCCGGACGAGACGGTCAAGCTGGTGTTCAATCTGTCGCAGGACGAGGACGTTCGCGGTCCTTGGAATGAGGAGCCTGACTTCGAATATGTGGCCGATCCGCGTCCGGAAGGCGGCCTGCCCCCGCCTCCAATCAATCGGACGATGAAGATCACGACTCGCGGTCATCGAAACTGCGGAAGAAGCGAAGCGGCGCAGCACCGGCGCCTATGGCCTAGCCGGCGGCAGTACACTCTGGGCTTTCGGATCTAGGCAGGCTCGCGCGCATCGTGTCGCGCGCTAGCCGTCCCGACATCCTGGTACCTTCGTAAGCGGCAAGGTGGCTTTCGCCCCTGCTCCCATTTTCATCTCCTTGAAGTCGCTGAGGCACGCCCATGAAGGCGCTCTGCTGGCAGGCACGAACGATATTCGCTGCGATAGCGTCCCCGACCCGAAAATCGAGGATGGTCGAGATGTCATCATCAAGGTGACGAGCTGCGCGATCTGCGGTTCAGACCTTCATCTGATGGATGGCCTGATGCCGACGATGAAAAGCGGCGACATCCTCGGACACGAGTTCATGGGCGAGGTGATCGAGACTGGCTCGGCTCACAATAAGTTCAGGAAGGGCGACCGGATCGTCGTTCCCTTCAACATCAATTGCGGCGAATGCCGCCAGTGTAAGCTCGGCAATTATTCAGTGTGCCAGCGATCCAATCGCAATGCGGCGATGGCGGCTGAGCAGTTCTGCTACACAACCGCCGGCCTGTTTGGCTACTCCCACCTTACCGGCGGTTACGCAGGCGGCCAGGCTGAATATGTCCGCGTGCCGATTGCCGATGTCGCGGCCATGAAAATGCCGGACGGGATGACGGATGAGGAAGTGCTCTTCCTGATCGACATTTTTCCCACAGGCTATCAGGCCGCCGAGCAGGCCGGCATCAAGGGCGGAGAAATCGTGGGGATCTGGGGCACAGGTCCCGTTGGTCTGTTCGCGATCCAGTCCGCCAAGGTGCTGGGCGCGGAGCGCATCATCGCGATCGAGACCGTGCCGGAGCGCATCGCCATGGCGCGAAAGGCGGGCGCCACCGACATCGTCAACTTCGCGGAAGAGGATGTCTATGTGCGGATCAAGGACATCAGCAAAGGCGAGGGCGCCGATGTTGTGATCGACTGCGTCGGTATGGAAGCGAGTCCCGGTCACGACAGGGCGGTCTCGTCAGCGCCGTCAAGGAGAAAGTCATGTCGGCCGAGCGCACCTATGTCCTCGACCAGGCCATCCGAGCGGTGCGGCCCTGCGGCATGGTCTCGGTTCCCGGCGTCTACGGGGGCCCTGTTTCCGTCAACATTGGCTCGATCGTGCAGAAAGGTCTCAGGCTGTGCAGCGGCCAGACGCATGTGAAGCGTTATCTCGAGCCGCTGAGCAAGCTCATTCAAGAGAAGAAGGTCGACACCACCTTCCTTATCACCCACCGCAGCACGGACCTCGCTGACGGCCCCGATCTCTATCAGACCTTCAAAACCAAGAAGGACGGTTGCGTGAAAGTCGTGTTCCACCCCGCGTGATCACGTCTACAACGGGAACTATAGGGCACCTCGCGCGTCCTTACCCATCACAAGGAGATTTCCATGGCTGAGAAAACACTGAACGACCTGTTTCTGGCGCAGTTGAAGGATATCTACTACGCGGAAAAGAAGATCTTCCGCACTCTCCCCCAGATGGTGAAGGCAGCCCAGGTGCCCGAGCTCAAGCAAGCCTTTACGACTTATCGGGAAGAGACCCAGGGCCAGATCGAGCGTCTTGAACAAGTGTTCGAGATGATCGGCAAGCGGCCCCAGGCGAAGCCCTGTGAGGCGATCAATGGCATCGTCGCAGAGGGTGAGGAGACGATTGAGGAATTCGACGAAAGCCCCGCGATCGATACCGGCCTTGTTGCAGCGGGCCAAGTGGTCGAACACTATGAGATGGCGCGGTACGGCGCCCTCATTGCGTGGGCCGGTCAGCTCAACCTGCCGAAAGCCGCGGCCTTGCTGAACGAAAGTCTGCAGGAGGAGATGAAGGCGGAAAAGCTGCTGACGCAAATCGGGGCGAGCAAGGCCGACAAGATGGCCGCCACGAAGATGGCGGCGTAGCCGAGGAGGATTGGTGGCGGCGAGGCTGTCGTCGTCGTCCGGCAGCGGCGATATCCAGGGCCGTGGTCCGGCACACTAAGGTTCGGCGGGCCGTTACGGGTCCGCCTGCCTCTAGGCGCGCATACCTGCCTCCTCTCGGCCCTAGCGGTACGGCGTAAGCAACAGCGCTTCGTCTACGTCGACTTTCGACTGGGCGTGGAACCACGCCAACGAAAGCAAAGAGCGGGCGAGAGCCGGCGCGGCTTATGTCCGTCGCCATGGCAAAATAGGGTACTATCACTCCCACCATCATTACGACCAGTGACCTGGCGCGCTGCCGAGAGACGCGATGCGCGCCGCCCTCGACCGCCAATCCATGCCCTCAATTTGAGAGCCGAGTTCGAATTCAACGTCTTGAATTGAACTCGTTCGATGCACACTGCTGTATCGCGAGTCGATCTGGGCGCGAGTTGACAGTCGAGCTGATTGTCGGAGACCACATGCGCCGGATCAGCGGCGGATCTGCGGAGTACCCGCCGTCCCAATAAGGCTCGCCATCGATTTCCGCGTCGCACCCAGTAGACAACAGGAGTTGGCCCCGTTGGCTCAACAGCCGAAGCTCACCATCTTAACACGCCTCGCGCAACTATTGTGGGCTAGATCCATCGAGTTGCCAACCCGAACGGGACGCCGGGTTGCGTAGCACATCCCGGACTAAGCGGCTTAGGCGCTCCAGACGGCGGCCTCGCCTCGCCTCCTCGGTCTCCTCAATGGTGCTGCAATGGAACGAGTCGCCCACTGCGGAGTTTCGAGTAGACGCGTAGTTTACGAGCCCCCGGGAACTCAATGAAGATCGCTCAGATAGCACCGCTAATGGAGAGTTGATCAACTCCTCTCCCAATGTGGAGTTCGTCGGTGAGATTGGCGATCGAGACAAAGGGGAATTTCTCGGAAACGCGGACGCTCTTCTTTTTCCAATTGATTGGCCGGAGCCGTTCGGACTCGTCATGATCGAGGCCATAGCCTGCGGCACTCCGGTGATCGCGTTCCGCCGCGGCTCAGCGCCAGAAGTCATCGACGATGGGGTGTCGGGCTTCCTCGTAGGCGACGTGTCCCAGGCCATCGCGGCAACCCGCGGCGTCGCTGAACTCGATCGCACGCTGCCGCGAGCAGCATTCGAATGTCGCTTCGCCATCAAATCTACCGTGGCCTCGTTAGCGCGGAAGGATCCCGTAAGGAAGGACAGGGACGCAATGGTGTCGTGAGGAGCCTCATTCAGCGTGCTCAGCGTGGCTATCGGCCCATTCTGGCCGAACTCGGCGCAGAAGTTCCGAACGCGACGCAGAAGTTCCGAACGCGACGCAGGTGGACTGACGCTTCGACGCCTTTTTCATGGCAAAAGCCGCCCCCTCGGCACTGTCAACTTGTCGGATCAAGGACGCGAAACCATCGTCCCGCGCGACCTTATGCAGCCGCGGCGGCCTGTCGCCATGTGCTCATCGCCGCGGCTCGGAAGGCTCGGTGGGTCCGTCGTGTTGTGAGATGACGCTGGACGTTGAAAGTGTTGTAGACGGCGGCGTGGGTGGAAAGGAACCTTTGTGCTGAGCCTCGGCTCTTGAAACGCTGAATCTTGCGCTCCCTTCTGCGGGTGGGCTGATGCGAGTTTTCGGCGCGATTGTTCCGCCATCGACCGCGCTCATGACGGCTCTCGATCCCAAGGTCGCGCGCCGCGGCGCCATAACAGCGCAAGTCGTCGGTGATCATTCGATCGGGAACGAAGCCGTATTTCTTCAGAAGCTTGCGCATCAGTTTCAGGGCGGCGTGCTTGTCTCGCTTGGACTGGACCAACACGTCGAGGACTTCACCCTCCGCATCGACGGCGCGCCACAGATAGACCATGCGGCCAGCGATTTTCAAATACACCTCATCCAGATGCCAGAGGCTGTACGGCTTAGGGCGGCGTTTGCGCAAATCGGCTGCGATCATGGGACCGAAATGATTTACCCAGCGCCGAACTGACTCGTACGAGACCAGAATCCCGCGCTCAGCCAACAGGTCTTCCACATCGCGAAAACTGAGAGCCCGTCCGGGAACATATTGAATCGTCGGAATCATTTGTGATTCTAAGGGAGGCGGCCTGATTCGTTGGGGGGGGGTCGCCGATGTGGACGAGCGGCATCGTCAACTTAAGGAAACGCTGAGTCGAAGAACGGCGGATGTCCGGAGAGGCGGGGTCAGGCGATGGCGCCCGTATTGGAGATCTCGGTCCAAACCGCAAAGGCTCGCTCTCGCGAAGCGCGGCGGAGGTCAGCGGTGGTGAATTGAGGGTAAGGGATGTGGAAGAGGTTCGCGACCTGATCGTGAACGGACAGAAATCGTTGCGCCTGCCGCGCTGACTTGAATCGCTTCATGATGCGTTCGCGTCGCCGTGTCGGCTGATGAGAATTCTCAGCTCGATTATTCAGGCCCTTGTGCTGGCGATGTTCGACACGAAGGCCCATCTTCGCCCTCGCAGCGCCATAGGAACGGAGCTTGTCGGTGATCATGACGCGCGGTGGCGTGATGGCCGATTTCAGGAGTTTCCTCATAAGCCGTTGCGCGGCGCAGCTGTCTCTTCGACGCTGGACCACGACGTCGAGAACGAAGCCGTCCTGGTCGACGGCGCGCCAAAGCCAGTGCTGCTCGCCGCCGATCGAGACGACGACCTCATCCATGTGCCATTTGTCGCCGCGAGCTGGAGCGCGCTGTCGGATCTGATCGGAGAAAGCCTGGCCGAACTTCTTCGCCCACTGGCGCACGGTCTCGTAGGTCACACATATACCGCGCGCAGCCAGCATCTCCTCGACCATGCGGAGGCTCAAGGGAAACCGGAAATACAGCCAGACTGCATAGCTGATGACTTCCGGCGGGAAGCGATGGCGGTGATAGAGAGGGCGGCGGTCGTTGGACATCGCCCTTCCTTACCCGTCGCCCGCCCCCAATTCGTTAACTTGACGATGCCCCTGGCCGATTTCTTAGCCGCAGGCGCTGCAGGCGCTGACGCCGATAAAGCCGGAGCCGCCGAGCCGGGCAAGACCAGTAAGGCCTTGGGCGGCAAGACGGTCGGTTGACGTTCCCGCCAGCCCGGCACTTTGTCGCGCTCGACCCAGCCGGCAATTCGAATTACCGGCATGTAGAATGACTTATTGATCGGCTTGATCGGGACCGAGACGCGATTGACGAAGCTGACTACGGGTTGCAGGCTCTCCGCCTGCGGCTCAAACCGGGCCTTGTCCCACACATTCATAATGGCCTGCCTGAAAATCGAGCCGTTCGTCTCGATCCGCACCTCGCCGAATGTCGGGTTCCATGCCCACATTCCGATCGCTGGCTTGAACTCCGGGTCGCCAGGCCAAGCCGGCGGTGGGCTGCCGACCGGCGTCAGCCTCATGTCATAAGTACCGGTCCTGATCAGCCCGTAGCCGCGTTCCCGCGTCGCCAGGTCGACGACAAACGTCGCCGCCTGGCCGAGCTCGATCGGTTGTGGTTCACGCTCGCCGGTCTCCCCGTTAAAGGCCGAGACTGCAAGGAATCCGCTTTCCGCGTTCCACCGGAGCGAAGTTGGGTAGATACCGTGAAGATCGCTGAGGTCTGACATTTGGTTACCTCGTTGTTTGGTTGTTTGTGAAAAAAGCGACGTCGGCCGTATCGACGGCGAGAACGTCCTGATGGCATCCCTTCCTCTGAAGCCGACGCCCGCCCGCCCCGGGGCGACCGTCGGGGTTGGTTCAGTACTCGTGGGACAGGTCACCCAAGCACATCGCGACCAGCTGAACGGTCTCGAGTGCGGGTGCGAGTGCGTTTGCGAAGTTGGCGAGTTCGGTGGTGGCGCGAGGATCGCCCACCTCGCCGGCGCGGCGGCTCGCCTTCTCAAGGCTGGTTACTGCGGCGTCGATCGATCCGCTTTTAAGCGCGACGCACGCATTGCGGATCGCGTCCCCCCGAAGTCCGCGACCCGGTTTGCGGTTAGCGGCGGCGATTGCGCCGCAGTTCCATTTACTTGTATGATATTCATCTCACTAAACTTCTATGGGGCCGGGCCGTTGTGTCCGGCCCTTTTTTTGTTGGCTCACGCAACCCTGGAGCCAACGTCAGGGATTCATGGATTCAGAGGGGAAGGGCGCTCGGATCCTGGTGGCGAACGACGGCGACGCTGGAGCCAATCTTGAAGGTCGGACGCAAGAATGCCCCGTCGGCGCGGCGATAGCTCAATGATTGCCGGTCCTGTGCCGAGCGCGATTAAACGCTCGAGCGTGCGGCGCGCGACGCGGGCGATCGCGGCTGTGACAAGTTGCGCCTCCTCGCGTCATGAGGAGCAACTAGCTCACAGATGAAAAGGGTGAAGGCGTAAGTTTGCTGGAAAAGGGGGTTGGGATGCACCCTGCCTGAATCGCAACAGGAATCGGGCTTTCGGTTGGCGCCGGGGCCCCAGGGAGCATCCCGATGCAGAGAGTATCCGCGCCGCAGCGCACGCGCGAGGAGCTTCGCGCCTTGATGAATGGAGAACTGGGGACGGCGACTGGGCGGAGCGATTTGGTTCGCCTTGCGCTTCGGTTGATCGTCGAGGAGGCGCTTGAGGGCGAAGTGGCCGATGTCCTTGGCCGCGAGCGCTATGAGCGCGGCGATGGGGAGAAGGCTGGCTACCGGAATGGCTATCGGCCGGGCAAGGTGAAGACCGCGGAAGGCGCGGTGAACTATTCGGCTCCGCAGGTCCGCGACACGCCCGAGCCGTTCGTCTCCGGCGTACGGGCTGCGCTTTCGGGGCGCACGCGGGAGCTTGAGCGGCTGGCGGTCGAACTTTACGCGCGAGGCCTGTCGACCCGCGATATCGAGGACACGTTCACTGGCGAGACCGGCCGGCGGCTGCTGTCGCGGGCGGCGGTGAGCGAGATCACCGAGAAGTTGTGGGCCGAGTACGAAGACTTCTGCAAGCGCGATCTTTCCGAGCACGCGATCGTCTATCTGTTCATCGACGGCATCGCCGAGCGGCTCCGTCCCGGCCAGCGGCGCGAGGCAGTGCTGGCCGCCTGGGGCATCGGCGAGGACGGACGCAAGGTCCTGCTTGGGCTGATGGCGGGCTCCAAGGAGGACGTCGAGACGGTGCGGGCGTTCTTTCAGGACCTGCGCGCCAGAGGGCTCGGCGATCCGCTGCTTGTGGTCAGCGACGGGGCGCCCGGCATCATCCGGGCGATCGAGGAATGCTTTCCCCGATCGGCGCGCCAGCGCTGCCTGGCGCACCGGATGCGCAACCTCGCGGCCAAGGTCCCAGCCGATCCGTGGCTGGAGTTCAAAGCGCGCGTCAGCGCCTGCTATCAGGCGCCGTCGCGGGCGATCGCACGGCAGTTGGCGGCCGGCATCCGAGCCGACTGCGCCGATCTCCTGCCGAGCGCGCTCGCCTGCTTCGAGGACGACTTCGAGGCCTGCGTCGCCCACCTGAGGCTGCCCGTCACCCATCGGCGCTTCATTCGCACCACCAATCTGCTCGAACGGCTGTTCGTCGAGGAGCGCCGGCGGCTCAAGATCATCCCCAACGGCTTCGGCGAGAAGCCGGTGCTCAAACTCATGTTCGGCGCGCTGATCCGAGCCGCCGACCGCTGGCGCAGCCTGCGTTTCACCGAGTTCGAGTTGCGCCAGATCGCCGCCGTCAGAAAGGAACTCGATCAGGAATACGAGGCTTCGATCACGCCGCTGGCAAGGTCATCCCAGCCCCGAGTTTCCAGCAAATCCGCGCCTTGACCGATGAAAAGGCTTCGCAGCTCGCAAATTAAGCATGTGCCGAGCAAATTGAGCGCACGCCGGCATTTACCGCAATTTGCTATTTGCGGCGGCCGGCCGCCCTGCGGACAGTGTCCAGGGATATATCGTCGAGGTCTGCGCCGAGATGCCTGCAAACCTCATCGAACAGCTCGGCGTCCGTTTTTTCGCTCGATACCCCGTCAGGCCCATATATTTCGGAGATGGCACGCCGCGCGCGTTCGAGCTTTGTGGCTCTTTTATTTCTGCGGGTTTTTTTCTTTCTGCGGGATTTTTTGACGGCCTTCGCTGCATTGCCTTTGGCGGGCGCGGCTGGTTAATTATCGGAGATAGGCTCTTCGCTTTCGCCCACAATCTCGCCTCTGGGGCGATCGGGTTCGGACGCGATTGGCGGCGCCTCCTCAGCGGCTGGCGAAGTGGTCTCTGCCGTGGGCGCCATCAGCGGAAACGCCTTGTCGAAATTCTTTCTCGAAACCTCGATACGAGCCACGTGCGCCAGAAGCTGATGCTGCCAAGGCCCGTATGGCCAGGGCCTTTTCGGACGCGAATTGTCCCAATCGATATCGTCCCGCTTCAGGTCGTACGGAATCGCTAGCTTCGGTTTGATGCCTTCTGTGAACTCGATCCCCCGGACTTGGGCTGGGGCGAGCGTTCCGCCGGTGGGCGCATACGTCACTTTCGCGATGGCCCAGCGCCTGAGCCTCATGTCTGGCAATGCGAGGCAAATTGCGCTCTCGGCTTCGGCCGCCTCATGGCCCCTTGCCTTCAGGCGCTCTCGCATGTCCAGAAGCGAGAGCCACTCCGACTCATACAGCACCGGCGCGCGCCCTTATCGGCGTGACGTTGCCTTCGGCCTCGCGCCCGTCTACGAGCGCCGCGACATGCGCGCCCATGCATTCAGGACCGCGCGCTTCTCTGCGGCCCAATGGTGGCGCTGGTAGACGGCGGCAGTGCGAGCGCGGCTTCCTGGTGTCTGATGAGCCGCGTAGCGGCGTATAGAAGGCGGCCGCCTCAACAGATGAGGTGGACCGCCCTCGTCGCGTTCCGCTCAAAGCCCACGCCACTCAGCGGCGCGGCGCTTTGCGCGCAAACTCTTGCGTTGGCTCGAGTTTTCATGCGCGCCCACCGCCAGATCGGGCCTGGATGCCGGATAATCCGCCATCGTTGCGTCGCGTAGCGTCGGCTCCCGTCTCATCTAGTCACAATTTTCGTCGCCCGACTATCGAACTTTTATCCCTTTTGCCCGCCTCTCGCCCCGAACAGTACACTAGCGCGCCATGACCGTCCCCGCGCGAGTAAAGCAAGCCGACATCGCACGCGCCCTGCGCGAGGCCCAGAAGATCGGGGCGAAGCGCGTCAAGATCGGCGCGGATGGATCGATTGACATTGTTCTCGAAACAGAGGAGCAAAACGCCGCCCTGCCCAACGGGCGCCACGACGAGCCGCTGGGACCGATCAGGATTCGCGACCGGCCGAAGAAGAAGGTCGTCCTCTAATGCCTCGCCCCCGCTTGCCCTTCGTTCAGCGCCAGATCACCCGGCATGGCCGCAAAGTCTGGTACTTCCGCCGTAACCGCAGCGAGCCCCGCGTCCGCTTGCCCGACCTCTATGGCTCGGATGAATTCACAGCCACCTATCGCGCCTGTCTCGCCGGCCAGCCGATAGTCGTCCGAAATCAACGGCAGGCGCCGAAGACCAAGTTCAAGGGCCTGATCGATCTCTATCTCAAGAGCTCGGAATGGCAGGCCTACAAGCCGATGACGCGCAAGACGCGCGGCCATATTTACGAAAAATGGGCAGCGCTCGGTTACGACACGGAAGACATAACCAGATCCGTCATCATCGAAGCCCTCGAGGCGCGGAAGGAAACCCCCGAGCAAGCCAACTCGATCCTGACCGCGCTCAAGAACCTTTTCGCCTGGGCAGTTAGCGTCGGCCACGTCGACCGCAATCCTTGTGAGGGGATCAAGGGCCTCAAGCTAAAGAAACCCGGCGTCGACGAAGAGGACGGCCACAAGACATGGAGCGAGCAAGAACTCGCGCAATTCGAGCGGGCTTATCCGCTCGGCTCGTACGAGCGGCTTGTGTATTCGATTCTGCTCTACACCGGCCTCAGGATCGGCGACGCAGCGCGGCTCGGCCGCCAGCACATTCAGAAGGATGGCACGATCCAGCTTCGGAATGAGAAGACTGGCGCTGTTGTCTATTTGCCGATCCTCACGCCGCTCCGCCAGGCGCTCGCCGCTGGCCCCAAGGGGCGGCTCGAGCAATTGGCCTTCATCACCCTCAGGCGCGGTGCGAACGTCGGCAAAGAGCACTTGGGGGCGTGGTTCAGCGAGGCCGCCGAGCGAGCCGGCCTCGTCGATTGCACGGCCCACGGCATTCGCAAGGCCGCCGCTCGACGGCTTGCCGAGGCCGGCGCGACAGTCAATCAGTTGATGGCGATCTTTGGCTGGACCCGGCCGGATATGGCGATCAAATATACCCGCGAGGCAAGCAAGAAGCACATGGCGGCCGAGGCGATCGGCGGCCTTGTCAGGGACGAAACAGAGAACCTCTATTCCCTCACCGCGGTTTTGGGTGAGGGAACTGTGGCTGAAATAGGAGCATTATCAACTTCTTAAGTTTGGTCTTGGAGTTGACGAGAGAATCCAAGGAAATCCAAGCTTTTCCAACCGCCAAAAACGGGGGTTTCGCGGCCAAAGGGTCAGCCGCCCAAGAAAACCCAAATCGGAAACCCAAGCCGGATCGACCGGAACACAATCGCGACCACCCGCCGGAAGAGCCAGACCAACTCCGTTAAATTACAAAGCGATTTAGTTATTCAAAGGCGCCTTCGACGCCTCTTCAACGCGGTGGAATTTCGAGCGCGTTGGCGAGCGCCCGCATGTCCGCCCACGCGAATCGCTTATGCGCCGGTTGCCGCAGCAGGAACGCCGGATGGAGCATGGCTAGGGCCCGGATTTCGCGGCCGTCCTGGCGCGGATAAGCAAACCATGAGCCCCGCGCGCGGGTGATCCCTGCCTGGACGCCCAGAAGCGTGCGAACCGCGGATCCGCCAAGACAGACCAGGACTTCCGGATCGGCGAGGTCGATCTGCCGCTTGATGAAAGGCAGACAGACCTGCGTCTCCTGAGGCGTCGGCGTTCGATTGCCTGGCGGGCGCCAGGGAACGACATTGGCGACATAGACTGCCTGCCGATCCAGTCCGACCGCCCCCAGCATGCGATCCAGCAGTTGCCCCGCCCTTCCCACGAACGGTCGCCCGAGCCGATCTTCATCCGCCCCCGGGGCCTCGCCGACGAACATGACCCGCGAGCCGGGGACGCCGTCCTCAAAGACAAGCCGGGTGGCGGTCCGCTTGAGGGCGCAGCCCTCGAAATCGGCCAATGCGGAGCGCAGCGCCTCGAGATCGGTCGCCGCTTCCGCTAACGCTCGAGCCGAAGTTTCCGCGGGCTCCGGCGGCGAACCCGCTTGGGCGCTGTGAGGCGCGCCCAACCCGTTCCCGGAAGCCGCTAGCGGGGCTTGCCCGGAAGCCGCTGGCGGGGCTTGGCGTATCGGCAGGTCCGGTGCGTCGCGCCGGTCTCCGTTCTCGCGGGAACTCTCGGCGAAACGATCATGCGCCGCCTCGTCGAGCGCCTCGGTGACGCCGGCGCGAATCCACCAGCGAAGCGCTTCCGCGGCCGCGCCAGATTGAAGATCTATGAAATCCTTTGTCGAAGACATTTGATCAGGACTGACCTCGATGCTTGCGCGGCCGCGCGAAGACAAACTATCATGTTGAGCCTTGAAACGGGGCGCCGCGCGAGAAGCGGGGCTGGCCGAGCGAAAACCAACTCACGCAAAAGTACTGCGCGCCCAGCCTTGAATGGCAAAAGGGATTATGGCCCAGGATCCGACACTGCCCGCGCGGGAATCGATGAATTACGATGTCGTGATCGTTGGCGCGGGTCCCGCAGGACTCGCCGCGGCGATCCGGCTCAAGGAACTCGATTCCGACATCTCTGTCGTCATCGTGGAAAAGGGCTCGACGGTCGGCGCGCATATCCTCTCGGGAGCCGTGATCGATCCGATCGGACTTGACCGGCTGAATTCCCGGCTGGCGTTCGGATGCGGAATGCCCGCTCAAAACCCCGGTCGCAGAAGATCAATTCTATTATCTGACCGAGCGGGGAGCGCTGCGCTTGCCCAACTGGGCGATGCCGAAATTGATGGGCAACCATGGCAATTTCATCGGCTCGCTTGGCGCAATCGCACGCTGGCTCGGCGCCCGCGCGGAGGCGCTCGGCGTCGAGATCTATCCCGGTTTTGCGGCGACAGAGCTTCTCTACGGCGACAAGGGGGAGGTCGTCGGCGTGGCGACGGGCGACATGGGCGTCGACCGCGACGGTCATCCCAAGGCGGGGTTCACCCGGGGGATGGAGCTTCTGGGCAAATATGTGCTGCTCGCCGAAGGAGCGCGCGGCTCGCTGTCGAAACAGGCGGTCGCGCGCTACGGTCTGGACAAGCCGAGCGGGCCGCAGAAATACGGAATCGGTCTCAAGGAACTGTGGCAGGTCGCCGAGAACCGCTTTTCCCCCGGCCTCGTCCGCCACACGTTCGGCTGGCCTTTGTCCGGGGGCGCAAGCGGCGGCTCGTTCCTCTATCATTATGGCGACAGGCTGGTTTCGGTCGGGTTCGTCGTTCATCTCAATTATCAGAACCCGACGCTCTCGCCCTTCGACGAGTTTCAGCGGTTCAAGACCCATCCGCTGGTGCGCGAGACCTTCCTGGGCGGAAAACGGATCGGCTATGGCGCGCGGGTAATCGCCTCCGGCGGCTGGCAGTCGGTCCCGAAGCTCGTCTTTCCCGGAGGGGCGTTCATCGGCTGCGCCGCGGGATTTGTGAACTTCGCCCGCATCAAGGGCTCGCACAACGCCATCCTGTCGGGAATGCTGGCGGCGGAAAAGACCCATGCGGCGGTGGCCGCGGGCCGGGCGAACGACGAACTCACCGATTATGAGAATTCCTGGCGGGATTCGGACATCGGCCGCGATCTCTATTCGGTCCGCAACGTGAAGCCGCTCTGGACCCGATACGGACTGGTCACAGGGGTCGGCCTCGGCGGATTTCGACATGTGGACCAACGCGTTGTTCAAGGGCTCGGTCTTCGGCACGCTCAAGCACGGCAAACCGGATAGCGACACCCTGAAGCCCTTGTCCGAAGTCACGCCCCTCGCCTATCCCAAGCCCGACGGCGTCTTAACCTTTGACAAAGCCTCTTCCGTCTATCTTTCGAACACAAATCACGAAGAGGATCAGCCTGTTCATCTTCGCTTGCATGATCCAGACGTTCCGATCCGCGATAATCTTCCTCGTTTTGGCGAACCTGCTCGGCTCTATTGCCCGGCCGGGGTTTACGAGGTCGTCTACGCAAACGACGCCGCCCGAACGGAGCCGCGCTTTGTCATCAACGCGCAGAACTGCGTCCATTGCAAAACCTGCGACATCAAGGACCCAGCCAGAAACATAGAATGGACCCCGCCGGAGGGCGGGGGCGGGCCAAATTATCTCGATATGTGAGATGTGGATGCGCCACGGCGCAAAATTGCCGTTTTCAACTGTCAGCGGGGACGGAATGACGCGCGTGGGGTTTGTCGGCGAGGCCGGGCGGTGTTTTATGCCGGCGCTCACGGGACTGGTGTAGGAAACCGCAAGACATGCAGAGCCGTTCTCACTCCTGGACGCCGAGGATAGCCTTTCTCCTGGCTTCGGCTTTATCATTATCCGGCGGGGCCGCCTTGGCGGCAGCCGTGCAGACCGACACGCCGTCGGAGAAACTGGAGATCGGCGACAGCCAACCCGGAAATTATCTTTCAGCTCTAATCGCCAGCGCCGATCGGGACACGCCCGCCGCGGAAGTCTACTATCGGGAGGCGCTGCGAGCGGATCCCCGAAATCCCGATCTCCTGGAGCGCGCGTTCGGCGCAGCGCTGTCTAATGGCGACGAAGCGAGCGCCGACTCTCTCGGCGAGAGGCTCCTTGCGCGCGATCAGAACAACAACCTGGCGCGCCTTGCAATCGCAGTACACGATATCGGACAAGGACAGTTTGCGGCGGCGCGCGCCCACCTGGGGAGCGCCGACGCGTCGCGCGCGCGGGACGTCACCACAGCGCTGCTCACGGCCTGGTCCTATGCGGGTCAGTCTGATCTCCATCACGCGCTCGACGCCCTTGACCGGATTCACGACCGCTCGGTCCTCGCCTTTCGCGATTATCATGCGGGTCTGATCGCCGGTCTCCTCGGAAACTCGGCGGAGGCCGAGCGGAGGCTCAAGTCCGCATATGACAACGACAAGAACAGCCTGCGTTTCGCCGACGCCTACGCCCGCGTTCTCGCCGAAAAAGGCGATGTGGCCGGAGCCACAAAGATATACCAGGATTTCGCGGCCATTGTTCCTCACCATCCGCTGATCGAGCAAGCGCTCGCGGACCTTAAAGCGAATCACACGCTTGAGCCCCTCATGCACAGCGCAAAGGACGGCGCCGCAGAAGTGCTCTATGGCCTTGGAAGCGCGGGAAGCCGTCAGGGAGACGAGCTTCCGGCGCTCGTCTATCTTCGGTTGTCGCTTTATCTTCGATCATCGAATGATTTGGCCGCGGTCACGCTGGCAAGCCTGTTCGAGCAGCTGAAACAAGGCGACCAGGTCATCGCCGCCTATAAAATGGTTCCGTCATCATCGCCGTTGAAGATGAGCGCCGATATTCAAATTGGGCTCGAACTCGACGCGATGGGAAAAAACCAGGAGGCGACACAACGCCTCACGGAAATCGTCGCGGCGCGGCCGCACGATGTTGAAGCCCTGACCGCTCTGGCGGAGTTGCAACGGTCCGCCAAGAAATATGCCGATGCGGCGGCGACGTATGATCGGGCGATCGCCGCTGTTGGAATTCCGCAACGGGACAATTGGACGCTGTTTTATTTCCGTGGAATTTGCTACGAGCGATCCAAACAGTGGCCCAAGGCGGAAGCCGATTTCAAGAAAGCTTTGGAGCTCTATCCGGACCAGCCGCTCGTCCTCAACTATCTTGGCTATTCCTGGGTAGACAAGGGGCTTAATTTGGAAGAGGCGTTCAAGATGCTCCGTAGAGCGGTCGAGTTACGCCCTAACGACGGTTATATCGTCGATAGTCTCGGGTGGGCCCATTACAAGCTCGGACAATACGCTGAAGCCGCTGGGACGCTGGAAAAGGCGATCGACCTGAAACCTGCCGACCCGGTTCTGAATGATCACCTTGGGGACGCGTATTGGCGGGTCAATCGCCGCATCGAGGCGCACTTTCAGTGGAACCACGCTCGGGACATGGGACCCGATCCTGAAGATCTCCCGGAGATTCTGAAGAAGATCAAGGATGGACTTCCGGACGCGACAACCGGCGCCGGCGCGACAAAAGCATCGCCAAACAAGGAAGGCGGCGGCTGAGGCGTTGCATTCCGCTCGATGCGATGGCAGCGCGCTCCGGCGAAGATCAATTTGACTTTGCGGGTGCTCGGGCGCCGCGACGACGGATACCATGAGCTTGAGAGTCTGGTCGCGTTCGCCGGGCTTGGCGACTGGCTCGGGTTCGAGCCCGACGACGATCTCACTCTAGAGGTTTTCGGTCCTCGCGCCGATCAAACTGGCCCCATCGAAGAGAACCTTGTGATGCGCGCCGCGCGAGCGCTCGCCGCGCATGCGCCGGGCTTGAGACTTGGCCGCTTCCGGTTGATCAAGCGGTTACCCGCCGCGGCGGGCCTTGGCGGAGGTTCGGCGGATGCGGCCGCCGCATTGCGGTTGCTCGCCGACGAGTCCGGGCTGTCGATCGACGATCCGCGCGTGCGCGCGTCCGCTCTCGCGACAGGCGCGGACGTCCTGGCCTGTCTTTCTCCACAAGCCCGAATCATGAAAGGCATCGGCGATCAGCTCGGTCCGGCGATTCGCCTGTCGAGCATTTTCGCGGTTCTGGTCAACCCCCAGGTTCAGGCGCCGACGCCCGAGGTTTTCGCCGCGCTTGGCCTCGCGCGTGGGTCGAGGCTGCAGTCAGTGGACTGCTCGTTTCCCAAGGCGATATCTGATAGAGACACCCTTCTGGATTCTCGTTCCGGGCGCCGGAACGATCTGGAGGCCGCGGCGATCCGGGTGGCCCCGCCTATCGCCGCTGTGCTCAAAAGCTTGTCCCAAATCCCCGCGGCGGGGCTGACGGGAATGTCGGGTTCGGGAGCAACCTGCTTTGCCCTGTTCGGCGAGCGGCGTCGCGCGGCGGTCGCGCGTCGAATGGTCGCCGCGGAGCATCCAGGGTGGTGGGTCGAGGCAACCGGCCTTCGCTAGCTTGGGCGACCGTGCGCGCGTCTCGCCCGTCCGCCGCTGACGACCGCCAGATTGGCAAATAATTCGAACGCGGGAAATGCCTGACCCCGACAACGATCGACTCGCCGTCGCGATCCTTATGGGGTTTTTGGTCGCGCGCGCTTTTTTTGCTTTGATGCTCGGACTAGGCATCGATGAAAGCTATACGGTCGCGATCTCGCGCGGCCTCGCCCTCTCCTATTTCGACCATCCTCCGTTGCATCTGTGGATCACGCATTTCGCCGCGCGCGCGGCTGGCGAAAACGTGGTCGCTCGCGCCCCTTTTGTCGTCCTCTTCGTGGCGACGGGTTGGATCGCCTATCGATTCGCGAACCGTCTGTTCGGCGCTCGGGCGGCTCTGATCGCGCTTTTCGCCATGAACGTTACGCCCTTCTTCTTCGCCTCCGCCGGAAGTTGGATCGTCCCGGACGGCCCGCTGCTGTTTGGGCTCGCGACCGCGGCGTGGGCGGCGAGCCGGGTGTTCTTTCCGGAACCGTGCGACAACGAGGCTTCGGCTTGGCGATTTTGGCTACTTGCCGGCGTCGGCCTGGGTCTGGCTGGACTATCGAAATACAGCGCCGTGCTGACCGCAGGCGGATTGGCGGCGTTCGTCCTGCTTTCGCCCAGGCAGCGGCATTGGCTGAGACATCCTGCGCCGTATGTCTCCGCAATCGTCGCATTCGCGATGATCACTCCGGTCATCTTGTGGAACGCGCGGCACGGCTGGGCTTCATTTGAATTTCAGGGCGCGCGCGGCGTACCCGGCGGCGGACTACGCCCGGCGCAGTTGCTTACGATGGCGCTGGGCGAAATTGCTTTTCTGTCGCCCTGGATATTCGCGATTCTTGCCGCGGGCATCGTCAGCGCGTTTCGCCGTTGGCGGGACGATCGCTACCTGTTTCTGCTTTGTCTCAGTCTGCCGCCGATTGTTCTCTTCACACTGACGCCGCTTTGGGGCGGCCGCGGTCAACCTCACTGGACGATGCCCGGCTGGTTCTTCGCGTTCCCGCTCATGGGCGCATGGGTCGATCAGCTCGGCGTCTCCATTGGCGCGCTTCGCCGCTGGGCTTTGGTGTCGTCGGCGCTGCTGGCGGCGATCGCCGGAGCAGCCGTCGTGGACGCGTCCACAGGCTCGCCGTGGAGGGTTCTCGCCACCGACTCCCGCTCCTCCGACCCCCTGCTCGAGAGCTTCGACTGGCGCAATCTCGCCAAAGCGCCGGTTTTTGACCCGCCGCCAAGCTTCATCATCTCGACCAAATGGTCGGATGCGGGGAAAATCGCGCTCGCCTTCGGGCCTCGGATCCCTGTTTTCGTGCTTTCAGGGGATCCGCGCGGTTGGGCCTTCCTGCACCACAGCGAACGCTTCATCGGCCGGAGCGGAGTCATTGTCACGCCGGCCGCGGACGCCGCATCGATCGGCGCCGTCGCCGGCCCCCTGTTCGCCAGGCTGGGACAGCCCCAGTTTTATGCGCTCGGCCGTCTCGGCCGCCCCGAGATCAAGCTCGCTCTCATCCCGGCCGCCGGCTTGACGCGCTCCCTTCCGATGCCTTATCCGGGCGCGACCGGCAGATAGCGTTCATCGACGCTGAGCGAAATAAGCGTGGCGTGGAATGGCCAGCGATGAAACGCCCGGGCCGCCGACTCCGACACTTTCGGTCGTCGTCCCAACCTATCAGGAATTGGCCAACATTCCGCTTCTTTTCGAGCGCGTCAAAGCCGCGCTCGATGGCCTGCCGTGGGAGATGATCGTCGTCGATGACGACTCCCCCGACGGCACCTCGACTGTCGCTTTTACGCTTGCGGCGGAGGATCGGCGTCTCCGCTGCCTGAGGCGCGTCAATCGCTCGGGTCTTGCAGGCGCGGTTATCGAGGGATGGATGTCATCGAGCGCGGACTTCGTCGCGGTCATCGACGGCGATCTCCAGCATGACGAGACCATTCTGCGGGAGATGTACCGTGCGCTCGCCAAGGGCTCGGCCAATTTGGCGATCGGGACCCGGATAAGGGAGGCGGATCGCGGCAGTCTCTCTCCGGCGCGACAGGCGCTCAGCGACATGGGCGCATGGTTCTTCAGGCGAATCGCGGGGACGGCCATTGCCGACCCGATGAGCGGCTTCTTCATGCTTCGGCGCGAGATCGCCTCGCGTCTCGCTCCGCGCCTTTCGCCCGACGGCTTCAAGATCCTGGTCGACGTCATTCTTTCAGCCGGCGGCGATCTGAAGATTGTCGAAGTCCCCTACCGCTTCCGCAAGCGCACCGCTGGCGAGTCCAAACTGACGCCGCTGGTCGGCATCGACTTCCTTGGGTTGGTCGTTCATCACGCCACCGCGGGCGCCCTTCCAACGCGCTTTGTCCTGTTCGCCATGATTGGAGCGAGCGGTCTGGTCGTCCATATCGTAACGCTTTCGGCTGTCCTTCACTGGTTTGGCGCGCTGAGCTTCGATTCCGGACAGCTCATCGCCACCGTCGTCGCAATGGCGAGCAACTTCATCCTGAATAATGAAATCACCTATAGTTCCTATCGCTACCGTGGGTTTGGCCTGATCGAGGGCTTCGCCGCTTTCGCCCTTGGATGCAGCGTCGGAGCCATCGCCAATATCGACGTCGCTTCCTGGCTCTTTAACGCCAGCGAGACTTGGTGGGTGGCCGGGCTGGCGGGCGCGTTGCTGAGTGTCGTTTGGAATTACGCGGTCAGCACGAACCTCATCTGGCGACCCGGTCGGCGCCGATAAAACGGCCGAGCCCCTCCCAAGTTGGCCATTCGTGCGAGAGTGTGGTTACATTCAGTCCCGTTCACGAAAAGCCAAGAGGAGCTTCGATGGAGGCGGCCGAATCCGACGCACTGGTCTTCTTCGGCGCTTCCGGCGATCTCGCCTTCAAGCAAATCTTTCCGGCTCTGCTGGAACTCGTGGCCGACGAAGGCGTGAATGTCCCCATCGTCGGCGTCGCCAAGGCCGGTTGGACGGTCGAGCAACTGCGGGCGCGCGCCAAGGACAGCATCCAGCAGCACGGCGGCGGCGACGACCCCGGACTCGCCAAGCTGTTGGGGCTGCTGCGATATGTGGACGGCGACTATAACGATCCGCGGACTTTTGCTGATTTGAAGAAGGCGCTTGGCGGCGCCAAGCGGCCGCTGCACTATCTCGCGATTCCGCCGAGCCTGTTTGGCGTCGTCGTTTCCGCGCTGGCCAAGGCCGGTCTTAACGTTGATGCGCGTCTCGTCGTCGAGAAGCCATTCGGCCGCGATCAGGAGTCGGCTGAGGCGCTGAACCGGACACTGCTCGAGCATTTCCCCGAGAGCGCGATCTTCCGCATCGACCACTATATGGGCAAGGAGCCGGTTCAGAACATCCTCTACACGCGGTTCGCCAATACGACGTTCGAGCCGTTGTGGAACCGCCTTTATGTTCGCAGCGTCCAGATCACCATGGCGGAAGCCTTTGGCGTTCAGGACCGCGGCAGCTTCTACGACTCTGTCGGCGCCCTTCGCGACGTGGTCCAGAACCACATGCTGCAGGTCCTCGCCGTCGTGATGATGGATCCGCCAACCGGAGAGGCGCACGAGGCGCAGCGCGACCAGAAGGCCGCGCTGCTGAAGGCGGTCCGCCCGCTCGAACTCGGCGAGTGTCGTGCGCGGGCAATATCGCGGGTATCGGGCAGTCAAGGGCGTGCGGCCGGATTCGACGGTCGAAACCTATGTCGCGGTGAGACTGTTCGTGGACAGCTGGCGCTGGGCGGGGGTTCCCATTTACATTCGCGCCGGCAAATGCCTGCCGCTCACCGCCGCCGAGGTCAGGGTCGACTTCACGCCGCCGCCACGTCCGACGTTCGGCGAAGATGCAGGCTCGTGCAGCTATCTGCGCATGCGGCTGGGACCGGACGTCAACTTCGGCATGGGGCTGCGAATGAAGCACCCCGGAGAGCGCATGACCGGCGACGCCGTCGAGCTCACCCTGATGGAGCGGACCGCGTCGCAAATTCCTCCCTATCAGCGCCTGCTCGGCGACGCGATGCGCGGGAACGGCGAGCTGTTCGGGCGCGAAGACGCAATCGACGCACAGTGGCGGATCGTGGAGTCGATCGTGAAGAATCCACCGGCGGTGCAAGAATACGAGCCCGGGACCTGGGGTCCCGCCTCGGCTGACGCGCTCATCGGCGCTGACGGCCCGTGGCGCAATCCCGCCCCGCCCCCGGCCGAAGCCGGCGATCGACACTGAGACTCTTCGGGGTCGAGCGCGCTTCGAGCCGCAAGGCGGACGATGGCAGGCATCTGATACAATTGGCGCGCCCGGACGGGTTCGAACCGCCAACCCTCGGTTTCGAAGACCGAATGTGAGAGTTTCTCCGACATTCCCTTTGTTTCCTGGTGATGCATAATCGATTTAATTTGCGAAGAATTTTCCTGATATCGTTTCCCTGCTATTCTTCGCATTTCCGTGAAGCCGCTTACCGACCGCTTACCGAGCAGGAAAGTCCATGCCCATCGGCCGCATATCGAAAAGGACCGTAGATGCTCTATCCTGTCCAGTCGGAAAGGATCGTGAATTCCTGTGGGACGACTCCGTGGGCGGGTTCGGAGTCGCCGCCTATCCCACGGGCAAGAAGACGTACGTCGTGCAGTATAGGAGGGGTGGCCGCTCCCGACGAGCGACAATTGGCGATCACGGTCGACTTGCTCCCGACGAAGCCCGCTGCGAGGCCAAGAAGCTTCTAGGGAGCGTCGAGATGGGCGAAGACCCTGTCGCTGCGAGGAAGGCCGGACGCGCCGTGAGGACATTCAAAGAGATCGCGGACGACTTTCTGGCGAGCCACGTGAAGGTGAAACGTAAAGCA
>CAVXVE010000062.1:0-80800 GCA_963764955.1 uncultured Alphaproteobacteria bacterium | reverse complement strand
GTCGAACTTCCGCTTCGGGCGGTGAAGCGCTATTTCGCGCTCGCAATGGAATGGACGGCTATGGCGCGAACTCCTGCCGTTCCAAAGCGCCCCCTTGAGAGGGCAGGAACCCGCCCAATTGAGGCGTCCGCGGTCACGGTCCGCAACGGCCGCGCCACGTCGACACCGGACGGTCGCTGGCGAGCCTCGTCGGACATGGCAAAGCGTTTTGCGCCTCATCGCCGGAGCGGGCCGTCGCTTCATGCAGAAGTCAAGACTTTTGCATGGCCTGGCGGCGTCCCAGATTTCAATCGGTTATCGTATGCGAAAGATACTTGCGTAAGTATCGCGCGATCCCCATTCTAGGGCATGGCAACTATCGGATACGCCCGCGTCAGCACGGACGGGCAGACGCTCGACGCGCAGATCGCTGCGCTGAAGGCGGCAGGAGCAGCGCAGATCTATCGCGAGACAGCGAGCGGAGCGAAAGCAGAGCGCAAGGAGCTGGCCCGTGCGCTGAAGTCCATTACGGCCGGCGACACGTTGCTCGTGACCCGACTTGACCGGCTCGCTCGGTCAACTCGCGATCTTCTCAATATTCTCGACGCTGTCGCCAAAGCTGGGGCCGGGTTCCGTTCACTGGCCGACGTTTGGGCAGACACGACCACGCCGCATGGCCGACTGATGCTCACGGTTCTTGGCGGCCTCGCCGAGTTTGAACGTGATTTGATACGTACTCGAACCGGGGAAGGTCGAGCTCGCGCCAAGACGCGTGGGGTTCATATGGGTCGACCGCCAAAGCTTACCGCTCATCAAAAGCGCGAGGCCCTGAACGCGCTCGCCGACGGTAGCGCCAGCCAAGCCGACTTGGCGCGTCGCTTCAACGTTAGCCAGGCGACGATATCTAGGCTGGCGCGATGAATCCAGCGGTATAGGCGCACCAATGCCGACGACGTACAGCACGACGACACCAAGCACCCGCGTGAGTCCCGGTACGAGCGCCAGAAGAATGAGGAACAGGAGGACGGGGTGATCGTCATGGATCGGTCCCCCCACGTCGCCTTTAATGTAAGTTATCGACGGGGCGCGCCCACCCGCCTTTATCCACCATCAGCCCTGCCGGACTGCCCATCTTACCGCGCATGGTGACGCCCAGCGCCGCTAATCTAGGACCAACAACAATACCATTATTGCCCGCTCCTCCGGTTGATCGCGATATCGCCCCACTGCCCCGGGATCGTCGTCACGTATTGGCCCAGTTGTGCGCCGCGAGAAAGGCTAATCGGCCGGCGTTAGAACGGTTTCCATTTTCGTTTCGTTTCACCTTCTTTTGGATAACTGACCTCATCAGGGGCGACTTGATCGCCCGGGGCACGCCCATTTGTTTAGGCGGCGTTTCGGCCTGTGCCTGTTATTTTCTGCCATTCTTCTATTTCTTGGACGCTTTCGCCTTCTCATTGACCGCCTTCTTATTGACCCAGTGGTAGGTGCCGGTGGGCTGGTCGCCCTCGCGCTTAGTTGTCCGATACCCGGTCATACCGACGGTCGCGCCTTTGTTAATGGGGCGCATCGGCGACCCATCAAACCGGCCACCCTGCCACCCCCCATACTTTTTCATTGTCGCTTCTCCTTCTTTTCCACGGGCCTTTAGCCGCGCCCGATCGATCCAGCCATCGCCGCCTACTACGCCGCATCCTCAAACGCACCGAGGACGGCGCTCTCGCCAAGGCTCCGCAGCGTGGGCTGCTGGGCCAATTCCAAGTACCGACAAAAGGCGTTGGCCAGTCGCATTTGGTCCGGTGTTCGACAATCCGCTTCGAACACCGTTGGGGAGGCGACCAGAACACAGATGCATCGGGCGCGGGAAGTGGCGACATTGAGTCGGTTCAGACTGTAAAGAAATTCCATCCCTCGCGGCGCATCCGCATGGCTCGAAGTGGTCATCGAATAAATCACCACCGGCGCTTCCTGACCCTGAAATTTGTCGACGGTTCCAATCCGAGCGCTCGGCAATCGGGTCTGCAATTCGAAGACCTGGGCATTGTATGGCGCGATGATGAGGATGTCCGCGAGGGTCAAAGGTAGTTCGTCTCCTTCGCGATTGATCCAAGTAGGGTTCGAGGCGAGGAAGTCGCTGACCAGAGCGCGAACAACCTCAGCCTCCTCGGGCGACGAGCTTTGATTGCCGCTGTGCGCGACCGGTACGTAGCGCAAACCTGATCCGCGCAGCACACTCGTTGACCGGATCTCTGCAGTTCCAGTCCTTGACGGGGGTGCAGACGCCACGTCTCCTCTAAGAAAAGCCCGCGATCCTCGAGGATAGTTTGGTGATCCGCCAGCATATGGTCGAGCGCGGACGTATCGACGCCATCAGGGTGACTGCCCTGCGTGGGTTGATCGAGTTGTTGAGGAACGCCTAGCAGGACGACGGTCTTCGCCGCCTGTGATACCGCCAACACGTTCGCGAGCGACATTTGGGCTGCCTCCTCAACGAGGCGGTATGCGGAGGCATGGGGGCTCAGTCTCGCCAACGACATCGAGCGAGAGATTTTCGAGTCGAAGTCAAATTCATGTCCGTTGCGGGAAGAGGGTTTGCCGTTCTCGGAGAGGATCGATCTCGAAGCGTTCGCCGAAAAATGGCGGCCGGCGACCTACGCCGAAACCTTGCGGGCGCTCGCCGAAGACATTCGGAGGGAGCGGGAGGGGCGATTCCTCCGCAGGCTCGGGCCGGGTTTTAAGACGATCCCCGGGGGCAGGTCCTAGGACCGCTTCCGTAGGGCGGGGGCGGCAGCCCGTGATCGCCACGGCGCTTCTCGCCTCGCGATGACGATTCCACCAAATCGCAGTGCCCTACAGCTGCACGCCACGGGTCAGCGCCCCGTCGATCACCAGATTGGTTCCGGTGGTGAAACTCGAAGCGGGGCTCGCGAGGAAGACGATGCCGCGTCCGATCTCCTCCGGCGTGGCCATCCGGCCGGTCGGGTTGAGCGAGAGCGCGAGTTTGTAAAGGTCGGGCAGATTTTTCTCGGCGCTCTGCCAGAAGCCGCCGTCGAAATAGGTGTTGCCCGGCGACACCGCGTTCACCCGGATCATCTTCGGCGCGAGCTGATGCGCGAGCTTCTGCGCGTAGTGGACGAGCGCCGCCTTGAAGGCGCCGTAGGCGGGACCGGCAAAATCGACCTCGCGTCCGGATACTGATGAGATCATGACGATCGAGGGATGCTTGGACTTTTCGAGAAACGGCATCGAGGCGTTGACCGCATGAACGGTATGCATCATGTCGACTTCGAAGGCCTTATGCCAACTCTCCTCGACGTCTTGCGCGGCGAGGGCCGAGACGTTGGCGACGAGAATATCGAGGCCGCCGAGCGCCGCGGCGCTGTCGACGACGAACTTCTTGAGCGCAGCCTTGTCGGCGACGTCCAGGGCAGCCCCGAAGGTGCCGACGCCTTTGGCCTTCAAGGATTCGACGGCCGCCTTCACCTCGTCTGCGTTGCGGGCGCAGATTGCGACGCTCGCCCCTTCCTGGGCGAAAATCTCCGCCGCGCGGCGTCCTATTCCCTTGCTGCCGCCGGTCACGACCGCTCGGAGGCCCTTCAAGCCAAGATCCATGCTCACCTCCCTGGGCTCATTTAGTTTGACGGCAGATAGTCCTTCAGGATCGATGCGCCCAAAGTGTATTTGGGATCGACCATATTGCCGACGCGCATCTTGCCCGCCTGCGTCAAAAGAAAATAGGCTTCGATGTCATCGAAACCGTAATCGGCGACCAGCCAACGGATCAGTTCGCGATAGGCGATGCGCGCCGCATCCTCCATCGGCCGGGCGGAGCCGATCGCCATGACGAAGCGCTCGTTCTCGAGGCGCGGCCAGACGATCGCCCAGGACTTGATGAGATCGACGTGGATCGTCGTCGTCGAAGCGATCTCGACCGCGACCCCGCACAGCTCGCCATCGCCCTGCCGGCCGTGGCAATCGCCAAGAAAGAGATAGGCGCCCTTCGTCTGCACGGGGAAATAGGCGATAGCTCCCGGGGCGACGTCGGGCAGATCCATGTTGCCGCCCCAATAGTCCGGCTGCAGCGACAGCACCGCTTCGATCTGCGGGCTGACGCCGAGCGTGCCGATGAAAGGTTCGAACGGCAGGACGATCTTGTCGTTGAAACGGACGCCGTCTTCGGTCACGTGATACTTCATCACCCGCTCAGGCAGCGGTGCGTTCAGCATGGGCGTACCGGCGTTGCCCACCAGGCCGCCGAATTCGGGGATGAGGGCGGAGGTCCCCACTGGCTGCGGCCCGCGGGGAACTATTCTTTCGATGCGCACGCAGAGCACGTCACCCTTTTCCGCGCCTTCAACTGCAATCGGTCCGTTTTGAGGATTGACGAAGGGGAACTTGAGCCTCTGCGATGGCCTGTCGTCGACGGACTGGATCGCGCCGCCGAAAGCGTCGAGTGTCTCGGCGACGACGACGTCTCCTGGAGCTATGGTGAGGACGGGCGAGGCGTAGGGCCCATAGACGTACTGATAGGAGCCCTGCTTGGCCTCCGTCAGTTGATGCGTTTTGCCGACGCGGCCGCCCGCAACGCCGCGCCGAGCCATGTACGAGGACGAAAACCAATCCGACATCGTGCGCCTCGCCATATCCGTGACGCCGCCGGCTCTTTGAGAAGGCCTGACGTCGTCAATGCTTTAGCGTGCCCAGGTTCCCTTCGACGGTTCCGATTTGCTCGAGCTCGTGGCCTGGATCGCCGTGACGAGAATTAATAGCTTCGCGGACATTCTCCGGCAACCCAGGACATATAGCCGGCGGGCGGTTCAATAGCCGGTGCCATAGAGGGAACTAGCTGCGTCGCCGAGTCCAGACGTTTCCGAGCCTATATCGAGCAAGAACTCGTCCCCACGCCCAAACCCGATGACATCGTCGTGCTCGACAATCTCGGATCCACAAATCTAAGAGTCCGTTTGAAAACGCCTATTCGTGAGCTATTCGCCTGAGCAGGAGGCTTCCGAGAGCGACGTGGATCATAGCTTCGGAACAGTCGATCCGCTCTTCGTAGTCGCGCACGAGGCGGCGCCAGCGCGTCATCCAGGCGAACGTGCGCTCGACAACCCATCGACGCGGGATGACTTCGAAGCCCACGGCGGCGTCGGATCGCTTGACGACCTGGATGGTGAAATCCCGGAAGGCGGCTTTGTCCATGAGTTGGGCGCGATCATATGCCCCATCGGCGAACAGATGCTTCAGCCACGGCCAGCGTTTGCGCACACCGTCCAGGATCATCTGAGCGCCGGCGCTGTCGGAGATGTCGGCGGGCGTCAGATTGACCATCAGAAGACGGCCGTCGGTGTCGACCGCGATGTGGCGCTTGCGACCCACGATCCTCTTGCCCGCATCGTATCCCCTTGTTTTAGCTTCTGGAGCTTTGACCGATTGGCTGTCGACGACGCCTCCGGTTGGGCTCGCTTCGCGTCCCACGCGCTCTCGGTCGAGCATCAGCGCGACGTCGTGGATCGTCTGAAACATGAACCGACGGACAAATCGGCGAAACCACCAATAGACCGTCTGCCAAGGCGGAAAATCATTCGGCAGCATCCGCCACCCCCCGCCCGAACGGGCCATGTAGCGGATTGCGTTCAGCACCTCCCGCAAATCGACCTCGATAGGTCGCCCAGCCGTCGATGCGCGGGGAAGAAAGGGCTCAATCCGCGCCCATTCCTCGTCGGTCAAGTCGCTCGGATACCGTTTGGTCTTCTTCTCGATCTTGGCCATTCGGCCGCGCGTTGCTGGGGTCCACATCCCAAGCTTGAATCACGGCCGCAAACCGCATTCAACGACTTTTCAAACGGACTCTAAGGCCGTCCGCAGTGCGGTGCGCAGCCGGAGCACGACTCGTCTTCCTCCCCAATTACTCGCCAGACCTCAATCAGATCGAGCAGGCCTTCGGCCCGAAGCGCAAGGAGGCATCGCTTCGTATCCACGCGACGCCGACCGGGAGGCTGATGGTGAACGTCATCGGCTCCGTCGCGCAGCTCGAGCGCGAGATCATGCTTGAGCGCCAGCGCGAGGGCGTGCAACGGGCAAATCGCGAAGGGAAATACAAGGGGCGCGCTCCGGGCGAAAACCTCCGAGATCGTGCGAAGTGCAATGCATAGACAGATTAATCATGAGCCGCGTGGCCTACGATTTTCACTTTGGCCCCGTGGCCTTCTGATACATCGCGTTCGAAAGTCTTCCGAGAGCAGGGAGACGTGGCGCAGATCGCGTCGTAGGCGGCGGGCGTGATAGCGAGGCGGATCACGCGGTCCGATAGCGGCAAACGGCCGTTTGCATGCGGCGGTCCTCACAGCGGGCTTCGCACGTCGAACGCGGTGGACCAGACGACTGCGGAGTTCCTATTCGTCGGCTAACTGTCCGTTCACGGGGCCTAAAACAGCGTTGGCACGAAGAAGCACCGGACACTGCCGTAGACGCCGTAGTCGTTGTAGAAGAACACCCAGTAGTCTCCATCTTGACTGGGCAGCGCCCTGTGCGCCGGGATGGGATCGGGGTAAATATCCACCACATAGTCGCCAGCCGAGTTGCGCCTGACCTGATCGGGGCGCAGACGATGGGCGTCCTTCGGTCCACAGCATTCGGTCTTCACCCACGCCGGAACCGGTTCGCTGTTGTCCCAACGATCGTGCGCGTGGGCGGCGGTAAGAAAGATGGGAAGCCCGGCAGCGAGCGCGATGATTGAACAACTCGCCTTGCGCGCCTTGAAGCGTTTCCAACACGTTAGGGAACGAGGCAGTGAACTCGCTCCGATGAGGTCGGGGACCATCAATGGCTCGCTCTTCCTCCACGGATTTCACGACATCGACGGCCCTGCCGAGCGAGGTCGAGGTGCTCTGGATTGGCCAGCAGCTGCGCCTGCTATCGAAGCGTCGATCAGCCTATCCCGGATACTGCAAAGGATCGAGTTGATGGTGGCTCTGGGGCTTCAATAGAGCCCCAGGGACGGCCACCGCGTCCCGGCTGTTCGACAGGCGTAAATGCCAGCCAGCAGCCTTCGTAGGCCCGTGGAGAGGGCATCGGACGGGCAGAAGACCGCGGAAGCAAACAGCACCAGGACCGCCGCTCGCCCTGTTGCTCTGTCGGACGTCGCGTGGCGTCGGCGGCAACCAAAGACCGGCCCCAATGGCCTGACTTGGTTGCGCGTCAGCGACGTGGCATATGGGCGGATAGCGCGCCTACAGCTCGATTGCCCGCCGCCCGTGCCGGGGCCGGGGCCGCCGGAGAGCACGTCTACGCATTCTCGCAACCGCTACGGATAGCTACTGGGCAGCGCGTCGATGTACGCCAGCGCGGTCTTGCATGAGTTGCTGACTTCGCCGAGATGTATCTGCATGCACGACGCGATGCGGCCGTCGCCTGAGACGGCGTTGCCGCAGAAACGCTTGACGTCCGCTTCGCACGCCGTCGCGACATAGACTTCTCTCGAAAGCTTAGCCGAGCAGGTTGCCGAAAGATTGGCCATGTGCGCTTTCAGGCCTTGCCGGGAGGCGTCCTCCGCCGACCGTGACACCCCTACACAAGAGAATTGAGATCGACCGCGCATGTCTTTGGCAGATGGCCGCTGCCCCCGCCCCCATCGCATTGACCGCGACGGTCGATGCCGAAAGCAGCGGCGCCGCGCCGAACGCGATCGCAAACCACACCGTTTTCATGATTGCGTCTCCGTTTTTCTCCTCCATGCAGGTGAGGTACGTGCTCGACCGAGCTTGAGGCCTCTCCCTCTACGCTTCCAGTTCGACCAGCCGCAGGATGACATCGCCTTAGCTCTCGCCAGGACCGCGCGGGCCGGAGGCGGTGAGCATTTGCGCGTCGGCTCCGGCATCCGCATAGTGCGCCTCAAGCGCGGATAGACCGGCCAGTCGGCAAGCGACGAGCATCGCACCCCTTCCCACAGGCCGCCTTCAAGTTGCTTCACTCCTCCGGCAGCCCCGCCTTTGCGGCGGCCGACAGTCCCTTCTTTCGTCTTCTATCCCTCCGGGACCCCAATATTGCGCATTATCTCGTAGATCTGCTGCCGACGCCGCTCGGCGTCGTGCGCATCGACCGTGCGAACCTCTACGGGCCGCCCCAGTTCCAGGTCACTTGGCCCAACGGTCGCGGCGCATCGCCAGCCGCCAGCTTCGCCAGCGCCAAGCGCCTCGCTGAAGCAAAGACGGGCGGATGAGGGGCGGCAACTCGTAGAAAACACCGGGCCGAAGCGCAAGGAGGCATCGCTTCGTATCCACGCGACGCCGACCGGGAGGCTGATGGTGAACGTCATCGGCTCCGTCAAGCAGCTCGAGCGCGAGATCATGCTTGAGCGCCAGCGCGAGGGCGTGCAACGGGCGAAGCGCGAAGGGAAATACAAGGGGCGCGCTCCTACGGCTCAAGTGAAGGCCGCCGAGATCGTGCGGCTCGCCAACGAAGGCATGAAGCGCGAGGAGATCGCCAAGCGGGTGGACGTCGGCGTGGCGTCGTTATATCGCGTGCTGGCCGAGCAAAAAGCGGCGCACGCCAAAGTTCATGCCGAAGCTGTCGGCGATCCTCGGTTCCGGATGTAAGCCATCATCAACAAAAACCGTGTTCGAGTCACGCTTTTGTCACCCTACCCTCTCATTTCGTCCTGCTTGCTTCGGCAAAGTCGGGGGAGAGCGGGCCGCACGACCGAGATTCCGAAGCACCGGTCGCTGCCTCCGCAAACCCAACACCCCGGAGGGACGGATGGAAGGCATAGACGAACGATATTTGAACGTCGCGCATCAGATTAGGGACCGGCTGTCTGAGCGGCACTGGAGCGACGTGGTCGATGTTTCGCGGACGATGACGATGGACTGCATGAGCCTCGACGACGTTCCAGCCGTCGCGCTCGCGTTCTGCCGGGCCACGATGCTCTCGGTCAGCATCGAAAGCGGCTCCGCTTTCATCCGAGAGCAAATGCACGTTTGATCGCGAGCCGAAGCTGCACGCGCTCAGACGTGCTCCCCTTTCATCTTCTCGGCCTTCCTCGCGAGGAGTTCAGCGAACCTCGCTTCGGCCGGGTTGATGATTTTCTCGTCCAGCGCGCTTATGAGGGCCTCGATCTGGAGTTGGAGTTGACCCGGTTTGGTGGACACCTTTGAAGTTTGATTTTTGAGGTGTTTGATGCCCCGTTACCGAGCCGGAGTTCCGGCGACAGATGCTCGATCTGGCGCGATCTGGACGCACGCCCGAAGAGCTGGCGCGTGAGTTCGAGCCGACCGCACAGTCGATTTCCACTTGGGTCAAGCAAGCCGAGCGGGATGCCGGCAAGGGTCGGCACACTCGATGAGCCGGCCGCGTTGGGGCGGCCCACACCGCCCATTCTACCGTCTCCAAAATTATTCACCCTCTTCCGGCGACCAGCTAGCCAGTTGTCCTTGTTGCGCCTTGGAGCAATGCTTCAAGGAAGCCCAGCGAGCGTATGGTCAAGCGACTGCGGGCGGCAATGAGTAGGACGATCAATGGTCCGACAACGGCCAAAGCATGCCGCAGGAGTACCCGCAGGCGTCGTTGTTGGCCCAGCCCCTATCGTGGCCGTGGTCGTTTGATCGCGAGTTCATCAGCTCCTACTGACTCCGCCGCACAGGCTCGACGCTCCTGTTGAATCCGCTCCGGCCTAAGCGCATGGTGCCGCAACCCGACACAGCGCCCGCTCTTGTGACCTCGATGAAGTCCGGCGTGGGGCGTCTACAAAGTGCGGCTGAGCGAACCACAAGGGAGGGGACGTCATGCTGTCGGCCGGTGTGGGCGTTTCCTCCGCCTCGATCATGCGCCGCTGCGGCGTCCCGAGGCGCTTCGGATAGGCGGCCTCGATGAGCATCATCGCCGCCAGTCTCTATCGCAATGGCAAGCGGATCGGTCCGGTCTCGCTCGATCAGCCGGTCCGCTGTGCGGCCGATCGCTCCGAATTCGTCTGGATCGGACTGTTCGAGCCGAGCGAGGCGGAGTTGCGCCAACTCCAGGAGAATTACGACTTGCACCCGCTGGCGATCGAGGACGCGCTCCTCGCACACCAGCTGCCAAAGCTCGACATCTATGGCGACCAGCTGTTCGTGGTGGCGCGCCCAGCCCATCTCGCGGACGGCCAAATCTGCTATGGCGAGACCTCGGTCTTCGTTGGCGATACCTTCATCATCAGCGTTCGCCACGGATCGGAGCGCGCGCATTCCGGGCTCCGTCAGCAGCTAGAATCGTCTCCCGGGCTGCTCCGGCACGGCGTCGACTACGTGCTTCACGCCATTCTCGACTTCATTGTCGACGGCTACCTGCCGATCGTCGAGGCGATCGAGGAGGAGGTGCTTGAGACCGAGCAGCGCACGCTCGACGCCTTTCTCGAAAGGGAGGAAATCGGCCGGCTGTTCACCCTGCGCCGCGAGCTGATCCGCTTCCAGCGCGTGTTGGGGCCGATGCACGAGGTTTGCAACAAGCTGACGCATATCTCGCTTCCGGCGCTCGACCGCGACGTGCGGCCCTATTTTCAGGACGTGCTCGATCACGTCCGACGCGTCGAGACGCGGGTCGGGGGCTTGCGTGAAATTCTCACCTCGGTGTTCGAGGCGGCCAATCTGCTCGAGCAGCAGCGGCAAGGGGTCATCACGCGCCAGCTCGCCGCCTGGGCGGCGATCCTTGCGGTGCCGACGGCGATCGCCGGCATCTACGGCATGAATTTCGCCAATATGCCCGAGCTGAAGACAGATTATGGCTATTTCATTGTCCTCGGCGTCATCGCGCTGCTCTGCTCCGGACTGTACGTCCGGTTCAAGAAGGCGAGGTGGCTCTAGACCGATTTCCTCCATCTAAGTCGCGAACGTCTTTGTGAAGGACTGGATGATTGCGTGAGACGCTCACGCAATTCGCAGCGCAGAGGTTCTCGCAGCCATCAAGTCAGGGCCTCACGGACGCATCGCGATCGCCTGTTTCGGATGGGCGAGCCCCGACTATCAGCGCGTCATAGTGCCCTGGACGATCGTCGAGACGCCCGCGGATGCGGATGCCGTGGCGCATGTGATCGAGCAGGAGCCGCTGGCCTCGGAAGCAGGCACCTCGATTTCGGCGGCGCTGCTATTTTCTGAACGATTGTTGAGGCCGGCCGGCATACGCGCCGACCGAAGGATAATTGACGTGTCGGGCGATGGACCCAACAATTCAGGGCCGCTTCTGCGTCCAACGCGCGTCTCGGTGCTTGCTGGCGACGTGACCATCAATGGATTGGCGATTGCGCTGCGGACTAAAGAGGAACGCACGTTCGGACCTTTCGCTTCTACGACTATTAAGTCCTACTACCGAGACTGCGTGATCGGGGGAGCCGGCGCATTCGTAATTGCGGTCGATGACGTCGACGATTTCGAGCCGGCGATGCGGACGAAGCTCACCAGGGAAATCGCGGAGATGCATCCGCTGACGCAGCGCGTCGCCTACGTGTCCGAACATCCGCTTGCCGTCGACTGCGAGGCGTCAGGCAGTCGTCCAGGTCGCTGAGATGAGCCAGGTGAAAGCCGCCCAGTGGAAGATCGACCATGCCGCGTAATCGTGGACTGGGTCGAGTGCGGCGCTCCCCGGGAAGTGTCACGCACCCCTTTAATCCAAGAACTTTCACGACCATGGACCTGGTCGAGAGTGAAACCCCAACCAGAAAGAATCGTGGCGCGATTCTTTCCTGCTCAGGGCTTCGTCTTGCCCTGACGCTTCTTGACGGCGGCGTAAGCCTTCTCGGCCGCCGCGACTTTCTCGCGCAGCTCGGCGATCGCCGCGTCCATCTCGACGACTTTTCGCTCGCGCACCCGGCTCCGGCGTCCGGCCGTTCGTCGGCCCCGGGAGCGGCGCGCCAAGGCGGCGGATTAGGCCGGAAAAAGCAACAAAATGGCCGAAAGAAGCAGGAAGGCCGGAAGCCGTTTCACCACATGTCGTCTGCCAGCGCGTTTCTTTCGCTGCATGTGCCGAATTGAGCAGACGAGTCAAAGCGAAATGTCCAACGCCAACATCATCGTTCTCGCTGACGCCGAGGCTGTTCCCGTAAGGACGCTCGCCGACCGCCTGCGGATGCATCCGGTCGACGTCGTGAAGGACCTGCGGGGCCGCGGCTACAGGCTTGGCTCGATCCGCGGCGCAGCCGGCCATTGGACGATGGCGCTCAAGCGAAATGACGCCGAACGCTATCTCGCCGAACGCCGTGAGGGATCCCTGACGACAACAGCGCCCGTCCGCCTTTAGCCGCCGGCACGTTAGGCCGAAAGAAGCGTCAGGACGGCTGAAGAGAAAGCAAGAAAAGCCGCTTAACTGCCGGATGACGTAATGATTTGAGGCGCTTTCTCGACGATTCAGCTATAATAATCAACATATTAAGCTGATTCGAAGGCTGATGTTATGGCGAACGCGGCGGGTGAACCGAATAGCGAGGCGCTTAGGCTCGATTTCGACCGCCGGTTGATGCTCCAGTTTCGCGGTTCTGTCGTTACCTCGGATGCTGGGCTTCTTGCCTATCGCGAGCTTGATAATGCTCTCGGCCTTTCGGAGACGGCTGGCGAGAGGCTTGCCGACGCCCGCACCGGCAAGAACGGCCGGCACGCTCTTGTCGGTATGTTGCGGCAGGCGGTGTTCGGTCGGCTTGCCGGATACGAGGACGTCAACGACGCCGAGCGGCTGCGCCATGATCCCGCGATGCGATGGATCGTCGGCGGAAGGGCGGCTCATGGTTGTGCAGCCTCGCCGAGCCAGATGGGGCGGTTCGAGACGCGATGGCTCACGGCCGCAAAGAACCTGTCGGCGCTTGCCGATCTTTCCGGCCAATGGATCGACAAGGTTCATCGCCGCCGTCCGCCCAGAGGCGTCGTGCTCGACATGGATTCGAGCGTCAGCCCGACGCACGGCGAACAGGAAATGAGCGTCTGGAACGGGCATTACGAATGCACCTGCTATCATCCCCTGTTCGTGTTCAACCAGTTTGGCGATCTGGAGCGCTGCGCCCTGCGCCCCGGCAATGTTCACAGCGCCGATGTATGGGAGGGCGTGCTGAAGCCGGTCGTGGCGCGCTATCACGGCAAGGTCTCGCGCATCTATTTCCGCGCCGACGCGGGTTTCGCCAATCCCGAGGTCTACGAGTACCTCGAAGCTGAGTGCATCAAGTATGCGATCCGGCTTCCCGCCAACCGTGTCCTACAAGAGCGGATCGGCTACCTGCTCAAGCGCCCTGTCGGCCGCCCGTCCCATGATGTCCGACGCTTCTACGCGAACTTCGCCCATCAAGCCGGAACCTGGACGAAGCCGCGTCGCGTCGTCGCCAAGGTCGAATGGCATCCGGGCGAACTTTACCCGCGCGTCGGCTTCGTCGTCACCAACATGGCGAGGCCAGCCGCGAATGTCGTCGCCTTCTACAACAAGCGCGGGACCTGCGAGCAGTGGATCAAAGAGGGCAAGGGAGCGATCCGATGGACGCGGCTCTCGTGCCGCTCTTTCGCCGCCAACGCTGTGCGGCTCCAGCTTCATGCCCTCGCTTACAATCTCGGGAACTTCCTGCGCACGGTCGCCACGCCCGAGCCGATCAAAGACTGGTCGCTGACGAGCCTCAAGGAGAAACTCATCAAGATTGGCGCGAAGGTCGTGAGCCACGGGCGCTATGTCGCGTTCCAGATGGCTGAGGTCGCCATTCCGAGAAACCTATTCGCCGACATCCTGCGGTTGATTGGAGAGTTGCGGCCACCGCCCGTTACATCGACTGAGTAATGCGTTCGGTTGTCACGCGTTCCACGAAAGACCACGGGAGATGTGTGTCTTGATGGCAGAAAATTCGGCATCCCTCGGCGTGCCACCGCGAGCCGGCTCACCCCGAAACGCATCTACAAGCCACGGCGGGTTCCCAACGACGTTTCAGTCTTGTCAAAGTCTTGCTACCGGCGCAGTCTCAGCCACAATAAGGCTGTCATCTGGCGAATGTCGGCTGAATAGCTTTCCCCCGGTCCGCGCATGGCGCGCAGGCGGTCGAGGGCATGACGACCAAAGCCATATCTGGCGCTCGCCCTTAAGGTCGGGCTCACCTTCCCCGGCACGATCGGGCATGCTTAGTAAACGACTACATTGCCAAGCGTGGGAAGGAGAGGGTTGAAATGGCAGTCGTTCCGTTTGTTCGCTCCCCCGAGGGACAGGAGTTGCCATTCATCGCCAACAGGCTTCACTCGGTGAAAGGCAAGAGGGTTCCGCAACGCATGCTCTACCCGTCGCGAGAGTTGCTGGCGGCGGAAATTGCTGAATCGCCACGAGGCTGGGGCGACCTTGGGGCTGTCCGCCGCACGATGGCCGTCCGGCACGGTGCTGAAGTGACCTGTCCTGTGACGACGCAAAGGCTGTTGCGAGACATTGCGGCGACCGCTGTCAAGGCTTGGGAGTCGGGCGACCGCGCCGTCATTCCGTTTTGGCGAGTTGTTGATCCAGAGACGCCAACGGCCCGCCTGATGGCAGGCGGCGCGGCATTCATTCGCGCAAGGCGAGCTGAAGAAGCGGTTTGAAAGCTGACTGGGCAGTTGGGCAGGACGAGTGTTGCGACCTCCTAGCTAAGCGTTGGACCCCCAAACGGTTTCTTCCGTCCAGCCGAAAACAGCAAAGTCCGATGCCCTCAGCGGCGCTTCTGCAATTGAAAAGAACTCATCGAGTTGCGGTGGCTTGATGCGGGTCCCCGAGAGCATCGCATGCGCCTGTCCACGATGGTGAATTTGGTGCTGAAATAGGTGCATTAGCAGGCGATCACGTCGTTCAACTTGGACACGACTACCTCGATTGATCCGCACCTCGCCGCTCAGCAAGGCAGGTGTCAGCGCGTTGCAGACACCGATCAAACGCTGGTCCATCGACGCTTGAGCCACCGAAAGCTCTGCAAGAGCTGGAAACGGAATTGGATTTTCCCATGCCTTCGGCCCAAGCCATCCGCCCTCAAGTGCATCAACGTAAAAAAGATCAATCACATAAATGTGGTTCAGCGTTCCCTGCAAACTCGGAAAGAAGCCCGTGCGCTCGGCCTGAAATTCGCCTTGGGTCAGTTCGACGCACGCGCCCAGCAGGCGGTGGTTCGCCCACGCATTGTTGTAGGCGAAGGCGCGATGGGTCTGAACAAGCCCAGCACACATTGCATTTCCTCACTTGAATGGCCAACAACCTCGCCTGCGTCTTATGGGGCAGGCTACCACGGCTGGCGAAGTCTGCCTCTGACACATCGCTGCACCGGACATTTGCGACGGCACGTCCGCAGTTGGCGAAAGCCGACACGGCATTCCAAGGTGTAACCGTTGGTCAACCCACTGAACGTTGCTTAACAATCCGCGGAACAATTCCGGCCCGCTGATGTCGCTCGCCTCGATCGAATTCCAGACGTCGGAGGCTGATCGGCGATTGACCCTTGCCCAGCGCGGCGCGCTAGCGTCCAGCATCGGGTGAACATCGCGGGTCATATCCCGTTGATTTAGGCCGGCGAGAGGCGTGGACGCGAACCACGTTCGAGACGCACGGAGCCAGAGGCTGGTCAGAACCAGAAAACCCGCCGCGCGTTCGTCGCCTCGCCCGCGTCGCCACGACCGTAGCCATCCTCATCGCGGCGTTCTGTTGAGGGACGCTGGTCGCCGCCGCCTCCGACGTCCTCAGCGACATGGAGACGCGCGGAGAGATGGATCCGACATGGTGACGGACGCTCACCCCGCCGACACTTGGCAGGGCGCGGCGGCGGCCGCGTTCGACGCATGAGAGACCACGCTCACACTCAATCGCGATCAAGGTCTATGGGACGCAATCACATCGCCAACCGTGTCGTTCTCAAACGTTCCGAATTCCCCGGCGAGTTCGTCGTTCTCCCCGTTGCTCGTCAAGTGTTCAGCGGCATCGGTGAGTTTATCGGCCATGGCGTTGCTGAATAGGCCCGCGATTAAGCCCTTTCTATGAGCCTAGCGAGCTCGGTTTTGAATTCGGTGGCGGTCATATTCGGGCCGCGCTCGGTTGAACGGATGGCTAGGGTTGTAACGGGCTGAGAGCGGAAAGCGTTCCAATCGCCGGCGGCAAGGCGATCAAGCGGACCGTTCCGCGGCGACGAGAAATGGCCGGAGTGCTTTCTCGCGATAGGATACGCTCCGGCCACCTCTGGCCATGCTTTCGGTGGACATGCCAACGCCAGCGCGGAGATGCGAGAACCGCGCCGGGACGCCTGACAAGCTTACGACGAACGCCTCGGAGGCTGGCGAGTTCCGTGATGTTAGCGTCATGGCCACGATAGGCGACCGTCACGGCCCGCCCAGCTGGATCCGATGCCGGGCTCTGGCTTTCGCCCGGGGACCGGGCGGTCATGAAAAATCAACGAGCAAGCCAGCCCGGAGGTTTCAGGGTTCTCGCCGCCGACGGGGCTCTGGAAGTTGACGATCGGCAACTTTTCGAGTGGGCAGGTTATCGCCGAGCGCGCTTGTCGCCTCTGGCCACAGTCGGGGCCTTAGGGGGTGGGGTTGGCTCTGGGGCCGCCTCCAACTTTCCCAGCGCCGCGCGCAGCGGATCGAGGCGCGGGGCGTGGGGAAATCGGTCTTCTTCGATGGCGCGCCGGATTGCCGCCGCCACCGCGGCAAGCTCGTCGTCGGTGAAGTCAATTGTCGGGGTCACGACGCCCTCCCCAGCATGGCCGCGCCCAGCGGGTCCTCCTTGGCCTCCTGTGGAAGGCATGAAATAGCAAAAGATTGACCGGGAAAAGCAGGCGCGCGCGCCGCTCCGGTCGCATAGGGGCGGCGCGTCGTTTTACGCGGGGAGTTCGCGCAAAACGACGAAGGCCGACGCGGGGAGGTCTGCCGCTAGCCAGCCGCGCGTCCTAGTGCCGCCCGTTCCCCGCCCGTCCACCGGGAGGAAACGGGCGGCATGATGCGGCATCAGAACCGCCCGGAGCCACTCCTCACAAAAGGGGAGGCGGCCCGACCTTCCAAATTCATTTCATCCCCCCGAGCTGAAGCGCTCATGTCAGGCGCGCGCCAGGAGAGCCTTGATCTCCGCCGCGGTCAAAGTCCGGCGCTCGACGAGCGCCTGGGCGAAGGTTTCGACCTGCGCTCAGCGCCGCGTTCTCGTCGCGGATCACGATCGCCAGCCAGTCGAGATAAGCGTTCACCGCCTCGTCGGAATTGTTGAACCAGCGGGGGCCTTGACCTCGTTTCGACAGGCGACCACACCATCGCGCCCATGCGACGGCGCGGCCCAGGACGGAAAGCCGAACCCCCGGAAGACGACGGCCCCGGCGCGCTCACCGCCGCCGAGCTGGCCGAGGGGTTCGTCACCACGATGCTCGATTACGCACACGAGGCCGGGATCGACCCGGGCGACACGGCCGCCATGGCGGCGCTCGAACTGATCTCATGCCTTGCGGTTTACGGCCGCGCCCCGCTGGCCGCCGTGCTGGACACGCTCGCCAGGGCCGCCCCGGCCCGGATCGCGCTGGTGAAGGACGCCAACAGGCGCAACCAGCCGCCGCCGCCGCTTGGCGTCGCCAGGCTCGGCCCGCTGGTGCTTACCGACGCCAACCCGCCGAACTAGCCGAGGCTCGCGAGCTTAAGCTCACGAGGAGGATGTCGTTCGTCATCCGTCATTGTGACGCCAGCAGTGACTTAACCTCCGACGCGGTCAACGTCCGCCGGGCGACGAGCGCGTGCGCCACCTTTTCGACCAGCGGCCACAGCACCGCGATCTCGTCGCGAGTTACGATCGATAGCCACTTGAGATGGGCGTTGGCCGCCTCGTCCGACCCGTTAAGGCTCAAAACCAAATCGGCGGCCTTCTCATGGTCGCCCGCGCCGTGATACGAGCGCCAGGAGCGCGGGCTGTGCCGCCGCTGCGCTTCCGGGCCGGCAAGACACACAATGATCCCAGCTTCCGCTCTCAGCCGGGCGCGGTCGGATCCACCATAGTCAAGACGGATTCCGCGCAACGGATTAGCATGCCAGATGCGGCCGCGAAACACGGGCGTTCTCATGTCGCCTCTGACGCCAGAAGAGCGGCGCTGGATGCGTGACCACAGCACGGTGGATAACGGCGGCCCTTACATCAGGGTTGGCCCGCGAAGCGTCGCGCCTGCAGCGTCTTCCACCAGCCGTCATACCGAGCCGATCGGCGGAGGGGGCTGCGGCTGCTGATCAGGCGCGGCCAAACCCGCCACCGGAAAAAGACTAACCCCGGTTGGTCCAGTCAGGGCCCTCACCCATCAGACGGAGCCACGCTCGTGACCCAACGACTGAAGCCTACCAAGAAACTGGCGCTGCAGGTCGCCAACATACTCGAACTCAGCGCGCTTAAGCCTAACGAGGATCTCGACTGGCATGCGGTCCGCGAGGTGACCGAATGCATCACTGGCGAGGGCAAGCTCGACAGTTTCCAGCTCAGCCTGTTAACCGACTGGGCGCATACAATCGCCGCCGCGCGCCTAGGCTGGCGGCGTGGGCGGCCCACCGGCAAACTGCTGGTCCTGTAGCTGCACCAAGCGTCATATTCCGGCGACGAGCCGATCGACTGCGGAGGCGGTTGCTGATCAGGCGCAGCCAAGCCAGGCCGGAAAAAGACTGACCGCGGAAGAGCCCGGTGATGCTCGACCAACTACGACGGAAAAGGAATGCCCCATGGCGATCAAGCACCACATAGCCGGCGGCAAGGGCACCTATTGGCTGCCCTACACCGCCGCCGAAAAAACGCCAGATGGATGCGGACCTCTACCGCAAGCCGCACAGCGGGCCTTACGTCGTCGTCTACCCCTATACCCGCGGCGCGGGGCCTAGCCTGCCTGGTCGAACCACTGGTCTTGCAGCGTCTGCCACCAGTCGCATTTGCGGCTTTCCCCACGCCATAGCGGGAAGGCTTCCGCCGGGTCGATGGCGTTCGGGAGCACGCCAAGCCCGGCATGTGTGGCGAACTACGGCCCAGGGCAGCCGGGGTAGCCCCGGCTAGGGCGCAGCGCTGATCACCGAGCCGAATGCCTTTTTCCAAGGGCCTCGCCATTTCGCCGATGTGCGTTCCCGGCCGCAGTTGAATGCTGACCGTGCGGAGGCAGGCGCGGCCCTACAGGAGATGTATTGGCAGGAGCCAAGCCACGCGCGATCATCCGAAAATGAGCTTCGCTGAGACGGTATCGATGGTGAACTTCCCCACCAGGTTGAGCACCGGGAAGGAGAGCAGCATCATGGTTCCGTCAGAGACGATCCCGGCTGGCACGTCGTGCAGTTCGTGGGTTCCGATCTTGAGCGTCTTGATGCTGATGCGCTTTTCGATTTCCTGCGCGCCGTTAGCCAGCGTGTAGGTGCCGTCGTCCAGCGGCGTGGCTTCGCCGTTGGCGAGCAGCTTCTGGGCGAGGCCGTACACGACCGACATTTCGCTGGCACCGGTGTCGAGGGTCATCTTCGCCCAATAGCTGCCGACGCCGATGGTCGCCTGCACGTGAGTGCCGACGGACGCGATGCCGATGCTGTCCTCTTCGGCCCACAGAGGCGGCGCGGTTAGCTTGGGCGTGGGGGCTGGGGCCGGCGTCGACGGTTGCCGCTGCGCGTTCCCGGCAGCCACTACGCTGTCTGGGATGTGGACCGCGTTGCACGGGGAGACGCTGCGCATGACCATCGTCGGCTTTCCGGCGGCGTCGGTCCGGTTCGCATCGTACAGCCACTCGCCATAGTAGATGTGCTGTTTGGCTGGGTCCATGAAGATCGACGCGTGCATCACTAAGTTCGGCTGGCTGTTGAGCCTTCCCTGCCATGCGGCGATGTAGTTCGGGCCAGCGTTGACCGCTTCGGTCGTGGTGTCGGAGACGCTGTACTGAGCCTCGCGGTAAACCGGCGTGCCGTTGGCGAGATAGAAGACCACCGACCAGAGGCTGGTCGGGTTGTTGTAGGTGACGACCGAGCGCGTGGCCGGGTTGGTGCCGACCTTGCCAACATAGACGACTGGCTGGCCGCAATTGAGCGTGAGCGCCTCGTCGGCGGCATGGGCGCTGAGCGGCAAAGCGGCGAGCGCCGCGGCGCACAGCATCGTTCTTACTCTTTCCATTGGAAGGGTTCCTTTTATTTGTCGGATGCGAGCACCATTGCTCGCCGTCAGATTGGAGCAAGGGCAAGCCTCGCCGATGCCGGTGAGGCACCACGCGCGCTGTGCCTGATCGCCGCGAAAGCCGGACTTTGTGCGACCGGCTCGCGGAAGGATCAGGCTTCACACCGCTCGGCCAGCCATACGTTCCGGTCCTTCGCGCGCTTGGACATGTTGCAGGGCGCGCAAAGGAGCTTGTAGTTCGAGTGGTGGTTCGAGCCGTCGCGCACCTTCGCCACGATGTGGTCCATTGTGCGTCAGTCGTTGACCATGTCTCCGACTGCGTTGTTGGGGACGGACGCCACCGCGCCGCCGCCGCGCGAACAGCTGCCCCAGCCGACCTGACGGCCATTGTGGGCCAGAGTGGCGCGCATCGCCGGGTCGAGCACGATCCGCCAGCCGGGCGCTTCCTTCGAGGCGATCACGCCGGAAGCTCCGTTGACGGCCCAGAACCAGATCGGCCGATAGCCGACCGGCGAGACCACCGGCTGGCCGTTCTTGACGAAGCCGGTCTCGATGTAGGTGCCGCCAGCCGAGCCGTCCGCGTTGCCGGTGTTGTTGGCGAATGTGTAAACGAGGCGGTTGCCGGTGTTGTCCGTGACGCTGCACACGAAGTCGCCCGAGTAGTCGTGAGCGACAGCGGGAGCAGCCACGGCGGCAAGAGCGGCGGCGGCAACGAGGGTAGTGAGTTTCATCTGAAGTTTCCTTTCGTTTGTCAGCTGCGAGCGGGATTGCTCGCCGGGCATGATCGCTCGCGGCCCGCTCAACCGCGGGCAATCCCAGCCTCGGCGCGGGGCTCGAGCTCGATGTGATCGCGGCGGTTATCATCGGCGGCACGAGCCTCTTCGGCGGCTACGGTTCGATTATCGGCTCCGTGGTCGGCGCGATCTTCATCGGCATCCTCGGCTTCGGCCTTCTAGTGATCGGCCTCTCGACCAGCATTCAGGAGGTCGTCAAGGGGGCGATCATCATCCTGGCCGTGTCGCTAAACCGCCGGTAGCGCATTTCGTCCCAGCCCTCTTGCGCCTCGAGGAGCGCGCAAGGCGCATCTCGAAGGACGCTTCAGCCCGATTGGGCGACGCCCCTGGAGCGTCCTTCGAGGCGCGAGGCTTCGCCTCGCCCTCAGGATGAGCCGGGAGCCCGGGGCGTGAGGCGCTCGCCTCGCCCTCAGGATGACCGGGAGCCCGGGGCGGAGGCGCGAGGCCTTCCCGGTCAAATGGCTCGCGAGACGGACGCGGGCGTCCGCCCGGGAAAGCGACTTTTCCTTGACAAAAGCAACGGTGTTCTCTATATGTTCTCACTCGGAATTCTCACTCGCGCTTGGCTCAGCGGCCGGGCCGCGAAGAAGGGGCCGCGGCTGTTTGAAAGCGGAAAGGTTGGCTCGACACAACCGGCGCGCGAAGGAAGAAGCGAGGAAGAGATTTTTTTACTCCAAGCGCTCGCAACTCATTGAAGAAGCTGGATTTGGAAAAATAAACGCTAGTAAATTGGAGTCGATTTACTAGCGCTTACGGGCGTTTAAGCGCGTTTATGGGCGTTTATTTGCGTTTGCCCGTCGCGTGCCTCGCGCGCTGGTTGTCGAAGCGCGGCGCTCCATGAGGGGTTGAGGCCGTGCGGCGCGCGCCCCGATCCGGCGCCGGACCCGTGAGGCTCATGTTCGCCCGGGGCCTTGCGGACTTGCGCGGTTCAGTTGGCCGATCCGCGCCGCGCCATGACCTGCTCCGCCACCCGCCAGGCGTTGGCCATGATGGTCAGCGTCGGATTGGCACCAGTCCCGGTCGGGAAGGGCGAGCCGTCGACGACATAAAGGTTGTCAACTTCATGCGCGCGGCACCAGCGATTGAGCACGGAGGTCGCGGGATCATCGCCCATGCGCGCCGTGCCGTGCTGGTGCGAGCAATTGCCTGTTACGCGGTCGGCATAGACCTTTTGCACGCGCTTCGCGCCCGCCGCTTCGAGAATGTCCGCGCCGCGGTCGATGAGGAACCTGCCCTGCTTCAGCTCGTTCTCGTGGGCCTGCGTCGTGATGCGCGCGACCGGCAGGCCCCACGCGTCCTTGACCTTGTCGTCAAGCTCCACGCGATTGTCGTGGCGCGGCATGTCGTGAAGCACCATGGCGACGGCCATCGTGTGGTTGAAATGGTCGCGGTCGTTCTGTTTGGCGGCCGCGCCCCAGGCCGGCGCGTCCGGCAGGCGCCAGTTGATAGGCAGGGGAATGCCGACGCCTGCGCAGGCGATGTGGCCGCCGCTGATGAATTCGCGGGACGCGTCGTGCTCGTAGAACTGAAAGCTCGACGCGCTCACATAGCCGCCGCCCGCCCAGGCGTAGATCGGGTCGTCAAACGCTCCCACGGCCGCGCTATATTCGTGGAAGGTCACGTTTCGGCCCACGAGGTCCGACCCGTTCGCAAGCCCGTTCGGGAAGCGACCGGATTTCGACATGAGCAGCAGCCGCGCCGACTCGACCGCGCCACAGGCGAGGAAGAAGAGGTCGGCCTCCTGCTCGATCAGGTCGCCGTCCGCGTCCTCGTAGATCGCAGCCTTGATCCTGCCATTGGAGTCGAGCGCGAGCTCCCTCGCATAGGCTTCTGGACGAAGTTCGAAGCGGCCGGTTTTCACCGCGTCGGGCACAAAGACATTGAGGGCGCTCGAACGGGTTCCGGTCGGGTCCCCGTGCTGCTGGGCGAAGGCGCTGATGACGGTCGGCTTGCGGCCGTTATGCGCACGCGAGAGCGCCGCCTGCGGGGTCGGGAAGGCGTTCCACCCGAGCGCGGCGCATCCCTTGTGGAACTTCTCGGCGTATCTCGAAACCGGAAGCGGCGGGCAGGGATAACCCCGGCTTCGCGGACCCTCGAACGCGTTCGCGCCCGCGAGGCCGGAGACGCCGAACGCCCATTCGACCTTGGCGTAGTAAGGCTCGAGCTCGTCGTAAGCGATCGGCCAGTCGGCGAGGCTCGCGCCTTTCAACCCGCCTGCGATCGTGCGCAGCCGGAAATCGTTGGGCGTGAAGCGCGGCAGCCATCCCTGCCAGTGGACCGTTCCGCCGCCGACCATCTGCGGCACCGGACAGAACAGCTCGACCCGCGGCTGGTCAGCCGCGGTCGCGCGCGTCGTCCGGGGATTGAGCAGCGGGTCGGGCCACAGATTGTAGCGATTGATGTTTGCAAGCTCATCGCCGCCGAAAGTCTCGCGGCCGCGCCAGGGGCCCTTTTCGAGGCCGACGACCCTGACGCCATTCTCGGTCAGCACCTTGGCGACCGCCGCGCCCGAGGCGCCGGCGCCGATGATGCAGGCCTCGGTCCGCGGGGGCTTCGTCTTATTCGCCACCATTGGCCTCCCGATACTTCTGCTCCTCGCCCTCGGCGAACCAGGGCAGCGCGCTGTAGCGGCCTGTGAAGACCTCCATGAGCGACGCCGGGCCGGGGAAGCCGATCACTTTCCACCCGGTCCGGTCCCTGTTGCCGCCATAGATCGGATCTGCGTAGAAGCCCTGCCGCGTATGCAAGGCGAGCAGCGGCACGAAGGTCAGCTCGGTCTCGGTCAGGGTCTGCTGCAAGGCCGGCCCTTCGCCGCCGCCGCCTCTTCCCCCGCGCTCGAGCGCCTGCAGCGCCTTGTCTTGCTGGTCTTCGCTCAGCGCCTTGAACGGTGCGCCGAAAGTCTCCTTCGCAACTGCATCGAGCGCCGCGATTCCTTCGGCATAGGTCTTTCGCAGCATGCCGACCCGTTGTCTCCACGCCTCGGCTTGCTTGCCTGCGAGCGTCTCAAAGCCGCGCCCGTCCGGCTTCGCGTAGATGAAATCGATTCCCGACAGATAGCGCTCCACGAAGTCGATCGTCCGGGCTTCCCGCGCGCCCGGCTCGTGATCTGTCGGAATCATCCGCGCCATGGCGGCCTCGAGAGTTCGCGCGCTGATGCGCATCGAAGAACGTGTCCTTGCTCATGGGCTCTTCTCCCTATCCGGCGCGCCGCCCCGAATCTCGATGGCGACGACTTGCGTCCTCGCAGCGCGAAGGCCCGAGCGGCTCGGGCGAAGCGGCGGGAACCGTCCGGGCGGCACCTTCGTTCAGGCGGCGGCCATGCTCCGCCTTATGAAGGCGAGGCTTCTCGCCGCGCCGGCCGCGGGGTCGGGCCAGGCGTCGAGCTCGGCGGCGATCCAACCACTGTAATTCGCTTCCTTCAACGCCCGAATGACTGCGGCATTGTCGAGATCGCCTTCGTCCAGCGGTGTGAATGCGAACGGCTCGCGGCGCAGGCCCTTGAGATGCACATAGGAGATCCGCGAGCGATGCTTTCGAATCATCGCTGGAACGTCGCCGCCCGCCGCTGCAAGATGGGCCGTGTCAGGACAGAACTGGATCGCGGTCAGCGAGAAGATCCTGTCGACCTCGGATGGGCCTTCGACAATGGTCGAGAGATGCGGATGGTAATGGGCTGTGAGCAAGCGCGCCTTCGCAAGCGCGTCCGCCTTGTCGAGTCCCTCGGCAAGCCGCTCATAATCGCCGGCCGCGGCCCCCCTCAGCCGCTTTGCGCCGCCCCCGATCACCAGATGCTCGGCGCCCAGGCCGGCGCTCGCGTCAGCGACCCGCGCGATGCGGCCGAGCTCCTCGTCGAGAATGTCCGGGAAGATGAAATTCGCGCCGGAATAAGCAGCGACCAGCTTGACGCCGGCCCCATCCAGCGCGCCGCGCAAAGCCTTCGCGCCGCCGGGATGGTCGAGGACGTTGCCGTCGAACAATTCGACCCCCTGATAGCCGGCGGCCCCGATCTCCGCGATCGCACGGCCGATATCGCCGAAGGTGAGGTACGTGAGCTGACCGATCGAGGTGACGCCGACCGCATTTCCGCCAAGCTGTCCCCAACAATTGGCCTGGTAGGCGAAGCGAACGTCCAAGGCCGTCTCCTCTGCAAATCCGCCCGCCAAATGCGGTTGCTGCGTGTGGGGCAATGTGTTGTCGTGGGAGATGAATGGGGACGGCGTTCGTCCTTGTCAATCTGAATTGGGAAGCTCTATTTTTGGTAGAAATTCTTTGACTTGCTGGATTACTCAGTCCGCTTTCAACGCTGATCCTCAGAAAGTCGGATTTGTTCGTTTCGAGCACGTAATAGGACTAGATATACTGACGTAAATCATGAGAGAAAACTGCACTTTGTCATCAATAAGCTTCGCGCAGTAAATTATTGCCGTAAGATTTTCGCCAACTCGACGACCGTATCGCACCTTACCGAAGACTGTCTCAAATACTCATAACCTTAACGCCGCAGGTTCAAGTCCTGCCCAGGATTTGAACCTACCGCTCAGAGTATGATTTGGTAAGTTTGGAAAAAAGTTTAAAGCGGCATTACTTCCGGGGCTATCCGCACGTGTCAACCTTGCTTAGCTTGCCTGGAACCCTTAGCTCGCTAGGCTGTGTGGACGAATTTGATCAAGCAAAGGCCCGCGGCGAAGCTAACGATTGATCGGAAGTTTCGAGCGGTCTTTTCGCAGCGGAGGGCGACGCGCTTGAACCGCTTGAGCCGTCCGACGCCCTGCTCGATGCGAGCCCTTGCCTTGTAGAGGGTTCGCGCGAAGAAGGCCGGCTTGTGTTTTTCGTTGGCCTTGTGCGGGATGACCGGCGCGACGCCGCGCGCTCTCGCTGCCTGGCGATTGGCGTTGCTGGCGTAGCCTTTGTCGAGAGATGACGGCGCGAGGGCGAATGTCGGGTCCGATGTCGAGCAGGGTTTCGAAGTGACGCCCGTCGGAAGCTTCTCCGCCGGTCAGATCGAAGGCGATGATGTCGCCGGAGGCGTCCGATTTTGCGTGGATCTTGGTGGTGAAGCCGCCGCGCGAGCGGCCGAGCGCCTGGCCTTCTTGCCCCCCTTTTGCCCCGGCCGCCGACACATGCGCGCACACGACGCTTCGATCGCTTGAGCAAGGCTGGCGTCTTCGAGGCGTTCTTCGACACGCTCGCGTCGGATGAGCTCGACGGCGCATCTTATTCAGATGTTCGACTCCACGCCGCATGCGCGGCACCGATAATGGCGCCCATAGACGTACCGGCGATCGCCACGGGGGAAATCGCCATTTCGTCAAGAGCTTCCAGGGCCAAGACGTGCGCAATTCCCCGCGCACCGCCGCCTCCGAGAGCTATAGCTACTTTTGGCCTAAGGATATTTGCTGTTCGGGCCCAACTTCCGTTGACAACGCCTACTTTTTGCTATCGCGACGTGTCGCACGCCAACCGATGTCGCGCCGGAAAAATCCTTCCGGCCATTTTACTCGTTCGATAGCCGCATATGCTCGTTTGCGTGCGTCAGCAACATCATTGCCAAGCGCGGTAATCGTGAGGACTCGTCCGCCGTCCGAGAAGACGGCGCCGTCGACTTCACGCGTGCCTCCGTGAAGGACGACAATTCCTGGCAGCGCCGCGGCATCTTCAAGCCCTTTAATCTCGGATCCGCGTAGCGGCTCGCCTGGATAGCCTCGCGCTGCCATCACGACCGCCAGCGCAGCATCCGAGCAAAACCTCGGCGGCCCGCCGCGCAGAGTTCCGCTCGCACAGGCGACGAGAAGGGACAACAAGTCGTCTCTTAGGCGCGGTAGGATAACCTCCGCTTCAGGATCCCCAAATCGAACATTAAATTCGATCAATTTTGGCCCAAACTCGTTGACCATCAAACCTGCAAACAGCACCCCTCGAAACGGCGAGCCTCGTTGATTCATTCCCCGCAGTGTAGGTTCCACAATTTCATGCATTATGCGCTGACCTAGTTCTGGCGTCATAATAGTCGACGGAGAATAGGCACCCATCCCGCCAGTATTATGACCTTTATCGCCTTCGTCGACGCGCTTATAATCCTGTGCGCTGTCAAAAGGCATCGCGACTCCGCCATCACACAGCGCGAAGAAAGAAACCTCCTCACCTTCGAGGAACTCCTCAACGACGACTTCGGCTCCTGCGGATTCGAACGAGGCCTCGACGGCGGCCTCGGCCTCGTCAACCGTTTTCGCAACGACTACCCCTTTGCCAGAGGCAAGCCCATCAACTTTAACTACAATCGGCGCCCCACGGCTGCGGATATAGCGCTTCGCCTCATTGGGATGTCGGAACCGCCGATAGTCGGCTGTTGGTATGCCAAATTCCCGGCAAAAGTCCTTGGCATATCCCTTCGAGCCTTCGAGCCGAGCCGCATCTCTCGTTGGCCCGAAGCACGATATGCCAGCGTCCGATAGATCATCGGCCAATCCCGCCACCAGCGGAGCTTCGGGCCCAACCACCACCAGATCAATGTCTTCCTTTTGACAAAAGGCGATCACGTTTGCATGTTCAGCTACATTCAGCGGCACCGTCCGGGCCACAGCTGTGCAACCGGGGTTGCCAGGAGCCACAAACAGGTTGCCGGCTAAAGGCGACTTGGCGCACGCCCGAGCCAACGCGTGCTCCCGCGCTCCAGATCCAAGGATCAACAAGTTCGTTCTTGGCTCTGGCATCCCATTTATCCAGTTCAAAATGTGCTAAGATCGCTGGGTATACAGCGTGTGATAAGGAGCGCGGTGTGGGAGTGGGAGTCGTTGATACGCACAGCGATGCGAACTAATATTTGCTAATGTTGACTGTGGGGCCTAAGTCATCGAACCGCAAGTGGATGATTTTGCCGACTTATCGCTCTTGGCTTTTGCGTGAACCGAAGCGTTATTTTGGTTTTTCAAGCGGTGAATCATCAATTCGCTTGGCGGTTTTCACGATCTCGACGCGCGGGGCGACCGGTAGCGTCCGGTTACGGCCGAGCCGGAAAGTTCGCTCGGTATCTCTTCGCCGCCTCGAGAATTATTCACGCTTACACGATTGCCGGGTCAAGGCTTGGATTTGCTGGAAACGCGGGGCTGGGCTGACCGGGCCAGCGGCGTGATTGAAGCGTGATATTCGTCGTCGAGTTCTTTTCTGACGGCGGCGATCTGTCGGAGTTCGAACTCCGTGAAGCGCAGGCCGCGCCAGCGCTCAGCGGCTCGGATGAGCGCGCCGAACATGAGCTTGAGCACCGGCTTCTCGCCGAAGCCATTGGGAATGATCTTCAGCCTTCGACGCTCCTCGACGAACAACCGTTCGAGGAGGTTCGTCGTCCTTGCGAAACGACGATGCGTGACCGGCAGGCGCAGGTGCGCGATGCAGGCCTCGAAACAGGCGAGCGCACTGGGCAGGACGTCGCCGTAGTCATCCTCCTCAACTGAAGACAGGCCCTAGCTTCGCGCCCCCACTGAAGGCAAAATTGAACCTTGGCCGTTTTAGGCGACGGCGATAACGAAAGCCGTGAGCCGCAGAGTAACGGGGCTTCCTTGCCAGCAGGAATTTCATCCACAGTCGGCGACAAAACCCCCGCTTTGAACCGGCTGGAAGCTTGGACTCGCCATTATAAGCCCCTTCCAGGTATTCCAGATGAGTTTATCGACGCTCACGGCCTGAGCCGTCCGCATTGGCGGCGCATGCTATCAGCTCTCGCTGAGTATGAGCCCAACGAAATACAACAGAGTTTCGCGGCAGCCGACCGACGTATCCGAAATCGCGGGCTGTCCTACCGTGTCGCTGGTGAAAAAGACGAGCGCGTCTGGCCTATTGGTCGAATGCCGCTGCTCCTTACCGAAGAGGAGTGGCGCGGAATTCAAGCCGGCGTTGCTCAGCGCGCCGAATTGCTGGAGCGAGTGCTCGCGGATGTATATGGCGAAGGCCGTTTGGTCGCCGACGGAGTAGTCCCCGCAGGCGCATTCGCCGGTTCGAAGGACTATGTCGCAGCGGTCCGTGGCATAAGGCCCTTTGGGGGGCGATGGCTTCGGCTTTATGCCGTAGATATCGGACGCGGACCTGACGGCCGGTGGTGGGCTCTCAGTGATCGATCGCAAGCGCCGTCAGGGTGCGGGTATACGTTGGAGAACAGGCTCGTTGTTTCTCAGGCTTTGCCGGATCTTTATGCTCAGCTCAACGTTGTCAGGCTGGCTTCCTTCTTTCGGTCGCTAGCCGCGGGTTTGAAGTCGTCGAGTTCGGCGAGCGGATCCGCGCATTGGGATCTTGACGCCTGGGCCTCTCAGCCAAACCTACTTCGAACAAGCTTATCTGGCGCGCTACCTCGGCTTTCTGCTGGTCGAAGGCGACGATCTGGTTGTGCGCGACGGACGCGTCTTCGTCCGCACTATCGCTGGGCTCAAGCAGTGTGATGTGATCTGGCGTCATATCGACGCAGATTGGTGCGATCCTTTTGAGCTGAACGCGTCCTCGCGAATCGGCGTCCCGGGTCTCCTCGAGGCGATACGGAACGGCGGTGTCGCAGTTGAAAACATGCCAGGCGCAGGGCTGGTGGAATCCCGGGCTCTTCTAGCGTTCTTGCCTACGCTCGGCCGCCGTTTGCTCGGCGAGGATTTGCTGATTCCCAATATCGCAACCTGGTGGTGCGGGCAGCCCAACCAACGCGATAAAGTGCTGGATGAGTTCGATGAAATTGCGATTGCGGGGGCGTTCAGCGACGATCTGCTCGGCGTAATCGGTCAATCGAGCGTCGTGGGATCCGAATTGCCGGCAAAAGAGCGCGAGCGATTGCGTGATGCGATCGCCTTGCGCGGGATCGACTTTGTTGGTCAAGAGATTGTACGGTTATCCACAACGCCGCGCTGGATCCAGGGAAAACTCGAGCCGCGGCCGTTCGTCTTGCGTGTCTACTGCGCCGCGACCCTGGATGGTTGGCGGGTGATGCCAGGCGGTTTTTGTCGCATCTCAGATCGCCCCGACGCGCGCGCTGTTGCGATGGGCGAGGGCGTAGAAGTCCGCTGACGTCTGGGTGCTTGCCGACAATCCTGTAGAGGTGTCAAGCCTGCTTCCGTCCCCGGAAAGCGCGGGAATTACGCGTCTGTTGGGCAACCTTCCCAGCCGCGCCGCGGATAACCTTTTCTGGTTCGGCCGATACCTTGAACGGGCTGAGGCAACGCTGCGGGCTGTACGCTGCCTGAGCGCGCGGGCTGTCGATCCAGATACTCCGCCGGAGCTTGGCCACCAGTCCCTCGATCGTCTCGTCGGCGTCCTCGTCGGTTGGGGCGCGGTCGATCCGGCGACTTCGGGAAAAGGGCCAATCCCAGCCGGTGAACAAGGCCTGCGCAACGCGGCCAATTATGGTTCCGTGCTGTCGCTCGCCCGTTCAGCCCGCGACGCGGCGTCGGTGATCCGAGAAAGACTTACGTATCAGACCTGGGCCTTGATTGGCCGTCTGGAAATCGCACTGAAGCCTGCTAGGAAGCGTCCTGCATCGGCCGGCGAAATTGTCGATCTTGCCGACGATGGCTTGACGACCATTGCAGCGCTTTCCGGATTGTTCGATGAAAACTTCAATCGCGGCGCAGGCTGGGTCTTCTATGTGATGGGACGTTGCGTCGAACGAGGAGCAAACACCTGCCGCCTGTTGCGGCAATTTGCAGGACATGATGCGACCGAGCACTCGCTGGGGGTGATGCTCGATCTTATCAACTCTCAGATTACTTACCGCTCGAGGTACCTTGTTGGGATGGCGCTGGCGCCTGTCCGAGATATGGCCTTGCTGGATCCGTTTAATCCACGATCCGTAGCGTTTCAAGTCAATCGTATCGACGAAGGGCTTGGCACGCTTCCGGTCTTGCGCCGAGACGGGATGCTCGAAGAGCCAAGACGGCTAACGACCCTTTTGCAAGCGGAACTGACTACCGAACGCGCCGAATCGCTCACCGATGCGCGGATTTTAACGTTCGAGCAAAAGGTACTCGGCTTGGCGAATGCGATCGCCGCCCGTTATTTCTTGCAAGGAGCCGGCGAAGGCCGGGCGGAGCGAGTTACGGAACTCGAGTGATCTACTCGATCACACATCTCACGCGCTATACCTATGGGGCGGTTGTCGAGCTCACAACTGGCGTCTTGCGACTTGCCCCTGGTTCCGGCGACGGGCAGGAAGTTCAACGCTTCAACATCGCGACCGATCCTGTTTCACAACGCTTGACCGAGGGGCTCGATCCGTTCGGCAACCGTGTCTTCAATTTGCGGATCGAAAAACCTCACCGACAGCTCTCCATCGTTGCGTCGTCACGCGTCCAAGTCATTCGAGCGCCGACGCCCATCGGAAGCCCAAGTTGGGAGAGTGTCGCCGCCGAGGCAATCGCAATCAAGTCGCTTGATGCGGACTGCCCCGCAGTCGCTCTCTATCCATCCCGTTGCGTCGCGCTCTTTGACGAAGCGACAGCATACGCCAAAGAGAGCTTCACACCGGACCGTCCAATCTTTGACGCTGCGCTTGAGTTGGCGCAACGTATTCGGTCTGACTTCGTCTACGACCCGGAGGCGACAGAGGTCACCACGCCGGCAGCCGAAGCCTTCGATCGTCGACGGGGCGTTTGCCAGGATTTTGCTCATATCATGATCGCTGCAGTGCGTGGCGTCGCCCTGCCAGCGCTTTACGTAAGCGGATATGTTCGCACCATCCCCCCGCCAGGCAAAGAGCGACTCGCGGGAGCAGACGCTACTCATGCGTGGGTATCCGTATGGTGCGGCGCGACCCTCGGTTGGAGAGACTTCGACCCCACGAACGGAGGATCGATCCAAAATGACCATATCGTCCTTGCGAGGGGTCGCGACTACACAGACGTCTCACCGGTCGAAAGCATGATTCTGTCCTCCGGCCGTCACCGGCTGGAAGTCGAAGTTGATGTCATTCCTGTCTAGCCGACATGCGCGCCGATCTCCCCAAAACTGCTCGCTTGGACATTTTTTTGAACATAATATTCACATATTGACATATTTCTATATAATTGCGACACTCAAACCAACCCGTTGCTACAAGGCCGCAAACGGAGACGCCCGCGGCGCCTGCAAGGGACCCATTTGGACGCTCGCGCTGGCGTCGCCGCTTCGAACATGCTCTAAGGCGAGCGCCTCTAAGGAGCACCTCTCGATGGCGGACCACTTAATCCCGCATTTTCACAATGATCTCGGTGTCTCTTCAATCAAGGTTAGCGTGAAGGAATTCATGTGCACGGGCGCCAAACCACCGTTTGACCATCCTCACATTTTCATCGACATGGGTTCGGACGGCGAGGCGATCTGCTCCTACTGTTCGACTCGGTTCGTCTATGACAGCGGGCTGGACGCGCCCTGTTCGCCCGCCGAGTGCGAATTGCGCGAAGTCGCCTGACGCTTTGTCGCCGCGCGCGATCATCGCCGGCGCGGGCATCGGCGGACTTGCTGCAGCGATAGCGCTCTTGCAGGCAGGCTTCAGGGTCGCGATTTACGAAAAAGCAAGCACGCTCGAGGAGTTCGGAGCTGGCGTACAGCTCACCCCGAACGCGACACGCATCTTATCGAGACTCGGCGTGCTCGATCGGGTGCTGCGGTTCGCCTCGCGGCCCGGCGCCGTTCTGGTGTTGCGGGGGTCGGATAACTTCGAACTTACGCGAATGCCGCTTGACGACGCAGAACGTCGCTGGGGCGCCGCGTATTTCGTCATTCATCGCGCCGACCTGCAGCGCGCGCTGGTAGAGGCCGTACGTGGCCAGGCGGGGGTCGAACTGTCACTTGGTTCGACTGTCCTCGACTTTACAGACAAAGGGGGCGGGGTTTCACTCGTATGGACAAATGGCCTGACCGACGCCCGCGACGAGGCCGATCTCCTGATTGGCGCTGACGGCTTACGCTCCCGTGTTCGCGACCGATTGGGCCTCGGAGCCCAAGATCAGGCTGAATTTACCGGACGCGTAGCTTATCGCGCAATCGTCAACGCCGATATTCCTGACCTTCAGTGGATACGACGGAACGATATCATCCTGCGCCTGGGAAGAAACGCGCATTTCGTCCAATATCCCTTGCGGGGCGGATCGATCATCAACCTGGTGGCGACCATCGCATCGGCAGCGCCGGGAGGCGGCGCCGATCATCAAGCGGACGAAGCGGCCAGGCACTCTATTCTTGAATCCGCGTTCAGGGGGTGGTCGAAGGAAGCGCGCTCGCTAGTAAACGCGCCAGTCCAATGGCGGCGTTGGCCACTCTATTGTCGTCCGCCAATTCCGTCGTTCTCTGTCGGACGTGTTGCGCTCGTAGGCGACGCAGCGCACCCGATGGTCCCGTTCCTGGCGCAGGGCGCGGCCCAGGCAATTGAGGATGCAGGCGCGCTCGCCCGCTCCCTTGCTAAGGTCCAGGACATCTCCGCCGCCGTATCATTCTACTCGCACGATCGCGTGGCGAGGGCGGCCCGCGTTCAGCGCGAAGCGCTCAAACTCGGCTATATCTATCACCTGAGCGGTCCATTGGCGTTCGCTCGGGACTTGACGATGCGCGCACTTGGATCGCGTCGTCTAGCTGAGCGCTATGATTGGCTGTACGGCCCCTGACACCAGGCCGCAAAGCGCGTACGCCTTTTGCGACCGCCCGGCTCATATTGCACACCGTAAACCTCAGCGTAAAATCTGGCTCAAGAACAGCCTCGTGCGTTCATGCTGCGGATGGTCGAAGAAGGCTAGAGGCTCATTCACCTCGACAATCTCGCCCATGTCCATGAATACGACGCGATCGGCGACCTGGCGTGCGAAACCCATCTCATGCGTCACGACGATCATCGTCATGCCCTCTTGCGCCAGCGCGGTCATCGTATCCAGCACTTCCTTCACCATCTCCGGATCGAGCGACGACGTCGGTTCGTCGAAAAGCATGATCTTCGGGGTCATGCACAAGGCGCGCGCAATCGCCGCGCGCTGCTGCTGACCGCCCGATAGCTGGCCAGGATATTTGTGCGCCTGGTCCAGGATCTTCACGCGCGCGAGCAGTTTCGTCGCTAACTCATCAGCGTCGTCTTTGCGCATTTTGCGCACCCAGATCGGCGCCAGCGCGCAATTCTCCAGAATCGTGAGATGCGGAAACAGGTTGAAACTCTGGAACACCATTCCGACTTCCCGTCGCACTTCATCGATGCGTTTGATGTCGTCGGTCAGTTCCACTCCATCAACCACAATCGACCCGCGCTGATGTTTCTCGAGCCGATTGACGCACCGAATTAGCGTCGACTTGCCGGACCCGGATGGACCGCAGACAACGATCCGCTCCCCCCGTCCCACCGTGAGGTTGATGTTCCGCAGCACGTGAAAGGCGCCATACCATTTGTGGACGCCAGTAAATCGGATCGCGGCCGCGCCGGCGTCGGCCAACGCGTTTGACGTCACTTGCGTGCTTTGGCGAGGATTCGCTCGATGTGAGCCGAATAACGCGCCATCCCATAGCAGAAACAGAAATAAAAGATCCCTGCGAAGACGTAACCCGTCACCATGATCGTCGGACCCGCCCAGACCGGGTCTTTCATTGCGTTGTTCATTGCTTCGAGAAAATCCGTCACGCCAACGACCGAGACGAGCGTGGTGTCCATAAACAGGCCAATGAAATTGTTGACAATGCCTGGTATCACCAAAGTCAGCGCCTGGGGCAATATGACGAGCGCCATCATTCGCGGATAGTTCAGTCCAAGCGCCATTGAGGCTTCGTACTGTCCCGTTCCCAACGACTGAAGGCCGCCGCGCACTTCTTCCGCCATATAGGCGGCGGAGAATATGACGATGCCCGCCAATGGGCGCAGCAGACGATCCGGCGTCCATGCTTCGGGTAGGAACAATGGCAGCAGATTGTTCGCCATGAACAAGACCGTGATGAACGGAACGCCGCGCACGAATTCGATGAAGATGACGCTCGCCGTTCTCACCACCGGCAGCGGCGAACGGCGTCCAAGAGCGAGAAGCACGCCGAGGGGCAAGGAGAAGGCGATCCCCACAACTGCGGTCAACAGCGAAACGAAAATGCCTCCCCACAGCCCCGTATCGACGATCGGCAGACCAAGCAGGGATGAGCCACGCAAGAGAATGAAGGCCAGGATCGGGTAGACGACAAAGAACAGAAGCGCCGCCCATGCCCGCCGGGGCGCGCCGGTCCACAGCAGCCAGACGATCAAAACAGCGCCGACCGCCTCCACCATGTCGACCCGCCAGCGTTCCGCGACCGGATAAGACCCGAAGCGAAGATAATCCCACTTCGCGATGACGAACGCCCAGCAGGCGCCATCCTGATGCTGGCGGCAGAGGGCGCCATCGCTCGCGCTCCAAATCGCGCGCGTCGTGGCCCAGGCGACTAATTGCGGCAACAAATATGCAACGAACGCAACGCAGCCGATGGTGACGAAAGTCGATCCGATCGAGGAAAAGAGATTGGCGCGGGCCCAGGCGAGCGCGCCGCTCGACAGCATCGGCGGCGCTTCCTCAGGCTCCGAGGCCTCCCGGACATAAGCCAGCGCGCCCACGCTCACCGCCCCTTGAGCGCGTAGCGCGCATTGAAGGCGTTAAGCGCCAGAGCAACGCTGAGCGAGATGACCAGATAGACCGCCATGGTGATCGCCATCACCTGCACCGCCGCCTGCGTCTGGTTGAGGACGGTGCCGGCGAAGATCTGCACAAGATCCGGATAGCCGATGAACACGGCTAGCGAGGAATTCTTGACGACGTTGAGGTATTGCGACGTTAGCGGCGGCGTGATGAGGCGCATAGCCTGCGGAACGACCACCAGCCTCATCGACAAGCCGCGATGCAAGCCGAGCGCGCCCGCCGCCTCGATCTGGCCAACCGGCACCGCCATGACGCCTGCCCGAACGATTTCCGCGATGAACGCAGCAGTGAAAGTGACCAGCCCGACCACAAGCGCGGCCATTTCCGGGATGATCTGGAGGCCGCCTTTGAGATTGAAGCCGGACAGCTGCGCTACATCAAACGAGAACGGAGCTCCGGCCATGGCCATCACAAGAGCAGGAAGTCCAAGGACGAGCGCCGCGGCGACAAGCACGGTCGGCGCTTGCGCGCCAGTCCTGTCCTGTCGCCGTTTCGCCCACACGCGAAATCCGGCCGCAAGGGCGAAAGCTATCAAGACAGCGCCCAAAAACCACGCGGCCGGCTCTCGCGCGACGGGCATGGGCAAATAGAGGCCCCGATTGTTAAGAAAGACGACATCGCCGATGCTGATCGACTGTCGGGGTCCTGGCAAAGACTTGAGAACCGCGTTGTACCAGAACAGCAACAGCAGCAAGAGCGGCACATTGCGCATGATGCTGGTGTAAACGAGCGCAAATCGAGAAAGCAGCCAGTTGGGCGAAAGGCGCGCCACGCCAATCACGAAACCCAACAGCGTCGCCAGCGGAATGCAGATCACGGCGATGAGAAGCGTGTTGAGCAGCCCGACCCAAAAGGCCCGTCCATAAGTGGACAGGTTGGAGTAGCTGATCAGGTGGAGATTGATGTCGAAGCCGGCGACATCGTTCCAGAAGCCGAAGCCCATCGGAATGCCGCGGGCGCGCATATTGACCACGGCGTTGTAGATCGCGCCGCACGCCAGCGCCGCGATGCATCCAAGCAGCAATGTTTGGTAGATGAACCCGCGCGTTCGCTCGTCGCTGAGCCAAGACGAGGGCCTAGCGCTCGACGGGTCCATTCCTCAGGTCCTCGTCGCTGGCGAACCGAAGACGATCAACTGGGATCGCGCAGTGCGTCGGCGCAAGTCTGCCTGCTCACCACATGTCGAGGGCGACGCGCGCCTCGTCGGACATGCGGCTTTGATCCCAAGGCGGATCGAAGACCATGTTGACCTTCGCGCCGGCGACGCCGGGGACGGCGCTGACCGCGTTTTCAACCCAGGTCGGCATTTCGCCCGCGACCGGACACGCCGGCGCGGTCAAGGTCATGTCGATGCTGACAAAACGGTCGTCATCGATATCAACATTGTAGATGAGCCCCAGTTCGTAGATATCGGCCGGAATTTCCGGGTCGTAGACGGTTTTCAACGCCGCAACAATGGAATCCGTCAACTGGCTCAGTGCTTCCGGCGCCATCTTCGAGGGCGGCCGGAAAATCGCGTTGCGATCGACTGGACCCGCGGGAGTTTCGACGTCATTCGCATGGCTCTGCGCCTCGTCCATGCCCATCTCCCTACTGAAACAGCTTTCGCGCGCGCACCAGCGATTCCGCCAGCGCCTCAACTTCGTCGAAGGTGTTGTAGAGCGCAAACGAAGCCCGGCAGGTGGAGGTCACGCCGAATCTTTGCAACAAAGGCATCGCGCAATGCGTGCCTGCCCTGACGGCGACGCCCGATCGGTCGATCAAGGTCGCGATGTCATGCGCGTGCGCGCCCTCCATCGTGAATGAGACGATGGGACCTTTCCCCGCCGCGTCCCCGATAATGCGCAGCGAATTGATCGACGACAGAAGTTCATGCGCATAAGCCCGCAACGCTTCCTCATGGGCGCGAATACGCGCTCGTCCGATCGCCTCCGTATAATCGATCGCGGCTCCAAGCCCGATCGCCTGCACGATCGGCGGGGTGCCAGCCTCGAATCGATGCGGCGGATGGTTGTAGGAGACCGTCTCCCGGGTGACTTCCTCGATCATCTCGCCGCCGCCCTGGTATGGCGGCAGGCCCTCGAGACGTTCGCGCTTGCCATAGAGCACGCCGATTCCGGTCGGTCCATAAACCTTGTGGCCGGTGAAAACATAGAAGTCGACGTCGAGGTCGCGCACGTCGACGTCGAGATGCACCGCGCCTTGCGAACCATCGACGAGGACGGGGATCCCTCGCGCATGCGCGATTCGGACGATCTCCTTGATCGGCGGCGCGGTCCCGAGGACGTTGGACATCTGCGTGATCGCGACGATTTTCGTGCGCTCGCTGAGTTCGCGTTCGAACGCCTCGAGCGAGAAAGAACCGTCGTCGCCCACGTCGACCCAGCGCAGAATCGCGCCCTTGCGCTCGCGGTGGAAATGCCACGGCACGATGTTGGAGTGATGCTCCATCACGCTGAGCACGATCTCGTCGCCCGCGCCGATGTGCTTGAGGCCAAAGCTCGCGGCGACGAGATTGATCGCCTCCGTCGCCGAACGGGTGAAAACGATCTCCTCGGCTGAGGCGGCGTTGAGGAACCGGCGCACACTCTCCCGGGCCGCCTCATAGGCCTCGGTCGCCGCATTGGCGAGATAGTGCAGTCCGCGATGCACGTTGGCGTATTCGTGCTCGTAAGCGTGCGTCAGACGTTCGATGACCTGCCTCGGCTTCTGGGCCGACGCGGCATTATCCAGATAGACAAGCGGCTTTCCATACGGCCGCTCGGCGAGGATCGGGAAATCCGCGCGTATCGCCTCCACGTCGTAGGCGTCGAGCGCGGGCTGTACGAACTTGTTCACGTCTTCGCCTTTCCCGCCCCAAGCCATTCGGCGAGCAGGGCGCGCAACGGGCGGACCAAGAGCTCGTCTTCGATTCGGTCGATGGACTCCCCTCCGAAAGCCTCGAGCAACATCGCCTTGGCGTCGCTGGTCGAAATGCCGCGCGACTCCAAATAGAACACCTGCTCCGGATCGAGCGATGCGACCGTCGCCCCATGTCCGCACACGACGTCGTCGGCGAAGATCTCAAGCTCCGGCTTCTCGTTCATCTGCGCTCGCGGCGACAAGAGAATCGCTTGCGACTTCATCGCTCCGTCGGTTTTTTGCGCCGCCTGTTCGACGATGATTTTTCCCTGAAACACACCGATTGCGTCGTCATCGACGATAGCGCGATAGAACTCGCGGCTCGTTCCGCCGAGCGCCGCGTGAACGACTTGCAGCGTCGTATCGGCGCGCCGGGAGCCGTCGATAAGCGCCAGTCCGCCAAGCGACGCCTTGGCTTGAACGCCAGTCATCCTGACAAAAATCTGCCGGCGCGTCAGCTCGCCGCCGGAAACGAGTCCGAAGGCGCTGAACTCCGCGCCCTTCGCCAGTTCGCAAGTCTGGGTTTCGACATGAAGCCCGGGCTCGTCCCCGACGACCGCGACGTGCCTCGCCCTGGCGCTCTCGGCCAGCGTCATGATCGTCGCCGCATGTCGCTGCACACCCTGGCGAGCGCCGTCGAATATCTCAATGAATGAAGCCTGCGCCCCGGCCTCGAGCGTAATCGCGGTGCGCGAATAAACCGAATGGGATGCGGTCCCGTCGGCAAGATGCAGGACCGTGATCGGCTCGGCGAGCTTCGCCTCGCGCGAGACCGCGATTGTAAGACCGGACGGGCTCAGCGCCTCGTTGAGAGCAGCCAATGGATCGTCGACCGCGTGAGCGGCGACCGGCCCTTGCGCGATGGAGACCCCGTCAGGGAGAGGGTCGGAAAGCTCCGCGATGAAGCGTCCGCCGAGCAGGACAAGTCGCGCCCCTGCCGCAAACCGCTCGTGGCCGGCGAGGCGAGCGCGCGCCGCTTCGACGTCGGCCGGGGCGGGCGCGGGCAGGATCGGCGCCGCATCGGCCATCGAGGCGCGCAAGTCGGTGTAGTGCCAAGCCTCGACGCGGCGAGTCGGCAATCCGGCCGCGGCGAACCGAGCGAAGGCGGCGGCGCGAGCGGACGACGGCTCGCGCCGCTCCTGCTCGGCGAATTGCCGCGCGAGCGTCCTTTCGGCGGCCGATCGATTGACGACATGCGCGGTCATCGGCGAATCACGCAGCCTCCTCCGCGTAGCCGCGATAACCGGTCCGTTCGAGCTCAAGCGCAAGCTCAGGGCCGCCGCTCGCGACTATTCGGCCCTTGGCCATCACGTGCACAACATCCGGCTTGATGTAATCCAAGAGCCGCTGATAGTGCGTGATGACGAGGAAAGCCCGCTTCGGGTCGCGAAGGCCGTTGACGCCTTCCGCGACAACTCTGAGCGCGTCAATGTCGAGGCCCGAGTCTGTCTCGTCAAGGACGCCGACCCGAGGCGCCAGCAGAGCCATCTGCAGGACCTCGAACCTCTTCTTCTCGCCGCCGGAAAAGCCGACGTTGAGCGGCCGCCGCAGCATCTCCTGATCGATCTTGAGCGCGCTCGCGGACTCGCGCACGCGGCGCATGAAGTCCGGCGTGGTGAGATCGCCCTCTCCGTGGGCCCGCCGCTTCGCGTTCAACGCCGCCTTCAGAAATGACATCGTGGTCACGCCTGGAATCTCGGTCGGGTACTGGAACGCCAGAAACACGCCTTTGAGCGCGCGCTCGGTTGGCTCAAGCTCGAGGAGATTCTCTCCATCGAGCAAAATCTCGCCGGATTGGACCTCGTACGCCGGCTTGCCCGCGAGGACATAGGCGAGCGTCGACTTGCCGGAGCCGTTCGGACCCATGATCGCCGCAACCTCGCCTGCTTTGACAGTCAGGCTGAGGTTGTCGAGGATCAGCTTGTCCTCGATGGAAACCTTGAGGTTCTTGATTTCAAGCATCCGCATTCCCTCGGCTCGCGCGCGGCCCGAGTTGGCCGTCATCCGACGCTTCCTTCGAGGCTGATCGAGATGAGCTTCTGCGCTTCGACAGCGAACTCCATCGGCAATTGCTGCAGCACGTCGCGCACAAAACCGTTGACGATCAGCGCCGTCGCCTCCTCCGCCGACAGGCCGCGCTGGAGACAATAAAACAGCTGCTCTTCCGACACTTTCGACGTGGTCGCTTCGTGTTCGATCACCGCCGAGGCGTTCTTCGCCTCGATATAGGGCACCGTGTGCGCGCCACATTCGTGTCCGATCAAAAGCGAATCGCAATTGGTGAAATTGCGCGCTCCCGTCGCCAGGCGATGCGCCGACACCTGCCCACGATAAGTATTCTGCGATTTGCCGGCGGCGACGCCTTTGGAGATGATACGGCTCGTCGTGTTGCGGCCGAGATGAATCATCTTCGTTCCGCTGTCGACCTGCTGGCGCCCGTTCGAAATCGCGATCGAATAGAATTCGCCGCGCGAGGCCTCGCCGCGCAAAATGCAGGACGGATATTTCCAGGTGATCGCCGAGCCGGTCTCGACCTGCGTCCATGAGATCTTCGACCGGGCGCCGCGGCAGTCGCCGCGCTTGGTCACGAAATTGTAGATGCCGCCGCGGCCCTCGGAATCGCCGGGATACCAGTTCTGCACCGTCGAGTATTTGATCTCCGCGTCATCGAGCGTGATGAGTTCGACAACGGCTGCGTGCAGCTGGTTCTCATCCCGCTTCGGCGCGGTGCAGCCCTCGAGGTAGCTGACATAGGCTCCCCGGTCGGCGATGATCAGCGTGCGCTCAAACTGCCCAGTATTGCGCTCGTTGATGCGGAAATAGGTCGAGAGCTCCATCGGGCAGCGCACGCCCGGCGGCACATAGACGAACGAACCGTCGGAGAAGACGGCCGAATTGAGCGTGGCGTAGAAGTTGTCCGTGATCGGCACCACCGTGCCGAGGTATCGGCGCACGAGGTCGGGATGATTTCGGACCGCCTCGGAAAAGGAGCAGAAGATGACCCCGGCCTTGGCGAGCTCCGCCTTGAAGGTCGTCGCGATCGAAACGGAATCGAAGACGGCGTCGACCGCCACCCTTGGCCTCTCGACACCAGCCAGAACCTCCTGCTCGACCAGCGGAATGCCGAGCTTGGCGTAGGTCCGCAACAGCTCCGGGTCGACCTCGTCGAGCGACTTCGGCGCGGGCGCCGATTTTGGCGCGGCGAAATAGTAGATGTCCTGGTAGTCGATCGGCGGATGGCTGACGCGCGCCCATTTCGGCTCTTCCATCGTTTGCCAACGACGGAAAGCCTCGAGCCGCCAGTCGAGCAGCCATTCCGGCTCATCCTTCTTCAGCGAGATGAACCGAACAGTGTCCTCACTCAAGCCCTTGGGGGCCAGATCGGACTCGATCGGGCTGATGAAACCATATTTGTACGCGTCGACCTCAATCGAGCGCACGCGATCGACGGTCTCTTGGACGGCCGCCATAAGTGACTTCTCCTCGCCTTGACGGTTTCAAGGACCGCCGGTGGGGGTCGTGATAGCCCCGGCTCAAGGATGATCGCTCCGACCGGGGGCTGGCGCCCCCTATATGGCGTTCATGCGCGCCGATTGCAAATGTCCATTCCGCCGCGACGCGGCAGGGTGGCCACGCACGTCTAATAATTACATATACATAATGTTGAAAAGGATTATGCCTTCACCTTCCCCCAACTTGGCCCAAGGCGCGCCTATGCCGAGGCCTCGCCACGCAATTGAGCCGCGAGCTTCCTCAGATCGATCGGATCCGCGTCGCGCTCGCCGGAGACATGGGCGCGACGGTCGTCGGCGCGGGCCGAAATGTCGGCGAACTTCATACGCATCGGCGTGGCGATGGCCTCGCCAAACGCGATCGCCTCGCGGTCGGCGATCGAGGACAGGAAGGCGATCGTGCTGGCGGCCGAAACGCCCGCCGCGGCGCGAATGATCCCTTTGTCCAGCTCGTTGGCGAGCCGCATGGCGAACAAGGTCGAACATTGCGACAGCACGGTTGGGTCGAGTTCCGAAGGCCGTTGTGTGACGACCCCGAGCGATGCGCCATATTTCCGCCCCTCCTTTGCAATCCGGCCGATCGCCTGCCGAGCCGGGCCAAAGGTTTGCTTGTTTTCGGAGGAAATATAGCGGTGGGCTTCTTCGCACAACACATTGATTTCATATGCCCCTGAACACCAGAATGCGATCTCGAACGCGAGCCGAGCCAGCACGGACACGACTGAGTTGGTGACTTCATTCGGCAGACCAGCAAGCCGGACGATGGTGACCGGCAGCCCTCGGGTGGGGATCCGAAACAGTTTGGATATCACCTTGGCGATATCGTCCTCGACAACCAGCCTGCCGAACATGAATCGATAGCGCGGATCGCGATTGAGCCCCTCGAGTCGATAGCGCAAAGCCCGCAAATCGGAACGGGGGAACCGCTGGTCGAGCATACCGAGCCATTCCTCGATCACCGCGACGACGTCGATGATGCGGTACGGCGACGGCGTGTCAGCCGATACGGAATTCCCCTCGGCGGCCGGCTGCCGGCGCACCGCGCTGGTCCCGGCGGCCGAACCCAGGTCGGCCTGGTATTTCGCCCTTGCGATGCGGATGACTTCGTAGAGCGCATCCCGTTCGTCCGGATGGGGCTGCCTGCCGCTGAACACGACATCGGCCAGCTCATCGAATTTGAACATCCAGAACGGCAGCTCCAGGCTTTCCGAAATCGACGATCTGCGCCAGTCCGGGAAAATGAGCTGCATATTCGTTGTGCGGATCAAAGATGATGATGCGGAGCTTCGGCCTTACGGCCAACGACTTCTTCAACAGCAAACTGACCGAAGTCGTCTTGCCAACGCCTGTCGACCCCAAGAGGGCGAAGTGACGCCGGATCAACTCGCCCACGTCGATCTCCGCGGGAATATCCTGGTTTTGGCTCAACCGACCGATTTCGACGCCTTGCCGTCCGCGAAACGTATAGATGGCTCGGAGATCGTCGGCTCGTATCCGATGGGCGGGCGCGCCCAGCGAAGGAAATGAACGCACCCCGCGATGGAAAAAAGGCGCGCCGTCGGAGTCATCGATAATTTCACCATTGAGTTCGACCGTGACGCGAGCGGTATTGGCCTCATGTTCGGACCACCGGCCGTCATCGGTCGAAACTTCGCAGACGGTGCCCACCAGACGCGCGTTCCGGTGGACGATGGTGATGAGATGGCCGATCGACCACTCGTCCTCGTCCGTCCTGAGCGGACAGCTGATCACACCCTGCGTTCCGTTCAGAGCAACCAGGCGCCCGATCACGCGCGCTGGCTCGACGTCCCGCCGGTCGAACAGGAGCGCCTTCCCGACGCCATTCGGTTCGGCCTCGCGTCCCGCCCCGACCGGGGCTGGCGCACGCGAAGCTCGCCCCTCATCCGGCTTGCCTACCCGTTCGAGAGCATCGCGAAAAAATTGGCTGTCGGTGCGAAGCGAATGCATGTCTGACCGATCGGCTAGCGTGAGGGGCAAGGCGCGGAAAGCACAAGCTTGCAGGCGGGCCCGTAAAGAATCCGTTCGGCGCTTCAGTGTGTTTTGAAGCGTATATCGTCGTCGGGTGAAGCTTCGCGGTCACCCTCGGCGCGGGCGCAGCCTGGCGAAGCTCAAGCAGACGCGCGGATCTCCGGTTCGCCGCCGATCAGTCGAGCAAATAGCCGCATGCGCGACAAAAGCCGCTCGCCGTTGAGTGGAACGAGGGCGGCCGGCAAATTCAGGATCACCCGGCCCTTTGCGCACGCCATGGGCGCGCGCGGCAGGACGCCTGGCATCGCGGCCGAAATGTTATAGGCGACCCGCATCGCCGCGCCGAGAATTCGCGCCCGATCGAGTTGCCGCGCCGTCACGAGCGCGCGTGACTGCGGCGAAACCAGATCTTCGTTGGACATATGCCGGTAGGAAGCGGCCAGCGCGAGAAACGCGCGCGAGGGATGATCGACGCCTATGAAGGCCGCGTTAGCCACCAGATCATAGGCCTGGACCCCACGATAGTCGGGGTGGGCGCGCCAGGAAATGTCCGACAAGAGACATGCGGCGTGGCGCAGGCGCCGGTCCTGATCGTCCTCCTCGAGATGGGTCGAATTCGATCAGGCGGCTTGTCCACGCGTAGAGCTCTTCGCCATGCTCCGGCGCCCGCGAGCGCAACGAGTTGAACTCGCGTGCGGACACGATGAGCGGATCCTCCACCTGCTCCTCGGGAGTGAGCCGCGAGTAGATGAGCCCCTCGCGAACGCCGAGGGCGGAAACGACGATCTCTTTCGGATTGGACCGGCGGATTATCTCTTCCAGCACCGCGGCGCCGTAAGCGAGGAGCGGCCTGCGCGCCGACGAGACCGACTCGATCGACAGCAGCGCGTCCGCCTCGATCCGTTCGACCAGCGCGGCGAATTCGAGCGCGTCGCGCGAGGGGATGATGTAATTATGCATCACGTTCATCGGGTACTGCCGCTGCCGCATATGCAGGCGCGCCAAAGCGCGCCATGTGCCGCCGACGGCATAGAACGTGCGGCCAGGCAGCCCCTTAAGCGCCTTCACAGTCGCGAGCTTCTCACGGACGATCTTGGCGGCCTTTTTTGGCGAACGCTCGGAGAGGTCCATCAAGGACAAGCCGCCCAACGGGAGGGTCACCCCCTGCGCGCAATCCCCGTCCCGAATGTCAGTGAGCTCGAGCGAGCCGCCGCCCAAGTCGCCGACGACGCCGTCCGCCTTGTAAATCGAGCTTATGACGCCAAGCGCCGACAATTTTGCTTCCCGCTGGCCGCTCAGGAGCTCGATTTTGCGCCCAAGCACGCGTTCCGCGCGATCGAGGAATTCCGCTCCGTTCGCCGCGTCGCGCACAGCGGCCGTCGCGATGCCGCGCACGTCCTTTATCCCCATCGTGTCGCAGAGAACGCGAAAGCGCTGAAGCGCGGCCATCGCCTTGACGATGCCCTCCTCCGGCAAAAGCCCGGTCATCGCGACGCCTTTGCCGAGACCGCATAACGCCTTTTCATTGAAGGTCGGCGTCGGCGCCCGCGACAGCGACTCGTACGACACCAGCCGCACCGAATTCGAGCCGATGTCGACGATCGCGACCGGTTCGCCCGGCAATCGTCCCCGGGCGCTGCCGGGCGTGGCTGGCCGTGTCGGGACCGTGTCGAGCATAACCAATCCTGCCGGGCGCCTCGGATCGGCGCGCGAGGGCGTCTATCAGAGGCGCCGGCGCAGCGCCATCGGAAAGGATTCCACCAGCGCCTTGCCGCGACCCGAAAGGCTCGGATTGGTCATGAAATAATTGTGGGCGTTAAACGGCTCCTCCCCCTCCGCAGGGACGATTCTCTCGCTCGAGCCATCCGGCAGAATCCGAAAGCTCTGCTGGTTGTCCATCAGATTGGCCTGCATGATCTGGTCGAGGACATGTTGATGAACCGTCGGATTGAGCAGCGGAACCAGAGCCTCGACGCGCCGATCAAGATTGCGCGGCATGAGATCGGCGGATGAAATGAACGCCCGGGCTCTGGGGCTCGGGAGCCCATGACCGGCGCCGAACGCGTAAATGCGCGCATGCTCCAGGAATCGGCCGATGAGCGACTTGACCCGAATGTTGTCGGAAAGTCCCGGGACACCCGGCCGCAGGCAGCAAATTCCGCGTATCACGATGTCGATCTGGACGCCTTCGCGGCTTGCGGCATAGAGCGCGTCGATGATCTGCGGATCGACGAGAGCGTTGCATTTGATCCAGATCTGGGCGGGGCGGCCGAGCCGCGCATAGTCGATCTCATCGGCGATATTGCGCAGAAGCGTCTTCTTGAGCGTGATCGGCGAAATCGACATCTGCTCGAGGCCGTCCGGCTCGGCGTAGCCGGTGATGAAATTGAAAATTCGCGCGACATCCCTCCCGATCGCCGCATCAGCGGTGAACAGGGAAATATCGGCGTAAATCCTGGCGGTCACCGGATGATAGTTCCCGGTGCCAAGGTGACAATAGTTGACCAGCGATCCGCTTTCGCGCCTCACCACCATCGACAGCTTGGCGTGGGTCTTGAGCTCGATGAACCCGTAGACGACTTGCGCGCCCGCGCGCTCGAGATCGCGCGCCCAGCGGATATTGGCCTCTTCATCGAAGCGCGCCTTCAGTTCCACCAGCGCTGTGACCGATTTTCCAGCCTCCGCGGCCTCGATGAGCGCGCGCACGATCGGGCTATCGGCCGACGTGCGGTAAAGCGTCTGCTTGATCGCGACCACGTTGGGATCGTGCGCCGCCTGATTGAGGAAGCGAACGACGACGTCGAACGATTCGTAAGGATGATGGACAACGAGATCCTTCTGCCGGATCGCGGCGAAAATGTCGCCGCCGAGTTCCTTGACGCGCTCGGGAAAGCGGGGGTTGTAAGGGGGAAATTTAAGCTCGGGGCGATCGATCGCCACCAGTTGCGACAAGTCGTTGAGCGCCAGCATTCCCTCGATGGGCACGATCCCGGACGGAACCACGTCGACGTCGCCAGCGACGAACGCGCGCAGCGACTCCGGCATACGGGCTTCGATCTCGAGACGGATGACGCTCCCGCGCCGGCGCCGCTTGAGCGCGCTCTCGTACAGGCGAACGAGGTCTTCCGCCTCCTCCTCGACTTCAATGTCGCTGTCGCGAATGACGCGAAACGCGCCCTCGCCCAAGACTTCGTGGCCCGGAAACAGGAGCCCGATGAACGCGACAATCAACCGATCCAACATCACGAAGCGCGCGGCGCCCCCGAGTGGACCGTCAGACAATCGCACGAAGCGGTCGACGCTTCCAGGAATGCGCACCAGCGCGCTCATCGTCTCCCCCTTGCGTGGATTGAGGAGTTCGAGCGCCAGTGTGAATCCGAGATTGGGAATGAACGGAAACGGATGCGCCGGATCGACCGCAAGCGGCGTCAGAATCGGGAACACCTGCGAGAGGAAGTAGTCCTGCAGCCATTCCCGTTCGCGACGGGTCAGATCGCCGACCTCGAGGATGACGACGCCATTGGCGGCAAGCTCGGATTGCAGCGCTTTCCAGCGCGACTGTTGCGAAGCGACCAGCGAGGCGACGCGCTCGCTGATGCGTTCGAGCTGCTCGGCGGGAGTGCGCCCGTCGTCGGAAATTTCGGCGACCCCGGTGAGCACCTGGCCAACCAGGCCGGCGACGCGGACCATGAAAAACTCGTCGAGATTGGCGGCCGAGATGGAAAGGAACCGCAGACGCTCAAGCAGCGGATGAGCCGAGTTGGCGGCCTCCTCGAGCACCCTTCGATTGAACTCGAGCCACGACAATTCTCGATTGATGAAGCGCACGGGCGACGACAACAACGGCGGCTGCTCGTCATTCGCCGCGATCATCGCGGTCGATGGAATGGGCTCCTCTTTGGTCGCCAGCGCCGAGGGCAAACAAATCTCCTTTTCCGTTAGCGAAATATTGATCCAATCGCGCCCCGCCGCAAGCATGGCGAGCGCGGTTTGCTTAACGGCCGGGGTGGCTCGCGGGACGTCCATCCGGCAAATCACATTTGTGACCTGAACAAATAGTATAACAATATCATCATATGTTATACTAGCCGTTTTGGCGAAACGAACCCAATGCTCGCTGTCGCGCGACATAGCCGCCGTTCCCGACGCAATCGCCCGCGCTTAAGGCGCGGTTCGCAGCGAACGGGCGAGTTCGTCAAGCGCTTGCGGATAGATCCGGTGCTCCTCCTTGAGAACGCGCGCCGCAAGGACGTGGGCGTCGTCGCCGGAAAGAACGGGGACGCGCGCCTGGACGAGGATCGGTCCGGCGTCGAGTTCGGCGGTCACCAAATGAACCGTGCAGCCGTGTTCGGCGAGCCCCTGGGCGAGCGCCCGCTCATGGGTGTTGAGGCCGCGCAGGTTGGGCAGCAGCGAAGGATGAATATTGAGGATGCGTCCCCGCCGCCGCTCGACGAAGGCCGGGCTCAAAAGCCGCATGAACCCGGCGAGGCAGACAATCTCGACCGAGGCCGCGGCAAGCCGCGCCTCGAGCGCGGCCTCGAACGCCGGCTTGGCCCCGTAGGCTCGAAAGTCGACCGCCTCGGCGGCGACGCCCGCCTCGCGCGCGAGCGAAAGCCCGGCCGCGGCCGGGTTGTCCGACAGAACCAGCACGATCTCAGCCGAAAAGTCCGGCGATCGCGCGGCTTCGATCAAGGCGACCATATTCGAGCCGCGGCCCGAGATGAGAACCGCGGTCCGCACCCGCGAAGGCTCACAGCTTGAGCCTCCCGCGGGTGACAAGGCGCTGGCCTTCGAAGGGAACAAGCTCGCCAATCAGGACCGGCTCGAGGCCCGCGCCCGCCAGCGCCTCGCGCGCTTCTCCCTCGCTGTCCGCGGAAACGAAAGCCGCCATCCCGAACCCGCAATTGAAGGTGCGCAGCATCTCCGCTTCGTCGAGGCCGCCGGCCGAGGCGAGCCAGGCGAAGACCGGCTGCGGCGTGAAGGCGTCGAGATCGAGAGTGATCGCGAGACCGTCATCGACCGCGCGGGGCAGATTGTCCGGGTAGCCGCCGCCGGTGATATGGGCGAGCGCATATAGGCCTCGGGTGCGCTTGAGCGCGTCAAGCAGCGGCCGCACGTAAAGGCGCGTCGGGGTCAGCAGCGCCGCGGCGAGCGACCGCGCCGGATCGAACGGGGCGGGAGCGTCCCAACCCAGGCCGGACCGGGCGACAACGCGCCGCACGAGCGAAAATCCATTGGAATGAACGCCGGACGACGGCAGGCCGAAGACAAGGTCCCCCGGCTTCAATCCCGGCCGGGGCATGAGCGTCCCGCGTTCCGCGGCGCCCACGGCGAAGCCGGCGATGTCGAAATCGCCCGGGGCGTAAAGACCCGGCATCTCCGCCGTCTCTCCGCCGATCAATGCGCATCCCGATTGCGCGCAGCCCTCGGCGATGCTCCGAACGACGGCGGAGGCGACATTCTCATCGAGCTTGCCGGAGGCGAAATAATCCAGGAAAAACAGCGGCTCGGCGCCCTGGACGACGATGTCGTTGACGCACATCGCCACGAGGTCGATTCCGATCGTATCGTAGATCCCGCTCTCGATGGCGATCTTCACCTTGGTGCCGACCCCGTCGTTGGCGGCGACCAGGATCGGGTCGACAAAGCCGGCGGCCTTGAGATCGAACAGCCCGCCGAATCCGCCAAGCTCCGCGCCCGCTCCCGAACGGCGCGTGGCGCGAGCGAACGGACGGATCCGGTCCACGATCCGGTTGCCGACATCGATGTCGACCCCCAATTCGGCATAGGTGAGAGGTTTTCGGCTGTCGGGCATCCGGGCTCGCTGGGTTTGGCGACGATCGGGGTAATTGCCCGCCAGGCAACGCGCAAGGGCGGTCGGTCAGGCCCGGTTTCCCAACCTCGTCGACTTCGTGCTATCCGTGCTCGCGGTCATCCCAGGCGCGTGGCGAAGTCCAGGGAAGGGCATGGCTGGGCTGGTGACGCCAGGGCGTCAATACTTGATGAATATTGGCAACATCCTCCACAATTTACCCAATTTCATCACGCTGGCGCGAATGCTAATGACGCCTCTGGCGGTCATGATGATCATCTCGCAACGATTCCTTCCCGCGTTCCTGATTTTTATTCTGGCCGGCGTGTCGGACGCCGTCGACGGCTTTATCGCCAAACGATTCGACCTCCGCAGCGAGCTCGGAGCCTATCTCGATCCTCTCGCCGACAAGGCGCTTCTTGATTTCGATCTATGTTTCGCTGGCGATCTACGCCGGTCTGCCGGCCTGGATCGCGATCACGGTCGTATCAAGAGACGTGATGATTCTCGTCGCGGTGCTGGTCTCCTGGCTGCTCGACAAGCCGGTTGAAATTCGCCCGGTCTGGGTGTCGAAGCTGAATACGGTCGCTCAGATCACCCTTGCCGGCGTCGCGCTCGGGGTCCGCGCCTACGGTCTCGAAGTGCCGCTTCTGCAGACCGTGCTTCAATGGACGGTCGCGGCTACGACCCTGGCCTCGGGCGGCGTCTATATCGCCCAATGGCTGGACCATATGAGCCGATAGAGCGCCGAGCCATGCTCCAAAGTCTCGCGGCCGTCACGGTTCTCGTCCCCAGTTACGACGAAGGGCTCGCGTTCTTCCGCGACGTCCTGGGCTTCGCGGTGCTTGAGGACACGCCCCTCTCTGCCGAGAAGCGCTGGGTTGTCGTCGCCCCGTCGCTGAGCCCAGGCGCCGCGCTCGTGCTCGCGGTTCCAAGCGAGGAACGTCAGAGGATCCGCATTGGCGATCAGACCGGAGGGCGCGTCGGCTTTTTTCTTCATTCCGGCGACTTCTGGACGGACTACGACAATCTGCTTCGACGCGGCCTCAAATTTCTGGAAACGCCGCGCCGCGAACCTTACGGGCTCGTTGCGGTCTTCGTCGATCCCTGGGGCGGCAAATGGGACTTGCTGCAGCCGGCCAGCCGGGTCTGAAACGCCATGAGGGTCTGCCGGTGAACCTCGAGCGCCAGGTCCTCTTCTGGGGCCTTGGAGTGGCGGCCCTGCTGCTGATCGTCTATTTGCTCGGCTCAACCATAACCCCGTTCGCCGCCGGTATCGTTCTCGGCTATCTTCTCGACCCCGTCGTTCTCAAACTTCAGAGGTTCGGGTTCAATCGGCTCGGCGCGTCGCTGCTTATTCTTACTGTTTTTGTCGTGACCGTCGTTCTTTTTTTCATTCTCGTCTTCCCGGTGTTGGGAAGCCAGTTCATCGCCTTCGCTCGGCACCTGCCAGGCTATGCGGTGCGACTTCAGGCCTTCGCCGTGACGGAGGGGAATGCGTTCATTGCAAAATATGGCGGCCCGTGGCTCGAGGCCCTCGGGACTCAATCAACAATCGTCGAGCGCGCAGATTCAGAAGTCGGTCGGCGACTTTGTCAGCCAGAGCGCGCAATGGCTTCTCGATACGCTAACAAAGCTCGTGTCGGGCGGCGGCGCGTTGTTCAACTTCCTCTCCCTCCTGATCGTAACGCCCGTCGTCGCCTTCTATATTCTCGTCGATTGGGACCGGATGATCTCGAAGCTCGACTCCTGGCTCCCGCTCGACCATCGCGAAACGCTGAGAAAGATCGCCCGGGAGATAAACCACGCGCTGGCGGGCTTCATCCGCGGCCAGTCGCTCGTCTGCCTCTTCCTGGCGCTCTGGTACAGCGTCGGCTTGACGCTGATTGGGCTCGACTACGGCTTTCTGATCGGCGTTGTCGGCGGCGTCCTGAGCTTCGTGCCTTATGTCGGGTCGCTGACCGCGCTTGTGCTTTCGCTCAGCGTCGCCCTGTTTGAGGGATGGCCAAGTCTTGAGCTGTTCCTGCTGGCTCTCGCCGTTGTGGGAGCGGGTCAATTCCTGGAGGGCTACGTGCTGTCGCCGCAGCTCGTCGGCGAATCGATCGGGGTCCACCCGGTCTGGCTGATGTTTGCGCTCTTGGCTTTCGGCCAGCTGTTCGGCTTCCTCGGCCTGCTCATCGCCGTACCAACCGCAGCGGCGATTGGCGTCTTGGCTCGTCACCTCATTACTGTCTACCTGACGAGTCCGCTCTACCGAGGCGGCTCGGAGCCGGAGAGCCAATGATGGCTCCGCCTCGCCAGCTCACATTTCGCTGGCCGCATTCGCCAAGTTTCGCGCGCGAGGATTTTCTCTCGGCGCCGTCGAACCATGAGGCGTTGACGGCGATTGAACGCTGGCCGAACTGGGCCGGGCGCATGTTGATGCTCGTCGGGCCGGAGGGGGCGGGAAAGAGCCACCTCGGAGCGATCTGGGCCCGCGCCGCCGACGCGGTCGCCCTCTCCGGACAGGAGCTGGACGAACAAAGCGTTCAGGCCTGCGCTCGGGCGCATGCCGTACTGATCGAGGACGCCGACGGCGCAAGGCGGGCGGAAGCGCTCTTCTTTCACCTGATCAACACCGCCCTGCAAAACAACGCATGGCTGCTCTTGACCAGCCGCGCCGCTCCCAACTCATGGGGCCTCGACCTTCCCGACCTTCTGTCGCGCCTTCGATTGGCCCCGGTCGCGCGCCTCGCCGCGCCGGATATCGAATTGACCGAGGCGGTCCTCTTCAAGCTGTTCAGCGATCGCCAGCTCGAGGTGGAGCCCCACGTCGTCAGTTATATCGCGCTGAGGATCGAGCGGTCGCTCGGCGCCGCGCGAGCGCTTGTCGATGCGCTCGACAATGAAGCTTTGACGCAAAGCCGACGTATAACCCGCACCATGGCGAACAACTTGCTGCGCGAAATGGAATCAAAGAGCGAATCGCCCTAGCCAAGCCACAAATCTATGTTTAGACTTTATTAATTAGCGTCGCCTGCATGGGAGATGGTAGGAAGCGCGACGCGGACAATAAACCCCAAGATCACGGAGGAGACGATGCGGAAGTCCCTCATTCTTGTTGCAACCGCAATCGGCGGCGGTGTGGGCTACGCGGCGGGCGTGACCGAGGTCGCCACCGGCCCCGGCACAGACGACCCATCCACATGGCGCTGGCAGGTATCCTCGATTCTGACCGCGCAAAACGATGCGGCGATTCGACGGACGGAAACCGTCGCCGGCGTGTTCAACCAACGTTACGAGCGCTACACGCCATTAGGGCTGCCGCAAGCGCGAGACGGATCCCCTTAGACGGGGTCGGCCTAGCGCGTCGCATCCAGGGCGCCGATGTTTTGCGCGCGCGCCCATATGCGTTCGAAATTGCCCTCAAACGAGTCGACCGTCGCCGGATCAGTAATGAAGATCGCGTCGTTGTCCTGACTGGCGAGCCCGGAGCGGGAGAAGTTGCCCGAACCGGTTCGCAGCACTTCCCCATCGATGGCGTAGGCTTTCAGATGCATCAGGACGCCCTCGCCCTTCACCCGCGCAGCGACATTGCGATGGACGAGCAAGGCTTCCATAAGCTCACTGTGCGCAGGTCCGTGCTCGGCGAATTGTGATTTGTCCAAATAGAGACGGACGACGACGCCACGCTCCGCGGCGTCAGTCAACGCCATGATGACGCGCGGGTCGGATAACACGTACGCGGCCATGTCGATGGACAATTGGGCCCGGCCGATCTCCCGAACATCGACGCTTTCAAGGTTTTCGCGCGGCGCGTAATGGATCTCCGGCTGGGGCCCTCCCGGCTGGGGCCCTTCCGTCCGGGTCCCTTTCTCGGCCCAAGCGACGCCGAGTGCGATCATTCCCACGCAGACGCTCAGAAACAAGCGAATCGCCAAGGCCCGACTCAGAGGTCGTTGAGACCGAATACAACCTTGTAGTTGTATTCGGTTGCGAAAGCAAGAGGGCCGGATGCCGCCATCGCCGGGCTTCGGCCAAGGCCGAGCTTCAATAAAGAGGCGTTGCGCGCTAGTATCGAAAAGCCGCCAAGCGGCTTGAGGCGCCATATTTTGAGAGGCTCATGAACGCGGTCACCGAGGTTACGCGGCGTCCTTCAGTCTGTCCGCACGACTGCCCCTCGGTTTGCGCTCTCGACGTCGAGGTTATCGGGGACAAGCGCATTGGCCGCATCCACGGGGCGCGAGACCAGAGCTACACGGCGGGCGTCGTCTGCGCCAAGGTCGCCCGCTATTGGGAGCGGATCCATCATCCGGACCGACTCACCCAGCCGTTGCGCCGGGTCGGTCCCAAGGGAAGCGGGCAATTTGAGCCGATCGGATGGGACGAAGCGCTCGACCGCGTCGCTGACAATTTCCTTTCGGTCGGAGCGCGAGCTCGGACCCGAAGGCGTCTGGCCATATTTCTACGCCGGCACGATGGGCCTCGTGATGCGCGACGGCATCGAGCGCCTCACCCACGCCAAGCGCTATTCCCGCTTCCACGGGACGATCTGCGTCGGCATCGCCTGGCCCGGATATGTCGCTGGAGCCGGTAAGCTGATCGGCCCTGATCCGCGCGAAATGGCGAAGTCGGATTGCGTCGTCATTTGGGGCACGAACGCGGTCTCCACCCAAGTCAATGTCATGACCCACGCGATTCGCGCGCGCAAGGAACGCGGCGCGAAGATCGTCGCCATCGACATCTACGAAACCGAAACGATGCGGCAGGCCGATCTCGCATTATGCGTGCGGCCGGGCACGGATGGCGCGCTCGCCTGCGCGGCGATGCACATCCTGTTCCGCGATGGCCTGGCCGACTGGGACTATCTCGAGCGATACACCGACGTGCCGCGCGAACTCGAGGCGCATGTCAAGCCCCGCGATCCTGTGTGGGCGAGCGCGATCACCGGCGTCAGCGTCGCGCAAATCGAAGAATTCGCCGCACTCATCGGGCGGACGAAGCGAAGCTTCTTCCGCCTCGGTTACGGCTTCTCGCGGCAGCGCAACGGCGCGGTCAACATGCACGCGGCCCTTTGCATTCCCGCCGTCACCGGCGCCTGGGCGCACGAAGGAGGCGGCGCCTTCCACAGCAATAGCGGCGTGTACAAGCTGCAAAAGACGATGATCGAGGGGCTCGACGTCCGCGATTTGAGCGTGCGCCGTCTCGACCAGTCCCGGGTTGGCGCAATTCTGACTGGCGAGGCCGAGGCGCTGAAAGGCGGCCCGCCCGTCCGGGCGATGCTGATTCAGAATACGAACCCGCTCGCGGTCGCGCCGCATCAGGAGAAAGTGCGCCGCGGCTTTTCGCGCGAAGATCTGTTCACCTGCGTCCACGAACAGTTCATGACCGACACGGCGCGCTACGCCGACATCGTCTTGCCCGCCACCATGTTTCTGGAGCACGACGACATCTATACCGCCGGCGGCCATCAGCATCTGCAATTCGCCCCCAAGGTGATCGACCCGCCCGAGGGCTGCCGCTCCAATCACGAGGTGATCGCCGAACTCGCCCGAAGAGTCGGCGCAGAGCATCCCGCATTCTCGATGTCGCCGCGCGAGATCATCGACTGGACGCTGCGGCAATCGGGCCACGGCGACCTCGCGCGGCTTGAGAGCGAGCGCTGGCTCGACTTGCAACCGCCTTTCGAGGAGTCGCACTTCCTTGACGGCTTCGGCTTTGCGGACGGAAAGTTTCGCTTCAAGGCGGATTGGGCGAACACGCCCGCCGCCAATGACGGAATGCGCGGCCCCTGGCGCGCGATGCCGAGTCTGCCCGACTACTGGCCGGCCAACGAGGGCGCCGACGAAGATCACCCGTTCAAGCTTGCGACCTCGCCGGCCCGAAACTTTCTCAATTCGAGCTTTACCGAGACGGCGACCTCGCTGGCGCGGGAACAGCGGCCCGAGGTGCTCGTCAATCCGTCGGATGCGGCGAGGCTCGGGCTCTCGCAAGGCGATGTCGTGCAACTGGGCAACGAGCGGGGCCGGACGCGCCTGCACGCGCGCCTATTCGCGGGCGTGCAGCCCGGCGTCCTGATCAGCGAAGGCGTCTGGCCGCCTTCCGCCTTTCTGGACGGCTGGGGGATCAACGTGCTGGTCGGCGACGACAGCGTGGCTCCGCACGGCGGCGTCGCGTTTCATGACGTCCGCGTGTGGGCTCGCCGGGCATGAATGGCGCCGCCTCTCCGCGCTTTCTTTGCCCTGGTCGGCGGGATATACGAAAGCCCGCTTGTTGAGTGTCAGTCCCCCGCGCGAGCGAAAGAAGATGAAGAAACCGTCCGGCGCGCAAAACGGCGAGTCTGCGCAAAGTCTCGTCGACGTCGCTGCAATCGATCAGCTCGCGAAGATCGTGTCGAAATACGATCTGAGCGAGATCGAGATCAGCCTTGGAGAGCTGCAGGTGCGTCTGGCGCGCGAGCGAGCGCCGTCGGCTCATGCGCACGCAGCCGCAAACCCGCAAGCGGCGCCGATCGCAGCCAGTCCCGCGCCGGGCGCAGCAATCGCCCCGCCCGCGACGGAGCCGCCGCTGGCCGATCTGGCGGGCGCGGTGAAATCGCCGATGGTCGGCACCGCTTATCTGCGGGCCAGTCCTGAAACCAAGCCGTTCGTCGAGATCGGATCGGCGGTCAAGGCCGGAGACAAGTTGCTGCTGGTCGAAGCGATGAAAACCTTCAACGACATTGTCGCGCCGCACGCCGGCAAGGTCGTCAGCATCCTGGTCGCCGACGGCTCGCCGGTCGAATACGACCAGCCGTTGATGATCATTGAATGACCGCGATTGAGAATTGCGCCGCGGGGTTTGCGAACAATCGGGGAGCCCGCCCCGATGTTCGATAAGATCCTGATCGCCAACCGGGGCGAAATCGCGCTCAGGGTCATGCGTGCGGCCAAGGAGCTCGGCATCGCGACCGTCGCGGTCTATTCGACCGCCGACCGGGACGCGATGCACGTCAAGCTCGCCGATGAGAGCGTTTGCATCGGCCCGCCGCCGGCGCGCGATAGTTATCTCAACATTCCCGCCATTGTTGCGGCGTGCGAGATCACCGGCGCCGACGCCGTTCATCCGGGCTACGGCTTTCTGGCCGAGAACGCGCGTTTCGCGGAAATCCTGGAGGAGCACGACATCGTGTTCATCGGCCCGAGGGCCGAGCACATCCGCATGATGGGCGACAAGATCGAGGCCAAACGCACCGCCCAGAGTCTCGGGATCCCCTGCGTCCCGGGCTCCGAGGGCGCCGTCCGGGACGAAGCCGAAGCGCGCAAGATCGCGGCCGAAATCGGCTATCCGGTGATCGTCAAGGCTGCGGCGGGCGGAGGGGGCCGCGGCATGAAGATCGCCCGGGGCCCCCGATGACATTGCGGAGGCGATCGGCGCCGCCAGGATCGAAGCGCGGACCGCGTTCGGCAACGATTCCATCTATCTCGAGAAATATCTCGCCAAGCCGCGCCACATCGAGGTTCAGGTGCTCGGCGACACACAGGGCCACGCCATTCATCTTGGCGAGCGCGACTGCTCGCTTCAGCGTCGCCACCAGAAAGTCTGGGAGGAGGGCCCCTCCCCTGCCCTCAATCCCGAGCAACGCGAGAGCATCGGCGGGATTGTCGCCAAGGCGATGGCTGAACTTGGCTATGTCGGGGCCGGCACGGTCGAGTTCCTCTATGAGGACGGGAAGTTCTTCTTCATCGAGATGAACACGCGGGTGCAGGTCGAGCATCCGGTGACGGAGATGATCACCGGCATCGACATCATCAACGAGCAGATCAAGATTGCGGCCGGCTCGCCCCTCTCCGTCGCCCAGGACGACGTTCGTTTCCTCGGCGCCGCCATCGAATGCCGAATCAACGCGGAGCACCCGCGCACTTTTCAGCCTTCGCCCGGACGAATCGCCTATTTTCATCCTCCCGGCGGCCTTGGCATCCGCGTCGATTCAGCTGCCTATCAGGGTTATGTGATCCCGCCTTATTACGATTCCCTGGTTGGCAAGCTGATCGTCCACGGCCGGACGCGAACCGAGGCCCTGATGCGGCTGAGAAGGGCGCTCGACGAATTCGTCGTCGAGGGCGTCGAGACGACGCTGCCGCTGTTCCGCGAACTCGTTCGCAACGCCGACGTACAGAACGGCCAGTACGACATCCATTGGCTCGAGGCTTTCCTGAAGGGCGAGGCCAAGGCTGAAGGGTGAGGAACGGGCGCCGGGTCTGACGGCGCCGGCGGCGGATCAGTCCTTTTTCGCCTCGCCCTCCGGCAGGCCAGCCTTGCGCAGGCCCTCGACGATGCGCTGATATTGCGCTTTGTAGGTCGGATCATCGCTCAGGTGCCTTCCAGCCCAGGTCTGCACGGTGTAGCCGGGCTGAACCTTCTGCAATTGAGCGACGGTCTCCTTCGCCTCCATGTCGTGCCCGGCCCAGGCCTGGGCGGCGGCGAGCTCGACGTAAGGAAAAAAAGCCTGAGGGATGCCCGCGATCGACTTCTCGCAGCATGGAATGGCCTGCTCCCACTGCTCGAGATGGTTGTGCAAGACGCACAAATAGAATTGCCACCAAGGCGCGCTTGGGTCGCGCGGGCTCAGTCGAAATGCGGTCTCGACCTCCGCAAACCCGTCTGCAGCGCGGCCACGATACACCTTCAGGAAACCGATATATGCATGGGCGTTGGCGTTATTGGGGTCCAGTGCGATCGCGGTTTCAAACTCCGTGTTCGCTGGTCCTAACTGCCGCTTCGCGAAATAAACGTGGCCTTTCGTAAAATGAGCCCACGGATCCTCAGGTTGAAGGGCCAAGGCCGAGTCGACCGTTTTCTCAGCGCTCGCGATATCGCCTGCCGGGTCGTCGCTCCAGCGATCGAGCGCGCGACTGACCAAAGCTTCCGCTAAGTCGACCATCGCGTACTCGCTTTGTGGGTCGAGAGCCAGCGCCCGCTCGGACAGCGTCACGGCGTCGTTCAAATTCGCCTTGCTGGGGGAAGATTTCAAATTGCTGTCGGCTTGCATCTCGAGATCGGCCGCATCCGGATTGCTCGGCCGCTCGCGCATCGCGCGCAAGGCCTCGGCTCGGGTCAACTCGACGTCGAGCGAGCGGCCAAGGCGTGCGACAATCTCGACCTGGAGCTCGCCGAGCCTGCTGTGCTCGCCCACAAAGCGATCTGCCCAGACATGCGGCCCCGGTCTCGGCCGAGATGAGCTGGGCGTTGACTTCAATCTTCTCCCCGAGGCGGCGCACGCTGCCCTCGAGCACGTAGCGCACGCCGAGGTCCTTGCCGATCTGCTTGGCGTCAATCGGCTTGCCCTTGTAGGTGAACGCTGTGCCGCGAGCGATTACGAATTCGAACACATGGGAGAGATCGGTGGTCAGATCGTCGGTGATACCGTCTGCGAAATAGTCCTGCTCCTTGTCGGCGCTCAGATTCTCGAATGGCAGCACGACGATGGAAAGATGCGGCGCGTTGGCGAGCTTGCCCTCCGCCCCGGCGCCCATGAAGCGCGGCGCGAGGTCCGAACGCCAAACGTAGCCACCGGCGGCGAAAAGCGCAGCAACGAGGCCGGCGGCAGCCAACAGCCGCCACAATCTCACAGGCGCGTGCGGTGTGGCGGCTGAAGGCGGTGGCGACATGTCGTTTGGCTGGGCGGGGTCGGGCCGCCGCGCCGCCTCCGTTTCGGCGGCGGGTTCGGCGCCGACCCGGGGATAAGGTTCCGCCTCGCTGTTGATCGGCGCTCCACGCGGCGTCAGTGGGTCGAACCGATAGCCCTCGCCAGGCACGGTGACGATGAGGCGCGGCGCTTTGGGGTCAGGTTCGATCTTGCGCCGCAAACGAACAACCAATGCGTCGACGCTGCGGTCGAACAATTCGAGCGGCCGGTTTGCTACAGCCTCCAAGATGGCGTCTCGGCTCAAGACGCGGCCCGGCCGGCTGACGAAGAGGCGCAAAAGGCGGAACTCGCCGCGGGTTAGCGGGATTGCTTCACCCGATTCACGGGCGAGCCTACAGGCGCCGAGATCGAAGACGAGTCCCGCAAAGCGGGTCGACGACAGTGCTTCGCCTAGAGGTGGCGCGTCTGCGCCCCAGCGCTCTTGCGGAACGTCCTGCATCGGCGGCGCTCCAGGCAAATTGTTACACCCTGAGGGGTGAAAATTACAAAGCTGTCACTCGAAAATTACAAAGTTATCACCTGGACGGCATTCGCCTATTACGGCGCCGGTTCACACTCTAACCAATACCCCGCACTCTCGGGGTTATGAAACGGGAAGCGACCAGACGACATTTTAGCCCGTCGCCAAGGCATAAGAATACGCCAAATCGGGAGCCGCGTCATGCGCAAAGAAATGACTATTGTCGCGGTGGCGGCCCTGGGGGGACTGCTGGCCGCATCTTCAACGTCGCAAGCCAAGACCGTCGGCTACACCTTCACTGAGATCAATGTGCCGGGTTCCCAACCCGGGAGCACGGGCCAGAACGGCCTCGGCATGAACAACCTTGGGCAAGTAGCGGGGACCTATAACGACAGCTCAGGAGCACACAACTTTCTGTATACGAACGGCAAATACGTGGCTTTGCCGGGCGCGCCCGGCGCGTTTGAAACGCATATCGTTGGCATCAATGATCGGGGGCAAATGCTCGGGATAGCTTACTATAGCAACGGAAGCGACAACTTCATCGACACGCATGGAAAGTTCACAGTCCTCCCCAACACTATCTCTCCAATATCCATAAACGACAGAGCGGAAGTCCTTGGCTTTGGCGCCTTTCCTTCGGGCGCCTATGGTTATGGCGTCCTCGAGCCGAAAGGAGTTTTCACCCCGATTGACTTGTCCGGCGCCCCAGGGGCCTCCGTTTCCGGCTTTAACAACCTCGACCAGTTCACGGGCACGGTTTGCGACAGCGCGGGATGCCACGCCTTCATCGACACAAAAGGCGTCTTCACCAAATTCGACATTCCCAACGCCGGATTCTTTGCTGTAAGTGGAATTAACGACTGGGGTCAGGTTGTTGGGGCTTATCAGACTAGCGATCTTCATGTTTACGGGTTTCTGTATACGAAGGGCCACGTCACCACGATCCAGGATTTGAACGCTTCTCCAGGGATGGGTGACACTTGGCCCACGGCCATCAACGATGAAGGCGAGATTGCTGGGTCTTATTATGACGCGGAGGGGGCGTACCACAGCTTCCTCGGGACGCCGAGTCTCGGTCTTTTCGCGTCCGCTGCGGCCGCTCGACTCGCCGATCCCGTGCCCGAGGCATCGACCTGGGCGATGATGCTCGTGGGGCTGGCGGGGCTCGGTTTCGTCAGTCTTGGACGCCGCAACTCGAAGCCCTTCTCGAGCTTCCGAAGACCGGTCGGCCGCGAGCCTAATGGCTGCCCTGCGTTTCCCGCGTCACAATTCACGCCTCACTGATGAGAAATGGAGCGAACAATGCATTACCCAAGTCTGGTCTCTTCCGCATGTCTTATCGGCGCCGGCCTCCTGCTTTGCGGCCCCGCGCGCGCCGCCGACGATGCGTCGGCTGGCTGCAACGCGACGAATACCGCTTACTTAGCGGCCGTGCCCACCGGCGACCCCGCCAAATTGGCGGCGGTCTACGCACCCGACGGAGAGTTTGTGACGCCCTGGGGACTTATGGCTGGACGCGACGCGATTATCAAATACTACGCGTCCTATATGAAGGCAGGCGACAAGCAGACCGACACACTCACGAGTTCGCGCCTCATCGGCGACGTGGCACTCTGCACTGGCGAGTTCACGTTCACACCGGCTTCGGGCGATGCCAGCAAGGGCTATTGGACGAAGCTCGCGGGCAAAGTGGGCGGCGAGTGGAAGATTCTAAATCTGACCTACAACTTCGCGGCGCCTCAGTAGGAGCGCGGAGCGCTCGGGTTCATGCCCAAAGGCGCCACGTTCTACAGTGTAAACTTGATATAAGAGGCCGGGAACGTAAGGCGTTCCCGTGCCGCGGCGCCGGCCGCAAGTCGCCCGCAGCATTTCGGCTTCCCGAAAAGGGGCGCGTCCGGGCTTCGCGCCCCGCGCATGCGGACCGCCTGCATGCCGTCCCTTGGACAGGCTGCTTGCCTTTGCGAAGGCAGGGAGAGGGGCGTGGCCGGCGGTGGGGGCCAGCCCTTGAAAGCACCCGATCTAATCCCGCCCAAACGAGCAACAACGCCAAGCCAAAGGAGGTTGGATAAGCGTGCCTATATATATATTCATATATCAATATATTGATTGGCTCCTTTCTGTCCCGGCCGCGTCTTTTTTGAGTTGCAGAAAAATGAGCTTAAGTGGTTGAAATCACTTCGTCGCGCGCAGAATCGTACACTGCGCCGCGGCGTACAATGCCGCCAGGCGCTCTCGGCGCCCTTGGCCTGAGGCGGAACTAAACGGGGTCCTAAGCTTCTGATTCCATTAGGGCGCGCCGGTAAAATGCCGGTTAGGCAAAGGCGTCGTCGTCCGCGGCGGCTAACCGCTCGATAAATTCCCTCGGGCGATCCCCCTCAGCCCAGGCGCTGCAGGGCCGCGCGCGCGTCGCTGTTGTTGGGATTGACCGAGACGGCGCGTTGGTAGGCTTCGACCGCCTTCGCGTGATTGTTCAATTTTTCGTAGCAGAAACCGAGGCCTGCCCAGGCTTCGGAATTATTGGCGTTGACGTTGAGCGCCGCGTTGAAGTCCTCGATCGCCGCCTCGTACTTGCCGGTGGCCATCAAGCTCTGGCCCCGGGCCTGGTAGGGCTCGCCGGCGAACGGGTCGCGATCGATCGCATTGTTGAAGTCGGTGATCGCCTGAACATTGTTGCCCTGGCGCTGATAGATGAGGCCGCGCGCATGATAGGCCTGCGCGCCCTCCGGATTCAGCCGGATCGCCTGGTTGAGGTCGTTCATCGCGCTGGCGTAGTCGCCATGCGCGCGCTCGAGATTGCCGCGGCCGAGATAGGCGGCTGCGTCGTTCGGATTGACCGCGATCGCCTGATTGAAGTCCTGCATCGCCAGATCGTCCTTCTTAGTCTGGCGGTAGGCGAGCGCCCGATTGGTGTAGGCGCCGGAGAAATGCGGATCGAGTTCAATCGTATGGCTGAAATCCTCGATCGCGTTCGAATACTTGCCGAGCTTGGCGTAAACGACGCCGCGCGTGTTGTACGCGCCCGCGTCGGTCGGATGGCGCTGGATGACGTCGCTCAGGGAGGCGATATTGCCGGCGTTCGAGGCCTGGGCTCCGGGTCCGGCGTCGACCTCCGCCACGTGCGTATTAAACCCGCCGAGCGTCTCGCTGCATGCCGCAAGCGTCAGCGCGATCGCCGCCAGTCCAGCGCGCGCCCAAATGGCTCTAGAGGTCAATTGTCCCATCATCGCGCGCTCTGGTCCGGAGCGGGCCCGAGGGCCAGCGCGGAATGAGCGGCTTGACCAATGATATGCGAAGCCAAATCCACAAACCCCGCCGCTCAACCGCCTCGCGGGCCGCTGGCGCTAAACGCCGATGTCCTGCGCGGCGACCCTTGCGCCGCTCATCGACCCGGCGCAGATCAGCCGGCCGCCCGCGGCGCCCCAGGGGCGGGCTTCGGCTTCATCGGAAGGAGGCCCTCGCGCTGCAATTTCTTGCGGGCGAGCTTGCGCGCGCGCCGAACCGCCTCGGCCTTCTCGCGCGCCCTCTTTTCCGAGGGCTTCTCGTAATGTCCGCGAAGTTTCATTTCGCGGAATATCCCCTCGCGCTGCATCTTCTTCTTGAGCGCCTTCAGGGCTTGATCGACATTGTTGTCGCGAACCAGTACCTGCACGGAGTATCCTGTGTTTTGAGGCCGAGCCTCGAAAGATCTGAGAATTGCCGCGCAAATTCGCCGCGGCCGCTGCACGCAAGTTGCGCGGCCTTTAGCAGAGAGGCTATTCCTTGTCCAGAGCGCTCGCGGGCGCGCGGGCGGATGACGCGGTTCCTCCGGCCCACCCGCCCGCGGCGTAGAACATTTCAAATTGGAACCCTGGCGATGAACAGATTCGAGCGGCGTCCGGTCGATGCGGGCGAAGCGAAGATTGAATACCTCAACGGCGATTTCCGCATCCTGCGTCCGGGCGCCTTCGTGCGCTGCGCGGTAACCGGCGAGCCCATCCCTCTCGACGAATTACGCTATTGGAGCGTCGATCGTCAGGAGGCTTACGCCACTCCAGCCGCATCGATGAAGCGGGAGTCCGAGCGTCGCTAGCCGCCCGGCCGGCGACCGCATTTGAGCGCTGCGCCCCTCCCTGCCCGGCGTCTGCCGGCGTCCTTGGCTCTTGACCTCCGTCATCGGATAGGCGGGGCGTATTGAATGCCGCCGTCGTTCCACAATTGATTGAGTTCCTCGCGGGATGGCGAGCGGCGTTTTCGCGCCGAGGTTGCGTTCAAAGACTTCACCGTAATTGCCGACATATCGGATGATGTTGGCCGCCCAGGCGTTTGTCAGCCCGATCCGTTCCCCGAAATCTCCACTTGTCCCGACCAGGCGCTTGACCTCAGGCTTCTGCGACCTCAGGGCTTGATCGATGTTCCGCGAACTGACTCCGAGCTCCTCCGCGTTAATCATGGCGAAATAGACCCATTTGACGACGCTGATCCACTGGAGGTCGTTGTCGCGCACCACAGGTCCGAGGGGCTCCTTGGAGATTATGTCAGGCAGAATCACCTGATCCTTTGGCTTGGCGAGCCGGAGACGCAATGCGTAGAGTTGGGATAGATCGCTGGTCAGGACCGAGCAGAGGCCGGCGTCGTAATTCTTGATCGCCTCGTCGGCCGATGAGGAAATCACCTCCTGGAGCGTCATGCCGTTGCTGGTGAAGAAATCGGCGAGATTGTCGATCGTCGTGGTGCCGCTTTGCACGCAGACTTTCGCGCCGTCGAGTTCGAGGGCCGAATTCACGCGCAACGCCCGCGGGACCATGAATCCCTGCCCGTCGTAATAGGTCACGCCGACGAAGGTCAGCCCGTACTCGGTTTCGCGGCCCATCGTCCAAGTCGAGTTGCGGGAGAGAACCTCGATCTTGCCGTCCCGGAGCGCCTGAAACCGGGCGTCCGCCGTCAGCGGCACTAGCTTGACCTTCTTCGGATCGCCGAAAATCGCCGCAGCGATCGCATGGCAGAAATCGACGTCAAATCCGGACCAGATCCCGCGTTCGTCGAGATAGGCGAAACCGGGCAGCCCTTCGTTGACCCCGCAGGCTAGCTCCCCGCGCGCCTTGATTGCGTTCAAGGTCGGCGAGGATCCCGCGGAACAGGCGAAGCCAGTCATCGCTAACACAGACATCGCCGCGGCCCATCGAAGAGCCACCCGTCCCAGCCGCTCAAATTGGCGCCGTCGACCCATGCGGAAGCTCGCCGTTGAAGCTTCGATGACATTAGCTGAGGAGCAGGCCTGAGAAAACCGGCGCGCGCGTCCCGCGCAAACGCGAAGGAGGCTATCCGGCCCTCGCGGCGTCCGGAAGCGTGAACGGAAGTCCGAAGGCGGGAAACAAGCGTGGGCCGAGGGGGCGCACAAAGACTGTCAGTGTGGACACGGCCTCATTGTCGAGGTCCAGGACCTGAAGGGCGTGGGCGGCCCACCCGGTTCCACTCCCGTGCGAGCATAGACGGCGAATGCGGGTTGCCCGTTGGCCGCCGTCGGCGCCAGGCGAAGCTCGCCCACGGAGCTCCAGGCCAAGGCTACGAACGCGCCGATCGCGTCCCGCCCTGCGTACCATTGCCGCCACGGCGGCATGGTGAAGGTCGCCTCTTGTTTGAGGAGAGCGACGAAGCCGTCGAGATCGTGCTCTTCCCAAGCCCGCGCGTAACGGCTGAGCAGCTCCTGCTGCGCGGAATTTGGCTGTGACGGCGCCTCCGGCCGGCCATCCGGATAGCGTCTGGCCAGCGTCTCGCGCGCCCGCTGCAGCGCGCTGTTGACCGAGGCGATCGATCCGCCCAACAGTTGGGATGCTTCGCCGGCCGACCAGCCCAGAACGTCGCGCAGCAAGAGCGCGGCGCGCTGGCGTGGCGGCAATTGCTGAATGGCGGCGACGAAAGCAAGCCGCACGGCCTCGCGCGACGCAAAGCGCGCCTCCGGATTCGCGGCTTCATCGGCGATCCCTTCCAGGTTCGAAGTCCGGGTAAGGCTCGAGCCACGCGACCTCGGTTGGCGGAGCGCCGCCGGGCATCCGTGCGACGATGGCGGCAGGCGCCTGCTGGTCAGGAAGCACGCGACGCATGCCCCGGCGGCTGGAGAGCGCATCGAGGCAGGCGTTGGTGGCGATCCGGTAGAGCCAGGCGCGGAACGATCCGCGCCCATCGAAGCTGCCGAAGCTGCGCCAGGCGCGCAGATAGGTCTCCTGCGCCAGATCCTCGGCTTCGTGCACAGAGCCGAGCATACGGTAGCAATGCAGCTTGAGTTCGCGCCGGAACGGTTCGGCGAGCCGTTCAAATGCCTGCGCCGCGTTCGGCGCCCCGCGCTGATGGCGCAATGTCTTCGCCGCTGTCATCGGGACCGACGTTGGACCTCCGGCGATCGTCTTCAATGGCTTTGTCATGCGAGCGCGGCTTCGAGGCCGGTCCCTGAGACGACAAAGGCCTTACCCTTGAATTGATCCGGGTTGGCAGCAAGCTCGATGACTGCGTCCGCGACGTCTGACGCACTCGGAGGCGAAGCCATGCCCTGAATGAAGTCGGCTGGGGATACGCCAAGATACCGCGAATAGCCATCGACGGCATGCCTTCCGAGCTGGGTGTCGGGCATGATCCGGGGCGCGAGCGCCATGAAGCGCAGGCCGAGCCCGAACCGATCCGATTCCTTCTGGGCGTAGTTCGAGATGAACAGCTGAGTGCGTTTGGCGCCGGCGTATCCTCCCGAGATCGGCGAGCCCACGAGCGCGGCCCCACTGGAGACAAGAATGACCGAGGCGCCTGCGGGCAAAGGCCGCGTGAGCGCAGCCTTGCAGAAATGAAAGGCGATTTTGACGTCGGTCTCCCAGTTGACGGCGAATTCCGGCCAGCTCTGCTCGTGGAGCGGCGCGGCCGGAGGGAATGCGCCAGCGCTCACCACCACGATGTCCGGCGCCAGCGCGTCAAAAACCTTCATGGGGGCGGCTTCGTCCGTGGCGTCGAGCGCTAGAACCTTGGCGCCGGAGACCTCCTCGGCCAATTGCCGGAGAGAGGCCTCCTGTCTCGCCGCGGCAAGCACACGCGCGCCATTGCGGACGCCGGCTTCGACAATTCGCCGCCCTACCCCTCGGCTGCCGCCGATCACGACCATGGTCTTTCCTGTGAGCGCGGACATGTCGCCCTCCTCGCTTCGTTCGCGGCGCCTGATGCGCTGACGTGTAAGACCCGCGCGGCGGCTCGAACTCATCGGCGCCCGAGGAATTTTTTTGCGCCGCCCGCCACGCGGCGGCTGCAGAGACGGTGTCTTGCGGCGCGCTTGGTGGCCAGACACGAACCCCTTCAAGCGCTCGGAATTCGATCCTCGGGCCTACGCTCGGCCCTCGGCGTCGACGTCCCCGGATGGCTCGCTCCCGTTTCGGAAGATGTGATCCATGTGGAGGGGAGGTTGTCGAGCTGACCGCACGGGCGCCGGTCTATACGCTCAACCCAATCGCCGTTGGGCCTCGCCGGCCCGCCTGATCGGCCAGGCGACGCTGGATGAGGCGGTGGCGCCTCGCCCGGCAATTCTATCGCGCGTCCGCCCGCAAATCCTTGAAGAATGGCTGCGAATGGATCGGTCACTTGACCATGGCTTCACATGGGCGCACTCGCGCGGAACCTGTCGAAGCTTCCGGTGGCGTTACGGCTGCGGGAGCGCGCCACGGCGGAGCGGAGCGGAGCGAGGTCTGTTGGACCTGCGATCAGAAGTCCATAGCGCACATCAGGGTGGTCAACTGGGAAGAGATGGAGCGGCGCCAAAGCTTTAGCCAAGTATTGACTTTATTCTTGCCAACTCCCCATGCGTCTGTTACCCGAAACTGGATACCTCTTGATGAGGTCGGGAATTAGGTCCGCGCTTCCGGCCGGTAATTCTGCAAAGTATGCATCGGTGCGGGTGGATTGAAGCGGTAAAACGGCGCAACGCAACTCGTTTGTGACGGCCGTACCAGGAGTGAGGGTGTCAATGGTGCAAGATGTCGTTCTGTTTGAGGGCATAGACGCGAGTAACAGAACAGGCCTTTGGGTGACGAACGGCACGGCCGCCGGAACTTTTGAATTGACGACCAGCGGGCAGCCTCCGGCCCCTGGGACACCTCCGATCACCGGGGAAGCGCCCTACGATTCTTACCCAGCCCGGCGGTGTCTTTAGACCTCACCGTTTTTAACAATCAGGTGCTTTTCGTCGGCCGATATGGGCAAACCAATTATGGCCTGTGGACCACCGACGGCACGGGCGCTGGCACCGTACAGCTAGCCAACATCTCCGGGGCGAACGCGGCGGGGATCTTCACCCAGGCGATCTCGCCAGACTTTACCGTCTACAATGGCGAGGTCCTGTTCAATGGCCTGGATAACGCGGCAACGCCCCTCCACAGCCTCTGGACGACAAACGGAACGGCGAGCGGCACCCACGAGGTGACCGGCATCAACGGGGCGGCGTCGACCGGAGTCAACCCGACCGACATGACCGTCTTCAATGGCAGTGTTCTGTTCAACGGCGCGGACACGGCGGGCCATCTCGGGCTTTGGGTGACCAACGGCACGGGCGCGGGAACCCAGGAGCTGAACGTCGGCGCGACGGCTTCCGCGACCGGCATCGATCCGACCGACATGACCGTTCTCAACGGCATGGTGCTGTTCAACGGCGTCGACGCCAACGGCCTCTCCGGGCTTTGGGCGTGGAACGGAACCAGCGCAACGGAGCTCGTCGCGGGAGGAGGCACCTCGAGCACGAAGGGCTTGAACCCGACCGACATGACGGTCTTCGGAAACGAAGTGCTGTTCAACGGCCTCGATCAGAACGGCAACCCGCAGTTGTGGGTGACAGACGGAACGACCCTCGGCACGCACCAACTCACCGGCGTCGCCGGCGCGAACGCTTCTGCGAGCGCTTCGGGTATCGCTCCGAGCGGCCTGACGGTCTTCAACGGCGAGGTCCTTTTCAGCGGCCGTGACACAACCGGTCACTTTCAGTTGTGGGAGACAAGCGGCACCGTAGCAGGCACCCAGGAGCTGACAACGGCGGCGAACGGGTTTCGACAGGGTCTCAAGCCGAGCAATCTCGAGAGCTACAACGGCCAAGTCTTGTTCTCAGGCTTGGACCCGGATGGGTTTTTCCGAACGTTGTGGACGACAAACGGCACGGCCGCGGGCACGCACGAGATCCTGTCCCCCAGCAGCAACAACACGTTTTCGTCCAGTTTTGACCCGGTTGATATGACGGCGATCGGAACCAGCGCAAGCCCAACTCCCAGCCCTGCTGGCATCGTGTGGCGGAACGCCTCGACCGGGGGCGTCGAGCTCTGGAGCCCGGACGGCTCCGGGGGCTTCACCTACGAAAACCTGGGCGTCGTCAGCACGAGCTGGCAGATCCAGGGGACCGGAGACTTCACCGGCGGCGGCGAAGACGGCATCCTGTGGCAAAACTCGTCGACCAGCGCCGTCGAGCTGTGGAACCCGAATGGCTCGGGGGGCTTCACCTACGAAAACCTGGGCGCCGTCAACTCGAGTTGGAAGGTCCAGGGAACCGGAGATTTCACCGGCGCCGGCGCGGACGGCGTCCTGTGGCGCAATTCGTCGACCGGGGGTGTCGAACTCTGGAACTCGAATGGCTCGGGGGACTTCACCTACGAAGACTTGGGCGTCGTCAACTCCAGCTGGCAGATCGCAGGGAACCGGAGACTTCACCGGCGCGGCGAAGACGGAATCGTGTGGCGCAACGCCTCGACCGGGGCTGTCGAGCTCTGGAACCCGAATGGCTCGGGCGGCTTCACCTACGAAGACTTGGGCGCTGTCAACTCCAACTGGCAGATCCAGGAGACCGGAGATTTCACCGGCGACGGCTCGGACGACATCCTGTGGCGCAACGCGTCAAACGGCGATACCGAGCTCTGGAACTCGAACGGCTCGGGGGGTTTCACCTACAAGGACCTCGGCGTTGTCAGCACCAGCTGGCAGATCGCAGACGCCGGCGATTTCACCGGCAGCGGCGCGGACAGCATCCTGTGGCGCAACGCGTCAAGCGGGGCTGTCGAGCTCTGGAATCCGAATGGCTCGGGCGGCTTCACCTACGAGGACCTGGGCGCCGTCAACACGAGTTGGCAGATCTTCAAGCATAGCTGATCGACCGGCCGAGCGCCGGCGCCTCGACCATCGAGAATGGGGCGCTGGCGCCAGCCGACCGAGCCTGTTCGGCCGGCGGCGCAAATCGTTGCCCGCTGCTGGCCTTCCAAGCTGCCGCGCTCAAGTCGGGCCGAACATTGTACGGCGACCCGCTGTGCACGATTTTGCGCGCGACCCATCTTTTCAGTCGCTTGACCTCATTTTTCTGCAACTCGAAACTTCAATAACACATATTACTTCTGCCCTAAAATCGCCGAAGAAGCCAGCCCCCAACGGGACCCCCTTGCAATCGCCGTCGAGATAGTTCATATGTGAACCTTATCGCGGCCACACGCCGCACCCGCCGCAACGAGGCGGATTTCCGTTTTTCCGGTAGGGACGAAATGCCAACATACAAGGCGCCTGTCAGCGACACGCTCTTTCTGCTCAGAGACGTGTTCGGCTATGGCAAATTGGCGAATGCTCCAGGCTTCTCGGATGCGCCGCTCGATGTGGTCGAGGCGGTCTTGAGCGAAGGCGCGAAATTCGTCGAGGAGGTGATCCAGCCGCTCAATCGCGTCGGGCGACATCGAGGGCTGCAAACGCAACGACGACGGCAGCGTCACGACGCCCAAGGGTTTCAAGCAGGCCTACAAGGGGCTTGTCGAAGGCGGCTGGGTCGGCCTCTCCGGCGATCCGGCTTATGGCGGCCAGGGCCTGCCGTCATTCATGGGCGCGCTGTTCGGCGAATATGAATGCTCGGCGAATATCGCCTTCTCGATGTATCCGGGCCTCACCCGGGGCGCGGTCGCGGCGCTGGCGGCGCACGGCGACGATGACTTGAAGGCGCGCTATCTCCCCAAGCTGACGGTCGGCGAATGGAGCGGCACGATGAACCTGACCGAGCCGCAGTGCGGCACCGATCTCGGGCTCATCAAGACGAAGGCCGTCCCGCAAGCCGACGGCTCCTACGCCATCACGGGACAGAAGATCTTCATCTCGGCCGGCGAGCACGATCTGACCGACAACATCATTCATCTCGTGCTCGCGCGCATCGAGGGGGCGCCCGCGGGCACGAAAGGCATCTCGCTCTTCCTCGTGCCGAAATTCCTGCCGAACGCCGATGGCGGCGCCGGCGAACGCAACGGCGTCGTCTGCGGCTCGATCGAGCACAAGATGGGGATTCACGGCAATTCGACCGCCGTCCTCAATTATGACGACGCCAAGGGCTGGCTGGTCGGCGAGGAGCACCGCGGCTTGCCCGCGATGTTCGTGATGATGAACGGCGCGCGGCTCGGCGTCGCCGTCCAGGGCCTGGGGATCTCCGAGGTCGCCTATCAGAACGCGGCGGCCTACGCGAAGGAGCGCCGTCAGGGCCGCTCGCTCAAAGGCGCGGTCGAGCCCGACAAGGCGGCGGACCCTATCCTGGTCCATCCCGACGTGCGGCGCATGCTGCTCGAAATCCGCGCCTTCAACGAAGCGGCGCGCGCCCTCCTCGTCTGGATTGCGCGTGACCCAGGACGAAGCGCGGCTCCTGCCCGATCCGAAGATGCGCGCCGCAGCCGAGGACCGGCTCGGCTTGATCACGCCGGTGCTCAAAGGCGTGTTCACCGACTACGGCTTCGCCAACGCGGTCAAGGCGCAGCAGGTGCTGGGCGGCCACGGCTATATCGCCGAATGGGGCATGGAGCAGTTCGTCCGCGACGCGCGCATCGCCATGATCTACGAAGGGGCGAACGGCGTGCAGGCGCTCGACCTCGTCGGCCGCAAGCTGCCGAAGGACGGCGGCCGGGCGATCATGGCCTTCTTCGGCGAAATCAGCGGCTTCCTCGCCGCCAACAAGGATGACGCGGCGCTCGCGCCTTATCTTGGCGCCCTCAAGTCCTCGCTCGGCCATCTGCAGCAGGCGACGATGTGGCTGCAGGCGAACGGCCTCAAGGATCCGGATAACGCGGGAGCTGCATCTTATGACTATATGCACCTCATAGGCCTGACCGCGCTTGGGTTCATGTGGGCGCGGATCGTCAAGGCGGTTATGGCCCGACAGGCGAGGGCTGAGAGCACGCCCGACCTTGACGCGAAATTGATCGTCGCCAAGTTCTTCAACGAGCGTATGCTGCCGGAAACAGCGGCGCATCTGGCGCGGCTCAGCGCCGGCGCCAAGACGCTGATGGCGCTTCCGGCGGAGGCGTTCTGAAACCGCGTTTGAGGGAGGTTGAGGGCGATGGCGATCGATGCGGCGGCTGGCCTCACCGGAGGCTGCCAGTGCGGCGCGGTGCGCTATCGCCTCAGCGCCGAGCCGACCGGCGTCAACATCTGTCACTGCCGGATGTGCCAGAAGGCGAGCGGCGGCCCGATGATGGCCTTCGGCGGCGTGCGGCTTTCGGAATTCTTCGTCAGCAGCGGCGCAATCGCGACCTTCTCGAGTTCCGACATCGCCGAACGCGGTTTCTGCGCCCGATGCGGCACGCCGCTGACCTACCGGGACGTTGGGAAGCGACCGGATCAGCGTCACGCTCGGCAGCCTCGACGAACCGGGAGCGGTCGCGCCGGTCACGCAGCTTGGCGTCGAATCGCAAGTGACTGGCTTGTCGCCTCCTTGAGCCTCCCCGAGATCCGCACGGACCAATGGCTGGCGAAGAAAAAGATCGCGGACATCCACAACCACCAGCATCCGGATCACGAAACCTGAACGCCGCGTGGCTCGCGCGGCAGGGAGAACCAGAATGACCGACGCCTTCATCTATGATCACGTGCGAACGCCGCGCGGGCGCGGCAAACCGGACGGCTCGCTGCATACCGCCTCGACGCTCCATCTGGCGGCGACGGCTTTGAAAGCGATCAAGGATCGCAACCATCTCGACCCGACCCAGGTCGACGACGTGGTGATGGGTTGCGTCGACCCGGTCGGCGAAGCGGGCGGCGACATTGCGCGCATGGGCGCGCTCGCCGCAGGCTTTGGCGACACGGTCGCGGGCGTGCAGATCAACCGCTTCTGCGCGTCGGGTCTCGATTCGGTCAATTTCGCATCCGCCCAGGTGATGAGCGGACAGCACGAGCTCACGATCGGCGGCGGCGTCGAATCGATGAGCCGCGTCGGCATCGGCGCCTCGGGAGGCGCATGGCCGGCTGATCCGTCGCTGGCGATTCCGACTTATTTCATGCCGCAGGGCGTGTCGGCCGATCTGATCGCGACCAAGTACGGCTTCTCGCGCGACGACGTCGACGCCTACGCAGTCGAGTCGCAGAAGCGCGCCGCCGCCGCCTGGAAGGAGGGCCGGTTCAAGAATTCGATCGCCCCGGTCCGCGACGTCAACGGCCTGCCGATGCTCGACCGCGACGAGCACATGCGGCCGAGTACGGACATGCAGTCGCTGGCTTCCCTCAAGCCCGCGTTCGTCATTCCCGGCGAGCAGGGCGGCTTCGACGCGGTCGCCATCCAGGCGCATCCGGACGTCGAACGCATCATCCATGTCCATCACGCCGGCAATTCGTCGGGCATTGTCGACGGCGCCGCTGCCGTGCTCATTGGCTCGCGCGAGGCGGGCGAAAAGGCGGGCCTCAAGCCGCGGGCGCGCGTGCGCGCCTTCGCCAATATCGGCTCGGAGCCGGCGATCATGCTGACCGGCCCGGTCGATGTGACGAAAAAGGTGCTCAAGCGCTCCGGCATGAGCCTGAGCGACATCGACCTGTTCGAGATCAACGAGGCTTTCGCTTCCGTCGTGCTGCGCTTTCGTCAGGCGTTCGATCTCGACGCCGACAAGGTGAACGTCAACGGCGGCGCGATCGCCATGGGCCATCCGCTTGGCGCGACGGGCGCCATGATCCTCGGCACCGTGCTCGACGAGCTCGAGCGCACCGGCAAGAGCACGGCGCTCGTCACGCTCTGCATCGGCGGCGGCATGGGCACCGCAACCATCATCGAGCGCGTCTGATCGCGAGACGGAGTTTTTGCCATGAACCTCACCAATTTTCGCTTCGAGACCGACGCGGATGGCGTCGCGCTCGTGACCTGGGACATGCCGGGCCGGTCGATGAACGTGATCAACGCCGAGGTCGTCGGCGAGCTCGGGCAGATCGTCGAGAAGATCGCGAGCGACGCCGCGATCAAGGGCGCAGTCTTCACCTCCGGCAAGGATGGTTTCGCGGCGGGCGCGGATCTCACCATGCTCGAGACCGCGGGCGCCGAATTCGCCCGCCGCGCCAAGGCCGAAGGCAAGGACGCGGCGATGCGCGCCTTCGTCGACGGGATCCGGCAATATCCGCTGATCCTGAGAAAGCTCGAAACCTGCGGCAAGCCGGTCGCCGCCGCGATCAACGGGGTGTGCCTCGGCGGCGGGTTCGAGCTGGCGCTCGCGTGCCATTATCGCATCGTCGCCGACAGCGACAAGGCCCGCGTGGGACTGCCGGAGATTAAGGTCGGACTCTTTCCCGGCGCTGGCGGCACGCAGCGCGTGCCGCGGCTGATGCCGACGCCCGAGGCGCTGCAGATGCTGCTCAAGGGCGATCAGATCCGTCCGGCCGCGGCCAAAAAGATGGGCCTCGTGCACGAGGTGGCGCCAGCCGGCGAGATCGTCGCGCTCGCCAAGGCCTGGGTGAAGGCCAATCCGAACGCGAAAGCGCCGTGGGACGATCCGAAGTTCAAGCTTCCTTCCGGCAAGGTCTTTTCCGCGCAGGGCATGATGATCTGGCCGCCGGCCAACGCCATCTACCGGCGCGAAACTTACGACAACTATCCGGCCGCCAAGGCGGTTCTGAACAGCGTGTTCGAGGGCCTGCAACTGCCGATCGACCTCGGGCTCGCAGTCGAGAGCAAATATTTCGCCAACATCCTGTTGTCGAAGGAAGCGGCGGCGATGATCCGCTCGCTGTTCCTGTCGATGGGCGAACTCAACAAGGGCGCGCGGCGCCCGGCGAACGTTCCGCCGACAAACCTGAAGAAGATCGGCGTGCTCGGGGCTGGCCTCATGGGCGGCGGCATCGCCTATGTCTCGGCGTCGGCCGGGCTCGATGTCGTGCTGATCGACCGCGATCAGGAATCAGCCGACAAAGGCAAGGCCTATTCGGACAAGCTGGTCAGCTCCCAGATCGCCAAAGGCCGCGCCAAGACCGCCGACAAGGAGGCGCTGCTTCAGCGCATCACGCCGACCGCGGACTATGCCGAGCTCAAGGGCTGCGATCTCATCATCGAGGCGGTGTTCGAGGATCGCGCGGTCAAGGCGGAGGCGACCAGACAAGCGCAGGCCGTGGTCGGCCCCGACGTCGTGTTCGCCAGCAACACCTCGACCCTGCCGATCGCGTCGCTCGCCGAGACGTCGCTCAATCCGGAAAATTTCATTGGCGTGCATTTCTTCTCGCCGGTCGAGAAGATGATGCTGACCGAAATCATCATGGGCGAGAAGACCGGCGCGAAAGCGCTCAGCGTCGCGATGGATTTCGTCCGCGCGATCAAGAAGACGCCGATCGTGGTCAACGACTGCCGCGGCTTCTACGTCAACCGCTGCGTCGGCAATTACATGGTCGAAGCGCACGCGATGGTGATGGAGGGCGTGCCGCCGGCGATGATCGAGAACGCGGCGAAAATGGCGGGCATGCCGGTCGGGCCGCTCGCGCTCAACGATGAAGTCGGCATTGATCTGAGCTTGAGAATCCTCAAGGCGGCGAAAACGGATCTGGGCGCGAACGCCGTCAATCCCGCCCAGGAGAAGCTCATCGAGGCGATGGCGGGCAAGGAAGGCCGCTTCGGCCGGAAGAACGGCAAAGGGTTCTATGATTACCCGGCGCATGGGCCGAAGAGCCTGTGGCCGGGGCTTGGCAAGATCGTCGGCAAGCGGCTCGATCCCGATAGCGTCAGCGTCAAGGACCTCAAGGATCGCTTCCTCTTCACCGTGGCGCTCGAGGCCGCCCGCTGCATGGACGAGGGGATCGTCACCGATCCGCGCGAGGCGGACGTCGGCTCGATCCTCGGCTTCGGCTATGCGCCCTATTCAGGCGGCGCGCTGTCGTTTATCGACGGCATAGGGCTCAAGGCTTTCGTCGCCCGCGCTTATGAGCTCGCAGCGAAATACGGGCCGCAATTCGAGCCCGGAGAGAAGCTCGTCCAGATGGCTGAGCGCGGCGAGACGTTCTACGGCGCCTACGGCGAGAAGCGGAAGGCGGCCTGAGGCGAACGACTGTTTCTCGGCGCGCGCTCGCGGACCAGGCCGGCGAGGTCGCCGCGCTCGTCGCAACATCCGCCTCGCCGTGGCGCCGCTGAGCCAGTATATCTCTCTTGTCGCGATCGACGGTTTATAAACCTGAACGCCCGCAAACCTGCGCGGGGCTTCTAGTGTCCTGATTCTGAGTTTCGTGCGATTTGGCTTGGGCTGCGGCGATGTCGAGGGTTTTGAGACAGAAGCGTTTTATGGCGGCGAGAATGTCGTCAGCGGATTTGGTCTAGCGGAAGGGCTTTGGGTCGGCGTTGACGGCGTCGAGGTAGGCTCGGATCGCGGTTTGCAATTCCGCGGTCGAGCGGTGGACGCCGCGGCGGATTTGCTTTTCGGTGACGTCGGCGAAGAAGCGCTCGACCTGATTGACCCACGAGCTGGCGGTCGGGGTGAAGTGAACATGCCATCGCGGCCGCGCGCCGAGCCACTTGCGGATCGGCTCGGTCTTGTGGGTGGCGTAGTTGTCCATCACCAGGTGGACGTCGAGGCCGCGCGGGACATTGCGTTCGATCTCGCGCAGGAAGCTCAGGAACTCGCGTCCCGATGACGGGGATAGCAGCGCCCGATGACCTTGCCGGTGGCGGCGTCGAGAGCAGCGAACAGGCTGAGGGTTCCGTGACGCGCATAGTCGTGGGTGCGCCGCTCGATCTGGCCCGGGCGCATCGGCAAAAGCGGCTGCGTTCGGTCCAGCGCCTGGATCTGGCTCACATGGGGACTTGCGGGTCAAGAATTTCAGATCAGGTTCTCATGGTAACTCTCTCCGGTCGTCGCTTCGTATCCAAGGTCTGAGCCCATTTGCATGACCCGGCTCGTTGCCGATGCCGCTTCAAACTCACATCCGGTCGCCGCTCTCTCTTGTCGGCTGCACCAATATCCCGCTTGCGTCGGGCGAGGGCTCAGGAGAGCGGAACCATTCTCTTTTTCGGCTTTTGGAGCCAGGCCAAATCTCGGTCCGCTCGCCTGGATCCGCCGGAGCTGATCGGGCTCCGGAAGATTGGAGGGGCGCTCGTCCTCAGGCAGCCATTATCTCGGCTCCTTCCGGTACGATCCCGGCGGTCACATATTTCCAGAAGGCGATCAGCAGCTTTCGGGCCAAGGCAACGATCAGTACCTTCCGGATTCGGCCGCCATTGAACTGGACCCTTTGATGGAACCACTGTGCCAGTATCGAACCCGGCTGATGTCTCACCCACAGCCAGGCAAGCTGGATCATCGTTGTTCGCAGCCGCGGGTTCCCGGCTTTGGAGACGCCCTGTTCGTGAGCGACGGACCCGCTTTGCCAAGGCGTCGGCGCCAACCCCGCATAAGCAGCGACCTGTCGTCGATTGGAGAAGCTGCGGTACAGTCCTTCCGACCACAGGACACCGGCGAATTCCGGACCAATGCCCTTCAAACTCTTCAACATCGCCCCCGGCGCCGGCGTGCCATCCTTCGAGGGGCTGAGCAAAGCATCCCGCTCAGTCTCGACGGACCTGATTTGCTGAAGGATGAGTTCGAGCCGATCAAGCTCGCGTCCAATCTGCGCCTTCAGGTGCTGAGGTAGCGGGCGACCATCACCGGTCCTGAGTTCCTCAAGCCGTTCCCGTCGCTTTCGCCGCAAGGGTTCATAGTCGGAGATGCCCTGAGCGAAGAGCAGCCCCTTGATCCGATTGACGTGTTGGACCCGCTCGGCTGTCAGAAGTCTTGCGTTCACGGCAGATTCGCCGGCGATCCTCCTCTTGCGGGGTCGGCGCCTTGACCATGGCGCACACTCGCGGCTCACCTCGTTTATACGCCAGCAGCGCGCGCACCAAGGATTCTCCGTCGATCTTGTCAGTCTTCGCTCGTCGGCGCCGGCGGGACATCGCGATCGAGGCGGGATCGACGACGTAGCTTTCGATCCCTTCATCCTGCAGCAGGCGATGGATCCAAAAGCCGTCCAGACCCGCCTCCTGCATAACGACGATCGGAACGACCTGCCCTGTCCGGAGCCGTACTTTGTCCTTGAGCTGGGAGAACCTCGCCAGCAGCCCAGCGACATCGCCGCTGCGCACCGCGTGCTTTGACATCCGTTCGCCACCGCCTGGCGATAGTGACGTGAGCAGCCAGGTCGTGCGACTTAGTTCCATCGACAGGAAAATCGCACCAAGATTGGTCCGGATAGCGGTCGGAGCTTGGGGTCGGTCAGTTGCAATTCGCACGGTCGCCTCCAGGGTGGGTGGTTAGACAACCGCACTCTGCCAGAGCGCCGGTCGCTATCCGCCCCCATGGGATCTCTTTTCGTCAACGCAAAGAACCAGCGCGCGCTCCGGCGGCGACAGATAAAGCCCGACGATATCGCGCACTTTCTCGACGAACAGAGGATCGGTTGAGAGCTTGAAGGTTTCGGTGCGGTGAGGCTGGAGGTTGAAAGCCCTCCAGATGCGGTGGATCGTCGAAGGCGCGAAGCCGGCTGCTTTCGCCATCGAGCGCAGGCTCCAGTGCGTCGCATCCGGCGGCGTCGCCTCGAGCGTCTGGCGAACGACCTCGGCGACCTCGTCATCGCCGATCTGGCGCGGCGCGCCGGGACGGGGCTCGTCATAAAGACCCGCCATCCGATGTTCGGCGAACCGGCGCCGCCATTTTCCGACCGTGTTGGGGGCTGCGCCCAGCCGCAGGCTGATGTCCTTGTTTGCCACCCCTTCCGCCGCGTGCAAGACGATGCGCGCCCGCTGCGCCAGCCCCTGCGCGGTCTTGCGCCGCGACGCAAGGCTCTCAAGTTCGCGCCGCTCGCTGTCGGTCAAATCGATCCCAACCGCCGTCTTGCCCATCGCCATCCTCCGCGCCAACGCGCGCAGAGAATCGCATATATTTGTCGATCAGGACACTAGGAGCGTGTCCGAGTAGTGGTGGCATTTTCGAGACGAATTGGATTCCTTTCGAGGCATGAGCCGACATTTTCGTCCTTGGACAATTGATCAGACACAACTCTTGCCGGCGGCGGTCGTCGATTATGTGCCGGCGGACCATCTGGCGCAGTTCGTCGTCGCTTTGGCGCGCGACTGGATCTGTCGGAGATCGTCGCAAGTTACAAAAGCGGGCTTGGTCAGCCGCCATTCGATCCGCGCATGATGACGGCGCTGCTGCTCTATGCCTATTGCTCTGGTCTTTATTCCTCGCGGAGGATCGCGAAGGCATGCGCCGAGCGGGTCGATTTCATGATGATCGTGGCGCACGACGCGCCAGATTTTCGCACGATCGCCGACTTCAGGAAGCGTCATCTGCTGCCGCTGGGGAGGCTATTTTTGCAGGTGCTGAAGCTGGCGGAAAAAGCCGGGCTGGCGAAGCTGGGGCATGTCGCGCTCGACGGCACGAAGATCAAGGCGAACGCCTCCAAACACAAGGCGATGAGCTACGAACGCATGAAAACGCGTGAGACGGAGCTTCGCGCCGAAGTGGATCGCTGGCTTGAAGCTGCGGAAGCAGCCGACGCGCAAGAGGACAAACTCCACGGCGCAAGCCGTCGCGGCGACGAAATGCCCGGCTGGATCGCTGACAAACAGAAGCGCTTGGCCAAAATCCGCGAGGCGAGACAGGCGCTTGAGGCGGAGGCCGCAGCTGCCGCGGCGGCGAAAGCCGAAGCCGAACGCGCAGCGGAGGAGAAACGCAAGGCGGAGAACCGCAAGCGCTTGGGGCCGGTTCCTCGCCCGCCCTCAAAAGAGCCCGATCCCAGGTGCAGCGCAACTTTACCGATCCCGACAGCCGCGTGCTCCTGACCAAGGACGGCTTCATCCAGGGCTACAACGCGCAAGCGGCGGTCGACGGGGCCAAGCAAATCATCGTGCGATGGACGACGAGAGCATAGCGACTGTCCGCAACTTGTCCCCTGGTCGATGCCGTCCGGCGCCAACCCGGAGAGATTTCGCGGACGCGGGCTATTGCAGCGAGGACAATCTATTGGCGCTCGCGACCCGGAAGATCCACGCCTATGTCGCTACCGGGCGAGCCAAGCATCCGGCCGAGACCACGCGCAAGGTCGGCGGCGAGATGACGCAGACAATGCGGCGGAAGCTGAAGCGCGCCGGTTATCGCAGCCGGTACCGATTGCGAAAGCAGATCGTCGAGCCGGTGTTCGGGCAGATCAAGCAGGCACGAGGATTTCGACAATTCCTGCTCCGTGGCCTTGAGGCCGTGCAGGCAGAGTGGGCGCTGATCTGCACCGCCCACAACATCACAAAGCTCGCCAAGGCGATCTGAGCGGCGCCTATCTCAAATCCCCACGCCGTTCAGACGCTATCTGGACGGGCTCCTAGATGCAGAACGCTTGTGGTCGCGCCTCGCCTTGCTGTGTGAATTCTCCACCGCCTGAAAGGCGGTGGCTTCGAGTTACGGCTCAAAGCCGGATCGCGTCCGCCCATCCGGCGGACATGGCCGCAACTCAGGTGACATTGAAGTTGTCATCGGGCTCGGGAGGGGTTTGGTTCTTGATATATTCGACCCACATGTCATCCGTGACGTTGCCGCTGCTCACCACCCAATAGCCCCTCGCCCACAGATGCTGGCCCCAGTAGCGCTTGCGCAACACGCCGAACTCGCTCGGCAGCTCGTGCGAACTGCGGCCCTTCAAGTGCTGCGCATCGCGCGACACCGACAGGCTCGGAGGGATCGACAGCAGCATGTGGACATGGTCGCGATTG
>CAVXVE010000061.1:0-67474 GCA_963764955.1 uncultured Alphaproteobacteria bacterium | reverse complement strand
CCCCGCGCGCCATTCTGGAGGAGGAAGCAGCCTTGCCGGGGACGGGGAAGCCGGCGCGCGGGGAAACTGGGACGACGCTCTCAATCCCGAGCGCCGAGGCCGGGACGGCTTTGGGAGGCGGCCGCCCGGCCGCGCCGTTTTTACTGGAACAGTTTCAGGATCAGCTGCGCGTTCTGGTTGGCGATCGACAGCGACTGAATGCCGAGCTGCTCCTGCGTCTGAAGCGCCTGCAATCGGGTCGACGCAGTGTTCATGTTCGCATCGACCATGCCCGAAATGCCGTCAGAAGAGTTCGTCATCAAGGCGGTGTTGAACGTGTTCGCCGTTGTCATGCGGTTCTGGGTGGCGCCGATCAGCGCCGCGTAGTTGGTGACCTGGGCCAAAGCCTGGTCGGCGGCGCTTAGGGAAGTTTGCGCATTCGCGCGGGCCCGGAACATGCTCAGGTTGGTCAGGTCATCCGCCTTGCACGAGCAAGTTCTGCGAGTTCGGAGTCGTGGTCGTCGTTGTGACCGCATAAGACGACGCGGCCGCGAAGGTGGGACTTCCGCCCTGAGCGATCGAATTGCCGTTGGCGTCGAGAGCGGTGTAGGTCGTCGTCGTCACGGTGCCGTTGAGCCCCATGGACTGGACCGTCAGGGCCTGGTTGGTCGTGTCCTCGAAGACCGCATTGTTGCCGTACGTAGCCGTGGGAGCGCTGTAGCTTACTGCAGTCGTATCCGCGGTATCGGCGGCAAACTGGGTCTGCAGCTGGCTCATTGTGGCGGCGTCTGTGACGGTGGACTGGCTCGTCGACGACGTCGACGTGGTGCCGGTGGCCAAGCCATAAAGCGCCTGAGTGGTGAACGAGATCGTGTTGATGCTGCCGCCCGTTGCGCTGGCGTTGTAGCCGGAGACGAAGTTGAGCGCCGTGACGGTGCCGTTCAAAACGTTCAGGCCATTGAACGAGGCCGCGTTGACCACCGCGCCCGGTTCAGTCGCCTGCGTCAGCGCCGTTTGAATCGAGTTGATGGTGGTGATGACCGAATTGATCGCCGAGCTCGCGGTCGCTAGGACGGATTGCCCTTGCGAGAGCGCATCATTCGAGGCCGACACGACGCCGCTATCGGCGGTGAGCTGGGCGGCGATCGACCAATACGAGGAATTGTCGGCGGCGGTCGCGACCTTAAGGCCGGTCGAAACTTGATTCTGGACGGTGTTCAAAGCCTGCTGAATGATCTGCAAGGACTGCAGAGCGCTGAGGGCGGCCGGATTGTTTAAGATTGAACTCATAAGAGTGCTCCTGTCGAAAATGTTCACGCTGATGGGGCGACATTTCGGACTTCGCACCGAGACGACGGACCGGCCGCATGCCCTTAGGCTCACCCGGAGCCTAACCGTCGTGTGAAGCCGGGCGACGCGCGCTTATCGCGTCCAACCTCGCCTGGCCCGGGAAAACTATGGGCTGAACCGCTAATGGCCGGTTAATCGACGCAAAATTTCACCTTTTGCGCGACTGACGCCGCGCCCGAACCCGCCGACGCAATGCCGGCGCAAGCTCCGCTTCGGACGATGGCGGCAGGGAATTCTGACGCCGACCGGACAGACGGCGGCCGCGCGGATGATCCTGGCGGAAAAAAGGTCTGCCGCGCGGCGGCGCGATCGGCAACAAGCTCTACGACAAGCTGGGCTCGCTCGGGCTGACGTCCTTCATGCAGGACGTCACGCGCTTGCGGGCGCTCGAGGGCGAACTCGCCCGCACGATCCAGATGATGCGCGGCGTCAAGGCGGCGCGGGTGCATATCGTCCTCGCAGACGAAGGCTCCTTTCGCCGCGAGCGCGGAGCCCTCGTCGGCATCGGTGGTCATCCGTACCGATGGCGGCGACGACCGCGCCATCGGACGGGCGATCCGCCATCTCGTCGCCTCCGGGGTTCCGGGCATGAAGCTCGAGGACGTGACCGTGCTCAACGTCGACGGCAGCCTTCTCGCCTATGGCGCCGATTCGGTCGAAAAGTCGCCGGACAATCTGCTCGCGCTCGAAAAGGAGGTTTCTCAGCAGATCCGCGAGAACGTCAGCCGCACGCTGACGCCTTACCTCAGCTCGCAGAACTTTCAGATCTCCGTCGCGGCCAGGCTCAACGCCGACAAGACGCAGACGAACGAGACGATCTACAATCCCGATCAGCGCGTCGAACGATCGGTGCGGGTGACCAAGGAGCAGCAGAGTTCGCAGAATGCGGCTGGGGAGCAGCCCGCGGGCGTCGAGGCCAATCTTCCGAAGCCGAAAAACCCCGGCGGTGAATCGAAGCAGTCGAACGATCAAACGCAGAAGCGGGAAGAGCTGACAAACTACGAAATCTCGTCGAAATCGATTCAGACGACGAGCGCCGGCTTCGTGGTCCAGAATCTCTCCGTCGCCGTATTGATCAACCGCGCCGCGCTCGCCGCCTCGCTCGGCGGCAAGCCGACCGCCGACGCAATCGCCGCCCAGGTCCACGAGATCGAACAGCTCGTCGCCTCGGCGGCCGGCCTCAATCGTCAGCGGGGCGACGCAGTCAAGATCGCAGTCGTCGATTTCGTCGATTTCGAGCCGCGACCTCGAGCCAGCCCCCGGCCCCGCGCTGCTCGAAATTGTCGCGCGGCAGACCGGATCGATCCTCAACGCCGGGGCCATCGTGCTGGTCGCTGCGATGATGCTGTGGTTCGGGGTGCGGCCCGCCGTCAGAATGGCGTTTGCTCCTCCGCGCCTCATCGCGGCCGGAGATGCGCGCGGCGCGCCGGGCGGCCAGACGCCCGCATTGGCGGCGCCGGACGGCGAGGGTCAGGCCGGCGAAAGCATCCTCATCGAGACCGACACGGGCCCCGACGAATTCATGCTGGCGCTGCTGGCGCGGCGCGACAACGGCCCAGAGCGCAAGCTGCAGAAGCTGATCGACTTCGACGAGAACCACGCCGCAGCCGTCCTCAAGCAATGGATTCGTCAAGGAGCGAACGGATGAAACCGCTATCGATCGCCGACTACCTTGATCATCTTGGCCGCGCGGCTGGCGATAAGGCGCCGCAGCAGCAGAGCGCGCCGTTTCGCCCCCGGAGCCTGCCGAGCCCGCAGAGCGAGGCGGCGAAGTCGAGACCGCTCTTCGACTGTGGAGCGAAAGCGAGCGCCGCCGGGACGCAAGGGGAGGACTCCCCCCGTCGCTCGCCATGGGCGCCAAAGCCGGTTCCGCTGGCCGAGCGGCGATCGCCGCCGACTGCGGCGGAGCCAGTCAAGACCGAGGACGTCGCCGTCAGACTCGCCGAAGCTTACGCGCGCGGCCGCGAGGAAGGTCTGGCCCAAGGCCGCGCCGAGGCCTTGGAGAGCCACATGGCCGAGCTCGCCGCCGTGCGAGAGAAGGCGGAAACGGAGCGGCAGGCGTTTCATGTCAACGAATATATCGAGTTCGAAGGGGCGATCCGATCCGGGCTGCGCCAGGTCGAGCAGTCCGTCGGCGCCGCCGTCACCCGCATCCTTGCGCCGTTTCTTTCGCAGCAGGTCGTCAGGCGCGCCCTGGACGAACTGAGCGACGCCATCGCCCGGCTCAGCGCGGGCGGTTCGCCTGGACTGATCAAGGATACGCGGCCCTGAGCGCCTGCTTGCGCCTTTGCGCGAGCGCATCGCCGGCCTGCCGATCGAGGTCGAGTATGCCGAAGACGAGGGGGTGGAGACTGTCGTCGAGGCCAACGCCACGCAAATCGTGACCGGGCTTCGCCCCTGGGCCGAGCTAATGGCTTCGTTCGAAGCTTAAGCCCAGCCGATGACCGAGTCCCATCCGGAAATCATCATCGTCAAGCGCCATGGCGCGCACGAGGAGGAGCACCACGGCGGCGCCTGGAAGATCGCCTTCGCCGATTTCATGACCGCGATGATGGCCTTTTTCCTGGTGCTGTGGATCATCAGCGCCACCGACAAGAACACCAAGACGCTGATCGCGCGCTACTTCAATCCGGTGAAGGTCGAGGAGCCGGCGAAGGCGCAAAAAGGCATCCACGGCGTTCCGGAAAAGGACGCCTATGCGCCGGGCGCAGACACGGCCGCGCCGAGCGGGGGCAAGCCCGATTCCGAGCGAGGCGAAGCTCAGGGGGACAAGGCCGACGAGGGCGCCGCTGCGGGTTCGTCGAGCCACCCGCCTACGCCGTCGACTGTCCCGCCGCCGGATCCGGCGAAGCCCTATCCGACCATGTCGGAGCAGGAATTGTTCAGCGATCCTCGCGCCAGCCTCGACAAGATCGCCGGCGCCCCGCCGCCAGGGCCTCGCATCGATCCTTCGGCGGCGCTCAAGGGCTATGGCGAAGTGGGGCCGAGCGTCGACGAGGGGTTGCGCGATCCGTTCCGTCCGCTCGGCAGCGATCAGGCCGTCAATGTGACAGCGCACGATCCCGGCGCCCCGCCGCCGCCGCCCCCAGCGACGAGCCAGTTTCCATGTCCACCTCGATTGCGCCGGCGGCCGGGTCGGCGACAGGCTCCCCCGAAGCGCAAGACGCGGCGCCGTCGGCAGCGCCCGGGTCCGGTCCGGCGGACGCGCCGGGAGCCGCCAAAGTTCAAGGCGCGGGATCGCCTGCGCCGTCGACGCCCTATCCGCCGGCGCCCGACGCCGCTGAGGCGCGTGAGTCGGCCGCATCCAACCTGCTCGCCGACCTGAAGAAGCGGCTCGCCGGCGAGGCCAAGGCGATGCAAGGCCCCGAGCTCGACATCCAGGCGACCGAGGAGGGAATCCTCATCAGCCTCACCGACCGGCAGAATTTCTCCATGTTCGCCATCGGCTCGGCCGAGCCGCAGCCGCGCGTGGTGAAAATGATGGAAGCGATCGCCGCAAGCCTCAGAAGCTTCAATGGCCCGATCATTGTGCGCGGACACACCGACGCGCGCCGCTACCGGTCGGCGACCTACGACAATTGGCGCCTCTCCTCGGCGCGCGCCCAGATGGCCTATTACATGCTGATTCGCGGCGGCCTGCCGGAAAAGCGGTTCGACCGGGTCGAAGGCTACGCCGACCATCATCTCAAGGACCCCGCCCACCCGCTCGCAGCCGAGAACCGGCGCATTGAAATCCTGGTGCGCGAGGCGAAGCCGTGACCTTTTCCTGGCCCGCATTGGCTTTCGCCGCTTTCGCTGTCCTCGGCCCTTCCGTGGCCTTCGCCGATCCGGCGAAGGTCTCCGACCTTGTCGACGAACTGCAGCGAATCCAGCTGAGGATGGCGCAGGGCGACAAGGCCGCCTACCCTGCCCAGCTCAACCAGTTGAAGGCGATCGGCGCGGCGATCGCCGCCGCCAGCCCCGAAACCTGGAAGAACAAACACGAGGCCGATTCGCTCGTCATCTATATCCTGAGCGGAGGACCTCTCGCCGACGTCGCGACGCTGCTCAGGGGCGACGCTGTGATCGAGTCGGAGCGGCCGCTGGCGCGCGGCGCGCTCGCCTATGTCACCAATCACGAGACGGACGCCATCAATCTGCTCGGGCAGACGGACTTGACCGCGCTCGACCTGCGGCTTGCGGGCGAGGTCGCCTTCGCCCGCTCTGTCCTGGAGACAAAGCGGAACGCCAAGGCGGCGGTCGAGCTCCTCGACTGGGCGCGCCTCCTTTCGCCGGGCGGATTGGTCGAGGAAGCGGCCCTCAGGCGCGAGATCGCCCTGCTCGCTGGCGCCAAGGACGTCGCCCGCGTGGCGATGCTGACCCGGCAATATGTGACCCGCTTCCCCGCCTCGCTATATGCGGCGGATTTCCTGCCCGATCTCGCGGGCGTTGTGGCGCGCCTCGGTCTCGTTGACGAAGCGGCCAATTATAAGCTCATCTCGAACGCGGTCGCGGCGTTGCCCACCGACCGCCGGCGAGACTTCCTCCTGAGCCTGGCCAAGTCCGGGCTCGTCAGCGCGAAATTCGCCGCCGCCTCCGCCGCGGCGACCGAGGCTCTCGCAAGCTCGAAGGCGGACAGCCCGGAGGCCATGCGCGCCCGCCTCTATCTTGCGGCCAGCCGGCTGTTCTCGGACGCCTACGACGCGGCGGTCGCCGATTTGCGGACGCTGTCGGCGTCGAAGCTCGACCGGGCCGACGCCAGTCTCCTGGCCGCGGCTCGACGGGCGGCGGTGGAGCTGCGCCTCATTCCAGAGCCCGGCGTCGTCGATACGCAAGACCCCGCCGCGCTCAGCGGCGCCGACAAGGTCAAGCCGACCGGGCCGGCGCTCACGATCGAGCAAGCGCGGGATGCGCTTGCGCGGACGGACGGCCTCGCGCGCCTGCAGAACGGAGGCTCGCCATGACAGCGCCCGCCGCCGCGCCTGCCTCGGGACCGGTAGCGCCCCCCGTGCAGCGCGCCTCCGCCCAGCCGCCCACTGATCGTTTCGCCTTCGCCGCCGTGCTCGACGCGCTTCCCGCCGGAACGTCGAAAGCGGGCGCCTCGACCGGCGAGGACCAGCCGCATGTTGCGAAGGGGACGCACGAGGATGGTTCGGCGGGCCGACAGTCCGCCCGTCATTCGCTGTTGAGCGACGGGGCTCTTCTGGCCTCCCTGCCCTTCGCCCTCAGCGCGGCGTCCGCGACGGGTGCGGGTTCGCAAGCCGCGGGCCACGCGTCCTCGCCCGCCCCGGCTGCGGCCAAAGCGTCGGCCGCCGAGGCAAGCGGCGCGGCTGTCGCGACGAGCGACCGATCGACCGCCGTCGGGCGGCTCGTTGGCGAACGCGCCTTTCACTTCGCCGCCTTCGGATCGACGAACGCGAGCGCAAGCCGCGGGCTGACCGGCGAGGCGTCGTTCGCGCTGGCCGGCGCCTCCGGCCAGGACCTTGCGACCCAAGTGAATCGGAGCGGCGAAAGCGCCGTCGCCGCCGGCTTCGCGACGGCGGAGGCCGCGCCAGGCGCGGGCGCCGCTCCATCCAGCGGCGCCGCGGCGGCCTCGGCGCCGATCGCCCCACGCGCACGCGCGTCTCAGGCACATCGGGCGAGCCCGACGCGAGCGACGGCGGCGCACGAGGCCGTGCGCGGCGAGCGCGAGCCCGAAGCTTCAGCGGCGCCGGCCGCCCGTGTCGCGAGTTCGGCGGCGCCGCCCCCGTCGGCGGATTCGCACGGCGACGGGACTGACGGCCGCCTTCCCGATCCGACCGGCTCCACCGCTCCATCGCTGGCGCAAGCCGATCCGTTCGGCGCGCTTTTCTCAGCGCCTTTCGCCGCTGCGTCGTCGTTCAGGCTCGACGGTTCGACGGCGACAGCCGCGGGCGCCGACGTCACGCCGCGCACGAGCGCGCCCGCCGCGAGCCCCGCGTCCGCCGGTCAGCCGGTCAAGGAAATCGACGTCGATCTTTCGCCGGGCGGCCTCGAGGACGTCTCGATGACGATGCGGCTCGCCGGCGACAAGCTCTCGGTCGTCATTCGCGCCGGCAGCTCCCAGACGCTCAGTTCAATCGAAGGCGCGCGCGACGCGATCGCCGATCGCATGGCGGCGATCGGCCAGCCGCTCGACTCGCTCACGGTCAAGCAGATGAGCGTCGGCACGAACGGGAACAGCGCCTCGGCCCGCGACGGCTCGGCTGGAGGCGAGGGGCGATCGGCGCAAGGCTCAAGCGAAGGGGGTGATTCGAACGATGCGTGGTCTCGGCGCGGCGCTGGTCGCGATCGCAGTTTCTAGCGGCGCCGCGCGCGCCGAGGGGTCGCTCGCCTGCGAGCGGGAGATGACGCGCGCCTCGGTCTTGCACGGCGTGCCGCTCAACGTGCTCTATTCGGTCGGCCTGACCGAGACCGGGCGCCGGGGCGAGCTCAGCCCCTACGACATGAACGTCGACGGGCAGGCGGTGCATTCCGCCAGCCTCGCCGAGGCGATGGCGCGCTTTGCCCAAGCCAGGCAGCGCGGCGCGAAATTCATCGACATCGGCTGCATGCAGATCAATCACCGCTTCCACGGCGCCGACTTTCATTCCTTGAGCGAGATGTTCGACCCGGCCCGCAACGTCGAATATGCCGCGAACTTCCTCAAGTCGCTCAAGGCCCAGGAGGGCTCGTGGACGCTGGCGGTCGCCCGCTACAATGCCGGGCCCGGCAATCCGGCGGCGGAGAGAACCTATGTCTGCTCGGTGATCCGCAACATGATCGCGAGCGGCTTTGGGGCATGGACTGCGAACGCCCGCGCGCTCTGCCGGTAGGGCGCGCCCAAGGCCTCACCCAGGCCTGGCAGGCTTCGACAACCAGAGCGCGAGTCCAGCGACAAGCCGATGCGAATAAACGCCAATAAACGCCAATAAACGAACGCGCCTAAACGCTAGTAAAACGACTCCAATTTACTAGCGTCTATTTTTCCGAAATCGGGACTTTTCAATGGGTTACGAGCGATTGGAATAAAAAAACTCTCCTCGGCTTCCCGGCTCGCGCGATGGTTGTGATTGAGCCACCCTTTTTCTCTTTTCAAACAGCCACAGGCCTCTCCTCGCCCGGCTGGACCCAAGCGCGAGACGGATCCTGATAAAGACAATCTATGACGTATATTTCTGATTTTGTCAAGGCAAATTGGGCTCGGCTGTCGGCCGCCCATCTTGCGGGGCGTGCGCCAAGGATGCTTCATCATCATGGCCGCGCTCGACGCGGCCATCCACGCGGGTGGGTAAACTCCCACCGCGTAAGATATTGATCTGGATACCTATTTACCTATGCTGCAGCTGCCTGCGTAAGCGATGCGTGGATTGCATTGTTAGGGTCCCATCTTTGGTTGAGGATGGGGACGCCGGCGGGCGCTCCGATCGTGGATTGGTCTTCAAAGACCGTGGCCATCTCGGACCCGCCGGCGTCGCGGTCTGACACGCGAACGGTAGTCTGGGCTTTTGACGCCCGTATGCAATCCGGCGTGCGACCAAGGCTCTTGTTCTCAGACCGCCCGGGGGCGCGATGCAAGGCAATAGCGGCGAAGTTCTTGTCGGGGTGGATGTTTCGAAGGCCTGGATCGACGTTTGCCTCTCTGGGTCGAGGCATGTCGGACGGGTCGCCAACACCCCGGAGGCCCTTGCGGCGTGGATCGCGCGGGCGCGGCCGGCGCTTGTCGGCATGGAGCCGACCGGAGGTTACGAACGCGCGCTCTGTTCGGCGCTCGCGGAAGCGGGCGTTCGCTATGTCAAGCTGCACCCCAACACGATCCTGGCTTTTCGCAAGGCCCGCGGTCTGCGCGCCAAGACGGACCGGATCGACGCGATGCTGATCGCCCACTATCTCGCCGACACGGTCAGGCGCGCCGATCTGCCCGCGACGTTTCGCGCCGACGAACGCCTGAGGGCGCTGGCCGCCCGGCGCAGGCAGCTCGTCGACGCCCGCCAGGCGGAAGGCTGCCGCGCCGATCTGGCGAACGATCCGATCGTGCGGGAAAGCCTGGCGGCTGTCATCGCGGCGCTGACCCAAAGCCTTGAGGCCATCGAGGAGGCGATCGAGCGCCACATCGCCAGCGATGGGGAGCTTGATCGCCTCGCCAAGGCTTTGCGCGGGGTGCGCGGCGTCGGCCCCGTCGTGGCCGCGACGCTGGTCGCCGACCTGCCGGAGCTCGGCCGCCTGACCGGAAAGCAGATCGCCGCCCTCGTCGGGCTCGCCCCCCAGACGCACGAAAGCGGTAAAAAGAGCCGGCAGGCCAAAACCGGCCATGGAAGACCGCTCGTGCGCAGCGCGCTGTTCAACGCCGCCCGGGCCGCCATTCGCCATCCTTGCTCGATGCAGGACTTCTACAATCGCCTCGTCGAAACCAATCATCGTCCCGGAAAAGTCGCCCTGACCGCCGTCATGCGAAAAATCCTGGTCATCGCCAATGCCGTCGCTCGAGACCACTTCAAAGCCGCCCAGCCTCAAATCGCTTGACGCCCATCCACGGTAGATGGCCGGGGCAAGCCCGGCCATGCTGGGTGGACGGCCCCCGACGGCATCTGTTGCGCCAAGCTGCGGGTGCTGAAAACCCAGCGAGGAGACCGTCCGTCATGCAGGCGATCACAATCGGGCTCGATATTGCGAAGAGCGTGTTTCAACTTCACGGGGAGGATGGGGAAGGCCGCGTCGTCGCCCAGAAGCGGCTCGGGCGAAAGGGGATGGTGAGCTTCTTCGAGAAGCATCCGCCCTGCGTCGTGGCGCTCGAGGCCTGCGGCACGTCGCATTACTGGGGCCGAACGCTCCGCGCCATGGGGCACGAGGTCCGGCTTTTGCCGGCGGCTTATGTGAAGCCGTTCGTCAAGCGCGACAAGACCGATGCGCGCGACGCGGCGGCGATTTGCGTTGCGGCGGGGCGCCCAGACATCCGGCCGGTTCCGGTAAAGAGCGAAGAGCAGCAGGCCTCGCGCGCTCTGGAGCGGTCGCGCGAATTGCTGATCAAGCAGCGCACGCAATTGATGAACAGCTTGCGGGCGATGCTGGCCGAATTCGGGGTCGTGGCCGCTCAGGGCTATCGTGGCTTTGCCGAGTTGAGAGCCCATCTGGCGAGCCCGGAGAACGAGCTTCCGGAGACGCTGGTCGCGGCGCTCGGCCTTCTGAGCAAGCAATTCGACGCCCTGACGCCGGCGATCGAAAAGCTCGAGGACAGGATCCGACAGGTCGCCAGGGCCGATCCGGACATGCGCCGCCTCAGCGCCATTCCGGGCGTCGGCTTCATCACCGCCCATGCGATCGTGGCGGCGATCGGGGATGGGCGCCAGTTCGCCCGCGGGCGCGACTTCGCCGCCTGGGCGGGCATGACGCCGCGCCAGCATTCCTCCGCCGGCAAGCGGCGCGCGCCGGGCTTAAGCCGGCAGGGGGAAGGCCGGCTGCGCAAGCTGTTCGCGCTCGGCGCGACCACCCTGATGCGCAACGCCCGCCTGCGGCAGGATCGCGCCACGGTCTGGCAGCGCGGCCTCATGGCGCGACGGCCGATGAAAGTGGCGATCATCGCCCAGGCCGCCAAGACCGCAAGAATCGCCTGGGCGGTCCTTTCCTCCGGAAAGCCTTACACGCCCCGCCTCGAAGCCACGGCTTAAGGCAATCAGGAGCCGACAAACGAGTTTTCGGTTTCCTTCGAGCGATCGAAGGGAAGCTGCGCAAGAAGCCGAGAGGCAAGCGACGGCAAAATGGTCAGGACCTGGGTCGGGACAATCCGCTTCGTCATCGCGCCAGCCAAGCGCGTGGCCATGCTTGGGAACCCGATCCGCGACGCCCATCGTGGCCAGCGGTCATGAACCGCACCGAAAGGCCGAATACATGACCGCTCCCGTCCAGCCGTCAAAGCCTCTCAAAACCCCTTGCGCAACGGGGGCCGTCCATACATGACGAGGGAGCGGAAAACTGGGCCTGCGTCGCCTCGCTCATCGAAACGTGCAAGCTCAACGACGTCGAGCCGCAGGCCTACATCACCGACGTCCTCGACAAGCTCGTCAATCTCTGGCCTGCCTCGCGCATCGACGAGCTCATGCCGTGGGCATGGCCCAAAGGGGGGGGATTCCCGAATCGTGGCGGGACTGATTGAAGACGGCATGGAGGATTTGCGCCATGCCATCAGCGGTCAGATTGCGAGAGGATTATTCGGCTAAGGAGCTTCGGGCGCTTGCGCGCCGGTCGAAGGCCGTCAACCAGAGCCGGCGGCTTCTGTCGCTGGCGGCGGTCCGGGACGGGATGGACCGAGGAGGAGCAGCCAAGATCGGCGGCATGGATCGGCAGACCTTGCGCGACTGGGTGCATCGCTTCAACGCCTCGGGTCCGCAGGGCCTGATCGACAACTGGACGGAGGGTCCCAAGCCTCGCCTGTCGGAGGAGCAACTGACCCAGTTCGCGCAGATCGTCGAGGCTGGCCCGGACCGTGAGGAAGATGGCGTCGTCCGGTGGCGGCGCATCGATCTCAAGCGGGTCATCGCCGAGAGATTCGGCGTCGACTTTCATCCCCGCTATGTCGGAAAGCTTCTCAAGAAGCTCGGCTTTTCGCAGATCAGCGCCAGGCCGCGTCATCCGGCCCAGGACGAGCGGATCGTTGAGGCGTTTAAAAAAACTTCCCGCGCGCGGCTCGAAGGCCCATCTCGAAGGGCTGCCGGAGACGACGCCGGTCGAGATCTGGTTTGCGGACGAGGCCCGGATCGGCCAGAAGAATGGGCTGGTTCGGCAGTGGGCCAGGCGTGGAACGAGACCTCGCCAGCCCGCCGATCAGCGCTATGACAACGCCTATCTGTTCGGCGCGATCTGCCCAGCGCGGGGCGTCGGCGCCGCCCTCGCGCTTCCCTATGCCGACGCCGACATGATGCAGCTTCACCTCGACGAAATCTCACGCAATGTCGCCGACGGCGCCCATGCCGTTCTCATCCTCGACAGAGCCGGATGGCACACCACGGGCAAGCTCGACGTGCCTGACAACATCACGCCGATCTTCCTGCCCTCGCGCGCGCCAGAGCTCAACCCGGTCGAGAACGTCTGGCAGTACCTACGCCAGAACTGGCTCTCAAACACCGTGTTCGAAAACTACGACGCGATCATCGACGCCGCATGCGCCGCCTGGCGAAACCTCATCGCCCAGCCGGAAACGATCACGTCCATCGGCATGCGAGACTGGGCCCACATCGGTCAGACGCTATGACTTTTGGTATAACGCGCTCGCTCAAAGTCAACCTCCTAACGCCGTGGGACGTGAAGACCGCTTACGCTCGATGCGCGCACGGGCTTTGTAGAGGGTTCGCGCGAAGAAGGCCGGTTTGTTCCTTTCGTTGGCCTTATGGGGGATGAGAGGAGCGACGCCGCGCGCTCTCGCGGCGTCCCGATTGGCCTTGCTGGCGTAGCCTTTGTCGCAGATGACGGCGCGGGGCTGAATGTCGGGCCCGATGTCGAGCAGGGTTTCGAAGTGACGCCCGTCGAAGGCTTCGCCGCCGGTCAGGTCGAAGGCGATGATATCCCCGGAGGCGTCCGATTTTGCGTGGATTTTCGTGGTGAAGCCGCCGCGCGAGCGGCCGAGCGCCTGCCCGTCTTGCCCCCTTTTGCTCCGGCCGCCGACACATGCGCGCGCACGACGGTGGAGTCGAACATCTGAATGAGATGCGCCGTGGCGCTCATCGACGCGAGCGTGTCGAGGAAGGCCTCGAAGACGCCAGCCTTGCTCAAGCGATCGAAGCGCTTCCACACGCTGTTCCAATGACCGAAGCGCTCCGGCAGCGCGCGCCAGCGAACGTTCTCGACAGTGAAGAAATGCAGCGCCTCGAGGAAGCGGCGATCGTCCTCAGCTTTCCTCCCACGACGCGGCAGGCAGGCGTGAAACACCGCAAGCGTGTGCGTCCAATCGTCCTCATCCATCTTCGTCGACATGGACCCCGGCCTCCGATTCGGTCGGAGTCCTATGAATCATGCCCGATTCACCGCGGGAATCCCAAAAACATCATCGGTCGAAATTTCGTCCACACAGCCTAATACCGAAGCCCAGTAGCTCCATGGCGGCTTTTTGCTTCACTGGACGTGTTGCGACTTGCCTATTGGATTATTCGAGGCGCGCAAAGCTGATCGAACACGTTGTATGACCCTCAGATCCGGGAACCCGACCCGAACCATGCCCGCCTCGGATTCGCTGCCATTGTAGTGTTCGACTGTGGTTTTAATTTCGTCGGAGACGGCCATGGCGGACAACCCCTCCACGACCTGAGCGGCAACGAGCGCCCAGCAAGTTGCAACCGTGATGGCAAGCATAAGAGCCTCGCGATGCAACAGGACTGCGCGCCGGGCAATCCAGGGCCACACGAAGGCCAGCAGACCTATCTGCAACGGCGAAACCAGCAGCGCATAGCGGACGGGCACTTTGACCTCGGCATCGATATCGACACGACCCGCCGCCGCAAGCAACCCGGACGCCAAGCCTGCTATGATGAGCCCGATGGCGATGCGTTGCAGCCGGGTCGGCGGACGGGGTGACAATGCGTCCCGCAAAATGGCGATGACGCCCATGCAAAGCAGCACCCCGCCCAGCGCACGTGTCAATATGGCGAGACTGCGTTCCCGAGATAGCGGCAGAGCGACATAAGTGAGGAAGTATTCGAACATCTTCCAAAGGTGCGAGAGATCAAAAATACGGTCTGGATCGCCAGCGCCTACTGGCGCCACGCCCCACGTGTAAATAAAAGCATAACATGCACCCAAGGCCACGATAGCAAAGAGCCACCATCGAGCCGCCCCCGCTCGCGACGCCGTCCACAGCAGAGCCGGCCACACGACCAGCCCGACACCATTAGCCAGGGCTGCGAGCACGGCAGCGAACAGGGCCAGGCCTCGTTTCGCGTTGGTCAGCCGCGTCCGCTCCGTCTCACTGTCGAACAGGATCAGGGCCGCCACGACAAAGAACAGGGTCATCGAATAAGAGCCAAAGACCGGAAGCGCGCAGTCCAGGGCTGCGGTGGCCGTCAAAATGAGCATCGAGCCGACCACCGCGAGTGATCCAGGCGACACGACCAACGACCGATCTCGACGCAACTCCAGGACGATCAGTGCGGCGACAGCGAGAAGGGATGCCGTCGCGGCCAGCACGAACACGACTTCGTTGCCGTGGAAAGCCGACATGTCCAGCGCGGTCAGGATGCGGATTAGCGGAATATGATGCTCGTTGTGCGGCGCCCATAGATACTCCAGCACATTGCCCGCACTGTTGAGCCGGAGGTAGTTGTCGATCCAGCCGAACATGTCTCCGACCGGCTCCAGTATCATGGTGCGACCAAGCACCGCCCCGAACAGCGCGAACTGCACCAACGCGGCCGCAACGAGGCTAATGTTCAGGACGCGGATAAGTCGGGGCGAACCGTCGGCATCCTCGGTCACTTTAGGGGCCGTCCCCGAGGAAAAGCCAAAGTCTCATACAGCCCCTCTCAGCGCCAACTAATCAATGGGCGAAACACCAGTGTGAGGCCGCCTGGTGACTTTAGCAAGCGGGTGGAGTGGGCCCCTCAGGGGTGGACAGATCGGCCTGAGAATTGATCAGGCTGCCGCGTGTGTTGATCCTCAAACTGAACCAGCCGGCGCGCCGAATGAAAGTCATCTGTGGGCGCCTGCCGCTTTGGCGACGATCCTCAAGACGAGCGCGCTCGACCGCAACAACCGGCTCATGATCTTGAGAATTGCGATGTGTTCGACGCCTCGTTCCTTCCGTCGGGCGGGGTCAATCCCCGCCTGACAATCGCAGCCGACAGCTTGCGAGCTACCGACAAGATCGCCCAGAGGCTATAGTTGAGAGCGGGGCGCAGTTAAAAGTCGGGCGGGCTCCGGGTGCAAGCCCCCCGAGGACGATCGCGTTTCGGCCTTCGTGGAGCGATCGATGGCGATTATCAGAGCGGCGAAAAGCCATGCGATGCAGGCGACAGGGTGGCCCGCCACCGGCTCGTCGGCGATACTTTGAGTTGCCAGGGCTCCTAAGCCAGCAACCATTCCAACCAGCAACGGTTTAATGTCCGCCGCCGCCTCTCTCATTTTGTGGAGCGCGATTATCAGGATCTTCCCGAAGAAAGCATAGAGAAAGATCATTCCAATCGGTCCAACTTCCGTCAGCATCGCCAGATGGTAACTGTCAGCGGCCTCTGTTTGTGCAATCGGTATGCCCAAGTCTTTCAATTCCTGTCTCCCAGCCTTCATGGCGGCTGTAGCGTTGTTCAAACCAACTCCGAGGAATGGATGCTGCGAATACCCCTTTAACTCCGCCTCAAACAAGTTGAAGCGCATAGAAAAGCTTTCCGGCCTGGCTCCAAAGTAAAGCAATACCATCGGTACGCTGATTATGGCGATCACACTCAGAGCAACGGCAACGAATCCCATAACCCTTCGTGAAATCAAACCAGACCAGCTTGCAACGGCGAAGAATACGAGAGTACCGACAATAAAACCGATCGCTCCGCCTCGCGAGAACGTCAGCACTAACGCTATAAGGCCCAAGACATATACGATGGAAAGAGCAACTCGGCAGAACATATTCTTCGCAACTATGAGATAACTTAGCACAAGCTGGAGAATAATGCCAGACAAGCATGCCGGTATCGCTGGATGGGTAAAAATGCCCTGGCTGCGCTTGATCGCCGATCCTTGACCGGGTTCCCGGAACCCGAAAGTACGGGTACTGTCGCCGAGGGTAAGGACCTCAGGGTCCGAGTTTTTCTTGCCGGCTTTGTGGCTTTGAGCCGCCTGTTCCCCCCCCTGATCGTGCAGACTTGCAAAGGCGACAGTGTCGGTTCCGATACCCCGTTCGAACCATACGATCACGGTCCCGGCCCCGACGATAAAGCCGAGGAACACCGCCAAGACAACGCACCGCAACCGCAGCGGTGTTGACACCTTATTGATAATATATAAAAAAATTAAAAAGTAGAGAAGCTGTCGCCAAAATGCGAAAAATGATAAGGAGAACGACGGTGCATTGATCAACGCGACGAGCATCCCCCATGCAAGGTACAAGATAAAGAAGTATCCAACTCTAGGAAAATATACTGTTTCCTTTCGCAAGCATACCCGCGCGAGCCAGGGAATCACCATCGCGAGCAATACAACATCGGTCAGAAATAGTTCAACACTGGCTATCCCTGAAGCGGGCATGCCGTATGTATCGACGAGTTGTTCGCTGGCTTCCGGCGAGGACAACCATTTGCTGATGTCAAAGGGAAAGCTGAACACCAAAAGGAACAGCCAATACGCCTGCGGGTCCTCCACCATGATCGTCGGGATCAGCAGAGCAAAGCCGCCGAGCAGGAAGGCGAGCTTCGGTAACGTCAATGAGGTCATGGCCAAATCGGTTGTGAGCGCCACCAAAACGCCGAGGCCGACAATGCCAAAACCGCCGATCAGGTTGGCCGAAGGGGCTGATTGCACGCTCATCGTTCGTTCCTGATACGGAATCCGGCTGATTGCTGCTGAGACCGGCAGAGCCGCAATGGGGGTCAAAAGCGCGTACGCGAAATATTTCGCGTCCCGACTGGGCCAAGGCCCGGCAAAACGAAAAGCATCTTTCGCCCAAGCGAAAGTCAAGGCTTCGCGACGGGGTCTATAAGTCCTTGAAATCATAGCGACACGAAATTGGTGATTTTGTGAGATCAATCATTTCAAAGGCTTGATGGCCATTTTGTTTCGCCTTTCGCCTTGCGTCTCGAGAGCGCTCACTCGATGCAAGGCCCGGTCGACGGATCGCCCACCCAAACTATCGAACTCGTACAGGCGCCGCGCAATACGGAAACGGGGAGGGGCGGCGCAAGCGGGTATTCGCCTTTCCGATCGGGCGGAGTTGTGCAAGTGTGAAACGGCAGCCTCGGGAGTGAAGGGATCACATGGAAGTTATCGCCATTTTCGACGTATTGCGTCGCCATGTCTACCTGATCATCATGCTGACTATCGTAACTGGCCTTGCCGGATATGCTATTTCCTTCTTTACGCCTTTGATCCCTGAAAGATTCGAGTTGACCGCGACCCTCCTGGTGCGTCCGCATGATCAAATCAGGATCGAACAGAACAACTCCGACAAGGAATACCTGGACTTTCCGGTCGCGCAGACACCGGTCGTCGAGTCCGCCTCCAAAACGTATATTCAGATCATCCAGAGTCCCGCCCTGATTTCCGAGATCGTGCGTCAACTGGGGCTGGATCACCGGCCGAAGAAGAAGATCGAGCCGGGCGGAAATATTCTTTTGCGGATGGAAGCTTCCTTGAAAGCGTTTTGGGACGAAGTGGCGCCTTACTTCAAAGACGCAATGGCGGTCATAAGGTACGGCAGAGTGATTCAGGATGACCCATTCACCAAAGCGGTCAAGGATGTCAGCAAAGGCCTGGAGCTGAAGTCCTACGAGGACACCTATGTCTTCGTGATTAAATACAGCGACGAGGATCCCAAAGTGGCCGCCGATGTCGCCAACGCCGCCGCACGGTTGTTTATCGCATTCATGGAGAACATGCGGTCCTCGGAGGGCAAGGACTCGACCAAGCGGTTGCAGCTTGAGCTGGAGGACAGCCGACAACGGCTGGTCGACGCCCGAGAAAGTGTAGAAAAGTATAAACAGGAGCACGGGACCTTCCTCTACAAATCAGAGTACGACGAGAGGTTGAGGGTGATCTCGGATCTGACAGTCGAACTTGCGAAACTCGATGCGGCTTACGCAAACGAGAGTTTGGCCGGTACGATTGAAGGCAATACCTATGCGAAGAAACGTGATCGCCTTCTCAAGGCCCTCAATGAGGCCCAAGCAGATTTGGCGACGCTGCCCACGGTTGAGCGCCAGCTACAGCTCCGCGAGGCGGACGCCAATGTCGCGGACGCAACGTACGGGACCGTCGCCAAGGAATTAAAGGATGCGGAACTCACGTCCATCGCCGCGCCTGAAGCACGGCTGATCTCTCCGGCGATGGTCCCGCAAACGCCGAGCAAGCCGCGGCACGATCTCATGGGGGGACTGTCGCTTCTCTGCGGTTTGATGGTCGGGGTCGGTCTGGCCCTTTTCCTCGAATACGTCAACCGAAGGGCGCGCGGGGTGAGCGACATCGAGAAGTTCGTTGGCCTGAAGGTAATCGGAACCATCCCATTGTGTCGCGCGGCCATCGGGCATGGGTAGAGCAGGGGGGAGGGGGTTGTCCCGCTTGACGGCGCTAGCCCGTTGGCGAAATGCGCCGTTCAGCTTTCACCCTTCCGAGATGTCGAGCCCCGACATTTGATGATGCACCAGATTCGTCGTCGGTGAAGAATCCGGAAACGGGTGGTTTTCTTGACGGTGTCTGGTTTCGGCGAGGCGTTGCGATTGACGGAAGCTGGAGTTTGCCAGCTTTTATTGTCCTTTTATTGTTCTTTTTTGTCCATGGTCTTGAGGAGGGCGTCCACGCTTTTCTCGGCGTCGTCGAACCGCCGATCTTCCAGAGCCTGCTCCAGGCGGTCGACGTTGCTCCGGACCTGGGCGGGGCCGTGCTTCGGCAGCCATTCGGGGAAAGTCGCCTGCAGTTTTCGAATTTTGTCCTGCAGTCCCGCCGGCAAGGTCGCGATGACGCCTGGAACGGCGGCTTCAGCGAGTTGGCCCCCGCTCAGGAATTTCCTATACGCGGCAAGGGCGTCAGGACTTTCGGCAATCCGGCGAAACGGGTAGTCTTTATCACCAAGTCCCCATCCGAATATATTGACCATCACCGCGCCGTGATTGAACAAATTGCCGAGATAACCTTCCATGCTCATTCCAGGTCCCCCCTGCCGTGCGTCGCGGGGATCCAAGGCGGTCCCTTCGCATGAAGCCCAAGCCGGATTTCCATGCTGAGCGAGTTCTTTATGCCATTCGTCCAACAGTCCAGGAAAGGGGTACGTAGACGTCCCGGGAATGCAAGAACCGCAGAATGCCGACGAGGGAGATTTTTCGGACGCGAGCGCGACATGTGAATATATTTTGTCGGACGGCGCGCCTGCCGCGATCAGCGCTTGCACCCAAGTCTCAATGAAGTCGCGAACGATTTGGCTGAGGGCGGCGTCCGTGTCCCGGGGCGGGTTTTTTTCGCTGTAGCCGGCGTTTGTCAAGGCACAATACCCCAAGGATCTCCTGGTACCGAAATCTTTCCCGATTTCAGTTTCCCAGCCTGCAATAACGCCGACGAACAGATCATTCTTGCCTGCTTTACGGAGTTCTTGAACGCCTTTGGCGATTTCGGACCCGATCAGAGTCGCACGACTCTTGACGGCGTTTTGCACTTCTTTGCTATTTAGGCAGAGCTGCGGCGCGATTTTTGTGGCGTTCGGGGAACTCCAGTTCAGACGGCGACCGGTGTTCAGCTCGCCATTCCAGTCAAGCCATTCGATATTCTGCGGCGTGTTCAATTCCTTGAGTTGACCCCAGAACATGGAATCGTCGATGTGAAAGCCGACGGCGACGCCAGTTTCCAAGGCGGTTTGGAAACCCGACGAAATCAACTCACGCACCTGCTCATCGGTGTTGTCAAAAGCGAGCGGTCCGAGAAAAAACCCGAGGCGACGGCCGCTGGTCCCTTCGGCATCAATACGATCTCGCAAGTCGGAAATGACCTTGCGCAAATCCTGCGGCGGCGGGGGGAATATCTCGCGCATTATTGTGGAATCGGATGTCGCTGTATAAATCTGGAAAGCGAGGTATTTGGGTAGATCCTCGGCGAGAGCGCTATGAAGCAAGGAGGACAAGGCTAGACCAAGAACTGCTAGCCGCATTGAACCTCTGCTCAACGCGAAATTGCAACTGGTCTTGATTTCCAGAATAGTGGATAGCATTGCATGGCTTCTTGTTGGAAGTTCAGGCAGGATGGCGATGAAGGGAAAAACGACGCCGCTGACCACTATTTTCGAAAAGGGCGCCGTGAACCATCGGCCAAGCGTTCATATGTTGTATAGGGCTTTACGGTCGCAGTCGAGGGCCTATTTTGGCAAGGTTCATAGCGCCTATTTTGGCAAGGTTCATCAGGCCGCCTGTCACGGCGGAGCACGCTTGGGTCCGGGCTTGGTCGCTGCGCATTCCCTGCGGTCAGAAGAGCTTGCTACATTAAAAGTCACGCACATCCGACTGTGGCGGCTGGAAAATACAGGTGGGGATTGACGCTTGAAGCTGATAAAGCAACTCTGGTACATCCTTACCCCCGCGGAAAAGACTGAGGGCGCTTTTCTGTTGCTCGGAATGTTTCTTGGCGCCTTTTTCGAGACCCTGAGCATCGGCATCGTTTTTCCCTTTATCGCCGTCCTCAAGGAGCCAGCGCTGCTGGCGAAATCACGACATTTCCAACCGCTCTTGTCTCATCTGAACATAAGCGAGCCGCGAGAATTGTTCTTCATTCTCGGACTCGCCTTCATAACCCTCTTCAGTATCAAGACTGGTTATCTTATATTTTTGTACCACAGGCTCTTTGGCTATGCCATGAAGAACCACGTGAACCTGGCGCGTCAATTGCTTACAGGCTACCTGAGTGCGCCCTACATATTGCATTTTCAACGCAACAGCGCCGATCTGATCAGAGTGACGACCCGCTCCGTAGAAGATTTCGCAAATGTCTTCATGGTTAATCTGTTGATTGCGCTGGGAGAGCTTTTGGTTCTCGTGGCGCTGACCAGTTTGCTGATGATCGTAGAACCCGTGGCGACGCTTGGCGCCTTGGTCGTCCTCGGAGTTCCAACCGCGCTCGTCTATCGCTCAACGCAACATCGGTTGCGCGCAACGGGGCGCATCGCCGAGCAGAGTTTCGGCTCGATGATTCAATGTGCTGAGCAAGCGATCAGCAGCGTCAAGGAGACTACGATAACGGGCCGCCGCTCGTTCTTCATGGAACAGCACTCTCTTCACGTTCGAGGCTTCACCAATTCGCTGCGAACGTTGCACTTTCTGACGACCATTCCGCGTTTCGCTATCGATACGCTTGCTGTCACCGCAATGGTGGCGGTTGCGGCGATCCTGTTGGAACGGGGTCAGGATCTGCAATCGACCTTGCTGCTCCTAGGAATGTTTGCCTTGGCTGCGGTCCGGCTGATTCCGTCGATGAGCCGCTTAAGCGGTGCGCTTGCACAGCTTCGTTTTCGATATGCTTCGACTGAAGTGATCTATCACGAGCTGCGCGCTATGCGACAGCGTCCATCGGACCCGCTTCCGGGCTTGGCGGAGGAGCAAATCTCCCGGACCCCGTTCCGGAAAGGCCTCGTGATGGAGCGTGTATCCTACTTCTATCCTGGCGTGCGCCAGGCCGCGATCGACGATGTGTCGCTCGAAATTCCGAAAGGCCACTGGGTCGCCTTCATAGGTCCAACCGGCGCTGGCAAGACCACACTCGCCGACGTTGTCTTGGGACTGCTCATTCCCGAGTCGGGCAGGATTCTGGTCGATGGCCGGAATTTGCACGATAACGCCGCGGGATGGCAGCGAAATATCGGATATGTCCCGCAAGCCATCTATCTGATCGATGACACCGTTCGGCGCAACGTCGCCTTAGGCGTGCCGGAGGAGGAAATCGACGACGACCGAATATGGGAAGCGCTCCGCGGGGCCCAGGTCGATCGCCTTGTTCGCTCGCTGCCAAACGCGTTAGGTGCGATGGTGGGTCAACGCGGCGCCCGCCTATCGGGGGGAGAGCGTCAGCGACTGGGGATCGCCCGAGCGCTTTATGGCGATCCAGAGGTTCTTGTTATCGACGAAGCAACGGCGAATTTGGACCCAGCTACAGAAGCGGCGATCGTCGAGGTTGTCGACGGGCTGAGAGGAAGAAAGACAATAATCGTCATTGCTCATCGACCAACATTCGTCAGAAACTGTGATTGTATTTATATGTTGTCGCAAGGCCGCTTGCGAAATTCAGGCACCTACTCTGAGCTGCTGTTGAAAGAGCCCGCTTTTCTGGAATTTTGCGGCGCGCAGGAAACGGTTGACCCGGCACCCTCAGGTTAGGGACGCTGGGCTTGGGTCCTGAAGTTGAAGACAGGAAAAATCCCTTCGGAACATCCGATCAGACATTCGAAAGTGGACTTTGGAGCCTGCCGCGACCATAATTGTGCCTGGGCTGCCGTTTGGGAAGCGTCGTGACCACTGACCTCGTAGTCGAGTCTACTGGAGAGCGGCTAAGGCTCGCGGAACTCATGTTGGGGAATCCAGAAATAGCAGACGCGTACGAACAGCTCTTTGGCGACTTGAGGCTCGCTCGTCCGCTCGCGGCCGGCACGTCGATCCTTGTAACGAGCACGGCGCCTGACGAAGGAAAGTCGACCGTTTCTCTCTGCCTCGCGGCCACGGCCTCACGCGCAGGTCAGGGTGCTCTCCTGGTCGATGGCGATTTGCGGCGAGCGGCGTTAACGGCGGCAATCGGAGGCATCGATAGCCCAGGGCTTATCGAATTCCTGCTCGGCGAGGCCCAAGCCTGTCAATTGATCCAATTGATACCCGGGTTGGCGGAGGCGCCGCTCGGCGGAGTTGGGTTTATGCCGGCGGGCCGCAAGCCGCCAATATCTCTCGGGGCGGTGGATTGGTCAAAGGCGCGAACTGCGTTCAGATCGGTTGTGCAGGGCTACGGCGCCGTTTTCTTGGATTCACCCCCGATTTTGGCCGCCGCCGACGCGCTGCTTTTTGCTGGCATCGTGGATGCGGTCCTTCTTGTCATCGGGACTGGGAACGCAGACCTCGACGAGATCCGCCGCGCGAAGGAACAGTTGGAGGCGACAGGGACGCCGATCATCGGCGCGGTTCTTAACCGATTCAAGTCCAAGGTCCACGGTTCCTCGAATCGGCCCTACAACGGTTATTACCGACATCCGCGCACTTGAGCCCGGCGCACCCTTAACCCAGGCGATCTCAATGCGCGTTTTGGCTTGCATTACTACATTCAATGCTGCCGATATTATCGATGAAACGGTCGATGCTCTCTGCCGCCAAACAAGGCCGCCCGACATCATTTTAATCGCCGACAATGGTTCTTCCGACGGAACACTGGACCGGACATTCCCGGAGCGCGTCAGAGTGATCCGAAACGGGGACGATATTGGCACCAGCGGGGCGATTCCGGTCGGTTTTCGTTACGCTTTGGAACACGGTTTCGACTGGATGTGGATCCTGGACGACGACAGCGCGCCGGAACCGCAGGCGCTTGCGAGATTGCTCGAGTTGTACGAAAGTTGGCAAAGCGGCCTGCAGGAAGAGACCGGCTTCATCTCCTGTCTGCCATTGAACCAACCAGAGAGAGAGCCGCTCCACGGCCGACTGTTCACACGACACGGACGCGCTGTTATTACCCCAGCGCCGAGCCAACGCTATTACATGTGTCACGTCAAGGTCTGGTCTGGATGCCTGTATCGCATGGCCGCGGTCCGCCAAGTAGGATTCCCCAATCCGGATTATTTCATGGATCGCGGCGAACTCGAATACGCGTACCGTGTAATGAAGGCAGGCTTCAAAGGTTTCATCCACCAGGAATCAATTCTCAACCATAATGTGCGGGGAACTCCGGGCCTCGGTTCTAAACGCTTACGGGTCGGACCCATCACACTAAAGTTCTACGAGTTGGCTCCTTACCGCTGCTACTACGTTTGTCGAAATACACTCTATTTTACACTATACGATCTTAAGGACGGTCGCCTCAATAAGCTCCGTGAGCTGTTTCGTTTGCGCTCCAGGCCCGGGCGCAGCTTCATGAGCGGCGTCGCATGGCAATCCGTGTTTTTGACGCTGAATTTCGCGCTCCGGCCGCACACGCACGCCCGTCACGTCCACGCATGCTTGCGCGGTATTTGGGATGGACTGACCGCCAACATGGCAGTGCGTTACTAGGTCCACATGCGCGTTCTGGCTCACATTCACACGCTGAACGACGAGGCTGTGATCGAGCAACTGGTCGAGGGACTTCGGCGTCAAACCCGGCCGCCTGACGCCATTATCATTGTCGACAATGGTTCGACAGATAAGACCCTGGATCGGACCTTCCCTGAAAACGTCACCATCGTGCGCAATTCGCGGAATCTCGGCACAAGCGGGGGCGTGCGGGCGGGTCTTGCTCACGGGCTGGAGCACGGATTCGACTGGACATGGCTGTTCGACGCCGACAGCGTCCCAGAGCCTGACGCTCTGGAAAACTTGCTCGACTTTTACCAAAGTCTGGCCTCCTCGGAGCAGGATCGAACCTGCTTCCTTGCTTGCCGGCTCGCGAATGCGGAGGGAGAGGTCAGGCACCGACCGATGATGTTTTCTGGCTCGACTCTCGAGAACATGCCGGTCAACGACAACGCTACAGCCACTTTGTGCGACTGCTTTATCTGGACCGGTTCGCTTTTCCGGATGCCGGCGGTCGCAACGATTGGACTGCCTTCCGAGGACTACGTCCTTGACATGGCGGAAATCGAATATGGTTATCGCGCGCAAAAGCTCGGTTTCGTTAGCTACATGGTCCACAGCGGGTTAACTCAGCAGGACGTCGGTCGTCCGCCTGGCGTTGTCGTGACGCGCGTATGGAAGATCGGACGTTTTAGATTAGCTTTCCGTGAAGTATCCGCTATACGGACGTACTATATTTCCAGAAATTTGCTTTATTTTTGGCTGTACCAAGTTCGACCGATCCATCCTCGGAGAGTTGTCTACTGCTTCGCTCATGCCATAACCTTCCCCGTAAACTTTGCTCTTCGACCAATCAGCCACCGGCGGCACTTAATCGCGTACTTTCGCGGCGTTTGGGACGGATTGACGGGGCACATGGAGCGTCGGTATTGAATGCGTCACCAAGCTGGATTGCTCCCGGGATTCCGGCAGCGTAGCCGGCGCGGAAGCCGTCCTCTCTTGCCGTGGCGCGATCCCTGGGCTTCAATGCATGCGCGTTCTGGCCCACATCCATACGCATAACGAGGCGGACTTCATCGAGCAGGCTCTGAACGCCCTCCACCGTCAGACGCGACCGCCGGATGCTATTGTAATCGTCGACAATCTGTCGACGGATGGGACCCTCGACCGGACCTTCAGTCCGAACGTCACGGTTATTCGGAACTCCGTCGATTTGGGCACAGCAGGGTCCGTCGGGGTGGGCCTCACATACGCTCTCAAGCAGGCATTCGATTGGACCTGGGTACTAGACGCCGATAGTGTTCCCGAGCCGGATGCGCTTGAGAACCTTCTCGGGTTTTTTGAGCGTCTTCCTCGTTCGCAGCAGGAGGAGGTCTTCTTCTTGGCTTGCCGGCTCGCCGGTGGCCAAGCCGAACACCGCCCTCTTCTCCTGACGCGGTCAGGCATCGAGTTCGTGTCGCTCGACCCGGACCTCGGCTATTGCCGCTGCGACTGCTTTATCTGGTCGGGTTCGCTCTTTCGGATGGCGGCGGTTCAGAAAGTCGGGGTGCCATCGGCGGATTACTTCATGGATTTGTCCGAGCTCGAATACGGGTATCGGGCACAACGGCTCCGGTTGATCGGGTATGTTGTTCAGAGCGCAACCCTCCGCCAGGATGTGGGCCGCCCTCCTGGTGTGATGAATCGCACAGCTTATTTCGGCCCGCTCAAATTCCGATGGTATGATCTGTCACCGGTGCGCTGCTACTATCGCGTGCGCAATCTCATCTACTTTTGGCTGTACCAGTGCCGCCCGATGCGACGGCGCTGGGTCTTCCGCAGCATCCGAAGTGGTTTGTTTTTTCCTAGGAATTTCATTTTCCACCCGGTCAGTCGCCGCCGGCATCTCGAAGCATGCCTCCGCGGCTTTTGGGATGGCCTGACGGGACACATGGAGCGCCGGTTCTGAACCTTCACGGGGCCTTCCGCGCATCCTGACATCTTGAGAGAATGCGCAATCCGAGGCGGCCGCGGATTCCGATTTGATTCTCGACCACCGCTCCGAAACGATCGGCCACCGTAAGCGTCGCTTACGTCCCACGGCTTTGGTGAGTTGACGCTGCGGGTCAGGCGGCGAGGCGATCGAGTGCGGACGGCATCGTCAACTTAAGGAAACGCTGAGTCGAAGAACGGCGGATGTCCGGAGAGGCGGGGTCAGGCGATGGCGCCCGTATTGGAGATCTCGGTCCAAACCGCAAAGGCTCGCTCTCGCGAAGCGCGGCGGAGGTCAGCGGTGGTGAATTGAGGGTAAGGGATGTGGAAGAGGTTCGCGACCTGATCGTGAACGGACAGAAATCGTTGCGCCTGCCGCGCTGACTTGAATCGCTTCATGATGCGTTCGCGTCGCCGTGTCGGCTGATGAGAATTCTCAGCTCGATTATTCAGGCCCTTGTGCTGGCGATGTTCGACACGAAGGCCCATCTTCGCCCTCGCAGCGCCATAGGAACGGAGCTTGTCGGTGATCATGACGCGCGGTGGCGTGATGGCCGATTTCAGGAGTTTCCTCATAAGCCGTTGCGCGGCGCAGCTGTCTCTTCGACGCTGGACCACGACGTCGAGAACGAAGCCGTCCTGGTCGACGGCGCGCCAAAGCCAGTGCTGCTCGCCGCCGATCGAGACGACGACCTCATCCATGTGCCATTTGTCGCCGCGAGCTGGAGCGCGCTGTCGGATCTGATCGGAGAAAGCCTGGCCGAACTTCTTCGCCCACTGGCGCACGGTCTCGTAGGTCACACATATACCGCGCGCAGCCAGCATCTCCTCGACCATGCGGAGGCTCAAGGGAAACCGGAAATACAGCCAGACTGCATAGCTGATGACTTCCGGCGGGAAGCGATGGCGGTGATAGAGAGGGCGGCGGTCGTTGGACATCGCCCTTCCTTACCCGTCGCCCGCCCCCAATTCGTTAACTTGACGATGCCCCCAGACCAGCGTGTCGCTCCGCAACTCATTATTGAAGTTCGTGCAGGCATTTGGCGTACAAACAACGCACACCGCAATCTGCAACGCGCAGTACCGGTTGGACGCGCGATTGGCGCGTTGGCTTCTGATGGCGCACGATCGGATAGGCGGTGATACGCTACAGCTCACTCACGAGTTTTTGTCGATCATGCTTGGTGTCCGCCGGCCCGGCGTGACCGAAGCTTTGCACGCTCTCCGAGAACGGGGATTGATCTCCTACGGGCGTGGGCAAATCGCCGTGAAGGACCGCAAGGGACTGGAGCACGCGGCGGGTGAAGCCTACGGCACTCCCGAGGCGGAATATCGCCGACTGATCGGGTGAAGCATAGGTGGGCCGGACGCGGGACAAGACGCGACGCTCCCTCGCCATACTGACGAAACAGGCCCGCTGAGCCCATCGTGATGTGGCGCGTGCGGCCCTGGGAACCGTCCAACTCTCTTGAACCGTGGTGCGAGACGTGAATTGCGTTGGCACACGCTTAGTTGGCGGTCTAACGTAACCTCCGGGGAGCTTGGTATGCTGAATGGCTGAATGACTGCCACCGAAGACGCCACATCACCCAATTTCGGCTTTCTGGCTAAGCGTTATCCAGAGTTGGAGCGGATTGCCGCGCGCAGCGAGCGCTATTTCTCTGATGATCCCATCGTTTCCCTGATCACCCTTCGGCAGTTCGGTGAGGGATTGGCGCAGCTCGTGGCGGCGCGCTCCGGTTTGTACAACGACCCAAACGAGCCCCAGCGCGATTTGCTCCAACGTCTCCGCGTCGACGGAAGGTACCCGTCAAACGTATTGAACCTTTTTAATCAACTGCGTAAACACGGCAATGCCGCAACTCATCATCACACAGGCGACCATGAGAAGGCGCTTGCATGCTTAAAGATGGCGCGACAGCTCGCGATCTGGTTTTACCGCACTTTTGACAATCACAATTTCAAAGCAGGCCCATTTCAGCCGCCGCGTCCACCAATGGACGCAACCACCGAGTTCACAGTCGAGCTGGATAGATCAAGGGCGCAGAGGGACGCGGCACTTTCGGCTCGAACGGGCCCCATGAGCCTTAGTCGGAAATACGCGTTCGGTTTCGCGTTGGCGGTCGCGGTCGCGGTGATCTATGCGTATGTGCCGCTGACCGGTGACGACATCGCAAAGCTTCGATGGCTTGATGACATCAACGTCATCCTCAGCAAGTCTCTTGCATCCGCGAAGCCCGAAGCGGTCGACCCAATCGCCGCAGCGAATGTCGATGAGGACCTGGACTATCGAATTGCTCAACGGATGAAGTCGCCCGAAGGATGGCGCTCCTTCTTGGCCGCTCATCCGGCTGGCCCCCATGCGCAATCTGCGCGGGCGGAGATCGACAAACTGCTTCCGGTCGAGAAGCCTCCCGCGCCGCTGGCTGCCCAGGCCTCTGATGGTGGGTCGTCAGATACGAAAACTCCGAGCGAGGACAGCTCACCTGGCCGGACTTCCTCACCGCCCGAAGTCGCCACGCCTACCTCCGATGAAATCTGCAAACGCGACGAAGACCGTCTGCAACGGTTGTCCAATAGCCCGACAAGCGACGAAGCTATGCGGTTCCTGACTGAGTTGCGCTGCGAGAGGTTGCGACCAGAACTCTTCCGACTAACAGAACATCTGGACTACCAAGCTCCCAAGGCCGCCGACGTTGCTACTGAAAGTCCTTCTTCGAGGGTCGGTCCAGCACAAGTTGCAGGATGGCGAGCGCCTGAACTTCGGAATAGGACGCATTGGAGTGTCTCTTCGCGCCACCTTCAGCCAAGACGGCATGCGAACCGGTGGGCGGCCCCTAGCTTGCCGCCAATCCTTCTGGCGCTTTTCGGGGAGCAGCCGAGGAACTCGACCGGGTTCCGACGAGCCCGAGCCAACGTCGGACCGGGTGGCGGGGGTGGCGGCGGCGCTTTTGGTGGAGTGGCCAGCGCCGCAAGCACCGGCGGGGTCGGATCGGGTGGTGGCGCCGGCGGACCTGGCGGCGGTGGCGGCGGACCTGGCGGCGGTGGCGGCGGCCCTGGCGGCGGCGGCGGCGGACCTGGCGGCGGCGGCGGTGGTCCTGGCGGCGGCGGTGGTCCTGGCGGCGGCGGTGGTCCTGGCGGCGGCGGGGGCCATTGACGCAGGTTTCTTTTGCGGGTCGCGCCAGCGGCCTCAAATGCGTCCCAGACCATTTCGAATAGGCGAGTAGCTTCTTGGACCGCGTTTGCCGCTTGTTGCAAGGCCTGGCGAGCATCGCCCACTACTACGGACGATGAGGCCAACAAGGAGCGCTGGCAAACGCAAGTAGTCCGACAAGACAACGGACAACTGGCGATAGACCGATTGTACTCACTGTTTTTGATGCGCCCGTCGGGTCAGGATATGTCGGCGCGATCAGGTTCGATGGAACAAAGAAAGGACAGCGTAGTTAAACTCTTGAGGCGTGAAGAGGGGCCGCCCGTGTCAAATAGGTGAACCATGCGAAGGTTCTTATTTGCGTCAGCGCTCGCACTGCTGGCTCTAGCCACGGTTCCCGCCCGAGCAATGCCGTTCCCAGCGATTGCCAAAGCGCCCTCAAATATTGCGCTCGTGGCCATGGGCTGCGGCCCAGGATGGATCCGAGGACCTTACGGAGGTTGCCATCCGATGGGTTATGGTTATGCCTACGGCTACGGGTACCATCCTTACTACTATCATACCTACTATCGTCCGTACTATCACCACTACTACCATCCCTACTATCATCGCTATTACCACCGTCCTTACTATCGCTTACCCACCATCATTATTACCATCGCTACTGGTGATGAATTTGAGGACCCGCGAGGGGTAGCGCTCTCTTTTGAAATTTGGACGATAATCGCCGGGCTGTTGCGCCCCCCACGCCGAACGGCCTGAAGGTCTCTATCGGTTTCGAAGAAATGGGCCTGCAATACAACGTCCACCGAGTTTTCCTCGGCGGCGAGCAGGGCCGCGGGTCATTGGCGCCATGACGATCCGATTTCTGAGCTGACGGTCGCCAAGGGCGAACGAAGTGAAGAGAGTCTGGGTTTCGCCCTTGGACATTGTGGCTCCTAGCGTTATCGAGTCGGCGCCGAAAAGGCGCTGGGTCTCCTTGGTGAACCGCTCGATCCCGAAGGGGTACTTCTCCGAGCTGCGCAGGAAGAAGATGAGTTGCCCCGGCATCGGGCCGAGGCCGGCGACCTGCCAGAACAGCCATTGCATCACCTCGAACCGGCCACGGATGTCCTGGGGCATCAACTGGCCTGTCTTCTCGGTGAGATAGAGAAGGATGGCGCCCGACTCGAAGATGCTGATCGGGGCGCCGCCGCCGATCGGATCGTGATCCACGATCGCGGGCATCTTGTCGTTGGGCGCAATCTCCAGAAATTTAGGCTCGAACTGCTCGTTCTTGACGAGGTTGACGGGCACGATGTTGTAGGGAAGGCCAGTCTCTTCCAGAAACATCGCAATCTTGTGGCCGTTCGGCGTGGTCCAATAGTGAAGGTCGATCATGGTTCATCTTCTGCGATGGTGAGCCTGGCGGCCGGTTGTTGTTTCCGGGCTGCGTAGGCGGAAATGGGCCGACCGCCGGCCGGCTCGACGGCGGATGCTCAGACCAGCTCGCCCCAGCCGCCGGACACGAAATGATTGTGGCCGGTGATCCACGACGAACGATCGGAGACGAGGAAGGCGATCATCTCGGAAACGTTGGTTGCTACACCAGCACGGCCGAGCGGAACCTGCTGGAACAAGGCGTCCTCCGGGAGTCCCATCGCCGACGTGATCGTAAGGCGAACTTCGTCGGCGCCGGGGGTGATGACGGGGCCTGGAGTTACGATGTTGACGCGAAGTCTTCTCGGGCGCGACTTCCTTGGCGAGGCTCTTGGAGAAACTGTCCAGCGCGGCCTTTGCTGCGCCGTAGTGCGCCAGCGGGCCGCCGAACGGAATCACGCGGCGCCGCCGGCGGAGTTGACGAGGATATCGAGGCCGCCCAGGTCCCTCACCGCAGCCTCGACGAGGGCTTTGGCGCCGGCTTCGTTGCTCACATCAGCCGAGATGAAGGTTGCCCCGCCCGGGGTCTGTTTGTGGCGCGACCGGGCGGCGACAACCACGTTGCCGCCGCCATCGAGAATGCGTTGCGCGACGGCCGCGCCGATGCCGCGAGAGCCACCGGTCACGAGGGCACGGCGCCCGGCGAATTCTTGGGACAGATCAAGTAAGGACATCGAGTAATTCTCCGTTGGCGGTGCGCGCGGGCGCCAAGGGCCGTGCGCGCCGGGTCCGGCGACGCGGCGAACCTCAGGCTGCTGTTGCGCGGGCGAGTTGATCCAGGATCGGGAACAGATCGCTAGGGTCGGGGCGGTGCGTGTAGTCGGGATTGACTTCGGCGTAGGCGATGATGCCGTCCTGGCCGATGACGTAGCGACCGGGCATCGGCAGCGACCAACTGCCCTCACCATTGATCACTTCAAGATCGTTCCCGAGCGCCTTGTAGAGTTCGATCGTCTCGGCCTTCAGGGAGTAGCGAAGGCCGAATTCAGCGGCGACGGCGCCACCCGTGTCGACCAGAATGGGGAATCCGAGCTTATTCTCGCGCAACGATTTGCGGCTGTTGACGGCATTCTGCATCGAAACCGCGACAAGCGACGCGCCGCGGGCCTCGATGTCCGCTCGCGCTGCTTCAAGGGCCTGAAGTTCGAGATTGCAGTAGGGGGCACCAGACGCCACGATAAAAGCTGACGACGAGAGGGCCGCGGGCCAGCATAGTGGCGGAACTGACAGACGCTCCCTCCGGATCTTTCAGCGTGAACACCGGCGCGACGTCGCCGGCCTTCAAGGCGCGGTCGGCCTTGCCGCTCGCGACCTGCTCCTTGATGCCGTCCACCAACTGCGCAACGAGGGGCTGCGGGATCTTACCGCTGGCGATCAGATCGGCGGTGAACGCGTCGAGCTTGTCCTGCAGTTTCATGTTTTATCTCCTGTGGACCACCGGACTTAGCTCCCGGCTCTCCCGCAGAAGATGGGTCATTCATTTTCGACCCGGTAGGCCGAAGGAATGACTTAGACAAATACAGTTTTTGAATTAATCGATGACGCAGCCCAGCAAGGTGGCCGAGATCACCCGCGCTGTGACACCGCATCGGAAGCGCCACACGAAGGGCAGATCCGATCCCAGAGCGCTTCCTGCTCTCGCAATTCCGAACTGACGAACTCAGCGAACGCCCTTGCGGAGGGCTTTGCGGCCCTTCCCGCCGGCAGCACGACATTGATGTCCGCAGTCCCCATTTGCCAATCAGGAAGCACGCGAACCAACTGGCCGCTTTCCAACTCTTTCAGCATGCTAAGGGCGCCGGACGACACAATCCCGAGGCCAGCCACCGCCGCGGCCGTCGCTCCCTCGGCCCCGTTCAGGACGAACCGCCCTTCAACACGAACCGATGCCGCTTTCCCGTCCTTTTTGAAGGCCCAACCTTCCATCCCGCGACCCGCCGGCCCGACGATGATGGAATGTTGCACGAGATCGGCAGGCGTGAGCGGCGTGCCCGCCTTAGCGAGATAGGCGGGCGACGCTGCCAGAACACGATAATTCATCCCGATTTTCTTGGCAACCGCCGAGGAATCTCCCAACGCACCGATCCGCAACGCGACGTCGACGGCGTCACCTACCAAGTCCTGTTTTTCGTCGTTGAGAATGAACTCGATACGAAGCTTGGGGTGCTTGTCCGCGAAAGGAGACAGGCGCGGGAGAACGGTTCTGACGGAGAAGGATGTCGATAGTGCGATCCGCAGCATACCGCGAAGTTCACCTGTGCCGCGCGCGGCATGATCAGCTTCATCAAGCGCGGAAAGGATGGCCTCGGCCCGAACAAGGTAGTCCGATCCCGCCTCAGTGAGCGTCACCGCGCGCGTCGTTCGGGTGAACAGTGCCACGCCTACCTTCTTTTCGAGCGCGGCGACGATGCGCGAAGCCGTCGGCTGCGAGATCCCCATCTCGCGGCCTGCAACTGAGAAGCTGCCGGTCCTGGCGACACGGATAAAAAGCTGTAACGAGACGAAGCGGTCGTTCATTCAGAAATCGTATTGGAGAAACTTGTTTCTTGTTACTACCACGAAAATCCGAATAAGCCCACATCTCTGTTTGGAGGTATTAAGCAAGCCCTTTCCCACTTGTTTGACAAACTCTTCTGTATAGAATCGCCGCGCGGCTGCCAATCCTGGACAGGGAGCCTGAATCGCTAACGCGGGCCTTCCAGGGTGTCGAGAAGCTGATGTTGATCTCGACCCATGCGTTCACAGATCGCAACACCGCCCACGCCAACGTCATCGACCAGGCGGTCAAGGCCGGCATCAAGCATCTGGTTTTCATGCCAATCTACCGGAAGGCCGGCTCGACCTTCGCGATGAAGGAAATCACCGAGGAAGACATCTTCACCATCGGCAAGCTGAAGGCGTCGGGCCTCACTTATACCCTTGCCCAACATCCCCCGTTCATGGAAGCCGTGGCGATGTATGCCGGCTTGAATGCGGCCGAGACTGGGGTTCGGGTTCCCACCGGCGATGGCAAGTTCACTTCGGCCACCCGTGACGATCTGGCAGCGGCGCACGCGGCGATCCTCAGCGAAGAGGGCCACGAGAACAAGACCTACTATCTGTCCGGCGCGCCTGCGGTCTCGTTCGCCGACATGGCCGGCATCCTCTCGAAGATTCACGGCAAAGAGGTGCCCTACATCACCGCGTCGGACGCGGAATACGTCAAGCTCATCAACTCTGCCGGCTTGCCGGACTTCATCGCGGAATTCGTGCTGAAGTGAGAATCGAAGGATTGGTGCCGAGAGATGGGCACCGACCTCGTGCTCGATCACGCAGGTGACATTGCCGAGCAACTGGCCTCAGTCGATATACCGCATGTCGATTGGGTACTCTCCACTGCAAAAACCGCCGATAAAATCGGTTGGATCGCGCAAGTGTTGCGTCCGTTCGGCCACCTCTCGGTCGTGGACGTCGGTCCTGCGCTCGACTTGAGCCCTCTCGTGTTGAAATCCGCATCGCTGCACACCGAGATGGTGTTCAGCAGGATCATCCACGGTAGCGACCCTGAAAAGCAGGGGCGCATTCTCGAAACCGTCGCCGCTCTCGTCGTCGAAAACCGAGTGAGACCGATCGCGACAACGCGGCTTGACGGACTCACGGCCGGAACGATGAAGGCTGCCCATGAACTCGTCGAGACAGGACGGACCATCGGAAAAGTCGTTATCGCGGCTTAAGCCCGCGAAGTTTAGGGAACTCTAGCCCCCCGCCGGCACAATCTACGGTCTTCTGATCTGTCGTAAGGTATTAACGTCAGGACCGGACCACACCTACAAAATGCTTTGCACCCGAAGAGTTGGTTGTCGTAGCCCAGCGTGCTGTAGAGTGGTTGCGGGGGCTCGCAACACACTGTGGCCTTTGCTGCTCGCACGTTCTCAAGTAAGCGCCACGTAAGCAGTAGAACGAAAATCGTGGTGTGGTGAAAAAACGAGCGAGCGCCTCCATTCAGATTCCCCTTGGATAACAGAGCTATACTGAGGCGCGGAGGAGTGCCCAATCGCGTGGTGAGGCGGCAATTACCTCCGAAGGTAGAGGCCACAGGTTCGAATCCTGTCGGGCGCGCCACTTCCGAACAAAACTGGGCACTCCGGCCGGACCGCTGCCGCCGCTGGCGGCGACGAGCCGTTCGAGGACGCCCTTGCGGCCCCAGATGCGGATTTCGTCGTCGTCGACTTCGACCTGGTCGATGACCGAGCGGATGTAGGCGCGGCGGAAGGGCGTGTCGCCGGTCAGGACGTTTGAGCGCATCGTCTCGACGAATTTCGCGATCTTCTCGTCCGTGATGCGGGCGCGCGGGTTTGTTTCGGCGACGGCGCGGTCATAGGCGATCTGCGCGAGGTCGCGCTCGGTTTTGACGGCGGCGACGCGGTCTTTGAGCGTCTGGTCGTTCAGGTCGGCGACGCCGCTTTCGATGGCGGCGTAGAGGCGGCCGAGGCGGCTTTCGGCGTCGCTGATTTTGGCGCGCAGGGCCGTCAGGCGGGTGGCGTGATCCTCGTTTTTCGCCGCCTGCCGCTCCATCAGGCCGGCGAGGAGATTGCCGACGCGCTCGGGCGTGAGGAGGCGGTCGGCGAGCCGATCCGTCACCAGCCGGTCGAGCTTGTCCATCGGGATGGAGCGGCCCTTGCAGGCGCTCTTGCCCTGCCGGGCGCAGGTCGAGCAGGTGTAGTAGCGATAGCGTCCGGTCTTGCCGGTGCGCAGCGTCATGCCGCCGCCGCAGCCGGCGCAGGTGGCGATGCCGGTCAGGAGAATGGGGCCGGTGACGACGCGCGGCGGCAGGATTTTCGGGTTTCTGGATTTGAGCGCCGCCTGCACGGCGTCGAAGGTCTCGGCGTCGATGATCGGATCGACGGCGACAGGGACGTGATCCGCGTCCGGCTTGGCCTGGCGGGTCTTCCAGACTTTGCGGTTGAAGCGGTGCTCGCCCTTGTAGGTGGAGCGCGTCAGAATCTCGTGCAGTTGGCCGATGCCCCAGCGCGCGCCGAGGCGCGTGCGATAGCCATGTTCGTTGAGCCAGCTTGTGACGGCCTTGACGCCCATCGGGCCGGACGCGCCGTCGCCCTCGCGGAACAGCCTGAATATCAGCCGAATGACTTCGGCCTCGACCGGATCGATGGCGAGGCGTTTCTTGGTTTTCGCGCCGCGCTGTTCCGCCGCGACGACGGCGTAGCCGTAGGGCGCTTTCGAGCCGTTCCAGAAGCCCTGCCGGGCGTTTTCCTGCATGGCGCGCAGCGTGTGCTTGGCGTTCTCTTTCGACTGGTATTCGTCGAAGAGCGCGAAGACCTGCCGCACCATCACGCTCATCGGGTCTTCGCCGAGATCCTGCGTGATGCTGACGAGCCGGACGCCCGCCTTGCGCAGGCGGCGCACATGCATCTCCAGCGCGAAATGATCGCTGGCGAAGCGGCTGAAGGAATGGACGAGAACGACATCGAACGGCGCGCCGCCCGCGGTCGCCATGTCGAGCAGGCGCTGCAATTCCGGGCGGCGGTCGTCCGTGCCGCTCATGCCGGGCTCGACGAATTCTATAGCGACATCCCAGCCGCGGGCGGCGCAATAGGCGAGCGCCTGCCGCCGCTGGTCGGGGATCGACAAGTCCGATTCCGCCTGCCGCCCGGTCGAGACGCGGAAGTACAGCGCGGCACGCAGGGGCGCTTCGGTCTGTTCGGGTTTGAGCGCGGCAGGCATGGCGTCGTCTTCTGCTTAGATTTCCTCAGGCAGCAGTTCATTGCGGCGCTTGTGAGTCGGCGTCGGCATTGGCGCGGTGTCTGGAGTTGTTTTCCCCGGCTGAGTGTCCGACGCGTCGGCGAGCAGGGCATGCACGAGCGGCATCAGGAAGGCTTCGACGGCGTCGAGTTCAGCCGGGGTGACGGGGCAGTCACGCGCGAGATCGTCGACGACGTGCCATGAATGGCCGTCCTCGCACGATGGTCTTGTGGATGTCCGCGCCTTCATGAAGGCTATGTGCGGATGCGCGACTCCTGAGTCCTGGCCGCGCGCTGGTCGTTGGCTTCAATGAACAAAACGCTTCTCGGCTAACTGCGCAGGGCGTCCCTGAAGCAGCGAGCGTCGCTCGCGGAACCTCAACTAGCTTTGTCACCGACCTTGCGAGGACGCGATACTCTGAAGTCGGTCGAAAAACTGTCCTCGTACCTGTTTAATACAGCACCTTGACTTTCCTGAGAAACGATATCGCGTCCGCTTATTTTGTTGCGCCCAGCGGATTGAACGATTAAGAGGAATGATCTGTCGGCGAATAATTTGCAAGCTCATTGGCTTAGATGTACTTGAAGAAATATACCGTTGACCCCGACATGGTCGCCAGGGCGCGTCTGGTCACCCTCAGAGCCCCTAACTTGGACACCTTGCTTCCGGAAAACCGGGCAGAGATGCCGGGCATTGCCCACTTCTTGGAAGGCGGGTTCAAGAGTAGGGACAAGGAGGGCAAGCTCCTTCTCCCCGACCTCAGTGCATTGTCCAACAGAACGGTCGGAATTTTCAGTGACTACGCAGGAGAAAGTACCGGCCAGTACTTTACTTATTCGTTTTTGGTTTGCGCCTTCGGATCGCTAGAGCCTTTCAAGGAGCAGATGGCGGCGCTGAGGAAGCGGGCTAACATCAGACACAAGGAGATCGCGTTTAAAGACTTTGGGATGGGACAGCTGCGACGTATGCTGCCACCTTACCTTCGGCTGGTCGATCAATACGTGTTGGGCCTCGTGTTCACGCTGGTCGTGGACAAAAGCATCCCTTCACTGTTCGGCCCCGCGAGTCCCGACGCACGCTTACGATTGGCGAACGCGCTGGAGGAACGCGGCTACGGGAGCGTCACATCGAAAGTAGCGGAGAAGCTTTTCCGCGTCGTCCACACCACCGCTTTCCTGCTCGCTCTGCTCGGCCATCAAGGGCAAAAGGTTTTCTGGATGGCGGACAATGACGCGATTGCCGAAACGCCCGAAAAGCACCGGCATCTGCTCGCCGCTCTCGCTGACGTTCTACCGCTCTACACGACCAAAACATTTGGTCTGGTGGGCGGCGCACGGCCCTTTCGACCGAGGGCGTTTGAATATCTCGACCTGCTGAGTGTCGCAGATATCGCTGCCGGCACCGTCGCGCAGTGCCTCAGTAGCATCGACGCCGTCGGGCACGAAAAGGCCCAGATCAAGGAAGGCGGCGACCATGTTCTGCGTTGGCTGTGCCACGACAGCATAACTCTAAAAAAGTTTTGTATGACCGTAAGACGCGACTCCAAAGGGGACGTCGTTTATGGCCCGGTGAACTTTGAGGCCCGCACTCCCATGGCGGACGAAGTCTTTGTCCCGACGCAGCTTGTTCGGTAGGTCGGTCGGACGAGACCGTGGCGTTCCGATAGGCCAGTCGCGTCAACAGCCGGGATCGCCGTTTAGCCGCTGAAGCGAAAATCGCCTACAGGCCAGAACTGCATGATTGAGGGGCTCAAATGTAAGCGCTACACCCGTTCCCGCGTTTCATCACTGGAGGCCCTGGCTTGGGCTAAAGAGCCGAGCCTCGCTGGATATGCTCGCTGGAAAGGGTAAGCCATGGGCCGGAAAGCATCGACGGCGTCTACTGCGGATAAAGTCCAGCGACTCACGCCTACGAACGAAACATTGCGCTTACTTTATTTGCGATCGGGAAATTTGTGTGCGGTGAAGGGTTGTAACACCGTCATGATCAACATGCTGGCGTCATGACGGGGCATATTTGCCACATCGAAGCTGCTATGCCGGACGGGGCGCGCTTCAATCCAACAATGACTAACGAGGAACGCCGGCAGGCAGACAACTTGATGTTGCTTTGTGCCGTCCATCACACGGTCGTCGATGGCGAGCCTGATAAGTACACCGCACAAGAACTGAAGAAGATCAAGAAACAGCACGAAAGGCGGTTTTCTGAAGTCGGCGAAACTCTCAAGCGCTGGTTCGAGGATTCTTACTGTCGACAACACTACCCTGATTCAAGAAACCGCGCCAAAATCGCTCAAGCGATTCCGGGCCTTTCTCGACGATCAACGTGTTGAATTCGAAGATAGCCATGCAAAAAGAGCGATTTCGGACATCAAAAAATATCTGGCGCGTGCGCGGCTAGTGCCGCAGCCTGAAAGGGCATTTATGAAGCTCCTATTCGAGCGCGCGAAGCGTCGAGGGTTCTCTAACGGGTCGGTAGATGTCGATTTCGACGATTTCAAAAGTGCTTTGACGTATCCCGTCACGAGGATAAAGCGGCAGATCGCTTTGCTTGCATCGAAACAGATGTGGGAGGTCTCTTCCCGGAAGACGACAATCGCGCGTCGCTTCGTCTTTACGAGCCTTCTGATTATGTGACATCGGCGGAGATAGATAATTTCTGCAACGCTCATTCGCTGAATTTCGACCGCTTCCTGATCGAGCTGCAATTTGGGCTGCTCGACTGAGCCCGCCGCCTGAACGAAGCACGTCAGGCATTCTTTCAAACACTGGTTCCCGCATGGGAGCTTACCTTCGCTGCGATCCGTGCGCCTTCCGGGGCTTGCAGGTCTCGTAAGGTTGGTCTGGGTCCACCGGCCCGGCAGGGCCGTACGGCTTCTCGCCCTTACGGCAGAAGGGGCGCGGATCGGCCAAGTCAGCGAGCGGCAGGTCCGCCTCCAGAACGAAGACCGTTCGGTTTTCATCCGGGATCGCACAGGCGCAAGGGGCCGAGGGCGTGCATGCGCTATGTCTGATCGTCATCACGCAGCGGGACGGTCGCGTTGTGATGGCAGGCGCGGTGCCGGACGGCCAGAACAGGCACAGCCCGTTTGCCGCGAGCGCCATCGCCATGGGGATAGCTTTCATGGTCACGGATCGGCTCCTCGTCAGAATTTGCGAGGAGATGTATGATGGCGCGCCACGCCGTTCCTGGCCGCGCTTTGGTCAGAGTGCGTTGCGCGGCGCATGCCGCGGCGCTCACCCTGCGAAAGAGTCCGCGTAAGCGGCCTCGATTTGCGACACTTCGCCTGATGTCAGTTGAGCGAATTCCTGCTCGCGGCCCCGCTTCGAAAGCGTGCCGCTGTTCTGGTGGAGGAAGCGGAACAGAAGGTCGGCTGTACGGTCGGGCATGTCGACGATATTCGCCACTTCGCGCCGGAAGGCGTCATAGGCCTTGAGGAAGCGCGTTTCGGCGGGCAGATCGACATCGATCGTCCGCTCGACGCATTCGTACAGGAACTCGGCATGCGGCGTCGCATCGAAGAAGCGGTAGAAATCTCGCCGTCTCGTTGAGAACCCGGACATTGCCGTCCGGCGTGGGCTCCCATTCGATCATCGGCAGCAGGCGGGCTGAATAGCTCTCAAGCGTACGGCGATAGTCGTCGATGCGGTCGAGAATGACCGCTGAAACCGGGAACACCAGGCCCGGCGGATTGAACCCGCGTTCGGCGAGAACATGGTGGATCAGGTAGCGGTGCAGGCGGCCGTTTCCGTCCGCGAACGGGTGGATGTAGACAAAGCCAAAGGCGAGCGCCGCGGCTGCAAGAACAGGATCGAGATGCGGCGCAGCGGTGCGGTCGAACGCCACCAGACCGTCGATCAGGGATCGAAGGTCCTCAGGGCGGGCGCTGATATGATCCGGCAACGGCATGCGCGTGTCGCGATCGTGCTGGCCGACAAAGCCGCCTTCGTCGCGCAGTCCCAACCGCACGAAGCGGGCGTCGCCGATGACGATGCGCTGCAGCCGTAGCAATTCGTCGAGATCGATCGGACGGCGTCCGGCTTCGCCGATGGCGCGCCCCCAGCGCTGGATGCGGTCGTGGGGCGGATTCTCGTTCTCAATGGCGAAGCTGGATTTGGAATCCTTGAGGAGAAGGAAGGCCGCCGTGCGCGCGAGCAGGTCGGCCGGCACATTGGCGACGGCTGCGCGCGCGCGCGCCTGCAGGTCGCGCGCGGTCAAGCGCCGCAGCGTGTCCGTCCATGTGATCATGGGACAGAAGGCGGGCGTTCCCGGCAGGTTGTTTTTGACACGATGGCGCGAGGACGTCGTGCCGGGAGCCGCCCATTGCTGGTCCGGATCGACGACCGAGGCGTAGGCTCCCTTGTCGGCGTCGGGCAGATCGAGCTTTGTCCCGAGCAGCCATTCATAGAGGAACCAGGCCCGGCGCGCGTAGCTCCCTGTAGGGGTGGCGCGGACCATCGCTTCGATGGGCGCGGGGCCGGTGGCGCGGAAGAGGGCCTTCAGGACGCCGAGATCGACGCCTTCATTCTTGAGGGCGAAGGTCAGATGGCCCTCAAGATCGGGTTTGGGGGCGTGCCGCGGCGTGTAAATGCGCCAGCCATCCCGTTCGTATTGCTTATGGTGCGGGCCTATGGCGGACAGGATGCGGGGCACAGGAACCCGCAGCCGCAGGGCCTCGATCAGCGCGGCATAGCCCGCTGGCGTGGCCGTTTCCGGGAGCCTGCGCTCGTGAAAAGCCGTTACTGGCCCTGAAAATCCGTGCTTTTTCTCGTTGTCCATGAAAAAATGATATCCAACCTTGAATTCTAAGTTTCTACACCTTTATACCATGAAAAATCGTAACAGTCCATGAAAATCAATAACTAATGACATATTGCATGAAAAATTGTACTCGATCGATCCAAGGGACGGCGATCGCGATCGGATCGCCCTGTGGATGATACCCTTAAACTTCCGCCCAATTCCCTTCTGATCTTCATCGATGAGACCGGCAACGAGGATCTCAGTGACCCAAACAACCCGACCTTCGGACGCGGCGGTTGCGGCGCGCTCTTCACGGAGTACAAGCACAGAATATCAAAGCCTTGGAAGCGCCTGAAACGCGAACGTTTGGGCGGGGCTACAAAGCACTTTCACGCCGCCGATTTCGAGCAGACACGGCCGACGATGCGCCAAATCCACGGCATCAACAATTTCATGGCGCAGCCGTTCTGGCGATTTGCGACAATGTGCGATGCGAGAACCGATCTGCCGCCAGGGATCGATGCGCACAAAGCCATCTCGCTGGTCACGATCCAATATTTTTCTCGGCTGGTTGCGAAGTGCGATGTCGATGTCGTGGCGCTTATCTTCGAGGGATCTGAACGCGGCGACAGCCTCGTGCAGCGGGATTACGAATTAGCGCGCATCGATTTTCGAAACGTATGGGGACGCCGCGTCGAGGTTGAGGGATGCTTTATGCCGAAAAGCTCGCTGGAGCCGGGGCTTGAGGTCGCGGACCTGATTGCTCACACGGCTGGAAGGCAGCGTCGTCATGAGCTCGCAGGAAAAGCGGGCCATACGAAGGACTTTGAGAAAACCTATTGGCATAGCCACATCCCCCCGGAATTTATGGCGATCACGTCGGTCGAGATTTCTGAAGGCATTCAGGGCGGACTCATTGTCCCTCGACGTGAAGAGTAGCGTCCTGGTTTCTGTCCCTGACTGCATTCCCGCCGCCCCATTCATCGGGATGGCCCGCGGCTCAAGCCGTGGGCCTGCTCTAGTGTTTGCTGCTTTCGATCCGCCGCGCGTTCGAAAGCGCGCTGGGAGACTCCGATCTCCTGGCCCCGGTTCCGATCGTGCGCCTGCACCAATTGCTGCCGCTCCATACGGTGCAGCTCGGCAATCCCTTTGCGCTCCTGAGCGTGGCGCATCCTCGCCTGCTGCGCCGCCGCGAATTGCCTCTCTTTCAGCGCTTCGAGATCGCAGTGCGCGGCCATGCGCTCGGCTTCGCAGCGATCGACAATGGCTTCGGCTTCCCGCGCATAGTGCCCCTCGCCTTTGAAGAACGTAACGGCCCGGCCAATAAGGCTTTCACGGTGTGCGCCAAGGGCTTCCAGCGCTTCTTTCTCCCGCTCATCGATGCTCTGAATCTGGCGGATGTGTATCGCGATGGCCGTGTCCTCGTTTTCTTTTAAGCTGTGCTGTTGATTTCCACTGAGAACTGACCCGGGCGCCACGGGTTTTTCCACCGAGAACTGACCCATGTTCGAACCTCGCCCTCTTGGCCTTGGCAGGGGGCATCGGAGTGATCGACATGGAGTTACTGAGCGTCATCCGGCGCTGGCACTACCGAGACCATTTCTCGATCCGAGAGATCTCGCGGCGCACGGGGCTGTCGAGGAACACGGTCCGCAAATACCTGCGCTCGGACAGCGTCGAGCCGAAGTTCAACATCCCTGACCGTCCGAGCAAGCTGGACCCTTACGCCGACAAGCTATCGCAGATGCTGCGGCAGGAGGCCGGGAAGTCCCGCAAGCAGAAGCGGACGACCAAGCAATTGCACGCCGATCTGGCCGCTCTCGGTTACGACGGCTCCTACAATCGCGTGGCGGCCTTCGCTCGCGACTGGAAGGCTGCTCGGCAACAGGAACAGAGGACGTGCGGCCGCGGCGTGTTCGTGCCGCTTGCGTTTCTGCCTGGCGAGGCGTTCCAGTTCGATTGGTCAGAGGACTGGGCGGTCATTGCCGGCGAGCGGACCAAGCTGCAGGTCGCTCACTTCAAGCTCTCCCACAGCCGCGCCTTCTTCCTCCGCGCCTATCCGCAGCAGACCCACGAGATGCTGTTCGACGCCCACAACCACGCCTTCCGTGTGTTGGGTGGCGTGCCGCGGCGGGGCATCTACGACAACATGCGCACCGCGGTCGACAAGGTCGGCCGCGGAAAGGAGCGCCAAGTCAACGCGCGCTTCTCAGCCATGGTCAGCCACTTCCTGTTCGAGGCGGAGTTCTGCAATCCGGCTTCCGGCTGGGAGAAGGGGCAGATCGAGAAAAACGTCCAGGACGCGCGCCATCGGCTCTGGCAGCCCATGCCGCACTTCCCTTCTCTAGACGCGCTAAACGACTGGCTGGAGACGCGATGCCGAGAACTTTGGGCATTGACGCCGCACGGCTCGCAAGCTGGCACGGTCGCCGATGCCTGGGCGGAAGAAGCGCAGCACTTGATGCCGCTTTCCAGGACGTTCGACGGCTTTGTCGAACACGCCAAGCGCGTGTCGCCGACGTGCCTGATCCATCTGGACCGCAATCGCTATAGCGTGCCGGCGTCTTTCGCCAATCGCCCGGTCAGCGTGCGGGTCTATCCCGAGCGCATCGTCGTCGTCGCCGAAGGGCAGATCATCTGCGAACACCGTCGAGTCTTTGCCCGCTCTCACCAACGAAAGAGTACGACCACCGTTTTCGATTGGCGGCACTATCTGGCGGTCCTGCAACGCAAGCCTGGAGCCTTGCGCAATGGCGCGCCATTCACCGAACTCCCGCTCGCCTTCCGAACTCTGCAGCAGCGCATGCTCAAGACGCCAGGCGGCGACCGCGAGATGGTCGAGATTTTCTGGCTCTCGTCCTCCAACATGACGAGCAGGCCGTGCTCACTGCCGTCGAACTGGCGCTGGAGGCCGGCGCGCCGACCAAGACGCATATCCTAAACCTGCTGCACCGATTGGTCGACGGCAAGCCGATCGACCCACCAGCCGTGAAGCCGCCTAATGCTTTGACCCTCACCACCGAACCACAGGCCAACGTCGAACGCTACGATGGGCTGCGCCAAGCTCGGGAGGCGCGCCATGCGTCATAATCCTGCCGCCGGCGCCGTCGTCATCATGGCTCACGAACCCTGAAGATGCACGGCATGGCTCAGGCCGTCGGCGAGTTGACCGAGCAAGGCTCCCCGGCCTTCGAAGCCGCAGTTCCGATCCTGTCGCAGCTTCTGAAAGCGGAGACGGCCGATAGGGAGGTGAGATCGACGGCCTATCAGCTCAAGGCCGCCCGCTTTCCGAACTATCGCGATCTTGCCGGCTTCGACTTCGCCAGCAGCGAGGTCAACGAGGCGCTCACCCGTCAACTCCATCGCTGCGAGTTCCTGGAAGACGCCCACAATGTCGTCCTGGTCGGCGGCCCCGGCACCGGGAAGACGCATCTCGCTACGGCGATCGGCGTCCAGGCCATCGAGCATCATCGCAAGCGCGTCCGGTTCTTCTCTACCGTTGAACTCGTCAACGCCCTCGAGCAGGAAAAGCTTCAGGGAAAGCCGGGACAGATCGCCGGGCGCCTCACCCACGCCGACCTCGTCATCCTCGACGAACTCGGCTACCTGCCGTTCAGCGCCTCCGGCGGGGCTTTGCTCTTCCATCTGCTGAGCAAGCTCTACGAGCGCGCCAGCGTCATCATCACCACCAATCTCAGCTTCGGCGAGTGGGCCGCCGTGTTCGGCGACCCGAAGATGACGACCGCGCTACTCGATCGTCTCACCCACCGCTGTCATATCCTCGAAACCGGAAACGACAGCTTCCGCTTCAAGAACAGCTCGGCGAAAGCCGCCAAACCCGCAAAGGAGAAACCTCGAAACTTGACGAACGCCTGACCTCGAAACCATCATCAAGCCGGGTCAGTTCTCAATGGAAATCCCGGGTCAAATCTCGGCGGAAATCGACAATCAGGCCTTGGTTTCATTCGAAATGGCCCGAATATGTACCCGGGTTGGAACGCTTACTCGCTATCGCGCAACGAGCAGATGGCACTCGCGGTATGAGGATCGCACGATCCGCCAATATTCTTTTCGGCGCATGGGACGTTTGCCGCAAGGCGCTCCGACAAGCCCCATGCTGGCCAACCTTGCCATGCGAGCGCTCGATGGGGTTATAGCTGGCTTAGCTAACAAGAATGATATGATTTACACGCGATATGCTGACGACATGACCTTATCTACCAAGAACAAGGAATTCGACAGGGATAAGTGCCGAGCTGTCATAAATTCGATCTATGAAACAATGGGCCAATTTGGCTTGTCACCTAACATTGCTAAAACGAATATACTTTCCCCCGGCTCTAGAAAGATTGTCCTTGGGCTACTTGTGGACGCAACGGAGCCAAGACTACCTCGCGATTTTCGTAATCTGATGCGGCAACACATTTATTATCTACAGGACCCCGAGGTGGGGCCAGCTAAACACGCTGCGGAACGGGGCTTTGCCTCAATACTCGGATGTCGAAATCACATCTACGGGCTGGCTATGTTTGCTCGGCAAATCGAACCCTTATACGGGTAGAAATGCTTAGCGGCGCTCAACACCGTTCCGTGGCCCATCTAGCATGATTCCTAGCGATTGATTCCGAGCAAAAGCAATAACATACGAGTGCCCAGTTTCATCCTGTCGGACCCATCAAATCTCCACCACTCCAGAACAAAGCTGGGCCCCGACTTCACCATTGACGCAAAGTGGACATCTTGCGGTGCCGCGCCGGATTTTGGAGGCTTAGCTAAGCGACATCGTCTATTGTTGAGGCTTCGCAAACCCTTTGTAGGCGCGGTGCGACGAGCCCATCGCGGGAGCCGATCATGTTGAAAGCCACCGAAGAGGAGATCGAGGAAGTCCGGGAATACTTTGAATGGCAGGCACCCGACCTCGAAGTGACCTTCATGCAGAAGGTCTACTCGGAGGCCGTCCTGAACACCCGCCACGACGTGTGGGACATCCACACCAACAAGGATCGCTGGTGGGTCATCACGGGCGGCACAAACCTCTACTCTCAGGAGCAGTTCCCAAATATGGACCTTGCTCTGACCTTCCATATTGGCCTGATCCTCCGCATCCCGCGTACGGAAGAACAACAGGAAGACGATCTACGCATCCTCCCGTTCGGTCCCGTCTTCGAGAAGATGGAAGAAGCCGGCACCGCCGTGACACAGGCGCATAACCTCGCCGACTATCAGGCCGTCGGCGTCCGCTGCCGCGAGGCGCTACTCGAACTGATCGGCGTCGCGCAGGACGCAGCAATGTGGACCGACACACCGCCACAGCGTGCGAACTTTCGCGCGTGGATGGAGATCATCTGCAACGATCTTCTGCCGGGCGACACCAACAAAGAGCGTCGCGGGGCCCTCAAGGGTGCGCTTGAGTCCGCATGGACGTTTTCCAACTGGCTGACGCACTCAAAGTCGGCCACCTGGATCGATGCCGACATGGCGCACTCGTTGATCCAGCACGCCAGCGGCATGGCGACCTCATTGATCCTTCGCGAGTTGCGCGGTGTGCCTGAGGAATGCCCGAACTGCGGCTCGCCGCATCTCGAACCTGAACAGGGCGAAAATACCGCCGCACCCGGCGTACTCTGGGAACGACCGCGCTGCGCCGACTGCGGATGGACCGGTAGGCCCGTTCCAATCCTCGACCTCGAGAATGGACAGCCCATCATCACTCGCGAAGGCGAAAAATCCGACGAGCACAGCATCATGACAGTTCCGCTGCGCACGATCCTTAAGCCGGGCGATCCGCCGATCGAGCCGCTGAAGAAAACAGAGACCGGGCCGCCGGAGCCAGTCGTCTATTTTGCCTACGGGTCCAACATGTCGACCGCCCGGCTGCGCAAGCGCATGCCGAGCTGCAAGCCGCTCGGCATTGCTACCTTGCCGGGTCATGCGCTTCGCTTCCATAAGCGCAGCACGGACAAGTCCGGGAAGTGCAACGCATTTGCCAGTGGCAACGACAATAGCGTGATCGGAGTTCTGTTCAGCTTCGATCCTGCCGAGCGTGCCAAGCTAGATGAGGCCGAAGGCGTCGGCAGCGGCTACGAGCACGCGATGGTCACGGTCATCAACGACAAAGGTCGCAGGCGGAAGGTCCTTACCTATCTCGCCACTCCCGACTACATCGACGACAGCCTCAAACCCTACGGCTGGTACAAGGACTTTGTCCTTGCCGGTGGCAGGGAACACGGCCTGCCGCCGGAGTATATTGCCGAATACATCCAGTCGGTTGAGGCGATCGAAGATCCCAGACAAGACACGGGACAAGAAGCAGCGGGCCACGCTCGAAAGTTCTTGGCGGTGAGACTACGGTTTCTGAGCGAGTGGCCGGCCGACGGCGCTCTCGAGAATTTATAGCAAATACAATCACATAAGAGTGCCCAGTTTCATCCTCCCGGGCGCGCCAACTCTCCTATTTCCGTTGCATCAACGCCGAAAATTGCCGCCGATCTCCGTCGGAGCTACGCTCCCGCGAAGCATGGGAGATAGCCAAAAGGCGAAAAATCGTAGGAGCGACGGCGTTCGGTGGTGAAAAGTTCGAATCGCTCACGGTCGAATATCGTATCTGACGCAAGACAGAACGCGCAGCTACGTCATTGGACGATAGCATTGCACTGCTAAGCGGCGATTTCCAGCCAAGGCGTTCAGGCAAACTCACCGAGGTTCTGGCGAACCCATTTGGCCTCTTCCGACGCCGTACGCCGGAAGTGTCGTTTGAAATCACGACTGAACTGGGCGGGACTCGGCGTAGCCGACCGATGCCGCGGCCACTGCGATTGTCTTGTCCTGGCGTACGATCATCAGCCGCGCCTCGTGGAGCCGCATCGCTTTCAGATATTGTATCGGCGTGCTGCCCGTCAGGGCCTTGAAATGGACGTGGTAGGAGGGAACACTCATGCCTGCCTCACGTGCCAGCGCGGCGACCGAGATCTGTGAGCCGTAGGTTTCGCGCAACCGGGCGAGGCTTCGCACGATCCTCCCGGACATGCCCCGCTGCTGCAGGGCTGTGATCATCGCGCTGCCCTGCGGGCCGACGAGCACCCGGTAATGCAGTTCGCGCAGGATGCCGGCTCCCAGAACCGCAAGCTCGACAGGATCGCGGAGCGCCCGCAGCAGGCGCAGCACGACATCCTCGATGCTCCGCTCCATTCTGCTCGACACCAGACCTCTCACCCTGCCGGCCGTCGGTTCAGCAACGGCCCGATCGGCGCGCCTCACCCCCACTTCCGAGACGATTTCGGCAGCCAGGCGCATGTCGAATTCGACATAGACCGCGAGCAGGGGCCGTTCGGGGCTAGCTACGGATTCCATCCGGAATGGAACAGGTACCGAGACGGCCAGATAGTGCTCCTCGTCGTAGAGATAGACGTCGCCCTCGAGCAGGCCTTGTTTGCGGCCCTGCAGCACGAACACCGCACCTGGCCTGTAGAGCACGGGAATGTCGTGAAGGACCGCCTCGGTCCTGAGAATGCGGACACCGTCGAGCCCTGTCGGATTGTAGCCATGGCGGAGGGCAAGGAGTCCGGCCAGCTCCACCAGCTCGCGACGCTCCGGCCTCCCGTTTCCCGCGGCCATAGGATTTGGCAAGGTATTCATAGGTTTTGCAATCGATGTCAGCCTCCCCGAAGATTATTAGTCATAAGCATCGTCCCCTCAAGGAGAGAATGACCATCATGTCGCAGAAGACCTTCTTCATAACCGGCGCGAACTCCGGCTTCGGCCTTGCGATCGCAGCCGCCGCCAGCCGCCAGGGCCATAAGGTCATCGGCACCGTCCGTTCGGAACAGGCGCGGGCGGTTCTCGCGGAACGCCTGCCGGCGGTGCTGTCCGTCCTGTGCGACGTGACGGAATTCGATCGGATAGCCGACACCGTCGGGCAGGCCGAGGAGCAGCATGGACCGGTCGACGTGCTGATCAACAATGCCGGCTACGGTCACGAGGGGATTCTCGAGGAGTCGCCTCTGGAGGAGATGCGGCGTCAGTTCGACGTGAACGTCTTCGGCGCCGTCGCGGTCGCCAGAGCCTTCCTGCCGCGGTTCCGCGAAAGGCGCCGCGGGTTCATCGTGAACGTGACCTCGATGGGCGGCATGATCACCATGCCAGGCATCGCCTATTACTGCGGAAGCAAGTTCGCCCTTCAGGGTATTTCGGAAGTCATGCGCGCGGAAATGGCGCCGTTCGGCGTCCACGTGACCGCCTTGTGTCCCGGTTCCTTCCGGACGGACTGGGCCGGACGCTCTATGGTCAGGACCGAGCGATCGATCGCGGACTACGACGCGGTGTTCGATCCCATCCGACAGGCACGGCAGGCCAAGAGCGGCAAGCAACTCGGCGATCCCGACAAGCTCGCAGCAGCCGTCTTAAGCTTGGTCGAGTTCTGACAATCCTCCACCACAGCTCCTGCTCGGCAGCGATGCCCTTGGACTTGTGTCGGACAAGGTCGAACGCCTCAAGCATGAGATCAAAGCCTGGAAGTCCGTAACGGTTTCGACCGACGGTTGACGGCTGTGGTGTGGCGACCATGATTGGGAGCGCCCCTTGGGATCGTCAGCTCGCTCGGCGCCACGCCCAAGGCTCGACCGAGTGGCCGCCGAAGATGCGATCGCGTGGCAGGTCAAAGATGAAATAGGGGTTGAGCAAGGGCGGCGCTCCTACAACATTGAGCCGGGACTTCTGTTCGGTCGACAGCTCAATGTCGAGCGCGGCGGCGTTCTCCCGTAGCTGCTCCGCCCTGCTCGCGCCGATGAGCACCGATGACACGCCGGGCCGGTTCGCGACCCAGGCGAGCGCCACTAGCGCCATGCTCCGATCGGTGCGTGCGCCAATCCCGCCTGAAGATTCGATTCGGAGACCTGCAATGAAGCATGCGCAAATCGCCACCAATGACATAACAGTTCACGCGGTAGAGCTTGGTTCAGGACCAGCAGTGATCTTCTGCCACGGCTTCCCTGACACCTGGCGCGGATGGAGGCGCCAGATGGAAGTGGTCGCCGACGCAGGTTATCGGGCAATCGCGCTCGACATGCGCGGTTACGGCGGAAGCTCAGCTCCGGAAAATCCGGAGGCCTACACAGGGCATCGTCAAGTTAACGAATTGGGGGCGGGCGACGGGTAAGGAAGGGCGATGTCCAACGACCGCCGCCCTCTCTATCACCGCCATCGCTTCCCGCCGGAAGTCATCAGCTATGCAGTCTGGCTGTATTTCCGGTTTCCCTTGAGCCTCCGCATGGTCGAGGAGATGCTGGCTGCGCGCGGTATATGTGTGACCTACGAGACCGTGCGCCAGTGGGCGAAGAAGTTCGGCCAGGCTTTCTCCGATCAGATCCGACAGCGCGCTCCAGCTCGCGGCGACAAATGGCACATGGATGAGGTCGTCGTCTCGATCGGCGGCGAGCAGCACTGGCTTTGGCGCGCCGTCGACCAGGACGGCTTCGTTCTCGACGTCGTGGTCCAGCGTCGAAGAGACAGCTGCGCCGCGCAACGGCTTATGAGGAAACTCCTGAAATCGGCCATCACGCCACCGCGCGTCATGATCACCGACAAGCTCCGTTCCTATGGCGCTGCGAGGGCGAAGATGGGCCTTCGTGTCGAACATCGCCAGCACAAGGGCCTGAATAATCGAGCTGAGAATTCTCATCAGCCGACACGGCGACGCGAACGCATCATGAAGCGATTCAAGTCAGCGCGGCAGGCGCAACGATTTCTGTCCGTTCACGATCAGGTCGCGAACCTCTTCCACATCCCTTACCCTCAATTCACCACCGCTGACCTCCGCCGCGCTTCGCGAGAGCGAGCCTTTGCGGTTTGGACCGAGATCTCCAATACGGGCGCCATCGCCTGACCCCGCCTCTCCGGACATCCGCCGTTCTTCAACTCAGCGTTTCCTTAAGTTGACGATGCCCGGCCAGCCGCTCGACATCCGTGACCGGCATATCGCGACCGTGCTGGCCGGCATCCGCCGCCGCCACACTCGCCCTCCCCTGCAGAAGGCCGCCATCTTCGCCGATGAGCTTCTGGCGATGCTGGGACGCTGGAGATGGATCTGCGGGGTCTGCGCGACCGGGCGATCCTGGCAATCGGCTTCGCCGGCGGCCTCCGCCGCTCGGAAATCGTCGGCTCGATTGTGGACCCGACCAGAGCGAAGACGGCTCCGGCTGGATCGAAATCTTCCCCGAGGGCGCCCTGCTCACCATCCGCGGCAAGACTGGGTGGCGCGAGGTCGAGATCGGCCGGGGCTCGCGATCGGAGACCTGTCCGGTCGCCCTGCTCGAGACCTGGCTGCGGCTCGGGCGGATCGCCCGCGGACCCGTGTTCCGCGCCGTGACGCGCAAGAACGGCGGCGTCGGATCGGAGCGGCTCACGGACAAGCATGTCGTCCGCCTGGTGAAGACCTGCGCGCTCGCCGCCGGCCTGAGCGGCGAGCTCGCCGAGGGCGAGCGGCGGGTCGCCTTCGGCGGCCATTCGCTGCGCGCCGGCCTCGCCTCTTCCGCCCAGATCGAGGAGGCCCATGTGCAAAAACACCTGGGCCACGCCAGCGCCGAAATGACCCGCCGCTACCAACGCAAACGCGACCGGTTTACAATCAACCTCACCAAGGCGGTCGGCCTGTAGATGCGAGCAAAAAGACACCTCTCGTTTCATCTGCAAAGGGGCTTCTGCTATCGATAACTACCCCCCAATCGATAGTGTTGGAGGGCCACCCGTAAATCGGCGATTCTCCCGGTCCCAGCACCGGAAATCACGCCCGCCGGGCCTCCCTTCGACCACAGGACACGCCACGGTCGTACCAGCCCCCTCCTCTGTTCGGGACGCTTCCGGCTGCGCCTGGGCGTCGTCGACCTCGGCGTTGAGGTGCTCGAAGCCCGGCGCCATTTCGCTGGCCTCGATCCCGGCGATCGCGACCGGCTTTGTGGCGCCGTTTGGCCGAACCGGCCTCGCCAGCCGTCGCCGGCGGCGTGCTGTTCTGGCCGGGGTGACTGCTCATGGTGCTTCGTTCCGTTTGGTCTGGATTATAGCGCAATGGCAACGGCACCCTCCCCGCGCGGCGGGCCTGGAGAATCGCCGGGATGCTGCTTATAGTCACACTGGTTATTATAGTCACAGGAGCCAATCGTGACAGTCTCCCGAAAGACCCCCGCGCACAAATCGGACCGTTGGACCGTGGCCGTCGCCAAGGCGCGCCTGTCCGAGGTGATCGAGCGCGCCCAGACTGATCCGCAGATCATCACCCGCCACGGCAAGCCCAGCGTCGTCATGGTCTCGGCCGAAGAATGGGCGCGCAAGACCGTCCGCAAAGGTTCGCTCGCCGAATTCCTGATGGCCTCGCCGCTGCGCGATGCCGACATCGATCTCGAGCGCCTCCTCGACCAGCCGCGCGACCTCGATCTATGAACGTGCTCATCGACACCAATGTGCTGTCGGAGGTGCGGCGGCCGGCGCCGGAGCCGAAGGTGCTGGCCTGGCTCGACAGGCTCGACGAGGACCGGGCCTTTATCAGCGTCGCCTCGATCGCCGAGCTCCGGCGTGGGATCGCCCTGATGGAGGAAGGCCGGCGGCGCGCGGCGCTTTGCGCATGGCTCGCTGATGAGCTGCCGGCGCGCTTCGCCGGCCGGATCCTGCCGATCGATCCTGCGGTCGCCGACCGCTGGGGCGATCTGATGGCGCAGGCGCGCAAGGGCGGCGTCGCGCTCTCAGCGATGGACGGGTTTTTCGCGGCGACCGCCCTCGTCCACGACCTGACGCTCGCCACCCGCAACGCCAGGGATTTTGCGCCGCTCGGCGTGCCAATGCTCAATCCATGGATCGACGGGAGCGGCGCACAATGATTGCTCTTGCCTCGAAACCTTGAGGAGGCCTTGGTGAGCGACCTCAGACCTCGGATCGCCATTCGCTATTGTACGCAGTGTCGCTGGCTCCTGCGCGCGGCCTGGCTTGCGCAGGAGCTGCTGTCGACGTTCGGGACCGATCTCGGCGAGGTGGCGCTTGCGCCGGGAACCGGCGGCGTCTTCGAAATCATTTGCGACGGCGAGACGATTTGGGAGCGCAAGGCCGATGGCGGCTTTCCCGACGCCAGGACGCTCAAACGTCGCCTTCGCGACCGCCTCGATCCAAGTCGCGATCTCGGCCACATCGACCGCGACGGCGCGGGTGAAGACGGGGAGTGAGGTTATGGTCAAAGGAAACGCCCTGCCCTCCATCGTGACCCGGAGACTCGCCGTGCGCTGCAGCTCGATTCGCTCGCGGCCATCCTGCCGATGGACCGCCGCGACCGGCTCGCGCAGCTCCTTACCGACGACGACGTCGAGACCTTAAAGCATCTCGCGCGCGAAGGTACTGGCGAGAACAGCCTGCGGGCGCTCGCGTCGGATCTCGCCTATTTTGAGATCTGAGCGGACGCCGCCACCGGCCAGCCACCGTGTGGCCGGCGACGGAGGCGCTCGCGTGGAAATTCGTGGCGCATCATCTCCGGGAGGGCAGAGCCAAATCTCCCACCGACCGCGCCGCTGCAGAAGCCGTATCCACTTGGCATGGTGCTGGACGCTTGCCCTGACATCGTTGACTACGCGAAGGGGGGATTGCGAACTGGCGCGACTTCCTTGCAACGGCCGCGGTCGTGCGACCGATGCTCGGGATCAGTCCAAGCGCTTGGGAGGAGGCGCAGACGGTTATGGCCCTAACGCGTGGCACGGCCCGCAGCGCGAATGGGTTCCGCTAGAGGATCGTCGATGAGGCGATCGCGCCGACCGCCGGGTCGCCGATCGCTTCAGGCGGCGGCGAATCGCCTTCGTTGGCGATCATCGGCGAAGCGTCCGGATCTGAAAACCGTCAGCTTAGACAACCGCCGTCCAGATGGAGGAGTTCGGATATTGCAACAGCCCCGCCGCCGCTAACGCAATGCCATACGGCACGCCGGAGCTGGCGTTATGCAGTCGCGCCAGCCAATCGATGCGACCAAATACGGCGGGCAGGGGCGCCATCCGCGCGCCGAGAATGACCAGCGTGAGAACTCCGCCGAAGAGGGCCGCGGCGACGCCGTAGTCGAGGATCGCGGTCCAGCCGAGCCAGGCCGCGGTCGCAGCCGCCAGCTTGGCGTCGCCGCCGCCAACCCAGCCGAAAGTGAACATGACGAACGCAATCGCCAGGATGGCCAAAGCGCACGAAAGATTAAGTAGAATATCAACGGCCGGAACCCCGAGCAGCAGCGCGAAAACCACATAGCCAAGCGCGAGAGCCACGCAGAGTCGATTTGGTATTGTGAAGGTCAATAAGTCCATCGACGCCGAGAGCGCCATGAGGACAGGAAAAAAGGCCAGCGCGGACAGATGGAGGAGAGTCGAAGCCATTGTGGTTTGTTCGGTTGCGTTGCTGTGACGGGAATCGGGTCCGACGCTTGCTTGCGACTCCCGCGATTCGGACTACCGAAAGCGATGCCTCACGCCGACACGCGATTGCGCCGACGCAAAGGATGAGGGCAAGCTTCTACTTCAGCGTGTTACCGACCTCGTTGAACACCGTGCTGACCTTTGTGCCGACCGTTTGGACCGCAGTGATAATGAAGACGGCGATCAGCGAGGCGATGAGCGCATATTCGATTGCCGTAACCCCCGATTCGTCGGCGGCGAACCTCTTCATTGGTTTGGGCATGGCTTACTCCTGCTTCGAAGACCCCTCCGCGGCGACTCCGGCTCTCCAGCCGCCGCCGGGGCCAAAAATAGGACCGCCCGATTTCGGCCTCGTTAATTTGAGCAATCTCCGTCGACGCGCGCTGTCGAAGTTAAGGGGTTGGTTAAGCCGCCAATAAGGTTTGAACGAAGCCGGCGGCTATGTCGATTTGAAACAATTTTTAACTCTATTCGAGTTGCCGCCTTCGTCTTTCCATGAATGAGCGTCGTCCGATTTATTGCCCCGGACAATAGCGGGCTCATCCCGCCCTCCGTTTCGACACGACAAAACTGTTCTGAACGCGCCTGATTTAAGGAGCCAAATCGAGCCAGGCGCCGTCCACGCCATCCTCGATCTCAACAATCCAAAGATCCGGGTCGAACGCCAGTTCCCGCTTGAGCCGCTCCTCCGCCTTGTTGGAATCGATGGACGGTTCCTTATGCGCTCGCGCGAAAAGCCTTTCGACGCCAGGCCGGGCGTCTCCCGCGACCGACTGTGGAGCGGGCTCGTAAAGAGTCGAACGCCCGTTCAGGTGATCGACCTTGACAAAAATCGCGCCAGCCTCGGCAGCGCCCCGGCGGCGCAGGACGGCGCTCACCCCCTCCACCCCGCACCGACGCAAATAGGCAGCGACCCAAATGTCGGAGCGCAGGCGCAACGGATTAGCGTCCCGCGTTGCGCGCGGCTTGCGTCAGCTGCTTGACGAGCCGCTCGGTTATTTCGGTCGCGGGAGGGAGGCCGTGAGCATGCTCGAAATCCCGCAGGGCTTGCTCCGTCTCCGCGCCCTCCTTCCCGTCCGGCTTGATTGCATAGCCGAGCTTGGCCAGGGCGGTTTGGGCGGCCACGGTCAGATGCAAGGAATCACTTGGGGCTTCACCGGCCAAAAGCGCAGCGATCGGATCGGGCGCCGGCGCAGAGCTCTGGGCGGCTGCCGCCGGCCGCGCCGGGGGCAGAGCCGCGGCGGGCGGGGCCGACGGGGCTTTCTCTTCCGTGCTGACGGACTTTGAGGCGGGAACCGGGGCCGGCGCAGGAGCGGCAGCTTGAGGTTTCGGCGCCGCGGATCCAAACAACGGGGCCGGATGGCGCTCGCGCTGCAGCAGAAGCGCGTTAACGGCGATGCCGACAAGGGCGACCGCTAGGGCCGCTCCGAGGCAATATCGCAAGTGCGCGATCTTTACGCGGCTGGCGATGTTTCGTCTCAAGGTCTCCTAAGTCGAGCGTTGGATAGGCCCTCGCAGTTGGCCCAGATTGTCTTTGATGCGTGCAAGCGCTAGGTCCAAGTCATCTCTCCTCAGAGCGCGGCGCCGATCGGTTCCGTTTCGCGTTGGCAACAGCAAAGGACGCACAAGCGACCGGATGGACGCTGGTCATTCTGGCAAGGCCTGCGGAACGATTGGCCGACATGGTGTGGTCCGGCAAAGCGACGAAAGCGGCGCCGATCGGTCACGCACAGGCGTTCGGAATCGTCGGGCTTTTCCTAAAACTCGCAGTCGCTGATTAAGCCAATCTTAAGTCTAAAGTCCCGCCGCTTCCCTAATTACAATCTCATCTGGCGGACTTGGACTATGGTTTACGCTTCGTTGCGACGGTCATCCCGCTTGCGGCGACGCAAGGATTGCGCTGCGGGCGGTGGTCGATAATTGACCGGCGCCTATATAAGAGCGATGGACGGCCCAATGAAGTTGGCGCAACCTTTGTCAGCGATCGACGCCATACGCGACGATTTTGCCTCTCTCGACGAGTGGGAGGATCGATATCGCTACGTCATTGAGCTCGGTCATGCGCTCGAGCCGCTGAGCCAGGAGGCCCACAACGAGATCAACAAGGTGCGGGGCTGCGTCAGCCAGGTTTGGCTGGAATGCGAGCCGAGAACGGCGGCGGCAGGCGAAAGGATCCTGCACTACCGCGGCGACAGCGACTCTCACCTTGTCCGGGGACTGATCTTCATTGCGATCGCGCTTTTTTCCGATCGGACCCCGGAGCAGATTCTAGCGACGGATGCGCGCGCCGCCTTTCGCGAGCTCGGGCTTGAGCAGCATCTGACGCCACAGCGCTCGAATGGCGTGCGCGCGATGATCGAGCGCATTCGGACGGACGCGGCGGGCCTCAAACTCGACGCTGTTTAGCGCCCGAAGCCGGTCCGCCTCCGCTGAGACACGGGCAAACCGGCGATCTTCCTTGCGGCAAAGTCGCGGCCGGCGCGCTTGGGTCCAGCATCTCCGCGCGAAAACCAAAGGCTAAGAGGTCGAGCGCCTTCGATGCTGGCCCAGACCGCTAGGTGAGGGTCAACAGTTCGTTAATCTCATTGGCGGAAACTGGAGTAAACGCTTCGTTAGCCCGGACGTATATCGATGAATGAGCTCCAGAATTCGAGCGCCGGCCACGAGCCGCCGCAGTCCAGCCCTTCGCGCGACCTCATTGTGGTGGTCGAGCCTCCGGAACCCCGATCGGCTAGGGAGCCGCCGCGGGTCGGGGCCGCTGGCAGGCTTTTCACGTCCCGGCTTCCCTTGGCCGCCACGGCGGCGCTTGGCGTCGTCGTTGCTGTCGCGGGCGGCCTGTTTTTCGAGAACCGGCAGCAGGCCCAGGCCCTCGCTGAGCGGACGAGCGAAACCGAGGCTTTGGCTCACACCATCAAGTCGTTGAAGGTGCGCCTCGACGCGATCGATACGGCGATCTCAAGCGCCGATCTGGCCTCTCTGCGTCGGTCGGTCGGCGAGATCAAGTCGACCATGGGCTCCACCCGCGAGTTCGGCGGCGCCCTGGCCCAGCTCTTCCAACGCGTCGACAAGCTCGACCATGAAGCAAGCGCGAAAGTCGACAAGCTCACCGAGCGCGTCGATCGAGATACGAGCACGTTGACGGCTGGGCTCTCCTCGCGCATCGACAAGCTCGAGCAGAAGATTGTTCCGCCAGCCCCGCCGCAGCAAACGGCGCAGGCCAAGCAACCTCCGATACGGCCCAAATTCGCCAGCGTTTCGATGGATGGGACGGGCTCGATCGAACGGCCAAGACCGCTTCTGCGCGGGTACGTCGTGCTCGACGCTCGCGATGACGTCGCACTCATCGGCGGCCGCTACGGGGAGCGCGAAGTCCGCCAGGGGGATTTTCTCCCGGGAGCGGGGCGCGTGGAGCGGATCGAGCTTGGAGGCGCCGGATGGGTTGTCACGACCAGCGCGGGCGTCATCGCCTCGGCTGACTATCCGCGCTACTGAACGCCTTCGTCGCTCCGCCCGTTCTCGCCGCTGCGACACTCAGCCTCAGACAAGGACGCTTTGCCCTGTTCGGGGCGGAATGCCCTGGCTATTCCTGGGCGTTGACCTCAGCCCACGCCGCTTCCGGTATGACGGCGCGTGTGTTACCACGCCGTCTTGAGGCTTCCGCGCCTGCCGCAGCCACGGGGATAAGACCGCGCGCATGAGTGAACGGCGTACCAGTTTTGCTTATGAGGATCTTATCGCCTGCGGTCGAGGCGAGTTGTTCGGAGAGGGCAACGCTCAGCTGCCCTTGCCGCCCATGCTGATGTTCGACCGGATCAGCGAGATTTCCGAAACCGGCGGCGCCAACGGCAAGGGAGGCGTGCGCGCGGAGTTCGACATCAAGCCGGACCTTTGGTTCTTCAGTTGCCACTTCAAGGGCGATCCGGTGATGCCTGGATGTCTCGGCCTGGATGCGCTTTGGCAATTGACCGGGTTCTTTCTCGGTTGGCTTGGCCTGCCCGGCCGGGGACGAGCGCTCGGCGTCGGGGAGGTGAAATTCGCCGATCAGGTGCTCCCGACAATAAAAAAGGTCGTTTATGGCGTAGACATGAAGCGTGTCTTCAAAGGCAAGTTGATCCTCGGCGTGTCTGATGGGTGGCTCGAGGGCGACGGGCGACGAATATACGAGGTCCAGAATATCCGCGTCGGCTTGTTCAGTCCTTCGACCGCAACCTTGGCCTGACTTACGCAGGGCTGAGGGGGAGGCAAGAGAATGAGGCGCGTCGTCGTCACCGGCATGGGGATTGTGTCCTCGATCGGCAATAACACGCAGGAAGTGACCGCCAGCCTCCACTCCGGCAGGTCGGGGATCGCCCGCGCCGACCGGATGGCCGAACTCGGCTTTCGCTCGCAAGTCCAGGGAGCGCCGACCCTTCGCGCCGAGGATGTGGTCGATCGAAGAGCGATGCGCTTCCACGGCGGGGGAACCGCCTGGTGCCATGTCGCAATGGATCAGGCGATCCTGGACAGCGGCCTCGCGCCCGACGAGGTCTCGAACGAACGGACCGGCATCATCATGGGCTCGGGCGGTCCGTCGACGCGCGCCATTGTCGAGGCCGCCGACATCGCCCGCGCCAAGGGGCCCAAGCGCGTCGGCCCGTTCGCGGTGCCGAAATCCATGTCCTCGACCGCGTCGGCAACTCTGTCGACATGGTTCAAGATAAAAGGTGTCAGCTATTCGATTTCCTCGGCCTGCGCGACGTCCAATCATTGTATCGGCGCGGCCTACGAGCAGATCCTCGCCGGTCGGCAGGACATCATGTTCGCGGGCGGCTGCGAGGAGCTCGACTGGACCTTGTCGGTGCTGTTCGACGCAATGGGAGCGCTGTCGTCCGCCTATAACGACACCCCTTCGCGCGCCTCGCGCGCCTATGACAAGAACCGGGACGGGTTTGTCATCTCGGCCGGCGGGGGCGTCCTGGCGCTTGAGGAATACGAGCGGGCCAAGGCGCGCGGCGCCAGGATTTATGGTGAGATCGTCGGCTACGGCGCGACTTCGGACGGGCATGACATGGTCGCCCCCTCGGGCGAGGGCGCCGCGCGGTGCATGCGCCAGGCTTTGGCGGGCGTCAAAGTCCCGATTGACTACATCAACCCGCATGCGACTTCGACCCCGATCGGCGATCTCAGGGAGATCGAGGCTTTGCGCGAGGTGTTCGGCTCGGGCGACAAGTGTCCGCCGATATCGGCGACCAAGTCGCTGACCGGGCATTCTCAGGGCGCGACCGGCGTCCACGAGGCGATCTATTCTCTGCTGATGATGCAGAACGGCTTCATCTGCGAAAGCGCCCATATCGACGAACTTGACCCGGCCTTCTCAGACATGCCGATCGTGCGCTCGCGCAAGGACAACGTGAAGCTGAGGGCGGCGCTGTCGAACTCCTTCGGCTTCGGCGGGACAAACGCCACGCTCGTGTTCAAGCATGTGGATGCCTGAACCGGGAGCCTGCCCGCAGCGCGATCAAAGCGAGATGACACGGTCCCCGCCTCTCTCCCCTCCCAAGAACATCTGATCGACGAGCGTCCATGACATCTGGCTTGATGAGCGGCAAACGCGGCCTGGTGATGGGCGTCGCGAATGATCACTCGATCGCCTGGGGCATAGCCAAGGCCCTGGCCGGCGAAGGCGCCGCGCTCGCCTTCACCTATCAGAATGACGCCCTGGGCAAACGGGTCGCGCCGCTTGCCGGAGAGCTTGGCGCAGCGGATCGTCTCTTTCGCTGCGACGTCGAGGACCTGGAGTCCGTCGACGCGATGTTTTCGGCGCTCGGGGCCCTTTGGGACAACCTCGATTTCTTCGTCCATTGCATAGGCTTTTCTGACCGCAACGAGCTTAAGGGGCGCTACGCCGACACCAGCCGCGAGAATTTCATCCGGACGATGGTCATCTCCGTTTTTTCGTTTACCGAACTCGCCAGACGCGCGGCGGCGATGATGCCGTCAGGCGGCGCGATGCTCACGCTTACTTTTGGCGGTTCGACACGCGTCGTGCCGAACTACAATGTCATGGGGGTCGCCAAGGCCGCCTTGGAAGCGAGCGTGCGCTATCTGGCGGCGGATTTCGGCCCGGAGAACATTCGCGTCAACGCGATTTCCGCTGGGCCGGTGCGCACGTTGGCCGGCGCCGGCATCGCGGACGCGCGCTTCATGTTCAATTTTCAACGCGACCACTCTCCGCTTCGCCGCACCGTCACGATCGACAATGTCGGCGGCGGCGCTCTCTATCTGCTGTCCGACCTCTCCGCCGGCGTGACGGGCGAGGTGCACTTCGTCGACGCCGGCTACAACATCATCTCCATGCCGCGTCCCGGCCAAACGGATTGACGCGTTACGCGTCGTTCCTGGGGCCGCAGTTACGACAACCAGCGCGCGAGCCCGGCGCCACGCCAATGCAAATAAACGCCCATAAGCGCGACTAAACGCTCATAAGCGTTAGTAAAATGACTCCAATTTACTAGCGTTTATTTTTTCGAATATGGGACTTTTCAATGGGTTGCGAGCGATTGGAGTAAAATAATTTCTCCCTTTGTGCCCCCTCGCGCGACGGTTGTGCTCCAGACAGGTTTTCAAACAGCCATCAAGGCCTTTCGTTTTCCGACCCTATGCCTCCGGGCGGGAAGAGATTCCGTTAATAGGAATATGTATATCGCCTATTTCTGATTTTGTCAAGAAAACGCCACGCCTTGCCGGCGCTCGTGCTCCAAAGGAACGACGGTCGCGGGAACACGACTCCGGCTTAACGCAAGTTTGCTGCGCGATCGGGGAGCTGGCCTGCTCCAACCCCGTCCTTGCGTTTTGTTTATTTTGGCGCAGTTTCCAGACCAGAGCTTTTTCGCCTGACCGCCCCGGCCATGGCCAGAATCGACCGCAGACCTCGGACACGCGCCCTTCGGAGCGCAAGCCTCGCCCTCCCGATCGCGCTCGTTGTCGCGTTCGGGTTGTCAGGCGCCGCATTGGCCACAAGCGCCGCCGGCGCCAAGCCCGCCCCGGCTCGTCAGCCGGCCTTTCGCGAATTCATCGACGCGCTTTGGCCGCTCGCCGAGGCGCGGGGGGTCTCACGGGCGACTTTCGACAGCGCCTTCAGCGGCGTCGCCTTCGACCCCAAGGTTGTGGCGAGCGCCCAATCGCAACCCGAGTTCGTGCGTCCGATCTGGGACTATGTCGCAAGCGCCGTCACGCCCGACCGCATCGAGCGCGGTCGCGACAAAGCGCGCTCGGAAAGCCTCTGGCTTGCGAGGGCGAAGGAGGCCTTTGGCGTCGACGACGCCGTGCTTTTGGGCGTCTGGGGGCTGGAGACGGATTTTGGCGGCTTCCCCGGCTCGAACAATGTCATTCAGTCGCTCGCCAGTCTCGCCTATGTCCACTTTCAGGGCGATTATTTCCGCGACGAACTGCTCTCGGCGCTCGTCATCCTCGAGGAGGGGGACGTCGCGCCGTCTCTCATGCGCGGCTCCTGGGCAGGCGCCATGGGGCAGACGCAGTTCATGCCCTCGAGCTACCTTGCCTATGCGATCGCCCTCGAACGGCACAGCCAGCGCGACATTTGGACAAGCGAAGCGGACGCGATCGGCTCGACCGCCAACTATCTGGCGAAACACGGCTGGACGGCCGGCCTCCCCTGGGGTCTCGAGGTTCGGCTGCCGCCCAAATTCGCGCTGAAAGCCGCCGATTCCTCGTCGCCCGCGCCGTTCTCCGCCTTCGCCGCCCGCGGCGTGACGAGGGCCGATGGTTCTCCCTTGCCCGAAGCGGGCGAGGGACGGCTCTTGATCCTCGCCGGGCTCGATGGGCCCGTGTTCCTCGTCACCAGCAACTTCGACGTAATCAAATCCTACAACAATTCGACCGCATACGCGCTTTCGGTCGGCCTGCTCGGCGACGCGGTGAAAGGCGGCGCCGGTCTTGCCGCCCAGTGGCCGGTCCACGATCGTCCGCTCACCGCGGCCCAGATCCAAAGCCTGCAGGTCAGACTGAAGAGAATGGGCTATGACGTCGGCGAAATCGATGGAAGAAGCGGCGACGCGCTGCGTTCCGCGGTGCGGGCCTATCAGGAGCAGAACGGCCTCAAACCTGACGGCTACGCAGATCTGGCGCTGTTCAGGCGCATTACCGCGAAGCGGTAACGCCTGCCGCGAGGCGCGCTTGTTTGGATAGCGGGGCCATGATAGGCGACCGCCGAGGCGCGTTCGGATCGCCCAAATGACCGCCAGGAGGCGTTCGGGCGCGCGCGTGAGGAGCAGTTGACGATGGCTGATGAGAGCGGCAATGGCGCGCAGGCGCCGCAAGCCGGTCCGAGATTTTCGGTTCTCGCCCAGTATACGAAGGACCTGTCGTTCGAGAATCCCAACGCGCCGCGGACCCTGGGTCAACAGCAGGCGTCGCCCAACATCTCGATCCAGATCAATGTCAACGCGCGCCAGCTGGCGCCGTCCGACTACGAAGTGAGCCTGATGCTCGAGGGCGGCGCGGGCCAGGGCCCCGACACCATGTTCAAGTTCGAGCTCAACTACGCGGGCGTGTTCAGGGTGGAGAACTTTCCGCCCGATCAGGTCCAGCCGGTAGTGATGATCGAGGGGCCGCGATTGCTGTTCCCGTTCGCTCGCCAGATCATCGCGGATGCGGTGCGGGGCGGGTCCTATCCGCCGCTCTTTATCGACCCGATCGATTTTCACGCGCTCTATCTGCAACGACTGGCGGCGGCCGGCGGCCAGCAGCAGCAACAGACGGCCTGATTCTTTCGCCGAGCACCATGGAGCCCTTGGCGATTCGGTCGAATCGCCAAGGGCTCGATACTTCTTTGATTTCGCGCGCTTTTTCGCGAAAAACCGGCTTCCACTTTTTCGCAGCGCGCTCTGGTCAGGCGGGCGGCGTGAGATACCGCGACCAGATCGCATCCACGATAAACGTTTCGATATAGCGCGCGTGAACGACCGCCTCCTCGGGCTCGAGCCAGGATTGCCTTGGCCGTCTCGGCTCGGAGCGAACCGGCACGAGGATCGCGCCGGCGCCTGCGAGCGTCTCGGCCTCGTCCAGCATGAGCGAGCGCTGACGGCCGCCCGTCAGTTCGCAATAGACCTCGACCAGGATTTCCGCGTCGAGCAGGGCGCCGTGCCTGATCCGGCGCGCGCGGTCGATGCGGTAGCGGTCACACAGGGCGTCGAGGCTGTTCGGCTGTCCGGGATGCTTTTTTCGCGCCAGCGCCAGCGTGTCGACGACGCGATCCATGCCGATCGCGGCGAGCCCGAGCTTCGCCAGCTCCGCATTGACGAAGCGCATGTCGAAATCGGCGTTGTGGATGACGAGATTCGAATCGCCGATGAAGGCGAGAAACGCGTCGACTATGCTGGCGAAGACCGGCTTGTCCTTGAGAACCTCCGCGGTGTGGCCATGGACCCGCGCCGCGTCCTGAGGGACGTCCCGTTCGGGATTGATGAGGACATGGAAGACCTTGCCGGTCAGGCTTTGATGGACGATCTCGACGGCGCCGATTTCCAGCACCCGATGCCCATCGGCAGGGTCGAGGCCCGTCGTCTCCGTGTCGAGCACGATTTCACGCATGGCGTGTTCGGCCTCCCGCCATAGCCGCAGTCGAGCGGATGAATTGAGCCACGACGGCGCGCGTCAACTCGAGCCGGCCGCGGGTGTCGATGACGAAATGCGCCCGGCGCCTTTTCTCCGCGTCGGGCATTTGCCGGGAAAGAATGGCGTGGAGTTTGGCCTCGGTCATGCCCGCTCGCCCCAGAACACGATCACGCTGGATCGATTCCGGGGCGCTCACCACGATGACGAGATCGACATTCGCTTCCCCGCCGGTCTCGAACAATAGCGGCACGTCGACGAGGACGATCCGCTTTCCAGCCGCCGACGCGCCCTCGAGAAAGCGGCCGCGCGCCTCGGCGACTGCAGGATGCACCAGCCCTTCGAGGCGCTGCAGCGCCGCCGCGTCCCCCAACACCCGCGCGCCCAGGCGCTCGCGGTCCACCTGGCCGGAGACCACGACGCCCGGAAACGCCGCCTCGATCGTCGCGGCCCCTTCTCCGGCGTAGAAATCCCGCACCGCGTCGTCGGCGTCGAATGTCGGGACGCCAAGCTCAGCGAACATGGCGGACACGGTAGATTTCCCCATCGCAATCGAGCCCGTGAGGCCGACGACGATCAAAGCCGGGCCTCGTAGGTGCTGGCGACTTCGGCCTCGACAAGCGAGCGCAGTTCCGGCGTCACCTTGGGCTCTTTGCCGAACCAGCGGGCGAAAGCAGGCGCGGCCTGGTGGAGCAGCATGCCGAGCCCCTCCACGGTTCGCAGGCCACGCGCGCCCGCGGCTTCGATAAGCGGGGTGCGCAAAGGCACATAGACGGCGTCGGCGACGACGGCGCGATCCGGCAAGCCGTCAAGATCGACCAGAAGCGGCGGCTGTCCGACCATGCCAAGCGAACTGGCGTTCACGAGCAGATCGGCGCCGATGAGCTTCGCCGCCAGATCGGCCCAAGGGATCGCCATCGTCGAGCCGCCAAAATGGGCGGCCAGGGCCTCGGCTCTCACTTGCGTCCGGTTGGCGACGGCGATCCGTTCGAAGCCGCGCGAGATCAACGCATGGACGATCGCCCGGGCCGCGCCGCCGGCGCCCATGACGACGGCCAATCTCCGCTGCTCCGCCCAGCCCGAGACGCTTTCGTCCATATTCGCCAGAAAGCCGGCGACGTCGGTGTTGTCGCCCATGAGGCGCCCGTCCTGCCGCCACAAGGTGTTCACCGCCCCGAGAGCCTCGGCGACCGGCGTTCGCTGGTCGCATGCGTTGAAGGCGGCTTCCTTGTGGGGGACGGTGACATTGGCGCCGACGAGGCTGTCCTGGCCAATCCTGTCGGCGAACGCGCGAAATTCTCCGGGGCGAACGGCGAACTTCTCGTAAGTCCCAGCTATCCCGAGCTCCTCGAGCCAATAACGATGGATCATCGGCGACCGCGAGTGCTCGACCGGCCAGCCGGCGACGCCCGCGCGCGGCGCGCCCGTCTCCATCATAGCGAGATCAGATTTTCGCGTCGCATCCAATGAAGGAGATCCAGCATCGGCAGTCCGAGAACAACGGAATGATCGCCTTCGATGCGCTCGAAGAGATGAATTCCAAGACCCTCGCCCTGATACGCGCCGACAGACGACAGCACCGCGGGCCCGGCACGTTCGAGATAGCGTGAAATCTCGCTCGTATCGAGGGCTCGCATCCTGAGATCGGCATGATCTCTGTGGACGACGAGCGCCTGGCCGGCGCGGGCGACGCAGAAGGCCGAGGTCAGGCGATGCGTCCTGCCGGAGAGCGCGGCCAGCGTTTTCGCCGCTTCGGCGAGATTATGAGACTTGTGGAGGATCCTGCCTTCGAGGGTCAGCGTCTGATCGGCGCCGATGCAATAGGCGTCCGGACGCTCTGCGCTGACGGTGAGCGCCTTCGCGCGCGCCAGCTCGAGAGCCACCCCTTCGAGCGCGCCGCCGGCCGCCAGGTATCGGTCTTCGATCGCGCGCTCGTCGACCTCGGGGGCGACGGAGCTTGCGTCCAATCCAGCCGCCGACAGGAGAGCCCGGCGGCTTTCGCTTCGCGAGGCCAGCACCAGAGGTCCGTCGCCCCGCCACAGCGGACGCGCCGGCGGACGCGCTTCCCCCATGGCGTCAACCCTCGGCGATGAACTTGAGCCGGTGGGCGCGATAAAGATCGAGCACCGCCGCCGCCGTCTCTTCGATCGACCGTCGCGTCACGTCGATGGTGGGCCAGCCCCGTTCGGCGAACAGGCGACGCGATGCGGCGACTTCCTCGGCGACCGCGATCCGATCGACGTAATCGGTCTCCGAATCGGCGTTGAGCGAAAGAAGCCGGTTTTGCCGGATCTGCACGATTCGATCCGCCGAAGCGATAAGGCCGACGATCAGCGGGCGGCGGAGATGGTCGATCGTTCCCGGCAATGGCAGACGCGGGACAATGGGCACGTTGGCGGTCTTGTAGCCGCGATTGGCCAGATAAATGCTGGTCGGGGTCTTCGAAGTGCGGCTCACCCCCAAGAGAACGATATCGGCGTGATCCAGGTTCTCCGGCGTCTGGCCGTCATCGCTCAGCATGGTGAAATTGAGCGCGTCGATCCTTTTGAAATAGTCGGCGTTGAGCATATGTTGCGCGCCGGCCCTCGGCGTGTAGTTCTGTCCCAGGTAGGATTTGAACAACAGCAATATTGGCTCGAGAACGGACAGACAGGGCGATCCGGAAGCCTCGCAGCCCGCCTGAAGCCGCCTGGAGAGGTCGGAATCGACCAGCGTGAAGAGGACGATCCCGGGCGCGTTCTCGATCTCGTCGATCACCCGATCGAGCTGCGAGGCGGTCCGCACCAGCGGATAGACATGTTCGATCGAGGCCACGCCCTGGTATTGCGCCGCCGCGGCGCGGGAGGCGGCGATCAGCGTCTCGCCGGTCGAGTCCGAAACCAGATGAAGATGGAAGTAGCTGCGCCCCAACGCGGTCCCCGAGCGTCAATCAGGAGGCTGTTATAACCAGCCGCGTGACTTGTGGACAGGCGTGGATAAGCGAACGCGTCACGCGCAAGTCATCAGCCGGAGCGGGGCGAGGCGCGTTCGACGATTCACAGCCGTCCCGATCGGGACAACTTTTGCGCTCTCGCGCAGGCGCCTCTGAATTGCGGGGATAATTAGAACAATGCCCGCATGATATTTGGCGAGGCCGGCGTTTCTTAACGAAACGTTAACCATGCCGAGGCTCCGCTGATGAGCCTCGCTGCCGTTGCGTCAAATGTGACTGT
>CAVXVE010000060.1:0-102367 GCA_963764955.1 uncultured Alphaproteobacteria bacterium | reverse complement strand
AGAGAACGTCGACATCATTGCGTGGGCGAAGAAGCATCTTGACAGCGGCTTGATCGAGCTCGGTCGGGGCCGGTCCGACAGCGTCCGGCTCTTGCGAAATCGAGTTCGGAAGCCAATGCATCGGGCGGCGCTGGTTCACTATTCACATCTCGTAGCCGCCGGCCGGGCCGGTCCCGCTTGCGAGACGAGTCTGTTCCACGCTGATCCCCCTATTTGGAATCTCTTGCTGAAAATAGCTGGGCTTCCCCACAATGCCCCGCTTCCGTTTGGAGAGTTGAGAAATATCGAGCAACGCTACTCGGTGGCGAACCTCTATCGAGTCCTCGAGACCGCGACCGACGACGAGATCAAGCAAGCCCGGCGAGATTGGCAGATGTTCGGTCGGTGGGCAGAGGCCGCTGGAACGATAGATTGGAACATGATTGGTCCGGCTTTGGACGCTAAAATAACGTCCCTGACCGGATCGCCTCGCGATCCACCTTCTTGGCGAGCGCGTAAGGCGCAACGACGGCGGCCTTCGCCACCGCCCCCCATCGTTCAGTTCTTCATCGCTTTTTGGCCAGAGCTGTCTGGTCGAGTCATGCTTCTCCCTATGCTCATGGATCTCCGGCGATCGCCGATTTGGGGTCCTATCATCACGATGGCAGCGGCAACCATCGACCTGCAGCTCGAGCGTTTACCGCGTCGGGTGTCGACCACACCACGGGGCACTGCCGAATGAACTCCGAGGACGTGCTCTACGGCCGGATCAAGAATGGCGTTCTCACGCTATCCGGCAACAACGCCAGCATCCGCGTTGATGGCGGGTACCTCGTCGTTTCTGACGGCCCGTGGCCGGTAGCGCCTGACCACGTGGGCCCTGCGGCGCCGATCGAGCAGCGCATGGCCACGCACCGCTTTCGTCGTGCCGACTGTCCTATCAACCGTATCGTCGTCACAAGACCGGACGGCTTCATCACCTTCGCCGCGATCAAGTGGTTGCACGGCGTCGGAGTGGCTCTCGTGCAGCTCGACTGGGACGGTACGGTCCTTCTGGCGAGTGCCCCGGCCGGCGCCGACCAGCCGGCTCTGCGCCGTGCCCAAGCGTTGGCGACCGGGAACGGCGTCGGTCACGCCATTGCGCAAGAGCTCCTCCGTGCCAAGCTCAATGGACAGGCTGCGGTTGCTCGCCTGCTCGGCAGTGGCGAGATAGCCGAGCTCATCATCAATCTCGCCGCGCAGCTCGACGATGCCACAGATGCCGTCCAGCTGCTGGGCATCGAAGGCGCCGCTGCTGCCGCATACTGGTCCTTGTGGGTGGACGTGCCGCTTCGTTTCGTGCGCCGGGAGCAGGTGCCGGAGCACTGGCAGAGCTTTGGCCGCCGCAACTCGCCGCTTGGCAGGAAGAACACTCGCAACGCCGTGACCCCTGCAAACGCCGTCCTGAATTACCTATACGGCGTTCTCGCGAGTGAGCTGACGATCGCGCTGACCGGCGTCGGTCTCGACGCAGGCCTCGGTATCTTTCACACCGACGCAGCTCGTCGCGCCTCCCTCACCTATGACGCGATGGAAGCAGTTCGCCCGCGCGTCGACGGTTGGCTCGCCGCGTGGCTCGCGGATGCCAGCTTCTCGAAACGCGACTTCTACGAGGAGTCCGACGGGACGATCCGCATTACCCGGCCCCTGACCAGTCATCTCGCCATGACGGCTCCAATCTGGCGGCCAGCTGCACAAGGCGTCGCCAGCTGGCTAGCGCGGGCTCTCACTGAAGGTCTGCCTGAGAAGCGCCGGCCTCACGCCCCCCTGCCGGTGCTGCCCGCCCCCAGACGAGCATGGCAAGGGATGCAACCACCCGTACCGAAAACCTGCACGGAATGCGGAAGGGTGCTCGGCGCGAAGCAGCGCAAGTTCTGTTGTGACGTGTGTTCGGTCTCCTTTCGGATGACTCTGCGTCTGCCGCCCGACATGCGAGCGCTCGAGGGGGTTAGTCGATGAGTTCGAGACGGTTGGTTTGGTCAAGCGGAAATTGTTCGGAACACGCACTGCAAACTGCCGCGCGCGCCGACGGGAAGGTTCCGCTCCGCAGCGCCAGGATCTTGGCCATCGATACAGGGAGTGGCGCATGATCCCAGATCCCTTGCCACGAGATCAGGTCAAAGTCGCACTGCTTGTCATGGGCGTCGGCAGATCCGGAACCTCGGCCCTTACCCGTGTTCTGAACCTGCTCGGAGCCGCGCTTCCTGCCAAAACACTCGCCGCCAACTCAGGTAACGAACTGGGTCATTGGGAACCCTCGTCGATTCTCGCTCTTAATGAGGAGATATTATCGGTTCACGGCAGCGATTGGCACGACCCCCGCTCATTCCCAAAAGAGTGGTTCGTCAGTTCTGAGGCGGAGGTGTTCACCGATCGGGCGAAGACCATCATCGAGGACGAATACTATTGCGCACCCCTGATCGTTATCAAGGAACCTCGCATCTGCCGGCTAGCGCCGATTTACCTGGCCGCGCTTGATCGTGCCGGCTATGCGTCGCGTATCGTCATCCCGTTGCGTCATCCGAGCGAGGTGGCCGGATCCTTGAAGCGGCGGGATGGCACTGACGAACTGACCAGCGAATTGATCTGGATTCGTCACATGCTCGAAATGGAAGCAGCAAGCCGCCATTATCCGCGCGTCTGGACGACATACGAGCAGCTTCTCGAGGACTGGCGGTTGGTTCAGGAGAGGATAGCTTCGGCGTTGAATGTAACATGGCCGAACCAAGCGAAGGCTGTCGCACCGGAAATTGACGCATTCCTGGCGCCAGCACTGCGCCATTTCGACGTCCGTAGGAGCCGGCGCCTCGGGAACTCGGTCCTCTCGCATCTGGCATTTGGCAGGCTGCGCAAGCGGGGCTAGAGGGGGATGAAATCACGCTGCGCGAGGGCTTCGACGGAATTCGCGGAATCATCGACGAAATCGATCGACTGGGCGCGTCGCAAGTGGCTAGGGAACGTGCGGAGAAGATCGCCTTCGACAAGCTGCGCGAGACGGTCGCCGCGACCATAGCAGATGCGTTCGCCGCTCGCGATGCGGCGGAGGCAGCTGTGACAATCGAACGCCAAGCTCGTGAGGCGGCAGAGACAGCTGTGACAATAGCGCGCCAAGCCCGGGAAGCCTCCGAGGCGCGCGTCACAATTCTTGAACGGCAGGTCCGCGTGATCCAGGGGCACGCAGCGGCGGATGCGGCCCGGGCGGCAACCAGCGCGCAACAGCTAGAGGCCCAGCTGGCTGAACAGCGTCAGAGCATTTCCGATTTGTATGGATCGCTCTCATGGCGGGTGACCGGACCACTGCGTTCCGCGATCGGCATGTTTGGGTCGAGACCGAGGCGCTGACACATCAAGAGACTTCAAACTAGATGGGCGTCGCCATGAGGCGGACTTGGCTCCGCGGGCGGAGGAATTGAGTGCGCAAGATCATTTGGACATGCTGGTTTCAAGGTTCGGCAAACGCGCCTGAACTTGTGCGGAAGTGCCTGTTAAGCTGGAAAGACAGAAATCCGGGCTGGGACTTTCGTTGCCTTGATGCATGGACGGCAATCCGTTACACGCCTTTCCTGGCGAATTTTGACCTCCGCTCACGCACCGTCACCGCCGCATCTCTTTCCGACATTCTTCGCATCTCGCTTCTGCATGAATTCGGCGGCATCTGGGTGGATGCAACCCTCTTTTGCAACGTTTCCGAGTCGAGCGGAGCGAGATCGCCGCCTGATATCGCTGACAGCATCGTTGTGCCGCTGCACGAGATCGTAAAAGGCGTTTAATGCGAACTGGTTGGCGATCACGCTCTTGAGTCGGCTGGCGAAACCCTCCGGCAGCATGGCCGCGTCGGCGAGAAACATTGCATGCAAAATCCGAACCTGATCGTTGGCGAGGAGAATGTTGCCCGCGCCCGCCGTCTTCGGCAGGTCCTTGAGATAATATTGGAGCGCCTCGCCATATTCCGGCCGCGCGTTGTAGCGACCGTCGCGTAAAGCCTTCAAAAGCCGCTCGCCGCCGATACGAGCTGCTTCCAGCGCCTGCCGATGGTCTTCCTCGCTGGAAAAGTGCGGATAGAACGGCAGGTTCTGCGCGCCGGCGACGACCGAAACGCGCTGCGACGCGGTCCACCCATAGGCGAAGGGGGCGTCTAGGTTTGAAACCGGCGTCGGGAGCTCGACGCGCCGTACGGCCTCGGGCGTCTTCGGCAAATGGTCCTTGATCCAACCATTTGCGGCCGCCGGGCCTTTGTCCCATTCCTCCTGCGGGACACTGGCGAAGACGAGTTCATAGGCCTCACTGCGCGACCCGCCGTGGAGGCGCTCCTCGTACCAGTCGATCCATACCCGCCAATCCTCATCCTTTGGCAGAGTTTCTTGAATGCTGGCCCAGGCGTCCTTGGCCCAATTTGGCGCGTCCCCAGTCCAAAGTGGCAGGTCGATCGCGACCGGATCCGTTCCGAACTGTTCGACGGTCGCAATATCGTCGCCGACCTGTTGCCAAATCACCTCACGGGGTGCCAAGCGAGCGGCGGCGTTCGCGGCAACGCGCACTGCGCCCAAGGCGCTATCCACCCGACCGGCCTTTCTGGATGCGGCATCACCCGCACGAGCCCCTGAAGTGGCAGCGTCCGACGCTGAAGTCTTACCCCCTCGAGACTCGGCACACAGATCGCGCAAGAGTTTCTGTCTTCGTCATCGCCTGCCGAGGTGAGAGGCTCATGAGCGCGAGCATTTTTCGGTCGATGGAACGATGTTGAAAGCCTGGGCGTCGATGAAGAGCTTCCGTCCCAAGGGCTCCTCGGACGAAGGTCCGGGGAACGGCCCAGGCGAGCCGCCGGGCGCAACGGCGAAGTCGACTTCCGCAAGACCAAGCGATCGAACGCGACGCACGCCTCGACGACGGACAAGACGCGCGGCTCTTTCGCAAGGGCGCCGGGCAGGAGAGCCGTCTCGCCTATCTTGGCCACGTCTTGATGGAGAACCGCAACGGGCTGGCGGCGGCGGCCGAGGCGACGCTGGCGACGGAACGGCCGAGCGCGAGGCGGCGGCTGCTTTCAGCAGCTAGACCTTGTAAAAGCGAACCTGAACGCCCGAAAATCGCGGAGCGCGCTCCCCTTATCGCTGCCCCAGCGGCGCGAGTTGAAGAGCCCAGGTTAGGAGTGCGTGGAGGGTATCTTGATGCAACCCAAACCAAGGCGTTTGAACGAAAGACTGCGCTCAGCAGATCGATGAATTGAGAGTCCGAGACCTGCCCGTCGCGCTCAATTCGCGCTCGAATTACCAGTGGTGCCACACGCAACGCAGTGCGCGCCACCAATCCGAGTACACTCGGGCTATTCGTCCTCACCCAGTCTTCGACTGATTTCTGGACGCTGATGTTGGAGCGTGGCTTTATCTTATGAGCGAAACTGTCGGCGTCGACGAACTCCACGCTTTTGCGCGTGAGAGCCGCAAGTTCATTGGCCACGTCCGACATTTCCCGATACCGCTGGTTGATCCCGTAGTCTGAAAGCGACTTCCCATCAGGCGGCCGAAGGTTCTTGTTCCGCACGAGGTCGAGAGCGATTTTCGGCGTCGGAGTGAGGACCAGCGGATAGAAATGAACGGCCTCGCCCTGCGCCTGCCGTTCGCGGATGAGCGCGATCTCTTTGTCGACGACATAGTCCGACGACAACGAATGCCGTGAGACGAGCAGCAGGAAGATGTCGCATATGTGGAGCTTCTGTTCGATCTCCCGCTCCCACTCCCCGCCGCCGGAAATCAGCCGGTCGAGCCAGAGGTCGACCGCGCCGTGCTTGACCGCTGGCCTCAGATAGCCGGTCACGAACGACAGCCACTTGACCTCGCCTTCGGCCGGTTGTTCCGGCTCGTCGGCATGGGCGTAGCTGATGACGATCAGCGGCTTTTTCGGCTTGGTCGGCATGGGGGGTCCGTCGCGGAGCTCGAGCATCCGCCCGCGCTTCCGTAAGTCAAGGCGGATTCCCTTCTCCCCTTGGGAGAAGGGGCCGATTGACTGTCAACGGACACGCCTTCTGGCGCGCTCGATGGCGAGATCAAGACACTTGGCCGAGCTTCCGTCAGTGACGATTTTTTGGCCGACCTTTTCTGTCGATAGCGAATTGAGTTGTCCGGTTTTGGCAGCACATCAATTGTCCGCTTCTCTCGACGGGCTATGCGGCGAATAGGCCCCGATATGCTCGATCCCGAGCTGGGCCAACGCCCGGCCGACCTTGGGTCGGATGACCCCGATCGATCTCGCCGCCAGCTTTGGGGGTGTGAAAGTAATGCGCCCCGCGATCGGTGTAGAGGCTCATCGGCAGGCCGTGCTGCGAGAAAACCTCCTTCAGCGCCCGGAAGGTCGAGGCCGTGCCCTCCTCCTCGGTGAGGAATGCCGAATAGATCGCGCCGGTCGCATCGTCCATGGTCACAATGAGATCGAGCGCGCCCTGGCCCTCGAGCCATTCATGCCGCGAGCCGTCCTGATGCAGCATCATGCCCGGCAGCGGACGCCGCTCGCGCTTCCTCCGATGCGCGCCCTTGCGCGGCGCCTTCGGCACGACGCCCGTCCATTGCAGGTGCAGCTTCAACCAGGTGTAGCCCCACCCAAAGCCATGGTCCTTCACCAGATGCTCGTGGAAATGCTTGACCGTAAAACCCTGGTAGCGCTCGCGATAGAGCCGCTCCACTTCCTCGGCCCGGTCCGTCGGGACCCGCTTGCCCGACGCCTTGCCGAGCCGCCGGTCGATGAGGCCGGCCTCGCCGTCCTCCTCGTACTGCCGCGTCCAGCGCCGGAATGTCCGCTCGCTCACGCCCAGCAACTCAGCCGCCTCCTCCTGATTGAGCTCCGCCGATTCCCAGCGGTTCAGAATGTTCAAAAACCTCGCCATGCGCACAGCCTCTCGGGCTTCCCTCCGGCGCATCCACCCCTCCCAAAAGGGCCGGACTTACCGGACAGATCGTGCGCTACCTAAACCGGACATATCGTGTGCTAGCGACATTTTGGCTGACATTGTCTTGCGTCAACCCCTGATTTGTGTTATTCAGAATGGGAGGCTGATCGAGTCCGCTTCCCGCCGAAACCCATTGCGATACGGAAAACGAGACAGAGGAATTTTTTTTTACTCCAATCGGCCATAACCCATTGAAAAGGCCCGATTCGGAAAAATAAGCGCTAGTAAATTGGAGTCATTTTACTAGCGTTTATGCGCGTTTACTGGCGTTTACGGGCGCTTATTGACGTCTATCGGCGCTGGTGGACGCCGGCCGCAGAAGCGGACGATCGCCTCAAGCGTCGCTTGCGGCTGGTCGATCTGCGGCGAATGGCGGCAGGCTTCCAGAACGAGGCTCGTTACGGGAGCGGGCGACCGGCGCTCGATCGCCCGGACCTGCGCGAGCGTCCCGTATTGGTCGTCGGCGCCCTGGATGACGAGCGCGGGAACCCGCCAGCGGCCGACCGCATCCTCGATGTTCCAGGCCTTGAAGCCGGGATCGAGCCAGGCGCCGTTCCAGCCGCGGAAGGCGATGTCCACGTCGGCGTGATATTTGGCGAGCCTTGAGCGGAGATCCCCAGTCTCGTACGCGCGGCGCGCCTCGGCGATCGAGGCGAGGCCCGGCGCCTCGGTGAACAGGTGGGGCGCCATCAGGACGAGGCCCTCGATCCGCTCGTCCGCGGTTTCGCCGGCGTAGATCGCCGCGATCGAGGCGCCGTCGCTGTGGCCGAGCAGGCCTCCGCGCTGGAAGCCGATCGTGTCGAGAACCGCGGGCAGGCTAATCCGCGCCTCGCGGCTCATGTAGTCGAGCGGGCGGGGCAGGGGGATTCGCTCGGAGCCGCCATAGCCGGCGCGCGAATAGGCGAAGACGCCGTGACCCGTCGCGGCCGCGAGTTTCTGCGGGAAGTCCCGCCAGAGCGCGACGCAGCCGAGCCCCTCGTGCAGCATCACGATGGTTGGCGCCTGATCGGGCGGGGGGCCATAAGCGACGGCCTCCAGGCGCTGGCCGTCGGCAACGACCTCGCCGCGAACGCCCGGTATCCAAGGAAAGGCAGGCGTCACGCGAGGCTACGCCGCGGCGTCGAGCTTCAGCGCCCTGACGGCGTTCTCTTTGAGGATGAGGTCGTGTACCTCCGGCTTGAAGCCGGCCTCGCGAAAGTCCTTGATCCATCGATCGGGCTGGATGAGCGGGAAGTCCGAGCCGAACAGCATTTTGGTCTTGAGCTGGCTGTTGGCGTACTCGACGAGTTGCAGGGGAAAGTATTTCGGGCTCCAGCCGGAGAGGTCGATATAGACATTGGGCTTGTGCAGGCAGACCGAGAGCGCCTCGTCCTGCCACGGCCATGATGGATGGGCGATGATGATCGTCATGTCGGGGAAATCGACGGCGACGTCGTCGATGTGAATCGGATTCGAATATTTGAGGCGCAGGCCGCCCCCGCCCGGCATGCCCGTGCCGATGCCGGAATGGCCGCTGTGAAAAATGGCTGGGAGCTTGTGCTCGGCGATGACCTCGTAGAGGCCATACGCCATCCGATCGTTGGGAAAGAAGCCCTGCAGGGTCGGGTGAAACTTGAACCCCTTGATCACCCCCACCTGAATGAGGTCGCGCGCTTCGCGCACGCCCATTTTGCCTTTGTGCGGATCGATGGAGGCGAAGGCCATCATGATATCCGCGTTGGCGGCGGCAGCCTCGGCGACCTCGTCGTTCGAGATGCGTTTCGCGCCGATTTCGAACTCGCTGTCGACAGTAAACATGATAAGGCCGATCCTGCGCTCGCGATAATAGGCGATGGTCTCGGCAATCGTTGGGCGCGTGCCGGCCTTGAAGTATTTGTTCGCGGCGGCTTCGTAGGGCCGCCAGAAGGCGTCTGCTGGCTGTCGGCACGAAACCTCGGCGTGCGTATGCACATCGATCGCGACGAGGTTGTTGATGTTCATTGCGTTCTCTCCGCTGACCTCAGATCCCTCTCTCCACGGCCTCGCTAACCAATTCGCGCCTTGGCGCGGGTGCGGCGCCTCTTCGTCTGACAATTTTCCGCTGTAAGACCGCTCGCTCACAGGCGCATTCGCGAGGTCATGCGCCAACCTGAGCGTTGTTCTTTGTTCCGCCTCCACATATTTGTTGATTGTCATGGCATTGTTATGGTACATTAGTGACGGGGCGAAGCTGCATTTTGGGCGGGAGGCGTGAATGTCCACAGACTCGGCGATGCTATACGAGCGGTCAAGACCATCAATCGCAAACCGTGAAGAGGTCGGATTGACAGCTTCGGAAGCCTGTCGGCTAATGGCGATCTGCATCGATCTTATAGATCTTTGCGCCAAAGTGACCGGGAAAATCGACCCGGCGCTGGCGTCGATTGTCAGCTACGCGCGCGATGAAGCCCTGTCAGAGGCTCTTGAAATTGGTTCATGACGTCGATGGCCAACGCCTATGGGTACCATTACAATTGAGTCGGCCGCGATTAGACTCACGGATACGATACTTGGGTACAATGAGCAGGATCTGGAGGAAACGCTCAAAGCAATCGCGGCCGATGTAGGCGTTGGCCACATCGCGTATGTGCGTTTTGCTCCCGACAAAAGTTCTGACGCCAGTTTGCTTACCGGAACCGTCACGTATTCCTTTCAGTGGCAAACGCGCTATTTTCTCAAGCAATATGTCTTAATTGATCCCACGATTTCCTATGGAAGCAAGGCGGTTCTTCCCTTCGACTGGGATGACCTGCCACGCGACGACCCCGCAGTTCAGGCGTTTTTTTCCGATGCCTTAAACCACGATGTTGGCGTTAATGGCTTATCGATCCCCGTTCGCAATCGGAGGGGCGTCTACTCATTGGTGTCTTTTACTAGCAATCATCCGAAAGAAGAATGGCAAGAATTCAAGAAGAGTAATATGGTAAAATTGCAATTGATCTCGGTTCTCATCGATTCTGCCGCCAGCGTCAATATAAAACTAAGTAGTCCTCCGGTAAAATTATCGAAGAGAGAGGAACAGTGCCTGATCTGGGCGGCACGGGGCAAGACGTATCAGGATATATCTGACATATTAAATATATCATTTGGCAGCGTGAAGAGTTATTTGGATACCGCCCGGCATAAGTTGAATTGCGCGAATTTGACCCACGCAGTCGGCGTCGCCATTGCTACTGGCGTGATCCCTGCGAAGGCGCTGCAGGGTTCTTCGTTTAAGTGATTCTCGGAATGTCAACTCAATCTTTATGTGGAATTGCAAGCATTAAAATTTATGGTTAACATTCGTGGTCTCGTAGCAAGGGAGATGCCACGATGTTGAAGTTTATTGAAGGTTCGCGTGCGTCGTTGTTTCCAATGGAAATGGACGCCATGTTTCGTAACAGGGCGCTCACTTTCTCAGAACGGCTCGGTTGGGACGTTACTGTGAGAGATGGGCTTGAGCGAGATAGATTCGATGACGCCAATCCGCTGTATCTCATATCGGTAGACCCAAACACGAACGAATATTGGGGGTCATTACGATTGTTGCCGACGACAGGGCCGAACATGTTGCGCGACGTTTTTCCGTACCTCCTCGAGGAGGGCGAGAGCGTCGAAAGCGCGACGATCTGGGAGAGCTCTCGCATTTGCGCGGTCGCCGCGGAAGGTCAGCCTCGGCGGAGCCGCAATGGCGTAAACTTCGTGCTCAGCGAATTGATCGCGGGGATCGGAGAAGTCGCGATCCTCGCTGGCCTGACCCAGATCGTCTCTGTATTCGACGCGCGGATCTATCGAGTGCTGAAGGCTGTCGGCTGCAATCCGCAACTCATCGGCAAACCGCGCCGGATTGGCGGCACCATGAGCTACGCAGGGCTCTTCGATACGGGCGAAGGCCTCCTCCAGGCTCTGAAAGCGTTCCGTGAGGAACTCGGAATCGAGACGCCGGAATCGAAGGAACTCGCTTTCGCTGCCTGACAGAGACCCTACCGCGTCTCTCACAGCGCGAGCGGTCCACTTTTTGCAAAAGTAATGTAGCGCGGTCGACGCACGACTGCGCTACACATGCGTCTCGGTCCTTGCCAGTTCGGTCACCAGCGAGACGATCGCCTCGCGCAGCGCAGGACTCTTGACGCCGATGAACGCTCGATGCAGACGCAGCCCCTGATCGGGCAGGGTCAGACGGGCTACCTCTTGATTTGCTGGCCGCTCATTGTCCTCAAAACCAAAAAAATAGACCGGGCGCACGCCCAAAATCTTGGAAAGACGAAGCAAGCGGTCGGCGGTAATTCTTTTTGCGCCTTTCTCGTATTCGTAGATATCCTTGGAATCTACCTGCAGTTTCTCGGCGAGTTGCTCGGGCGACCAGCCGGTGGACATTCGCTTGTCACGTAGACGGCCGCCGAGCGATTTGTCGATTTGGTTGGAGCTTTTGACCACGGTCCCATTTCCGGCGCAATTCACCAACGCGGCCGACATCGACAAACAAAGACTAACCCCAGGCGCTCGCGTCTGGCCTGACGAAACCAAATCCACGCATCTCGCCCCTGTTGGCGCGTCGCCTACCAAGCGGTTCGAGCCTCGAGGTTTACCGGCTAATTTAACAGATGCGTACTGGTCGCCGTCCGAGTTCAATAACCGAACGGCCTTCCGTGTCAAGACCCACAGTCGTTCGGTTGAAATGGCAATTTCGCCGTCTGAGCTTGGCGACCCCACGCGCCAATTCCCGATCAGGTCACCGCGCGTCGCCAGGCGACTTCCTCGAATGCTCAATCGCCTGCGCGATCTGGCGACGCTCGGTGCCGAACACCTCACCACCCCACGGCCGACGCGAATGATGGCGACTGGCTTGCCGAGCGACCGATTCTGTGGGCTTCGTATTTTCACCCGACGACCACTCCGTCCTCGCGCGCCTATCACGAGCGTGCGAGGCTTGCCAGAAAGCATAGAGCACGGCGTCGAGCTAGCTCGCTCCGTTCGTCGTTCCGGCACGTTGATTTCGTCGCCGAATTGACGCTGTTTGGGAGTTCGCGGCGGCGAAGGAGCGACGGGTGAGCCAGACGTTCATGAGCGCGGAGATCCTGGAAGCGGGTGCGGTCGTCCGCCGCCAATTGGCGGCCAACGCGGCGGCTAGCCTGGAAGTTGCGGAGGATTTGCAGGCGCGCGGACCATCGTTCGTCGCGACGATCGCGCGCGGCAGTTCCGATCATGCGGCGCTCTACTTGAAGCATCTCGTCGAACTTAAGGTCGCGCTAGCTTGCGCTTCGCTCGGGCCCTCGATCGCCTCGCTCTATCACGCGCCGCTCAGGCTTTCGGGCGCGGTCGCGATCGCCATCTCGCAGTCGGGCCGAAGCCCGGACATCGTCGCCATGCAACGCGCGGCGAAGAATCAGGGCGCGGCGACGATCGCCTTCGTCAACGACGAGACGTCTCCGCTCGCGCGCGGCGCAGACTCGCTGTTGTGCCTGCATGCGGGGCCTGAGCGCTCGGTGGCGGCGACCAAGTCGATGATCGCCTCGCTGGTCGCCAGCGCCTCCCTTGTCGCCCACTGGACCGACGACAACGCGCTCCTGGCCGCGCTCGCCAAGCTGCCTTCGGTCCTTGACTTGTCGTCCGCCGCGCCGCCTGCCGCGGCGGCGGTCGAGACGCTGGCCCAAGCCTCCTCCCTGTTCGTTGTCGGGCGCGGCGCCACGCTCGCCGTCGCTGCCGAGGCTGCGCTCAAGCTCAAGGAAACTTCGGCGATTCATGCGGAAGCATTCTCGTCCGCCGAAGTGCTGCACGGGCCGGCGGGCGTCATCGGGCCAGGGTTTCCGGTCCTCGCCTTCGCGCCCGCCGACGCCGCCCGTTCGGGTTTCTTCGAAACGCTCGACCGTCTCGCTGCGTTTGGCGCAACGCCGCTCGTCGTCGACGTTAAGCCGCACGAACGCTGGCAGACCCTGATCGCGCTAGACGGCGGCCATCCCCTGCTAACCCCGATCGTGGCGCTTCACGCCTTCTACCGCGTCGCCGAGGCGGTTGCGCGCCGGCGCGGCCGTGATCCCGACCAGCCGCCGCACCTTAAGAAGGTCACCGAGACCCTGTGAGTTTCATGCAGCCCTGCGTGCGAAGGGCTCCCTGAAGGTGGCGCGCAAAAGGGAAGGTTCGACCCTCTCCTCGGACGAATCGCCGACCGATTCTGATTGACGCGCGTTACTTCGGGAAGGGGACGGGCTTGTCGGAGAGCGTCTGTAGATAGGCGAGGATGTCTGCTCGCCTCTGCTCGCTCTTTTCACCGGGGAAAGTCATCTTCGTCCCGGAGGCCAGCGCTTTCGGATCGGTGATCCACTTGTTCAGGACTTCATATGTCCAGTCGCCGCTTACGCCCTTGAGCGAGTCGGAATACTCGAAGCCGGGCACCGAAGCGATCTTGCGGCCGACCACCCCCCACAGGTCCGGACCGATTTTCGCGCCCTTGCCCTCCTGGAAGTTGTGGCAGGTCTCGCAGACCTTGGCGTCCTGTCCGCCTTTTTTGGGGTCGGCTTTGGCGAGCAAGACCGGCAACGGCGTTTCGGGCTGAGCGGCGGGCGCGGCGGCGGCGGGCGCGGCGGCCTCGCCCGACGGCAGCGCGAAGCCCGGAACCTTGGGCGTCCGCGGCGAAATGACGAGATTGCTGAACGCCACCAGCAGCATCACGAACAATACCGACCCTAGCGCCGCAAGCGAGGTTCGGTTCACATTGGCGCTTTCCATAGGCAGAGGAACTTTCGTCGGCTGGAGATTGGGAGGCGTGAACGTTCGTTTGCAAGGTTTGATTAGCCGCTTTGCGCTCGCCTTGGCAACACGTATAAGCCTCGCGCTCCGAATTTGGCTTAGTCGAAACTGATGGTCCGTCCCATCGTCCTCATCCCCGCGCGCATGAACGCGTCCCGCCTTCCCGGAAAGCCCCTCGCCGATATCCACGGCGCGCCGATGATCGTCCATGTGTGGCGCCGGGCGATGGAGGCGGACGTCGGACCGGTTTGGGTGGCGGCGGACGATCCGCGCGTCATGGAGGCGGTCGCCGCGGCCGGCGGCAAGGCCATCATGACCCGGACCGATCACGCCTCTGGGTCCGACCGAATTTTCGAGGCGCTGGGCGGTGTCGACACCGACGGCGTGCACGACGTCGTGATCAACATTCAGGGCGATTTGCCGACAATCGAACCTTCCCTCGTGCGCGCCTGCCTCGCGCCGCTTGCCGAGCGTGCAGTCGACATCTCGACGCTGGCGACTCCAATCACTCGCGAGCAAGAGAAGGACGATCCCAACGTCGTCAAGGTGATCGCGACCGAACTCGATGAGACCCGGCTGAGGGCTCTCTATTTCACCCGCGCGCGCGCTCCTTGGGGCGAGGGGCGCCTGTTGCATCACATCGGTCTCTACGCCTATCGCCGCGAAGCGCTGCGCCGATTTGTCGGCCTGCCGCCTTCGCCTCTTGAGCGGCGCGAGAAACTCGAACAATTACGGGCGCTGGAGGCCGGCATGCGGATCGATGTGGCGCTCGTCGACACTGCGCCGCTCGGCGTTGACGCGCCCGACGATCTCGAACGTGCGCGCGTCATGCTCGCGCCTGGGAAACAACAATGAAGACAACGCATTCGATCGCCTATCAAGGCGAGCCTGGCGCCAACTCGCACATCGCCTGCGCGGAGAACTTTCCGGACTTGACCCCGCTGCCCCGCGCGAGTTTCGAGGACGCCTTCGCGGCCGTGCAAGACGGCTCGGCCGAATTGGCCATGATTCCGATCGAGAACTCGATCGCGGGCCGCGTCGCCGACATTCATTCGCTCTTGCCGGCGTCCGGCCTGCACATCGTGGGTGAGACCTTTCTCCCGATTCACTTTCAGTTGTTGGCGGTTCCGGGCGCCCGCATCGAGGACCTGAAGGCTGTCTACAGCCACACCCATGCGCTCGGTCAATGCCGCAACATTATCCGTCGCCACAAGCTCCAGCCTGTTGTCGCCGGCGACACCGCCGGCGCGGCGCGCGAAGTCGCGGAATGGGCGGACAAGAGCCGGGCGGCGCTCGCGCCTCGGCTGGCCGGCGAAATCTACGGCCTCGAGACGCTGGCGTCGGATGTCGAGGACGAGAGCCACAACACCACCCGCTTCGTCGTGCTGTCGCGGGATGAGCGCTGGACGCCGGCGGGCGACGGGCCGGTGGTCACGACCTTCGTGTTTCGCGTCCGCAACGTGCCCGCCGCGCTCTACAAGGCGCTCGGCGGCTTCGCCACCAATGGCGTCAACATGACCAAGCTCGAGAGCTATATGGAAGGTGGCGAGTTCACTGCAACGCAGTTCCTCGCCGACGTCGACGGGCACCCCAAGGATCCGCCGTTGGCGCGAGCCCTTGAAGAACTTAAGTTCTTCTCGCGCGAAGTGCGCATCCTGGGCGTCTATCCCGCCCATCCGTTCCGCAGCGAATCGCAGTGCCGGTCCAGCAGCAAATGATGAGGGAAAGTGCTCGCCCCGCGCAGCCGTGAGCGGGCAGGTTCAGAAGCGGTAGGTGAGGCCGGTCGAGAACGACACCGGATGAGCGTGTGTGTTGACCATCTGGCTCGCGGGAATGATCCCCAGGGGCGTGCCGAGATTGATTCCAGTCGCGTTGCCAGTCGTTTGCCCGACACCCTGCTTGGCGTCGAAGAAGATGCCCCAGTGCGGGTTGAGCATGAAGTCGAAACCGCCTTGCACGACGAAGCCCAGCGCAGGCGCGTACGATCCTCCGGTGCTATAGCCGTCGCGGACCGCCAAAGTGAGGGTCGGCGCGATTCCCGCGCCCAGGTAGGGCTGGAACCCGCCGAACTGGGTGAAGTGATAGACGCCGGTGACCGCCGTCGTGACCTGCAACACGTTGCCGAGAACCGTGCCCGAAGGCGGCCCGTCGGCGGAATTTCCGTTGATCGTGACGCTCGACCACATCGGGATCCCGCTCGCGACCTCCAACGACCAGTTCGGGTTGAAGAAATAGCCGCCCGTGAACCCCACCGAATAGACGTTCGAATAGGTGGCGTTACGGCCTTGCAACCGCAACTGAGGCCCAACGCCGCCAAGGGGAACCGGTCCGAATCCGGGGAGGGAGACGTCCCCGATCGGTTGTGCGTATAGGGTCGATGAACTCTGATTGAGGACGCCCAAAGCGCCGACCCGCACGTACCAGCTGGTGACGTCAGGGAGGTCCGGAAGGACAGGCGGCGCGGCTGACTGGCTCAATGTATCCGCAGCGTGAACCGCGCCAAGGGAGAGCGCGAAGGCCGCGCATTTTGAAACCAGCGCCGATTTGACGAGTCTCGTCCGATAGGTCGGGCCCGTCATAAGCCTTTTTCCAGCCGGAACGGCATGCGCCATCGCGCTCCTGGGCCGCCCGCGGCGCAAACCAGACGGCCCCGCTGGAGGCAGGAAATCTGCTGATTTGCGAATGAGCTGGGGCGCTTTCCGTCGCCCTCCAGCAGCGCGCGTCAATCTGATGTCCTATTCGCTTCTGTCTAAAGAGGTCGCTTCGCAATTCAACCGCGAACACAAAGCAGAGCTAAGCCTCAATCCTCAACTTTTCCCGAAGAATGCGGCAGAAGCAGGTTCTCGAGCCCTTCGTCGTCGACGCCTTGCTCGACGATGCGCTCCCCTGGCATGCCCACCGGAACGCCATGGCGGACGGCGAGGTTGGGCGGCTCGACGATCGGCGGACCAAGAGTCTCGACCCTCTCCCCGAGGGTTGGAGGCTTGCCCTCCAATTCGGCGAGCGCCGCGAACCAGAATTCCTCGCTTCGCCCTTCCGGCTCGCCCGCCTGCTCCCAGAGCTCATAGGCTCGTCTACGAACGGCCTCTTCGATGCTGCTCATGATCGAACTCCTCTCGACCCGCGCCCGACTGACCCCAATCCTAATATAAAACCGGTCCGCCGTTTCGGCCGATTGGGCTCTTCGCTACAGCGTGCTACCCAATGCGCTTGTAGCGTCGGCTGGCTTGGAGGGTGAACGGTCCATCCCTCCGACCGCCGGCGCGCGCCAGGAGGGCTTGGGATTTCATGCCGCCGCCCGGCGACCAGCATCGGCATCGAATCGTCGTCATCGGCGGCGGGGCGGCTGGTCTCGAGCTCGTTACCCGACTCGGCGACCGGTTTGGCAAGCGCCGACTTGCCGATATCGCCCTGATCGAGCGCAGCCGCACCCATTTATGGAAGCCCCTGCTGCACTCGGTGGCGGCGGGCAGCATGGATCCTTCCGAGCACCAGCTCAATTATCTGGCCCAGGCCCACTGGCATCACTTCCGATATCATTTCGGCGAGATGATCGGCCTCGACCGCGCGGCGAAGTCCGTTCAGCTCGGCGCCACCCATGACGACGAAGGCCGCGAGATCGCCGCCCCCCGCAGCATCTCCTATGACACTCTCGTCATCGCCATCGGCAGCGTGACCAATGATTTCGGCACGCCCGGCGCGGCGGAATTCGCCGTTCCGCTGGAGACCGCGGAACAGGCGGTGCGGTTTCACCATCGCCTGGTCAACGCCGGCTTGCGCGCTCAGGCGCAGACCGAGCCGATCCGCGCCGGGCAGTTGCATGTCGCGATCATCGGCGCCGGCGCGACCGGCACCGAGCTCGCCGCCGAGCTCTACCAGAGCGCGCGCGAGATGGTGGCCTATGGCCTCGATCAGGTCGATCCGGACCGGGACATCCGCATCATTCTGATCGAGGGCGCGAGCCGAATTCTGCCCGCATTGCCCGAGCGGATCTCGACCGCCACGCTCAAGATCCTGACCGAGATGGGCGTCGACGTGCGCACCGATGCGCGCGTGTCCGCAGTGAGCGCCGATGGAATCGAGCTGGCCAGCGGCGAATTCATCCGCGCCGAACTCACCGTCTGGGCGGCCGGAGTGAAAGGGCCGGACGTGCTCGCTCATCTCGACGGGCTCGAAGTCAATCGGGCCAATCAGCTCGTGACCGACGCGACGCTGAGGACCACTCGCGATCCGGATATCTTCGCCATTGGCGATTGCGCTGCGGTCCCCCGTCCAGGTTCCGACTTCCCGGTGCCGCCGCGCGCCCAGGCCGCCCATCAGGAGGCGTCGCACCTCGTCCGGCAGTTGAGGCGGCGCTTGCAGGGGCTGCCGCTCGAGCCCTTCGTCTACCGCGACTTCGGCTCGCTGGTTTCGTTCGGGCGCATGGGCGCGGTCGGCAACCTCATGAACCTCACCCTCGGGGGCAATCTGTTCATCGAAGGCATCCTCGCCAGGTGGGCTTACCGTTCCCTCTACAAGATGCACGAACGGGCGCTGCACGGCGCGTCGAAGACCGCGCTTGACACCCTCGCACGCGGCCTCTCCCGCCGCGCCGGGCCCAAGGTCAAGCTTCACTAGCTACGGAGAGGCGAGCAGCGGGCGCCCCCGCTTGGATTTTCTTGGCCCATCGCGTCTGACGGCGAAAACGCCCGATTCCGGCTATTGGATTTCCTTGGATTTCCTTGGATTCTCTCGTCCGAATCGATTGTTTTCAATGAGTTACACGCGATTCTCGCTGAAAAAATTTCTCGCGCGCCTCTCCGGGCGTTGAGGCCCAAGGACGGAAGCCTGCGGTCGAGGTGATTGCGGAAGGGCAGGATTGCTCATGAGGCGAGCTTAACTAGATTTCTGCTTTTCTGCAATCGATTGTCGTTAGACAATTCGCGGAAAAGCCACGCCCATCGACCGCTCGGGATAAGGCGACAGGGACGCGATGAAGGGCGGCGCTCGGCCACGCGCCATCTGGCGGCGAGTCGCCGATTGCGATCACAACCCTGGGGCCATCGGTCTGGCCGCCGATCTGGCGGGAGAGGCGCAAACACTCGAAATCAACCCCGCGCCGGAACAAAGACGAGAAACGTCGCGTTGGCGCGGCACGATCCGACGTGCGGCGGGATCCAACCCAGGGAGTTATCGATGAAAAGCCTTTTGATGGCCGCGCTGTCCGCGACGGCGATTTGCGGATTTGCGGCGGCGATGCCCGCCGCCGCCCAGGAAACGGTCACGGGCGCGCCCAAGGGCACGGCGCCCGCGACGACAGAGGGATACGGCCCTTCCTCGGTGATCGTCTGCAATGAGGGCGGCTACTGCTGGCATTCACTGGAGCGGTATGACTATCCGCCGACCGCGAGCATCAAGGTCCATCCATACGATTGGCGCTGGAACGAAGCCGATCGCTTCGCCTGGAGAGAGCACAAAGGCCGCGGATACTGGCGCGGCGACGACTGGGAGGCGTTCTGAAGCCTGCATAAAGCCTGGGCGAAGGCCGACTTGAGGATAGAGTCGGCCAGCCCTTGTTCAAAGGGCGGCTGAAGCCGCCCTTTTCGTTTCGATCAAGAGGGTTCAAGCGCCGCGACCACAAGCCCTATCGATCGATCTCTTTCCAGTTGCCGGCGTCATAGCCATGCGCGTCGACGGAGACCAGCGCCTTGCCGGCGACCGCGCGCTTGCCCACGCAGCGCCAGGCGTAGATCGTGTCGTGGCCGGTCGCGAACATCGGGATATCGTTCGCGCCGGGATTGGCCCGGCAATATTCGCTCGCGCCAGGCAGCGACCGGCGCGTGTCCGCCTTGCCGCAATTGAGGTTCGCGCCGATCAGGCAGGCCAGCAGCTTGCCATTGGCGCAGCGCACGAACCCGCCGTTCCGCACGACATCGACGGAGACGCCGAAGGTTCGCGCGACCTTGCCCTCGAGCGCCTCGGGAACGGGCGCCGGGGCGCGCACCGCCGCGCCCGAGGCGCAATAGGCGGGGCTCGCGGCCGAGGCGGGAAAGGCCAATTGCAGCGCGCCGAAGGCGAGCGCGAGGCGAAACGCCCATCGCCTCGGTCCCGCGAAGCTCGGACATAACGGTCTTTCTATCGACATGCGCGAAAATTGGCCTCAATGAGGCTCCTCCGTCAAACGTCGGGGGGTCGAGAGGCTTTTCGATCAGCGGGGGAAACGTGTAAGACGTGGAGAAGAGCCGGTTCCAAAGGTGGGCCGCGCCCCGGGAGGAACGCATGACCACGAAATCCACCATCTTGGGCCTGAGCGCCGCGCCGATATCGAGGCGCGGCCTGATTGTGTCCGCCGGGGCCGCGGGCCTCGCCGCGGCGGCCCGCCCGTATGGCGCTTTCGCCGCAGGGCCCGAGGCGACGCTCAAGGTCGGGTTCGTCAGTCCGCGCACCGGCAAGCTCGCCGGCTTTGGCGAGACCGACGGCTATATTCTCGAACTCGCCCGCAAGGCGCTGGCCCCGGGACTCAAGGTTGGCGACAAGACCTATGGGGTCGAGATCCTCGATCGCGACAGCCAGTCCGATCCGTCGCGCGCCGGGCAATTGGCCAAGACCCTGATCAATTCCGACAAGATCGACATGATGCTGGTCATCTCGACCCCGGAGGTGATCAACCCGGTCGCCGACGCCTGCGAGGCGGCGGGCGTGCCCTGCATGTCGACGGTCATGCCGTGGGAGGCCTGGTATTTCGGGCGCGGCGCCAAGCCCGGCCAGCCCTCGCCGTTCAAATGGACCTACCATTTCGGCTTCGGCGGCGGGGAGTTCCTGAAGAGCTATGTCTCGCAATGGAACCTGATCGAGACTAACAAGAAGGTCGGCGTGCTCTATCCCAACGACGCCGACGGCAACGCGATCCGCGAGAACCTGGCGCCCGCGCTGGCCAAGCACGGCTTCACGATCATCGATCCCGGCGCCTACGAGGACGGCACCACCGACTATTCGGCCCAGATCGCCAAGTTCAAGGCCGAGAAATGCGAAATCTTCAACACCTTCCCGATTCCGCCCGACTTCGCCGCCTTCTGGCGCCAGGCCGCCCAGCAGGGCTACACGAAAATGGTCAAGATCGCCCAGATCGCCAAGACCGGGCTCTTCCCCTCCCAAGTGACGTCGCTCGGCAGTCTCGGCTATAATCTCGCCAGCGCCGCCTACTGGCACAAGGCCTTCCCCTATAAGTCGTCGCTCACCGGCGTCGGCGGCGACGAACTCGCCGACGGCTACGAGAAGGCGTCCGGCAAGATGTGGACCCAGCAGCTCGGCGCGACGCTGGCGCTGTTCGACGCGGGCGCGGCCGCCCTTTCGGCGAGCAGCGATCCGCAGACCAAGGCCTCGGTCGCCAAGGCGATGTCGACCCTGAAGACGGTCACCATCGACGGCCCGATCGACTTCACCTCGGGCCCGGTGCCCAACGTCTCGCCGGGGCCGATCATCGGCACGCAATGGGTGAAGGCGAAGGCGGGCTCGAAGTTCCCGCTCGACTATCCGGTGACCGAGAACGCGACCGACCCGAAGGTTCCGGTCCAGGCGAAGCTCAGGCCGTTCAACAGCTGACCCGCGCCGGCGGGGGCGGGAATGTCCGGCGCGCGGGCCGACGGCCTTCTGCTTGAGGCGGAAGGCCTGACGAAGAGCTTCGGCGCCCTTCTGGTGCTCGACGGCGTCGACTTTTCCGTCCGCGCCGGCGAGGCGGTCGGCGTCGTCGGGCCGAACGGCGCGGGCAAGACGACGCTGCTCAGCCTGCTTGTCGGCGCGCATGCGCCGACCAGCGGGCGGGTGCGCTTCCTCGGCGAGGACGTGACCTTCGCGCCGACGGCCGAGCGCTGCCGGCGGGGGCTTGCGCGCACGCACCAGATTCCGCGCCCCTTCAGCGGCATGACGGTGTTCGAGAATGTCTTCACCGCAGCCTCCCATGGCGGCGGGCTCGAGCGGGAGCGCGCCTATGAGCAGACGATCGACTCGCTTGCGCTCACCGCCATGACGGGGGTCGCCAACCGGCGCGCCGAGACGCTCGGCCTCATCGACCGCAAGCGGCTCGAACTCGCCCGCGCGCTCGCGACCGGCCCCGCCGTGCTGCTCCTCGACGAGATCGGCGGCGGCCTCACCGACGCCGAGGCGAACGAGCTCGTCGACATCATTCTCGAACTGAAAGCGCCGCGGGATCGCGATCGTGTGGATCGAGCACATCGTGCATATCCTGCTTAAAGTTGCGGAGCGCCTCGTATGCATGGACGCGGGGCGCATCATCGCCGACGGGCCGCCGCAGAGCGTCATGGCCGATCCGCGCGTGATCGAAGCCTATCTCGGCGGAGGCGTCGTATGACGCTGCTTTCGGTCGAGCGGCTCGAAGCGCGCTATGGCCAGCTCCAGGCCGTGCGGGGGGTCAGCCTTTCCATCGACAAGGGGGAGACGGTCGCGCTGGTCGGCGCGAACGGAGCGGGCAAGACCACGCTTCTGCGCACGATCGCCGGCGCGCACCGGATCGCGGCGGGCGCCGTCGCCTTCAAGGGCGAGGACATCAGCGCAAAAAGCGCCCACGCGCGCGCCGCGCTGGGCGTGGCCCTCGTGCCCGAAGGCCGGCGCCTGTTCGCGCGCCTGACGGTCGAGGAAAACCTCCTGCTCGCGCGCTACGCCGGGCGGACGGGGGCCTGGACGCTCGACGCGGTCATGGAGGCCTTTCCCAATCTCAAGGAGCGCCGCCGCTCGCTCGCTGGCACATTGTCGGGCGGCGAGCAGCAGGCGACCGCGATCGGGCGCGCCCTGATGATGAACCCGGACCTCCTGCTCCTTGACGAAGTGTCGCTGGGCTTGTCGCCTCTGATCGTCGATCGCCTTTACGCCCGCCTCGAGGCCCTGAAGACCTCCGGCGTCGCGATGCTGCTCGTCGAGCAGGACCTCAGGCGCGCGATGGCGACCGCGAGCCGCACCATCTGCATGCTGGAAGGCGCGATCGCGATCGAGGGACCGACGAGCGCGCTCACCCGCGAACAGGTCACGGAAGCCTATTTCGGCCTCAAACGGTCGTCGCCGAGCAAGGCGCCGCCGCATTGATCTTCCTCAACCAGATCATCCAGGGCGTGCTGCTCGGCGGCTATTACGCGCTGATCGCCTGCGGGCTCTCGTTCATGTTCGGGGTCATGGGCGTCATCAATCTCGCGCATGGCAGCCTCGCGGTGCTGGCGGGCTACGCTCTGTTCGTTCTGGCCGACCGCTTCGGCATCGAGCCGTTTCTCGGCCTCATCCTGGTCGCCCCGGCGATGGCGCTGGTCGGCTGGGCGCTCCAGCGCCTGGTGCTCGAGCGCAGCGCGCGCGGCGGGCTGCTCGTGCCCGTGCTCTCGACCTTCGGGCTCTCGATCATCATCGACAATCTCCTGTTCGAGGGCTTCGGCGCCGACACCCGTTCGCTCGCCCCCTTTATCGGCGATCTCTCCTATGACAGCTGGTCGCTCAGCGACACGATCGCGATCGGCAAGCTCGCGGCGCTGACCATGGCGGTCGCGGTCGTTCTGCTCGGCGGCATCCAGACCTTTCTCAACCGCACCCAGATCGGGCGCGCGATCCGCGCGACCGCGGAGGATCCCGACACGGTCGGCCTCATCGGCGTCAACGCGCGGCGCGTCAATGCGATCGCCGCCGCGATCGCGCTTGGCGACGGTCGCGGTCGCTGGCGCCTTTCTCGGCATGCGCGCGACCTTCGATCCTTACGCCGGCGCGGCCCAGCTCATCTTCGCCTTCGAAGCCTCGGTGATCGGCGGAGCGGGATCGCTGTGGGGGACGCTCGCAGGCGGAATCGTGCTCGGCGTCGCGCAGAGTCTGGGCGCGCTCGTCAATCCGCAAGGCTTCTTCATCGCCGGCCACTTCACCTTTCTCGCCGTCCTGTTCGCGCGCCTGTTCTTCGGCGACCTCGGCCAGCGCGTCCGGACGGCGCTCAGCGGGGGAAAGCGTTCATGAGCGTGAGCAACGCCGCCGCGGTCGAGCGCTGGACGCCCGAGTCGCGCATCGCGATCGTCGGCGGCCGCGGTCATCGTCGCCGTGCTGGCGATCGGGCCGGCGATCTTCAGCGCCAACGCCGTCGACAAGCTCACGACGCTGTTCATCTATGTGATCCTCGCCCTGATGTGGAACGCGCTGGTCGGGTTCTGCGGCCTGGTGTCGATCGGCCAGCAGGCGTTCTTCGGCCTCGGCGCCTATGCCGCGATCCGCCTCGCCAATTGGGGGGTCGGCGTCTATCCGTCGCTGTTTCTGGGCGCGCTCATCGTCGGCGCGCTCGCCTGGCCGCTGTCGATTCTCATGCTGAGGCTGAAGGGCGGCGAATTCGCCATCGGCATGTGGGTGGTGGCGGAACTGGCGCACCTGCTCGTCAATCTCGACACGCTGGTGCGCGGCGAGACCGGCACCTCGCTGATCGAGCTCAACGCCTATTCGATCGGAAGCCGCCGGGCGTTCACCTATTGGTGCGCGCTCGTCGCGATGACCGGCCTTCTGGCGATCGTGTTCGGCCTGCTGCGCTCTCCGCTCGGCGCGGCGATCCAGGCGATCCGCGACAACGAGGAGGCGGCGGAATCGGTTGGCGTGCGCGTCATGAGCGCCAAGCGGCTCGTGTTCACCCTCGCGGCCTTCGGCGCGGCGATGGCGGGGGCGCTCTGGGTGGCGACGGCGCTCACCTTCCAGCCGCAGGCCTATTTCAGCCCGCTATGGACGGCGTACATGATCTTCATGGCGCTGGTCGGAGGGTTGGGGACCTTCGAGGGGTCGATTCTCGGCGCCGTCATCTTCTTCGCCATCGAGGCCTGGTTCGGCGCGATGGGCGTCTGGTATCTGGTCGGGCTCGGCGCGACCGCGCTCATCTTCGCGCTTCTGTTCCCGCGCGGCATCTGGGGCTGGGTCGAGGATCGCACGTCGGTGAGGCTCTTGCCGATCGGCTACCGCCTGCGCTTCGCGGGCGCGCGCGGAGCGCGGGCCGAGGACGTCGGCGCGGACAGGAACGAGGCGGGAGGCTGAAAATGCTCCTTGGCAAGACGATCGTCATCACCGGAATTTCGTCCGGCATCGGCGCGCGCGTGGGCGAACTCGCTCAGGCGCTCGGCGCCGACGTGATCGGGGTCGACATCAACGAGCCCAAGCGGCCGCTCGACGCCTTCATCAAAGCGGACATCGGCTCGGCCCAGGGCGTGGCCGAGATAATCCAGACGCTGCCGCAGCGGTTCGACGCCTTGTGCAATGTCGCGGGCGTCTCCGGCATGATCGGCGCGGCGAAGACGCTCGCCATCAATTTCTATGGGCTGCGGGAATTGAGCGAAGCCGTTGCGCCGCGGCTGCGCGAGGGCGGCGCCGTCGTCAATGTCGCCTCGATCGCCGGCTACGGCTGGCGCGCCAATCTCGAGCGCGCCAAGGCGTTCGTCGCCGCGCCCGGGTTTCCGGATCTCAGCGGGCTCCTTGCGGCGCACAAGGTGCCGGACGCCGAGGCCTATCCGCTGTCGAAGGAGCTTCTGCTCCTGTGGACGATGCGGGCGGCGCATCGGCCGTTGTTCAAGGACCGGGGCGTGCGGGTCAATGCGGTCAGCCCCGGCCCGGTGACGACGCCGATCCTGAAGGAGTTTCGCTCGATCTTCGGCGATCCCAGGGTCGACGACGACATCGCGCGCGTCGGCCGCGCCGGCTCGGCGCCCGACATCGCCGCGCCTGCGCTCTTCCTCTGCTCGGACGGCGCGCGCTGGATCAACGGCGCCAACCTGCCGGTCGACGGCGGCCTCGAAGCCTCGATCAATGCGAGTGTTCTCGGATTCTGAACCGCGCGGACGTTCCGGTCACCGGAGCGTTCGCCAGCGAAGCGGCGGCGGCGAGCGAAGCTGACGCCGTCAGAGCGGTCGAAGCGGCGGCGCACGCCTTTCCCGCCTGGTCTGAAACCGGCTCGGGCGAACGGCGCGCGTTTCTGCTTAAGGCCGCGGGGTGATCGCCGAGTTCACCGACCTGCGCTGGATCACCATCGAAGGCCCGCGGCATTATCCGTTCTGACGCTCGCCCGATGGCTGCGCTTCGCGCGCAACAACGGCTTTGGCGCCCCTACGCGAGAGCGAGGCGCAGCATCTGGTAGGAATAGGGCGGCAGCCGCGCGGTCAGCCGACCGTCCTTGATCGCGGCGCCTGATCCCTTTTTCGGCGTGACCGCGAGCGGCTGGGCCAGCGTGTTGACGGCTTCGAGGTCGGAATTGGTCATCGCCTGGTGATCGACGAGCCTTGCGGCGCCGAATCCCTGCAGGTCGAGCTTCGAGGTCGAGCGGGTTCGCCGGCGTGCCGGTTGACGGCGAAAAAGGTCAGCGTCCGCCCGGCCTCGTCGTGAACGCCGGCGATGTCGAGATAGGGAACGTTGTCGGCGACCTCGGAATCATAGCCGGGCGAGTTGACGGTGAGCTGAAGGGCCTCCCCGCGCCCATAAACCGAGGCGAAGAAATAGGGATAGAAGATGGTCTGCCGCCACGCCGCGCCGCCAGGCTCCGTCATGATCGGCGCGATGACGTTCACCAGTTGCGCGATGCAGGCGATCTTCACCACGTCGGAGCGGCGGATGAAGGTGTTGAGGATGCAGCCGACCTGGAGCGCGTCCTCGAAATTGTAGATGTCCTCGAGCAGGCGCGGGGCGTGCGGCCAGCCATGCTCGCCCTCGCGGATGGCGCGGTCCTGGCTGTTGGAATGATACCAGACGTTCCATTCGTCGAATGAAATCGTCACCCGCTTCTTGCTGCGCTTGTTGGCCCGGACGAATTCGATCGTCGAGGCGACGGTATTGATATAGGCGTCGAGCTTGGCGTTGAGCGCGAGGTATTCGGCGGCGTTCTTCGCCCGATTGGCGAAATACATGTGCAGCGAGATGTGGTCGACCGCGTCGTAGGTGTGCTCGAGAACGACGCGTTCCCATTCGGGATAGGTCTTCATGTCGGAATGCGAGGACCCGCAGACGATGAGCTCGAGCGACTTGTCGAAGGCGCGCAGCGTCTTGGCCACCTCGTTGGCGAGGCGGCCGTATTCGTCCGCCGTCTTGTGCCCGACCTGCCACGGCCCGTCCATCTCGTTGCCGAGGCACCAGTGCTTGACTCCGAACGGCTCGGCGCGGCCGTTCGTCTTGCGCAGGTCGCCCCATGCGCTGCCGGTCGGGCCATTGACGTATTCGACGAAATTGCGCGCCTGATCGAGCCCGCGTGAACCAAGATTGATGGCCAGCATCATCTCCGTGCGAGCAGATTCGCACCATTGGGCGAACTCGTGCACGCCGACGGCGTTGGATTCGGAGGTATGCCATGCGAGGTCGAGCCGGGTCGGCCGATTCTCGCGCGGGCCAATTCCGTCTTCCCAATTATAGGCCGAGACGAAATTGCCGCCGGGATAGCGCACGATCGGGACTTTGAGTTCGCGAACGAGGTCGATGACGTCCTTGCGCATGCCGTTGGCGTCCGCGCTGCGGATGGTCGGGCTCGTAAATGCCGGTGTAGATCGCCCGCCCCAGGTGCTCGAGAAAGGCGCCGTACAGCCGGTCGTCGATCTTGGCGATCCGGTAGTCCCGATTGGCGATGACCGAAGCGCGCATGGTCTCCCCTCAATATCAGAAAGTCCGATACATTGGACCCGCTTCCGCCCGTCGCGTCAAGTCGCCCGTCGGGCGCGCGCGGGCGGGCTTTGCCAGGGGAATGCTGGAAAACGAGCCGCATGAAGCGCCTGCCTGAAGGCGAGAGTCCGGGATTGTCCTGGATGATTCAATATCAAGTTCGCCGATTCAAAGTCCTTGGCGCCTCGCGTTTTCCTCGCTACCATCCTCTCGCAAGGGTTCCCGAGGGCGCATGGATCCGAGCGCCTGCACGCGGAAGCCGCCAGGCCATTTTGGGAGGAGTCGAGATGATCCGCAAAGTCCTTTACGCGACGCTCGCCAGCGCGGCGCTGATGGTCGGGGCGGCGCACGCAACGGAAACCATCGTGTGGTGGGATTTCCTCAGCGGCGGCGACGGCATCCGCATGAAGGCGATGCTCGACGAGTTCAACAAGGAGCACGAGGGCAAGGTCCACATCGACGCGACCACCTCGGAATGGGGCACCCCGTTCTACACCAAGGTCCAGACCGCGGCCGCGACGGGCCAGGGTCCCGACGTCATGACCTACCACGAATTGCGCATGCCGCTCGGGGTGTCGGAGGGGGTGCTGAGCGAACTCAAGCCTGAGGAACTGGCCGCCGCCGGCATCAAGGCCAGCGACTTCAGCCCCGCCAACTGGAAGGCGGCGCAGGGCCCGGACGGCAAGCAATACGCCGTGCCGCTCGATATCCACTCGATCATCCTCTATTACAACAAGGACATGCTCAAGAAGGCGGGCCTGCTCGGCGACGACGGCAAGCCAAAGGGCCTCGACGGCGTCGACAACTTCAACGCCGCCCTCGCCAAGCTGACCTCCAACGGCGTCTACGGCCTTTCAGTGCCAAACGACGGCGGCTCCGGTTGGCGGATCTTCTACACTCTGCTTAATCAGCAGGGCGGCCAGTTCCTCAAGGACGGAAAATTCCTCGATGGGGACAATCTCGACAAGGCGACCACCGCGCTGGCCGAGATGCAAAACTGGACCAAGAACAAATGGGCGCCGACCAATACCGAGTATCCGGCCTCGATCGCCCTCTTCACCTCGGGCAAGGCGGCGATGCATATCAACGGCGTCTGGGAAGTGCCGACCATGGTCGACCTCGCCAAGAAGGGGCAGCTCTTCGATTGGGGCGCGATTCAGATTCCGGTCCTCTACTCGCAGCCCGCGACATGGGCGGATTCGCATTCGTTCGCCATTCCGGATCGCAAGGGCAATCCGGTTCCCCCGGAGAAGCGCAAGCTCGTGCTCGACACCATCCACTGGTTCAACGTCCATTCCATCGAATGGGCGAGCGGCGGCCATATCCCCGCCTATCTGCCGGTGCAGGACAGCGCCGAGTTCAAGGCGATGAAGCCGAACTCCGATTACGTCTCCCTCGCCAAGACCGCGGTCTTCGACCCGGTTTCGGTCTATGCCGGCGTCGCCTCGCCCGTTTACGACGCGGCGGGCAACTATATGATTCCCGCTCTGAACGGCGAGATCGCGCCGGCCGAGGCCGCGAAGAAAATTCGCGACGACCTGCAGAGCCTGACGAAATGATCGAATGACGGATTTCGCGCTTCGCTCCGGCCGATTTTGGAAGCCCGCCGGAGCGGGGTGCGGATTGCGAGATCTGCCGCCACGATGATCAGAAGCTCGCGCAGCGAAAGGTTGACCGCCGCCGTTCTGATGGCGCCGTTCGTTGTGATCTACGGCATATTTTTCGTCTACCCCACGCTCAAGATGGTGGAGCTCAGCTTCACCAACGCGCCCCTTATCGGTCCAGGCAAATGGGTCGGGCTCGACAATTATTTCAGGCTCGCCTCGGACCATCTGTTTTCGACCGCCGTCTGGAACACGATCTACTTCGTCATCCTCTCGGTCATCCCCGGCACAATTCTGGCGCTCGTCATCGCGCTCGGGGTGAACCGCCTGAAGGGCTGGATGCAGAGCATCGTGCTCGCGGCGTTCTTTCTGCCCTACATCCTGCCGGTGTCTGTCGTCTACCGGATCTGGGGGTGGATGTTCGACAAGGACTTCGGGGTGGCCCAATACCTTCTCGCGCCCTTGAACGGCGGCCAGCATCTCTCGGTGTTCCGGACGGTTCCGCTCTTCATGCCTGCGGTCGCCTTCATCACGGTCTGGTGGTGCCTCGGCTTCAGCCTGCTCCTGTTCATCGCCGGCTTGAGGAATATTTCGAGCGAAATCTATGAAGCCGCCGAGCTTGACGGCGCCGGCCGCTGGCTCCAGTTCCGGCGCATCACCTGGCCTCTCATATGGCCGGTCACCGTGCTCGTCTTCACCATCCAGCTCATCCTGCAGCTCAAGATCTTCGACCAGGTCTATTTATTCACCCAGGGCGGCCGCATCGACGCCAACATGGTCATGGTGTTCTACATTCTCCGGGAAGCCTTCCAGCTCAACAAGGGCGGCCTGGGCGCTGCTTCCGCAGTCGTTCTGTTCGTGGTGATCGTGTTCCTGTCCGTGCTGCAGTTCCAGCTCTTGCGCGCGCGAGGGCAGCGTTGAGCGCGTCCGTTCAGAGCGTCGAAATGGTCGCGCCCCGGGCCAGGCGGCGGCTCGCGAGACTCAACCGCCTCGACGGCGCCGGGCTTTTCATCACGATCTGCACTTTGGTCGGCGCGATCGTCTGGGCCTTCCCGCTCTATTGGGGCCTGGTCACGACGTTCAAGCATGAGTACGAGATCGTACGACCCGGCTTTCATCTATGGCCGGAGCATTTCACGTTCGAGAACTACGTTCACGTCCTGCTCCAGACAAAGATCGGCTATTGGTACATCAATTCCCTCATCACCTCGGCGGCGGTAACGGTCCTGGTGGTGTTGATGGCGGCAGGCGCCGGCTACGCGATCTCGCAGCTCAACTTCCCCGGCCGTCGTTTCTTCTGGTGGATGATCCTCGCAAGTTTCATGGTGCCGATCCCGGCTCTGATCGTCACCCATTTCATCGTCATCAGCCAGCTTGGCCTCATCAACACCCTGGCCGGGGTGGTCGGCCCGCAGCTCATCGCGCCGGTGACCGTCATCATCTACAAGCAGTTCTTCGACTCGGTGCCGAAGGACTTTCGCGAGGCGGCGGTCATCGACGGCGCGAGCGAATTCCAGCTCCTGTTCCGCATCTATCTGCCGATGAACTGGGGCGTCACCACCGCGCTCGCCATCATCACCTTTATCGGGGCCTGGAATCTCTTCCTCTGGCCATTCCTCGCCATCAGCTCCGAGGACAAGATGAACATCACCGTCGGCATCACCCAGGTTCACGACAACTTTGGCGTTTCCTACGGGCGGGATCTCGCCGTCGCCACGCTTGCGGCGCTGCCGGTCGCGCTCGTCTATCTCATTTTTCAGCGCCGGGTGACGCAGGCGATCATGCTGTCGGCGGGAATCAAAGGATGAGCGCCGCCAGCGCAACGGGCGGGAGCGACGCCGTCGCGGCGCCCCATGTCGAACTGCGCCGGGTCACGAAGCGCTATGGCGCCGTGACGGTCATTCCCGATCTCAGCCTCAAGGTCGACAAAGGGTCGTTTACCGCGCTGCTTGGTCCGTCCGGCTGCGGCAAGTCGACCTTGCTCAGGATGATCGCCGGACTGGAAGAGATCACCGCCGGCCAGTGCTTCATCGACGACACGGACGTGACCGACACGGCCCCGGCGCAGCGGCGCATCGCCATGGTGTTCCAGTCCTATGCGCTCTATCCGCACATGACGGTGAGGCAGAACATCGCCTTCTCGCTCTCCGTCGCCGGCCAGCCGAAAAAGGTTCAAAACGAGCGCGCGCTCGAGGTCGCCCGCATCCTTCAGCTCGAGCCCTATCTCGATCGCCGGCCCGCCGAGCTGTCGGGCGGCCAGCGTCAGCGGGTCGCGATCGGCCGGGCTCTGGTGCGCAAGCCCGAGGTTTTCCTGTTCGACGAGCCCTTGTCCAACCTCGACGCCAAATTGCGCGTGCAGATGCGCCTCGAGCTGGCGAAGCTCCACGCCGATCTCGGCACGACGATGATTTATGTGACGCATGACCAGACGGAGGCGATGACTCTCGCCGACAAGATCGTCGTGCTCGACAAGGGCGTCATCTCGCAGGTCGGCTCGCCGCTCGAGCTCTACAACGCGCCGGCGAACAAGTTTGTCGCCGCCTTCATCGGTTCACCGGGTATGAATTTCTTCGGCGTCGACGTCGTCGCCGTGAATGGCGCGAAGGCGAGCGTGGTCCTTCCGGGCGGGCGACAGGCTGAGATCGGGATAAGGGCCGGCGCCGGCGCGCGTGCGGCCGAGCTCGGCGTGCGCCCGGAGGACCTGACCATCATCGCTCCGGACGATCCGCAAGCCGCCTTCGTCGGTGTCGTGGCGATCATCGAACATCTCGGCAATTCGACGATCGTCTATATCGACACCCCCGCCGGGCAGCTGATCGTCGAGGGCGAGGGCGATCTCGACGCGAAGTCGGGTCAGGCCGTTGGCCTCAGGCTCAACCAGAGCCATGCGCGCCTGTTCGGCGAGACCGGGGCGGCGCTCTGATCGGCGCGATGGCGGCGAGGTCCTCCCATGGCTCACGACTCGGTCGTGAGCCTCAGCACGATGTCCTGATCGTAGTTGCCGAACCCGCGGCCGAAGATGTTGACGCCGCCGGGATGGCGCGCGTCGGGTTTGACCTCGATCCTGAGCCGGATCGAATGATGAGCGGACAGGTCGAGGTCCTTCGGCGTCAGCGACGAGATCCTGACACCGTCGACGAACGCGCCCTCGGGCGTCACCCGGAAGCTCTTCAGCATGCCGTATTGGCTGCCCTTGAGCTTCCACCAGTCGGGCGTGTACAGCCCCCGGCGATCGCCGAAATCGCCGGGGCTGGTCCAGCCGCCAAGCTCCCGGCCGTTGACCGCGACCGTGATGTCGGACGGCCAGTTGGGCGGGGCGCCGGGCGCCTCGGAGGAGAGTTCGAGCGAGCATTCGAGCGCCGTGACGGCCTTGCCGACATGCCGGGCGTTATTGGGAAATTGATATTCGACAAAGCCGCGCGTGAACCATATGAGGCCCGCATTCATTCGCTCGGGATCAAGGAAGGTCCCCGGGACGTCGAGGAGACCAATGATCCCGTGCGGCGAGCAGAGGCCGCAGGGGGCGCTCACTTCGCAGCTGGTATAGAGCCCGATCGGCATCGCGACCTCGATGGCGTTGGCGTCGACGCCGCTGACGTCGTCGCGCAGCATCACAAGGACTTCGTCGAACGCCGGGAAGCAGAGCTTCTGATGGCCCTTCCGTCCCTTCTGGGTTTCCGTCCGGATGAGCCCGGCGTCCTCGAGGATTTGCAGATTGGACGAGACGGTCGATTGAGGAAGGCTCAGCGCCTCGGCGATGTCGTTGACATTGACGCCCGGGCGACGATGCAGCAGGCGCAAAATTCGCGCCCGCGCCGGCGAGGCCAGCCCGCGCAATACGTCCGGCCGCTCTGCGGGATCGATCACCAGGAAATTGCGCGACATTCTTGGCCCCGCTTGCGCTCGCCGCTTTTGTATCAGCTTTTCGGATATTTTCGTAATGCGGCCGGCGGCCGGCGCCATCCGACCTGTTTCGGAGCCTCAAATGGACGCTGACGCCCCCAGCCGCCGCGCGACGCTATCGCTCGACGGCCTCTGGGACTTCGAATTCGAAGGGCCGACGGCGCGGCTCGACGGCGAGGGTCACACGATCCGCACCCCCGGGATCTGGCAGGCCCAGTTTCCGGCGTTGCGCAACGCGCAGGGGACCGGACGCTACCGGCGCGGCGTGCAGATCCCGAGCGCGTGGGCGGGCAAGAGCATTGTTCTTATTCTGGAGGGCGTTTTCCACGAATCGGTGATCCTGGTCGACGAAGCAGCCGTCGCCGTTCATGGCGACGGCTGGACCCCGATCGAGGTCGACCTCACCCAGGCGCTCGGCGGCAAAACCTCGTTCGTGCTCGGCGTCGACGCGCGGGTCCCTGACGATCGCAACGGCGGACGCTTCAGCCAGTCGCTGGTGGGCAAGCAGGACTGGTACGGGGTTCAAGGCGGCATCTGGAAGCCGGCGCGGCTGGAGGCGAGGGACCCGATTCACTTCGCCAAGGTCTTCATCCAAACGTCGTTCGACCTCAAAACGGGCGACGTGTCGATCAAGGGCGAGCTATCGCGCGCCGCCGCTGCGACGACTCTCCAGGCGACGCTGTCGCGCGCTGGCGAACAGGTCGCGCGCCTGATCTATCATTTCCGATCGGAGCGATTCGACGCGGCTGTTCGCCCTTCCCGACGCTGAGCCATGGTCGCCGGAAGCGCCCAATCTCTACGATCTCGTCGTCGAACTCATCGTCGGCGACAAGACCGTCGATGCGATCGAGAGGGTCGTCGGGTTCCGGCGATTGGAGGCGAGGGATGGGCGCCTCGTGCTCAACGGCCAGCCGTTCACCATGTTCGGCGCCCTCGACCAGGACTGGCATCCGGAGGAAGAATGTCGTCCACCGAGGGCCGAGTTTCTCGAAGAGCGCTTCGCCAACGCCAAGGTGATGGGCCTCAACACGCTGCGCTGCCACGTCAAGATTCCCGATCCCCTCTATTTCGACGTCGCCGACCGGCTCGGGCTCATCGTCTGGCTCGACATGCCGTACATGCAGTTCCTCGCGCCCGCAGCGCGCGAGGCGTTGCGCAGGGTCTTCCGGACGTCGGTCTCCACCCACGGGCATCATCCCTCGATCTGTATCTGGACGCTGTTCAACGAGGGATGGGGCATCGATCTCGACGACAATCCGGACGACCGGCGCTGGCTGATCGAGACCTTCGACTGGGCGAAGACGCTGGTCCCCGACAGCCTGCTTATCGACAATTCGCCGTGCTTCCCTCGCAACTATCATCTCAAGACCGAGATCGATGACTTCCATTGGTATAACGGCTTTCCCCATCAGAACGACGCCTTCGCCGCGACGACACGCGCCTTTGCCGGCCGCGCGACCTGGACCTTCTCGCCGCATGACGACGCGGAGCGGCGCGGCGACGAGCCGCTCATCTGTTCGGAGTTCGGCGTATGGGGGCTGCCGCACCCGCGCGAGATCCTGGAGGCGGACGGAAGCGAACCCTGGTGGTTCGAGAGCGGGCACGAGTGGAACCTCGGCGCCGCTTATCCGCATGGGATCGAAACGCGCTTTCGCGACGCAGAGCTTGCGGCGATCTTCGGCGACCTCGACGGCTTTGTCAGCGCGGCGCAGGCGCTTCAGCATCGCGCGCTCAAAGAGCAGATCGAGACGCTGCGCTGGGAGCGGGCGATCTCCGGCTATGTCATCACCGAGCTTAACGACACGCAGTGGGAATCGAACGGACTCATGGATGTTCTGAACCACCCGCGCGCTTTCGCCGGGAAATTGGCCGAACTGCAACGGCCCTGGCTTGTCATCGCGCGGGCGGTGCGCACCGCAATTCGCGCCGGCGAGCGGTTCGAGGTTTCCGTGCGACTGGCCGGCGCCGCCGGGCCGCCTGAGGGTGCGCGGCTTGTGTGGCGTTTCGGCGATGAGCGCGGCGAAGCCGCGCTTGGGCGCGATCCGACCACGATTGCGCTCGCCGCCGGCGCGGCGGAGGCGATCGCCATCGTTCCGCTCGAGCTCGAGGCGCGCGACGCCAAAGGGCGCGCCGTCCTTTCGCGCAACACGCTCGAATTCTGCGTCGTCCCGCCGCTCGCGGGCGCGCCGCCGTCGCTGTTCCCCATCGACGCGGCGGCCTCAAGCCTGCTCGCGGCGATCGGCTGGCCGAACCACGCCGAGACCGCCGAGGACGCCGATGTCCTCATCGCGACGCGGCTGACGACCCGGGTCCGCGAGGCGCTTCTCGCCGGCCGCAAGGTTCTGCTCATCGCCAATTCCGCCGATGCGCTCATCGACCCTGAACGGAGCCTGCCGCTCAACGACCGGCACAACTTTCCCCTCGATGCTGCTGCGCGAGCGCGCTGGAACGCCATGGGACGGACAGTGGATGGGCGCCTTCTCCTGGCGGCGCACGGACGGCCCGTGGTCGGGCCTGCCCGGCGGCCCCATGCTCGACGAACATTGGAGCGGGCTTCTGCCCAACCATGTGCTGACCGGTTTTCCGTCCACCGCTTTCGGAGGATTGGTCGATGCCGGCATGGCGGTCGGATGGCTGCATCTCGCCGCCGCCTTCGTGAAGCGCAGCTTCCTCGGCAAGGGCTGGCTCACCGTGTCGACCTTCGACCTCACGTCGCCTCGGGCCCACGCAAATCCGCTCGCCCCGCATGTTCTCAAGGCGCTGGCGGAGAGCTGAGCAGCCTCGAAATCCCGAGGCCGCGGGGGATGGGGCGACAGGCGCCGCCGTCGGTTTCCCGCCGCAACCGGGCCGGCCTTGCCGCCGAAGGGAGGGCGCGCTAGAAATCTTGGGAAAAGCTTTTCTCACCCGCGACCGGATGAGGGGCTTTTTCAACCAAAAAGCAGTCCCAGGGCTGCAGGGAGGAGCGTCATGATCAAGCGGAGGACGTGCGGCGGACTCGCCGCCATGCTGATCGCCTCGTCAGCTTTCGCCACAGCAGCTTTCGCCGACACGATGACGATGTGGGTGCGCGCCAGCGGCACCGACGCGGCGGCGCACCTGGTCAATCTCTGGAATGCGACCCACGGCGACAAGATCGAGCTCACCACCATCCCGGACAACCAGATGGTCACCAAGCTCGCCACCGGCGTTCAGGCAGGCGAAGTCCCCGACCTCGTTTCCTTCGATCTCATCTACATGCCCGACTTTATGAAGGCCGGCTTCCTCACCGATCTCACGGCCGACCTGAAGGCCAATCCGAACTACGCTTCCGTCGCCCAGGCCTACAAGGACATCGCGACTTACGAGGGCAAGATCTACGGCGCGGGATTCACGCCCGACGTTTCGATCCTGATCTGGAACAAGGATCTGTTCAAGAAAGCCGGCCTCGATCCGGACAAGCCGCCGCGGACGATTAGCGAGATCCATGAGGACGCGAAAAAGATCCGCGCGCTTGGGCCCGATACCTACGGCTTTTATTTCTCCGGCGCGTGCCCTGGCTGCAACATCTTCACGACGTCACCGATGATGGTCGCGGCAGGCTCCAAGATCCTGCCCGCCAACGGCGACGCCCCGGCGCTCACCGGCGACGGTGTCAAGGAGGTGCTCGAGACGTTCAAGGCCATGTGGGACGAGGGTCTGGTGCCGAAGAGCGCCCAGACCGACAATGGCGCCAATTTCTCGGCGGTTTTCAAGTCCGGCAAGGTCGGAATCCAGGGCTCCGGCGGGTTCATCATTTCCGATCTGAAACATGACGCGCCGAATCTGAACTTCGGCGTGACCTTCCTGCCGGGCGAGAAGGAAGGACAGGTGTCGTCGTTCGTCGGCGGCGACGTCGTCGCCATTCCGAAGGGCTCGAAGCACGAAGCCCTCGCCAAGCAGTTCATCGCCTGGGAGCTGACCGACGAAGCCCAGCTCGAGGGGCTCGCCAAGAACAACATTCTGCCTTCGCGGCCGGCGCTTGCCGACAACAAATATTTCGCCGCCGACCCGCGCATCGTCACCACCGCGAAGGCGCTCGGCGTCGGCTACGTGCCGTGGGTCTATCATTTCGCCGATATGGTCAATTCGAACTCGAGCCCGTGGATCAACATGATCGAACGCGCGGTCTTCGACGGCGATGTCGACGGGGCGATCAAGGAAGGGCGCGAAAAGATGAAGGCGATCGCCGGCCAATAGCGGCCCCCTCGATGCGACGGACGCTGCCGCAATGGCCGGGCTGGCTCTTCATGGCGCCAGCCCTCCTCTTCGTCGGCGTGTTCGTGCTGATCCCGCTCGGCCAACTTACAGCCATGTCCTTGACCGACCGGTCGCTGCTCGGCGGCGGCAAGTTCATCGGGCTGACCAACTACTGGCGGATCTGGAATGATTCGGGCTTCTGGCGGGCGCTCGCCTTCACCGCCAAATATACGCTCGTGCTCACGCCGATCCTGATGGTCCTGGGGCTTGCGCTGGCGCTGCTCACAGTCGAGAACACCCCGCTCAAGCGTCTCACCCGCGCCATCGTTTTCCTTCCGGTGGTGATTGGCCTCTCGAGTTCGAGTCTCCTGTGGTTCTGGCTGCTCGACGAACAGGTCGGGCTCCTCAACAAGCTTCTCGTCGACCTGCGCCTGATACGCGAGCCGATCGTCTGGTTCGCCAGCGCCGATCTCGCTTTCTGGGCGGTCGTCATCTCGATCACCTGGAAGGTCGTCGGCTTCGGCATGGTGTTGTTCGCGGCGGGAATCCAGTCGATCAATCCCGACATCCTCGAGGCGGCGCTCATGGATGGGGCAAGCTACTGGGGTCGCGTCCGCCTCATCATCCTGCCGCTGATCCGCCGGGTGGCGCTGCTGACGACGCTGGTCAGCGCGATCGGCTCGATGCTGGCCTTCGACCAGTTCTACATCATGACGTCCGGCGGACCGCGAGGGCAGACGTTCACCGCCGTCTATTGGATCTACCAGAACTCGTTCGTCTCGTTCAAACTCGGCTACGGCGCGGCGCTTTCGATCGTGCTGACCCTCATCATCCTCATATTCGCGACCATGCAGATCGCGGTGACGGCGCGGAGCGGCGAGACGTGACCGCCGCCGCCCTGACGAGCGAGGCCGAACGCGCGATTCCCGCCCGGCGCGGCGGGCGCAAGGCGCCGGGCGCCTACCTTGCCGCGGCGGCCTGCGTCGCGGCGATCGTGATCATGGCCGCGCCGATGGCGCTCTCCTTCCTCGCCTCGATCAAGACGGCGGTCGACGCTTCGGCGGTTCCGCCGCATTATCTGCCCCGCGCGCTGAGCTTCGAGAACTACGCCAAGGTCATCGATTTTCAGGCCGGGCTTGCGACTTACGTCAGCAACTCCGGCGTCGTCGCGCTGATCACCATCGTGGCCTGCATCGCGCTCGCCGCGCCGGCGGGCTATGGCCTCGCGCGCTTCGCCGTGCGCGGCAAGGAGGTAGCGTTTATCGCGCTCCTCGCGCCGATCATGATTCCCTATCAGGCGCTGCTCACGCCCCTCTATCTCGATTTCGCCAAGGTCGGCCTCGTCAATACGCATCTTGGACTCGCGATCGTGCACACGATCCTGCAGCTTCCATTCTCGATCTTCCTGATGCGCAACAGCTTCGAGGCGATCCCGCGCGAGATCGAGGAGGCCGCGATGGTCGACGGCTGCTCGGCCTGGAAGCGCTTTACCCGCATCTTTCTGCCGCTCGCCGTGCCGGCGATCGTGACGGTGGCTCTGTTTGCGTTCATCAATTCGTGGAACGAGTTCCTCGCGGCGCTCATTTTCATGAACCGGGAGACCTCGTTCACGGTGCCGATCCTTCTGGTCAGCGTGCGCATCGGCAATCACGGCGCTGTCGATTGGGGAGCGCTGCAGGCGAGCGTCATCATCTCGATCATCCCTTGTCTCGCCGTCTACCTCGCCCTGCAGCGCTATTATATTTCCGGCCTGCTTTCGGGCGCCGTCAAATGAACGACCGTCCGTCCGACGAGGCCCAGTCCGGCGATGTCGACCCGGCGCCGGCGACCCGGACCATCCGCGACGTCGCGCGGCTCGCCGGCGTCTCGATAGGAACGGTCTCGAAGGCGCTCAACGCCAACGGACGCCTTAGCGCGGAAACGCGCGCCAGGGTCTTCCGGATCGCCAAGGCGATCGACTACCGGCCGAACGATCTGGCGCAAAGCCTGCATCGGGCGCGCTCGATGACGGTCGGCATTCTGTCCAACGACAGTTTCGGAAGATTCGCGTTCCCGATCGTCGAGGCGCTCGAGCACCGGCTGTTCGAGCACGGGATCGCGGTCTTCATGTGCAACGCCACGGACGATCCGCTGCGCGAGCGCCGGCACATCGAGCAATTGCTCAACAAGCGCGTCGATGGTCTCGTCGTCACCGCCCGCCGGGCGGACAGGCGTGAGCCTGTCGAGCCTGTCGCGCGCGGCCTTCCGGTCGTCTATGTCTACTCGCAGGTCGAGAATCCGGACGCGCTTTGCCTGCTGCCGGACGACGAGGGCGGCGCGCGGCTCGCGGTCAGCCATCTCGCCGCTCTGGGCCGAAGGAAGATCGCCCATATCACCGGCCCGGAACGGTTCGAGGCGGTTCGCCTGCGCGAAATGGGCTGGCGCAAGGCGCTGGCCGAGACGGGGCTCAAAACGGCTTCGGGCGATTGCCGGCCCGGCCGCTGGTCGGAAGCCTGGGGACGCGAAGCGGCGCAGGCTCTCTTCGCCCGCCGCCGGAGCGCGCCGGACGCGCTCTTTTGCGGCAACGATCAGATCGCGCGCGGCGCGGTTGACGCCCTGCGCGAGATGGGGCGCGCCGTCCCGGCGGACGTCGCTGTGGTCGGCTTCGACAACTGGGACGTGATGGCCGAGGCGACGCGGCCGCCGCTCACCAGCGTCGATATGAATCTCGACGCGCTCGGTCGTGAGGCGGGCGGGTCACTTTTGGAAATGATGGCGGGCCGCAGGCTTGCGGGCGTGCGCCGATTGCCGTGCTCGCTCGTCATTCGCGATTCATGCGGGGGCCGGCGGCGCGGCGACAGAGGGGGATGATGATGAGCGAGCGCGGCTATTCCGCGGTTCCCTTTGCGGACGTCCGCATCACCAGCCCGTTCTGGCGCGAGCGGCTCGAAACCGTGCTCGACCGCACGATCCCGAGCCAGCACGCCAAGCTTGAAGAATTCGGCATGCTTGAATCGCTCAAACTGCCGCAGCCGCCGCCCCCGCTCAGGATCCCGCGCAACAGCCATGGCCTCAGCACGCAGATCTTCTGGGACTCGGACGTCGGCAAGTGGATCGAGGCGGCTGCTTACGCGCTCGCCCATCGGCGCGATGGGGACATCGAAGCGAAGATCGACGCCATCGTCGACGATCTCGCGCGCGCGCAATCGCCCGACGGCTATCTCAACTGCTGGTATCTCGGGCGTGAGCCCGGGAAGCGCTGGACGAACCTGCGTGACAACCACGAGCTCTATAACGCCGGACACCTGCTCGAAGGCGCCATCGCCTACTTCCGCGCCACCGGGCGACGCAAAATGCTGGACGTCATGGAGCGCTACGTCGATCACATCGATGCGACGTTTGGCCGCGGTCCCGTGCAGAAGCGCGGCTATCCAGGCCACCAGGAGATCGAGCTTGCGCTGGTCAAGCTCTATCGTCTGACCGGCGATCGCCGTCGCCTCGATCTCGCCGCCTATTTCATCGACGAGCGGGGCCGTCAGCCCCATTACTTTACTGAGGAGGCGCTGGCGCGCGGCGACGACCCGGCCAGCTACTGGGCCCGAACCTATGAATACAACCAGTCGCACATTCCCGTCCGCGAGCAGACCCGCGTGGTCGGGCATGCGGTGCGCGCCATGTACATGGCCTGCGCAATGGCCGACCTCGCGCTCGAGCTCGGCGACGAGGGGCTCAAACGCGCCTGCGAGGCGCTATGGCGCGATGTGACGACGGCGCAGATGTATGTGACCGGCGGTCTCGGGCCGAAAGAGACCAACGAGGGTTTCACCGAGCCTTACGATCTGCCCAACGAGACGGCCTATGCGGAGACCTGCGCGTCGGTCGCGCTCATTTTCTGGGCTCACCGCATGCTGCATCTCGATCTCGACGGCCGCTACGCCGACGTGATGGAGCTTGCCCTTTACAATGGCGCGCTGAGCGGCCTCGCGCGCGATGGGGAGCACTACTTCTATTCCAATCCGCTCGAAAGCCGCGGCCAGCACCGGCGATGGGCCTGGCACGTCTGCCCCTGCTGCACGATGAATGTGTCGCGCCTGGCGGCGTCGATCGCCGGCTATGCGATCTCGGCGCGCGAGGACGGCGTCGCCTTCCACCTCTATGGCGGATTTGAAACGACGGCGATGCTCGCCGGCGTGAAGGTCGCGCTCAGCGAGGCCAGCGCCTATCCCTGGTCCGGCGAGGTTCGCGTCGACGTCGCCCCCGAGGCGCCCGCGGCTTTCGACCTCAAGCTGCGCATTCCGGGCTGGGCGAAAGACGCGACCGCGGCCGTCAACGGCGAGCCGATCGCGCTCAAGCCGATCAACGGCTACGCGACCATTCGCCGGCTCTGGCGTAAGGGCGACGCGGTCACGCTCGATCTCAAGATGCCGGCCGAGCGGCTCTACGCCCATCCGAATGTGCGCATGGATGTCGGGCGCGCGGCGCTCAGGCGTGGCCCGTTGATTTATTGCGTCGAGGAGGCCGACAATCCCGGCGGGCCCGTCCAGACTCTGGCGCTGCCGCGCTCTGCGCCGATCGACGCCGGATGGCGGACGGATCTCTTCGGCGGCGTCGTGACCCTGGAGGCGAGCGCCAAGAGGCTTGTTCCCGGCGAGAAACCCGGCGGCGCGCTCTATTCGACCGAGCCGCCTGCGGCCCGCGACGCCCAACTGGTCGCTCTTCCCTATCATCTCTGGGCCAATCGCGCGCCTGGCTCGATGCAGGTGTGGGTCGCGGAGGTCGACGGCTGAGCGCGCCAGGCGGGAAGGCGATCATGATAAGGAGGCCGGCGCCGGCGCAGGCCAGGCAAACAACGCGGGGAACGACAATGCGCAACGCAACTTTCGCCTCGATCGGGGTCGCCCTCCTGCTGGCGCTTGCGTCTCCGCCAGCCTCGGCGCAGAGCAATCCGCCGCCAGGCGCGGCGTCGGCCGCCACCATCCCAAGGACCGGCGCGGGCGCCGGCTCGAATACCGCTCGGGCGCGCCATAGAAACACGCTGAACAGGCAAAGAGCGCGAGCGACCGCGGAACATGCGCGCCACGTGCGCGGGACCACGCGCCACTGATCGCGCGCGCCCGCCGTTGCGCCTAACTCACTTCGGAGGCGCCGCGGCGGCGCCATTGCGCTTGGCCGGCCAGGAGACGATGTGTCCTCCGGGAACGAGGCCGTCAATGAGCTGGATGGCCGCCTCGGCAGCCTCCGGCTCATCGAAGAATTCGATCACCAGGGGCAGAGCGAGATTGAGTCGCAGCAGGTCGTCCGCGTGGATCTCGCCGTCGGCGCCGAAGCCGGCGATCCCTCTGAAGACCGTGACCCCCCGCACCACGTGCCTATCGTGCAAGGTTGACAGGATCTCGCGCATCAATGTCCTGCGCCGTCCGTGATCGGCTTCGCTCAGATAGAATTCGAACCATCAGAACGTCGGTCGCCATGCGTTGCTCCGAGCTCACAGGTTGCGCGCGAGATAGGCGCCGCCGAACGCAGCCGCGAATCCGATCACCACGGAAAGGATCACATAAAGCGCCGCCTTGAGGAACTCTCCGCTTTCGGCGAGCAGGAGCGTCTCCATCTCGAAGGTCGAAAAGGTCGTGTATCCGCCGAGGACGCCGGTCAGCACGCCGACCCGGACGCTCGGCGGAACGATCAGGCGTTCAAGGGTCAGGATGAACAGGAAGCCCATGAGGAAGCTCCCGATCACGTTGATGCTCAACGTGGCGAGCGGAAAATCGCGGCCGAACACCGCCTGCACGAGGCTGGTCTGCGTGTATCTCGCCCAGCATCCGAGCGTGCCGCCGATCGCGATCGCGACATAAGTCCACATCGTGCGTCTCTGCTATTGCGCCAGGGTCGGGCTGTGAGGGCTTCGCAAGCGAATCGGCGCCTCAAGCGCAAGCATAAACGCTTCCGCCGACAGCAGGAGAACCGGGCTCGTGGACTTTATGATGCTTGGGCGTGATCACGCATGACCCTCCGTCGGCCAAAATGGCTGGACAGGAGTCATCAGCCCCAAGGGCGGTTAAAGGCGAACCCCATCGCCTGATTGTGAGCGTGGCTTCGCCCTCTCGTCTTGTCAAGCTGGGGTTCGCGCTTTCCGCCCCGCTTCATGCTAGACGGGCGCCGAGCAACAGGGAGCCGTCATGATCTGGGGAACGCTTGCGCTGGCCTTCGCGGCCGCCTTCACCGGCGCCTCGTTCTATGTCAACTGGGTCGAGCAGCCGGCTCGCCTCAAGCTCGACGATGCGGCGTTGCTCAGCGAATGGGGGCCGAGCGACAGCCGGGGCGTCTCGCTTCTCGCCGCTCTCGCGCTCCTGTCGGCGATCGCCGGCTTCATCGCCTATTTCCAAACCCAGGATGTCCGCTGGGCGTTCGGCGCGGTCATCATCATCGCAAGCTGGCTTTACGCCTTCTTCGTCATGTCGCCGCTCGACAACCAGGTCCGCTCGCTGCGCGGCGGCGACGTGGGGGCGGCGCGCGCTCTCGTTCGTCAGTGGGGCATTGTCGAATCGGGATTGACGGCGATCGGAACGGTAGCTGTCCTGACGTTCCTGTGGGCGCACCGCTGAGGGGCGCGCCTCATGGCGTCCGGCTCCTCCGGCCGCTTCGCCCCCGCCGCGCGCGACATCGCCGACGCCCTTCGTTTTTTCACCCGCCTCAACGTCGGCGCGCCGGCGCTCGCCGCGCCGCTCGACATTGCCCGCATCGCCTGGGCGGCGCCGGTCGCCGGCGCCGTGGTCGGCCTCATTGGCGCGCTCGTTCTGGCGCTGACGGCGCTGCTCGGGCTGCCCCTGCTTCTTCGGGCCGGGCTCGCGACGGCGGCGCTCGTCGCCGCAACTGGCGCGCTGCATGAAGACGGGCTCGCCGACCTCGCCGACGGTTTCGGCGGTGGGACGACGCGGGAGAGGAAGCTCGAGATCATGCGCGACAGCCGCATCGGCGCCTATGGCGCGCTCGCGCTCGCGCTCGCGCTCATCCTGCGCGTCGGGGCGCTGGCCGCGGCGCTGGACGGCGGGTTCTGGCGCGGCGGCTTAAGCCTGATCCTGGTCGCCGCGCTCTCCCGCGCGGCCGCGCTGACGCCGCTCGCGCTTCTGCCGCCGGCGCGTGCCGACGGCGCAGGCGCCGCTGCGGGGCTGCTCAACTCGAGCGCGCTCGCCGCCGCCTGGGGCTCCGCCCTCGTCATTGCGTTCGCGCTTGGCCTCGCCGCGCTCGGCCTCATCCACGCGCTGCTCGCGGCGCTGATGAGCGGCGCCGGCGCCTTGGGCGTGGTCGCGCTGGCTCGCCGCGCGATCGGAGGACAGACCGGCGACGTCGCCGGCGCCGCGCAGCAATGCGGCGAGATCGCCGCATGGTGTGGCCTTCTCATCGGGCAGGCGGCCCCCTAAGTAACGCCCCGTGCCCGCGCCGATTTCAACTCCCTGCATCAACGTCTGCGTCATCGACCCGCTGTCGGCCTTGTGCATCGGCTGCGGCCGGACGGCGGCCGAGATCGGCGCCTGGATGACGATGAGCGAGGCCGATCGTCTCTCAATCATGGCCGGGCTTGCCCAGCGCCAGACCGCGGCCCGATCGCGCAGCGCCCGCGGCGGGCGGATCACGTCCGGCGCCCGGCGGCGCTGATGCGCTTCATTCTCCCTATCGGGGTTCTGGCGGTCGCGTTGGCCGCTTTGCTCGTGACGCCGCACAAGACCATCCTGTTTGGGCTGAACCACCAGCAGTTCGCCAGCGCCGCGATCGGCGTCTCGCTTCTCATCTGGCTCGTGCTCTCCGGCTTGCGCTCGGCGCGGCCGAGTGACATCGCGCGCATGGCCACGGCGGCCATGACGTGGGCGCTCCTCTTTATCGCGCTGACCGGCGTCTACGCCTATCGCTTCGAGGCCTCCGGCATCGCCGGACGCATCGCGGGCGAGCTCCTTCCGTCGGAACCGCAGGTCGAGCGAGGCGGGGAAGTCGTCGTCAACCGGCGTCTCAGCGGCGAATTCGTGATCGCTGCGCGCGTCAACGGCGCCCGCGCGTCCTTCCTGTTCGACACCGGGGCCTCCGCAGTGGTGCTGACCGCCGCCGATGCGCGGCGGGCGGGCGTGGACGCCAGCAGGCTTGATTTCGACGCTCCCGTCAGCACCGCCAATGGCGCGGCGCGGGCGGCGGAGGTTATGCTCGACCAGATCGCGATCGGGCCGATCGTCATGCGCAATGTGCCTGCGCTCATCGCGCGCCCCGGCGCGCTGGACGAGAGTCTGCTCGGCATGAGCTTTCTAGAGCGGCTCAAGAGCTACGCCGTCGAGCGCGACCGGCTCGTTCTGGTGGCGAAGGAAGCGCGCTAGTCGTCCCGCTTTTTCAGTCGAATCGAAAAGGGGACGCCCCTGTCGCGCCTCACTTTTGGCTCTTATCGCGTTAGGCATTGGCGCTCCTGAAGGCGTCATGGCCGCGCTTGTCCCGGCTATCCACGAGAACACTGCCCTTTTAGGATAAACGTCTGATAAGAGACACCATTTCCTTTTTGGCAGAGATCATCGCGGCGGGGCGGCATGGATGGCCGGCACAAGGCCGCCCATGACGATCCAGGGTGAATTCCGAGGCCAACAGAGAACGCTATGAGAGTCGGACTTTTCTTTGACAAAATCAGAAATCAAAGCTATAGATATTCCCATTGACGGAATCCGTCTCGCGCTTGGCCGGCAGCCGGGCGAGGAGAGGCCGTGGCTGTTTGAAAACCTGGCTCAACGACAACCGCCGCGCGAGCTGGGACGAAGGGGGAAATTTTTTTACTCCAATCGCTCGCAACCCGTTGAAAAGGCTCGATTCGGAAAAATAAACGCTAGTAAATTGGAGTCATTTACCTAACGTTTAGGCGCGTTTATTGGCGTTTATGGGCGTTTATTCGCATTGGCTTGTCGGTGGACTCGCGCCCTGGTTGTCGAAAGAAGGGCAGGGGACGGAGAGCGCCCTTGGATAAGTGCGGCGAACCCCGCTCCTATTCGGCCGCCGCCAGCTCCCAGCGTCGCTCCACCCGGGCGACGGCGTCGCGCAAGACCGCAAGCCCCGCGCCGCGCTTCACAGCCTCGGTCGCAAGAACCTGCCGAAACGCCCGCGCGCCGGGCCGGCCGGCGAACAGGCCGTGGAGATGGCGAGTGTAATCGTGCAGGCGCTCGCCGCGCTCGAGCCCGCGCGCGATTGTCGGCATGAAGGCCTCGATCGCTTCGAACCCATCGGCGACTGGCGCCGGCTCACCGAACAGAAGGGGGTCGACGCCGATCAGGAGCTCCGGGTTCTGATAGGCGGCGCGCCCGAGCATGATCCCGTCGACATGGGCGAGATGCGCGCGGGCCCCGTCGAGACCGGCGAGGCCGCCGTTGAGAATGATCGGCCAGTGGGCATGGGCGCGCTTGAGTTCGTGGACGAGTTCATAGTCGAGCGGCGGGATCGACCGGTTGTCCTTCGGACTCAAGCCCTCGAGCCAGGCCTTGCGCGCGTGCACGATGAGCGCCGCCGCGCCGGCGGCCTTCACCCTGTCGGCGAAGGCGAAGAGAGCGGCGCGCGGCTCCTGCTCGTCGACGCCGATGCGGCACTTGACCGTGACCGGGACGTCGACCGCCGCCGCCATCGCCGCCACGCATTCGGCGACCACCTCAGGCTCGCGCATGAGGCAGGCGCCGAAGCGGCCGCTCTGCACCCGGTCGGACGGGCAGCCGCAATTGAGATTGATCTCGTCATAGCCGAACTCGGCGCCGATGCGGGCGGCTTCCGCGAGCCGCCCCGGCTCCGCTCCGCCGAGCTGCAGCGCCACGGCATGCTCGCTCGGGTCGAAGCCGATCAGCCGCTCGCGCGGACCGAACACGACCGCATCCGCCGTCACCATCTCGGTATAGAGCCGGGCGCGGCGTGTGAGGATGCGATGGAACGCCCGGCAGCGCCGGTCGGTCCAGTCCATCATAGGGGCAACGCTAAATCTAAACCATTGATTTGGAAGCATTTTTCATGTATTCTCAATTCGCTAAGTCGGGTCGGGTGCACTCTCTTCTACGCCATTGCGCGACCCTTTACGCGGCAGTTCGACGGCTCAGTGCACACCGAGCGCACACGTTTGGCGACGTTCACCAAGCTCAATTCCAGATCCTGGCGAGCCCAGGTGCGGCGGAAAGGAAAATATGTCAATGAGACATTCCTTCGCCGAAAGGACGCCGAGGAATGGGCGCTTGAGGTCGGACGGCGCATCGATCGCGGCGAACTTGCCATCGCGCGAGCTCCCGTGACGCAAAAACGTTCGGCGACTTGGTCAAGTTGCATCGTGAAGACTTACAGGAGGTGGGCAAACGCATTGGGCGATCCAAACCCGCTAGCCTCACCTTTCTTGAACATAGGCTGGGGCGGTTACGGATCCCGGAACTCGACCGCGGACGGCTCACCGAGTTTGGAAAAGAACGGGCGCGCGAAGGCGCAGGTCCGGTCACTATCGGGATCGACCTTGGATATATCAAAACCATTCTTTTGCACGCGGCAGCCGTTCACGGCGTGATCCTTTCGGTCGAGCCACTCACCTTAGCGCGTACCGCACTCGCGCGACTTGGTCTGGTCGGTAAAGGGAACGAACGCGACAGGCGACCAACACAAGATGAACTTGATCGCCTAGGAGCCTGTCCGATTGAGGGATGAGCCGACATTTTCGACCGTGGAAGATTGATCAGGCGCAGCTCCTGCCTCCAGCGATTGCCGATTATGTGCCGGGGGACCACCTGGCGCAGTTCGTCGTCGGTTTGGCGCGCGAGCATCTGGACCTGTCGGAGATTGTCGCAAGCTATAAAAGCGGGCTTGGTCAGCCGCCATTCGATCCGCGCCTGATGACGGCCCTGCTGCTCTATGCCTATTGCTCTGGTCTTTATTCCTCGCGGAGGATCGCGAAGGCCTGCGCCGAGCGGGTCGATTTCATGATGATCGTGGCGCACGATGCGCCCGATTTTCGCACGATCGCCGACTTCAGGAAGCGTCATCTGCCGGCGCTGGGGAGGCTGTTTTTGCAGGTGCTGAAGCTGGCGCAAAAAGCCGGGCTGGCGAAGCTGGGGCATGTCGCGCTCGACGGCACGAAGATCAAGGCGAACGCCTCCAAACACAAGGCGATGAGCTACGAACGCATGAAGACGCGTGAGACGGAGCTTCGCGCCGAAGTGGATCGCTGGCTTGAAGCTGCGCAAGCAGCCGACGCGCAAGAGGACAAACTCCACGGCGCAAGCCGTCGCGGCGACGAAATGCCCGGCTGGATCGCTGACAAACAGAAGCGCCTGGCCAAAATCCGCGAGGCCAGACAGGCGCCCACCGCGATGTCAGGCGCGATCGACAGACCCCGCGCCTTTAGATCGACAAGCAGTTCCTTCCAGCTCTGGCCGCTTTCCCGCATGCCCGTCTGCAAGCCCAGAAGCTCCTTTTTGCCCTCCGGGGTCGCGCCAATCAGTACGAGAATGCATTCCGCCTGCGGCTCCATCCGCGCCTGCAGATAGACGCCGTCGGCCCAGACATAAACATAGCGTCGCGCCGACAGATCGCTGGCTTGCCAGCGCCGATAGTCGTCCTCCCAGTCGCTCTTCAGCCACCCGATCGCCGAAGGCGAAAGATTGGGCGCATCCTTGTCGAGCAAGGCCGTCAGGACGTCCTGAAAGTCGCCAGTGGAAACGCCGCGCAGATAAAGAGCCGGCAGAAGAATGTCGAGGCTCTTCGTCCGCCGAGCCCATTTCGGCAGAATCGACGACGAATAGCGGATGCGCTCGTCTGCCCTCGTCGCCCCACGATCGCGCGCCTTCGGCTTCGACACCTCGACCGCCCCGATCCCCGTCTGGATCGGGCGTGCGGGATCATGCCCGCGCCGGACAACGCGCTGGCGCCCGTCCGGCAGTTCGAGAGCGCCGCGCGCGTACATCGACACGATCTTGTCGTCGAAGCCGGGAAACCGCCGCTGGTAGCGCTGGATCAGCTTCGGATCGAATGTGCCTTCCCGATCGCGCGGAATGCGGATGTCGATCTTGGCCGCCTCCGTCAGGACCGTCTTCTTTGAAGAGCCGTCGCGCCGGTTCCGGGAACCCTCCGCGGCTTCATTGTCGAGATGATCGTCGAGCTCGGCGTTCAGCACTCGTTCCGCCAGAGCCTTCTTCAGCTCATCGAAACGACCGTCCTTCGGAAAACACAGCCTTCGGGTCGCGGCCAGCCAAAAGATCGTCCAGCGTGTCCTTCTTGATCGCCATATTCGCCCTCCATCGGCGCGATTATGGCCCCACGCACGAAATTCCTGACACTCCCGCGACGGCCGGTCCCTCGGCCTGAAAGCGAGCGACCCATTTGGCGACCGTCTTCGGCGTCGTGTTGAACTGGCGCGCCACGGCCGCCTTCGACAGACCGCCTTCCACCACGCCGCGCGCCATAGCCTCTCGACCTCTGGGCGTAAGCGAGGCATTCTTGTGCGTGTCCATTCGGTTCTCCGCGAATCACTGACGTTCGGCGACATCAGCGTTCACCGCTCAAACCGAATGGACAACCTCCTGAAAGATCACAGCTAGCAGGCGTCCCAGAAGCCCTGCCGGTAGCTCGGATCGGTGTAATACCAGCAAAGCCCCGGCGCGGGTGGAGCGCCCGCATAGGCAGCGGCCGCCCCTGCCGCGAGCACGCCAACCGCGGCGCCGGCCGCGATCGCGCCGCCCGGTCCCCAGTGATACCAGCCGGGCCGGGCCCAGCCGCCATATCGGTAGCCCCCGCCCCGATAGACGCCCCCGCCATGGTAGACCCCCCCGCGATAGACGCCGCCGCGATAAGCTCCACCGCGGTATGCGCCGCCGTGGTAGGTGCCGCCGCGATGATAGACGCCGCCGCGCGGCCCCACAGCGGTCGCGCCGCGGTGGACCATCACGACTTTCGAGATCAGTCCGTCATTCAACTGCGCCGCCGGGTTCGACCCCTGCATTTCAAGCGCGCCGGCCTGCGGCGGAGAGAAGCCGGACAACGCGATCGCCACGCAGGCGCTTTTGACCAAACTGGACCGAATCATGCTTTCCTCCTTGCGCGCCCCACCCCGCGGCCCAAATTATCGCACAAAACCGTTGCCGACGCGACGGCCTGGACGGGGTCGCGGTCGGCGGCGCCCAGGTCCGACGGCCGCCCGACCGCAGGTTTCGCGGCGCCGGGCCTTGATGGGCGGTTGTCGAATGGACAGTTCGCGACACCGCGTCAGGTCGCCGTCGCGCCCGCCGTCGTCTCCGGCTGAGCGGCCTCGGATTTTTGCGAGCGCAGGCGAGCCGCGCCCGCCCCGGTGCTCAGGCTGTGCGCCGCATTGATGAGCGCGAGATGCGAGAACGCCTGCGGGAAGTTGCCAAGCTGACGGCGCTCATGGGGATCGTATTCCTCGGCCATGAGCCCGACGTCGTTGCGCAACGCCAGTAATCGCTCGAACAGCGCGGCCGCTTCGTCGTATCTCCCGAGCAGCACGTAATTGTCGACCAGCCAGAAGCTGCAGGCGAGGAAAGCGCCTTCGCCAGGCGGCAGGCCGTCCACTCCGGCGCCCGTGTCATAGCGCAGCACGAATCCGTCGCGAAGCAGCTTGCGCTCAACGGCCGCGACGGTGCCCTGGACGCGGGCATCGTCAGGCGGCAGAAAGCCGACCATCGGAACAAGCAAAAGGCTCGCGTCCAGCGTCGTGTCGCCGAAAGACTGGATGAACGCGTTTTGCCTGGGATCAAACCCACGCTCGCACACTTCTGTATGAATCTGAGCGCGAACCTCCCGCCAGCGCTCGAGAGGCCCATCGAGCCCGAATTCCTCGATCGAGCGCACCGCGCGATCGAAGGCGACCCAGGCCATCACCTTCGAGTGGGTGAAGTGGCGCGGGCCCCCTCGCACTTCCCAAATGCCTTCGTCGGGTTCCCGCCAGATTTTCTCGAGGTGCAGAATGAGGCCACATTCCAGCGCCCAGGTCGCCTCATTGGTGCACAGACCCGCGCGGCGCGCGACGTAGAAGGCGTCGAGCACTTCGCCGTAGACGTCGAGCTGGACCTGCTTGACCGCCCCATTGCCGATTCGGACCGGGGCGGCGCCTTCGTAGCCCGGCAGCCAGGGAAGCTCGAATTCCTCGAGCCGCCGTTCGCCCGCGACTCCGTAGACGATCTGCAAGTCGTCCGGAGCTCCGGCGACCGCCCGCAGGAGCCACTCGTGCCACGCCTTTGCTTCGTCCAGGATGCCCGACCCAATCAGCGCATAAAGGGTGAAGGTCGCGTCCCGAAGCCAGCAATATCGATAATCCCAGTTGCGCGGGCCGCCCAGTTGTTCAGGCAGGGACGTCGTCGCGGCTGCGACAATGCCGCCGGTCTCCCAGTGCGCGAGCGCTTTCAAGGTGAGGAGTGAGCGAAGAACGGCGTCGCCCCAGCTGTCCGCCGGCTTGAAGACGCCCGCCCAGCCGGTCCAGAACGAGTGCACCTGCTTGCGCGCTTCCTCGAGCTCCTCGCCTGACAAGGGAGGGGGAGCGGCGCGAAACGACGGCGACCAGTTGAGGAGGAAGCTCGCCTCCTCCCCCTCGCGGACGATGAAATCCCCGACGGTGCGAAGATCCTCCCCGCGCGTCTCAACGTTCGTGTCGAGCAGTACCTTGTCCGGGCCGGCGATGAACTGAAGTCGTCCGTCGTCCTGCTGACTGACCCACGGCACGATTGCGCCGTAATCGAACCGCACGATGATCTCGGTCCGCATCGAGACCTCGCCCTGAATGCCCTTGACGATGCGCACCAGCTCGGACGAGCCGTTGCGCCTGTACATGAAATCGGTGAGGGAGGCCGAGCCATCGTTGGTCGTGAAAACCGTTTCAAGGACCAGAGTGTCGCCGACGTACCGCCGGGTGATCCGGACGTCGTTTTGCGTAGGCGCGATGAGCCACCTTCCGTGGTCCGGGCCGCCAAGCAGGGCGGAAAAGCACGCGGCGCTGTCGAAACGGGGCAGGCACAGCCAGTCGATCGAGCCGTTGCGCCCGACCAGGGCCGCTGTCTCGCAGTTTCCGATGATGGCGTAGTCTTCAATTCGGAGCGGCATCGCGGTCTCTCGGGGGCAGGCCATGGGCGCAACAGGCCGCCTATACCAGACTTGGCGCGACTGCGCCGGACCCGAAAAAGCCGCTTTGCAAGTGGATATTCGACCATCCGGCCAACTTGGCGCTTGAGAATCGCGAGCCACGGTCTGCAAGTTGCAGTGTCCTTGGTCAACGCTTGAGTCGCCATGTGGTCCCGCCTGCTCGCCCTCACTTTTCTCCTCCTACCCGCGCCGGCTCTGGCCGGCCTCAAGGAGAAGATCGCCACCCTTGCGCCGACGGCGGTCGTGCTTGTGGTGGACGCGAAGGGCGACGCGTTGGTCGCCCAGAACGCCGATGAGCCCTTCGTCCCGGCGTCCGTCGCCAAGATCGTGACGGCCTGGCTCGCGATGGAGGTCCTGGGCGGCGACTATCGCTTCGAGACCTGCTTCTACCTCGACGACAAGCGGGTGCTCTACGTGCGCGGCGGCGGCGATCCCTTCCTTGTCTCGGAGGAGCTTAAGCCGCTCGCGGCCGACCTCGTCGCCAAGATCGGCAAGGCGCCGATCACCGGCATAGTGGTCGACGGCGGCTACTATCCTCCCGACCTCAAAATCCCGGGCATCGAGGACGACGGCGAGGCCTACGATTCGCTGAACTCTGCGCTCGCGGTCAATTTCAACACTGTCTACGCCGTGCGCGATGGCGATAAGGTGCGCTCCGCCGAGGACCAGACCCCGATCACTCCGATTGCGATCGCCCGGTTTCGCGCGGAGGGCCCGGACGGAGAAGGCCGCATCAGTCTCGGCGAGGATCCCACGCTCGGCCTCAGATACGCGGGCGAACTGATCGGCGCGTTCATCGCGCAAGCCGGCGGCCGGGTGAAGGGCGCGGTCTCTACCGGAACAGTCCCCGGAGGCTTGAAGCCGGTCTACGTTCACCGACAGTCGCGCACCCTGTCGCAGATCCTCGCCGAGATGCTTCGCGACTCGAACAACTTCACCGCCAACCAGGTCTTTCTGGAGATCGGCGCGCATCGCCTCGGCGGGCCGGTCAGCCTCGAGAAGTCCCTTCAGATTACAAACCGGATGCTCGCCGCCCAGGGCCTCGCGGCGGATATCCATCTCGTGGAGGGGTCGGGCATCAGCCGCGACGACCGCTTCACCCCCCGCGGCCTTGCCAAGGTGCTTGCGCTCTTCGCGCCCCACGCCGATCTGCTGCACGGCCATGACGGCGGCATGAACAAGACCGGCACCATGGTAGGGGTCCGCACGCTCGCCGGTTATGCGGACACCGCAGCCCACGGCCGGGTCCATTTCGTGATCTCGCTTGCAGGCGATGATAGCGAGATGCGCTTCCGTCTGCTCCAGGCTATCGAGTCCGAGCTCTAGAATCCGAACGCATACGCTTGTCCGCCGCTCGCGGCATAGAGCCGGTCGCCGGCGGCGATGATCGTCTCATATCGGCGGAAGCCGCGCATATGCTCCGGCGGCGAAGCGATGAGTTCGCCCGTGTCGCCGCGAAAGGCGTAGAGCCGGTTGTCGGCTTCGGCGCCGACGATGAACACGATCGGATTCGCGGTCCCGTCCGTGGTGGTGACGATCGGCGACCCGCGGTTGCCGGGAACCGCCGCGCACCAGGCGGTTTCGATCGCAGGCGTAGGATCGACGCTGATCTTGAGCGCGACCAGTCCCTTCCCCGCCTTGTCAGGCGGACAATTCGCGCCATAGCCTTGCAGCGCGACGAACACTGCGTCGCCCGCGCGCCAGACCGCCGGCGAAGCCATGGTCACGTTCGCCATGACATGCGCGGTCGAAAGCGGGTGGCCGATCCCGCCAAGATTATCGCGGTCGAGCAGGTAGGCGTCGCCAGACTTGCCGACGGCGAAGATGAGCCTTCGAACGCCTTTGGCGCTCGGAACGTCGAGCGGAATCGGGGCGGTCCCGCCAAGGTCCCGATCGGTTCCATCGAGGAAGCTCCAGTTTGCGGGGGCGAAATAGTCGCGGGGGTCGACCGAGCGGGCGAGGCCAGGGCCGAACCGCAGGACGGCTTCGCCATCGCTCCACGCGCGCGCGTCGAACGTGTTGCCGGTCGCAACGAACAGCGATTTCCCGTCGCCGACGACTCCGCCTTGTCCCCAAATGCCGCCGCCGCGCGCCCGGGTCGCGAAGCTCTCGACCTTGGCCGGATCGGCCTCGGAAACGCCGACGACGAAGCCGTGATAGTCGCCGCAGTCGCCATAGTGCCCGCTGTAGGGGACGTAGACGCGACCGGCGAACAGCGCGAGCGCGCCGCGCTCATTCTGCACTGACGGTATGAAGCTTCCCTTGAGCGCCGTCGCCACATCGACCGGCCAGCCGGACTCGATCGATCCGTCGGCGAGCGCGAGCGCATAGATCTCGTGCCGCGGCTCGTTCGCGCGCATGACCATGGCGTCGAGATAGAGCGTCGCACGCGCCGGATCGATGACCGGCGCGCCGGTCACGCCAAGGGTCGGAAGATTGCCGCAAGGAAGCGCCGAGCGCGGCGCCGGTTCGCCCAGCGTGCGCTCCCAGATTTGCGCCCCGCTCTCAGCGTCGATCGCGTGGACCTCGTCCTGGTCCGTCGCCACGATCAGCATGGCGTTGCCCGATCCGGGCTCGCGCCACAGCAGCGGCTGCGCATAGACGGCGCCGCGAAATGACGGATGGAACGAGGCGTCGAGATGCAAGCCCCGCGCGCGCTCATAGGTGAGGCCGGGGACGACATATCGGCCGGAGCGGTCGAGCGCGCCGTGATAGGTGAGCACGGAGGGATCGGCGTGAGCTGCGCCGGAAACGGCGAGCGTCGCGGTGAGCGCGCCGGCGAGCAATGCAATGCGCATCATGAACCTTAAGAAGCGGCGGCCGGCGAGGGCCGCGGCGGCATTATCCGCCCGCGGCCCTTGCGTGTCCACGCTCCCGCGCAATTGCGAAGACGTGGCCGCCGCGACGCTTCCGCTCGTTCGCGCGGGCTTCGGTTCTATCAGACAGGCAGCCGTTCGAGATCGGAGATCAAAGAAGGGCCTGTCGGCCGCCATCCGAGCTTCTCCTGCGTCCTCTCGCTCGAGGCGGGCATGTCGCGCGCGGCCAGATGGGCAAGCCAGCCGAAATAGCCTCCCGCCTCCTCAGGCTGGATGGATTTGACCGGCAGCTTCAGGCGCCGACCAATGGTTTCCGCAATATCGCGCGCCGGAACGCCTTCCTCCCCGACCGCATTATAGATCGCGCCGCGCTCCGCCTTTTCGATCGCCAGCCTGTAGAGGCGGGCGACATCCGAAACATGCGCCGCGGGCCAACGGTTCCGTCCCTCGCCGACATAGGCGAAGACGCCCTTTTCCCGGGCGATCGAGATCCAGGGACTGATCAGCCCCTGCCGCTCCGGGTCGTGAACCTGCGGCAGGCGAATCACGGACGTGTTGACTCCGTTGGCGGCGACGTCGGCGGTCGCCTCTTCGGAAGCCGCGCGGGGGAAGTCGTTGGACGTGACCGAAGGCGCGTCCTCGATCGCGAGCTGACCGGGCGCGACCTTGGCGATCGCGGTTCCCGACGTCACGATCAGGGGCCGGTCGGAGCCGGCGAGAACCGAGCCGAGCGCCTTGATGACGCGTCGATCGGTGTCGCAATTGGCTGCGAACTTCGAAAAATCGTGGTTGAACGCAAGATGGATGACGCCATCCGAACGGGCGGCGCCATCCTTCAGGCTTTCCGGATCGTCAATCGATCCGCGATAGATTTCGACCCCCGCGGCGGCCAGGGCCGGCGCCTTCTCATCTGAACGGTAGACGCCGGTCACCTGATGGCCCGCGGCGATCAATTCCTTGACGACGGCCGAGCCGATAAATCCGGTCGCGCCGGTGACAAATACACGCATGAGCAAACCTCTCTGTCTGTCGAAGGATTGGGAGTCGTCGTTACGCTGCGGCGGCCAGACCGGCGGACGCAAAATAATGAGCATCCATGTCGGCAAGCAGGCCGGGACGCTCGGGTCGCCAACCCAGCGCATCCCGGGTCCATTCGCTGGACGCCGGATTATCGAGACCGACGAAATTGCCGATGATTCCGAAATGCTTGCCGGCCTTCGCCGCCGGAATCCCGACGGTCGGGACGTTAAGCTTGGTGGAGATCAGGGATGCAATCTCGCGAAAGGGGACGCCGACGTCATCGACGCCGTGGAATTTTGCGCCCGCGTCTCCTTTTTCAAGCGCGAGACGAAAGAGCCTCGCCGCGTCGGAAACATGCACCGCCGGCCATCGGTTTGAGCCGTCGCCGATATAGGGCGAAACGCCCTTCTTGCGCGCTGCCGCGATGATTCGGGACATGAAACCGTGTTCGCCTGCGCCATGCACGGTCGGTGGCAGCCGCACGATTGAAGAACGGACGCCGCGTGCGATCAGGTCCAGCGCCGCTTTCTCGGAGAAAGACCTGTTTGGACCGCCCGGCACATGGTTGTCGCGCTCGGTCGAAACCTTGCCCTGCGGCAGGGCAAGAACGCCCGACGCCACGACCAAGGGGCGCTTCGAGTTTTCAAGACCGGCGCCCAAAGTCCGGATGGCGCCCGATTCCGTTTCCGCAAGGATCCTCAGAAAGCTCTGGACGATCCCACCTTTCAGGACCCCGGCGAACAGTCTGATGCGGGTCGGCAAACTCATGTTCGAGAGCCCGTGGATGAAGGCCAGGTGGATCACCCCGTCCGAACTCGGCGGCGCCCTCGCGCAGCAGGGCGTGGTCTTGAAGCCTTCCCATGCGCGCCCTGGCGCCGAGCGCCTGCAGTTTGCGCGCTCCATCCCTCGTTGTGGTCAGTCCCGTGACCTCATGCCCTGACGACAGCAACTCCTTCACGACGGCTGAGCCGATCCAGCCTGTTGCGCCTGTGACAAATACGCGCATGAGCAGTCTCCACGTTTCGTTGGAGACAAGCCTGTGCTCTTGAGTTATTGTAGTAAAGTAGTGATCTTATCCTATTATAATGGCTAACAGGATGAACACCCCTGCTACGAACGAGAGCCGGCTCGGCGGCTATCTAAAAGACCGGCGCACGAAACTCGATCCGACCGCGCTCGGCTTTGCCGCGGAGCGTCGCCGTACGCCTGGATTGCGCCGCGAGGAGGTCGCCCAGCGGGCAAATATCAGCCCGACCTGGTACACGTGGCTCGAGCAAGGGCGGGGCGGAGCGCCCTCGGCCGACGTGCTCAATCGGATCTCGCGCGCCCTCATGCTCACGGAGGTCGAACGCGAGCATCTTTTCCTGCTCGGCCTCGGCCGTCCGCCCGAAGCGCGCTACCGCACGAACGACGGCGCCACGCCGCGTCTGCAGCGCGTGCTGGATGCGCTGGACCCGAGTCCTGCGCTCATCAGAAATGCGAAATACGACGTCGTCGCCTGGAACCGGGCTGCGACTGTGATGCTCGTCGACTACGGATCGCTGCCGCCGGAACAGCGCAACATCTTGCGCTTCATCTTTCTCGACCCGCGCGCCCGCGCCGCGCAATACGACTGGGCAAGCGTGGCGCGTTTCGTGTTGGGCGCCTTCAGGGTGGACGCGGCCCGCGCCGGAGCCGCAGCCGAGGTCGAGCCTCTCGTCGACGAACTGTGCCGCCTCAGTCCCGAGTTCAAGGCGATGTGGCGCGACAATGATGTTCCCAGCCACCATGGCGAGGCCGTCAAGCATATCCGGCACCCGGTGCTCGGTCCGATCGCGTTCGAATATTCCGCCTTTGCCATCGATGGACGAACCGACCTTGCCATGGTGGTCTACAATCCGGCGACGCCCGAGGACGCCGATCGGATCAAGTCACTGCTTGCCTGACGGCGCCTTTCCGGCCGGCGCTGCGCAATACCACTGGAGAGCGCGACGCGGTTCGCGTTGGCGCGTTCAAGGCTTTGAAAATCTCGAGTAGTCGTCGACCAGCCTCCATGCGACCGGCTGGATCAGACTGTACGAGTACTGCTGGATCAAGTCATCTCGTTCGCGCCGCTTCGAGTTCGATCTCCTTCTGCGCGTCCGCCTCGGTCGTATTGAGGATATGGTTCAGCCTCTGATAGCCCCTTATGGCGAGGTTCAGCGCGCCCTGAATGCCGTCGAACTTCTTCTTTGCGTCCTCCATCAGACTCTTGATCTTTTTGACATTGCCCTTCGCGCTCAGCACCTCGTCCACGTCGAAATAGAAGCCGGCAATCGTAAGCAGTTTCCCGCCTCGCCCTGCAACGTGCTGGACTTTATGGCTACCGATCTCGAGCTTCTCGATGGCTTCCGCTCCCCCTGCGGCGTATTTCGTCCCGCCTACGGGGGTGTTGTAGCCCGAGAGAATGGCCTCGGCCGCAGTCGTGCTGGCCAGCGCCAGCCAACCGAGACCCGGGGTAAAGAGCTCGAACGTTGTGATAGCCACCCCAAGGAAGCTCTTGATCTCCACTTCGACTTCTTCCGCCATCGCGTCGCTCAGAAGATCGTCGAGTTCGAGTAGCTCCCTCTGGATCTGTCCGGCCGCCGCCGCCAAGCCGACTGACGGAGTGACGGCCGCGCCAAGCATCAGCCATGTGACCGGAATGGCTTCCGCGTCGCTCAGCATCAAGTCGGCGGCGTCCAGCGCCACTGGGAAAATCTTGAGGAGCGGATTGAATTGCGCCGGATCGGGAAACTTTTTCTGCTTGATCAGGTCGATGGCCCACGCACAGTCGTTCTGCAGCTTCTCCACCCAGTCCGTTCCATACGGGGAAAGCACCGCGAACCCATGGTCGAGATGCCACAGGCTCGTATCCGCCTTCTTCTTGCGGCTCAATTGCATGTCGGCTTCGACATCGAACCCATGCCAGGTATCAAAGACGCCGTCGCCGAAATAGGCGTCGATCGTTTCGGCTTGTTCGTCAGATACGGGGGTCGCCATAGGTGCACTCCAAAAATAAATGTCGAAGCGCTCAAGTCAGAATTTTAACGGCGGCGAGTCCGCTCAAACAGCAGGTCGGGCAAGCCAGATATAATTTTTTTTTAGCCTGTCCTACGGTTCCGTCAAGTGATCCTGGCCTGCGTCCAGCGGCAGCCTTCCGAGAAGAAGGGCATACGCGTCTAAGAGGCGCAGGCTGAGCGGTCAGTCTTGGCGAGCCGCCTCCGCCGCGAAGCGTGCTCCGTCACACAGTCGGCGGGTTAAGCCGCTAAATGGACATAGACCGCGCGCGGCGCTTGCGCTCCGTCAATTCCGGCGGCGCGGCCGCATGAAACCATGAGAGATATGGAGGAAGCAAATGGCGAAAGATGAGAGCAACGTCCCCGTCGAGAAGCGAGCGGCCGCAGGCGCACCCCCGACGGCCAGCCTCATGCAGGCGTGGCGCCCGTTCGAGGCCCTGCGCAGGGACGTCGACCGGTTGTTCGAAGACTTCACATTGAACCCGTTCCGCCCGCCGTTGCGCCGGCCCGCGTTCGATCTCGAGCCGTTCTGGCAGGCGGATTCCTGGGTTGCGCAGCCAGCGATCGATCTGGTCGAGCGCGACAATGCGTTCGAGTTGACAGCCGAGATGCCAGGGCTCGACGAGAAGAACATCAGCGTCGACGTCGCCGGCGGCGTGCTGACGGTCAAGGGGCATAAGGAAGAGGACAAGGTCGAGAAGAAGCAGGACTTCCACCTGCGCGAGCGGCGCTTCGGCTCGTTCGCCCGCTCGGTTCGCATTCCCGAAACGGTCGACGCCGACAAGATCGAGGCCAACTTCAAGAATGGCGTGCTGAAGTTGACGCTGCCGAAGAAACCCGAGGCCCAGAAGCCGACCAAGAAGATCCCGGTGAAGGGCGGTTGACGCCGCCCTTCGTTGACGACCGCCGCCCGCGCTCTGTTTTCCGAGCGTCGGGGCTTTGCTTGCTTATGGGCAGGCGTCCCAGAAGCCCTGACGGCGGCTCGGGTCGGTGTAGTACCAGCAGAGATTCGGGCCCGGAGCCGCGCCGGCCCACGAAGCGGCGGCCGCAGCGCTGACGAAGCCGAGCGCCGCGCCGGCCGCGACCGCGCCGCCCGCACCCCACCGATACCAGCCCGGCCGCGCCCAATTGCCGTGGTAGGCGCCGCCGCGGTAGCCGTAGGCCCCGCGATTGACGTTGACGTTTCGGTGGACGTTCCGATTCACATTGCGGTTGACGTTGCGATTCACGTTCCTGTTGATGTTGCGATTGGCGTGGGCACCTCCACGATGCGCGTAAGCGCCGCGGTTGAAATTTCCGCGGTTCACGCCATGCGCGCCGCCCCTATGCATGCCGCCGCCTCGGTGCATCCCGCCCCCGCCGCGATGCATTCCCCCGCCGTGGCGGTGGCCGCCGCCCCCGCGTCCCCCGCGAACCTGAACCAGGAGGCCGTCACCGCCTTGCGAAGCGATCCCGGTTCCATACGCTTCGATCGCTTCAGCTTGTGGCGCTGCGAAGCACACCAGCGTTGCGATCGCGATCGCTCGGCTGACCGGTCCCAATCCCTTCATGGCGTTCCTCACCTTTATCGGCGCCGCGAAAATCGCCGCTCCTGTGGTAATCCTGTCGGCGGACCTTAGTCGTTTTCGGTCCGAGGCGCGAGGTTGGTCATCGGAGGCGGAAATTGCAGCGGTCCATGCGCGACGGCGAGCTGGGCGGCGCCCCCGAGCTCAGGCGTTTCTCGTCGGATGGTGTCGAGATCGCGTTCATCGATGTCGCGCCCCGGGCGCATGACCTTGGCGAGCCGATCCTGCTGATCCATGGCTTCGCCTCCAGCCACCGCGTCAACTGGGTGAACCCGCGTTGGGTCGAAACGCTGACGCAGGCCGGGCGCCGCGTCGTGGCGTTCGACAATCGCGGCCACGGGCAAAGCGCAAAGCTCCAATCGCCCGCCAACTATCGCGCCGATCTCATGACTTCTGGATGCGGTCAACCTGCTCGCGCATCTCGGAATCGAGCGAGCGGACGTAATGGGTTATTCGATGGGCGCGCGCATCGCGAGCTTCCTCGCGCTCGCGGAACCCAACCGTGTGCGCTCGCTCGTGCTCGGCGGTCTCGGCGACCGGCTTGTGCGCGACGCCGGATTGCCGGAGGCGATCGCCGAAGCTCTGGAGGCGCCGTCGCTCGACGGCCTCGCCAATCCGACGCAGCGCCTGTTCCGCGCCTTCGCCGAGCAGACGAAGAGCGACCGCGCCGCGCTCTCCGCCTGCGCCCGCGGCTTCCGCCGGCGCCTGACTCAGGAGGAGGCGGCGCGCTTAACACAACCGACGCTGGTCGCGGTCGGCGCGCGCGACGCGCTTGCGGGCGATCCCTCGAAGCTCGTCGTTTTGCTGCCCCGGGCTGAGGCGCTCGCCATTCCCGGCCGCGATCACAACCTCGCGGTCGGCGACAAGGCGTTCAAGGCGGGGGCGCTCGATTTTCTCGCGCGCCGCGCGTGAACCCCGTCGTCCGCGCCATCTACTAAAGTCCTAATAACAAAGCAGGTGACAAGCCAGCCAGAAACGTCAAGACTGTGACCGGCGGCCTGCCTCGACGAGCCGAACGATGACGGGAATGGGAAGCCCATGGAGCTGGCCGAGGCGAGAGCCGGAGGCGCGGATCATGATGCGGACCTCCAGGCCTCCCTGCTGGCGGTTCAGGGGCTGACGATCCGGTTCGGCGGCGTGACGGCGCTCGAGGACGTTTCCTTCGAGGTCGCGCGCGGCGCGATCTGCGGCTTGATCGGCCCGAACGGCGCAGGCAAGACGACCCTCTTCAATTGCATCTCGCGCCTCTATGATCCGGCTGCAGGGTCGATCGTGTTCGACGGGCGGCCGCTTGCCAGCGTCGCCAGGCATGAGCTCGTTTCGCTCGGCGTCGCGAGGACGTTCCAGAACGTCGCTTTGTTTTCGACCATGACCGTGCGCCAGAACGTGTGCGTGGGCGCGCACGCGATGGCAAGCGGCGGATTTCTGGCCAATGCGCTTAGCCTTCCGCGGGCGCGGCGCGAGGAAGGAAAGATCGCCGAGCGCGCCGACGCGCTGATCGAGGAATTCGGCCTCAAAAGCGTTGCGGACCGTCCTGCGGGCGCGCTGTCGTTCGGGGTTCGTAAACGGGTCGAGCTCGCGCGCGCGCTCGCCAACGCGCCAAAACTGTTGCTGTTGGATGAGCCCGCCGGCGGGCTCAATCATGCGGAAGTCGACGGCCTCGCCGACGAAATCCGCGCCATCCGCGACCGGCGCGGCGTCGCCGTGCTTCTGGTCGAGCATCACATGAATCTGGTCATGCGGGTCAGCGACCAGGTGGTCGCGCTCGACTTCGGCCGGGTCATCGCCGACGGCAAGCCGGACGAGGTCCGCGCCAATCGGGATGTGGTGCGCGCCTATCTCGGGAGCGCGAATTGAGCCCGCCAATTCTGGATGCGAAGGGACTCGAGGCCTGGTACGGCCCGGTGCGGGCGCTGCATGGGCTCGATTTCGAGGTCGACGACGGCGGCGTGACAGCGGTGCTCGGCGCCAACGGCGCCGGCAAGACGACGATTCTGCGGGCGTTGAGCGGCCTCATCCGCCGCGCCGGCGACATCCGTTTTCGCGGCCGCCCGATCGGCGCGCTCGCGACCGAGGACATCGCGCGCCTCGGGATCGCTCACGTGCCAGACGGGCGCGGCACGTTTCAGGATCTCACTGTCGAAGAGAACCTGCGCCTCGGAGCCTATGTGCGGTCGGACCGGCAAGGCGTGCGCGCGGATTTCGATCGCATCTTCGGCCTCTTTCCGCGCCTCGCCGAGCGGCGACGCCAGCAGGCGGGAACGTTGTCGGGCGGCGAGCAGCAGATGCTGGCGATCGCGCGCGCGCTGCTCATGCGGCCGAGCCTGCTCATGCTCGACGAGCCGTCGTTCGGGCTTGCGCCCCTCGTGGTGGCGGAAATCTTTCGTGCGCTCGGTGCGATCAATCGCCAGGAGGGCGTGAGCCTGCTGATCGTTGAGCAGAACGCTTCGCTCGCGCTCGATCTCGCCGACCGCGCGGTGCTGATCGAAACCGGCCGGGTGGCGCTGAGCGGCCCTTCGCAGGCGATCCGCGCCGACGACGCGGTGCGGCGAGCCTATCTCGGCTACTAGGGGAGCGCTTGGGAAGCGTGGGCGAGTTCCTGCATCAAGTGGCTTCCGGCCTCGCGCTCGGCGGGGTCTATGCGATCATGGCGCTGGCGCTGGTGATGATCTACCAGGCGACGCAGCTCATCAATTTCGCCCAGGGCGAGATGGCGATGTTCTCGACCTATTTCGCCTGGAAGCTGATGGACTCCGGCTGGCCCTACTGGGGCGCTTTCGCGGCGACCGTCGTAGCTTCGTTCATCGGCGGAATCCTCATCGAGCGTCTGGTCGTGCGGCCCTTCGCCAGCGCCCCGGTGCTCGCTTCGGTGATCGTGTTCATCGGGCTCGCCTTCATCTTCAATTCGCTCGCCGGGTGGCTCTACGGCTATTCGGTGACGTCGTTCGAACTCGCCGTTCACCGGGCGTCCGTGGTTCGGTGCTGGCTACATGTCGGCGCATGAGGCGGGCTCGATCGTTGTGACCTTGTGCGTGCTGGCGCTGGTTTACGCGTTCTTCCGCTTCACGCCGCTCGGCCTCGCCATGCGGGCGGCGGCGCAGAATCCGGTGTCCAGCCGGCTGGTCGGCATCCGGGTCGGGTGGATGCTGGCGATCGGCTGGGGGCTGGCGGCGGCGATCGGCTCGGTCGCCGGCATGATGGCGGCGCCGATCGTCTATCTCGATCCCAACATGATGGGCGGCGTTCTCCTCTACGCCTTCGCTGGCGCGGTGCTGGGCGGCATCGACAGTCCGTTCGGCGCTGTCTTTGGCGGGATTGTGGTGGGCGTGCTCGGCAACCTCGTGGGCGCCTATGTGGTCGGCGACGAGGTCAAGCTTTCGGTTGCGCTCGCGATCATTATCGCCGTCCTGGTGTGGCGGCCCTCCGGCCTGTTCGGGCGCAAGCTCGTGGCGAGGGTGTGACGATGGCCGAGCCTGGCCGCGCGCTCGGGGCCTTTGTCGTCGTTGCGGTCGCAGCGATCGCGCTCGCCTTCCCGTTCGTGGCGTCGGGCTACCATCTCTACCAGGGCGCGCAGGTGCTGATCCTGATGATCGCGCTGATCGGCCTCAATCTCCTGACGGGATTCAACGGCCAGATCTCGCTCGGCCACGGCGCGTTTTTCGCCATCGGCAGCTACGGCGCCGCGATTCTGATGGTGAAGGCCGGCCTGCCGTTCTGGGCGGCGATCCCGCTCGCCAGCGTCGTTTGCTTCATCGCCGGCTTCCTGTTCGGTTTTCCCGCGCTCAGATTCGGAGGGCTTTATCTGGCGCTCGCCACTTTCGCGCTTGCAGTCGCGACCCCGCAGATCCTCTCCTACAACGGCATCGACGTCCTCACCGGCGGCTCCCAGGGCCTCACGATTCCCAAGCCCGCCGCCCCGGTCGGGACTGGGCTTAGCTCCGACCAGTGGCTTTATCTCGTCTGCCTCGCTTCAGCCGCCGCGCTTTACTGGGCGGCGCACAACCTCGTGCGCGGGCGGGTCGGGCGCGCGCTCATCGCCATTCGCGATCAGCCGATCGCGGCCGAGACGATGGGGATCAATGCGGCGCTCTACAAGACTGCCTGCTTTGGCGTGAGCGCGCTCTATGCGGGCGTTGCTGGGGGTTTGAGCGCAATCACAGTCGGCTTCGTTTCGCCTGAGAGCTTCGGGCTTGCCCTTTCGCTGGCCTTTCTCGTCGGCATCGTTGTGGGCGGACTCGCCTCGCTTGGCGGCGCGCTGTTCGGCGCCTTGTTCATCGAGTTCGTGCCAAACATCGCCGACCAGCTCACGGTCAGTTTCGGCGAAGGCGCCAAGGCGCTGCCGGGCGCGATTTACGGAGTGCTGCTCATTCTGATAATGGCCGCGATGCCTGCAGGTGTAGCGGGCGCGGCGCGGGCGGCGGCGCGAGCGCTCACGTCGTCTCGGCACCCGAAGGTTGAAAAAGGCGACGTCAATGTCGCCGCGAAGTTACGAAGGGAAGGAAGAACCGCCATGATCAATCGACGGACATTTCTGCAATCGAGCGCCGCCGTTGCGGCCTTCGCCGCAAGTTCCGGCGTAGCCCGCGCCGACAATGCGCCGGGCGTCACCGACACTGAAATCAAGATCGGGCAAACGATGCCCTATAGCGGCCCTGCCTCGGCCTATGGCGTTATCGGCCGCACCGAGCTCGCCTATTTCAAGATGATCAACGAGCAGGGCGGGATCAACGGCCGCAAAATCAATCTCATCAGCCTCGACGACGCCTACAGTCCGCCGAAGACGGTCGAGCAGGTGCGCCGCCTGGTCGAGGAGGAGAAGGTTGCTTTCCTGTTCAACACCCTTGGCACCGCGCCCAATACCGCGATCCGGCAATATCTCAACGACAACAAGGTGCCGCAGCTTTTCGTCGCCACCGGCGCGGCCAAGTGGGACGATCCGAAGCATTTCCCCTGGACGATGGGCTACAACCCCAACTACCAGACGGAGGCGCGCATCTACGCCAAGCAGATCCTGGCGACCAAGCCGAACGCGAAGATCGCGATGCTGTTTCAGAACGACGATTTCGGCAAGGACTATCTGACCGGCTTGAAGGAAGGTCTCGGCGCGGACAAGGCCGGGATGATCATCAAGGAGGCGTCCTACGAAACGTCGGAGCCGACCGTCGATTTGCAGGTCGTGACCTTGCAAGGGTCCGGCGCCGACGTGTTTCTGATCGCCGCGACGCCGAAATTCGCCGCGCAGGCGATCCGCAAATCCTTCGATCTCGGCTGGAACGCCACGCGCTACATCACCAACGTGTCGGTGTCGATCGCGACCATCCTCAAGCCCGCGGGGCTCGACAAGTCGAAGGGCCTGATCACGGGGGGATATGTCCTCGACGTGACCGACGCGCGCTACAAGGACGATCCGAACGTCGCGGCGTGGAAGGACTTCACCTCGAAATACATGTCCGCAAGCCAGTTCAATGATGCGAACGCGGCCTACGCCTACGGCGCGGCGGCGACCATGATTCAGGTGCTGAAGCAGTGCGGCAATGACCTCTCGCGCGAGAACGTGATGAAGGAGGCGGCGAACCTCAAGAAGTTCGCCGTCCCGCTTTTCAATCCTGGCATCACGGTCAACACCTCGCCGGACAACTTCAGCCCGATCCGCCAGTTGCAGCTGCTCACCTTCAACGGGACAAGCTGGGAGCCGTTCGGGGAGATCGTGCAAGGCTGAGAGCCGATGAGGGCGCCGGGTCCGCCCGCGCCCGGCCCGAAGGCCTCCCTTACGCCCATTCCTTGAGGGGAGCGAAGCGGGCGAATTTCTTCACGTGGTGGCGATCCATGCGGGTGAGCACGTCGCGCAGGAAAGCCGACGCCCTCGGCGAGATAAGGCCCCTTGTTGAGCATCACGCATTCGGCGCCTTGCGCCATCGCCGCGTCGGTCATTTCGGCGCGGCTCGCCACGCCGTCGCGCACGAAATTGTCGAGCACCTGCGTCGCCCAAACCACCGGCGTGTGCGCCGCCTCGCAGAGCCACAGGATTTCCTCCTGCATTTCGCTGAGCCTGGCGAAGCCGAGTTCGACCGCGAGGTCGCCGCGCGCGATCATTACCGCGGTCGGATTGTGCGCCGCCGACTGCAGGATGAGGGGCGGAAGATTGCGCACCGCGAGCGGCGTCTCGATCTTCAACACGAGCCCCGGCGGCTCGCGCTTGGGCGCGCGCGCCACCAGATGATCCTGCAGGAGCTCGATGTCGTCGACCCGCTGCACGAACGAATAGCCGATCAGATCGGCATGCTCGGCGATGAAGTCGAGATCGCGGAAGTCCTTGGAGGTCAGCGGCGGCAGATCGAGTTCGGTCGAGGGAAAATTGACGCCCTTGCCGGGTTTCAGCCGCACGCCCTTCTCGCGCGCGGCGTAGACCTCGATCTCGGCCCGGCCCGGCCCCTTCGATGACAACTCGGGCCGCGGCCTTGCCGTCGTCGATGAAGACTTCGGAGCCGACAGCGAGCTGATCGACGAGTTCGGGAAAATTGAGCGAGAAGGCGATCGGCTCCTTCGTCCTTTCGCGCAGTTCGTCGACGAGAACGAGCACGGTCGCCGCGCAAGAGGCGCGTTTTCGGCGGCGCCTTCACTCTGAGGATGCGGCACTTCGGGCCCGGCGATGTCCATCAGAACCCGGCAGGGACGCTCGAGCCGCGCGGCCGCCGCTCGCACGTTCTCGATCATTCGGCCCCACGTTTCGGGGTCGTCGTGGGCGCAATTGATGCGCGCGCAATCCATGCCGGCGGTCACCAGATTGTCGACGAATTCCGGGTTCCATCGCGGCCTCCGGCGGCAAGGTCGCCATGACCCGCGCGCGCGGGCCGCCTTTCTGGCCGCTTGCCGAAGAGGCGGTCGGCCTCCGCCTCCAGCTCCGCCGCGCCCGCCCTCGCCAACACCGGCGCGGGATAGGGCGCGCTCGATTCGCCGCGTCAGGCGCTTGAGCGTCGCAATGAGCGCGTCGAGCGCCTGCGCGACGTGGCTCTCGCTGCGGCCAAGCGAGGATAGCCCCCGCGCCGCGAGCCGGTATTGCAGGTCGGTGACGTCGTGCTCGCGCAGCGCGATATAGTGGGAAAGATTGAGAACCCGGGGCGTGGTCTTCGACTTGTCCGCGCCGACGCCCCACGCGATCCTGAACTCCGCGGCCTTGTCCTCGACGGCTTCGCGCAGCGCTTTCACCTCGGCGAGAAGGGCGCGGAGTTCTTCCAGGTCGCTTCCGGGTTTTCCAGGCATGGGCGCCGCTTCGCGTGAGCGAATCGTCGGCGGGATCACGCATTTCCCCGCCGGACCGGTCTTTGACGCGCAAATATGACGCCTGTGCAACAGGGCTCGAACGTTGCGCCGGCGCGAAGCGATTGTAGAAGGGGAATTCGCCCAAGTGGTGCGCGCGGGGAAATCGTCATGACAATCGACTTTGAAGGCAGAGTGGCCATCGTCACCGGCGCTGGCTCCGGTCTCGGACGTTCGCATGCTCTGGGACTTGCGGCGCGCGGAGCGAACGTCGTCGTCAATGATTTCGGTCAAAACGGGGGCTTCAACAATGCAATGAGGGTTGTGGAAGAGATTCGGGCTGCCGGCGGGACGGCGATCGGGGACAATGCGGACGTCGCCGACTTTGCGGAGGTCTCCGAGATGGTTGCCCGCGCCGAAAAGTTGTGGGGTCACGTCGACATTCTCGTCAACAACGCCGGCGTGCTGCGCGACAAGACTTTCGCCAAAATGGAGATGGCGGATTTCGAGTTCGTCGTCCGCGTGCATCTGATCGGCTCGGCCAATTGCGCGAAGGCCGTATGGGCGGGGATGCGGAAACGCAATTACGGACGTATCGTCTTCACTTCGTCTGCGTCCGGCATCTACGGCAATTTCGGCCAGGCGAACTATGGCGCCGCGAAGGCGGCGATGATCGGGCTTATGAACGTTCTGCACCTTGAGGGCGCGAAGAACGACATCCGCGTCAACGTGCTCGCGCCGACAGCGCGGACGGCCATGACCGAGGGCCTGCTCACCCCGGTCGCTGCGGAACTGATGACGCCGGAATCGGTGACCCCTGGCGTGCTCTTTCTCGTGAGCGAGAACGCGCCCTCGCGCGTCATTTTAGGCGCGGGCGCCGGCGTCTTCGCGGTGACCCATATCGGCGAGACGCCCGGCGTCTATCTCAACGAGAGCGAGCGCACGCCCGAGACGATCGCCGCGCGCTTCGCCGAGATTTCCGATTCCGCGACCGCCGAGCCGCTCAACGACGCGTTCTCGCAGACCATGAAGTTCGTCGCGGCGGCCGCGAAGGCCAAGGGGGTTTCCGTGGAATGACGATGCGAACGAGCCGCTTAGCGCCGTCCGCCTTTGCGTGTCGTCGCGGCAAGCGTCGCCTTACCCCTTCGCCGCCTTTTTGCGCCGCTTGGCCAGCGTGCGCAGGCGCAGCGCGTTGAGCTTGATGAAGCCCGAGGCGTCGTTGTGGTCGTAGGCGACGGCGCCTTCCTCGAAGGTCACGAGATCCTGGTCGTAGAGCGAATGCGGACTGTCGCGGCCGATCACATGCACGCCGCCCTTGTAGAGCTTGAGGCGCACCCGGCCCGTGACCATCTCCTGGCTCTTGTCGATGAGGACCTGCAGGAGCTCCCGCTCGGGCGAGAACCAGAAGCCGTTGTAGACAAGCTCGGCGTATTTGGGCATGAGCTCGTCCTTGAGATGCGCCGCGCCGCGGTCGAGTGTGATCGATTCGATCGCGCGATGCGCCGCGAGCAGGATCGTGCCGCCGGGCGTCTCATACATGCCGCGCGACTTCATGCCGACGAAGCGGTTCTCGACCAGATCGAGCCGGCCGATCCCGTTGTCGTGGCCGAGCTTGTTCAAGGCGGCGAGCAGGGTCGCCGGGCTCATGCGCTTGCCGTCCGTCGCGACGGGATCGCCTTTCTCGAAGGCGATCACGATCACGGTCGGCTTGTCGGGCGCATCCTCCGGATGAATTGTCCGCGAATAGACATAATGCGGCGTTTCCTCGGCCGGGTCCTCGAGCACCTTGCCCTCGGAGGAGCAGTGCAGCAGGTTGGCGTCGATCGAGAACGGGGCTTCGCCGCGCTTGTCCTTGGCGATCGGGATCTGGTGCTGCTCGGCAAAGGCGAGGAGCTGGGTGCGGGAGGCGAAGTCCCATTCGCGCCAGGGCGCGATGATCCTGATGTCGGGATCGAGCGCATAGGCCGAGAGCTCAAAGCGCACCTGATCGTTGCCCTTGCCGGTCGCGCCGTGTGCGATGGCGTCGGCCCCCATCTTCTGAGCGATCTCGACCAGGCGTTTGGCGATAAGCGGCCGCGCGATCGAGGTGCCGAGCAGATATTGGCCCTCGTAGAGGGCGTTGGCGCGGAACATCGGGAACACATAGTCGCGCACGAATTCCTCGCGCAGGTCCTCGATGAAGATGTTCTGCGGCTTGCACGCCGAGCAGTTCCGCTTTTTTCCGCGCAGGCTCCAGCTCCTCGCCCTGGCCGAGGTCGGCGGTGAAGGTGATGACCTCGGCGCGATATTCGGTCTGTAGCCACTTGAGGATGATGGACGTGTCGAGGCCGCCCGAATAGGCGAGGACGACGCGCTTGACTTGCGGCTTCTTGGGGCTCGGCATGGGGGCGTTCCGGGAAGGGTCGGCGGGACTTATAGTGCCGCCCGCGCGACGCGCAACCCGGCTCTTACGCCTGCTTCCCGCCCGCAAGTCTGAGCGTGGCGATGATCGCGGCGACCTCCTCGTCAGGCGAGCCGCCCGCTTCGACCGTGACGACTCCCTCGTCCGGCGTCGGCTCCTCCAGCGTGTCGAACTGGCTGCGGAGCAGGGAAGCGGGCATGTATTCGTGATGGCGCGCCGCGATGCGGGCCCCGATGAGCGCCTCCGAGCCGTTGAGGTAGACGAAGCGAACGTCAGGCCGCGCGGCGCGGATGCGGTCGCGATAGGCGCGCTTGAGCGCCGAGCAGGTCATGACCCCGGAACGTCCCTCGGCGGCCCAGCTTTTGAGCTCCCGGCCGATTCGATCGAGCCATGGGGCCCGGTCTGCGTCGGTCAGCGGACTTCCCTGCCGCATCTTCTCGACATTGGCGGGAGGATGGAGCCGGTCGCCCTCCATGAACGGCCAGCCTAGCTGCTTCGCAAGCAACTCGGCGACTGTCGTCTTGCCGCTGCCCGACACGCCCATGACGATCAGCGCGCACACCGTCTTTGTCTCGTTCATCCGCTTCAGGCCGGAGCATGAGCGGCCGCGATCCCGTCCGGCTCTGGGATCGGCTCGATCTTCCCCAGAACGACGGTGAAGAAGAAGATGCCGATCAACAGCACGACGCCCGCGACCAGGAACGCGAGCGAGAAGGAATGCGTCGCGCCGACGACGAAGCCGGTGACCGCGGGGGCGATCGCGCCCATGAGATTGTTGAAGAACTTCATGACTCCGCCAATCGTGCCGGTGCCGCCCCTGGGAGCGATCAGCGACGGGATCGACCAGCCGACCGGCGCCGCCGCCGCAAGGCCGCTGAGAGCGATGGTGATCCAGAATATCGCCCACACCGGGCTTTTCGTCAGCGTCGCGCCGAACACGGCAAGGCCGAGAATCATGCCGCCGACCAACACTGTCTTGCGGGTCTTCGTGTCGTCGTAACCCTTAGCCAGCAAATGATCGATCAGCCAGCCGCCGACGACCAGATCGGAAATCGTCGCAAACAGCCACGGTATCGCTGTATAGCCGGCCGATTTGATGATGCTCATATGCATCTCGCTGACGAGATAGCCCGGCAGCCATGTAAGGAAAAGGTAGAACGAGTAGCCGTAAGCCGCGAAGCCGATGGTGAACCCCACACCTTGCGATTGCGCAAGAGATACCCCAGCATCCCGAACGGGCTCGCTTCGGATTCGCCTTCGGGCGTCGCGCCGCCCTTGCGGATATAGTCGCGCTCCTCACGGGTCAGCTTCGGATCGGCGCTCGGGTCGCGATAGATGAACCAGTAGGCGAGAAAATAAGCGAAGCTCAAGATGGCGGTGAGGCCGAAGCCCCACCGCCAGCCAAACGTAACGACCGCCACCGCCACCAGAGGCACGCCGATGACGTTGGAGAATTTCGCCGCCGCGTCGAAGATCGCGGTCGCCGTCGCGCGCTCGCCGCGCGGGAACCAGTAGCCGGTGGCCTTGGAATTGGCCGGGAAGGCCGGCGCCTCCGCGACGCCGAGCAGGATGCGCGCTCCCAAGATGAAGCCGAAGCCGCTGGCCAAGGCGACCAGCCCCGAAGCGACGCCCCACAGGAACGCGCCAATGCGGCTCACGGTCGTTACGCCCAGCCGGTCGAGCACGATTCCGACCGGGACCTGCAGGATGGCGTAGGACCAAAAGAAGGCGCTGAAAAGCAGCCCGAGATCACCCGGAGTGAGGCCGAACTCCTGCTGAAGCTGCGGCGCCGCGACCGAGATGTTCACCCGGTCGAAATAGTTGATAAGAATGCCGGCGCCGAGCAGAAGCCCGATCGCCCACCGACGCCGGCCGACGATCGGCGTCTCCGCCATGGCGTCTCCTCCGCGTTGCAGCCTTGAGAAGCAGGAGATTCCTCGTCCGGCCGCTTGTCAATCCGCCGCGGCTCAAAGGCTTGCTCCGCGGGCGCTGGACGCGTCCGGGCGCCGAGAGCCCCGGGTCCCTGGCTGCCGGAGCGACTCCGGTTCGCAGGCGCCGAGCGGCCAGACCAGTCGGCGGACGACCTCGATGACGATGAGGGTAATCAGTCCGCCCAGCAGCACGTCGCTAAGGTAGTGGCCGCCGAAGGCGAGCCGCAAGAGACCAGCGCCGAAGCCGAACGCGAAGGCGGCGACGATCGCGGGACCGCGCCAGGGCGGCGGCAGCACGCTCGCTGGCGCGACCATCCAGAAGCCGGTCGCCGCTTCGCCGGAGACGAACGAACAGTTCTTCTCGCACGCGCCGTCGTCGTCATACCACGGAGTGAAAGGGTCCGGCCCGCGGAAGTCCTGGGTCTGGATCGGGCGGGGACGATGCCAATGATCCTTGAAGCCGAGATTGACGATCAGTCCAGGCCCGATGACCATCGAGGCGATGAGAAAGATCACCGCCCGGCCGCTCGGCGCCCAGCCGAGCCGGAACCCAAGACCCTTGGCGAGCCACAGTGCCGCATAGGTGGCCAGCACGACGAATGGCGTTACGCGAAAAAAGTCGCGGCAGAAGCGTCCGAGGTCATCGCGGCCGAAGAATCCCCCGTCGTGATAGAAGTAGCGCGCGCCCGCCAAGTCGAGCCCGGGCCAGATCGCAAAAACGACAAGCGTCAGCGCGGCGAGCGTGATGTAGACGAATAAAGCCTTGTTCATTTGCTGAGATCAGATCACGCGATACGTCCGGTTACGGGCCGGGCTTGCGCAGCGTTGAGACGAAATCGATGAGGTTGCCCATCGCGACATTGACGTCGATGAGGTGCCAGCCCCAGCTCTTGAGGAGCCGCCCGTCCACAACGAGGGCGCCGGGGAGGGTCGCCGGCCAAGCGCCCGGCGCCGCCGGCGCGTTGATCGAGACGGCGAGGTAGGAGGCCTTCGGCCCCTCGACGCAATGGCCGGACGCGATTCCGGGCAGCGACACGAAGGGCGCGTCGAGCGGCTTGATGAACGCGCCCCAGCTCGCATCGAGCGGGGACTTGCCAAGGAGGTTTGTCTCTGTCGGCAGAATTGGGTCGAGTCTGCCGCCGGAAAGCGCGGCGGGATCCGTGCAGGCGATCTCCATGCCTGGCGTTTCGGGATGGGCGAAGCGGGAATCGTCCGGCGGAGGCGAGTTCGACGGAAATGTCTCGTAGGCGACGACGCAGCCGCTCTGCCCCGCACCGCGGCAAAGCGGAATCGTCTTGAACGTCCCGCCGACATCCTTGCCCTCCGGGACTTCGACATTAAACCCGAGGGCGAGGGCGCCGGCGAGGAGGCGCTGCTCGGGCTTGCCCTCGATCTCGTGGGCGATGAGCCGCGCCAGGATTCGCGCCCCCTGCGAATGGCCGATCAGCACGACCCCGCGACCGTCGTTGTCATGGGCGAGGTAATGCCGCCACGCCGCCCTCACGTCGTCGTAGGGAAGCTTGAAATCGACCTGGAGCGGCTCATGCTGGAGCACGGCCTCGACGCCCGCGAGCGTCACCTGCCGGTAGATTGGCGCGAACGGCCGGCAGACGGAGGCGAAGGCCGCGAATTGCTGCGCGACCGCCCGCTTCTCGCCGGGTCCGGCCGTCATGCCGCTGTTGCCAGCCGGATCTTCGGAGACGGTCGGGTAGACGTAGAAACAGTCGATCGGCGCGGCAACATTGGGCTTAAAAACCCGGGTCGTGCGCGAGGCGTCTCCTCGCACAACCGTCGCGACCACGGGCGCGGCGCAGAGGTCGGACGCGCCCGGCCGGCAGAGCCAGGCTTGGGCCTTGGCGTAAGGGTCGTCGTCCGCGGCGCGCGCATCCGCGGCGGCGCCAGCAAGGGCGGACGCGAATCCGGCCGCCGCCGCAATGAGCCAGCCGCGGACGGTCCTGGCCTTGTGCGGCTTTCGTAGACTTTTGGCCATCGAAACTCCACCCGCAAAACCGGGGCGCACCGGCGACCACAAACTAACGGCAACGGGCGACGAGCGCCAGCGGCCCGCTCAAGCGGGTTGCCATCCCTAAGCAGCGCCCTGTAAACCCTCGGCTAAAACTGGAGACGCGTTCATGTTCAAACTCGACGAAAAGCTCGCGCGCATCCGCGGCGGCGCCTATCGGCGCTCGGATTTCATCATCGCCGACGCCAAGGATCCTGATATGGGTCCGGGTTTGCACGCGGTCGGGCCTGCGAGGCATAATGGGGAGGCGCGTTTCCAGACGCGCGCCGAGTTCATCGATTCGATCGAGGCGATCGTCAAGCAAAACGTCGTCGACATTATGCTGACCTCGGTCTCGAATCTGGAGAAGCTCGTCAAGCGCAACGTCTTCGCCGGAACAGGCGTCAAGCCGGTCATCCGCGCCAATGACACGACCGACGTGTGGCGCCACCGCGGGGCCTCTTTTCATCACCAGCCGTCGCGGCCGTTCCGCAGCGCATCGCTCAAGCACGTGAAGCCGCTGACCGACCTCGGGCTCTATTCGATCACCTTCACCAACGACATCGACGCCGATCATGCCTCGCTCGAGGCGTTCAGAGACTTTCGCGCCGACGCCGAAGCCCACGGCTTCTCCTATTTTCTCGAGGTGTTCAATCCGAATGTCGAGCGGGGGCTGACCGCGGAAACGACGCCCCAATTCGTCAACGACGCCATCATCCGTTGCCTCGCCGGCCTAACCGAGGCGGAGCGGCCGCGCTTCCTCAAGATCGCCTATAATGGGCCGAAAGCTTTGGAAGAGCTGGCGTCGTTCGATCCGGATCTGGTGGTCGGCGTGCTGGGCGGCGGCGTCGGCACCTCGCGCGACTGCTTTGAACTGATTCACCAGGCGCAGAAATATGGCGCTCGCGTCGCGCTGTTCGGCCGCAAGATCAACCTCGCTGAATCCCCGCTCGACATCGTGCGACTCATGCGCGCCGTCGCCGACGGCGCGCTTTCTCCGCTCGATGCCGTCAAGGACTATCACGCCGGGCTTCAGAAGCAGGGCCTGAAGCCGGCGCGCGATCTCGCGCTCGACAGCGCGATCACCGAATCGGTCCTCGAGTCGGCCTGAGCGATGAGCGAACGGCGCGGCGTCTTGTCGGCGGGCACCTGGTGCGTCGATTTCAACAAGTCGATTGCGCGCTGGCCGGACGAGGACACCTCCAACGAGGTTCTCGCGATCGACCGCCAGAACGGCGGGTCCGGCTCGAACATGGCGTTCGACCTCAAGCGCCTTGATCCTGACTTCCCGGTCGAAGCGATGGGGGTGGTCGGCGACGACGACCTTGGGCGCTTTCTGTTCAATGAATGCGACGCGCGCGGCATAAACCGCGCCGCGCTTCGGGCCGTGCCCGGAGGCGCGACGATGAGCGTCGACGCCTTCAACGTCGAAGCCAACGGACGGCGCACCCATTTCTATCATCAGGGCGTGGCGGCCGAGATGACGCCCGACGACTTCGATTTCTCTTCGACCCGGGCGCGGATTCTACATCTTGGATTGCCGGGCGCGCACAAGGCGATGGACCGGCCGTGGCGCGGCGAGGCCAATGGCTGGGTCGCGGCGCTGCGCAAGGCGAAGGCCGCCGGCCTCGCCGCCAATCTCGAATTGATGACCACTAGCGCCGAGCGGCTCGCCGAGCTTGGCCGTCCATGCCTGCCGCATCTCGATTGGCTGATCGTCAACGATTACGAGATCGGGGCGCTTGCCGGACGCGGAACGCGGCGCGCGGACGGCTCGACTGACCCGGCCGCCGTCGCGCATGCGATCGAGGACGTGCTCGCGCTCGGGGCCATGCGTTGGGCTGCGGCCCATTTCCCCGAGGGCGGGGTGGTGGGCGCACGCGACGGATCGCGCCTTGCGTTAGGCTCGGTCGCGATCCCAGCCAGCGCCATCGCCGGCGCCAATGGCGCGGGCGACGCCTTCGCCGCCGGCATGCTTTACGGGCTGCATGAGGAATGGCCGATCGCCAAGTGTCTCGAACTCGGGCATGCGTGCGCCGCCGCGTCAATGCGCGCAGTGTCGACGACCGGTGGGGTTGGAACTGTCGCCGAATCCCTGGCGCTGGCGAAGCAAAGGGGCTTCCGGCCGCTCGAGGTGAACGCCTAAGGATGCTGCGATTCGATCGAAGCGCGGCAGGCTTTGGATTGCTTGATTTCTCGCGCTCTTTCGCGAAAAACCGGCGCCCGCTTTTTCGCGGCGCGCTTTAGGCGCGCTCGAGGCGCGGTTGCATCATCGCAGGGGGAACGTCTTCGCGTGCCGGAGTTTCCCCATCGCCTCATCTTCTTGCGTCACGGCGAGACCGCGTACAACGCCGAGAACCGGCTGCAGGGACAGCTCGACATCCCCCTCAACGCCCGTGGGCGCGAGCAGGCGCGGGCGGTCGGAAGGACGCTCGCCGCGCGGATCGGGCCTGAGATCGATCGATTGGAGGCGGGGGACGCTTTCATCGCTTCGCCGCTTGAGCGCGCCCGGGAGACCATGGAGATCGCACGCGACGCGATGGGCCTCCCGCCCCGCCGCTACGCGCTCGACCCCGTGCTGAAGGAGATCAGCTTTGGCGCCTGGGAGGGCTTGACCTGGCCGGAGATCGCTGCGCGCGACCCTAAGGGCGTCCGGACCCGCAAAGAGGACAAATGGAGCTTCGTTCCGCCTCGCGGCGAAAGTTACGCGATGCTCGCCGAGCGCCTGCGGCCGTGGCTGGATGGCCTGAGCGGAGACGCGTTCATCGTCTCCCACGGAGGCGTTGCGCGGGCGCTGATGACGCTGATCGCCGGCGTCAAGCCGGCGAAGGCGGCGGACGCGCCGATCGTCCAGGGCCGAGCGTTGTGCTTCGAGAACGGAACTTGTCGTTGGATCACGTGACAACGCGATCGGCCCGGGGCGCGAGATTGAGAGGGCTCCCGCCCGGGCCGGCGCGAAGGCGACGCTCAGGCAGCCTTCAAGTTGACCGCCGACTTCGCGATCTTGGTGAGAAGCTGGTCGGTCTCGATTTCTTCCTGCAGCGTCTCGTCGAGGAGCTTCGCGGCGTCGTTGAAGCCGAGTTCCTTCGCCCAGGTCTTCAGCGTGCCATAGCGTGCGATCTCGTAATGCTCGACCGCCTGGGCGGATGACGCGAGGCCGGCGTCGAGCGCTTGCGCCCCCTTGAACTCGTCCATGATTTCCTTGGCCTCTTCGATGATGCCGAGGATCGCCTCGCAGGTTTTGCCGCGCGCAGGCCGGCCGAGTTGCTCGAACACCTCGTTGAGGCGCTCGACGTGCCCTTCTGTCTGGTCGCGATGGGTCTCGAACGCCTGCTTGAGTTCAGGTGACGCAGCTTCACGCGCCATCTTTGGCAAGGCGCGCAGAATCTGCTTCTCAGCGAAATAGATGTCCTTGAGAGTTCTCGGAGAACAGATCTTCGAGGTTCTTGCGGGGGTCTTCGGGGTTCTTGCGGGTGGGCATGGGGGCTCTCCTTGGGGGTCGAATGTCCGAAAACGGGCTCGAGCGCGTTAAGTTCCGCCGAAACGGCCGGGCGACTTGACGGCGCCGCTTGCTTATGACGCGCTCCGGCGCGACAATCTCGTCAAAGCGAGACGGGCCTTTAGGAGAGTGATCCATGACCAATAAGCTCGAACAGTTGCGCACCATGACCACCGTCGTCTCGGATACGGGCGACATGGAATCGATCCGCGCCTACAAGCCGACTGACGCGACGACAAATCCGTCGTTAATTCTGAAGGCTTCGGAGATGCCCGCCTATGCCCGTCTTGTCGATGAGGCGATCATGTGGGGCGGCAAACGAGGCGCTTCGGTGGGCGAAGTGACGGACCGCATCGCCGTGAACTTCGGCTCCGAACTGACGAAGATCGTTCCTGGCCGGGTGTCGACGGAAGTCGACGCCGATCTCTCTTTTGACGTCGAGGGCATGGTCGCCAAAGCGAAGTCATTCATCGCCGCCTACAAGGAGCGGGGCATCGGCCACGAGCACATCCTGATCAAGCTCGCTTCGACCTGGGAAGGCGTGCAAGCCGCTACGCGCCTACAGGCGGAGGGCATTGATTGCAACATGACCCTCGCCTTCTCGCTGGCGCAGGCGATCGCGGCGGGCGACGCCAAGGCGTTCCTCCTTTCGCCCTTCGTCGGACGCATCCTCGACTGGCACGTGAAGGCGGGCGGCGGGCCGTACACCCCCGAGACGGATCCCGGCGTGCAATCGGTGCGCACCATCTACGCCTATTACAAGACCCATGGAATCAAGACGGTCGTGATGGGCGCGTCATTCCGCAATACGGGCGAGATCGAGGCTCTGGCCGGCTGTGACCGACTTACCATCTCGCCTCAGCTGCTGGAGGCTCTGTCAAAGGAGGAGGGCGAGCTCAAGCGGCGCCTCGACCCGGCCCATCCCGGGCCGGCGCCAGCCAAGGTCGCGATGGACGAAAAGACGTTCCGCTGGATGCTGAACGAAGACCAGATGGCGACCGAGAAGCTGTCCGACGGCATCCGCCTGTTCGCGCACGATCTCAATAAGCTGAGAAACATGGTGCAGCAGCGGCTGGCGAAGGCGGCGTGACGACGGACTGACAGCGAGGCTCGCGCTGCTTGCGGCGCCGGGCGCGCCGCGATGACGCATAGGCTCGGATGACGTCAGCGACCGAGGATGTCGGGCTTGGACGAAGCAACGCTGGCTCCCCGCTCGAGGTTCTCTGCGTTTTTCTCAAGCTCGGCCTGACCAGCTTCGGCGGGCCGGTTGCGCATCTCGGCTATTTCCGCCGTGAGTTCGTCGTCCGCCGCGCCTGGCTCGACGAGCGGGCCTATGCGGATCTGGTTGCGCTCTGCCAGTTTCTGCCAGGTCCGGCCAGCAGCCAGACGGGCTTCGCGGTCGGGCTCATGCGCGCCGGATACCTCGGCGGCCTCGCCGCCTGGGCGGGGTTCACCCTGCCGTCGGCGGCCGCCATGACGTTGTTCGCCTATGGCGAGGGCGCGCTTCACGGCCCCGTTGGCGATGGACTGCTGCACGGCCTCAAGCTGGTCGCGGTCGCCATTGTCGCCCAGGCGGTCATGGGAATGGCTCAGAACCTGTGTCCGGATCGGCCGCGCGCGACGATCGCCGTCCTGTCGCTGGTCCTCACCTCGCTCGCGCCGGCGGCATGGGCGCAGATCGTTGCAATCGTGCTCGGCGCCCTCGCCGGATTCCTGGTCTGCCGGCAGGACACGGCATCGCGGTCGCCGGGCGCCGAAGCGCCGGTCAGCCGGCGCATGGGGATCGTGTTCGCCGGCCTCTACGTCGCGCTGCTGGCGCTGTCGTTTCTCCAGGCGGGCGCGAGCGCCTCGGCCCTCGCCGCCGCCTTCTACCGCTCGGGGGCGCTGGTGTTCGGCGGCGGCCATGTCGTCTTGCCGTTGCTTCGCGCCGCCGTGGTCGATCGGGGGTGGGTGTCCGACAGCGCGTTCCTCGCCGGCTACGGCGCCGCCCAGGCCGTTCCTGGGCCGCTGTTCACCTTTGCGGCTTATCTCGGCGCAGTCGCCAGCGTCCCGCCGAGCGGCATTGTTGGAGCAGCGCTGGCGCTATTTGCGATCTTCGCGCCCGGACTCTTGCTGCTGATGGCGGCCTTGGTCTTCTGGCAGGACTTGCGAGGGCGCGGCGCCGCGCGTGCGGCGATGGCCGGCGTCAACGCGGCCGTGGTCGGCCTGCTCGCTTCCGCGCTCTATAACCCGGTATGGACGAGCGGGGTCCGGGGGCCGACCGATTTCGCGATCGCGGCGGCGGGCTTTGTCGCCTTAGTCGTCTGGCGAGCGCCGCCGCTGCTTATCGTCGTTGCGACCACCGCCGCCGCCTTCAGCGTTGCTGCTTAGGGAGGGGTTTATAACATAATATATATGCTATTTATTTGCTCCTGCAGTCGTGCAGGGTCCAAGTGCGCTCGAAATTGAGCACGGAACTAAACGGGGTCCCAACGCACTGAAAACATTAGGGCGTGCCGGTAAAATGCCGGTAGAGCCCGGCAGGCGCGCTTTTTGCGGTCGGGACGACCCTAAACCGGGCAGGAAGCCCGCCTCGGGCGCTCCCCCTTCTCAACTGACTGAGCGCTGGCCGCCGCCCCAGGCGACGAGGCGATCGCCGCTTTGACCTCGGCTCGGCTGGCTTCGATATTGTCGAGGAACTGGCGGGCGCTCTCCTTCCAGGTGAACCGCATGGAATGTTCGCGCGCCTGCTCGCGCGGAATGGTCAGAGCCTTTAGGCAGGCCGCGCGCAGATCCTGGTCGAGCACGCCCGCTCCCGGGGAGACGACATCGATTGGCCCAGGCACGGGAAAAGCCGCGACCGGCAAGCCGCTGGCCAGAGCCTCGATCATCACGATCCCGAACGTATCGGTGCGCGAGGGGAAAACGAACACGTCCGCGCTCGCATAAATGTCGGCCAGCGCCTCGCCCTGCTTGGCGCCGAGAAAATGCGCATGGCGGTAGCGGCGCTCGAGGTGGCGGCGGGCCGGCCCATCGCCGACGATGACGGTCGAGCCGGGCAGGTCTAGGCTGAGCAGGGCCTCGAGGTTTTTTTCCACCGCCACCCGTCCAACCGACAGGAAGATCGGCCGCGACAGGTCGAGCGCGCGCTGTGGCCGAGGGCGATAGACTGCGTGGTTGACGCCGCGAGTCCAGAGCCTGACCCGGGGGAAGCCGCGGCGGGTGAGGTCGGCGCCGATGGTCGGCGTCGGCGCCATCACGGCGGCCGAAGGCGCATGAAAATAGCGCAAGCCCGCATAGGTCAGCCGTTCGGGAATGCGGATCCGCGCCGACACATATTCAGGATAGCGGGTGTGGTAGCTGGTGGTGAAGACCCGCTTATGGCTGAGGCAATAGCGCCGGGTCAGCCAGCCGATCGGGCCTTCGGTGGCGATATGGATATGGTCGGGGTTGGCCTCCTCGATGCGCTGGCCGATCCGTCGCCAAGACGGGATCGCGAGGCGAATTTCAGGGTAGGAGGGCAGGGGAGCGCTCCACATGCCCTGCGGAGTGAGGAAATCGAACGCCACGCCCAATTCGGCCGCTGCCTGAGTCATTCGCTCCAGCGTCGACACCACGCCATTGACTTGTGGCCGCCAGGCGTCGGTCGCGATCAGGATGCGCATCAAGCCGCTTCCGCTTGCGCCTCTTCAGCCCCCGCGACCGGCGCTTCCTCGTCAAAGGACGCGCTTTCTTCAACGCGCGCGACAAGCTGCAATGGATCCTTCCAGCGCAGCACTTCGAACTGGCCGTCGTAGTGCTCAACCACTAGCGAGCACGATTCGACGAAATCGCCGGTATTGACGTAGATTACGCCCTCCATCTCCCGGATGATCGGATGATGGATGTGCCCGCAGACAACGCCGTCGACCCCGCGCTTTCTGGCTTCGCTGGCCAACTCCCGCTCGAATGAGCCGATGAAATTGACCGCATTCTTGACCTTGAGCTTCGCCCAGGCCGAAAACGACCAATAGGGCAGTCCCAGCCACCGGCGCGCGGCGTTGAAATGAGTATTGACGAACAAGGCGAAATCGTAAGCCCAGTCGCCGAAGAAGGCGAGCCATTTCGAATGGCGCACAACGACGTCGAACTCGTCGCCATGCGTGATGAGATAGCGCTTGCCGTCGGCCGCGGTATGGATCGCCTGGCGCTTGATCTCGATCCCGCCGAAGGTGAGCCCGAAGAACTGGCGGGCGAACTCATCGTGGTTGCCCGGAACGAACACCATCCGCGCGCCGCGCCGCACCTTGCGCAGCAATTTCTGGACAACGTCGTTGTGGGCCTGGGGCCAGTACCAGCCGGAGCGAAGCCGCCAGCCGTCGATTATGTCCCCGACCAGGTAGATCGTGTCGGCCTCGACGTGGCGTAGCATGTCAAGAATGAGATGCGCCTGGCAGCCGCGTGTGCCCAGGTGCAAATCCGACAGGAACAGCGTCCTGTATCGATGGGTCGAATGGGGTTTAGGCACGAGCGGCCTCCTCGCGGGGGCGAACAGACGAGAAATGACTGCGCAGATTCTCGTGTCGCTTCGATGACGCGATGCACTGGTATGGCTTATAATTGTCAACCTCAGGAGTGTCGAGAGCGGGGCGTGGGATATGGACTTGGGAATTAAAGGCCGGAAGGCGATCGTGTGCGCGTCAAGCAAAGGCTTGGGCCGCGCCTGCGCGCGAGCGCTGGCGGAAGCCGGATGCGCGGTCGTGCTCAACGGCCGCGATAAGGAGACCCTGGATGAGACCGCGCGCGAACTGCGGCGAGCGACGGGCGTTAAAGTTCATGAAATCCTGGGCGATCTCGACGAGCCGGCGACGCGCGCGGAACTCATCGCCGCCTGTCCAGACGCCGACATTCTGGTCAATAACAACGGCGGCCCGCCATACAAGAGTTTCGCAGAGATCAGCCGCGAGGATGTCCTCAAGGGGATCGAGTTCGAACATGCTCACCCCGATCGCCTTGGTTCAGGCGCTAGCGCCGGGCATGGTCCAGCGCAATTTCGGCCGAATCGTCAACATCACCTCCGGTTCGGTCAGGGCTCCGATCGCCGGGCTCGACGTGTCGTCGGGCGCGCGCGCCGGCTTGACCGCGTTTCTCGCCTCGGCGGCGAGGCTCTACGCGCGCGACAACGTGACCATCAACTCGATCCAGCCTGGATCGTTTGAAACCGATCGGCAGAAATCCGGCCTTGCCCGCGCGGCGGCGCAGCGGAACGTGAGCGTGGATACGGCGCGCGCCGATTCGAAGGCGCGAATCCCAGCCGCGCGATTCGGCGATCCAGCCGAGTTCGGCGCGCTCTGCGCCTTTCTCGCCAGCGCGCATGCCGGATTCATCACCGGTCAGAACATCCTCATCGACGGGGGCGCGTTCCCGGGGGCTTTTTGACGAGGCCGGGGGCCGCTCGCAAGGCTGGCGCGGCGCCCCGCGGATTCCGCCCCCGAGGTGTCCTGCTCGGATTGCGGCGTCCCTTTTGTCTCCGTCGCTCTGCCAACGGCAGGAAGAGTTGCGACCCCAAATGTCGTCGCCGGCGGCGGGGTTCCCAATTCGACGGTTGTTCGGACCCCCATGGTACCCTATGTTTGCCCTTGGGCTCCCGCCAGGAGGGACCCAAAACCAGCAAAAGGAACATACCGTGACATGGTCCACCCCCGAAGTGCGTGAGGTCTGTGCCGGCATGGAAGTGACGAGCTACTTGTCGGCGGAAATGTGACACCCGGCGCCGCCGGCCTAGCGCGGGCGGCGTCAATCGATCTTCGTGTAAGAACCGACCGCGCGGCCGACCGTCAGCGAGCGGCAGTTCGTCGGCCTGGTGCCCACTTCTTCGTGATCGCTCGAGTGGCTCTGATTTTGTTCCGTGACCAGCGCGGGTTTAACCCGCGCAGCGGGCTTGCCCGGCTTGGCAGTGCCTCTCGAGGCTGCGGCGGCCGCTTTCGCCGCAAGGAAAAATCCGACGTAAGACCTTGAAATCACGGATATCGTCGAAGGAAAACCAAGCTTGAGCTCAGGGCATTCCGGCAAACGATTTCGGCGCGCAGCAAACGCGCCTTGCGGCTCGACGGGCCGGCCCTGCCCGGCGGGGCGTCAGGCGCGGGTTTCCGCAAGGCAGGGTTTGAGCGCATCCGAGAAAACGAACAAAACTGTACGATAATTGGGACGAACTCGTCTATGATAGGCGCAAATTTCGAGGCGCGTCATGGGCGTTGAAGGCAAGGACAGGGCCAAGGTTCTCGAAGCCGGCGCGGCTTCGCTCTCCAACCAGCTCGGGCAGGCGGTGCTCAAGCTGCGCAAGGGCTACGGCCTGTCGCTCGCCGACCTGTCGCAACATTCGGGCGTTGCCAAGTCGATCATCTCGCAGATCGAGCGCAACGAGACCAATCCGACGCTGACCACGATCTGGCGCCTCGCCCACGCGCTCGACGTGTCGATCGAATCGATGCTGCGCGGGGCCGACGAGGGGCCGTTCATCGAGCATCTGAGCCGAGGAGCCACGCCGATCCTTGTCTCCGACGACGGACTATGCCGTCTTGCCGTGATCGGGTGGCTGAAAACCGTTGACTGGCTGCAATGGTACGATTTTCAGGCCGATCCGGGCGGCGTGCTCGAATTGACCGCCCATTTGCGCGGGTCGGTCGAGTGTCTGTCGGTTTTGGACGGCGAGCTCGAGGTCAACGTCGGCGACGCCACCGGGACGGCTTGCTCGGGCGAGACCCTGCGCTACCGCTGCGATATGCCTCATCGCATCCGCAACCTCAGCGGGAAGCCGGCGCACGCCACGATGGTCTGCATCCTCAAGGCGGCGGTGATGGACTGAGGCCGTTCGCAGCCGTCCTCGTCAGAGGGGCCAAGAGCACAGCTGTCATGTGGAATTAACGAGTTGGGCGCCATGACTCGATTGCGGCGCCCAGCAAACTGAATCGGGGCTTGCCTCTCCTGCGGAGAATTGCTCGCCGCGCCGCGTCGCTGATTCCGGCTCCCTTTGTGCCCGGTCCCTTCGCCCCGTCCCGCATTGGCGCAGATGGCCTCAGGCGGAGAGACGCTTTGGCGCAAGACTTGACGCCGGACGGCCCCGTCGACAAGGCTGCGCAACGCGGGGCAAGCGACTGATTCGCTGAGGCTTTACGCTCCTGGAGCGGGCGGGAAAGGAGGGGTTCCAAGACGACGCGACGATCCTGAAGGCTCGTGCAGTGGTCCGCACAAAAATTCGACTCGCTTTGTCTTCGAATCTGAGTCCGTCTAAGGGGGTCTCCGATTCGTACTTGGTTTGTTTTCGCCCTGATCCTGGTGCGGTGGGCGACGGCGTCCTCTTCGCTCGACAGTCGGTGGGCGGCGCGATATGAGCGCCTTTCTGCTTGGCCGGAGCGCTTGGTGAGCACGACGCCTTCCGTAACTCGAGAGGATGGTCCGGACGGGGTCGTGCTGTCATTGGCTGGGGAGTGGATCGTAAGCGCCGGACGCCATCTCGAGGCGGCGGGCGCTTCGCTCGCTTCCTCGGATGAGCGCGGGAAACGCGTGATCCTCGATCTCGCGGCCCTTCAGCGGATGGACACTGCCGGGGCGTGGTTCATCGACCGGGCTCGGGACGAGCTCGCGGCCGGTGGCGCGACGGTCTCCTATCGCGGCGAGCGGCCCGAACATGACCTCCTGCTCAGGGAAGCTGGCTACCATCCGCCCGAAAAGTCCGCGCGCGTTCCCCCAGCGCATACGGTCGCGCTGCTCTCGGCCGTCGGTGAGACGGTCGCCGAATTGGGCGTCGATTTCATCGACATCGTCGACTACCTCGGCGAAGTCGTCTTGATGTTCTTACGCTTGGCCCTGCAGCCATTGCGCTGGCGCTGGACAGCCATGGTGTATCACCTTGAGATGTACGGGCTGCGTAGTGTGCCGATCATCGTGCTGATCAACTTTCTGGTCGGCGCGATCGTCACCCAGCAAGGCATCTTCCAGCTCACCCGCTTCGGCGCCGCGGACTATGCGGTCAATCTCGTGGCCGTTTTGGGTTTGCGCGAACTCGGCGTACTGATGACCTCGATCATGATCGCGGGGCGCACCGGATCGTCGATCACGGCCGAAATCGGCTCGATGAAGATGCGCGAGGAAATCGACGCGCTCAAGGTGATGGCGCTCGATCCGCTGGAAGTGCTGATCATTCCGCGACTGGTGGCGTTAACTCTAGCGTTGCCGGTTTTGACGTTCCTTGCCGACCTGGCTCAACTCGGGGGAGGCCTGCTCGTGAGTTGGGCATACGCCGGGATGACGCCGGCAGTCTATCTTACGCGAGTTCAGAGCGCGATCTGGACCGAGACCTTCCTTGTCGGGCTCATCAAGGCGCCGTTCATGGCGATAGTGATCGGCCTAATCGCCGCCACGGAAGGCATGGAGGTGCGGGGATCGGCCGAGTCCCTGGGCCGCTGCGTCACCTCGTCGGTGGTCAAATCGATCTTCATGGTCATCGTCTTGGACGGGTTGTTTGCAATGTTCTTCGCGACGGTGGACTATTGAGCGTCGGCGCCTCTCCCACCAATCCGTCTTCGAGCGAGGTCATCATTCGCGTCCGCGGCCTTAAGGTTGGTTTCGGCGACCATCTGGTTATGGATGGGCTTGATCTCGACCTCCACCGCGGCGAAGTGCTCGGCTTTGTCGGCGCTTCCGGCGCCGGCAAGTCGGTGCTGACGCGAACGATCCTGGGCCTGCTGCCCAAACAGGCGGGAACTATCGAAGTCTTCGGCTACGATATCGACAAGTTGACGGCTCGCGAGCGCCTGGACGTTGGCGAGCGGTGGGGCGTGCTGTTTCAGGAAGGCGCGTTGTTCTCCAGCCTGACGGTGCGGCAAAACATCCAGGCGCCGATGCGCGAGCATCTCGGCCTCTCTCAGGCGACGCTCGATGGCCTGTCGGCCCAGAAGCTGGCGCTCGTCGGCTTGCCTCAGGATACGGCCGACAAGTTGCCCTCCGAGTTGTCCGGCGGCATGACCAAACGCGTTTCCCTGGCCAGAGCCTTGGCGCTCGACCCGGAGATCGTCTTTCTCGACGAACCGACTTCGGGACTTGATCCCATTTCGGCCGGCGATTTCGACGATCTCATTGGCACGCTGCAGAAGACCCTTGGTCTAACCGTCTTCATGGTCACCCACGATCTCGACAGCCTGTTCGCCATTTGCGACCGGGTTGCGGTGCTCGGGCATAAGAAGGTGATCGCCGCCGGTCCGATCAGCGAGCTGCTGCTTTCCGACGACCCTTGGCTCAAGGCCTATTTCCACGGTAAGAGAGGCGTGATCCGCCTCGCGGCGGCCGCCGAGCGGCCCGCTGAGCGCGCTGCGGACGAACGGCCGCAGACCGCGAGGCGCTAACCATAATGGAGACGCGTGCCAATTATGTCCTGATCGGCGCTTTCACCCTGGCGGCGGTAGTGGGCGCGTTTCTGTTCATCATGTGGATCGCGGGCTACGGAGCCGCCGGCGGTCACAGGGCCTTTCAGGTCGTGTTCAAGGGCTCGGTCTCGGGCCTCTCGAACGGCGCCAACGTGCTGTTCAACGGCATCAAGGTCGGCGAGGTCACCCATCTCACCTTCTCCAGGAGCGATCCGCACACGGTCGTCGCCGACATCGATGTCGGCTCGGAGGCGCCCATCGACCAGAACACCAAGGCGCGGCTTGAGACGCAGGGGCTCACCGGCGCCGCGGCGGTCGCCCTGCTTGGCGGGTCGACGCCCGGGCGGCCGCTGGTCGGCGAAAATGGCCAGGGGCCGGTCATCTACGCGGAACAGTCCGTGCAGCTGCAGGACATTATCGACAACATCGCCGCAGTCTCGGTGAGGGCCACCTCGGTTCTGGACGACGCTGACAAGCTGCTTGCGGACAATTCCGAGCCGATCCATTCGGCGATCACAAACGTCGATCAGTTCTCCAAGGCCTTGGCCGATAACGCGTCGGGAGTCGACGCGGCGCTGAAGAGCGTAGGTGAACTCGGCAAGCAGATCGGGCCGCTGGCGGCGCGTCTGCAAACCCTCTCCGACGACGCCGACCGGGTGGTCCAATCGATCGATCCGCAGCAGGTCCGCGCCATCGTCGACAACATCCAGAGTTTGTCGGCGAAAGGCAATTCGGCTGTCGATCGCGCAGACAAGCTCCTCGCCGACAACGCCGATTCGATCCACTCGACTCTTCAGAACGCCGACGCCTTCGCCAGGACCCTGGCCGACAACGCCTCTAACGTGGACGCCACGCTGAAAAACCTGGCGGCGATCAGCAAGACGATCCAGCCGGTGGTGGGGCAAATCCAAAGTGTCGCGCAGAACGTCGATCGGGTGGTGAAGGCGGTCGATCCGGACAAGGTTCACTCGATCGTCGACAGCGTTCAGAGCCTGTCGGCGAAGGGCAGTTCGGTTGTCGATCGCGTCAACAAGCTTCTTGCCGACAACTCGGATTCGATCCATTCGACGCTTCAGAACGCCGACGCCTTCTCCAAGGCCCTGGCCGACAACGCGCCCAACGTCGATACGACGCTCAAGAACCTGGCCGAGCTCAGCAAGACGGTCCAGCCGGTCGTGACGCAAATCCAGAGCCTGTCGCAGAACGCCGATCGCGTGGTGAAGGCGGTCGATCCGGACAAGGTTCGCGCCGTTATCGGGAATGTGCAGACGTTCAGCCAGGCGCTTTCCGAGAGTTCGCAGAATTTCACGACGCTGGCGCGCAACGGCGCGCAGCTCGTAACGCATCTCAACGAGGATACGTCGAAACGGCTGGACACGGCGCTGAACGACGTCAATGACTTGGCCAAGGCGATCGATTCGAAAAAGATCGCCGGCATCGTCAACGCGGCCAACGAGGTCGTTGAGACAGTGCATCAGAATCGCGGCAACATCGACGTGACGCTCAAGAACTTTTCAGAGATGTCCGCCAAGCTCAATGAATTGGCGGACAAGGTCGATGGCGTGTTGACGAGCGCTCAAAGCTTCCTTGGCTCACCCGGCACGAAGGGGGCGGTCGATCGGATCAGCGAGGCGGCGCTCTCGGTCAAGAAGCTCGCCGATGACGTCGACTCGCGGGTGAAAGACATCGCTGCCGGCCTGAGCCGGTTCACCAATACGGGCTTACGTGAATATGAGGCGCTCGCCATCGAGGGAAGGCGAGCAGTCGAAGACATCGATCGCGTGGTGCGGTCGATTGGACAGAACCCAAGTCAAGTCATCTTCGGGTCGAGACCCTCGCTGCCTGAATATCACGGCGGGCAATGATGGGGCTAAGGGGGGGGGGATTTCGGAGTCGACTGACGTTCGTCACTGCGAGCGCGCTTGCGTTCGCGCTTGCCGGATGCGCGAGCGGCCCCGCTCCGACCATGTACGACCTTGCGGCCGCGAGGCCTCCCCCGGCGCACGCGGTGAGAGCGCAGTTTCGCGTCGGCCAGGCGACGGCTACGGCCGACCTCGACAGCGATCACATCCTCGTCCGCGAATCGCAGACGCTGGCCACGCTTGCCGGCGCCCGTTGGTCTCAGTCGCTGCCGGCGCTTTTCCGCGCGCGGCTGGCGCAAAGCTTCCAGAACGCAGGGCTTGCGCGTTGGATCGACGGCCCGGCGGCCAACGCTAATTACGAAATTGATCTCGACATCCGCGCCTTCGAGCTCGACGCGCAGACGAAGGAAGTCCATGTCGACATCGCCGCGTGGGTCGTCTCGCTTGGCACGGGACGGATCGTATCGGACCAGATTTTCACGCTGCAGACGCCTGTCGCGTCAACCGATCCCGCAAACGTGGCGGCGGCGCTCGATCAGGCGGCCTCGACAGTCATGAGCGAGATCGTCGCATTCGTCGCCAAGACCATTTAACGCGGCTCCCCGACTCTCAAGCTCTGGAGCGGAAGGAAGGCGCGGCTTCCCGGGCGTAGAACGCTCGGGCCTTCGTCACATCGGCCTGTGTCAGCCCATAAGACGCCGGCAAGTCATCGCGTTCGACGCGCGCCCCCGCCGCGGCGAGCGCCGCCAACAGTTTCTCCGCGGTGGACCGGGAGGCGACAGGATCGTTCAACCCGGACAGGATCAGCACCGGGACGCCCGAAAGGTCTGGTGTCGGCGGCTCAGTCAGCGGCGCCATGGCGCGGAGCAGGATCGCGCCCTTGAGCGTTTTTGGGTGCAACAGCAGAACCGCCGCGGCGATGTTCGCGCCGTTCGAATAGCCGATTGCGAAGGGCTGAGCGAGGCTATAGGCGCGGCGCGCCTCACCGACAAAATTGGCGAGCTCGCCCGCTCGTCGGCGGATGTCGTCCTCGTCGAACAGACCCTCGCGGAAACGCCGGAAGAAGCGGGGCATATCGCCTTCGAGCACCTTCCCGCGAGGCGAAAGAAGCGCAGCTCCCGGCGCAACCTCGCGGCCGAGCGGCGCCATGTCGGTCTCGTCGCCGCCCGTTCCGTGGAGAAGCAAAACCGGCGGACGGCTCGGGTCGGCGCCGGGTTCGAAACGATGAATATAGGCGAGCGCAGGCGAGGTCACAGGCTTCCGCGGAGCGTGAGTTGCGCGGCGCGGCTCACATCTCGTCGAGCTTCGGCAGCGCGGCTTCGATGGCCGCGCGGCGGCTCTCCAGGGACGGGGGCAACTTGAGGGCCTTCCCAAGCGAATCGGGGACTCGTCGATGGCGAAGCCGGGCGGATCGGTGGCGATTTCGAACAGCACCCGGCCGGGCTCGCGGAAGTAGACCGACCGGAAATAGTTGCGATCCTTCTGTTCGGTCGGGCGCAGGCGATGATCCTGCACCAGCTTGCGGACCATCGCCGCCTGCGCAGCGTCGTCCGCCGCCCGAAAGGCGATGTGGTGCACCGATCCCGCCCCCTGGCGCGCCGGGAGGAATTCTCCCGCGGTCCTGAGATCGATGACGGCGCCAAGGTCTACGCCCGGCGCCTGGAAGCGTTGCGTCGCGCCCTCGCGGCCGTCGGCGACGAAGCCGAACACGTCGGTCAGAACCGCGGCGGTCGGGGCGGCTTCAGCCAAGAGGAGGCTGACGCTGTGAAAGCCGCGGATGGCGTGTTCCGCGGGCACGCCGCTCGCGCTCCGGCCCGGTTTCGTCTCGAGGCCCTTGACGCCAGTAAGCGCGAGCCTGGTCCCGTCTGAGTCCTTGAACGCAAGCGCCGTTTCGCCGAACCGCTTGGCGGGCGCATCGTGGGCGACGCCCTTCTCGACCAGGCGCTGCGTCCAGAAGCCGATCGAGCCTTCCGGGACGCTGAAGACAGTCTCCTGCGCTTCCCCGATCCCGAGCCGGCCAGGCGGCGCGCCCTCCCAGGGGAAAAAGGTGAGGATCGTGCCCGGATGGCCAGCCGGGTCGCCGTAATAGAAGTGATAGGAGTCTGGATCGTCGAAATTGACCGTCTTCTTCACCAGGCGCAAACCGAGCGTTCCGGTGTAGAAATCGAGGTTGCGGCGCGCCGAGCCAGCGATGCTCGTCACATGATGGATGCCGCTCGCCACGCGTCTTCCCTCCGCGGTTGAGACATTTGGTCCCGGAAAATGGCCGGGAGGTCCGGAACGCGCGGCTATTGTACTCCGCTCCTGGACGCGGGCCAACCAAGGGCCTGCGGATCGAAAGATCCGACGATTGTGAAGCCGGTTCGCGCCGCGGACTATGTCTTTACCGCGAAACTTGATCGACGGCTCTCGGCTCTGGGAAAGCGCCCAACCTGAGCGTCCCCGTCCATATCGGCTGATCGATGGCAGGATCCAGGGCCGGCGCTTGGCCACTGTGCGGCGATCGCAGCCGCCTGGCGAAGCCAGTTCGGCTGAAAGTGCGCTCAGCCTCCGGTTCGAAGATCGTGCGCTTAAGGGCCTCGTCGAGCCTGGCGGCGCCGTCGGCTGCACTTGCGGCTCTCGCGTTGAACACAACAGCGCCGCCGTGTCCGATCGCCTTTGCGCGGTAGAGCGCGGCGTCCGTCACGCGCACGAGGTCGTTCGGCTCGCCGGAAGACGAGGGAAAGAGCGCAAGGCCGCAGGCGGAGGTCAGACGAAGGTTGAGCCGCTGGATGGCGAAGGGCGTCGCGAAGATCGACTGGATCTTCTCTCCGAGCGCGACAGCCTCGTCGCGAGCGCCAATCGCGTCACAGATGATAGCGAACTCGTCGCCGCCGATCCTGGCGGCTGAGCCGCGCCCGTCCATCGCCTTGGCGAGTCGATCACCGACCTGCCTCAAGATTTCGTCTCCGACCGGATGCCCGTAAGCGTCGTTGATGGGCTTGAAGCCGTCGAGGTCAATCAGGCCTAGCGCGAAGGGTTCGCCGGTCTCCGTCGCCGTCTTGATCTTGTTGTCGAGAAGGCGATGAAAGCAGCGGCGGTTTGGAAGCCCGGTCAGATCGTCGGTGAGCGCGATGGTCATCGCCGCCAGCCGCGCCTCCTCGGCGACGCGCTGTCTTTCGGCGATTATGAACCGTGACCGCACAATTTCGGCGAACATGCGAAAGTGCTCGTCGAGCATCCGGATGATGAAACAGGCGGCGACGGCGACCAGCGCCGCAAGCCCGAGCGTCAACTCCGCCCCGCGGGCCAAGAATGCGACGACGAGAGGGCCGGTCGCAGCAATGACTATGACGTTCGCTTCGTTCGCGATCCTATTGAGACAGATCGCGCAAACGGCGGCGATGACCCAGACCGCGAGAAGCGCCAGCGCGAATTCGGCCACGTCGTCACGCCACGTCGATATCGCCATTGTCAGGGCGAACGCTAACGTCAGCGCGGGCCCGAGAACGCTTGCGACGCGGACCTTGCGCCGGATGCGGTCGAGCGCCTCAAACTCCACGCCAGCCCGCGCATTGAACCAGCATATGAGCCGAAACGCAGACACAGCGATCAGCGCTGCAGGCAAGACGACCCCGGCGAGGAGCGAGCCCGTCGGCCTGGTTGCGCAGAAAAAGGCCAGAGCGGCAAGAATGACAATCCCGTGGACATAGGGCCCGAGCCGCGCCAGGGCGCGGTATTGTTCGCGCAGGAGTGCCGCATTGAAGGCTGTTTCCGAGGGGTCGAGGCCCCGCGTGGCGCCACAAGCCGCGACTCCGTTGAACGATCCGCCGCATTCAGCCATTCGCTTTATCCTCGCCGCTCATCATGCAGCATCCCTGCCGCTCATCATGCGGCTGACGGAAACCTGGTCCGATGGGCGAAGCCTAGCTCGCGATGGCGTTCCGGGGGTTAATCCGGCGCTCGAAAATCGAGGTTTACGTAGGGGTAGTGAAGCGCGTCTCACCGATATGGATAAACTTTGAAGTTAACAAAGCGCGCGTCGGACCTCACGCCTTGACCGCGATGACGAAAAGCCGTGGATAGGCGAACAGGGTTCTGCCGTCAGGCTGAGTGGGGTACGCCTCCCTGAGGCCGGCGCGGTAGCGGGCGAGAAACGCGCAGCGCTCGTCATCGTCGAGCTGCTCCAGAAATGGCTGTAGGTTCGAGCCTGCGAACCAATCGGCGATACTCTGTGGCCCGTCGAGCGGATGAACGTAGGTCGTCATCCAGATGTCGACTTGCGAAGCGGCCGGCCGCAGCCAATCATAGTAATCTTCATAGCCGGTGATGAGAGGCTGCGTTTTGGCGATCGGCACAAGGCGCGACGACCAGGGTCCTTCGGCGGCGACCATACGCATCAACGCGTGCGAGGATTCCCGCGCAGTGTTCGGCATCTGCGCCGCCAGCGTCCCGCCCGGAGCAAGATACGACATTAGGCGCGGAAAGAGGCGGTGGTGATCGGGCAGAAATTGCAGGGCCGCGTTGGCGAAGATGAGGTCCGGCTGATCCTCGGGCGACCAGTCTGCGATGTCCTGCTTAGCGAACTGAGCCCGCGGCGCGCGGACCCGCGCATGTGCAAGCATTGCATCCGAAGTGTCGAGGCCGACGACCCTCGCGTCCGGAAAACGGCGTAGCAGCAGTTCCGCGCTGTTCCCGGGGCCGCAGCCCAGATCGTAGACGAGGCGCGCCGAGTTCGAGCGGAATGCGCGCCAGCAGATCGCGCGCCGCGCGCATCCGCTCGGCCTCGAACTTCGAATAGAGAATCGGGTTCCAGTCGGTCATCAGCATGAGTCTAGCTCAGCGCCTCGAGAGGCTCCCATTCTTTGAACGCGGGCGCTTCTCTTCAGCGGCGCGAACGGGTTGATGACAACAAGGCCCGCTGCCAGACTCCGGTCGATCATTTTCTTTTCGATCGGCGATAGGGGTTCAGCGGGCGCTCGTCGACCTCAAGCCCGTGTTTGAGTCAGTCTATAAACTTGGTGGAATAACGTCAAGCCGAATCAGGTCTGTGATACATCAAGCGACGCGCCGCTTCGTCTGGCCGGCGAAGGCCAGTTGGGGGGCCTCCACCAGCCCATCGACGCCCCAACGCCCCGCCCAGGGCAAAGCATCGTTGCCAAATATCTAACCGCATCTCGCATTTCTCTTGCGCTGTACTTTACCATCTTCTTCAATCAATTGGATAATCTCCTGTCCTATACTCGAAACGGAACAAGCCGGCTCGCGCCTCGTTGAACTCTGGGGCTGCCGCCAGGCTTCTCATGCTCTGGTTGAGGAGATCGATCATGAGGTTTGGACGGGCGCTCGCCGGCCGGTTCTCGCGCCTGTCTGGCCGCCGACGTCCGGAAGGCGGCGGGGCGGTCGCCTGCGCCGCGGCCATGCCCCTTGTCGTGCTCGCGCTCGCTCTGGCGGTCGACTATGCGAGCGTGTGGCGATTTAGGACCCGCGTTCAACTCGCCGCGGACGCCGCCTCGCTTGCCGCAGCTGAGGCGATTGCCCGCCAGCCCGACCGCGCCGGTGGGAGCGGCGGAAGCGACCTCGCCGGCCAGATCGCAGCGGCCACTTTTGTTCGGCATGCTCCGCGCGGCGCGGCCGGGATTCCGACACTTGCTGTGAAGAGCCGCCCCGCCGCGGTCACAGCGACCGTCGACTACGCGGGCGTGGCGCCGAGCAATTTCGGCTCTGCGCTAGGCTATGACGAGATCAGCGTCGACGCCTCCGCGACCTCGCTCACGAGGCTCGCCGATTCCCGTCCAACGGCTGGTCGCTGAGCCGGGCGTTTCGCAGTCAGGGTCAAGTCCGATATAGCTCGGAGGCTTGGCGGCCCGCAGGCGGACTGCTCGCCAAGTCGGGGCATGCGCATGACCGGCCACATCGATCCGACCAAGGAGGCTTTCGCGGCCTTTCGCGCCGCCGATCGGCCCGGTCCGACCCATATGCTCAATCTGGTCAGGTTGCGCGCCCATGCGGCTTATCCGGACGGTCGCGAGGCGAGCGGGGCCGAAGCCTATGCGGCTTACGGGCGCGAAAGCGAGCCGGTGTTTTCGCGCCTCGGCGGGTCGGTCGTCTGGCGCGGCCGGTTCGAACAGATGCTGATCGGACCGCGCGAAGAGCGTTGGGATCTCTGCTTCATCGCCCAGTACCCGAGCGTCGCTGCCTTCGTCGCCATGATCCGCGACCCGACCTATCGCGAAGCGGTCAAGCACCGGCAGGCGGCGGTCGAGGATTCGCGCCTCATTCGCCTGGCGCCGAGCCCGATTGGCGCCGGTTTTGGCTGAAAACCACGCCGGCCAGGGAGATAAGCTCTTGCTGCACGCCGAGGCCTCGGCTAGATCCGCGCTATGGTGGCGGTGTCTATCATCCTTGTCATTTTCGGCCTCGTATTCATCGCCATCGCGCTTGTCTACTGGATGACGCCTGCCGGCGGCCTTCCCAGGTTCCTTCCCGGGTTTGAGGCAGGCTCCGATCATGTGCATCTCACGCACGCGCTTGGCTCGCTGCTCGTCGCGCTTGCCCTGTTCGCCATCGCGATTGTCTGGTTCCAGCTCAGGTCAGAGGATTAGCCCGCGAGCGCGTGAACCCGCCATGGGCGCTCGTGCGCGGCTCGGCGAGCGCCGCTTTTTGGCCGAGGCCCTTCCAGCGCCCGAAAAGGCGGACGGCCCGCGGTCAAGTGTCGCCAAACCGTCATGATGCGTGCGTACTGGGATGTGCGATGTCGGACTCCCGCGCGCGATGTCGGCGGCGATTTCTTCGATCTCGTGCCCCTAGCCGACGGCCGCGTCGCGCTCGGCGTCGGCGACGTCCGCGGCAAGGGCGTGCCTGCGGCCCTGTTCATGGGCATCACCAGGACGCTCATCCGCATCAACCTGCGTGAGAACCGCGATCTGCCGGGGGCGATCCAGAATGCGAACGCATATCTTGTGAACAACAACGCAGGCGGGTTGTTCGCCACGCTCGTCTACGCCGCATATGATCCGCGCTCGGGCGAGCTCGAATATTGCAGCTGCTGCCACCTTCCCCGGGTCGAGGCGGCGGTGCGAGAGTTTGCGCAGGGACGATCCCAGTTCGACGATATCACCTGCCTCGCGCTGAGGCGGTGAGGCGCCGGGGTCGGTGAACCGCAACCCCCGCCATCACGAGATCGACGCCAAGGGTGTCCCGAAGGCTCGGAATTTGCGAAACGCGCGAGAAGCCTCCCGAAATCCGATCGGCATGATGAAGGGGAGGCGATCGCTCTTGAGGCTAGCATTACGTATTTATGCGAAAAAATTGCCGCGAACGGGCGGTAATCCATTCCGACACAAAATTTTTTCGACAATTTCTTTCCGCGAATCACTATCCGTATTATCATTGTTTAGAATCGCGGAATGCACTGGAGGCCGGGGATGGCGCGGGCAGGCGAAGGAGCTGAAACTGGAGGCGGGGCAGGCGCCGAATGGTGTCGTTCTCCCCAAAACATGGCGCTGCTCGGCACGCGCATGCTGGAACGTCTGGCCGCCGGGTCGACCTTGGCCGAGGTTGCAGCGGATGAGGGCCTGGCGCCGCGCCGCGCGCGCGAACTGGTAGCCGAGGCTTTCGCCCGGCGCGGCCTCGATCCCTAGAGTCCCCGAGGTCTCTCGATTCCATGATTTCGTGCGCTTTTCGCGAAAAATGGACCCCGCCTTTTTCGGTGCGCGCGAAGCGCTTGGCCCGGATGTGGACAGCGACGATCCGCCGCCGAGGGCTTCTGCGTTTCGGTCGGCGATTTGTGCACAGCAGCATAATGATTGTGCAACGCAGCAGAACCTGCTATCAGTCAACTCCTGCAAACGGAGGTTCTTCAAGGCGGCGGTTGATCTGCGTACGACGCTGCTACCAGCGTTAGCGTTGACGGGAAGATTTTTCGACAAATTCTTTCCGGGAATCCAAATCGAATGTATGATGTATTTTAATCAGTGAAGCTAGGCCGCGCCGAGGACGGCGGAGGCTGCGAGACATCGAGATATGCGATCAATGCATAGAGGAGGCGGGACAGCGAGGGGCTGTGCGGAATGGGGTAGGGAGCCGGGCGATTTTTTATTTGAATCGCTGGTAACCCCTTGAAAAGTCCCGATTCGGAAAAATAAACGATAGTAAATGCAAGCAAATTTACTAGCGTTTAGGTTCGCTTACTGGCGTTTGCTGGCGTTTGCTCTCATGGGCTCGGCGGCTTAAGGCCATGCAGTCATGAGATGGAGGAATAGGTGGAGGATTTAGGGGGCATGAGCGGGCGCAGCGACGATAGCGAGCGCTCCGACTATTACCATGCCGGCAATCTAGATCGCATCAGGGACGCGCCGCCCCAGGCGACCGCCGCTGTCCACCGCCACGACATCACGACGATGAGCGAATTGGCTCGGCGCGGCTTTCATCTCGTCGACATGAGCGGCGAAGTCTGGACGATGCGCCGCGGGTAGGCGCCGTCTTCTCGATCGAGCTTGTCCGGGCAGGGACTCGGACATGGCGCCGCAACCGATTGGAATCGCAGGAGACGGACTCGGAAATAGCGAGCGGCATGAGCTGCGCCTCGTGAGCGAAGGCGGCTCTCAGTCCTCGCCCAGATCTTCGAAGGCTCCGCGGTCGACGCCGTCGCCGATCAGGATCTCGCGTTTTCCAGAGTGATTTGGAGCGCTGACCACGCCCTCCTTCTCCATCCGTTCGACCAGCGAGGCGGCCTTGTTGTAGCCGACCGAGAGTCGGCGCTGGATATAGCTCGTCGACACCTTGCGATCGCGCAGCACGATGTTGACGGCGCGGTCGTAATAATCGGCCAATTCCTCGGCGTCCATCGAGCCGGGGGAGGGCAGGGGGGGCTCGTCGTCTTCGCTGGCGTCGTTGTCCTCGGTTATGGCGTACAGGTATTCTGGCGCGCCCTGCTTCTTGAGATGGGCGACGACCTTCTCGACCTCGTTGTCCGACACGAAAGGCCCGTGGACGCGCGAAATGCGCCCGCCGCCCGCCATGTAGAGCATGTCGCCCTGTCCGAGCAGCTGCTCGGCGCCTTGTTCGCCGAGGATGGTGCGGCTGTCGATCTTGCTCGTCACCTGAAACGAGATGCGGGTCGGAAAATTGGCCTTGATGGTGCCGGTGATGACGTCGACCGAAGGCCGCTGGGTGGCCATGATGAGATGGATGCCGGCGGCGCGCGCCATCTGCGCGAGCCGCTGGATCGCGCCCTCGATGTCCTTGCCCGCGACCATCATGAGGTCAGCCATTTCGTCGACGACGACGACGATATAGGGCAGTTCGTCGAGCGGAATGTCTTCGGATTCGTAGATCGCTTCGCCGGTCTCGCGGTCGAAACCGGTTTGGACGGTGCGGGTGAGCGGCTCGCCCTTGGTGACCGCCTCGGCTACGCGGGCGTTGAAGCCGTCGATGTTGCGCACACCGACCTTCGACATCTTCTTGTAGCGGTCCTCCATCTCCCTCACCGCCCACTTGAGCGCGATGACGGCCTTCTTCGAGTCGGTGACGACGGGGGTCAGGAGATGCGGGATGCCGTCGTAGGCCGAGAGTTCGAGCATTTTCGGATCGACCATGATGAGCCGGCATCGCTCGGGTTTCATGCGGTAGAGGAGCGAGAGGATCATGGTGTTGATAGCCACCGACTTGCCGGAGCCGGTGGTGCCGGCGACGAGCAGGTGGGGCATGCGGGTCAGATCGACGATGACGGGCTCGCCGCCGATCATCTTTCCGAGAGCGATCGGCAGGCGATGGTTCGACTTGCTGAAGTCCTCGCTGGCGAGAAGTTCGCGCAGATAGACGGTCTCGCGGCGCTGGTTCGGCAATTCGATGCCGATGGCGTTGCGGCCCTGAACCACAGCGACACGGGCCGAGACGGCGGACATCGAGCGAGCGATATCGTCCGCGAGTCCTATGACCCTGGAGGACTTGATGCCAGGCGCGGGTTCGAGTTCGTACAGGGCGACGACCGGACCCGGGCGCACGTTGACGATCTCGCCCTTCACGCCAAAATCGTCGAGCACGCCTTCTAGCAGCCGCGCGTTTTGCTCGAGCGCGTCCTGCGAAACCTTGGCGCCGACCGATTTCTTCGGCTCGGTCAGCATGGTGATGGAAGGCATGTTCCATTCGCCGCGCGCCCGCGCCGGCATGTCGACCATGGCGCGAATTGCAGTCGGGCGACCAGCAGTCGAACCGGCGATAGTGGCCGGACCGACGGCAGGCGAAGGCGCTGCGCCTTGAGCGCGAGGCGCGAGGGCGGCGGCAATGGTCGAAATGTCGTCTGGGTCGCGAAGCCCTGACCATGGCCCGGCCGACGCGGGAGCCGGAGCGGGGCTGAGGATGGCCGAGGGGTCAGCTGCGCGTCCCGAACCGCGCAGCGCCATTCGCCGCAGCGTCCCTTTCGCCGTGAGCAAGGCATGAATAATGGCCCCGATCGACACCATGGCGAAGCTTGGCTCATCCTCGCCCTCCTCGTCGTCGAAACGGGCCAGCGCCTGGGCGCGGGCCCTTCCGGCCGCCTTGTCCAGGGCGCCTCCAGCCAACAGGTTCGGCGCGTCGCCAACGCCTGAGGCGGCGGCCAGCCCAAGGATGGCGACTGCGGCAAGACCAGCGCCCAGCGCGATTGTCGCCCACGGGGAGACTGGGAGGACGCGACGCGGGATCGCCAGAACGGCGTCGCCGATAACGCCGCCGAGACCGGTAGGCAGGGGCCAGCTGCCGGGCGCAGGAAGCAGAGAGGCTAGCCCCGCCGCCGCGATCACGCCGCTCAAATAAAGGGCCGCTTTCAGGCGTGGTCTCGCAAGTCGCCGCTGGGTGATGAGGCCCCAGCCCCAGAAAGCGGGAGGCGCGAGCAGCGTCGCCGAGGCGAGGCCGATGAACTGCATCACGAGGTCGGCGGCGATCGCGCCCGGCGCGCCGAGAAGATTGTGGACCCGCGCGCTGGTCGCGTGGTTGAGACTGGGATCGCTAACCGACCACGTCAGCAGCGCAAGGGTCAGGCTGGCCACGCCGGCGAGCGCGACGAGGCCAGCGATTTCGGCCGCCCGGCGCTTTGGAAACTCTCGCACCGAAGCGGGCACGTGGTCGATAAATGAGAATGTCGTTGTACGCATCGCTCACTCGCCGGGCCGAAGTGGCGGACAGCGCCGCGCCCCCACTTACCCTAAGTCGCGTCGAGTTAATGGGGGCCTAACCTTAACGCGCGGTAGCGAAGGGGAGGCGGCATAAGCGCGGAGGGCGGGGAATGGAAAAAAGGGCGCCCCAAGGGGCGCCCGAGGTCCGCGGGGAGGACTTCGCCCGGCGGCCGCCAAAAAGCCGCCGGGCGCCGCAGCTCAGTGAACGACTTCGCCGTGCAGGGCGAGGTCGAGGCCGTCGCGCTCGACGTCTTCCGAGACGCGCAACCCGACAGCGACGTCGACGATCTTCAGAATGATGAAGGTGACGATCGCGTCGTAGACGATGACCGTGCCCACTCCCTTGAACTGGTTGATGAACTGGCCGACGTCCCCCTCCAGCAGGCCGGAGTGTCCGCTAAACTCGTTGACGGCGAACACACCGGTCAGCAGCGCGCCGATGACGCCGCCGACCGCATGCACGCCGAAGGCGTCAAGGGCGTCGTCATAGCCGAACGAGTGCTTGAGGCCAGTTGCGCCCCAGTAGCAGCCGATTCCGCAAGCGATGCCGATCACCAGCGCGCCGACCGGGCCGACAAAGCCGGAAGCCGGGGTGATGGCGACGAGGCCTGCGACCGCGCCCGAGCAAACGCCGATGACCGTCGGTTTGCCGCGATGGCCCCATTCGACGAACATCCAAGTCAGCGCCGCCACCGCGGTGGCGATCTGGGTGACGGTCATCGCCATGCCGGCCTGCAAGCCCGCGCTCACCGCCGAACCGGCGTTGAAGCCGAACCAGCCGACCCACAGGAGGGCTGCGCCGATATAAGTCAGGACCATATCATGGCCCGGGCCGGGTTCCTTACGTTTGCCGAGCAGGAGGCACGACACCAGTCCGGCGACGCCCGCGTTGATATGGACGACGGTTCCGCCAGCGAAGTCGAGGACCTGGAAGGCGCCTTGGAAGTTGCCTTTGGAGTCGACATTGGCCGCGCTCATGAACCCGTCCGGCCCCCACACCCAATGGGCGACCGGAGCATAGACGAAGATCGCCCACAGGCCGATGAACCACAGCATGGCCGAGAACTTCATGCGCTCCGCGAAAGAGCCTGCGATCAGCGCCGGCGTGATGATCGCGAACGTCATCTGGAACATCATGTAGACGGTCTCAGGGATCGTCGGCGCGAGCGAGTTCGGATTGTTCGCGCCGCTCGCCAGGTCATAGTGGATGCCCTGGAGAAACACCCGCGAGAACCCGCCAATGAAGGCGCTCCCGCCGGTGAACGCCAGGCTATAGGTGAGAACGAAGTAGATCACCGTGACCAGCGCCGTGATGGCGAAACTCGTCATCACCGTGTCGCCGACGTTCTTCTTGCTGACCATGCCGCCGTAGAAGAGGCCTAGGCCCGGTATGGTCATCATCAGAACGAGCGCGACCGAGGTCAAAAGCCACGCCGTGTCGCCGGAATTTCCGGTGCATTTCTCAATCATCGTCGCCGAGCAGGCGGGCGGAGCCGCCGGAGCGGCCGCGGCAGGTGCAGCGGGGGCCGCAGGCGCGGCGGCGGCTGGCGCTGCTGGCGCGGCGGCGGGCGCTGCTGGCGCGGCCGCGGGCGGGTTGGTTTGCGCTGAGGTCACCGCAGGCGCTGCTAAGCCGATCAGGACGGCTGCCGCGAGCGCTGGCGCGAGGCGTGAGAGGGAACGTATCAATTTCATTGGCTTAAGGCTCCAAAATTCTGGAATGGGAGGGGATCGCCGTCTCTCAGAGCGCATCCTTGTCCTTTTCGCCCGTGCGGATCCGTACCGCCGAGTTAAGGCTGTAGACGAAGATTTTGCCGTCGCCGATTTGGCCGGTGCGCGCCGCAGCCACGATCGCCTCGACCACCTTGTCGACCACGTCGGCGCTGACCGCGACTTCGATTTTCAGCTTGGGAAGGAAGCTCACGGCGTATTCCGCCCCGCGATAGATTTCAGTATGTCCCTTCTGTCGCCCGTAGCCCTTGACCTCCGTGACTGTGAGACCGTGCACTCCGATGGCGGTGAGCGCATCGCGCACCTCCTCCAGTTTGAACGGCTTTATGATCGCCATAACGATTTTCATAAGCCTCGCCCCATTGTGACGCGCTCCGGCGGTACTTGACCGTACCGCTCGTGCGGTGAAATCGGAACGCGATCGCGCCCCGCCGATAGAGCCCTTACAAGGCGCGTGCCATGCGCTGACGCGCGGCTCTAACAGCCTGAAACCGAATTGCTATTCGGCGCTTGGAGGAAGATCCGGAAACGGCGGCCGCATCCGAGCGCGTATCTGATTGATAAAGAGGCGCCTATCATTTAAGCAATCCTCGCGATCAGCCGTT
>CAVXVE010000059.1:0-224855 GCA_963764955.1 uncultured Alphaproteobacteria bacterium | reverse complement strand
ATTTCTGCACCACGCACCAGCTTCAATAGGATCAGTCCTTTACCGAGTCCGGAAATCAGACGCGAAAGGGCAAGCTCCGCCGGTAAAGGTCGGCTTTGTCCGCGATTGGCATCTCGGTAATTTCAGTCCCCGGCTGGAGCGCCATCGTCACGAGCCGCGCTCTCGTCCCAGTCCATCGCCGGCTCCGCCGCCCGGGGCTGCGGCAAAGCGAGCGGCGGCAGGGCGAGGGGCGCCGGCGCGGCCGGCTCCGCCAGGGCGAAGCTCCGCGGACCGGACATGGCGCCGAAGCCGTGGTAGCGGTCGAGTTCGCGCGCGACTTTGATCACCTGATCGACCGCCTTGAGATTGCCGGCGCTCATGGCGCTATAGGCGACGAGCATCGCCTCGCTCAGGCGGCGGATTTGCAGCTGGATGAACTCCTCTGGTGGGTCGATCGCGCGCTCAGCGAGAAGCGCGGTCTTGCGTTCGCGCGCCCATTTGCGCGAGATCCCTTCGCTCGCCGCGATTTCCTCGATTGTCACGCCGGCGGCCAGTTTCTCGACAAATCTCAGGTCGCGCATGGCCGTTTCGCCCTTGGTGGCGCGCCGCCGCTTCCCGAGCTGTGGCGGCGTTTTATCTGCATCCCCGGTCATGGTCTGTCCTTTTTGAAATTCTGAATTGTAAACCAAAGTATCTGTTTTTGGCAAGATTTTTTGATTCTCGCGATAAACCGGCCGCCGCCCAAGTCCGGCGGGACTCCTGCGCCGGCTAAGTCCGGCGGGGTCAGTCAGCCCTTCCGCCGGGATGGTCGAAAGCCGCCAGCGCGGCCAGGATCAGCGCCGGCGCCAGTAGCACGAGCGCGCCGAACCGCGGTGTGGCGGCGCCCGACAGGAGCGCGCCGGCCAAAAAACCCGCCCAGATCCGCGCCAGCATCATGGCGCGGCGCAGATGGGTGTCCCACGGCCCCTCAGAATCGCCGAGAGGCGCGCGCTGCGCGGCAAACGCCAGATGCGAGCCGACGCGGCTCAGCGTCCCTGTCACGAAGGTGAGGCTCACGGACTGCGCGCCGACGCGCGAGAACGCGCTGTTCATGATTCCCATCACGAAGCTTATGGCGGCGATTGCGCCGCCGCCTGACAGCAAATGAGGCTCTGTGAAGCCGATGATCATGGCGAGTCCGGCCGCGACCACGCCGAACACGACCCGCCGCGCAAAGCGGCCCGCGGACTGCACGAGCAGGGTCCCGGCGAACGAGCCGATGACGAAGAAGAGGATCGCCAGGGCCGAGAGCGCGGCGCCGCCGAACAGGCCCTCCGCGGCCTGGTAGCCGGTCTGGGTGGTGTTCCCGCTCATGAACGACACGAAGACGCCATAGGTGATCATGCCATAGGCGTCTGTGAAGCCGGCGATCGTCGCGAGGGCGGCCGCCAGACGCTCTGCGCTTCGAACTTGGGCGCGCTTCGAATGCGCGTCGAGGGCTCCGGGCGCCGCGCACGAGAGCCTCCCGGGGCCCGTTTTGTCAGTTCATCGGCCATGATCGCACTTCGAGCTGTTCGGAGAAATCCCGCGAAATCCGGGGGATCATAGCCGACCCCGCAGGAGGCTTCGATGGGACGGCGGCGGGTCAGCCTCGGCGGCTCGGCTTGACCCGGCGGGCGTTCGCGCCGCAAGCTCCTGGCGCCGCCCGGCCATGAGAAGCGTGGGCGGCCAGGGAGGGTCCGATGGCGGAGAGCGTCTACAAAGTGGTCGAACTGGTCGGCACGAGCACGGAATCGTGGGAGAAGGCGGCCGCAGCCGCCGTCGCCCGCGCATCGAAGAGCCTGAGGGACCTGCGCGTGGCCGAGGTCGTCGAGCAGGACCTGGTGATCGAAAAGGGCAAGGTCGAAGCCTATCGCACCAAGCTCAAGGTGTCGTTCAAGTATGAAGGCAAGGACTGAAAGGGGCGCGTCTTTCCAGACCGCGCGCCTGTCGCTGGCGCTGGTTCGGGAGACGGACAGAGAGAACCTGATCGCGCTCGAACGCGATTCCGAAGTGATGCGCTTTTTGAACGGCGGCCGGCCTACGCCCGACGACGGCGAAGTGGAGGGCGCGAGTTTCCTGACGCCTCGCGGCGGCGAAGATTACGTCTGGGCGGCTCGCGAGACGCGTTCAGGCGCTTTCGTGGGATGGTTCTCGCTGCGCGTGGTGCAAGAGGGCGTCGCCGAACTCGGCTACAGGCTCCGTCGCGACGCCTGGGGGAAGGGCTTCGCGTCCGAGGGCGCGAGGGCGCTCGTGGCCAAGGGGTTCGCCGAGATGGGTCTTGAGCGCATCGTCGCCACGGCGATGACGGTCCATGGCGCCTCGCGGCGCGTCCTCGAGAAGGCGGGGCTGGCTTATGCGCGTACCGTCTATCCGGACTGGCCCGACGCCTTTCCCGGGAGCGAGCTCGGGGATGTCGAATACGAGATTGCGCGCGATGAATGGGAGGCTCGTCTTTCGCGCGCGACCGATCCTGGTCTCGTCCGCCCGGGCTAGAACTCGACTTCGAGTTCCTCGATCGCCTCCTCTTCGGCCACCGCGGCGGCGCGCCACTCCTGCATCGCCGGCATGTCCCAGATGCGCTCGGCGTAGCTCTTCAGTTCTCCGTCCAGCCGGATTCCATAGGTGCGAAAGCGGCTCACCACCGGCGCGTACATGGCGTCGGCCATGCTGATCTTGCCGAACAGGAACGGCCCGCCATAGGCCTGCAGGCACTCGCTCCAGATGATGACGATACGGTCGATGTCGGCGCGCGCCTTCGACCAGATCTTGAAGCGGGGAAATTGCGCCTTGATGTTCATCGGCAGCGCCTGCCGGAGCGAGACGAAGCCGGAATGCATCTCGCCGCAAATGGACCGGCAGTGGGCGCGGACTGCCTGATCCTTAGGCAGAAGTCCGGCTTTTGGCGCGATTTCGTTCAGGAATTCCCCGATCGCCAGGGTGTCCCAGACGCGAACGCCCTTGTAAGTGAGACAGGGGACGAGGATCGACGGCGACAGCAGAAGAATCTCGGCGCGCGCGCCCGCGTCGTCGGGGGCGACGATGATCTCTTCGAAATCGATCCCCGCGAGCTTGGCCATCAGCCAGCCCCTGAGCGACCAGGAGGAGTAATTCTTGCTGCTCAAAGTCAGCGTGGTTTGCGGCATTGGGGCGGTTCCCCCGCGGATAAGTAAAACAAATCAAGTCGATCGTAATTTAGCAAAGGACGTGCCACGAGCCGCTGGCATATGCTTTGCTACCTTGGAGCGCGCCGCGAAAAAGTGGACGCCGGTTTTTCGCGGATCAAAACGCGCGAGATCAGGGGAGCCAGAGCCTGCTGCGATTTGATCGAGTCGCGGGGGACGCTAGCGGGCCAGAGCACGGGCGATTCATGATGTACGACGCATATCAGGGGATGGCCGACGTCGGCGATCGCGTGCGTCTGCTGGCCCGGAACGCGCACGGGATTCTGTCCGCGTGGTCGGCGCATCCGACCGCCTCGCCATGGGCGCGGATGAGCGCCTATTACGAACTGGTCGCGCTCGCCGGCTTCACCCACGCGCGTCCCGACTACGCGATTGACAGGGTCGAGATCAACGGCGAGCCCGTATCGGTCGAGGAGAACGGCGTCCTATGGACGCCGTTCTGCCAGCTGCTTCGCTTTCGCAAAGCCGGCGGGGCGGACGATCCCAAGATCCTTCTGGTCGCGCCGATGTCGGGCCACTTCGCCACGCTTCTGCGCGGCACGATCCGCACGCTGTTGCGCGACCACCAGGTGTTCATCACCGACTGGATCAATCCGCGCAACGTCAAGCTTGCGGACGGCGGCTTCACGCTCGAGGACTATACCCAGCATCTGATCGACTTCGTCCGCTTCATTGGCGAGGACTGCCATATCGTCGCCGTCTGTCAGCCGACGGTCTCGGCGCTTGCGGCGACCGCGGTCATGGCGCGCGACCGCGACGGGGTCCAGCCGGCGAGCCTCACCTTAATGGCCGGACCAATCGACGCGCGCGTCTCGCCGACCAAGGTCAACGAGCTCGCCCAGGAAAAGCCGATCGAATGGTTCCGCGCCAATATGATCGGAACCGTCCCGGCCAAGTTCGAGGGCCGGGGGCGGCGCGTCTATCCGGGATTTCTTCAGCTCTGCGCCTTCATGAGCATGAACGCCGAGCGGCACTCGAAGTCCTTCGTCGACCTCTTCCATCATCGCGTCGCTGGCGACATGGAGAAGGCGGACGCGATCCGGGACTTTTACAGGGAATATTTCGCCATCATGGACATGAGCGCGGACTTCTATCTCGAAACCGTCGATCAGGTGTTCCAGCGCTATCTCCTGCCGCTCGGGAAGATGCACTACAAGAGCGAGCCGATCGACTTGCGTGCAATCAAGAAGACCTTCCTTCTGACGGTCGAAGGCGAGAAGGACGACATTTGCGCCGTCGGCCAGACGCTGGCCGCGCAGGATCTGTGCTCGGGGTTGAGGCCCTATATGAAGACCCATCATTTGCAGGCCGGCGTCGGCCACTACGGCGTCTTCAATGGCAAGCGCTGGGAGGCGCAGGTCTATCCGGTGCTGCGCAACCACATCCAGGCGAGCCGCTGAGGGATTGGACGCTCGCATTGGGGCGAGCTAGCCCGCTTAATGCAGCGCTTTGACGAGTTCGCGAACGGCTGGGCTGGGTTCGCGTGATTTTTTTGAACTTCGCATACGTTTGGCCGCGGCTCGTCGGCTCCAGCTTGGAGCCGGAGTCTGGGGGATGAGGGTTTGCGGGTTGAAGGGACGTCGGTGAATGTTTGGGGCCTCATGCCCCGTCTGTCATGTGACGAGGCGCGGTATGCGTCCCAGAGCGAAGCGCAGGATATCCTGAGCGGGGCATGAGGTCGGCAAGTGCACCCGGATCATGGTCTTCATCTCGACGACGCGGGCGGCAATCTTGATGAGGCGCAGGCGCAACGTGTCGAACTGGGCGACGCGCCACATCGAACGCTTTGGCATCGACACGCGTAGGCCCCACATCAGCCAGTACGCGCCCGCATGCAGGAACAGCCGAAACTGGTTGGCTGTCGCCTTGGAGCAGGACGTGCGATCCGCCGCCAGATGGGTCTTCCACGACTTGATATGGTTTTCGGCCTGACCGCGCCGGCAATAGACATCCTCGTAGAGCCGGCGAGCGTTGCGTTTGCTCAGATTGGTGACGACGAAGCGGGTGTCCGGTCCTTCCGCGCCCGCTTCGACGCGAGCGATGATCCGCTCGACCCGGCTCCAGCTTTGCGCGCCGTCGAAGAACTCCATGAAACGACGAAGCTTGCCATCTCGCGGCGCGGCCTCGAATCTCGCCTTCGTGCTGGCTTCGAGACCTTCGACATGGCGGCGCAATGTCGTGGTTGGCGCGATGCCGAGGATGTAATCGAGGCCATTGGCGCGACACCAATCGAGAACCTCGCGACCGCAATAGTGGCTGTCGGCCCGCAGCAGGATCTCGGTGTTAGGCCAGTGAGCGCGGATCGCGCGCAACAGGCGCCTCAGGAAGGGCTTGATCTCCTTGCCGCTCGGCCGCTTGGCGGGACGAAGCACGGCGGTGACGAAGCGGCCCTCGCCGTCGAACACGACGATCGGCTGAAATCCGTATTCGTCGTAGTGGGCGTTGAACAGCCGCAACTGCTGACCACCGTGGACCGCATCGAACGTGTCGTCGATGTCCAGCGTGATCCGTTTGGGAACCGTGGCGAAGGACTCGCAATACAGATCGACCATCGCCCTGCCCATCCGCAGCACGGCGCGAACGTCCGGCAGATTCTCCAACCGCGATATTGTCGACTGCGAGCACAACTCCCGATCGATGGGCGAAAGATCGAGCGCCATCTTGAACATCGGATCGCGGCGCAGCGCATTGGCGTCGTTGCCGTCCTCGTAGCCGGCGCTGATCATCAGCAGTCGAAAACGGATGATGTCCGCCAAGCTGTGCGTGATCTGATCGGCCGCGCGAGGATCGATTATGCAGGCGGCGAGCCGATCGGCGACCCGAAGCCGCTGTTCGACTTCGCGCAACGCCAGAACGCCGCCATCCGACGACAGTAGGCCGCCGTCAAATTTGACCACGACCGGCTTGCCGGAAGCAGATGACAGACCGGGCAGCGGCAGCATAGAATCGTTCATGGCGAATGCGGCTCGATTGAAATCGCGTGAGTCGGCTTCGACAACCAGATTCTACGCAAACTCAACCGTCTAAGCCACATTCGCCAACCTGCCGTGCATAATGCGGGCTAGATAATCGCGCGGGCGATTCTCGCGGTATACAATTGGGCTTGGGGTTACATGATCGGAAAATTTGGTTTTCGGCCCGCGGCCGTGGGGGCCGTGGTCGCCGCGCTCGCGCTTGCGGGCTGCAACTCGGCCTCGACTTCCGATTCCGATCCAGGCGCCGACCGCTCAGAGCATCGCGGGCCTGACCCCCTCGGGCAAGGTCACGATGACACAGATCTTCGCTGGCGGCATGGGGGTCGGAACGGGCGCGCTGACATTCAACGGCAGGACCTATCCCTTCAAGGTGCTTGGAACCGTCATCGGGCCGGGCAGCGTGTCGAAGATTTCCGTGACGGGCGATGTCTATAGGCTTGACGACGTCTCCCAATTCTCCGGCGCATGGGTCGAGGGAACGGGCGCGGTCGGCCTCGAGACTGCGCAGACGAGCGACCTCTGGCTTCAGAACAAGGCCGGCGTCGTCATGCACCTCACGGGAACGCAAACCGGCGTGACGCTGAGCCTCGGCAAGGACGAGCTCTACATCAGACTGGGCCAACCCAACTAGCGCTGGGAGGCGCGGGTCTATCCGGTGCTGCGCAACCACATCCAGGCGAGCCAGTAGGCGAAGGCGAGGCGCGACGGGCCTTTAGGGAACCTTGCGGCCGCGAAGACCCGCGGCCCAGTCAAGCCCCTGCTCGAGCCGGTCGTTGCCCCAGAACACTTCGCCGTCCTCGGTGACGAGAGAGGGCGCGCCGATGATTCCGATCTCGACGGCGCACGCGCATTCGGCCTTGAGGAGCGCTTTGATCGACTCGCTTTGGGCCCGCTCGAACGCCGCCGCCGGATCGACGCCGCTCGCGGCTAGCAATCCGCCAAAAGTCGCGCGATCGCCGATGGCCATGCCTTCCCCGAATTCGGCGGTGAAGACGCGGCGCGAGAAATCCGCCCGCTCGGCGCCTTCGAGCGTGAGCGCGACCCGCGCGGCGAGCAGGCTCGGCTGTGGAAAAGGCTCGGGCCGCCTGAGCGGAACGCCCATCGCCTCGCAAATCCGCTCGAGGTCGCGCCACATATAACGGCCTTTGGCCGGATAGATGTTGAATGGCGAGTCGCGCCAGCCTTGCGCCGCGAAGATCGGCCCGAGCAGGAAAGGGCGCCAGACAAGCTTCACCCCGCGCGCATCGGCGAGCGCGCCGATCCTCAGCGCCGCCGGATAGGAATAGGTGCTCGCGAACTCGTACCAGAATTCCGCGCTCGGCATCGCGCTTCCTCAAAGACTGCGCGACTTTGACACGGGCGCCGGAGGACGGAAAGCCGACGGGTCGCCGGCGAAAAAAAACCGCCCCATCCGTGAGATGGGGCGGCTTTTGTCGGTTTCCCGGTGACTTAGCCCTTCGGCGCTTCTTCTTTCTTCATCATTTTCTTCGCCGACTTATGCGCCTTGTGCTTGGTCTTCTTCATCGAGTCCTTGGCCGGCGCCATGTTGTCGGTTGCGGCCGGGGCCGCGCCGGCGGCCGGCGCCGTCGTGTCGGTCTGGGCAAGGGCGGCAAGAGGGGCAAAAGCGATGGCGGCGCTGATCCCGATCGCGGCGAGTGTCTTCTGCATTTTACATTCTCCATGTCATGTCGTTCAACTCTTGGCCGTGACAGGGCGAGGCAATGCGCCTTCCAAGATGAATTGGCCATGAATGCAGCATGGCCGGAATCGGGCGACGGTTCTGCATGTGAACGACGCTGTTTGACGGGGCGGCGGGCTCTCCCGTATGTACTTCCAGGCCCGCCATGTCGCACAATACTTTCGGACATCTATTCCGCGTCACCACATTCGGCGAAAGTCACGGGGCCGGGATCGGATGCGTCGTCGACGGCTGTCCGCCGCGCATTGCGCTGGAGGCGGCCGACATCCAGGCCGAACTCGATCGCAGGCGCCCTGGAACCTCGCGCTTCACAACGCAACGCCGCGAGCCGGACGAAGCGCGCATTCTCTCGGGCGTGACGATCGACGAAGCGATGGGCCGTCAGGTGACGACCGGAACGCCGATCGGCGTCTTCATCGACAATGTCGACCAGCGATCGAAGGACTATAGCGACATCAAGGACAAGTACCGTCCAGGCCACGCCGATTATGCCTATGAGGCGAAGTATGGGATCCGCGACTATCGCGGCGGCGGCCGTTCCTCGGCGCGCGAGACGGCCGCGCGCGTCATCGCCGGCGCGATCGCCCGCAAGGTCATCCCCAGCGTTCTCGTTCGCGGGGCGCTCGTGCAAATGGGCAAGCTCAAGATCGACCGGACGCGCTGGGACTGGGACGAAATCGGCCGCAACCCGTTCTTCTCGCCCGACGCCACGGCCGCCGAGCGTTTCACGAATTATCTCGACGAAGTGCGCAAGGCTGGCTCCTCGGTCGGGGCCGTGATCGAGATCGTCGCGGAAGGCGCTCCGGCAGGGTGGGGCGCGCCGATCTATGGCAAGCTCGACGCCGAACTGGCCGCGGCTCTGATGAGCATCAACGCGGTCAAGGGAGTCGAGATCGGCGACGGTTTCGCTGCGGCGGAGCTCTCCGGCGAGCAGAACGCCGACGAGATGCGCCGCGGCAACGATGGCCCGCGGTTTCTCTCCAATCACGCGGGCGGCGTTCTCGGCGGCATTTCGACCGGACAGCCGATTGTCGCCCGCTTCGCGGTCAAGCCGACGTCGTCGATCCTGTCGCCCCGCCGCACCATCACCCGCGCGTTGGAGGAGACGGAGATCATCACCAAAGGCCGCCATGACCCATGCGTCGGCATCCGCGCCGTGCCGGTCGGCGAAGCAATGGTCGCCTGCGTTCTGGCCGATGCTTTCTTGAGGCACCGCGGGCAGGTCGGCGGGTAAGGCAGCAGCGCTGCGAGCCGGACCTCAATTCCAGGGCAAGAAGCGGAGTGTGACGCCCCCGCGCAATGCCTAGTCCTTCGCTCGGGTGTCATCGAGCGATTTCGATGATCCTCCGATACGAGCGAGAGGATCCATTTCCATGAGCAAGCAAGACGACAACAAGGCCGTGGTGGCCCGCTGGTTCACCGAATTCTGGGGCAAGGACCTGAATCTCGCGGTCGTCGATGAGATCGCCGCCCCAGACATGCTCTTGAAATATTCGCTGCACGCGCCGCGCCGCGGCCGCGACGACATAAGAGCGTTCATGACCGACTTTCGCGTGGCGTTCCCCGACCTCAACTTCTGGGGGACCGCCGATCTGATCGCCGAAGGCGACTATGTGGTTGGCCAGTGGGAAGGCGGCGGAACCCACGCAGGTCCCGCCTTCAACGATTTCCTGGTCGGCGGCCTTCCCGCCGCGACCGGCCGCAAGATGCGCTTCACCGGCACGACGGTGCTCAAGGTGGTCGACGGCAGGATCGCGGAGGAGGTCGGCCTCGACGACGGCGTCACCGCGCTGACCCAGCTCGGTCTCATCAGGGCCGCCGCCTGATCACAGCCGCGACGGTCCGCGTCGCGTGGTCGTGAAGCAACGCGGCGCCCAAGCGGCTCGGGCCTTGTGACTCTGCGCGCTGTCACGATATTGTTGCGTCTGGCCAGGGGACAAAGATGCGCATTCTTTTTGCGTCGGCGGCTTTCCTCACTCTGGCGTCAGGCGTGTCGGCCGAGGATTACGGGCGGCCGACCGCGCTCTTGGTCAGCCCGATTCATGAGGCTCAGGTCGTCCGCGGCGACGACGGTATGGACCACGTCGAATACGAACTTCTCCTCGTCAGCGTGTTTCCCGAGCCAGTGACGCTGTCGAGCGTGACTGTTCTCGACCTCACGGGAAAAGAGCTGATGCGGATCGAGGGAAACGCCCTTGCCGCGGCCACTCAGACGCTCTTCGCAAAGACGCCGGCGCGGGACATTCCGGCGTCGGTGGCCGTGTCGATTGACGTCGATCTGATCCTGCCGCCGGGCGCAGCGCCAGAACGGGTGACGCATCGGATCGCCTATGCGCTCAAGGCGGACTCGCAGCTTGGGTTGCTGGCCGACCCGCCGGAGGTCGACGCGCCCGAGGTCGCGATCAACCATCAGCCAGCGATTGTGATCGGGCCCCCTCTCAAGGGGGACGGTTGGCTTGCGGGCGCCGCTTGCTGCAAGCCCAACATTCACAGGGACGAACGGATCGCAATTGACGGCGTCCGCATCGAGACGGCTGAAACCTTCGCGCTCGACTTGGTCAAGGTCAGACATGACAGGATTTTCGACGGCGACGGCAAGAAGGTCGAGCAGTACTACGACTTCGGCGAGAACGTCCTCGCGGTCGCCGATGGAACCGTCGTCTCTGTCCACGACGGCATGTCCGATCAAACGCCTTTCGTCCTGATGACGCCTAAGTCGAAGTCGGACTATGGCGGCAACAACGTGATGCTCGAAATCGCTCCAAATGTCTTCGCCTGGTACGCGCATTTGCGACAGGGCAGCGTCGCTGTGAAGGTCGGCGACGCCGTGAAGGCCGGCGCGCCGATCGGCAAACTAGGAAACACCGGGCCCTCGGAAGGCCCCCATCTCCATTTGGGGCTTCTCGACAAGCCGGACTCTATCGCCGGACGGAGCCTGCCTTTTGTTTTCGACAGCTTCACCTTGGTCGGAGCGGTCGATTTCGACTCCTCCAGGGAGGACAAGTTGGTGATCCTTCCGGATTCGCGGCAGGTTCGGTCCACCTATCCGCTTTACGGCGCCGTCGTGAATTTTCCGTAGCGAGATGGCCGCGTGGATGACGGCGCAGGCTCCATTGCATCAAGTCGCGCTATAAGCTCACGCCCGAATGGCCTCCTTTCATGACGGCGTCATGCCCGGGCCATTTCCTGTCGGGACGCGAATCGGAGGTTGGGGGAATGTCAGAGCATCATGGCGATGGATTCACGCGCCGCGGCGTGCTGATGGGCGCGGCGGGCGGCCTTGCGTTGGCGGCCATCGAGTCGCAGCGGGCTCAGGCGCAAGCGGCGCCAGGGGCGCAAGTTTCCGGCCAAGTCTCGGGACAGGTCTCGGGCCAAGTCTCGGGAATCGTGTTCGAGGACAGGGACGGCTCGGGCGTGGCCAGCGCGAATCCTGGACTCGCCGGCGTGCTTGTCTCGAACGGCCGGGACGTCGCGGTCACCGGCGCCGACGGCCGCTACGCGCTGCCGCTGCCGGACGAAACGACGATCTTCGTCATCAAGCCGGCGGGGTTCACGCCGCCGGTCGAGCGCGAGACCAATCTGCCGCGCTTCTACCGCCATCACTATCCCAAAGGCTCGCCCGCCGATCTCAACCTGACCTACGAGGGTCTGGCGCCGACCGGGCCTCTGCCCGCGTCGGTGGATTTCCCGCTTCGCCGCCAGGATGAGCCCGATGCTTTCAACGTCGTGATGGTGACCGATCCGCAGCCGGAGACCGGCGCCGAAGTCGACTTCGTTCGCGAGGACCTGATTCAAGCTCTGGCCGGCATCGACGCCAAGTTCGGCCTGACCGCCGGCGACATCATGTTCGACGATCTCTCGCTCTATCCGCGGTCAAACGCGATCATGGGCTCGATCGGGCTCACGTGGTGGAACGTCGGCGGCAACCACGATCTCAATCTCGACGTGCCGGACCGGCGATATTGCCGCGAGACCTACAAGCGCGTCTTCGGCCCGAACTACTACGCGTTCTTTTACGCAAAGACGCTTTTCCTGATGCTCGACGACGTCGACTATCTCGGGCCCGATCCGCGCAGGCCCGGCGGCAAGTACGAGGGCCGGTTCGACGAAGGGCAGCTTGCGTTCGTGCGCAACGTGCTGACGCAGACGCCCGACGACACGCTGATCGTCATGGTGATGCACATCCCCATCCGCACCTTTCTCGGCGATGAGCCCTATCAAAATCTTCAGGGTCGCGAGGCGCTCTTCGACCTGTTCGAGGGGCGGCGCTTCACCGCCAGCTTCGCCGGCCACACCCACACGACCGAGCATCATTATTTCGATGCGCCTGACGGCTGGAAGGGCGCGGCGCCGCTTCATCAGCACATCCTGACGACGCTCTCGGGCTCATGGTGGAGCGGGCCATCCGACCATCGCGGCGTGCCCTCGGCCGACAGCCGCGACGGGACGCCGAACGGCTTCCATATCCTGTCGGTCGACGGCAATCGCTATACGACCCGCTTCGTTCCGGCGAAGGAGCCGAACGGAAGGCAGATGCGGCTTTCGGTCCTGAGCCGCTTTCATGGAATCGGCAACGACATCGACCGCGATTTCCGTCAGGTGCGCCTTTTGGGCTCGCCCGTCCCACGCGACGCGCTGAGCGCCTCCACGCTCGTCGCCAATGTGTTCGACGGCGGCGAGAAGACCAAGGTGAAGATGGTCATCGGCGACCGGGCGCCGGTCGAAATGGTCCGCACCGCCCGGCCCGATCCGTTCGTGCAGGAAGTGTTCGCCCGCAACGAGGCGACGAAGAAGGCCTGGGTAAAGGCTAATGATAGTTCGCACGTCTGGGTCGCCCGCCTGCCCGGGGACCTCAAGCCTGGAACCTATCGGGTGGTCGTCGAGGCGGTCGGCGAATATGGCCAGACCTTGAGCGGACGCCTCGCGCTCGAGGTCACGGGGTAGGGCGGGGCGGCGAGCGCCGCCTCGCCTTTAAGTCCGTGTTGCGCGCTCAGCAGGGGGCGCACCAGCAATGCCAGCGGCCGCAGACCCTGTGATGCCACGGGCCGCAGAACCGGCCCCAATGAGGACCGCATGCGGCCTTTTCAACGGGCGTGAAGTTTTTCGCCGGCGCCGCGAGCGCTGCGGGGCCGCGCTCGATCTGGGCGCTGGCGCCCCCCAGGAACGCGCTCCCCATCGTGAGCGCCGCGGCGCTCGCGAGCGTAATCGCCAGTCTTCGCATCATCGTCCTCCTCGAAACATTTCGCCCCTGGGCCTGACGCAACGCGGTCGCCGCTTAAGCCGGCAACCGACGCGCGGTCGTCGTGCAAGCCCAACTCTGTGACGGGCGCCGCCGTTCTGACAACCCCGCAAAAGTGTCGGTGGATTATGCGTTGGCCATGGATGAGCGGGCTGCTCGCGTCGAGCGCTTAAACGGGTTGCGCGCCGCTGCGTCTCCCCGAGCGAACGCGCCCAAAGCCGTGCTTTACAGCGCGGCGAAAAAGTGGACGCCGGTTTTTCGCAAAAAAGCGAGCGAAATCTAAGAATTTAAAGCACGCTGCGATTCGATCTAATCGCAGCGTGCTTTAAGGGGCTGGCAGCGCTTTATCGTCTCGGCAGACGGAGAGTGGCGACGTGTTCGCCTTGTCGATGCGGGTCGCCGCTTGCGCGTGAACGTCGAAACTCCCGCTGAGGCAGGCGCACCAATACCCATACTGGCCGTTGGCGGCCACGAAACGGTCCGGCGTCGGGCGAGCGAGTTTTTCGATCCCCTGCGCGGACGGGCCGCCTTGGGTGGCGATGATCCACAGGGCGTGCGCGTCCTTAAGCCACCAGTTGCCGGGAGTGGGATTCTCCAGCCATCCACAGCGCTCCTCCGCCAGGACGGGAGATAGAGACGCGGTCATCATCAGCCCGACGATTGTACCGGCTCTTGCCAGCCGGCGCCCGGCCCGCAAACGGGACTTGGACATCGTGAGCACGCCGGGCTGCTCGCTATCTCCGCGGAGGAGCCTCACGAGGTCGTGTAACTGATTGCCGAGTAAAAATTGTGGCCATACATGGCTATGGCCTGAGCCTTGTCCAAACCATTGATAATCCTGCGAGCGTTCACCCAGTCGTTCGTTGTGTTGTTAAAATAATCTCCTAACGACCTGCCGGTGAACAGTCCCTTGATCATGCCGATGAACATGATCTTTGTCGCATTGTCGAGCTCCAGCGCCAGCTCGGGATGATCAACGAAGTCGACACCCAACAAGTCTGACATGGTTTTGTAGTTGCGCTCCCAGGTCAGTTGCACGAAACCACGACCGTAATAGACTTTGCCGGTCGTCGAATCAGGCTTTCCATACGGCATCCCGCGTCCTTTGCCGTATTCTTCGATCGGCTGCATGTGCTGATCGGTTTCATGGTAGGTGGTCGCAAGGGCGTAGGCGAGCCAACGGTCATCGCCGTCGGCGTATTTCTCCTCCCACGCGTCGAGAATCGCGTTGATCCCGTCGACTTGCGACTGTTGCAGGACATTTGAGAACATGATCCGGCGCACATGCGTGAAGAAAAATCCGCGATTGATCTGACTCATCGAACCCCCAAGGCAAACGTGATATGATTTGTGATTATCCGGATCATATCCATCATTCCGGATTATCGCTACAAAATGTTCTGTGTTTGTTCCCATTGGGTTAACGTGAATTTGAAGTGCGGGAGGGTTGGGGACCGTGGCGCCCGGAGGCGCCGGCTAGCGCCTCGCCCGCCTTCGGCGGGCTCCAGGTCCATATAGGACGGGGAGGACGGCCCATGGTGAGGCTGAACGAGGTCCGGCTGAACGAGGTCGCGGTCGAGGCGCCGACGGCGTTCGACGCCGGGCTCGCCTTTATCGGAATCATCCGCACGCCCTGGACCTCGCGGCTCGAATGCCCCCGGCAGGGCCGAGCCGATGGGCCGATCTGCCGCATCGAAATCGCCGAGCCCTGGGTTCAGGCGCTGGACGGGATCGAGGCGTATGAGCGGATCGAGGTTCTCTATTGGCTGCACGAGTCGCGGCGCGATCTCGTGCGCCAGAGCCCGGCCAATGACGGCTCGACCCGCGGAACGTTTGCGCTGCGCTCGCCGGTGCGGCCGAACCCGGTCGGGACTTCGCTCGCGACGCTCGTCAAGCGCGAAGGAGCGGTGCTGCTAGTCAAAGGGCTCGACTGCCTCGACGGCACGCCGCTTGTCGACCTGAAGCCCGACCGCTGCCAGTTCACGCCCCTCGCCCCTCCACAGAGAGGCGATTTCGAGACGGGGTGAGGGCGAGGCGCCGTCATCCCGATCACCCAACACCGAGGGCCTTTCGCAAAATCTGGTTGAGTCTTGCCTGCCAACCTGGGCCGCTCGCTCGCAAGGCGGCGAGGACATCAGAATCGAGGCGGACGGAAATCTGTTCCTTCGGACTGGTCAGCTTCGGGCGCCCGCGTCGTCGCGTGAGCGTACCCTGCGCCTCGCGGACGACCTTCCCGCCGATGGCATATTCGGCCCGGCTCAATTGGTCGTCCGTCCATTCGCGCGCGTCGTCGGGATCAACCCATTCTGGCGCGGACTTTGGCAGCTTCGCGTTCATGACAATACCTCATTGAGATGACGTGGCGCGCCGCGGCGCGATCCGTCCAGACCACCATCACCACGCGATTTCCAAGAAAGCCGTAGGTCGGATAGCGAACTTCCCCGTAGTCCTTCCGATCGTCGATCAAAGTTAGCGTCTCTCCGGAAAAGACCTTTCCTGCCTCAAGGAGATCGAGCTCGCGCTCTTGCAGGGTCTTTTTACGCTTGGCTGGGTCGCAGGTGATTTTTGGGATTATTTGTATCACAAAAATATCCCCATCAATATCGTATCACGAAAATCTTTGCCTCAGTGGCGGGTCGTGCCTCAGTAACCGAGATATTTGTCTAGCAGTCCCCGTCCTTGACTCCCTCGCCCTTTCGGTCCAAAACAAGAACAAAATGCGAACCTACAGGACGCGGACCGAATGTCGCCAGGCGGCAGAGCGGAGGGGATGGCGCGTCTCAGGCGCGTCATCGCCGAGATCGAGGCGGAGGCCGGCCCGGCGGGCGGCGCCCCTGCGGGCGGCCTGCCCGCGCGACGGCTCCCGCTCGCGCGCGCCTTCGAATTCCGCGCTGGGCGGCGGCCTCGCCGGCGACGCCCTGCATGAGATCGCCCCGGCAAAGCCTCAGGACGGGGCGGCGGCGATGGGCTTTGCGCTGGCGCTCGCCGCGCGTTTCTTGAGCCAGCGGCCGGCCTCGGCCCTCATCGTCAGCGAAGGCTTCGCCGATCAGGAGTCGGGCGCGCTCCATGGGCCGGGGCTCGTGGCGCACGGGCTTTCCTTAAGCCGCCTCGTGTTCGTGCGCGCGCCCGACGCGGCTTTGGCTTTCTGGGCGATCGAGGAGGCGCTCAAATGCGGCGCTCCGGCCGCGGTCGTGGGCGAGATCTGGAATCTGAAGGGCTACAGCCTCGCCGCCTCGCGCCGCCTCCTGCTCGCGGCGCGAAAGGGCAGGGTCCCCGCGCTCCTCGTTCTGGCCAGCGCCTATGGCCAGGGCGAGCGCCTCTCCAGCGCCGCCGAGACGCGGTTCGAGATCGCCGCTGCGCCAAGCGCGAGAACCCCGGCCGTCGCTGGCCCAGACCTGCCTGGGCCATTCGCCTGCGGGGCGCGGCTCGTCAAGGCGCGCCTCGCGCGGGCGGGGCCTGAAGGGGCTTTTCAGGCTTTCGATGTGGGGCGCGTCATTCGTCTCGAATGGCGAAGCCAGGACCTGACCTTCAAGGACATGACTTTCAGGGATACGGCCTTTGACGACCCGGCGATTTCTCTCCCTCTGGCTGCCGCGTCTGGCGACCGACCGCGCGCGGCGGCGCGGCGGCGTTGATGAACGCGCGCCTCTAGCGGCGGTGGCGAAAGTCGACAATGCGCAGAGGCTCGTCTGCGTCGACGCTCAAGCCGCGCGGCTCGGCCTCAGCGTCGGCCTTTCGCTCCCCGACGCGCGCGCCCGCTTTCCGGCGCTCGTCGCGGTCGAGGCTGAGCCGCTTGAAGAGGCGCGACTCATCGAGCGCCTGTGCGACTGGTGCTCCCGCTTCACCCCGCTCGCCGCGCTCGACGGGCGCGACGGGCTGATGCTCGACATATCCGGCGTCGCTCATCTGTTCGGGGGCGAAGCGGCGCTGATCGAAGATTGCCGCGCGCGGCTTGCCGCGCAAGGGATCACCGTCCTCATCGGGGCCGCCGGCAATCCGCGCGCCGCTTCAGCGCTGGCGCGGTTTTCGCGCGAGAAAATCGCGCCTGAGCCGATGAGCGACAAGGCCTTCGCCAGGCTCTTTTTCGATCTGCCGCTCGCCGCGCTTGGCCTCGAGGAGAAAACCGTGGCCGACATGGCGCGGGCGGGGTTGAGGCGCGTCGGCGACATTGCGCTTAGGCCCCGGGCGCCGATCACGGCGCGGTTCGGACCTCATCCCATGGCGCGGCTCGACGCGCTCAAGGGCCTCGAGCGGGCGTCGATTTCGCCGCGCTTCGCGCCGCCCGATTTCTGCGCCGAACGGCGGTTCGCCTCGCCGATCCAGACGGCCCAGGCGATCGAGGCGAGCTTGCGCAAGCTCGCCGACGATCTGGTCGTGCTGCTCGAGCGGCAGGCCAAGGGCGCGCGGCGGATCGAGCTTGCACTCTATCGCGTCGACGGGCATGTGCGCCGCATCGTTATCGGCGTCTCTCGGCCGCTCAACGAAGCGCGCGCGATCGTGCGGCTCTTCGCCGAGCGGCTTGCGAGTCCGGACGAGGACGCCATCGACGCCGGCTACGGCGTCGATCTCATGCGTCTCGCCTGCCTTAAGGCCGAGCCGCTCGCGCCTTCCGAAGCCGAGTTCGAGCGCGCGCACGAGACAGAGCGCGCCCTTGTCCTCGCCGAGCTTCTCGACCGGCTCTCCGCGCGGCTCGGGGCCCGCGCGGTGACGCGGCGCGAGCTTGTCGAGGCGCATCTGCCCGAACAGGCGGAAGCGTCCGCGCCCGCGACGCTGGGGGAGGCGAGGCTGCGTAGGGAAAGTCGTCATCGCGAAGAACCCGTGGGCCTGATCCGCGGGGATGGATCGAACGGCGCGCCGGCGCGCCCGCTGCGCCTCTTTGCTCGCCCGGAGCCGATCGAGGCCCTGGCCGAAGTTCCCGACGGACCGCCTTTGCGCTTTCGCTGGCGCCGCGTCCTGCATAATGTCGCCGCCATCGAGGGGCCGGAGCGCATCGCCGCGCCCTGGTGGCGGCGCGAGGCCATGCCGACGCGCGACTATTTCCGCGCCGAGGATACGGAAGGGCGCCGCTTCTGGCTCTATCGCGAGGGCCTGTGGGGCCGCGAGACGGCGCAGGCGAAATGGTTTGTGCATGGGCTGTTTGGGTAAGAGGCCGGCCCCGGCGGGCGCTCTTGACGCGCGAGCGCTCGCGAACAACATTCCGCCCGGGCCTTAAGAGCGCGGCTCGCGAAAAAGTGGGAACCGGTTTTTCGCGGATCAAGGCGCGCGAAATCAAAAAATATAAAGCGACAGATCGAGAGCGTCGAATTGCAGTCCGGCAGGGCCATTCTGAACGTCCGCCATTTGACGACCTACCGCTACAAGCGGCCGGTCGAGTTTGGCGACCACCGCCTGATGCTGCGCCCGCGCGACGGGCACGATCAGCGGCTCCTGTCATCGGAGCTCGAAATCGACCCCGAGCCGCGGCGGCTGCGTTGGCTCTACGACACGTTCGACAATTGCGTCGCCATCGCCTCGTTTTCCGGGGCCTGGACGTCGCTGAGAATCGAGAACCGGTTCACCGTCGAGCGGATCGTCGATGAGCAGCCGGGCGGCGAGATCGACCCGCGGGCGCAGTTCTTTCCCTTTTCCTACCTTGCGGAGGAACTGCCCGATATCGCGCGGGCGATGGAACGCCTCTACAGCGATCCGGCCGGGGAGCTCGACCGTTGGGCGCGCCAATTCGTGACGCCGGGGGCGACGACCCCCACCAGCCATCTTTTGATGACGATGACCTACGCGATCAAAGAAGGGTTCTCCTACGAGCGGCGCGAGGCGGCCGGGGTCCAGACGCCGGTCCAGACCCTGGACCGGCGCCGCGGCTCCTGCCGCGATTTTGCGGTTCTGATGATGGAGGCGGCCCGCGCCCTTGGCGTCGCCGCGCGCTTTGTCTCCGGCTATGTCTATGTGCCGCGCGGCGATGACGAGCCGGTCCGTCTGGGCGGCGGGGCCACCCACGCCTGGTGCCAGATTTACCTGCCCGGCGCGGGGTGGATCGAATTCGATCCGACCAACGGCCTGGTCGGCGGCCAGGATCTGATCCGCGTCGCCGTGGCGCGCGATCCCGCCCAGGCGGCGCCGCTGACCGGCGCCTATTTCGGCGATCGTCGCGACGAATTGGGGATGGAGGTGACCGTCGAGGTGACCCAGCCGAAGCAGCCCGAGCCCGTCACGCTCGCCGGCGCCTAAACTTCGCGCCCCTCGTAGTCGAAACGCCGGAAATCGGCCGATATCTCGCCGCCCGCGGCGCCAAACGCCACCATGCCGACAAACGCTCCGGTGAAGGAGCGGTGCTCGCCGCCTCCCGCCTCGTCGGACAGGATCGAGGCGTCGAGGACCGGCCCTACGCGCCGCCACTCGCCGTCCAGCGCATAGGCGAATTCGAGGCTTGCATGGTCGATCGCGACCGCGAGGCGGATCGTTCCTTCCGGCGGAAGCGGAATGGGCGCTTCGAGCGGGAAACTGAGCCGTCCCTCGGGGTCGCCCTCGCAGCTGAGGATGGTCAGCGACCGGCCGGCGGTTTCGTCCCAGCCGACCGCGAGGCAGTGGAGTTTGGTGCGGTTGTAGTAGGCGGTGAGGCCGGCGCCCTGCTGGAAAGCATGAGGATGGAAGTCGAGCTCAGTCTCCGCGCGATAGATGAAATGCTCCTGCCGGCGCGCGACCAGCGCCTGCTCGAACCACGAGCCGAGCGACTCGCGCGCGTATAGACGCAGCCAGCCGGGGCGGGCCGAGAGGGAAAAGATGCGCTCGGGATGCGGCGTTCTCAGCCACTGGAAATCGATCGGCAAGCCGGCCTCCGGCGAGAAGGAATAGGTCTGGCGGGCGCGCCCTGGCTTGCTCTGGGCGTCGAACGGGGCGGGGACGTCGACGGCCGGGACCTGGCCGCCGTGGGCGAGGTACAGCCAGCCGTCCTCGCCCCACACGCATTTCTGGATTGCCGTCTCGCGCCCGAGCGGTGAGCGCCCGAGGTCTTTGAGCGGCCTTGAGCAAAGATGGGTGTGGTAGACCTGTCCGTCCGGCGTCTCGACGATCTGCCCGTGTCCGGCGCGCTGCAGCGGAGCGTCCGGCGCGTCCTTCGAGGTCAGGAGATGGACGTCGGGATGCAGCGCATAGGGGCCCTCGATCGCACGCGAGCGCGCCATGGTGACGGCGTGATCGTAGCCCGTGCCGCCCTCGGCCGTGGTCAGATAGTACCAGCCGCCGCGCTTGAAGAGATGCGGGCCCTCGACCAGGCCAAGCGGGCTCCCGGTGAAGATGTTTTTCGCCGAGCCGAGCAGTCGACCCGAAGCCGGGTCCCATTCCTGCAGCAGGATGCCGAAAAACGCTGGATGCTTCAGATGCGCGCCCGCTGGGCTGCGGTGGTTCCAGATCATGTTGACGAACCACTTGCGCCCATCGTCGTCGTGAAACAGCGACGGATCGAAGCCGCTCGAGTTGACATAGATCGGGTCCGACCACGGCCCCTCGATCGAAGGCGCGGTGACGATGTAATTATGTGCGTCCTTGAAGTCGCCGTCGAAACGCTTGACGTCCGTGTAGACGAGCCAGAATTTCCCGTCGGCGTAGGAGAGGCAGGGCGCCCAGACGCCGCAGGAATCCGGTTCGCCCCGCAGATCGAGCTGCGAGGCGCGCTCGAGCGGCCGCCGCACGAGGCGCCAGTTGACGAGATCACGCGAGTGATGGATCTGCACGCCCGGAAACCATTCGAAGGTTGACGTGGCGATGTAATAGTCGTCGCCCACGCGGCAGATCGACGGGTCCGGATTAAAGCCCGGCAGAATCGGGTTGCGGATCATCGTCCTGGGCGCCTGTTTCAGCGCGCCGCCCAAAGCATGCCGCGCTCGAGAATCGTCTTCATTTCAGGCACGCCGAATTCGGCCGTGACGTGGCCGAGCGAAGAATAGAAGACGCGACCCTCCCCATGCCTGCGCTTCCACACGACCGGCATCACAACGCCTTTCGTCCAGGGCGCGTGCTCGCCGGAGAACGTGGTGGTCGCCAGCACTTCGTTCGAAGGATCGACGTGCATGTAATATTGCTCGGAGCGATAGGGGAAGCTGGAGATTCCCTGCATGATCGGGTCGTCCGGATTCACGACGTCGACCCGGTAGTCGATGACATTGCCGGGATGGGCGACCCACTGGCCGCCGCACATGAACTGATAATCGACGCTGTCACGGAATGCGTCGCACATGCAGCCGTGATAGCCGGCGAGGCCGACGCCGCCCCTGACCGCTGCGGTCAGGTTTTCGACCTCCTCCTTTTCGATCTTCGACATGGTCACGATCGGCACGATGAGGCTCATGTCCGCGATCGCCGGATCGGCGAACGCCTCGGTGGTGTTTTCGACATAGACCTTGAAGTCGTGCCCTTCGAGCATCTTGGCGACGATATGCGCGCCGATCTCCGGCTCGTGGCCGCTCCAGCCTCCCCAGACAATGAGCGCTTCGCGCATTCTTTCCTCCGTTCGAATGTCTTAGTCGAGTTCGCCGACGCTGAGCGTGGCCGGCAAGGGCGCGGGGCGCTGCGGCCGGGTCGATATCTGGACGGCTTCGCCGGCGTCGGACGAAGTCTGGAACGCCTCCATCACTTCAAGCACATGGAACGCCAGCTCCCCGCTCGCGCGATGCGGCCGGCCGGCGCGGATCGCCTGCGCCATGTCGGCAAGGCCGAGGATGCGGTAGTTGCCGTCGGCGTAAGGGCCACGGGTGGGGATTTCGCGCCAGTCGTCGGCCGCCGTCGCCCATTCGACCTTGCCGTCGAAGCGGTTGGGATCGGGAACGATGAGCGAGCCCGCCTCGCCGTAAAGCTCGATTGGACCGTGGCGGTGCCGGGCGACGTCGAAGCTCATCGTCATGGTGACGGCGGCGCCGCTGACGAATGTCAGGATCCCCGCGACATGCGTGGCGACCTCGACGGGAATGCGCGCGCCGGCGAGCGGTTGGCTGGTGATCAGGCGCTCGGACCTCGTCCGGGTGGCGACGCCGCTGACGCTCGCCACGGGTCCGAGAAGATTGACGAGGTCGGTGACATAGTAAGGCCCCATGTCGAGCATGGGGCCGCCGCCCTTGAGATAGTAAAATCCCGGATTGGGGTGCCAGCGCTCGTGCCCGGGGCACATGAAGAACGCCGAGCCGCCGATCGGCCGGCCGATCAGCCCCTCATCGATTGCGCGGCGCGCGGTCTGGTGTGAGCCGCCGAGAAACGTGTCGGGCGCTGAGCCGAGCCGCAAGCCTCTCGCGGCCGCGGCTTCGACCAGCCGGCGCGCCTCGGCGACAGTGACGCCGAGAGGCTTCTCCGAGTGGACGTGCTTGCCGGCGGCGAGCGCCTCGAGGCCGACGTCGACATGCGCGTTCGGCACCGTGAGGTTCAGGATGATCTCGACCGCCGGATCGGCGAGCAGCGCGTCGACGGAACGCGCCGGAACGCCAAATTCCGCTGCGCGCGCCTCCGCCGCCGCTAAATTGGCGTCCGAGAGCGCGATCAGGTTGAGGATCGGGAACTTCCTCGCCGCGGTCAGATAGGCGGAGCTGATGTTTCCGCAACCGATGACGCCCACTCCGACCGGTCGCATCATAGCTCTCCGAATTGCGGGGCGGGCGCCTCGCGGATCGGCGCTGGCCCAGTCGTTCCCCAGGGCGCACCATAGAGGTCGCGCAGCGTCATCGCGGCTGCGCCCTGCACCCAGTTTCCGTCGCTCCATTCGCGCACGATGATGTCGGAAACGTCCGCGAGGCTCGTCGGCAGAAGGGCCGCGACGGTCTTGCGCAGCGGCTCGATGAAATGGCCGCTGGTCGCCACGGCGCGGCCGGAAATGATCACCTTGGGCGGGGCGAACAGCGCAATGAGGCTGGCGACCGCGAAGCCAAGCGCCTCGCCCGCAGTGGCGATCACCCGCGCGCAGCGCTTGTCGCCTGCAGCCGCGCGCTTCAACAGATACGCCATCGCGCGTCCCTGATGAAGCGACGCGTCAAGCTCGCCCTCGCCCATGAGCGTCTCGGCCTCGATCAGCATGGACGCCTCCGAAGCGATGTCGGCGAGCCGTTCTCCGCCGCCGCCAGGAGACCGAAGCATGAGATCGCCGAGGTCCGGGCTGAGGCCGTTTGCGCCGCGGAACAATTCGCCATTGTGCAGAATGCCGAGACCGAGGCTGCGCTCGACGTTCACGACGAGGAAGTCGTTGAGATCGCGCGCCTGTCCGAACCAGTGCTCCGCGAGGGTCACGAGATTGACGTCGCTGTCGATCGAGGCGGGCACGCCGAGGCGATGGCTGAGATCGGCGCCGAAGGGCACGTCGCGCTCCTGAAGAATTGGGCTTTGCCGGCAAACGCCGGCAGCCCGTTCGACCACGCCAGGAAGCCCGACGCAGACTCCCGAGATCTGAGCCATATCGAGGCCCGCGTCGCTGACGCAGCGGCGTATGCCGTCTTCCACCAGGTCGCCGATGACGGACGCCGTCTGGCGATCGAGGCGGATGGGCAGGGCGAGCGAGCGCAGGATGTCGGCGCAGAAATTGGTCACCGCGACCGTGATCTGGTCGTGGGCGAGCTTGACCCCCACCACATGCGCGGCGTCCGGGTTGAGCTTGAGCATGACGCGCGGCCGGCCGCGTCCGGCGTCGCGCACGGCGCCGACCTGCAGGGGGATGATGAGCCGATCATCGAGCAGCGCGGCCGTGATGGCGGAGACGGTCGTGGGGCTCAACTCCGTCAGTTGCGAGATTTCGACCCGCGACACCGGACCGAACCGGCGGATCGCGTCCATCACGTGGAAGCGATTGATCGCGCGCATCAATTCGGGATCGGCGGTCTTCATCGCTCGCGTGCTTCCGCTCTGTCGCGGGGTTTTTTACGGATCGCGCAATTATTTTCAAGTCCGCGACGGCCTGTCAACCGCGCAGCTCCGCTTTTCCGGCAGTTTCTCGTCAGTTGGCTTGACAGTCGCCTGAAGTCGAGACAGATTTAATTTGCATAGCGGACAAAAACAATCCCACTCGACGTTCTTCCCGGAGGAAGCCCATGAAATTTCGCCAGCTCGCGTTCCTCGCGGCGTGCCTCGGCGCTCTGAGCGCCCCAGCCTACGCCGAAACGCACATCACTGTCCTTCATGTCAGCGACAACGCCGCCCAGAAGGCGATCTGGGACCAGATCGCCAACGATTACAACGCCGAGCACAAGGGGGTGAAGGTCGAGTTCAAGTATCTCGAGAACGAGGCGTTCAAGGCGAAGCTGCCGACCATGTTGCAGGCCGACGAGTTGCGGCCCGACCTCTTCTACAGCTGGGGCGGGGGCGTGATGCAGGCCCAGGACAAGGCCGGGTTCCTCAAGGACATCACAAAGGACGTCGCCTCGTGGGAATCCGAACTCACGCCGACCGCCGTCAACGCGTTGAGGGTCGACGGCAAAACCGTCGGCGTGCCGTTCGAGGTGGGCGAGGTCGCCTTCTATTACAACAAGAAGCTGTTCGACAAGGCTGGCGTGAAGGCCGAGGACATCAAAACCTGGGATGATTTTCTCGGCGCGGTGAAGAAGCTCAAGGCCGCCGGGATCACGCCGATCGTGGTCGGCGGCGGCGAGAAATGGCCGATGCACTTCTATTATTCCTACCTCGTCATGCGCATCGGCGGCGAGCACGCGCTCGCCGACGCGAAAGCGGGAAAAGATGGCGGCTTCAAGAACCCGACCTTCGTTGAAGCCGGCAAGCGGTTGCGGGAGCTCGCCGCGCTCGAACCGTTCCAGCCTGGCTGGCTGTCGACCAAGCACGCGGAATTGTCGGGCATCTTCGGCGATGGCAAGGCGGCGATGGACCTGATGGGCCAATGGCTGCTCAGCATGCAGGGGCCGAATTCGACCAGCGGCAAGGGTCTGGCCGAGGAGGACATCGGCATCCTGTCGTTCCCCGTTTTGCCGGGAGGCAAGGGCAAGGCGACCGACACGCTCGGCGGCATCAACGGCTGGCTCGTGAGCAAGTCCGCCCCGCCCGAGGCAGTCGACTTCCTCAAATTCTTCAGCCAGGAGAAATACGCCAAGGAAGCCGCCGCCAAGGCCGCCTACATCCCGGTCGTCAAGGGCTCGGAAGCCTCGTTCACCGATCCCCTGTTCAAGCGTTTGGCGGACGATCTCTCCAAGACGACCTACCATCAGAACTATTTCGACCAGGACCTCGGTCCATCGGTCGGCCGGGTGATCAATGACGTTTCCGTTTCGGTGGCGGCGGGCCAGATGACGCCGGAAGCCGCGGCCGCCGCGATCCAGGATGCGGCCGATCAGCAATAGGTCAAAGCGCAAGCTCCCGGCCTCGCCGTTCAAACGCGAGGCCGAGGCGCGTGACGCGAACTCGAGGCGCTGTTTCTTGACCGTCGTGACCTACGCCGAAGCCAAGCCAGCCGCGCCGGCCTATGTCGAGCCCGGGCGGCGGATGACTCTCAACGGCTGGTCGGTCGTCGTCGTCTTTCTGCCGCCGGCGCTTCTCCTGTTCACCGTCTTCGTCTTCCTGCCGATCGTGGAGGCCGGCTGGTACGGCTTCTTCAACTGGAACGGCTACGGGCGGCCGGAAAGGTTCATCTGGCTCAAGAACTACGGCTACCTGTTCAACAACGCGACCTTCGTCCGGTCGCTGATCAACAACGCGATCATCATCGTCTTCTCCCTTCTCGTCCAGCTGCCGCTCGCGCTCGCGGTCGCTATGATGGTCGCCGGCCGGATCGTTGGCGCGGTCTGGTTCCGGATGATCTTCTTCCTGCCTTACGTGCTCGCGGACGTCGCGGCCGGGCTCATCTGGCACTTCATGTTCGACGGGGACTACGGGGTTCCGAGCGTGATTACGACCTGGCTCGGGATCCCTCCCTATTTCCTGCTCGCCGACAAGACCTGGGCGTTCTCCGCGGTGCTGATCGTCATCTTGTGGAAATATTTCGGCTTTCACATGATGCTCTATATCGCCGGCCTGCAGGGGATCGACGGCGCGCTCCTGGAAGCGGCCGAGATGGACGGCGCGACCCCCTTCCAGCGGTTCTGGCACATCACCCTGCCGCTGCTTGGACCGATGATCCGGCTGTCGATCTTCTTTTCGGTCATCGGCGCGCTGCAGCTCTTCGACATCATCGTTCCCCTGACCGGCGGCGGTCCGTTCGAGACCACCAACACGATGGTCTCGTTCCTGTACTTTTTCGGACTCACCCGGATGCGGATCGGTTTCAGCTCCGCCGTCGGCGTGGTGCTCTTCATCATCTGCGTGACGTTCGCCTTCGGCTACCAGCGGATCGTGATGCGCGATGACTGACGCCGCCGACGCCGTTCGATCGCCGGGCCGCCGGGCGGGCGGGCTCGGCTCGATCGCCGCCTTCGCCGCGCTCATCGTGCTCGCGGTCGCCGTGCTCTTTCCGGTTCTTGCGACGGCGCTCAACGGATTTAAGGATCTGAGCGAGTTCCGCACCAATCCATTCGGCCTGCCGCACGTCTGGATGTGGAGCAACTACTGGAGCATCCTGACCGGCTACCGCTATTGGCAGGTGCTCGGAAACTCGCTCCTGATCGCGTTCTTCACCGTCACGCTGACGCTCGTGCTCTCGGCGATGGCCGCCTTCACCTTTGCGCATCTGCGCTTCTTCGGCGACCGGTTCCTCATGAGCTATATCCAGCTCGGGCTCCTGTTCCCGCTCGCCACAGCGATCGTCCCCATCTTCATCAAGGTGCGCGATCTCGGCCTCCTCGACTCCCTTTGGGGCGTCATCCTGCCTCAGGTCGCATTCTCGCTGGCGATGGGGGTCTTGCTCATCCGCAACGCCTTCAGGCAATTGCCGGGCGAGCTCTTGGACGCTGCGATGATGGACGGCTGCGGCTACTTCCGCTACTTCTTCTACATCACCCTGCCGCTGTCCGGGCCGATCCTCGCGACGGTCGCGATCATCGCGTTCGTCAATAGCTGGAACGGCTATCTGCTGCCGCTCATCGTCCTCAACAGCGAGTCGCGCTATCCCTGGACGCTCGGCCTCATGGCCTACCAGGGGCAATACATGACCTCGTGGCAATTGGTGCTCGCCTTCATCACCCTCACCATCCTGCCTGCGATCCTCATGTTCCTGATGGCGCAGCGATGGATCGTCGCGGGGCTGACCGCCGGCGCGGTCAAGTCCTGATTGAAAGCCCCGTGGTGGCGCGCGCGCAGGCTTTGGGGCGTCGGTCAGCGGCGCCCGCGGGCTTCAGATGAGAGCCCTCGTGAAGCACACGGATTCAACCGGCGCGCGAAGCGCTTCGCAAATAAAAGCGCGTAAACGCCAGTAAATGCGCATAAACGCCAGGCTGCGTGGACGAAATTTCGACCGATGACGTTTTGCGATTGAACGAAGCCTCTACCGCGGCGTGATCGGCGAGTTTTGTTGAGTTCCTGCTGCCTGAGAGGATGTGGGTGTCGACGCCCATCCCCCAGACAGGAGTTTTGAGATGGCCGAGTTGAGCCCTCTTCGTCGCCGCATGATCGAGGACATGACCGTCCGCAACATGTCGCCGGCGACGCAACGATCCTACATCAGCGCGGTCTCGAAGTTCAGCCGATATTTCGGCAAGTCGCCAGAACGGTTGGAACTTGAGGATGTCCGCGCCTTCCAGGTCCATCTTGTTTCCACTGGCGTCTCGTGGCCTGGGCTCAACCAGATCGTGTGCGCCTTGCGTTTCTTCTATGGCGTCACGCTCGGCGAGGCGGACGTTCCCGAGCGCATCCCTTATGCGCGCGAGCCGGTAAGCTGCCGGTCGTGCTGAGCGCCGACGAAGTCGTGCGGTTTCTGGAATCCGTCTGAGCCTGAAGAGCCGCGCCGCGCTGACGACGGCCTATGCGGCGGGCCTCCGGGCTTCGGAGGTCGCGAGCCTCCGGGTCGCGGACATCGATAGCACGCGGGGCGTGATCCTGATCCGCCATGGCAAAGGCGGCAAGGACCGCAATGTGATGCTGTCGCCCCAATTGCTCGGCATCCTGCGTACTTATTGGCGGCTCGCGCGGCCAACGACCTATCTGTTTCCCGGACGCGATGACGAGCGCCCGATCGACCCGACCGTTTTGCACGCCGCCTGCCGGTCGGCGGTCAAAGCCGCAGGCCTAACTAAACGCGTCACGCTGCACACGTTGCGTCATAGTTTTGCGACGCATCTCCTGGAGGGCGGGACGGACATCCGGATCATTCAGGTTCTGCTCGGCCACAACAACCTGTCGTCGACGGCGCGCTATGCGCAGGTCGCGACCCATACCATCCGAGCGACGCAAAGCCCCTTTGATCGCTTGTCGCTAGAGGTCGTTCCGCCGGGCTGAGAAGGCGCGCTGGCGCGCAATCATGGCCCACGCCGACTCCCGTGGCGATCGGCCTGCCGTCGAGGTCGCCGATGTCCTGCGCCGTCATGGCGAGGCCTATCTGCGCGATCATGCCGGGCATCTTGGCCGTGTCGAGCGTCGGGTGATCGGCGCAATCACGGCATGCCGGACGGCGACGCTGGGCGGCCATGTCGAGGCCTGCGACGACTGTGGGACAACGCGTGTCGCCTACAACTCCTGCCGCAACCGGCATTGCCCCAAGCGCCAGGGGGCGGCGCGGACGAAGTGGCTTGCGGACCGGCAGGGCGAACTGCTGTCGGTTCCTTACTTCCACGTCGTGTTCACGCTACCCGCGCCGATCGCCGCCATCGCCTTCCAGAACAAGGCCGTCGTTTACGCGATCCTGTTCAAGGCCGCCATCCAGGCCATGACCACGCTGGCGTCGAACCCGCGCCGGTTGGGCGCTGAGATCGGACTGGTGGGCAAAGTGAACCGCACGTTGCGCGGATGGGCGAAGGCCTCGCCGTCCTTCACACCCGGGGCCAACACACCTGGGGCCAACACACCTGGGGCCAACACACCTGGGGCCAACACACCTGGGCCAACACACCTGGGGCCAAGCGTTGACGCATCATCCGCATGTCCATTGCGTTGTGCCAGGCGGCGGTCTCTCCCCCGACGGAACGAGGTGGATCGCGGGGCGTTCGAACTTTTTTCTGGCGGTCAAACCGCTGGCCATGGGTTTCCGCCGCTTGTTCCTCGAACGATTAAAGCCCGCCTCCAACGCTGGAGCCCTAGGCTTCTTCGGCGACCTTGCGCCTCTGGCCGATCCTGCCGCCTTCGCCGCTCATTTGGCCGCCACGCGACACGTCGGCTGGGTCGTCTACACCAAGAGGCCGTTCGGCGGCCCAGAGCAGGTCCTCGCTTACCTCGGCCGCTACACCCATCGCGTCGCCATCGCCAACGGCCGCATAAAAGCTCTCGATGACGATGGCGTCGCCTTCAAGGAGCCGTGGGCGCTCGCCATGCGCGACCTCCTCATCGACGCCGCAAAGGCCGTGCGCCAAGCCAGGCAAGCGGGCCAAACCGCGCTCGAACCCGGGCGCGTGCAGGGCTTCGTCGATCGCTCCTGGCAGGCCGTCCAGGAAGGGCTCGCCTTCCATCGCGCGCTCCCGTCCTTCGACCCGGCAAAGAGCGCCAACAAACGAAAGAAGCAGCGCCCTGGCCACAATCTCCTCATCCGCTTGAAGACCTTCAAGGGCGAGACCCTGCGCTTCCTCGTCGACTTCGACGTCCCGTTCACCAACAACCTGGCCGAACAGGACCTGCGCATGACCAAGGTCAAAATGAAAATCTCAGGCTCCTTTCGAACCTTCGAGGGCGCCCGCGTCTTCGTCCGCCTGCGATCAATCGTTTCGACCGCCCGCAAACAAGGCTGCAACATCCTCCACGCATTGACCTCAACCCCAGCCAACCTCCTCCAAGCCATCGCCGCCTAAACCAGACGGCTGGGCAGTCACTGAGTGACAGAAAAAGGCGCCTAAACGATTGAAAGGATTGAGCCGCTGGCAGAACTTGGCGCCTCGCCGGTCGTGACGCCGGCGTTCCTTCGGCTCGCTCACGCTGGAATCGCAAAACCCTCAGAATCGGGTCGCTAATCTAGCGCGCCGGCGCTCTGCGGACGCTGGTGACCGGGCCGCCGCCATTCGCCGCGATGCGCTCGCGGGCCTGGGCCAGCGGCTCGCTCACCGTCTTCATGTGCCAGCCGTTGGCGTGAAGCAGAGTCGCGGGATCGCGCATGATTCCGACATGCCCCTTCCAGAACACGAGATCGCCGCGCTTAAACAGCGCGCCGGGCTCGTCGATGGCGACGGGCTGGCCTAGCGTCGCCTCCTGCATGTGGCTGTCGCGCGGGCATGCCACCCCGGCTGCGGTCAGCGCCGTCTGGACGAGGCCCGAGCAGTCGATTCCCTCCGACGTCCGTCCGCCCCAGAGATAGGGCGTCTCGAGAAAGCGTTCGGCGACAGCGACGGCATCGGGCTCGCGCGCGCACAATTCCGCCAGATGGCGCGACCAGAGGTAGAGCCCGTCCTCGGACGCCGCGAAATCGCCCTTGACGTCCACAATCGTGAGGCGCGCGCCGAGCGAGAGCGCCATGCGCGGGGGCAGCTTGATCGCGGGGCCAGGATAGGCGTGCGTGCGCAGAGCCCTCACCCGATGCGTCGGCTCGGACGGCGCTCCGAGCGCTGCGCGCGGCAGGTAGCCCACGTATTGGTCGCGCTCGAGCTGCGCCCAGGCCCAATCGCCCTGCTCGTCGTACACGGCGACGCTCTCGCCATGGAGCGCCTCGGTCTCCAGCGGGGCATCGGCCTGCGACGCGCGCCTGAGCGGCGCGCTCGCCGCGGTAATCCGCATCTCCCGCCCCTTGGCGTAGCGCGGCGCGTCAACGAGACCACGCAGATGCTCCGCCGCGAGGTCGGCGCGGGCGGGGGTCAATCGGCGGTCGAATAGGGCGGAGGACATGGCCGAGGGTTAACATGCCCCCCGACCCAGGGCGACAGGGATGCGCGCGTCTTTGCCGATCGCCATGGGAGGAGTAGCCTCGCGGCAAACAGGGATTGGAAGCCCATGAACGCCCTTGCCGACCGACAGGACAATTTCCGCGCGCCCCTCGACCCTTACGGCGCCGCGACCCACGAAGTGTTCAACCAGCCGGTCGAACTCGCCGACTACAATCTTTACGCGTCCGACGCGGCGCTGAAGGCGGCGGTCAGGCGCGAGGGCGCCGGCTGGGCGGCAGACGGGCTGGAGGCGTTCGGGGCGCGCGCCGGCTCGGCCGAATTCCTCGAACTGGGCGCGCTCGCCAACAAGAACCCGCCCGAACTCGACACGCACGACCGCTACGGGCGCCGGGTCGATCTCGTCCGCTTTCACCCCGCCTATCATGCGCTGATGAGGGCCTCGATCGAGGAAGGGATTCATGCCTCGCCCTGGACCGATCCGCGCGAGGGCGCGCATGTGGCGCGGGCGGCGCGCTACTACATGCAGACGGAGGTCGAGGCCGGGCACGGCTGCCCGGTCACCATGACCTTCGCCGCGACGCCCTGCCTCAGATTGCAGGGCGATCTCGCCGCTGAGTGGCTGCCGAAGATCCACGCCCGCGTCTACGATCCGCGCAATGTTCCCGCCGATCAGAAGCACGGGCTGACGATCGGCATGGCGATGACCGAGAAGCAGGGTGGCTCGGACGTGCGCGCCAATACGACGCGCGCCATTCCCATCGGCGCCGAGGGCGGGGGCAAACCTTACGAACTCATCGGCCACAAGTTCTTCGTCTCGGCCCCGATGTGCGACGCGCTCCTCGTGCTGGCGCAGGCGCCGGGGGGCTTGTCGTGTTTTCTCGTGCCCCGCTGGCGCCCCGACGGAACCAAGAACCCGCTGCAGATCATCCGCTTGAAGCGCAAGATGGGCAATGTCTCGAACGCCTCGAGCGAAACGGAGCTGCGCGGCGCGCTCGGCTGGATGGTGGGAGCGGAGGGCAGAGGGGTCGCGACGATCATCGAGATGGTCGCCATGACGCGCTTCGACTGCATGATCGGTTCCTCCGCCGGCATGCGCATGGCGGTTTCGCAGGCGATCGACCATTGCCGGCAGCGCAAGGCGTTCGGCGCGCTGCTGATCGATCAGCCGATCATGTCCGCGGTGCTCGCTGACCTTGCGATCGAGTCGGAGGCGGCGCTCGCGCTCACCATGCGCATCGCGCGCGCGCTCGACCGTCGCGACGACCCTCACGACGACGCGCTCGTGCGCTTAGGTTCGGCGCTCGGCAAATACTGGATCTGCAAGCGGACGCCCGGCCACGCCTACGAGGCGATGGAGTGCCTCGGCGGCTCGGGCGTGATGGAAGACAGCCCGATGCCGCGCCTCTATCGCGAGGCGCCGGTCAACGCGATCTGGGAGGGCAGCGGCAACGTCCAGTGCCTGGACATCGCCCGCGCGATCCAACGATCGCCGCAGACGCTAGAAGCGTATTTCGCCGAAATATCCTCGGTGAAAGGCGAAAGCGCCGCACTCGACGCCCATGTCGCGGCGCTCAAGAACGACCTCAGCGATCTTGGCGACTTCGAAGTCCATGCCCGCGATCTCTGCGACCGGCTGGCGATTGGCTTGCAGGCGGCGGCGCTCATTGGCGCCGGCTCGCCGGTCGCCGAGGCCTTCTGCCGATCGCGCCTCGAGTCGCGCGGCGCGCACAATTATGGGGCGTTGACCGGCGTCGATACGAAAGCGATCGTGAAGCGCGCCGCGCCAAGGTGAGTTCACTAGTTTATATGGCTCACCGCGTTTTCAGCTCTCATTGCTGACATGACCGTTCGGCCGCCAAGCCAATGGCGCAGTTGAATGCGGAAGCCGGTGCGGCTCCGTTCATGGATATTTTTCGACCTCAAGAAGGGTAGCCCGCATTGAGCTTCGGACAGGCGGTTGGTTCGTCTTGAGGGCGATTCGACCGGGGCGATTAACGCCATATCCCGCCGGGCCGAACGCATGGCGCCTAACTTCTGATCAGTCGAAACTCAGAAAAGCTCTAGGTGCCAATATTTCCGATACTGCAAAGATCATGTTGATCATGGTAATATTTTTTGAACTGCAGCATGAACGCCTTCTTGTTTGTTTCAAGCAGTTTGCAGCGCCGCCGTTGATGCCGCGAACGAGCGCCATCAGCCTCTCAAAAGCAACCGTATACGCCTCAGATCGCCTGTAGAATCGGCCCGCGGGCGCTCCTCAGCGAACTCAGCAAGCCGCTTGTTTTCGCTTGCGATGTGACGGTGCGCAACGCGGGCAAAACTTTCGAAGCGCTCAACCAAAACCCTACAAAACCACTTGACGATTTTGATACAACATGGTTGGTTGCGGCCGACGGTACGGGCGACGTTGCCACGCTGTTCTGCAAGTATTCGGAATATTTGAACATGGGCGAAGCCTCGCTTCACCCAAAGTGCGGTAGCTTTCCGAAAGGATAAGGCCGCCCTGGGTAAGAGAAGAAGCGTGGCGCTAGGCGCGTGGGGGATGAAGGTTTGTCCAACAGTCTGGAATTAGGACCGGGGGAGCGCTGGTTTGTCGCGCGAGTGCTCGTTCATCAGGAGAATCGGGCGCAATTCAATCTTCATCGGTTGGGTTTCCGAAGCTTCCTTCCGAGGGTGCGGCGCACAGTTCGACACGCGCGCAAGTTGCAGGATGCCGTGAGACCGCTTTTTCCGGGTTATATCTTCATCATCATCGATCTCTCCAAACATCGCTGGCGCAGCGTCAATGGAACGTTCGGCGTCGCCTCCCTGATCATGGGCGCGGAGCATCCGAGGCCAGTGCCGTCGGGCGTGATCGAGGGGTTGATCGCCTCATGTGGAAGCGGCGCCACCATTTGCCTTGATGACAATCTCGAGGTTGGCCAAAAAGTGCGCATATTGTCCGGACCCTTCGCGGAGACCCTTTGCCGTCTCGCCCATCTTGATGACCACGGGCGGGTGCGCGTGCTGCTCGAAATCATGGGCATGGAAGTGGCGGCCCAACTTGACCGCTCCGCGATCGCCCCAGCGGCTTAGCGCCTTTGACCTCGATTGGCGTATTTCATCGTGGTCGCCGTTGGATTTGAGACGGGTTCATTAGCGCAGACGCGCTGCGTGGCGGGCGGGGTTGCTGGGTCATCGCGACGCCCCGGTAGGGTTGTTATATCCGAGAGAAAGCCGAGGTCATGAAGGTTGTTTTGTTTTGCGGCGGGCTGGGCACGCGCATTCGCGATTACTCTGACAATATTCCGAAGCCTATGATTCCTGTCGGCAATTATCCGATTTTGTGGCATGTCATGCAATATTATAGCCGGTATGGACACCACGATTTCATCCTCTGCCTTGGGTACAAAGCGTCCGTGGTCAAGAATTACTTCCTGAACTATAAGCTGTCGGAAAGCAGCGATTGCGTCATCTCAGGTTTTGGCTCCAACATCGAGATCATTGGCGAAAAACCGCCAGAGTGGCGGATTACGCTCGTGGATACGGGCATCTGGCGGAATATCGGAGCGCGCCTGTTTGCGGTCAGGCATTTTGTGGAGCATGAAGATATCTTTTTGGCCAACTACAGCGATGGGCTGACGGACGCGCCACTTCCCCAAATGATCGATGAGTTCAAGGCGAGCGGGAAAGTCGGTTGCTTCGTCGCGGTTCATCCGCCGATCAATTTTCACCTCGTCGAATTCGATAAAACGGGTCTCGTGCAGCGAATCCGTTCCCAGCCAGCAATCGGATATGTGGATCAATGGCGGCTATTTCATCTTTCGCAAAGAGATCTTCGATTACATCAAGGACGGCGAGGAGCTCGTGCTCGAACCATTCAAATCGCCTGATCGAAACCGGAGGCCTGATGGCCTACAGATACGAGGGCTTCTGGCGGGCGATGGACACGCTGAGAGACCGGCAGGTGCTCGAAGAGATGGTCGAACGAGGCGAGACCCCCTGGATGAATATGAACAACGGTGAGAGCAGTGAAGGGACTACAACTGGCGGCTCCAGGAGATCGGTTGTCGGTTCTCTGCCTGGGCGCGCACTCTGACGACATTGAAATAGGGGCGGGGGCCACACTTCTCAGCATGCAGGAACGCGGCGTTCGTCTCGACGTGCAATGGTGCGTCTTGAGCGGCGGCGGCGAGCGGGAAAGCGAAGCCAGGGCCTCGGCGGCTGATTTCCTAGCGGGGGCGGAGAGCGCCCAGATCGAAGTGATGTCGTTTAAGGACAGTTTTTTCCCCGAGCAGGGCGATGCAATCAAGTCGTGGTTTGCAGCGCTTCGAGACCGGGTCAATCCGGACCTTGTTCTTACCCATCGCCGGGGGGACGCGCATCAGGACCACCGCCAGGTCTGTCGGCTGACCTGGAATACCTTCCGGGATCACGCCATTCTTGAGTATGAGATTCCAAAGTGGGACGGCGATATGGGCCAGCCGAATCTGTACATGCCGATTTCGGCCAAGGTTCTAAAGCGAAAAGTCGATCTCCTCATGACGCATTTCGGGAGCCAGCGCTCCAAGCAGTGGTTCGATGCCGAGACCTTTTTCGGGCTGGCGAGGCTGCGGGGTATGGAATGCCGGGCGCCTGAGCGCTATGCGGAATCGTTCTTCGGACACAAGCTGGCTCTGATCTGATCTGACCCGGCGTTGGGCTTGGCCGACTCTTTAGACCCCATCACCTGATCTGACCCGGCCTTTCCTTGGCCGACCCCCAAACCTCATCAACAGGAGAAGACTAAGTGCTCTTTACGGAGACAAAGCTGAAGGGCGCGTTCGTGATCGATATCGAGCGGAGAGAGGATTCGCGCGGCTTTTTCGCGCGCGCCTTCTGTCAGCATGAGTTTGCGGCGCACGGCCTCAATCCCACCATCGCGCAGGCCAATATCGCCTTCAATCAGAAAAAGGGAACGCTGCGGGGCATGCATTTTCAGTTTCCGCCGGCGGCCGAGACGAAATTTGTACGCGCGACTCGCGGCGCCATCCTCGACATCCTGGTGGACCTTCGGCCGGAAAGCCCGACCTACCTGCAGCACGTCGCCGTCGAACTCAGCGAAGAGAACGGCCGCGCGGTTTACGTGCCCGAGCGCTTCGCCCACGGTTACCAGGTGTTGCGGGACGAAACGGAGACGAGCTATCAGGTGGGAGAATTCTACACGCCTGGAGCGGAGGGAGGCTTAATGTACAACGACCCGCGCCTGGGGTTGCAGTGGCCTCTTCCTGTCACCGCCATATCGGAGAAGGACCAGGCCTGGAGGCTACTCGAGCGGCAACAATTCGAAATCAAGGACCGGATGGGCCTGGTTCCGAGCCTATAGTTCTTACGGGAATGATCTTACAGGGATTAAGCCCCAATCTTTCAGAGGGTTCATGATACTCGTTGACACGGCGCTCAAGGCGCGGGAGATGGAAGGGCGGCCGATCCGCGTCGCCCTGATCGGCGCTGGCTTCATCTCGCGCGGCCTCGCAAACCATATCGTGAATACAACGCCCGGCATGAGCCTCGTGGGCGTCTATAACCGAACGCTCAATCGCGCGTTCGACCTTTGCGAGTACGCTGGCGTGTCGGATGTTGTGTCTCCGACTGGCCAGCACGAGGTGGACTCCGCGATCCGTCACGGAAAGGTGGTGGCGACCGAAAACGCCTTCCTGCTCGCGCGCTCCTCCGAGGTGGACGTGGTCGTCGACGTGACCGGGTCGGTCGAGTTCGGCGCCCGCGTCGCTTGCGAAGCCTTCCGCCACGGCAATGACGTTGTGCTGCTGAACGCTGAAATCGACGCGACGATCGGACCGATTCTGCAAGTTTACGCCGAAAGGCACGGCGTCATCCTGTCGGCGTGCGATGGCGATGAACCCGGATTGCAGATCAACTTGTACCGCTGGGTAAAGGGATTGGGGCTCACCCCGCGCGTCATCGGCAACATCAAAGGACTTCAGGATCCGTACCGCAATCCCACCACCCAAAAAGGCTTTGCCGAGAAGTGGGGCCAGAACCCGGCGATGGTCACGAGCTTTGCGGACGGCTCCAAGATCAGCTTCGAGGAGGCTATCGTCGCCAACGCGACCGGCTTTGTCGTCCGCTCCCGAGGGATGTCCAGGGGACAGGAGTACAAGGACGATGTCATGAAGATCGGCAAGCTCTACGACATCGATGAGGTCCGCAGGCTCGGCGGCATTGTGGACTATGTCGTCGGCACGCCGCTGACCAAGGTTTATTGCCTTGCCGAACACCCCGACTCCAAGCAGCAACATTACCTTAGTCTTTACAAGATGGGGGAGGGGCCACTCTATCCGTTCTTCATCCCCTATCATCTGGTTCATTTCGAGGTGCCGAGCGCGATCGCGCGCGTCGCGCTCTTCAGGGATCCGGTTGCGAAGCCGCTCGGGGGCCCAGTCGTCGAAGTGTGCGCGGTGGCCAAGCGCGACCTGCGCTCTGGCGAGACGCTTGACGACTACGGCATGTACATGACTTACGGCGAGGCGGTGAATTCCGACGAAATGTGTCGAAACCGGTATTTGCCAGAAGGGCTGGTCGAAAACTGCATCTTGAAGCGAGATGTGCCCAAAGACGCGGTTCTGACCTACGACGACGTTGACCTCCCCCCGGGTCGCCTTGCAGACCAGCTCCGTGCGGAGCAATACCGGGTCTTCCGGGGCGAGACGTGGCTCGAGGAGCTCGTGAGCGAGACGGCCTGAGGATCTCCCGGGTCTGTCTGGGCTGATTTTTGAGCAAGCGCTTTGAAGCGAAAATCGTTCGCGTGATCACAATTTCGGGAGTCAGCGACCAAAACGTGGCTCCGAGACCTCTCGTTTTCGCCAGAGCGAGAGAGATGGAATCCCCAATCGTTAAGTTCGTAGCCCGCCATGGCGCGCCCGTTTGGGAACTGGAGCCTACGCCAGACGCAACCCGACAATTCCGCCCCGTGGGCTTGTAAACTTCGGCCTGGACTTGGGCCGACATGAAGAAATCGGTGATTTGACAATCGTGATGCAGAACAGGGATTTATCAGCTCCAATGGAGGACATTGAAGGCCTAGGCGGAGCGCAGGCTCCGTCGACAGACCTGCTCGCTATTCTCCGAGGCGTGCTGCGGCGTTGGAAGCTCGTGGCCACGGTAACGCTGTGCGCGTTGATCGCCACGTACGGCGTTGTGAAGCTGGTGGTGCCGTCGCGATATAAATCGACGGTCGAGATACTCGTTTACGATCCGCAGCAACAGATCGACGCCACCGTCCAGAAACCCATCTCCCCGTTCGTGGAGGCGGTCGGCAATGACGCGATCAACACCGAAATCAACATCCTCAGGTCGAAGGCGGTCGCGTTACGTGTCGCCAGCGAGCTCGGCCTCGACACGGACCCTGAGTTCCAATCCCGCGAGTTTCGGATTGGTCATCTCGCGCAACACCTGGGAAGCCTCGCGACACGGCTTGGCCTCCCGGATCTGTGGGAACGGCTCGGCGTTGCGAACCTGGCGGAACGGCTCGGCGTTGCGAACCTGGCGGAACGGCTTGGTTTCGCCGGCTGGGGTCAAGCGGACGATGACAGTGCGCAGACCACCGACGCTAAGGAGGAAAAAGCCGAAAAGCTGGATCGGGCGGCCGATGAGCTGATCAAGAGGCTGGATATCTGGCAAGATTCCTACATCATATTTGTTTCTGCGACATCGCGGGATCCGGTCAAGGCGCAGCGCCTGGCGTCCTCTATCGCGCACGATTACTTGGCGAGTTAGCGGGAAGCGCGCCAGGAAGCCTTGGAGCACGTGGCCGCCTGGCTGAAGGGGCGCATTGACAATCTGCAGTCTCGCGTCTCGGAGACTGAGGCGTCGATAGAGGAATTGACCGCTAAAAGCGGCATTCACGACGCGGAATCCGACAAAGTCAGAGAGCAGCAGATTCGCGACCTGAGCACCCAGTTGATGACTGCCCGCGAAGATGTCAGCGACAAGAACGCCCACCTTGAGCAGGCCCGCCATGTGATCGACACCCGTGGCGATATCGACAGTATTCCTGAACTCACCGCATCGCCCGCGCTCACGGAATTGCGCCGGAAGAAGATGGAGTTGAATTGGAGCCTGGCCGACCTGCAAAACAAGCTCGGTGAGCATAATCCCCAGGTTGTCTCCACGCGCGCAGCGCTGGCGTCCGTGGACGCGCAAATCGGCGGCCAGGCGGAGAACATCCTCGGCGGCATGAAGAACGCTTATGACATCGCCGTGCGGCAGGAAAAATCGCTGGAGGCAAGCCTCAACAGTCTCACAGCAAATGTTAATTCGGAAGCCTACGCCAAGTCCCAGCAACTTCGACGCTCGGCCGAAGCGGACCGAAAGGATTACGAGACCTATCTTGCTCAGTATAACTATATTGCCGAGCAGCGCGAAATGCAGGCCGCCAGCGCGCGGATCATCTCGCCGGCTACGCTTCCGAGGTTGCCCTCGACAAATCGACTGAAGTTCTATGCGCTTGGGGGGATGGGTGGTTTAGGCGGCGGCTTGCTGCTCGCCTTCCTGTTGGAATATTTGAAGCCTGGGTTCAGGAGCAGTACGGAAATCGAGCAATCCTTTGGCATGCGGGTGGTGGGTTTTGTTCCTTTCGTGCCGCAGCGAAAAGCCCGTATCCCCCATCATCAGACATTGAACAGAATGGTCAATGAGCCCTTCTCGCACTTGAGCGAGGCTCCGCCTCTGCGGCTGAGGAACGGCACGCAATTTGACTCGAGAGGGACTCAACCAAAGTTGGATAAAACCACTTGACGATCTTGATACAACATGCTTGGTTGCATCTCGCATAGTGCGGCTGACGAACGTGCCCATGGCCCACGATCGTGTCGGCTTCCCAAATGCAGCGTTTTGTGCGTCCGGCATAAGAACCCAACGGGGACTAGTGTCCCGGATTCGAAATTCGTTCGCTTATGAGTGAGCGCCAACGACGGGGCTCGCCTACCGCCTAGTCCTGAGGAACGAGGCAAAGCCTCGCGTCTCGAAGGATGCTCTAGGGGGTGGCGCCGGGAAGCAGCCTACTGGATGCGTCCTTCGGGGTTGCTTCGCCGCGCTCGAGGCACGAGGCCGTCGGAATGAAATATGCAGAACTTCAGAATCAGGACAGTAGAAGGAGATGGGATCTTACGGCCAGCCTCTTCGGGGAGCCGGGAGGCTTCATCAGGGCGGTGCTAGCCACGATCGTCAAACTAACTTCGGGCTCGCAGGGTCTCAGGGGAGGCCCTTCGGTGCGCTAGTGGATAGAATCAAACGCTTCGAACCCTTCCGCGAGCCGCAGAACTCCTTGAAATTGCTGAGGGTGCTCCGGACTCTCCCGTTTGATTTTGACCACTAGAACTAGGGTCAATTGAGTGAGCAGCCGCAGCGTTGCCCCAAAGGCGCGGCGGTTTTCAGCTGTTGCTTAAGACTGAAACTCTCGCCGGTGCGGCGTTGCTTCACCCAAAGTGCGGTAGCATGCGAAGGGCCGGGAAATTCAGGCCTTGGTTTCACTGCGAGTTCTGCGGCTTCGCGTCGCGCGTGTTCGACTAGATTCGCAACAGCTCTCTTGGCTCGAAGGGAGATGGCCGGATAGCCGACACCCCGCCCACCACTCAGCGCCGCGCTCGCCAAGTTTCCCTCGCTTTGCGCCGCGAAATCGCCAAATGCAGCGACCCCACAAAACGCTCGGTTGCGAGGGTTGATCATCACGCTCGGGAATACGGAGATCCATGCGCTGGCCATTTGGCGACCGGTCACCGGTGCCAAAGTTTTGACGCCGCTCCCGGGCGGGTTGGCGTGGATAGTTCGGCCGAATCGCGGACGGCGGACAGCATGAGTTCGGTAGTCAACACTTAACCGACGGCTCGTGCAGAGCGCTGCGCAACCCCAACCAGGTCCGTCACCGACCTCTGCTCCTGTCTCGTGGACCAGGTGCTTCATACCCGCGAGCGATTCCTTGAGAGGTTTTTTGACCATGCCCGACAGCGAAACTTCGGCCATTCCGCCCGTGATCGCGCCCGCCGCGCTGACGATGCCGCGCAACAGCGAGACGACCCCCATCGGCATTCAGGCGCCCTGGAACGACAACGATTCCATTTCCGCATTAAGCACTGCGACGGCAGCGCCGTCAAAGGGGACTGTCCGTCGGCCGATGAGACTACGCCCGTGAGCTGCAGACGAGAGCCCGACAGTGGCGCAGCGGACTGGACGAGAGCTTAAACCGACCCCGAACGGCTCCATCCAGAGCTCGGCTCTTGAGGTTTACCGCGTCCGACCCCGGCGGCAACATCGCTTCTGCAACCGGGACGGTGGCGATCGCTCCAGACGGCTTAGCCAAGGCGCCACCGCCGGCGGCCGCGACGGTACCGGCGGCGCCGTCTGCTGGACTGACGAGCGACACGGCGCGCGACTACAACTCCCTCCTTGGCAGAACGCACAAGATCGCGGTCCCGAATGAGGCGTCGCCCCCCTCCGTCACTAAAAAAGTAACCGAGTTGCCGACGGACGGCACGGCAGTGCTGTCGAAGGGAAATACTCCAGTAAGCGTCGGTCAAACTTTGACATCGGCGCAGGCGACTGGGCTCGAGCCCGACCCGGTCGCACAAAGCTCGCAGTCTGACGTTGCGGCGATGATCCCGGGGACGCAAGCGCCTGCGACGACGGCGCTGTCGAGACGCCGCTGTCAACTCCCCCCAGTTCGACCATTACGCTATCGGCGGCGACCGCGACGGTCCCCGCAGCGCCGTCTGCAGGACCAAGGAGCGACACGCCGGGCAGCTACAATTCTGTCTTCGGCTTGCCGCTCAATATCGACGTCCCGAGTGAGGCCCCTTCCTCGTTTACCGTACAGGTTACCGAGCTTGCCGACGAATGGCACGGTGGTGATGTCGGATGGGAGCACCCCGGTCAGTGTCGGTCAAAGCCTGACACCGGCGCAAGCAGGCTGGGCTGCGGTTGAAGCCCAATGGAGTTGCACAAAGCTCACAATTTGATTTTAAGGCAGTCATTCCGGGAATGCCGAGCATTCCGGGGAGCGTCAATATCCCATTTAACTCGACAACAAATTCCATAACACTTGCTACCGCAAGTATTATAGCACCTGATACCTCAACTATAACACCTAATACCACAACGGCTCCTGCGCACAGCGAGCGCCTGCGACGGCAGCGCCGTCAAACCCGAACCCCATTGTTCTCGAGAACGAGAAACCGGGAACTCCGCAAAGTGTCTGGGAAATAGCCCCCGGAGACAACTCTACAGAGATCCAGGGCTTCACGACGAACATGAGCACGCCTGTCGGGGCCACCGTTCAGTTCAAAATCAATAACCAGACCGGCAACGGAACCTATCAGATCAACATCTACCGGTTGGGCTATTATGGCGGTGACGGCGCCACCCTCGTCACGACCATAAACCACTCGGGGAGTCCGGTCGTCCAGCCGAACCCGCTCGTCGAACTCGACAACCGGCGAGGTCGATGCCGGGAACTGGAGCGTCACCGACTCCTGGGCGGTCCCCAGCACCGCCACATCCGGCGTCTATGTCGCCAACGTGATCGACGGCTCGCAGGTCTTCCAGATCCCATTCGTCATCAGCAATCCTAGTTCGACTAGCGACATTGTCTTTCAGACGTCGGACGAGACGTGGCAAGCCTATAATGGCTGGGGCGGGGACAATCTGTACGGCGGCGATGGCCCGGGAACATCTACTCCACCGGCTGGTTACGGCCAAGGTAGGGCATTTGCGGTCAGCTATAATCGCCCCATTGTCACCCGGGATTCGATCGGCACGTACGCGGGTCCGCAAGAATTCATTGTTCGGCGCTGAATATGCGGCGATCTATTGGCTGGAGGAAAACGGCTACGACGTTTCCTATATTTCCGGCCTCGACACCGCCACCAATGGTTCCCTGCTGCTCAATCACAAAGTCTTCATGGATGCCGGCCATGACGAATATTGGACCGATAGCCAAGTCGCCAATGTCCAGGCGGCTGAGAACGCGGGTGTGAACGCCGTCTTCCTGAGCGGCAACGAGATGTTCTGGCAAACCAGGTTCTCGCCCAGCATCGACAGCAGCGCAGATCCCAACCGCACGCTCGTCACCTACAAGGACACTCTCAACAACGAAGAGACCGACCCCTCCGGGAAAGACACCGGCACCTTTGAGGATCCGCGCCTCGGTTCTCCGCCGATGCCGTCGAACCAAGTAACCGGAACCATGTTCCAGGTCGACCAGAACAGCTCCAATTCACCGATCACAATACCATACGGCGAAACGCAGCTGCGTTTCTGGCGCAACACCAGCGTCGCCACAACCGCGCCGGGCCAGACGGCATCTCTGGAGCCCAGCCTCCTCGGCTATGAATGGGACTCATCGCCGGACAATCCCTTCGAGCCGGGCGGCCTGATCGATCTCTCGTCAACAACAGTCCAGGAACCGACCGCGTACAATACCGACTACGGAGAGGTCGATACCTCGGGTACGGCGACCAATAACCTCGTAGAATACCGTGATCCGACGAGCGGCGCCCTCGTGTTCGGGGCGGGGACGGTTTTCTGGTCATGGGGCCTTTCCAACCAGCACGACAATTCGCCCTCCCCCTTCTCGTCCACCACGGTAGATCCGAATGTTCAGCAGGCGACCGTGAACCTGCTGGCGGATATGGGAGTCCAGCCGCAAACGCTTCAGGCGAGCCTGGTGCTCGCCACTCAGTCGACTGATCACACGCCACCCACGTCGACAATCTCGAACGTTTCGAGCTCGAACGTCGTGGAGGGGCAAACGGTCACCGTGACAGGGACCGCGACCGACTCGGGAGGGGGCGTAATCGGCGGCGTTGAGGTCTCGACGGACGGCGGCAAGACCTGGAACCCGGCCAATAGTCCAGTAGGCTCGGTCAGCGTCAACTGGACCTACAGCTTCGCGGCGCCGGCGCCAGGCGCCTACACGATCGAGTCGCGGGCGATCGATGACAGCGTCAATCTCGAGACGCCGAGCGACGGCGTGTCGTATACGGTCACTCCGTCCTCGGACCTGAGCCTGTTCAGTCCCAGCAGCTACCCCGCCCATCAGACGGAATGACTCAAATGCGGTTGAGGTTGGCGTTAAGTTCACTTCTACAACATCCGGCCTGATTACGGGCATCCGCTTTTATAAGGGTTCGACGAACACTGGTACACATGTGGGCGATCTGTGGACCGCCTCGGGCGCCCTGCTCGCCAGCGCCACCTTTACCAACGAGACGGCGAGCGGCTGGCAGCAGGTCAACTTTTCGACGCCGGTGAGTATTACGGCAGGCACGACTTATGTCGCGTCCTACCACACCAACACGGGGAATTATGCCGATACTCTCGCATTACTTCGCAACTTATGAGGGCCAAACCGCTGGATCCTTGAATGCCCCGGGCGACAGCCTCAATGGGGTGTTCGCGTATAGCGCCAGCAGTACATTTCCCAATACCACGTCAGCTTACGGGTGACAATTACTGGGTCGATGTGGTCTTTAACGACAGTGGCCGCTTGCCGCCAGTGCTCAGCAATGTGGCGGCGTCGGCCTCCTATGCGGCCGGTGGGACCGCGACGACATTGTCGTCGGGCGCCACGGTCAGCGACCCCGAAAGCGCCACTCTGGTCTCGGGAACGGTGTCGATCACCAGCGGCTTGCTTGACCGGCGATACGCTGGCGGCGACGACGAGCGGCACCAGCATCACCGCCAGCTACAACGCCTCGACCGGGGTGCTGAGCCTGACCGGCAGCGACACGCTGGCGCATTACCAGCAGGTGCTGGACAGCGTCAGCTACTGCGTCGAGCAGCCAGAACCCGACCAATTCCGGCGCCGATCCGAGCCGCACGATCTCCTGGGTGGTCAATGACGGCACGCTCAACAGCGCGACGCAGACCACCACGGTCAATCTCACCGGCGGGCCGGCGACGGATAGCCTGTTCAGCCCCAGCGCCACACCGGGCACCATAACGGAAAACGACCCTAACGCGGTTGATCTCGGGGTCAAGTTCCAAGCCTCGAGCAACGGCTCGATCATCGGCATCCGCTTCTACAAGGGGCCGCAAAACACCGGCACCCATACCGGCGATCTGTGGACCACCTCGGGCACCCTGCTCGCCAGCGCCACCTTCACCAACGAGACCGCCAGCGGCTGGCAGCAGGTCAATTTTTCGAGCCCGGTGAGCATTACCGCCGGCACCACTTATATCGCCTCTTATGAGACCACTGTCGGAGAGTATTCGGCAGACGCTAATTACTTCACTAACTCGCTTACGAACGGTCCCCTGACCGCGCCGTCGAGCTCAGCGAGCGGGGGTAACGGCGTCTATGCCTATGGCAGTTCGAACCCATTCCCGAACAACACCTTCAGCGCCAGCAATTACTGGGTCGACGTAGTCTTTAGCCCGAGTGCAACCCAGACGCCGCCGGTGCTCAGCAATGTGGCGGCGTCGGCCTCCTACAGCGGCCGGTGGCGACCGCGACGACATTGTCGTCGGGCGCGACGGTCAGCGACCCCGAAAGCGCCAACCTGGTCTCGGGAACGGTGTCGATCACCGGCGGCTTGTTGACCGGCGATACGCTGGCGGCGACGACGACCGGCACCAGCATCACCGCGAGCTACAACGCCTCGACCGGGGTGCTGAGCCTGACCGGCAGCGACACGCTGGCGCATTACCAGCAGGTGCTCGACAGCGTCAGCTACGCGTCGAGCAGCCAGAACCCGACCAATTCCGGCGCCGATCCGAGCCGCACGATCTCCTGGGTGGTCAATGACGGCACGCTCAACAGCGCGACGCAGACCACCACGGTCAATATCACCGGCGGGCCGGCGACGGATAGCCTGTTCAGCCCCAGCGCCACACCGGGCACCATAACGGAAAACGACCCCAGCGCGGTTGATCTCGGGGTCAAGTTCCAAGCCTCGAGCAACGGCTCGATCATCGGCATCCGCTTCTACAAGGGGCCGCAAAACACCGGCACCCATACCGGCGATCTGTGGACCACCTCGGGCACCCTGCTCGCCAGCGCCACCTTCAGCAACGAGACCGCCAGCGGCTGGCAGCAGGTCAATTTTTCGAGCCCGGTGAGCATTACCGCCGGCGCCACCTATATCGCCTCTTATGAGACCACCTGTCGGAGAGTATTCGGCAGACGCTAATTACTTCACTAACTCGGTTACGAACGGTCCCCTGACCGCGCCGTCGAGCTCCTGCGAGCGGGGGTAACGGCGTCTATGCCTATGGCAGCTCGAACCCATTCCCGAACAACACCTTCAGCGCCAGCAATTACTGGGTCGACGTGGTCTTTAGCCCGAGTGCAACCCAGACGCCGCCGGTGCTCAGCAATGTGGCGGCGTCGGCCGCTTACACCGAGGCCGCATCACCGACGACATTGTCGTCGGGCGCGACGGTCAGCGACCCGAAAGCGCCAACCTGGTCTCCGGAACGGTGTCGATCACCAGCGGGTTCTTGACCGGCGATACGCTGGCGGCGACGACGACCGGCACCAGCATCACCGCGAGCTACAACGCCTCGACCGGCGTGCTGAGCCTGAGCGGCAGCGACACGCTGGCGCATTACCAGCAGGTGCTCGACAGCGTCAGCTACTGCGTCGAGCAGCCAAAACCCGACCAATTTCGGAGCCGATGCGAGCCGCACGGTCTCGTGGGTGGTCAATGACGGCACGCTCAACAGCGCGGCGCAGACCACCACGGTCAACATCACCGCGGTCGATAATGCGCCGGTGCTCGGCAATGTGGCAGCGTCGGCCTCGTACGCTGCGCTTGGTCCGGCGACCACGTTCTCGCCGGCTGCCACTGTCAGCGATGTCGACAATCAGAACCTCGCCTCGGCGACGGTGTCGATCACCAGCGGGTTCTTGACCGGCGATACGCTGGCGGCGACGACCACCGGCACCAGCATCACCGCCAGCTACAACGCCTCGACCGGGTGTGCTGAGCCTGACCGGCAGCGACACGCTGGCGCATTACCAGCAGGTGCTGGACAGCGTCAGCTACGCGTCGAGCAGCCAGAACCCGACCAATTCCGGCGCCGATCCGAGCCGCACCATCTCCTGGGTGGTGAACGACGGGACGCTCAACAGCGCGACCCAGACCACCACTGTGAATATCAGCACGGATCAGCCGCCGGCGCTCGGCAATGTGGCGGCGTCGGCCGCTTACACCGAGGCCGCATCGCCGACGACATTATCGTCGGGCGCGACGGTCGGCGATCCAGATAGCGCCAACCTGGTCTCCGGAACGGTGTCGATCACCAGCGGGTTCTTGACCGGCGATACGCTGGCGGCGACGACGACCGGCACCAGCATCACCGCGACCTACAACGCCTCGACCGGGGTGCTGAGCCTGACCGGCAGCGACACGCTGGCGCATTACCAGCAGGTGCTCGACAGCGTCAGCTACTGCGTCGAGCAGCCAGAACCCGACCAATTTCGGAACCGATGCGAGCCGCACCGTCTCGTGGGTGGTCAATGACGGCACGCTCAACAGCGCGGCGCAGAGCACCACGGTCAACATCACCGCGGTCGATAATGCGCCGGTGCTCAGCAATGTGGCGGCGTCGGCCTCGTACACTGCGCTTGGTCCGGCGACGACGTTGTCGCCGGCTGCCACTGTCAGCGATGTCGACAATCAGAACCTCGCCTCTGCGACGGTGTCGATCACCAGCGGGTTCTTGACCGGCGATACGCTGGCGGCGACGACCACCGGCACCAGCATCGCCGCCAGCTACAGCGCCTCGACCGGCGTGGGTGTGCTGAGCCTGAGCGGCAGCGACACGCTGGCGCATTACCAGCAGGTGCTCGACAGCGTCAGCTACGCATCGAGCAGCCAGAACCCGACCAATTCCGGCGCCGATCCGAGCCGAACCATCTCCTGGGTGGTCAACGACGGCACGCTCAACAGCGCGACCCAGACCACCACTGTGAATATCAGCAGCACGGTCGCGCAGCCCTCAATCACCACCGTTGCTCTCAGCGGCGGGCTTTGGAAACTGTCCGGCTCGGCCGCGGCGGCCAGCACAGTCACGGTTTTCGACGGCGCGACCCAGCTCGGAACGACGACCGCCAATTCCAGCGGCGGCTGGTCGTTCCCGACCAACGAGAACAACAGCGCTATCCGCGACTTCACGCGACCGGCGGGCAATGCGGGCCCCGCCTCCGCCGCCTGGTTCGAGGGGACAACGGGCGCCGACGTCTTTTCTTTCGCCTCGGAGGCGGCGCTCGCCGCGCCGGCGGCGATCTTCGGCAACGGCGGCTCGGACACACTCGACCTCACCACGCCGACGACGCTCGCCGACGCGGATTTCGCTCATGCCCACAATATCCTCACCCTCGCGCTGACCGGAGCGAGCTCGGTCACCCTCGGGACAAATGCTGCCGCGGCCGGCATCGCGAACGTCACGACAGGCAACGGCGCGACCAGCATAACCGACAGCAATACCGGGACGCTCAACGTCAACGCCGGGGCGCTCGCTGCGGGCACACTGCTCACTCTGTCGGGGAGCGAAAAATTCACCGTGACCGGCTTGCAGGGCAACCTCGCGGCAACGAACGTGACGGGGACTCTCAACGTCACGACCGCGGCGGCCTCGGCTCTTTCAATCGCGACCGGCGGCGGCGCCGACACGATCACCGCTTCCGCCATGACGCAGGGCGAGACGCTGACGCTCACCGGCAGCCATGCCGCGACCGTCACCGTCGGCGGCAATCTTGCGGCGGGCGCCTACACGGGCAAGCTCACGGTGACGGCATCGGGAACGGCGTCCCAAGCCATCACGACCGGAAGCGGCGCCGATTCGATCACCGCGGCGAATGGGGCCGATACCATCACCGCGGGCGCCGGGGCCGACACGATCAACGTGTCCGGGCATACGCTCGCCGACAGTTTCGTGTACCACGCCGTGGGCGACAGTCCCAACACATCGTCGGGCCATGACACGATCACGGGGTTCCTCGCCGGGACCGGAACAAGCGCGATCAACGACACGCTGGATTTCTCGGCGATCCTGGGCCCCACGTATAGCGTGCAGGCCTTGGGCAGCACGAGCACGAAGGTGAACCCCGACAGCATCGCCTGGATCTTCAACTCGAGCGCGAACCAGACCCTCGCCTACGTCAACGCGACCGGAGGCGCCTTGTCCCAGACGAGCAACCAGCTGATGGAGGTCGCCCTGGCCGGCAATATCCATCTGGCAGCCGCCAATCTGATCGGGTGAAGGGATTGTCCACGCTGCGCGAGAGGAGGAACGGCGGTCAGCGTGGAGACGGTGGAAATCATCTTGGAACGGCACTTGCGCGTGAAGACGAAGGACGACTAATTCACCGAACACGGCGACGTCCAGTTCGAGCTTTTTGCTCGAGCGGGGGAGCGTCATTGTCGGGGCCCCGAACGAGCACAGCTCAGAGGGCCGGACACAACATCGGCAGCCAAGCTTTGATCGTGACGTAGGAGCCAATGGATGACCTTTCAATCAGGAATGGGACCCAAGGGCTCGAGACAGGAGCCTTAGTCGCACAAGTCATTGATTGCGGGCTCGCCGCCCTTTCTCTAGTTGCCGGCTATCGCGTCGCGGCCGATACAGCGCAGACGAGTTTTCAGCTTGGGCTGAGAGAGCGCGGGGTTTCATTCGGGCGACTGTATTGCAACTGAAATCGCGCTTAATACACGACATCACAGCAAAGCGTATTGGCGCCATTCCCTATCCGGCTCCTGGAACTGAAGGACGGCGGGTTCGTAGTTCTGGCGGGCGACAAGGAAAGAGTTCGCCTCATCGGTCGCGTAGTGCTTGCAGCGAAAAGAGGTTCACTCGTCGAAGCCGAAGCGCCGTCGTCCGGCTCCGCGATTCTTGTCACCCGCCGGCTTCGATCCCTACACTCTATGTCCATTGGCCGTTCTGTCTGTCCAAGTGTCCTTATTGCGACTTCAACAGCCTTCGGCTTCCGCTGGTTCTGGCCCTCAATCCTGCGCTACCGGAGCCGCTGGCACATCTGTTGGCGCAGCTATTCGCGCTCGCATCGAAGCCCTGACTAGAGACGCGTTCGGTCGGCAAAGGACACGCCGGCGCCGAGGCTGCCGGGCTGACCTGCGGCGAATTAGGGGCTCGAAAACCATCGCAAAGCCCCGAGAGTCACGGTATCGCCCTTGGCATGGCGCACGCCGCCGAGGCGCTTCCGGACGGTCCCGAAAACGCTGAAGGGCGATGCTAATTGTAATTGCCGAGCGCCTGCGCGCAGAGCGGCTCATCCAGATCATCAAGGACCTGCAGCGCCACCGCTTCGGCCGCCGCGCCGAGGCTGGCGGAAGATTAGCCGGCGCCAACGCCCTGACGTTAGCAGGGCGAGGCGGGCGAAGTCGCAGCGGCCGAAGCCAAGTCCGCGGCGGCGCGCCAACCTCGGCGGCCTACGGAGGCATCCGCCGCACATCGAGATCGGCCAGGACGTCGGGCGAAAAGCTGCCGCGCCTCAAGCCGCTTGTCCCATCGGGGACAGGTATGCAAGCGCGGCAAACTCTTGAGGTGCTCAACCCAACGGTTGAGTTTGACGAGATGCTGACGCGTGCGTTTCTTTGCTGGCCGTCGCCAAAAACGTTTCTTTTCCACGCGTTCCCAAAAAAATGGCGGAGTGGGACAAAACCACTTGACGATTTTGATACAACGTGATTGGTGAGCGCCTCGCACAGTGCGGCTGACGTTTGCCACGCTGTTCGCCAAGTTCATTCCAAATATTTCATTATGGGCGAAGGTCGCTTCACCCAAATGGCGGTAGCTTACCCAAAGGTAGTCGCGACCCGGTATGGCAAAGAGCGAGGTGCGCTGGCTTTGAAACGGGTCAGGCTAGCGTGCGTTTCTTTGCTGGCCGTCGCCAAAAACGTTTCTTTTCCACGCGTTCCCAAAAAAATGGCGGAGTGGGACAAAACCACTTGACGATTTTGATACACCGTGATTGGTGAGCGCCTCGCACAGTGCGGCTGACGTTTGCCACGCTGTTCGCCAAGTTCATTCGAAATATTTCATTATGGGCGAAGGTCGCTTCACCCAAATGGCGGTAGCTTACCCAAGGATAGTCGCGACCTGGTATGGCAAAGAGCTAGGTGCGCTGGGCTTTGAAACGGGTCAGGCTAACCGAGAAATTCAACGGGGAGGTAAAGGTTTGTCCAGTAGTCAGGAACTAGGGCCAGGAGAGCGTTGGTTCGTCGCGCGAGTGCTCACTCATCAAGAGAACCGGGCGCAATTCAATCTCCATCGGTTGGGCTTCCGAAGTTTCGTTCCGAGATTGCGGCGTACTGTTCGACACGCGCGCAGGTTGCGGGACACCCTGAACCCACTTTTCCCGGGTTATATTTTCATTGTCATCGATCTCTCCAAACAACGCTGGCGTAGCATCAATGGAACGTTTGGCGTCGCCTCGTTGATCATGGGTGCGGAGCAGCCTACGCCGGTGCCACCGGGTGTGGTTGAGGCGTTAGTTGCCTCATGTGAAAGCCGTGGGGTGGTTCGCCTTGATGACAGTCTCGAGATCGGCCAGAAAGTGCGCATATTGTCGGGGCCATTCGCAGAGACAATTTGTCGTCTGGCGGATCTGGACGACCGTGGGCGCGTTCGGGTGCTCCTCGAAATCATGGGTATGGAAGTAGCAGCCCAACTTGACCGTTCCGCAATCGCCTCGGCGGCTTAGTTGTTTTTTGACCTCCGTTGACCCATTCGACTCGGATAGGCTAAGGGCCAAGGTGGGCAACCCGCCACCGATTCGAGCCCATAACCTTCAAGCTCGATAGTTTCGCGCCAATGCGAACCCGGGCGCGACACTTTCCTTGCTTTGCAGCAAGCTTGGCCCCTTGACGGCAGTACCTCCCAACACGTGCGAAAATTCGACGACCGGACAGTTTCAATACGATCGGCAAGTGGCGCTTCCGAGACGACGAATAACCCGAAATGTTTGCCATTCGGCTGCCGCCAACCAGTCGAACTATGGGCTTTCGTGCCGAGGAGCGGCGCTTTAATGATCGCCGATGATGTAGTGCTTGGTCCGGGTGTAGAAATATTCCACTCGACCCTTGTCAATCTATATGGATGCACTATCGGGGCCGGAACCAGGGTCGGCGCCTTTGTCGAGATCCAGCGCGGTGCGTCGGTTGGCCGAAACTGTAAGATCTCGAGCCACACATTCATTTGCGACGGCGTCGAAATCGAAGACGGAGTTTTTATCGGTCATGGGGTCATGTTCATCAATGACACCTATCCGAGCGCCGTCAATTCCGATGGGGGGCTGCAAAAGTCAGGCGACTGGCGGCTTGTCAGGACTCGGGTCAGGGCCCGCGCGTCGATTGGCAGCAACGCCACCATTTTAGCGGGCGTCACAATCGGCGAAGGGGCGCTGGTTGGCGCGGGGGCCGTGGTGACCCGCGACGTGCCCGATCACGCCACCGTGACCGGCGTTCCTGCCAGAGTGACGGGGCAGGTGCGCAAGGCGAAATGAGCAACGAAGCTCGCGCCCGCAATCGCGCGAATGGCAGGTACCCAGTAAGTCGTTGTAAGTCACTCGCCGACTGGCGTGGACAGAGCGCTGACCGCGGGTAGGTATTCGCGATTGGTCTTCCTAGTTTGCTGCGCGCTCCTCTTGCCTTCAAAGACAGTTGGCTAAACGCAGCGGGCGGAGACTCATCCCCGAATTGAGTATTATCTCCTCAGATAAGGTTAGCTTATGATCAACATCGGCGTTATTGGATACGGCTATTGGGGCACTAACCTTGTTCGCAATATCGAAGAATCAGCAGTCGCTCGGCTTCACGCAGTTGTGGACCCCAATCCGTGCAGGCTGGAATTGGCTCAGCGGCGCTATCGTGGCGTCAAGACCAAGTCATGCTTACATGACATTCTTGGAGATCCTGCGCTTGACGCTGTCGCAATCGCCACACCGGTGAGCACACATTTCGACCTGGCGCTGGCGGCGTTGTGTGCCGGAAAGCACGTCTGGCTCGAAAAGCCGATGACCGAGACATCAGAGCAAGCGCGGCAGCTAATTGAGCAAGCGGAAAGTCGTAAACTCACGCTTTTCGTGGACCACACTTTCATTTATACCGGAGCAATCCGTAAGATGCGCGAAATCGTAGCGAGCGGCAATCTCGGTAAAATATACTATTACGACTCCGTGCGCGTAAATCTCGGACTCTTCCAACGTGACGTCAATGTCATTTCCGACTTGGCCGTTCACGATTTCTCCATTCTCGACTACGTGCTGGCGGAACATCCGGTTGCTGTGTCGGCTAGCGGCATGACCCATTTTCCCGCGATGCCCGAAAACATCGCCTACGTGACGCTGTTCTACAATTCCGGCGCTATCGCGCACGCCAATGTCAACTGGCTGGCCCCGGTTAAGGTGCGCCAGATCTTGTTGGGTGGAAGCGAGAAAATGATTGTGTATGACGATATGGCGACTTCAGAAAAAGTGAAGATGTACGACTCTGGCGTAAAATTCACCAATGATCCGCAAGAGATTTATCAGCTCCTTGTCGGCTATCGAACTGGCGATATGTGGGCGCCGAAGCTCGACACTACCGAGGCGTTGCGCATCGCTGGTGATCACTTCGTCAAGTGCATTGAAACAGAGGCCGCGCCCATCACGGATGGGCGCCTTGGGCTGCGCGTCGTCGAAGTGATTGAGGCCGCCACGACCTCCATGCGCGGGCGTGGCGAAACTGTTGAGATTAAACGTCAAGGAAAAAACTCGTGATTCCGTTTGTCGACCTGAAGGCTCAGCACGCCTCTATCAAGGCCGAACTCAACGCCGCCATCCAGAGCGTCTTGGACAGCTGCCAATTCACCCTGGGCCCGGAGGTGGAAGCGTTCGAGGCGGAGTTTGCTAGCTACTGCCATGCAGGGCAAGCGATTGCTGTAAATAGCGGCACTAGCGCTTTGCATCTTGCGTTGCTCGCGGCCGGAATCGCTCCGGGCGACGAAGTAATAACCGTCCCTTTTACCTTCGTGGCGACTGTATCGGCGATCCAATACACAGGGGCAACCCCGGTGTTCGTCGATATCGATCCACGTTCATTCACGATGGATGTGTCGCAAATCGAGGCCGCGATCACCGAGCGCACCAAGGCCATCATTCCGGTCCACCTCTACGGGCAGACGGCTGACATGGACCCCATTCTGTCGATCGCCAGGAATCGGGGCCTCGTCGTAATCGAAGATGCGGCCCAAGCCCATGGCGCCGAATACAACGGACGGCGTGCCGGCAGCATCGGGGACATGGGGTGTTTCAGTTTCTATCCCGGCAAGAACCTGGGCGCTTGCGGCGAAGGCGGGATGGTGGTGACCAACAATTCGGAGTTCACCCGTACAATACGCATGCTGCGCGACTGGGGCGCGGAGAAGAAGTATCAACATGTGCTCAAAGGATACAACTACCGAATGGAAGGGATCCAAGGCGCAATACTAAGGGTCAAGTTGCGCCACCTCGAAACCTGGACAGAAGCAAGACGGACGGTCTGCCGCCCGGTATGATCGACTCTTCGCCGGAAGCTGCGTCCGCACGGCCGGACGCAATGCCCTACGCAAGGCACGTATATCATGTGTACGCAATTCGCGCCAAGCATCGGCAGGCTTGGCAAGAAGCGCTGCAAAAGCAGGGCATTCACACCGGGATTCACTATCCGATCCCGGTGCACTTGCTGCCTGCATTCGCCGATTTGGGCTATGCTGCGGCCAGTTTCCTCATTCGGAGCAGGCAGCGGACGGAGGTGTTGTCGCTGCCGATGTTTGCTGAGTTGGCCGCGCAGCATTGCGCAAGAGTTAGCGACGCCGTGAGGACGCTCGCAGTCGAGGCGGACACGATCTTTAGTGCGCGCATGAAGGGGGAGATATGGTTGCTGGTGGAACCTGGCCACTGCTCATTTTTCCATGTAACGGAAATGGTCTTGAAGCTCTCCACTGCCTGGATGACAAGTTCCAATGCATTGGATTTGTTGACGATGATCCGGAAAAACAAGAATCCGATCGGTACGGTTATCGAGTATTCGGCAGGATGGCATTAAACGACTTTCCAGAGGCTCGGGTCCTAGCGGTCCCCGGCAGTCCGACATCCTTCCGCTCGCGGAAGGATGTCGTCACCGGCCTTGCACTGAATGTCGAACGGTTTGCCCGTGTGATTCATCCTGCAGCCACCATCGCACCGCTGGCTGTAATTGGTTACAACGTCCTCATTATGGCAGGTGTCGTGATCACGAGTAATTGCGTAATCGGCAACCATGTCTGTGTTCTTCCCAATACGGTGATCCATCATGATGTGAGGATTGGTGACTGGAGTCGTGATTGGTTCTAACGTGACGATTGCTGGCGGTACAACGATTGGGGACAATTGTTATATTGGTAGTGGATCCAGCATTAGAAATGGGCTGAGATCTCGGCACTGGTTCGATGCTTGGTCTCGGAAGCAACCTGATAAGTGATGTTCCGGCCGGTGAGACCGTAGCAGGAAATCCGGCCCGCCCAGTTCGATAACAGAACGCTTCGCCGCGCAGACCGCTCAAAGCGAACACGTAATGGAAATCGACGGCTCACGAATATTAGTGACTGGCGGCTGTGGTCTCGTCGGCTCGACGACGATTGATTTGCTGTTGCGTGAATACTCTCCTGGTCGCATTGTCATACTCGATAACCTGAGCCGTGGGACGCTGGCGAATGTCGAGATTGCGCTGCGAGATCCGCGCGTGACGCTGGTCCGCGGCGACATTCGTGATGCGGCCGTCGTGCACAAAGCCAGCGAGGGAATGGACGCAGTTATTCACATGGCGACATTGCGCATAACGGCGTGTGCCGCCGACCCGCGGGAAGCGCTGGGCGTGATGTGCGACGGTGCGTTCAACGTCGTAGAGGCGGCGCTGAACGCTGGCGTCAAGAAGGTGGTCGCCGCGTCGTCAGCGTCAATCTACGGAGCAGCCGACAAGTTTCCCACTTGCGAGGACCATCATCCATACAACAATCGCACGTGGTACGGCGCCAGCAAGACCATGCTGGAAGGCATGCTTCGATCATTCAACGATATGCACGGGCTACCATATGTAGCCCTTCGCTACTTCAACGTTTATGGTCCTAGAATGGATATTCACGGCAAGTACACCGAAGTATTGGTTCGCTGGATGGAGCGAATCGCCGCCGGTCAGGCGCCACTGATTTTGGGCGACGGCAAAACAACAATGGACTTCGTTTACATAGACGACGTTGCCCGCTCCAACATCTTGGCCCTAAAGTCGGATGCTAACGACGAAGTATTCAACATTGCAAGTGGCACTGAAACCAGCCTGAATGAGCTGGCGGAGCGACTGCTAAGGGTCATGGGGTCGGATTTGGCGCCTGAATACGGCCCGGAGCGCAAAGTCAATCCCGTGCCGCGACGCCTGGCTGACACGAGCAAAGCGGAGCGACTGTTGGGGTTCCGCGCTGAGGTTGGCCTCAATGAGGGACTCGCGCGCCTTGTGGATTGGTGGCGCGTCAACAAGGGAGCGACCGCCGCATGATCCCAATCATCAGACCCGTGATGGGCGAATTGGAGGCGGAGGCGGCGCGACGCGTCATCTTGAGCGGCTGGATCACGCAAGGCCCCGAGGTGGCCTCATTCGAGCGGGAGTTCGCCGAGACCGTCGGCGCCGACCACGCTTGTGCCGTGTCGAACTGCACTTGCGCGTTGCATCTGGCGTTGCTCGCCTTAGGCGTAGGCCCAGGCGACGAAGTCATCACCGTGAGCCACTCTTACATCGCCACGGCTAATTCCATCCTCTACTGCGGCGCCATCCCTGTCTTCGTCGATATCGAAGCGAATGGATTCAACATTGACCCAGACCTGATCGAAAGCGCCGTCACCGAGCGGACCCGAGCAATTCTGTGTGTGCATCAGATGGGAATGCCTTGCAATTTGGGCGCAATCATTGGTATCGCCCGGCGTCACAGGCTTGCCGTCGTGGAGGACGCCGCGTGCGCGATCGGCAGCGAGATCCTGTGGCAGGGCCAATGGGAGAAAATCGGCAGGCCCCACGGCGACATTGCGTGTTTCTCATTTCATCCGCGCAAGGTCATGAGCACCGGCGACGGTGGGATGATCACGACGGCGAACGCGGAACGGGACGCAACGTTCCGATTGCTGCGGCAACACGCTATGAGCGTTCCAGATACGGTGCGACATAATACAAGAGAGGTAATCTTTGAGTCATACCCAATATTGGGTTACAACTATCGGATGACCGACATTCAGGCGGCAGTGGGTAGGGAGCAACTGAAGCGGTTGCCGGAAATCATTGAAACACGGCGCAAGCTGGCAGGTACGTATAGGTCTCTTCTTTCAGTCATCGCTGACCTCGAGCTTCCTGACGAACCGAATTGGGCTCGCAGTAACTGGCAAAGCTTCTGCGTGCGCCTGCCCGATGGCTGCGACCAGCGTATGGTCATGCAGCGAATGCTCGACGAAGGCGTTTCCACCCGGCGTGGGATCATGTGCAGTCATCGGGAGCCCGCCTACACCGATTTGTCGCTCCGTAGCCCACTGCCGCGTTCCGAACTTGCGCAGGATCGCTCGATCGTGTTGCCACTCTATCCGCAGATGACGGCTGCTGAGCAGGAGAGAGTGGCCACAGCGTTGAGGCGTTCGTGCCGCGATTAGGCGCCCACATCGAGATCCGCCGGCGTCTGTCGCGCCGAGGTTGCAGCCACCGATGCTGTGCCCCTAAACCGAGACGCGCTAAGGCGCTAAGTCTCGGAACCAGCAGCGGCGGGTAAGGATCGAGCCAGCGCAACGGGATGGGGCATTCGCATATCCGTAACGATTTCGAGTGCAGCAGCGTCCGAACGGTTTTACGACACCCTCTACCGAACGAAGCACCGCCTCCGCCTGATTAGAATGGGCTAATTTTGCGACGAAACGCGTCGCGCGTAAGGAGCAGCTCGTTCGTCATCGCAACTTTCATCCCCGACGGGGCCGGTTTTTCCCGATCTCCGGATACGAATAGTGATGCGCATTCTCTCTGTGATTGGCACACGCCCCGAGGCCATCAAGATGGCGCCGATTATCCGCCGGCTGGCTGCGGCTCCGGGAATTACCTCGCTAGTGTGCGTGACGGCGCAACACCGGCAGATGCTGGATCAGGTATTGAGTCTTTTTTCCATTAGGCCGGACCGGGATCTGGACGTCATGCGAGACGGGCAGGGGCTGACCTGGATTACCTCCTCCGTGTTGGAACGGCTCGCAGATGTTTATGGGGAGTTGCGGCCCGATCGGGTGTTGGTGCAGGGCGACACCACCACGACGTTCGCTGCTTCGCTGGCGGGTTTCTATGCGAAGTTTCCTGTCGGGCATGTCGAGGCCGGGCTGCGGACCGGCAATGTTCACTCCCCTTGGCCGGAGGAGATCAACCGACGGCTGACCACGCAAATCGCCGACTTGCATTTTGCGCCGACGAATCAGGCGCGCGTCAACTTGCTGCGGGAGGGGATTGATCCATCCCGGATCGTGGTGACCGGGAATACAGTGATCGATGCGTTGTTCGACGCGCTGGCGATGCTTGATGCGAATCCCATGTGGACGGCGGAGATCGAGCGAATGCTGCCGCAATTCGATCCGGCAAAGCGCGTTGTTTTGGTGACCGGCCACAGGCGGGAGAATTTTGATGGTGGTCTCGAGCGGGTTGCGCGCGGACTGTTGCGTCTCGCGGCGCGGGGCGACGTCGAGATCGTATATCCCGTGCATCTCAATCCGAAAGTGCGGCAGGTCGCTCAGGCGGTGCTGGGATCGCATACTGCGATCCACCTCATCCCGCCGCTCGATTATTTGCCTTTCGTTCATCTGATGCGCCGGGCAGATTTGATCATTACGGATTCTGGTGGTGTGCAGGAGGAGGCGCCGTCGTTGGGCAAGCCGGTACTGGTTACCCGCGATACTACCGAGCGCCCGGAGGCTGTCGAAGCTGGCACAGCGGAGTTGGTCGGCACAGATACTGAGCTGCTGGTCGCGCGGGCCTCTCGCCTTCTGGATGACCGCGCCGCGTACGAGCGAATGAGCTTTGCCCACAATCCTTACGGCGACGGCAAAGCCGCCGCCCGCATCGTGGAGACTTTGTTGCGCGGGTCGCCCGCGGCAACGACGGTCCGCGCGAGCGTATTGGAGGCGGGGCGTGGATGTGAGCGCTCGGATGATGCAGACGATCAATTCCGGCCGACAAGATCGCGCTATGCAGAGAATGCCGCGTGACGAACGTACGAATTGCGCAACTCGCGACATGACAGACACTTATTGCGCCTGAATATAGCGTTTGCCAACGTGTTGGCAGAAGATCCTTGTGTGAGTTCCGCTGGAGGCGTCGCCGATCGGTTCCCGTTAGTCCCCTGCCTGTCGGCATACCGATCTAGAGCTGAAGGTAGCGGCCAGGCGGCGGCGGAGGAGTAAAGCTATTGCTGAACAAGGTTCCCGCGCCGCCAATTGAGTACGAAGGTGTTGGCGGAGCGCAGGCTCCGTCGATAGACCTGATCGCTATCCTTCGGGCGGTACTGCGCCGTTGGAAGCTTGTCTCCGCTATAACGCTGTCTGTGTCAATTGCAACATACGGCGTTGTAAAGGTGATCGTGCCGTCACGATATAAATCAACGGTCGAGATACTCGTCTACGATCCGCAACAACAAATCGACGCCACGATCCAGAAACCCATCTCCCCCTTCGTAGACGCCCTCGGTTTCGATGCGATTAACACCGAAATCAACATCCTCAAGTCGAAATCGGTCGCGCTACGCGTCGCGAGTGAGCTTGGCCTCGACACGGATCCGGATTTCCAATCTCACGGCTTTCAAATCGGACATCTTGCGAAACGGATTGGAACCTTTGCGAAACAGCTTGGAGTTGTCGATCTAGCAGAACGGCTTGGTTTCCTACGCTTGGGCCGAGATGATGACGACAGCAAGCAAACCGTCGGCGCTACGGAGGAAAAGTCCGAAAAGCTGGATGTGGCAGCAGATGAGTTAATTAAGAGGCTGGATATTTACCAAGACTCCTACATCATACACGTTTCTGCATCATCACGAGATCCGATGAAGGCGCAGCGCTTGGCGGCCACCGTTGCGAACGATTATTTAGCGAGTCAGCGAGAAGCGCGGCAGGAAGCGCTAGATCGCGTCGCCGCCTGGCTGAAGGGGCGTATGGACAATCTGCAGTCCCGTGTCTCGGAAACCGAGGCCTCAATACAGAAAGTGCAGGCTGAGAGCGGCGTCCACGACACGGAATCGGACAAAGTCAGAGAGCAGCAGATTCACGAGCTCAACACCCAGCTTATGGCTGCTCGCGAAGAGGTCAGCGACAAGAGCGCCCACCTCGAGCAGGCCCGCCACGTGATCGACACCAATGGCGATATTGACAGTATTTCTGAGCTAACCGCATCGGCTGCGCTCACTGAACTACGTCATAAAAAAATGGAATTGACTTGGAGCCTCGCGGACCTGCAAAACAAGTTCGGTGAGCATAATCCCCAAGTCATCGCCACTCGCGTGGCGCTGGCGTCTGTGGACAAGCAGATGATCGCCGAGGCGGAGAACGTCCTTCCCGTTATGAAGAACGCTTACGATATAGCCGTGCGGCGGGAACAATCCCTAGAGGCAAACCTCAAAAGTCTCACCGAAAATCTTAATTCGGAAACTTTCATCAAGTTGCAGCAACTTCGGCGTTCGGCCGACGCGGACCGTAAGGACTACGAGAGCTATTTTACCCAGTACAACTATATGGCGGAGCAGCGCGAAATGCAGTCTGCGAGTGCGCGGATCGTTTCACCGGCTACGCTTCCGAGGTCACCCGCTTCAAATCGCCTGAAATTTTATGCCCTTGGCGGGATGGCGGGTCTCGGTGGCGGTTTACTGCTCGCCTTCCTGCTGGAATATTTTAAGCCTGGCGTTAAGACCAGCGCGGACATCGAGCAATCCTTCGGCCTGCCAGTCGTTGGTTTTATTCCTTTAGTGTCGCAACGAAAAACCCGCTTCGTTTCCTATTCTCAATCCTTGGAGAAAGTGGTCAATAAACCGCTCTCGCACTTGAGCGAGGCGGTGCGCGCAATGCGGGTCAACCTTGACCTTTCGAGCGCCAGTTCAAAAGTCTTTTTAATTACTTCTGCGGTCCCTGGCGAAGGCAAATCGACTGCCGCCATGTTGCTCGCTGCTTCTAGCGCCCGGTCAGGCAAGAAGACCATTCTGCTCGACTGCGATTTGCGCCTGCGCTCGACCTCGGATGCACTGCGACGGAAGAACCAACCAGGCTTGTCCGAGTTCCTATGTGGCACAGCCAAACTCACGGATGTGATCACGCAGGACCCCGTAACGAAGATCAACTTGATCCCTGCAGGATCCACGAGCTCAACAAACGCGGCCGACTTGCTGATGTCTCAGGGAATGTTGGATCTCATCGCCGTGTTACGAAAAGGTTTCGACTACGTCATCATGGACAGTCCGCCTTTGCTGCCGGTCGTGGATGCGCTCGCCCTCGCGGCCGCCGCAGACAAGATTTTGGTGGTCGTCGAATGGTGCCGTACGCCACGCGACACCATCTACGAAGCTTTCAGAGTTTTGGGGCCCGAGGCCAACCGAGTCGCCGGCGTCGTCCTGAATAAGGTCGATTTCGACGAGCTGCCAGGGTATGGAGGCTATCAGTACCGCAAGTACTTCAGCAACGCATGAAGCTCGGCACATGCGAGGTTCTCCGCCGTTCGCCTCGAACACTGCACGCCGTCGCTAGAAGCGATGGCCAATCATGTTGCATTGTAACCTGCGCGACGAGGTAGTTTTGGCATTCGGAAGGTGTCGGGGTTTGAGGGGGCCGATGACGGTCCCGAAGACCTTCGATGGTCCGCTTGGCGGCCTTTCGCATGAGCGCCTTGAACTTCGCGAAGGCCGGTGGCGGTGATCACGACGGCCGCGATGGATGACTAGACTGAGGATGCAATGCTTCGCGCCGCGAGCCGGGGGCTGCATTCAGCGGAGCTGTAGGCCAGCAATCAGGTATCGATCGCTGCTCTGAACGATTGCAGCCAGCGCAAGCGCGTTCGAGGCCACCTTAGGTGCGGCTCGGGCCAGATCGGTCCTCCACTTGCCATTGTCAATCCGCGTCAGATCCGGGACTTTGTCGCGACCTCCTCCAATGAGCTTCTCCGCGTGAATCCCTCGCGACGCTATCTGCTCATCTCGCCTTGCCGCGACGAGGCCCAGTACCTTCGCCGCACGCTTGATAGTGTGGCGGCGCAGTCAGTGCAGCCAGCGGCTCTGGGTGATCGTCGACGACGGATCGACCGATGAAACTCCGGCGATTCTCGAGGAGTATGCGCGGCGGCTGCCATATCTTCGTGTAGTGCGGCGCACGGATCGCGGCCGCCGACGAGGTCGGGCCCGGCGTCATCGCGGCTTTCTACGCTGGTCTGGAGACGGTGCGCCTCGAGGACTTCGACTATCTCTGCAAACTGGACATGGATCTGGACCTGCCGGTTCGCTACTTCGAGTTGCTGATGCAGCGGATGGAGAGCGATCCGCGCATCGGGACCACCTCCGGCAAGCCGTGGTTCGTCCATCCCCAGAGCGGCGCCTTAGCGCCCGAAATCTGCGGGGACGAAATGTCGGTCGGGATGACCAAGTTCTATCGCGTCGCCTGTTTCCGGGAGATCGGCGGCTTCGTGCGCCAGGTGATGTGGGACGGCATCGACTGCCACCGGGCCCGCATGCTCGGGTGGATTGCCGAGAGCGTCGATGACGAGCCGCTTCGCTTCGTCCATCTGCGCCCGCAGGGCGCCAGCCAGAAGGGCATCTGGACCGGTCGGCTTCGCGCCGGGTTCGGACAGTATTTTATGGGCACTTCGCCGCTCTACTATTTGGTGGTCGCAGCATATCGTCTGCCGGCTCACCCGGCGGTGATCGGCAGCGTGGCCATGTTGTGGGGCTACCTCAGAAGCTGGTTCAGGAACCTGCCCCGCTACGACGATCCGGAGTTCAGGCGCTTCCTCCGATCCTACCAGCACGCATGCCTGCGGATGGGAAAGCGGGCAGCCACGGCCCGGGTCAACGCTGAGCGGGCCCATCTTTGGCGGGCGAGCCGGCTTCATCGAGACGCCAACCCCCACGGCGACAGCGCCCCCGATTGCGCGCGACCGCATCAGGTGCAGCGTCGACCCCAATACGGCTGAGGTCTTCGCCGATCATTCGCTTCCGGCGTGTCGCTGTCCCCGAGGGCGGCGGCCGCCGCCGGGAACACGCCGCATCGGCCAATGACCACATCGTTTTAGCTATCCTAGTCCCATAGGCGCCAACAGCGCCGGCTGAGCATCGCGACGGCCGAGGTGCTCAATCTCAAGACCAAGCCAACAACCGACCGCGCTCATCATGACGATCTGCGCGAGCGAAGAGGGAACGCAAGGTGGACCGACATCAGAGCATCGACGCAATGACTGGCGTGAAGCTTTACGGCGCGCGCACGGGGCTCGGCGCAGTGCGAATTCCACCCGGGTTTCGAGCCCTCGCCGCCGTGCCTCGAGTTCGACGCTGACCGGGCCGGCCCTGGGCAGGCCAGCCGCCCACGTCTCGAATCTCGATCAGGCGTCAATGGAAAGGGCCGAGCTGCTGGGCCTTTCCTTCGACGCCGTCACCATGGAGACCGCGGTGGCCCGGTGCCTCGAGTTTTGCCACGCCCCGCGCGCTTCCCACGTGGTCATCACCGCTAACGCCTATCACCTGTGCATGATGCGCCATGATGCGGAGCTGGCGTCGGCCTGCCGCGCGGCTCACCTTACCGTGGCCGACGGCATGTCCGGTGGTTTGGGCGCTGCGGGCGTCGGGGCAACCGGCGCCGGAACGCGTGGCCGGCGTAGACCTCATGGATCGTCTCCTGGCGGCGGCCGCAAAGGACCGGCTGAGCGTCTATTTCCTCGGCGCCAGGCGCGAGGTGGTCGAGACTCTGGCGAAAAAGAGCCGCGTTCGGTATCCCGGCGTCGAGATCGCTGGCTTCCGCGACGGCTACTTCGGCCCTAAGGACCACCAGGCCATCGTCGAAGAAATCCGGGCGAGCGGCGCCCACATCCTGTTCGTCGGCATGCCGAGCCCGTTCAAGGAGACCTGGTGCGAGCGCCACCGGGAGCGCCTCGACGTCCCTGTCATCATGGGGGTAGGCGGCAGCTTCGACGTCCTGGCCGGCTACATCAGGCGCGCCCCTCGCTGGATGCAGTCGGCGGGGCTGGAATGGTTCTGGCGGCTCCTCATGGAGCCTCGCAAGCTATGGAGGCGCTACCTTACCACCAACAGCGAGTTCGTCTGGCTCGCCGGTCGGGAGATTGTCGCCCGCCGCTTGGGACGTCAGCCGGCTCATTGAGGGCCACCAGTCACGCGAGCGGGAGAGAGCTCTGACCAAAACGCGCAACATCACGGTCTTCATGGGCACCCGCCCGGAGGCGGTCAAGCTCGCCCCGGTAGTGGCCGCGCTGCGCGGCTCGAATGACTTCCGCTGCACCGTGGTGGCCACTGGACAGCACAAGGAGATGTTCCGCCAGGTCGCCGAGACCTTCGGCTTCGAAGTCGACGCCGACCTCGACGTCATGCGCCCCAACCAGAGTCTGGCTGAGCTGACCGCCAGGCTCATGGACGGCATCGACGGCTGGCTGGGATCGGCCCAGCCGGACATGGCGCTGGTCCAGGGCGACACCACCACCGTGCTGGTCGCATCGCTGGCCTGCTTCTACCGGCGCATCCCCATCGGCCACGTCGAGGCAGGGTTGCGAACCGGCAACATCTGGTCGCCCTTTCCCGAAGAGGCGAACCGCCGGCTGGCCACTCCGCTGGTGGCGCTCCACTTCGCGCCCACCGACGCGGCTCGGGCGGCCCTCCTCCGCGAGGCCGTCCCGGAGGAGGCCATCTCCGTGACCGGGAACACCGTGATCGACGCCCTGCGCATCGAGGTGGCCACCCAGGCCGGCGACGCGGCGCTGCGCGCTCGCATCGACGAGGAGCTGAGCTGTTCTGGTGGGCGCCGACTGGGCGCAAGTGCCCCTGGTCCTCATCACCGGGCATCGCCGCGAGAACTTCGGAGAGGGCATCGAGCAGATCTGCCAGGCCATCGCCATGCTGGCGGATCGCTTCCCAGACCACCGTTTCGTCTACCCGGTTCACCTCAACCCCAACGTGCTCGAGCACGTCAATCGGCTGCTGGGCAACTTGCCGAATGTCCGGCTCATCGCGCCTCAGAGCTACCGCAACTTTGTGGCGCTCATGGCGCGTTGCCGGCTGGTGCTGACCGACTCGGGCGGCGTCCAGGAGGAGGCGCCCTCGCTGGGCAAGCCGGTGCTGGTAATGCGCGACACCACCGAGCGCCCCGAGGGCGTCGCCGCCGGCACTGCGATCCTGACGGGCCCGAACGCGCGAGGCCATCGTCCAGCACGCCGCGCGACTGCTCACCGACGAAGCTGCCTATCGCTCCATGGCCACCGCCAGGAATCCTTACGGGGACGGTTACGCGGCCGAGCGGATCGTGGAGCGGATCCGCCGCTACTTCGCGCCCCGAGGCCCGGTCCCCGTCGCGGCGGGAGAGCCGAAAGACGCAGCGCGGGAACTGACCTCGAGCTTCGCCTCTTAGCGTCATAGCCAGCGCCACCGACGTCGGGCCCAGCGGTCCAAACGCCAGACAGTCGGCAAAGGTGACGACCGCCCACGGGCGGAGCGGATCGTCGGTCGTTGTCCTGGCGCAAGTCCGGGATCGTTTTTCTGATCCTGCGCCAATCCGCGTCGGCGACATCATCGCGGCGAGCCGTTGAAGCGTTCGGTTTCCGCCGCTTCAAAACGGTTTCTCTGGTTTTGCCAGGTATAGTTAGAGAGTTCGGGTTATACGTCCCGAAGCCGGATTCGAAATGTTCTCTTCTCCAATCAAGCCGGGCGTGTCGTCAGGCCGAGAGCGCAATGTGAGCGACGCAAACTCACGGCTTGACGCGTTGCTTTTATCGCAGCGCCGGATCGCCGACCTCGCCGCTTATTGCCTCGCTTACGAATTCGAGGATGTTTTCGCAGCCGTCGCTGACGCGCAGCGAATCGACGTCACCGATTTTCCGGGTTTGGAGTTCTCCCGGCGCGCGTACAAGCTCGCTCGTCTGGCGTTCCGGGTCGCCGAGGCTCGCACGTCAGCTTGCGCCCTCGCCGCGCAGCCAGGTGGTCCTGGAGCGGGACTTCGATCTCTTTTTTCCGGTGTTCAGCCACACCTATCAATTGTATTCGCTCGCGGCGATTCCCAACTGGCGCCAGCGCTGCCGCAAAGCGGCGTGCTTCATCTCCGAAGTCTGGTCGGATATGTTGCCGGAATATCTTCTCGAGCTCCTGTCCCAGTTCGACCATATTTTCATTGGGCACAGTCACAGTGTTAAGGATGTGGCGCGTCTCACCGGCCGACCGTGCAGCTACCTGCCCCTCGCCGTCGACGTGCTGCGCTTCGCGCCTTCATCATCCGGTCAACCGCGGCCGATCGAGGTTTGCAATATTGGCCGGCGTTCGCCGGTCACCCATCAGGCGCTGCTCGACGACTCGGAGCGGCGGCAGAGCTTCTACTACTACGACACCGTGGCCGCGAGCGGCTCGGACATGAAGGACCGCACGTTCCGCGTCGACAATCCGCACGAGCATCGCCGTAAGCTGGCGACTTTACTCAAACACAGCCGCTACTTCATCGCCAATCGCGCCTATGTGAACCGGCCTGACTTCACGGCGGGTCGCGACGAAGTCTCCGCCCGGTTCTACGAGGGGGCGGCGGCGGGCGCGGTGATGATCGGCGAAGCGCCTCGCACGGAGGAATTCAAGCAGCAGTTCGATTGGCCCGATGCGCTCATCCACGTGCCTTTCGACTCTCCTGATATTGGCCGCATTCTCGCCGGCCTGAATGGCGACCCCGAGCGGTTGCGCGCGGTTCGGCGCAACAACGTTCGCCAGGCTGCGCAAAGACACGACTGGCTACATCGCATTCTGACGGTATTCGAAACGCTGGACTTGGCGCCGACCGAGAAAATGCGCGCTCGCGCGAAACGGCTCGATGAGATCGGTTCGAATGCGCTGGAGGGACGCTCTGACGAGACCGGCTCGCAACGCGAAACGATCGCTCGGCCTTTCGGCGCCCGCGGCGAAGCCGCTGCTTTTCAGGGAGCCTAGTCGATGTGTGGCATCGCCGGGATCATCGGGCGACTGGACGACGCGAACCGCGCCGCGCTGGAGCGGATGAACGACGCGATGGTCCACCGCGGCCCGGACGCAAGCGGGACGTGGGTCTCCGCGCCGGACTCCCGCGGCTGGGGCGCGCTGCTCGCCCACCGCCGTCTCTCTATCCTCGACCTCTCGCCCGCCGGCGCCCAGCCTATGGTGGACCCGGTGACCGGGCACGTGATCGTCTTCAACGGCGAGATCTACAACTTCCGCGACCTGCGGCGGCGCCTCAGTGGCCGAGGGGCAGGAGCTACAATCCACCGGCGACACGGCCGTGATGCTTCGCGCGCTCGGCCTGCACGGGCCAGAAGCAGTGGGCTGGCTTCGCGGTATGTTCGCCTTCGCCTGCTGGGACCCCAAGGAGCGCCGGCTCCTGCTGGCCAGGGATCCCCTCGGAATCAAGCCTCTCTACCTGGCGCGGTCGTCGGATCCGGATGCGGGCTGGTCGTTGGCCTTCGCCTCGGAGCTTCGCGCCCTGCTGGCGTCCGGGCTGCTGGGCGCGCCTCGCCTCGACCCGCAGGCCGTGGCCAGCAGCGTGTGGAACGGCTTCGTGGTCGGCCCCGGCACCGCCGTCAAAGGCGTCGACCTGCTCTGGCCGGGCCGCCTGCTCGAGTTCGACGGCGCAGGGCAAGGAGGTTCGCCAGCAGGACTTCTGGCGCATCCCCGACCGCGCACCCGATCCGATCGCGGACGAGCACAGTCTGGCCGCCATCCTGGAGGAGGGGCTGAGGCTTCACCTCGCCAGCGACGTGCCGCTGGCGGTCTTGCTCTCCGGCGGCGTGGACTCGTCGGCCGTCGCCAACCTAGCCCAGCTCGCGGCCCAGAGCCCCATCCACACCTTCACGCTGGCCTTCGAGGAGGAGGAGCTGAACGAGGGGCCGATCGCGAGGCGGATCGCCGCCGCCATTGGAACCCAGCACCACGAGGTCGTGCTGACGGAGGCGCGCTTCGTTGAGAACCTGGAGGCGGCGCTGGACAGCCTGGACCAGCCGACCTTCGACGGGCTTAACGCCTACTACATTTCGCACGCCATTCGCGCAGCCGGGTTCACCGTAGCTCTGTCGGGCACGGGCGGCGACGAGCTCTTCGGAGGCTACACCTCCTACCGCGATCTGCCGGCGCTGCACCGCTGGTCCCGGCGCGCCGCGTGGGTGCCCCGAAGCCTGCAGATAGCCGCGGCGAGGCTGGCCACCTGGCCGTTGCGACGCTCCAGGCGGGACGATGCCGCCTCAGACCCGTTGGGCCAAACTTCCTGAGATGGTCCGTCACGGCGATGATCTGCTGGCGCTCTACCAGCTGGCCTACGCGCTCTTCCTTCCCGGATTCCAGCATGAGCTCCTGGCGCCCGAGCTTTGCGGAAGCGCTGGCCGACGGCCTGCCCGCGGCAATGCGGCAGCGAATCATCGCCGAGAGCCGGGGCCGCACGCCACTCTCGGCCATCAGCGTCATGGAGCAGCGGCTTTTCCTCGGCGAGCGGCTGCTGCGGGACAACGACGTCGCCAGCATGGCCTGCTCGCTGGAGCAGCGGGTGCCGCTGGTGGACCAGGTCCTCCTCGAGAGCGTGGATCGCCTGCCGGATCGCGCGCGCTACGCGCCACTCGGGCCAGAAGGCTATGCTGCGGCGCATCGGTCTGCGCGGCCTTGACCCGGCGCTGTTCGAGCGGCCCAAGAGCGGGTTCGTCCTGCCGTTCGATCGCTGGATCCGGCGCGGCCTGAAGGACGCCATGGACCAGACCCTGCGGGACCCGCAGGCCATCGCTCCGGTCGGGCTCGATCCCGTAGCGGTGGAGCGGCTCTGGCGCGCCTTCCTCGAGGGGGCGCCTGGCATGTATTGGTCGCGGATTTGGTCGGTATACGTCTTCATCCGATGGTGCCACCGCAACCGCGTTTTCCGCTGAAGCTGCGTCCGGGCCGAAGGTTTTCCTCGTCTATGAGCCCAGAACGCCTCAATATCCTCTACGTCTCGCAGATGCCGGCCAGCCCTCCGCGCTTTGGCGCCCAGGCGCGGATCCATGGGCTGATGACCCAACTGGCGCGACGCCACGATCTGACGGCCGCGATGCTGGTCGACGACGAGTTTGACGTCGACGAGTGCCGCCGGGCGATGCAGGCCTACTGCCGCGAAGTGGTGATGGTCCCGAACCCTCGCGGTCGGGAAGGCCTCGCCAAACGGCTGCTGCAGGTCCGGTCCCTGGCCTCGATCCGGAGCTTCGAGCGCTTGCGGGTCACACTGCCAGCGCTGCAGCAGAGCCTTGACCGGATCCTGCGCGCGCAAGCGATTCGACGTGGTCAACCTGGAGTTCCCGTATCTTGGCCACTACGACCTGCGCCAGGCTCCGCCCGGCGAGAAGCCGCCAGCCCTGGTCGTGGACTCGCATGAGATCGCCTATGACCTGGCGCGGCAATTCGCTCGCACCGGCGGCAGCGCTCGGGCCGTCGCCTCTATGCCGGGGCCAACTGGCGCAAGCTGCGGCGGGAGGAGTTGGGGACCTACCGCGACGCCGACGGCGTCTACCTGTGCAGCGCGGCGGATGAACGGCGCCTGCTCAACGAGGCGCCCGGTGTCCGCACGGCGGTCGTTCCCAACGCCGCAGACGTCGACTACTATCAGCCGCGCCCCACGGACCCGCCGCCCGACGGGCGAACGGTGGTCTATTTCGGGCTCCTCTCGACCGTCCCCAATATCGATGCGCGTGGTCCATTTTGTGCAGGATATCTGGCCGCGCATCGCCGAAGGCGCGCCCCGACGCTCGCTTCAAGATCATCGGCGGCCGGCCGCCGCCGTCGCTCCTGGCGCTGGCCGGGCCCCGGGTCGAGCTGACGGGCTTCGTGCCGGACCTGCGGCCGCACCTCGCGGCGGCGGCGGCCGTGGTCGTGCCCCTGCGCCTGGGCGGCGGCACGCGCCTCAAGATCGTCGAGGCCATGGCCATGGGGAAGGCCATTGTCTCGACCACGCTGGGCGCCGAAGGGATCGAGGCGGTCCCGGGGCGCGACATCCTTGTCGAGGACCAGCCGGCGGCCTTCGCAGACGCGGTAGCTGCGGCTGCTGGCCGAGCCCGGCCTGGCGGCGCGCATCGGCCAGTCGGCGAGGCAGCTGGCGGTGGAGCGGTATAGCTGGAGCGAGGCGGCCCGGACCCTGGAGGGCTTCTACCGCCAGATTCTGGAGAAAGCCGCGTGAAGGCAGCGCTTATCGGGGCCGGACAGATCGCGAAGCAGCACCTCTCCTGCCTGAAGACCTTGCCGGGCGTCGAATTGGCCGCCATTTGCGACCTCTCGCCCGCCGCGGCGGAGGCCGCCGCCGAGAGGTACGGGGTCCGGACTTGGTTCACCGACCATCGGGCGATGCTGGAGAAGGCCCGACCCGACGTCGTCCACGTCACCACGCCCCCGACCTCCCACTTCGGGCTGGCTATGGACTCGCTCGACGCTGGCGCCCACGTCATCGTCGAGAAGCCGGCCACTCCCGCCTTCGAGCAACTGGATACGCTGGTCCGGCGCGCGCAGCAGGCCGGTCGTCATTTCGTCGAGGATTACAACTACGTCTTCAACCATGCCCCGCAGGAGATTCTGCGACGCATCGAGTCCGGCGAGTTCGGGGCAGTGACACATGTCGAGGTGCTCATCTGCCTCGATATTCTTGGTCCGGACGGCTTCGCCGACCCCAACTCGCCGCACCCCGCGCTCACCCTGGCCGGCGGCGCCATCGCCGACTTCCTGCCCCATCTGGCGTCGCTGGCGTACCTCTTCGTTGGTCGCGCACCGGACCGCCGAGACGGTCTGGACCAAGCGCAAGTCCTCGGTCCTGCCGTTCGACGAGTTCCGCGCCGTGCTGGACGCGGAGCGTGGAACTGCGGCCCTTGGCTTCAGCTCCAACTCGCAGCCGGACGCATTCTGGCTGCGGGTCTATGGGGAGCGAATGCAGGCCACCGCCAACCTGTTCGAGACACGGCTCACCTTCGACGGCCCGCGCGACGTGCCTAAGCCTCTGCGCCCCTTCTTCAGCGGCCTGGAGGAAGGGAAGACCATCCGGCGCGCCGCGGTGGCGACGCTGCTCCGCAAGTTCAAGGGCCCCGGGGCGTACGAAGGGCTCTGGGAGCTCCTTGCCCGCACATACGGGGCGCTGGCAGACGGGTCGGCGCCGCCGAGTCACGGCGAGCCAAGTCCTCGAGGTCAACCGGATGGTCGAGGCCCTCAAACCCAAGGAGCAGCCGGCTATGAGGGCGCTTGTCACCGGCGCGAACGGATTCCTTGGCCGGCACGTGGTCGCCGCGCTGCTCGCCCGGGGCGTCGAGGTTCGCGCCCTGGTCCGCCCGGCCGCGCGTCTGGAAGCGCTCGGCTGGCCCTCCTCGGTCGAGGTGTTCAGGGCCGACCTGCGCACCTCGCGCGAGCTTGAAGGCGCCTTCGAAGGCGTCGACGTGCTGCTCCACCTGGCGGCGGTGGTCTCCGGCGGCGAGGACGCGCAATTCGCGGGAACCGTGGTCGGCACCGAGCGGCTGCTGGACGCCATGGCCGCCAGCGCCTGCCGAAGGCTGGTGCTGTGCAGCACCTTCTCGGTCTACGACTACAGCTCGACGCGGCGCGTCCTGGACGAGAATTCGCCGCTCCATCAGGCGCCGGATGTCTACGCTCGCGACGGCTACACGATCTCCAAATGGTGGCAAGAGCGAGTGACGCGGCGCTTTGCCGAGAAGCACGGCTGGGACCTGACGGTGCTCCGGCCCGGCTTCATCTGGGGACGCGATCACGGCTATCTGGCTGCCCTGGGCCAGCAGTTCGGGCGCCACCATCTGGTCATCGGTCCGCTGACCCGCATGCCGATGACGCATGTGGAGAACTGCGCCGACGTCTTTGCTCTGGCGGCGACGGATGCCCGCGCTCGAGGCCAGACCTTGAACGTGATCGACGGCCCCGGCGAGCGCATCTGGACCTACCTCTCCGACTACATGCGCGGCAGCGGCCAGCCGGGCTGGCGCGTGCCCGTCCCCTACTGGCTCGCCATCTGCGTGGTGCGGCTGGCCTTCGCCACGGTCTTCAGGCGCGCCACCAAGGTGCCCAGCATCCTCATCCCGCGTCGGCTCGAGTTGCGGCTCAAGCCGCTCCGCTTCGAGAACCGCAGGTTGCGGGAAACGCTGGGATGGACCCCGCCGCTCGACTACCAGCAGTGCCTGGTCCGGACCTACGGTCCGGCGCCCTCGGCCGCGATGGAGCGCGACAATCGACGTAACGATGATCCCTTGCTGAAGATGTCCGATGAACGCGCGCTCCGGGCTTGACGCCATCGCCCACGGGGCTGAAAAATCGATGAAGTCTCCGAGGATTTGCCTCTACGGAAACTTTGGCGCCGGCAATCTTGGCAACGAAGCGACCCTTCAGGCGATCATCGAGCAGAATTCTGCGGCGCTGCCCAGATGCGCAACTGCTGTGTTTCTGCACGAACCCCGACGACGTTCGAGCGCGCCACCACATTCCGGCTCTTCCGGCGCAAGCCGTCAATCGGGCCGCCGCGGAGGGCCCCGGCGCAAGCGCGCGTCGGGGTGGGCTGACACGGCTTTTCCGGATTGCTTTCCAGAGGATTCCGCTCGAACTGGTTCACTGGATCAACTGTCTGCGGGAGATTAGACGCGCAGACATGCTCGTTGTCGCCGGGACCGGAATCGTCTGTGACTACCTGACGGGGCCGGCGGGCTATCCCTATCAGATATTCAAACTATCGATGCTGGCGGCGCTGTGCCGGGTCAAGCTCGCTTTCCTCAGCGTTGGGGTGGGACCCATCCACCATCCGCTGAGCCGGTGGCTGATCAAGAGGAGCCTGGCGTTCGCTTACCACCGCAGCTACCGCGACGAGACGTCGAAGCAATATGTGGAAGACATAGGCTTCAGCACCAGGCGTGATCTTGTCTGCCCGGATGTGGTGTTTGGCCTCTCAAGCGGCGTCCTCGCCTCGGGCGGCGTCCGGGGCCAGAGGTCAGTCATCGGACTCGGAATCAAGGATTACGGATCAGCGAAGCCGGAGGCGTCCAGAAAATACCTCGACGCCATGGCGGACTTCGTGGCGTGGCTGCAGGGGCGAGGTTACGCTGTCCGGTTGCTCGTCGGCGATATTGAGTACGACAGCACTGTGATCGAGGCGTTCGTCGGTGTTCTGAAGAGCCGGAATATACCCGCCGCCCCGCCGCTGTTGTTCGCCGAGCCGGCCCTGACCGTCGAGGCGTTGCTGCGCCAGGTGAGCGAGACCGAGGCTGTGATCTCGGCGCGGTATCACAATCTCGTATTGGCGTTGATCCAGAACAAGCCGGTCATCGCCCTGTCTGATCACGCCAAGCTCAATTCGGTCGTGACCGATTTCGGCTTGGAGCAATACCTTCTTCCGTTGGGTGACCTGACCGCCCAGGTTCTGATCGACAAATTCGAACAACTGGAGAACGACTCGGAGCGCCTCAAGCCCCAGTTGAAAGCGAAATTGGTGCAATATCGTCAAGCGCTTGACGCGCTATATGGGACGCTGCTTGTCGAGCCGGACGCAGCGGCCCGAGTTGCCATAGCAAGAACGCGCCCCTGGCCTTCGACGCCAGCGACCTGAATGGGATCGCCGGACGTGAATGGCGAGTTCCTTTTGGACGGCGCCGGTCGGCCCACGCGCGCGGTTGAACTGCGTATGATTTCGGCCGGGCACGGGCTTTCACTTTGCGAGGATGAGCAGAGGATATGACATATACATATTCGCTTCCGACCACACCGTCCTTTGACGGCAAAGGTCTTTTTGGATACGAATTTGGGCCATTGCAGCAAAAGGGCGTGGACATTTACTATGTCGTGGTTGATGGCGGGCATGACACCTTTATGGTGAGCAAAAAGATTACTAGAATATATTATGTTATCGAGGGGAACGGCTATTTCACGATCGACAATCATCGGTATGACGTAAGCCCCGGAATGCTCGTTGAAGTTCCACCGAAGGTTGAATATTCGTATTCAGGTCAGCATGAAACTTGTCGTCTTTTCGAGCCCGACCTGGTTCGCCCGCAACGATACGCATACGAAGTGGAACCGGGATGCAATCGGCCACGAATCTTCCGCGCCCTTGCCGAATGCATCGCAGTGGAGCGGATTGCTGGGATTGCGCGTCTTCGGAAAATCGCCGGCCGGCGCTTTCCTGAGGATGAATCGACTGGCCTGGAGGCATCTTCCGGCGTCGGTCACTTCTCTTGAGCCCCTGCGTCGGTATGGCGAATTCTCGAGCAGAGTGGCTCGCGCGCATGACCGGCGGGGGCAGGCTTTCAGCACTTACTTCCTGCGCAACCGTCCGGAGCTTGAACTGATCCGACGGTTGGTGGAACGCCGGCCCCGGAACGATACGTTGCGCGTGGCCGTGCTGGGTTGCAGCACCGGCGCCGAGGCCTATTCCGTCGCTTGGAGAATAAGGACCGCGCGACCGGACCTGAAGCTCGTATTGCACGCGATGGATATTTCAAGCGAAGCCGTCGAAATCGCGCGCCGCGGCAGGTATTCCGTCACGGACCCGAAACTGATGGATTCAAACATTCTGGAGCGCATGAGCAGCGCCGAGATCGAGGAGATGTTCGAGAGGGACGGGGACGAGGTGACGGTCAAATCCGGGATCCGGGAGGGGATCGAGTGGGGTGTCGGCGATGCCAGGAAGGTGCGGGTCGGTGATCTTGGGGGACCCCAGGACATCGTGGTGGCGAGCAACTTTCTCTGCCACATGCCTCCTCCAATGGCGGAAGACTGTTTGCGCAACATTGCGCGTTTGGCGCGCCCCGATGGATATCTGTTTGTTGCCGGGATTGACTTGGACGTCAGGACAAAGGTCGCGGACGATCTCGGATGGCGCCCGGTGCAGGAACTCCTCGAGGAGATCCACGAGGGCGATCCTGTCATGAAGACCTTCTGGCCATGGCACTATGCGGGTGTGGAGCCCTTGAACAAGGAGCGAGCGGATTGGAGGCGCCGCTACGCCGCCGCTTTTCAGGCGCCGGCCAGCGACAGGAACTCTGGCGCTCCGATTGATCTCCATGGCGCCCCGAAGGTCGCTGCGCCAACTGAGTTCGCCGACTGAGGCCGCTTCGCGGGATCGCGAGTAAGCTCCCACAATGCAGGATCTGAAGGAAAAGACCATTCGCGGCGGAGCGGCGCGGCTCGCTTCGCAGGTGGCCACATTGGTGCTGCGAACCGGCGCGATGGTGGTGCTGGCGCGGCTGCTCGACCCGAAGGATTTCGGGTTGGTCGGCATGGTCACCGCATTCACCGGCATGCTGAGCTGGTTCCGGGATTTCGGGCTGTCCGCGGCCGCCGTGCAGCGGGCGGACATCACTGAGGACCAGCACTCGACCCTCTTCTGGATCAATGTCCTGTTCGGGGCGGTGCTGGCGGGCGTGACGCTGGCGGCGGCGCCAGCCGATCGCGACGTTCTACCATGAGCCCAGCCTCGTCTGGGTGACGGTCGTGCTGGGGACGGCGTTCCTGTTCAACGCCGTGGGGATTCAGCACTCCGCGCTGTTGCAGCGGCAGATGCGCTTCACCGCCATGGCCGTGATCAGCCTGGCGTCACTAGGTGTTGGCACCGCGGTCGCCATCGGCGGAGCCGCGATCGGCTACGGATACTGGGCGCTCGTTGCGTCGTCGGTGGTGACCCCGCTTGTCGCCAGCATCGGCTTCTGGCTGGCGACGGGTTGGATCCCAGGGGCGCCGCGCCGGCGCGCCGGCATCCGCTCGATGATGCATTTCGGGGGCACCCTCACCCTGAACGGCATCGTCGCCTACATCGGATTCAACGCCGACAAGGTGATGATCGGGCGGTTCCTTGGCGTCGACGCCGTCGGCATCTACGGACGGGGCTTCCAGGTCATCAACATGCCGATCGACAATCTGAATTCGGCCGTGGGCGAGGTGGCGTTCTCAGCGCTCTCCCGCGTGCAGAACGATCCTGTTCGCCTCAGGAACTACTTTCTCAAAGGCTTCTCGTTCGTCCTCGGGCTGACCTTGCCGATCACGATCGCCTGCGCGCTGTTCGCCGACGACGTCGTGCTCGTCCTGCTCGGGCCGAAGTGGCAGGCCGCGACCGAGATCGTCCGCCTGCTCGCGCCGACCATTGTGGTAATGGCCATCATCAACCCGATGGGATGGCTGATCTCCTCGCTCGGGCTGGTGCGCAGAAGCCTCAAAATTGCGCTGGTCTTCACGCCCCTCATGATCCTTGGGTGTGTCTTGGGAGTGCCGTACGGCGTGACCGGTGTGGCGTTCGCCTACTCGGCGGTGATGGTGCTGTGGGTGGTTCCACATGTCGCGTGGTGCGTGCACGGCACGGCGATTTCCCTCCGCGATGTTGCGGCGACGGTCATGCGGCCACTTGCGAGCGGCGTCGTGGCGGGAGCGGTCGGATACGCGGTGCGGTTGATGTGCGGCGAGTTTCTTTCGCCATTGCCAAGGCTTGTCCTGGAAAGCGGCGTCTTGGCCGTGACGTTCTTTGCCGTGCTGATCTTTGTCGCCGGGCAGAAGGCGCTCTATGTCGACCTCCTGAGTGGGTTAGGCAGGGGAAGAGCGGTTCAGGACTACGCCGACACCACCGCCGTGGAGCTTGCTTGATGCGGGCCATGACGGCCCTGGCCGGGGGAGTTGCTCGCCGATCTGCCGCGCCATTGCCGGCGACCGCCTGCCCTACCGCGTCACGATTGCGGCGTCGCAAAAAGCCACCGGTGGTGTCGCCGTCGTTGTCGCTCGGGGACCAGTGATCGCCACCACGCAGTCTCGATAATTCTACACTTATAGCCAATGTCTTCCAGGAAGCTAACGCAGTTCACCTCAAGCTCCGGGGAATGCGTCCGGATCAAGACGTCGACGTTGACATGAGATAAAATCTGTTCGCCGCTTCGCAGAGCCTCTAGTTCTGACCCGTCAACCTCGATCTTTATAAACCCATGAACGGAATGATCTAGGTTAAGCTGATCAAGTCGAATATACTTGTCACAATTCTTGGATCCTATGATTTTCTCGACAATTTCTATTCTGCCAGACAAGATATAGCTGTATAGATTGTCATCACGCTCTATATTTGCTTGCAGGCTCCTGACCATCTCCTGATCCGGCTCGACTGCTATTATTCGCCTTACGCTTTTGACCTTAGCGGCGAATAGGCAAAGCTCTCCCTTTCCAGCCCCCACATCAACAACCCAATTTGCTGTTTGCGTGGCTCGCCTAATAGCGCTCTTGGATTCGTGTCCCCAGAAGCCTAGGCGCGGCTGTGCGCAAAATTTCAGATCAAATACCAAGCTAAAGACGCTTGTATAAACCGATGGGAGCAACCAGCACTTGGCGCATATCGGGATCGGATACCTGACCTCATTTCCCCACCTTCCGTGTTAGTGGAAAAAGCGCCGGCCGAAATGACCGACGACGGTAATTCGCGCGCGTCTCGAAGTCAAACGGGAGCACACTCGTTGCAATAGACGAAAATCTTTAAGGCCTCAGTTTGAGCGCCTCGCCAGAATCCCACTGCGCCAGCTAGTCCTTCGGCAGCTTCTCTTTGTATGGTACGCCACAGTCAAACTCCGACGCCGATTTACCCACACGAATCCGATCAAATGCTGTGAATGAACTCCAGGAGCTTAGAGATTCATTGTCTTTCCGCCCGCCAGGAAAGGGCTCAAACGCTCGCCTTGGCCCGGCGCTGCTCCCATATCCGGGCCTCGATTGCGCGCGCGTTCGGCGCTCACCGAAGCGAGAACATATAGTGAACAGAAAGCAGCGGGACCGCGCCATCAGCGGTGAAATGCATTTTGTCTTGTTCGGCGTGGCCTACGATTCAGCGCCCAAGGCAGCCGGGCGCTTGGGCAGCCGGCTCCTTGGCCGTCTCGAACAGCCGTTTCAAACGGAGGAACCGCTTCTCGAAGAGCTCGTAGCTCAGATAGGCCACGGCCAGCGAGGCGGACACGCCGAGCGTGGCCTGCAGCGCCACCGCCGCCAGGTGAGAGCCGAGCCAGCGCGCCAGCTCCAGGTCAGTGCGGTTGGTGGTCAGATAGTACGAGATGAAGTGATGGTATACGTACAGGCCGTAACTGTATGTGCCCAGGAAGACCATGGAGCGGCTGCGGAAGAAGCGTGAGGTGGCCGACCGCTCCGGCGCGATGAGCGCCCACACCAGCAGGCAGGCCAGCAGCATCAGGATCAGCGCCGCCCGGACTGGCAGGACCAGCTCGAGCCCCTCGCGCGACACCAGGCGGGTCCAGACGAAGGTGACCGCCAGCAGCCCCCCGACCACGGTCGCCACCAGCGGCAGGGCCCGCGCCAGCCGCTCCAGGCCGCCGGGCTGGCGCGCCGTCACCGCGAGGAAGGCGCCCAGCGCCAGGCCATCCAGCCGGAAGGGAGTCAGGGTGTACGTGGTCCACCAGCTCAGACCCATGAGCGATCCGGTCAGGCGGGCCAGCATCGCGCACAGCGCGATCGCCAGACTCACCGCGATGAGCGCCCGCGGCCGGCGAGCCAGCGCGAAGACCACCAGCGGCCAGAAGAGGTAGAAGTGCTCCTCGATGGCGAGCGACCAGAAGTGGTCGAGATAAGAGAAGGACCACTCCCCGTGCTTGGCGATGTAGATGTTGACGGCGTAGAGCCACGCCCATGCTTGTCGGTCTACCAGGTAGTCCAGCGTCGGCCCCCGCAGCAGCGGGATCAGCGGCGCCACGAAGAAGACGAGCGCCAGCACGCCATAGTAGAGCGGGAAGATGCGGAGCACGCGCCTCATGTAAAAGTTGCGGAAGTAGTGAGGTTCGTTGTGGGTGTCGTAGAGAATGCCGGTGATCAGGAAGCCGGACAGGACGAAGAACAGCTCAACGCCGTAGGACCCGTAGTTGGTCACGCCGACGATGGCGCGTTCGATCCAGTTGGTCCGGCGGCACGTCGCCGACGAAGTGGAGCAGCAGGACCATCAGAATGGCCAGGCCCCGCACCCCGTCCAGCACCGGCAGGTGTCCACGCAGGCTCGGGCCGCGGGCTGGCGCTCGCCGGGGTCGGGAGCTGCGCGGCTGGAAACGCGACTGCATCTCTGAGCTTGTAGACCGAGCCGACCTCCGGGCGGATGGTCACGAGCAGCCCAATGCGCCGCCGAGGCATCGCGCGCGCCTGGTGAAGGGCCAGGGCTGCCCGGTCTTTGGCTCCTTGATCTGTACGCCGCCCTTCTCGGCGGAAAAGGCCGCCAGTATCGACCAATTTCGGCAGCGACAATAACAAACACCACCCACAAAAATTCGAAGCCGCGCATCCACAAGCTTTCAAAAAAGTTATAGAGGATAATAAAGAGAGCAAGTGAGAGCACGAGCCGCGCCCGACGCGGGTCGCGGTCCGCGACGCGCCCAACGGCGTGGAGGGTTGCGATGATGAAGACTAAGAGGAAAGCAAGGCCGACGTACCCCATCTCCAGCTTCGTATCATAATAGCCATTGTGGGCATTCGGCATCATCTTGACCCAGCCTGGAGCATCACAATGGCGGGCGAGTCGGGCACGAGCCAAAAGGATTGGTATCCCCATCCCAAGAGCGGGCTACGTTCGATCTCAGTATTGCGCGAAATCCCATATAACAGTACGACCCGTCAAAGTCGAATCGTCGTATAGCATGTATGATATGCGACTCGATATATCGATAGTTAGATACGCTGGACAATAGCGCATAGCAAAGTGGTATGGACAATAGAATTATCGCCGGAGAAATGCGCGTTATCTTTCTGCACAATCAACGTAAGCGCAGCCAGAAATGGGCAAACTAACGCAAGGCCAAGCGCTGTTTTGGAATTGCTCAAGAAGATGAGTAAAATGGCGATGACGCACAACAATGACACCGAACACTCGCCGCCAGCCGCGACTGGAGCATTTCGTGCAATGACAGCAAAAAAGCGATGGCTGCACATTCTCCCAGATAATTTTTACCCTCAAAATATCCTTGATAACCGATATCCACGAGCTTCGAACCGTAGCTGACGATTGTCGGGTGCCGTGCAAGTACGAAAAAGATATTCAAGATCAAAGCGAATGCGAAGCATAGAAACAGGCCGCGCATCATATCCGCTGTTCGAGCCGCCAGCATGGCAGGCAGAACAATGGATGTAACAATCATCACCTGCTGAACAAATCTGATGAACGAGCTCTCCGGGCTGAAAGCCCACAGGACGCTTGCTCCAGCAAACGCAAGATACGCGAGCAGACAGATGATGTGGGGAGGCAAAGTAAGGCGAGAACGATTTTGCACGACCAATACAACGGAAATCGCAGCCATGGCAGGCCAGAAAATTCGGTTCTCCGGGCGGGCGTCGGACGCAAGCGTCTGACTTTCCAGCGTCTTGAGGTCGGTCATAAAAAGCAATAAGGGCGACACTATTAGCGCAAAAACGCACGCCAGGATCGGCAGCAATGCAAACTTGTCCATCAGCGTTGCAGGAGCTGGGCCATTCAAAGGTGCACGCGATGCGTCCAAGCTTTGGCGGGTGCGGTAGCTCCGAACCCGGTTCGTCTGCATTGTTTGGAAGTGAACGTCCTCAGCCATTGTACAGACCTATATCTCCGCGGTTTAAGCGTTCCCGTCGTCTTTCCTCGGATCGGCCCAAATGATGGGCGTCTCGACCCCTTTTGACGAACCCCGGGCAGGACGTGGACACCGCGGCGGTCTGACAGGATATCAATGCCGAATTTATGCGTGGAAATCAACAGCCCCGCGAAGAGGAACCATCGCGGAGGTAACCGCTTGACGGGAGAGCGGAGGGTCAACCGCTTATTTTAAGCCAACCGTGGTTCCGGAACCGGTCGCGTCCAGAATTTCGGGCTCATCGCGGTCAAACGAGGTCGATCCGCCGGCGCGCCCTGGAGCGCCTGTTGATGGATACTGCTTGAGTTCCCGCGACGCGAGCGCTCCCATAACGGCCTCGAACAGGCCATCGCAGGCCCGGAGCGCGTCGCCAATGGGTCGAACCTCGTCATTGCGACCCCCGGGTCCGGGAAAGCAATGCAGGAGTCTCTGGGCGCCTACGGCCGTGAGGCATACTGCGGTCAAGGAATCGCAGCGTGTTACAATTCCTTGATTTCGCGGTTTGATCCGCGAAAAACCGGCGTCCACTTTTTCGCCACGCGCTATAATGGATCGCCCGTCCCGGCAGGCCCGCGGACGGCCGCGGCGGGGTTGGGCCCGGCGCGGCGGCGGACGGGATGGGAAGCCTCGATGGCCGAACGGCCGATCGCGCTGAAGAGGGACCCGGCGCCGGGAGCTGGTTCGTCGTCGCCGCCTTTGATCTTGACAAAATCAGAAGTATGGCGCATCATGTTCGTGATTGCGGAATCCGCTCTCGCGCTCAGGCTCAGCCGGGCGAGGAGCGGCCCTGTGGCTGTTTGACAAACTGGTTCAACAACCGGCGCGCGAGTTCCGGAAGCGAGCAGGTTTTTTTTATTCCAATCGCTCGCAACCCGTTGAAAAGTCCCGGTTCGAAAAAATAAACGCTAGTAAACGCTAGCTATTTTACTAACGTTTACTGGCGCTTAAGCGCGTTTACGGGCGTTTATTTGCATCGGGGGGTCGCCGGGCTCGCGCCCTGGTTGTCGAAGCCAGCGAGCATGAGGCGCAGGCGCCGCGCCCGCGCGCCTGGCGGGGCGAAGCAGGCGTCGATCGCCCGGCTGACGCCCGGGCGCCGGTTTCGCCGAACCCGCGGGCGTCGATCTTAGGCGCGCGAACGGTCCCGCCCCGGCGTCGTAGCCGCTTCTTGGCCGGCCCGAACGCAGACGCTCGGCGACGGCGTCGATTCACCGGTGGGCCACGAACCCGCTCCTCGAAGCAGGCCAGCGCTTTGGCAGAACGTCTCGTAATCCGCGGAGAGCCACCGCGTGATTCGGTGCATCGCCGCCTGCTACAACCAGCCGCTGCCCCGGCCCTCGTCGGTGACACGTGTCCGCCGACCTGGCGCAGAGGTGCGTCTGACGGCGCGCGCCTCGATGAGGCTGCGACGCCAGCCGTGTGAGCTCCCGCCGCCGCCCCGTCCCGAAGGCGCCCGGCCCGCCCGTTCGAGGAAGAGCTCGGGTATCCGGCGACGCAGCGCTGACTTCGTCGACCGCGCCTCCGCCGTCTTCACTTTGCCTGGCCGATAGCCATTTCGGTTGCCGGCTTCTCCCCCTCGCCGCGCTCGTAACGCTCCGGCCAAGCACGTCGGCCACTTCGCCCTCGAGCGCCTCCTCGACGATCAGGCGCAGCGCCAAACGCGCAAGCTCGCTTCGCCCGGCCGCCGTCCCCAGCTCTCCGTTCATCAACGCGCGAAGCTCCTCGCGCGTACGCTCCGGGGCGGATAATCTCTCCATCGGGATGCCCCCTCCGGGCCAACGGCGCCAACCGAAAGCCCGCCTTCCTGTGGCTATTCACGCAGGGTGCATCCTAACCAATTTTCCAGCAATCCTAAGCCTTCACCGAAGCACGCCTGGATAGAAGGCGCTGTCGGCGGGACGCGCGTGCAACAAGCGCTTCGCGACGCCAAGATCTGAAGACCGCGACAGTGACAACGACCGGCCCACTTCAGTCGCCGTCGCACTCCGAGCGAGACACAGTCTGGGCCGCTTTGGCTACTTCGCGGGGGCCGCATGCGACCCAAGCGGAGCAAAGGCGTCCCGACCGGTCGGACCCTCCGTGAACAGGGTCCGGCCATGCGCATCCGTCCGACGCCTCGGCGCAATTGCCTTAGAGCCTGTCTCAAAAGGTAGGGTGCCGTTAAGGCAGGAATAATTCATCGGGTCATCTGCAGTTTTGAGGGCGATTCGGGATGTGGACGGAGGCTGACCGGAGCACATATCGCCAAGCAGGGGATCGCCTTCCAGCGACCTGACCGATCCGGAATGGGAGCGCCTGGCGCAGCTGATTCCGCCAGCGAAGCCTGGTGGACGGCCGCGCAAGACCGACATGCGCTCGGCGATGAACGCGATCTTCTATCTTCTGCGAACCGGTTGCCCGTGGCGCTATTTGCCAGGCCGGGTCTTCCCGCCGCGCTCGACGGTCTACAACATCTTCCGCGCTTTCCAGCGGCAGGGCGTGTGGGAGGCGATCTGGGAGGAACTGCGCGCGGCCCTGCGCGAACGGCTGGGGCGGGAGGCGAGCCCCAGCGCCGGCGTCATCGACAGCTGCTCGCTCAAGTCGGCCGAAAAAGGGGATGCGCGAAAGGTGAAGCAGACGCAGTGGGTTATGACGTCGGCAAGAGGGTGAAGGGGCGCAAGGTCCACGCTCTGGTCGATACCGAAGGCTTGCCCCTGCGCGTGGTGGTTCACTCCGCCGCCATTCAGGACCGGGACGGCGCCGCCCTGGTCTTGGACCGCATCCGCCAGCGCTTCAATTGGCTCGAACTCATCTGGGCCGACGGCGGCTACAACGCCCGCCAGGTCGAACACGCCGTCGCCGCGCAACCGCCGCTGCGGGTGGAGATCGTCAAACGCCCCGACGACAAGTTCAGGATTCATCGTCTTGCCGCGCCGGTGGGTCGTCGAACGGACCTTTTCGTGGTTCGGCCGAAACCGCCGTCTGGCCAAGGACTACGAGAACCTTGCTGACGCCCTCGCCGCCTTCATCACCCTCGCCTGCATCCAACTCGCCCTCAGGCGGCTCGCCAGGCCGTAGACTTTTGAGTCAGGCACTTAGCCGTCAATCGATTACCCAGCTGGTTTGAACGCCACAGCTTCTGCCGAGCAGGAGTTGTCGCCATTGGGCGTGATAGTCCAATTCCAATGCTCGGTCGATGCGCTCGTCGTGTACACATGCGCCAGCGCGTCGGCGTTCTCCATCAGATCGGTATCAACCTCGCCCGAGTACGTCGGGAGGTCCCAAACGGCGCCGGTCGGGGCGCCTGACGCCACGCCCAGGCCAGGACCGTCGCCGATCCCCATGGTTGCAATAACGAGTTCGTTCGCGCCGGTCGTCGTGATGTTCGGCTGATTGGCGAGTGTGGTTTGAGAGCTGCAAGGCGTCAAATCAGTGCCGGCCGCCACGTCCAAGGGCGAAGCAGCTGCGCCCTGGATATCGAAAAACCGTACAGAGTTCGTCGGGCTAGTCCCCGAGGTATGGATCGAGACGATCAGATTTGCATTGGCCGGGCGGTTTGCCGCATACCAGATCTGCGCTGAATCTCCGTTGGTCTGCTCCTCACTCCAAACGCTGCCGTCGCTGTCGGTAATGCTGGTGATATGGATGTTGTTCTGACCGGCGGCAAACGCCAGAACGCGCAGGTTTCCTGTTGTCGGCAATTGCAGACGCAAGGTCGCCCCGGAAGAAAGGGCGACCCAGCTTTGATGGATGATCTTGTTGATGTGGATGCCCGAGAGCGCGCCGCCGGCGCTCGCTGCCAGAAGCGAGACTGCCGCCGAGTTGTATGTATCGGCGGTGTCCCCGGTCGACGTGATGCTCGGCGTCGCCGCGGCCTGCTGCGTCTGTATGGACCACTGCGAAGCATGCGGAAAGCCCTGCTCGTTGATCCAGGCGATGTCTCCGTCGAGCAGCGTGAAGCCGCCTGCCGGACTCCAGGAGGTCGGGTTGCCGCCGGCCGGACTGGACAGCGCAGTGTAATTCCAGATGACGTGGCCGCCCTTGGCGCTGTTGTTGGTCAACGGCGTGAAGCTTCCGGGATTGATCAACCCGGCGCTGGTTGGCGAGAGATTGGCGCCTCCGACCGAGCCGTCGACGCAATTTGAAGCAGCGACGTTGTTGAACTCGCTGACCGTGTACTCGAACGGAAGGACGCTGCCCGACAAGCCGACGGTAATGGTCTCACTCCCTCCGGCCGACCCGCAACGCACATAGATCGCCGTTGTGTAGTTGTTGGCTCCGCCGTCTTCCACGATTGAAGCCGCGGGCCAAACTTGGCGCAGGCTGTCGCTGATTGTGATTAGATTGCCGTGCGGGTAAGTAATCGCCAGGACGAGAGCGTCGCCGGCCTGGACGGAATTCGGCAATGGGATCTTATAGTTGTTCCCTGGGATGCCGATGCCGACGGGATTCGCTGATGAGGCGACATGCTGGATCAGAATTGGAGCTGCGCCGGTGCTCCCCGTGGAGCCGGTGCTCCCGGTGGAGCCGGTGGACGCGAGCTTATCGGTGCACGAAGCCGTGCTGCCGCCGTTGCTGCCGGCGCAACTCCACGCCCACGGACCGCTGCCGCTGACAGTCGAGGCCGTGCCTGCAGTGCAGAGGTTCGCGGTCGGCGCGGTGCTTACCGTCGCCCCGTTCGCGCTGCCGCATGCGCCGTTCACAGGTTGCGCGGAAGCGACCTTCGTCGCAGAGCAGGTCGCCGTCGTTCCCCCGCCGCTCCCGGCGCAGCTCCATGACCAGGGTCCGCTGCCGCTGACGGTCGAGGCCGTGCCGGCGCTGCAAAGGTTCGCGGTCGGCGCGCTGGCGAGGCTTCCTCCGTTCGAGGACCCGCATGCGCCGTTGACGCTGGAGGTCCCGCTGGAGGAGGCCGTCAGCGTGGCGTAGAACGACCACGTGGTGGGGTTACAGCTCACCGGCGAGGTGCTGAACTTGCTCGGCAGGCTGCCAAAATTGTAGCTGTAATACGCACAATTGCCTGTCACATTGGTTTTCAGGAAGCCAAGAGCATTGCTGCTCGGCAGATAGGCCAGCCAGTAGGAGCCGGCGGGCAACGAGACAGGCGTGACCACCTTGGCCGTATTCCAGCCTGTCTTTGTGGCGAAGCTGGCGGTCGAGGCTTTGAGCGCGCCGGGCCCGCCCTTGGGGCCGCTGGCGTCGTAAATCCCAAGGATCAGATTTCCGCTCGCGGCGGTGACGTAGAAGGACAGGCTCTGGACGGTTGCGGCCTGGGAGAGCTTGGCGATTTGGGCCAACAGAAGATTGCCGTTGTCGGAGTCGTTGCCGCCCGACCACACGGCGTTCGAACCGATCGTGACCGACTGCGCTTGCGCCGAGCCGAGAAAGACCAGAATATAGCTCGCCGCCATAAGGCATTTGCGAATAAAGCACATGGAAACGTCCCCTCCCAGGTCCGGATTGGTTTAGATCATCCCCCCGGCCGGCCGGCGGCTTGAGCGCCGAGCCGAGCCCCTCCAGAAGCCGCCGGCGCCTCGTCCCGCGCCTGCAGCAACAGTCTTTCGATCATCGACGCCAGGCCTCGGCCGGAGCCGGGGCCATTGTCGGGTCATGGCTGCACGAACGGCGTCCCTGCGACCCAGCGCGCCTTGGCGGGGAGGCCGTCGGTGGCGGTGCATCCGCTTCCGCTCGGCGCCTGGATCGGGATCGATCCGGTCGGCGTCACCCAGGGCCAAGGGTACGTGCACTTGGCGCCTGAGGCGCCGAAAAAGGACGGCTGGGCGCTCGAATAGAAGGAGTTGGGGAGCGTGTGCGAGTATCCAGTAGTCCAGTCGGCTATCGAGCCGTTGACATAGTCGTAGTCGCCATGGCGGAAAATGTAGGATCCGGCGGCCCCGGTCAGATGCGGATCCTGACCGCCGGGTCCGTCATTCCAACCGAGCATCCACATACGGCTCACGCTCCAATCGCCTTGATAGGTCCACCCGTTCGCCGAGGTCGTCTCCTTAGCCGTTCCAAGGACGTTGCCGACAAAGCCGAACCAGTAGTTATACGCAGATGGTCCAGCGGCGCGCAAAGGACCGGGCCGGTTCGATGAGCAAGTCGACGCTCCATTCCCGCACGCGTAGCCTACTCCGGCATAATCATTGACGGCTTTGTTAATCGAGGGATCAGTAAACGGAGACCGCAAGCCGGTCCCTTGGTTGCGGAAAAATGTGATATACGTTGAATTGCCGTGCGTATGGTCATTATCCAAGTTGTCGCCCCAATTTCCCTCGAACAAAACATGGTGCGGTCCAGAATAATGGCTCGCGTTTACTCCCATATCGACCCAGTAGTCGCCAATGCCCGACTCCGCGTCGTACATCGTGTCGTCCTGGTAGTTGTATGAGACAACCGAACCCGCTCCTCCCGCTCTGGCCACCATTCCTTTCCCAGCGAAGTTGGTGATGCTGTTCGTGACAAGGATTTCGGTCGATGCGCTATCGAGGGCGATGGGATATTCGCCGCCGTTGTTGACCGAGTCCCAGCAGTGATGGACGTAGACGGTATTGAATTCGCTACGAACCGAACGCTCTATGTTTATGCCTCCGCCGTACCAGTCGCCAACCTCAACATTCTTGACCCAGCAGTAGGCACAAAATTCCATTTCCAGACCCCCATTGACCGCACGGAGGAGGGAAACGTTCTCTACACCAGCATATTGGAGAAATGAAATGGGGGAACCAGTCCCTGACTGATTCGAATAGGGACCACTATAGACCTGCGCGTTATGATTGCCGCTCTGCCGGAAGGCGACCGTCAGCGGATCATCAAATGTCAGGGTGCATCCAGTCCCCGGGCATGGACCGGCGCCGATCGAAGCGATCTTATGCATCTCCTGGGTCGGCCGGTCACAATAAGAATACCAACAGCCTACGGAGCTTGCTTGATACGGGTAAGCCGAACCAAAATCCCAGCCGCCGCCATTCTTGGACTTCGACCACAGGACTCGCCCCGTCGCAGGGCTGCCAGACGAGCTGAGCCAATCGGAGGCGGCCCACACACTTCCGTATCCGGTGGTGGCGTTCAAGGGGTCAGCGACCCAACCAGCGCCTGACGCCTCATCGATCAGAACCCACTGGCCGACCGAGAATGTGCTCGTGCTGCTGACCTGGATCTTCGTCTGCCCTTGAGCGGCGTCGGCCGCCAGGGTCGCGGCGCCACAGCCTGTGCCGACAGGGCCGCCGATATTGCCGCACTGAGCCCAACTGTAATTGTAGTCGGGGGAAACGGGCGCGACCAAGAGCAGCGCCGGCCCGCCATTCGGGCAGGTCACTTCGGCGGACGTGCTCGCGCCGCATTTTCCGCCTGTGTAGGCGAGCGCGCCGTCGGACACGCTGATTGAGGTCTGGCAGTATGGCGAGCTGGTGCCGGTGCAAGCGCCCGTGCCCCGCAACACGACGCCAGTCGAAATCTGGATGGGCAAGTCGGCTATATGAACGGTAAACGCGCCCGCTCCAAGCTGAACGACCTCGCCGGCCGGACACTTGTTGATCGCGTTCTGGATATTGGTGAAATCGTCCTTCCCCCCGCCAAGAGGATTGACCGTGGCGCAGATTGTCGTCCGGTTCGGGATGCCGCCGACCGTCTGCAGGCCGGCGTTCTTCCAGTTCGCATAGGCGTCGTCATAGGACGGCAGCACGCCGCTGGTGGGGTCGGAGCCGCTGGAGCCGGTGCTCCCGGTGGAGCCGGTGCTCCCGGTGGAGCCGGTGGACGCGAGCTTATCGGTGCACGAAGCCGTGCTGCCGCCGTTGCTGCCGGCGCAACTCCACGCCCACGGACCGCTGCCGCTGACAGTCGAGGCCGTGCCTGCAGTGCAGAGGTTCGCGGTCGGCGCGGTGCTTACCGTCGCCCCGTTCGAGCTGCCGCATGCGCCGTTCACAGGTTGCGCGGAAGCGACCTTCGTCGCAGAGCAGGTCGCCGTCGTTCCCCCGCCGCTCCCGGCGCAGCTCCATGACCAGGGTCCGCTGCCGCTGACGGTCGAGGCCGTGCCGGCGCTGCAAAGGTTCGCGGTCGGCGCGCTGGCGAGGCTTCCTCCGTTCGAGGACCCGCATGCGCCGTTGACGCTGGAGGTCCCGCTGGAGGAGGCCGTCAGCGTGGCGTAGAACGACCACGTGGTGGGGTTACAGCTCACCGGCGAGGTGCTGAACTTGCTCGGCAGGCTGCCAAACTTGTAGCTGTAATACGCACAATTGCCTGTCACATTGGTTTTCAGGAAGCCAAGAGCATTGCTGCTCGGCAGATAGGCCAGCCAGTAGGAGCCGGCGGGCAACGAGACAGGCGTGACCACCTTGGCCGTATTCCAGCCTGTCTTTGTGGCGAAGCTGGCGGTCGAGGCTTTGAGCGCGCCGGGCCCGCCGTTGGGGCCGCTGGCGTCGTAAATCCCAAGGATCAGATTTCCGCTCGCGGCGGTGACGTAGAAGGACAGGCTCTGGACGGTTGCGGCCTGGGAGAGCTTGGCGATTTGGGCCAACAGAAGATTGCCGTTGTCGGAGTCGTTGCCGCCCGACCACACGGCGTTCGAACCGATCGTGACCGACTGCGCTTGCGCCGAGCCGAGAAAGACCAGAACATAGCTCGCCGCCACAAGGCATTTGCGAATAAAGCACATGGAAACGTCCCCTCCACAAGTCGGGTTCGGTTAGGGCTTTGTCACCAGGAGTAAACGGTGTTATCAGGGGTAAACTTTCTTTAGACCGTTAGCATCCAGGCGCACATTTTACTCTTCGAGGTTTTAGCAGCGCTCAAGTTTAATCCCACGCCCGCCGACTTCAGCCTCGACGAGGCGCTCGGCTTTCACGTCGTAGAGCCTCACGACGACATCTCTCATAGGCGATTTCCTCCCGTACATTGGCACTGTCTCGCCATTAAAGTTCATCGAAGGTGGCTTGACTCAGGCTGATCACGAGGAGCGGCCAGGACAATTTGCTAGACGCGGTCACCCCCATTCGAACGCATTCCTTTTGCCGCGCTTGATTAGAATCCGCGCGGCTACCAACGTTGGTTATTACGAAGCCGGTGCATTTAAACTGACGAAGTCAGGAGTTACAATTTATAGAGGCTTTTTTTGCCTTGCTAATATCATAGCAACCAAAACATACACTCCATGTCCAGTCATCCTTATGTCTCCCCATTTCTGCTTACCAGTGTCGCCGCGTTCGTGTCAGTGTCTCCCCATTTATGGGGAGGTTTATTTAGCGTCGTAAACTAGGTTATTGCCTAGCTGGGTTCGAATTTTAGATGATTTGTTTCTCCATAACCTTCTGTGACATATCGTCTTTCGTGAGATCGCTGTATTCCGCGACGAGTCCGCAATTTATCGGCGTATCTCAGGTTGCGTTCGTGTCAATCATCATCCTTTCCAAGCTAATTTTGCTTTGACCATTAGGTCTGTCCCACATAGTGAATCGTCTAAAGCGAAAATCCCCAGTAGATCATCTTAATAGTTTTACGCAGCACTCATGTTAACTTTGTTAACTCAAAGTCTATTGTGAGTATGGCGGAATTAAGGCGATAATATACTTACGAGTTGCAAATCGAATTTAGACGATATCTGTCCGGTATTCGTGAATACGTCCATTTATCTATTTGGCGTCCGTATTTTAATTTCAGCGGGAGGGCGGTTTTCTCATTATCAGGTACGGCTGCATCGGAAGACGACCCTTCAAGCCGCGGGGAGACCTCTGAGGCCAATGCCGCTTCCGCTTTCCGCCGCCCGAGTTCAGGGTCAATTGGCGGCCTCAATCGCCATGAGGTAGTTGACGATGACGATCCACGCCGCTTGATCACCGTTCGGCGAGTTCAACCGACTGCCCGCCGACCGGCAGCGTCGCGACGGGGTAAAGGGCAACGGGTTTTACCCGCGACGGGGGCCGCCCCGATAGTGCACTCATCTTTGCGAATGCATTCACTGGCTCACGCAGCCGGTCGCATGTCTGCACAGACCTTCGTCGACGCCTACAACGTCGCCCAAAGGCTTAAGACAATAGAGGCCCGCGACTTCACAGCCGCCGATTCGGCTCGCTTTGGAAAAACCCGGGACCGAACATCGAGCGTTACTGCTGCGACGCTGGTCCCCGGCCGCGGAAATGTTTGGTAAGCACTATTGCGCCGGCGCCCCGTTGGGTCTTGGCAGGTCTAGCTGCACTGACTCTGGGCCCTTTTCGACGACGATTGAGCGCAACCCGATCCCTCGGATCAACCAGCCGTTATTCTCTTCTCCGACTCGAAGTCGCAAAACCGCGTCGGTGTCGGATCCTTGAAGCATCGCAAGGCTGGCCTTACGACCGACGATCGTCCCAATCAACCTAAGTGACGGCCGCTCCGGGGGAGGGGGCGCAAGGACCTCGTGTTTTTGTGGCGGAGCAACGATCGGGAGCGCGACGACAGGGGGTCGGCGCGAGGCGGAAAAGAGCGGCCGGTCCCGCGTCGCGGACAGCGTATTCAGTGGAACCGTCCACAACGGGTTGCCGGCTCGGGGCTTTGCGCCGGGATCGGGCGCGCGCGACGCTTCCAAGAGACCGGCGACGCCGGTCCCTTCCGCGGCGGGCGCGGACGCCCCCACAATCTCCGACGCGGAACGGAGGGGCTCGTCGATTGGACCTGCCGCCCCCGCCACGGCGGAGGAAATCAAAAGGAAGACCCCGAACGGCCACATCAGTCTGATGACCGCCATTGCCCAACCACCCCGACCGTCATTCGCATGCGCCCAGTTTCGGGCTCGCCAAAAACCTCAGGCGATTGGATCGAAAGCTTGTCCACGAATAGGTATGGCATTCCGGCCTCGATGTCGTAAAGGATCGTCTGCACCGCGGGCTGACTGACCTCCATGCTGGCTGTCAGGCCCACGAAACCGTTCTTGGCGTCAGGGCCGTCGAGTTCCACTTGCGAAGACATCAGCGCGCCGGCCGCTTTTGCAACCGCCGTCTCGATGCGTTGTTGTAGCGCCGCACCCGCAATCGTTATCGTTTTCCCGTCGAGGAACGGCGAGCCGCTCACTCCCGCATTTGAGGCGATCGACGCCGACAAGCTGGTCCGCGACCGTTCGGACAACTGATCAAGCCGCGCCTGGGCGGCGTCGATCTCTGCTGCTTTGTCGCGGAGGTCCGCGATAAGCACAAGCGAGATAGCCAAAAGGGCGATCACGACGCCGAGATAGGAGCCGACCGCCAAAGCTTGGCGTCGGCCGATCACCAAACTATGACTGAAGGTCCGCATTAATTCGTCACGGCGAATGAGGGCTCGATATGCGCCTCGATGTGAAAACTCTCACCGCCGCCTGGAGCCCTCACCGTAGGCGCGAAGAACGTAGCCTGGGTGAAATGCCGCGACTGCTCGATTAATCGAATGAGCGCAGGCGCGTCGGCGGCTGATCCTGCGACCTGCACCTTGCCGCTCTCGATGCGCAATTCGCTCAGGTGCGCGTCGTCGGGCAGTGTCTTCGACAGCGCTTCAAGAACCATGACCGCGGAAGGAGTCGTCCATTTCCGGGCCTGCAAGGCTTTAAGCGCCTCTTCCGCCGCCGGGCCGCGGCGATTCATCAGTTCCGAGCGGCGCTCGGCGATCCGGTTCTGAAGATTGGCGATCCGGGCGCCATCGCCGCCGCCGACGATGAGCCAAGCGCCAAGGCTGATCACGAACGCAAGACCCGACAGAGCCAGGCCAGCGACAAGGCCTCTCAGCAAGCCCCGTCCCCCGTTTCCGCCCCCAATATCCTGGGCGAAGACCGAAATCACGGGCGTCTCCCCTTCGCCGGCCCGCGTCGACATCCGCACTTGATCGGCCCGAGCGGCCATTGCCGCCCGCGCGATTGGAGCAACCAGCGATCGCGCGGTAGCGGCGACGGTAATGGCGATCTGTCCGTTGCCCACATCGGTCGGCTCGCTCCATCCGAAGGCGGCTTCGTTGGGGGACCATGGCGTCAGGCGATCGATTTGAGAGCGGACAACGCCGTCGAGGAACTGACGCGCGCCCTGAGGCAGCTCGAGCGACCGGAAGATGAAGCGTGACGGCGCAAGCATCACGTCGATCGTGCTTCGCGCGAGCAGCGACCGCGTTTGGGGAGAGATCGGACCGGCAATTCCGCTTTCGTCGATACGCAACGACGGCCCGTCAGCGCGTTCCGCCGATTGCTTGCTCATGTCCGCGACAAGAAACGAGCCGTCCGCTTGTTCAACGAGTTCGAACTCTGTGGCTGCGTCGGAGCATCGTGCCGAGAAGCGTCAAGCCCGCTGCGACGTCGTCGATCCAGGTCGACAATCGGGGGCGGAGGGAAGCCCAGACAGTCACGGGAGGTCCTTACGCGGATTGCATGGGGCCATCGAAATCGTCCCGCCAATAAAGCAATTCATAAGGTTCGGTGTCTTGGTCTTTGGCGTTTTGATCCTTTCCGCCCTGCTCCTTGCCTTGATCCTTGTCGCCTTGATTCTTGCCGCCTGGGGCGGCGTCGCCTTCGTCCTTGAGGCGAAACACGACCTCCGCATGAACACGCCTGCCGTTGTCGAAATCGACCGCGATTGAGGCCCGGAATGCTTTTGATGTCTCGACCGTGGCGTGCGACTTCGCTGGACCGAGCAGCTCCAACAGCGCGCGCCCATCGCCAGGATCGCTGACCCGCGCGTTCAGCAGCGCGCCAAGGATTTGAGGCGTCATTTTTGGGAGAGCGGATAGGACCGTCGGGACCGCGCTGGACACGTCGACGTCCGCACGGCCGCTGAACACGGTCACCAACGGTAAAACGCGCTCGACCACCGCAAGCGAGATTCCCGGCAGAAGACTGAGTTCCAAGGCATTGTCGAATGGGGCGTGGCGCGGCGGGTAAGGCATGTGCTGTTCGCTATAAAGTTTGTCCTCCTTGGCGGCCTTGTCATCCTTGTCGTCAGCGAGCGTCTGCGCGGTCGCGGTCCCCTTGGCGTCGGCGCCGGCGGTGGACTTCGTGCGCCAGCCGACTATGCGCTCCGCGAACGTTTCCGCCTGCGACGAATCGACGCCGACTGCGGTGAATAGCCCAGCCAGCAAGTCCGCGGGCGCCGCGTTGAGGTCGATCCTTGCCCCCTCGGAGCGAAAGCGAACAGAGACGCTAGTGCGCCCCACGCGCATGTCGAACCCGCCCCGGGCCGGTCTGGCCTTCTCGGGCGCCGCGAGTTGACGGAAGACCGCCATTTCGACACCGGCTCGAATCGACGCCTCCGCCTGCACGCGGTCGTCGGCCACCCGCGATGCGGAGGCGGTGTTGACAGTGTAGGAAGAATAGATCGACGCAAGCGTCGCAAGAGCAGCAAGGATCCAGAGCACTGCAATGAGGACGAAGCCATTCTCCGCGCGCGTAGCGGATCCAGGTAAGGATGTCATCGCAGGGGTTTTCATTGCTGCGCCGGCTGTCCTGCCGTAGGAAGAGCGCCGCCCGCATTCGCTTGCGCCTGAAGCTTGGGCGCGCCGGGGGATGTGACCCTGATGCGCGCCACGGTCGACGCCGCGAGCACCCGATTGGCGACCGTGTCGCGCACCGATATCCGCACCGCCTCGGGTAGCTGCTCGCGACCTTTCCAACTCGGAAGCCAAACGCGGTCTGGTCCTGCATAGGCGAAGGAAATGTGGAAGGGCGCGCGAATGAGGGTGACAGGATCGCCAAAGGCGATAGTCTGCGCCGGCGCGCCCGGCGGTTTCGGCGCTGTCGGCGCGAAGCGCGCTCGCGTCCGCACCATCGCGAGTCCGCGATCTTCCTTGATCTGCGCCAGACGCACGATTTCCAGGTGAGGATATGCGTCCGGACCGATAGCCGATCGAACGAACATCACCGAAGAAGCGTCGCCTTCGAATAATGGCCCGCGGGCGCCCGCCGAGGGCGTCACGTACTCGGCTGCGGATAGGTCGTCGACGAGCCGCTCAAGGCCGGCCCCGAGCAGGTCCGCGCGCTGCAGGTCGACGAAGCCTCGGCGCCAGTTGGGCAGCCATTGCCCTGCCACCGATGACAGCGCCAGGATGATGGTTGCGGTCAACGCGAGCGTCGCCATCGCCTCGATAAGCGAGAAGCCGGCGACCAGTTCGTCTGTATTCGCCTGCTTCATTTTTTTGTCGCTTGCCTCCGCAGACGAATAGTGTCGATTTTCAGCATTGCGCCGGACGGCGACCGCACCGACACCTCAATGCGTTGCGGAGTCCAGAGTGCGTCGCCAACCGCCGCGGGCGGGCCGATGAGGGTTGAATCGATCCTCCAGTCGTGCGCGTCGAGAGCGCCTGTAAGGCGCCCGACAGGAAGCGCCTCGCGGGACGGCATGCCCGCAATGATTTTGCGAGCAGTTTCGATCTCCGCGAGATGCCGTTCGGCGTAGAGGCCAGCATGCAGGCTAGAGCTCGCCAACGGCCCGATCGCCGCCAAGCCGGCTCCCATCACCGCAAGCGCGGCTAGCGCCTCGATCAGGGTAAAGCCGGCGATTCCGCGCCTTTTAGGATTTGCCTGTCGGCACAACTTCGACGCCTCCGGTTAGCCAGTTGACGCGTATCTGATATCCGACGCCTTGCCGCGCAATAGCGATAACGCCTCCGCACGACTCGCCGCTCGGAAAGAAATCGATCGTCGCGCCGACACGTCTGTCGCCACAGCGCTGCGCAAGCAGCGCCTCGAAAGTCACGTCGGCAGGAATCTCGACGACGGAGGCAGTTGCGCCCGAAACCACAATTCGTCGCCCGGCGTCGAGCGACGTCGCCACCTGCGCATGGCTGCGTATGGCGGCGTTACGGTCGCTCTTTAACAGAGCGGCGACCTCGACGGCGTACCCGGCGAGACGCGCTTGCGATGTGCCACGCGGAATCGCGGGCAGAACGAGCGCCACGAGAAGTCCGATGATGGCCAGCACGCAGACGACTTCGAGCAGCGTAAATCCGGCCTCAGCGTTTTTCCGGGCCATTATCGCGATGCGCTTCTGATCAGGCTTTGCGAGTTGCCGACTCCGCCCGATCCATAGGAGTTGATCTCGTACGGCGCATGGTCGCCAGGAACCTTGTAGACATAGGGATGACCCCAGGGGTCCGAGGGCACCGAACCAGTTTTGAGATAGGGTCCGTTCCAAGCCGGCGCCGAACCAGGACGATCGACCAGCGCGGTTAGGCCTTCATTGGCGGCTGGATAGGCGCCATTGTCCAAATAATAGAGGTCGAGCGCGGCCGAGAAGCTTTCAATCTGGATCTTCGCCGCCTTCACCTTCGACTCGCTGAGATAGTTCAGCACGCGGGGCCCTACCAACCCCACGACCAAGCCGATAATGGCGATGACCACCAGCATTTCTACGAGCGTGAACCCGGCTTCCGCCCGATGGTTTCTCGCTCGGTGGACCGAGCGTGCGAGGCGCTCTCGCCAGTGAGCAATCTTCGTCATCTTCTAGATCTCCTAATCGACGACCTGATAAACAGAGAGCAGGGCCGTCATCACCGATACGATCAGCCCTCCGACGATCAGGCTGATGACCATAATGGCGAGCGGGCCGACGACTCCAATGGCGCGATCGAGGCTTCGCTGGAGTTTCGCCTCGTAGAAATCGGCAATGCGTCCGGCAAGCATCCCCAGCTGACCGGAGTCTTCTCCCAGGCGGAGCGTTCTGATCGCCATCGGCGGCAGCGCCCGGTTTTCCAAAAGCGCGTCCGAGAGCTTTCCGCCGTGACGCACTTTGTCGACGATATGCGACCACTGCGCAAGGGTCCCGGTCGATTCCATCGTGTCGACCAGAATGCGCAACGCCGAGGTCAGCATGACGCCGCTCGACAGCAGAAGGCTTAGGTTCCGGCAGAAGAGTCCCGTACGGTGGTAGTCCATAATCGGACGCACGATCGGCAGGCGCGCAAGCGCGCGAACGAGCGGTCTGCGCGTGGACGGCCGCCGCAGAATGAACCAGCCGGCCAAAAGACTGACAAGCGAGACCGCCGCAATCGTCTGGCCGTTCGAGCGCATAAAATCCGACAATCGGAGAAAGGTCGCCAGCACTGGATCGAGCTTGGCGTTGAAGTCGCGAAATATGTTTGCGAATTGGGGTAGGACGAAATTGAGGAAGAACAGCAGGACCGCGCCCGCTGCGAACAGAAGGAACGCGGGATAGCGCAGCGCGTCGCTTATCCGCCGCCCCAGCGCTTCCGCCCGTTGACGCTCCGCCGCCAGCGCTTCAAGGACCGTCACCAACGCGCCCGAGGTTTCGCCGATCCGAATGAGCGCCACGTAAATCGGCGGGAAAGTCTTGGGATGTTTGGAGATCGCCTCGCCTAAGCTGTCCCCGGAAAGAATGGAGCTTGCGAGCGCCGCCGCGGTTGGACGCATTCGACTCATCTCAGCGTCGCTGGCAAGCAGCTCAAGGGCGTCGTTTATACGGACGCCTGTGTGCAAGAGCAAAGCCAGGTCGCCCGTAAAAATGGTGACGTCCTCCGCCCGCGGCCCTGTCAGCCGGAGGGACCTTAAAGCGCTGCGTCCGAACTGAGCCTCATTCCGCCCGGTCGCTGCTTCGATCGGGATCAGTCCCAAATATTCGACGCGCCGATTGACCTCAGCCAAGCTGGTGGCGTCGAGCGAGCCAGTGACAATTTCGCCAACCTGGGTCAGGGCGCGATATTGAAAAGTCGGCATTGGCTCACCGCGCCATCGTCACTCGAAGGGCCTCGGCGACCGTAGTCACCCCTTCGCGGCACTTGGCGATCGCATCGTCCATCATCGTGGTCAGCCCTGCGCGCCGCGCGGCTTGATCTAGAGCGATGGCATCGATCTGCTGACCGACGCAACTGCGGACCTCGCCCTCGACCTCCAAGGCCTCAAACACTCCTACGCGGCCGCGATACCCGGCTCCGGCGCATCGTTCGCACCCCCCCGGCTCAAAAACCGTCTCTCCGACCGACAGCCCACAAGCCTCGTAGCGCGGATCCCTGTCGAAATCCGTTGCCGAAAGTTCTTTCCGCACCTTGCACCGATCGCACAGGATGCGGACCAGCCGCTGCCCGATGACGGCCCGGAGCGTCGATTTCAACAAGAATCCTTCGACGCCGAGATCGAGAAGGCGCGGCGCCGCCGCGATCGCGGTTTCCGTGTGCAACGTCGTCAAAACGAGATGCCCGGTCAACGCCGCGTGGATAGCAATGTTCGCCGTCTCGGCGTCGCGGATCTCGCCGACCATGATTACGTCCGGGTCCTGCCGAACGAACGCGCGCAATGCCGAAGCAAAGGTGAGTCCGATCGCCGGTTTGACCTGAGACTGGTTGATTCCGGCGATCTCGTATTCGACCGGGTCCTCGATGGTCAGTATCTTGCGGAAAGGGGTATTGAGCGCGGAGAGCATCGTCGCGAGCGTCGTCGTCTTGCCGCTTCCCGTTGGACCGGTGATGACGATCATTCCGTGCGGGAGCTCAATTAGTCGCCGGACCTTGCGCTCGTCGTGGGCGCGCAACCCCAGCTTGGCGATATCGAGAAGGCCTCGATCTCTCGGCAACAGACGAATGACAGCCGTCTCGCCATGCTGGGTCGGCATGATCGCGACGCGGACATCCAGATTGAGCCCCGCGGCCTCGAGCCGCGCCGCGCCGTCTTGGGGCAGCCGCCTCTCCGCAATGTTGAGACCAGCCAGGATCTTGACGCGGGAAATTAAGGCCTGGGGCAGCGCGTGCGCAGGCGCAGGCACAGCCCTCAGCAGTCCGTCCACGCGCATCCGCACAGTCAGTCCATTGCGCATGGGTTCGATGTGTATGTCGCTCGCGCGAAGCTCAACTGCTTTTTCCACAAGGTCATTGACAGCGCGTACGACGGGCGCGCCGCTGGCGAGGTCGCGCAAGCTGTCAATGCTCTCCTCGACCGCCCCGGCAGCCAAAACGGGAGATGACGCAGACGGTCCATCCTCGTCTGACCCCAGGCGCTCGAACAGCGCCGCGCCGATATCCTCAAACGAGGCGATCGACACGGCGACCGCACCGCCAAGCACGATTTCAGCGCCTCTTTGCGCAGCGACATCGGTCGGATCCGCGACCGCGAGACCAAAACGTCCGCCGCCGACGTCGTAAGGAAAGATCATGGTTTCACGCAAGAAGCGCCTGGTAAAACGCCCAACAAGCGAAGGAGCAGCCAACAGTTCCGGCAGGGTCATTCGCGGGCGTCGGTAATACGCGGCGACTTCGTCGGCGAATTCGGTGGCGGAAAGGTCGCAAGATTCCCAAATCGATCGGATCGAGGAATGGCCAACGTTCCAGTCCATCTCGGAAATCTTGGCGTCGACGTCCTGAAAGAGGTTGTCGTTCAAATGTTTTATAAAGCCCGTGATCGGCTGTGTTGAAGAATCAGCTTCCTTCGTGTTGTTTCTCACAATGTTCATCGCGGCTCTGGAGTCATTTCGTAACGCAGGTTAAGCGGGCGAGAAACGCGCCGAACGGAATGCGCTTCAGATGGCGGTCGCCCTTCCGAAATGCGCGCAAATCCTGCGGAATCGCGAACGGGGGCCGCCCCTCCAAAGGCGATCGCCGAACATCGGTTCGCCTTCCCAAGTCTCTTCTTCGCCCAAGGATAACGGCTGTATTGTGGCATGACTGTGACGTCTTAAGCTCCATATTTGTTTAGGAAACGGCTTAAAAAGTGCTTTGCTAAGAGATGGCTGAAGCAGATCGTTAAAAGACGCGACGGACGGACTCGAGCGGGTCGAATGATAGTCGCCAAGCCCATTGACCGGCAACGATAAACCGCCAATCAATCACTGATCAATAGATCTGTTTAACAGATCGGGGGCGGCTCTCGCGCCAGTTTGTGACGACGTCCGTATTTACTTTCTCCTCGGATTGAGCTTTTTAGGGGCAACTCGATGAACGAATTTTCGCGCGTCGCAAGGGGGGCGCTGTTTGGCTGGAGGTCCCGCTGCCCGCAATATGGGCGGTTTTCATTTCATCTGCTTCGGCGCTCTAGCCATCGCAGGCGTGCTTCTCGTGGGCGCCTGCAATACGACCTATCTCGAGCAGAGTAGAAACGAGCCGCAGAATGCCGCCGACATCATGCGCGCCGCCGACCTGCGGCCGCGGTATCCGCAGCCGACGGGCACCGTCGATACGGGTGGCGCCAGCGCGCCCAAGGCATTCTCGTTTTTCGGGTCGCCAGCGCCTCCGCCCGCCGCGCCGGAACCGACCGGGTCGCCGCAGGTCGAAGCCGGGGTGGGGGGCTACACGTTAAACTTTGAGAACGCGCCGATATCGCAAGTGGTGAAATCGGTCCTCGGCGACATCCTCGGCGTCGGCTATGTGATCGACCCTCGAGCTCAGGGTTCGATCAGTCTCTCTTCCGGGCGGCCGATCGAGAAGAAAGACATGTTGTATGTGCTCGAGAACGCATTGAGCGCCAACAATCTGGTCATGATCCGAAACGCATCCGGTTATCGCATCGCTCCCGCCAATGAAGGCGGAGTCGGTATGGCCGACGAGCGCGGGGAGAGCGCGGAGCCCGGATTTGGCCTCACGGTGATCCCGCTGCAATATGTCTCCGGAACGACGCTGACGAAACTGCTCGAAGGCTTCGCGACCCGTCCCGGCGCCATTCGAACCGATCCAAGCGGCAAGCTCCTGATCGTGGTGGGGACCGGAAGTGAGCGGCAATCGGCCATGGAGACGGTTCGCAGCTTCGACGTCGACTGGCTCCGAGGGCAATCCGTCGGCATGTATCCAGTGCAAAACAGCACGCCGGAGCCGATCGTTGGCGAACTCGAGAAGATCATGGACTCGGGCGAGTTCGGGCTTTAGCCATGGGCTGGTGAAATTCCAACCAGTCTCGCGACTGAACTCCATTCTGGTCGTCGCCGCCAAGCCCGAACTGCTCCGCGTCGCCGCGCGCTGGATCTCGAGGCTCGACGAGCCTTCGACGTCGAGCGCGAGCGTCAAGGTCTACAAAGTGCGCTACGGCGACGCGAAGCAGATCGCCCAATTGTTGCAGCAGATCTTCGAGACCAATGGCGGAGGGGTGTCTGCGGAATCGCCGACCAACGAGATCGCTCCCGGTTCCGGCGTGAAAGCGATGACGACTGCCGACAGGCTGACAGGCGGGTTGGCAGGCGGGTTGTCAGGCCTAACGGGTGGAGCGGGTGGAGCGGGCGGAGCGGGCGGAGCTTCGCCCAGTTCGTTTGGCGGAGCCTCGCCCAATTCCAATAATCCCGCTTCACCGGCTGGGGGGGGCAATTCGCGAAGCGCAGCCGCGCAATTCGGCGGGGTTCCAGTCGCTGCGCTCAACTCTGAACTCAGCGCATTGGGCCAGGGAGGATCCGGCGGGCCGCAGTTGCCTAACGTCCGGATAACGGCCGATCTGCTCAACAACGCGGTGCTCATCTATGCGAGGCCCGACGAATATAAGCTCATCGAGCGGACGCTCATGCAGCTCGACCGGCCAAAATTGCAGGTCGCAATCGACGTGACCATCGCCGAGGTGACGCTGAACGATCAGCTCAACTACGGGGTGCAGTTTTTTCTCCACGGCGGCGCAGTTTCCAATACGGTGTCGGGAACGATGCCGAGCATCATCAACAACGTCGCCTCGAACACCGGCTCGACGACCACGGGAACGGGCTTGTCGGGCGGGCTCAATATCATCGCCGGCAACCCTGCGACCCCGCGCGTCGTCATCAACGCCCTTTCGCAGCTGACCGACGTCAAGATCCTGTCCAATCCCTCACTTGTGGTGGTCGACAATGGCGATGCATCGCTCGAGGTGGGCGATCAGGTTCCGATATCGACCGGCAGCGCGAACGTGCTCAGCGCCAACAACGCCGTCGTCAACACGATCGATTACAAGAACACGGGCGTTATCCTCCACGTCCAGCCGCACGTGAACTACAACGGGTCGGTCCTGCTCGACATCGACCAGCTGGTCAGCCAGCCGACGGGACCTCCGCTCACCCCCACGATTTCGACGCGCGAGGTGAAAAGCACGATCTCAGTCATCTCCGGCCAAACGGTGCTGCTCGCAGGCATGATCCAGGACAACCTGGTAAAATCGCGGGAGGGCGTGCCGATTCTCAGTCAGCTGCCCTACGTCGGCGCCGCCTTTGGAACGACCGGCAAGAACGATGTTCGCACCGAGCTCATCATGTTCATTCGCCCAACGATCATCCGGGACGGCGCCGACGCCGCGATGGTCGCTGAGGAGCTTCGCTCGAGGATGCGGAGCGGAAGATCCCAGGCGCTTACGCTGCCCTCGATGCTCAATGTCCTCTCCCGACCGGCGCAGTGACCGCCGAACCGCCAAGGCGTCTCAGCCATAGGTTGGCGCGGTCGGGCGTGCTTGAAGCGACTCTTATCGGCGTTGTCGGCGCCGGCGCGGTTTGGGCGAGCGTCGCCGCAGCGCCGGGATGGAGCGGCGCCGCCGGCGCCATCCTGGCCGGATTGATGCTCGCGATCGCCGTCGTCGACCATCGGCAGATGATCATCCCCGACGAGCTGAACGCGCTGGCCTTCATCGCTGGTCTCATCGCCGCCGGGGCAGGGGCGCCGCATGCGCCGTTGATCGCAGTCTCGCATGCTCTCGTTCGCGCCGGTCTCATGTTCCTGTTTTTTCTCGGCTTTCGCGCAACCTATCGAGCGCTGCGCGGAATCGAGGGGATGGGCTTCGGCGACGTCAAGCTGGCGGCGGTCGCGGGGGTGTGGATCGACTGGGCTTTCCTGCCCCTCGTCGTCGAGATCGCGGCCCTGTCGGGGCTCGCGGCGGCGCTCTACGCCCACCTCCGGGGCGACGGGCTGGACCTGAGGGGCAGGTTGCCTTTCGGCGCTTTTTTCGCGCCAGCGATCTGGATCTGCTGGCTCATTGCGGTGCGCAGCGGTTAGAGCTCCGGCGGGGAAAGCCCGGCCGGCGCCGACAGCCGGGGGCCGATTGCAACCACTGCGCGAATTCAGTGGAAAGCGAACGAAAGCGAACGAAAGCAAAATGGCTTTTTTTTGCTTTTTTTTGCTTTCTTTTAGTTTTTGGAATTTGGACTTTTCAAAGGGTTACGGCCGAAAAATGTGGAAAAATTTCCTCGCTTTTCCGACTCGCGTGGTGGGTTGTGGTTGAGCAGGTTTTCAAACAGCCGCGGAGCCTCTTCTCGCCCGGCTTGTGGACCCGGCTGGAGGAGATTCCGCAATCAAGAACACATAGCGAATATTTCTGATTTTGTCAACACAAAGTCCGACTCTTATAGGGATGCCTTTTGGTCAGTTTTTGAACTGTGGAAGGGTGGGCCGCTCATGAAGGCGTCATGGCCGGGTTTGTCCCGGCTATCCACGCGAGCGCTGTCTGATTGGGATAAAATATTGATATTATGATAGATTGTGTGGACATACGCGCAAACATCACTGCGATGCATGGATGGCCGGCCCAAGGCGGGCCATGACCGCCGCAGAGTGTGATTTCTCGAAAACAACAGCTCGAGCAATGTGCAATCAGCCCCCGTCGGCCCGGTGTCATGCCCGCGCAAAGCGGGCATCCAGCAAGACATTGATCGAACTATGGATTCCCGCTTGCGCGGGAACGACAATACGGCCGACCGCGATTCGATCTGAAAGCGCGATGCTCTAACGCTATCAGAGCCCTAAGTCCCGACAGACCCTTCCGGGCCGACAAAGCCGCTTCCAGACAGGCGCCCGGTTCCTCTTGAGGGCGACTTGCATTCCGGGCTTCGCGCTAAGCGCCTTGGGGCAGGGGTTTCAATACCTCGCCGAAAACGGCCCGAAATTCCGGCCAACAATTGGCGCCCAGGAGGCCGCCTGCCGCTGCGCCTCGGCGAGCTGATCGAGCGTCAGTTTTTGGGCGACCGCGTCGCGAACGCGGCCGAAATATTCCTGTTGCCGCGTCCCTCCTGCGTGCGCCGCTGCAAGGATGAGCCAGACTTCCGCCGCAACCCAGTCCTGCGGCACGCCGAAGCCTTTGTCGAACAGAAGGCCGAGCAGGAATTGTCCGGTAGGCTCGCCCTGTTCGGCCGCCTGATGCAGCCAGCTCGTGGCCAGGACATAGTCTTTGGGCACGCCAAGACCGTATTGATACATATAGCCGAGATAGGTCTGGGCGACCGGCGAACCCCGCGCGGCTTCGACTGCGAGAAGCGACGCGGCTCGAACATAGTCATGGCGCAAAAAAGCGCGCTTGCCGCTGCTGAGCGCGTCGGCTTTTGCGCCGGAGGCGAAACACAGAGCCGCCAAAGCCAGAGCGAAAGCCAGACGGCGGCTGGCGCGGACAAGCCAACCGCCGTCGTGCGCATTTCGATTGGCCGTCGCAATCATCCGCCGGCTCCCCCGTCGCTAAAGCTGGCTAAGGGCACACTAGGTGACTCGGTAAGCCGAGGCAACGAGAACCTGATGCTTTGCGTCTCCCGGCGATGGCAGCGAACCGGCGCTCCGCCCCATCGCCGAGAGGAAACGTTAACTGTCAGTGTGTCTGAACCCCTGGGAGGCTGGAGACAGCGTCGGCGTTCGGATTGTTGAGGCACTTCGGGTGGCCGAATCCGCTGGCGCTCGTCCCGACCCCTCCGGTCCCGGTTGGCGCCTGGCCCGTGCCTCCAGTTCCGTCTGGATTGGGCGTGATGTCGAAGATGATATTGTCGGGGTGGGTCGCGTCCCCGGCGAACGCCGCCGCGGGGCCTCCCACTCCCGCGAACCCATCCAACCCGAGACTGCTGCGCGTTCGCCAAGCGATCATGTGATCGGTGCATGAGGTGTCGCCGCTGACCCCGAGACCACCGACTCTCACGCCGCCTTTGTAGAGTGCCAGGCCACCGCCGAACACATTGATGCCGCCGATGCGAAGGCCGACCATCGGATCCGAGGTGGTGCCGAAGGTCGAAGCGTTAGCCGGGGGGCTGTGACCCGGGCCTTCGCCATAGGCGACGTCGGCGTCGACCGGATTGCTGGCCTGCAGCCCATAGAGGCTGCCGCCCGGCTGGACCGCCGAAAATAGATTGGCGGAGGAGAGGGCGATCACTGAGCCTCCGGCGCCGAGGCCTAGACTAAAGGAGTTGCCGGTGTTGGCCTTCTGCGCCGCAATCGCCCGGCTCCCGAGCCATTGCGAGGTAAAGTCGGCGCCGGAAAACGCCACCGCGCACACAATCCCGCTCTTGTCGACAATCACGCCCCACATGTTGTTGCCGAGGCCGCCGTTCGCGGTGTTGGCGACGGCGCTCTTCAACGCGGTTTTGAGCGCCCCATTGTTTGGGAGCGGCGGACCGCAACTTCCATTGCTTACGCTCTGCGCCAGAGCAGGCCCCGCCAACACGCCCAGAATCGCCCCAAAACAACCTGAAACAACATATTTTCCAGTAAGCATAGTGCCCTCCATTGTCGCCGTGGAGTGACACACCTCGCGCGATCGCATTCCCTCCCGCGCGTTTACCCCCGTTAGCGTTCGCCCACGGCCGTTAAAATCGCGATATCGCTATGAAGAAGCCCAGTCCGTGCCCCAGCCTCAAAAAAATGGGCACACACTGCAAGCGCCCCTCCCCGGCGGCAAATGTGCCGGAGCGGATAGTACAGAAGCGCCGGGGGAACGCAAGCGGGCGGTTGTTGAGGCGAACGCAGTGGCGCGAGCGCCTACAACTGCTTCTGGGCGGTCGCTTCAGCCACGGCAAGATAAGCGCGGCTCCACACGGGGCGCCAATCTATGCTTTCCGCAGCCGGGCACTCCCGCGGCGCTTCGACCTCAAGCACGAGATTGGAGGTCGCGTAGTCGGTCCGGCCGAACAGAGCGAGAAGACTGTATTTCGTTCTCTGGATCGAGACAGCCCACGGCCTGGGGCTGTCCCACTTCCGGTCGAAATAAACATATTGCTTCTGGTAGCCTTGGCGAGTGGGCGATTCCGTCGTCGCCTCGTCTTCAAAAGTCGCCAACCGCAAAATCACCGACATCGGCTTTGGACAGCCGGGGACATCGAACGCCATGCTCCGTTCGCCGTTCGCGGCGCTGGTTCGGAATTCACGCAAACTCAAGCCCTGGGAGCGCGCGACGTTCACAACGACCGATCCGACGCCGGCGTCGGTGAGAGGCGCCTCAGCGGATCGTTCCCGACTGGCGAGCGAGCCGACCAGGACGGCGGCAAAGACCGCGTGCGCCCAGAATTTCATGTCGCCCGCGCCGCCGGCCGCGACCCGTAAAGGCTCAACATAAGGACCATGACAGAGGCGCCGACCGCAAAGATCTGGGCGCCCGGTCCGTCATGCCAATATTCGTAGAAGTCGGGGCTCCACGCCATGAGACAGAGTCTCGCGACATTGCACGCAATCATCGCCGCGCCGATCACGCACCCCGTCGGGAGGTCACGGCGCCGCCAGCTTTGATTGCGCAGCCTGCTCACGGTCAACCAGCAGAGCATGGCGAGGGACAGGTTATGGAACGAGGAGCAGGCGGAATAGACGACGATGCCGAAACCCGAAGGCCCAATTATGACATTGCCCTGCCACACGGTTCCGGCGCGGAAAGCCTGCACCAGAGTCCCGACGACGGCCGTCTCCGCCTGAAGCAGGGGAAGGGCGAAGATATCAAAGACAATATGCCCCCAGTATTGCTGGACCGTGAGCGCGGCGAGCACGACTCCCGCCCCGCGCAGGTTGGGGTCGTCCCGGCCACGGATCCAGCTGAAGATTGCGGCGCCGAGCGCGACGAACTTGATGGTCCGGGTTGTGGGCAGGAAAAGGGGGGCGCACAGGGCCAAAGCGACCAGAATGTCCCGCATCTCAGCGGGCGGCCTCGGATCGCTCGAGGCGAGGAGCCGGAATATGGCGTACCACGCCATGATCTGAAAAACGCTTGCCGCGGCGAGATCGGAGAGGACCTGCCCCGGTGACGCCGACGGCAGCTGATTGACCGCCCCAAGCGCCTGATTGAAAAAAAGGATTGCGCAAATCCAAAGGAAAAGGTCGCGGCGCGGCAAATCAAGCCCGCGGCGCGCTTCGCCGATGGTCGGAGGGGCTGCTGTGGCGAGCGCGCTCAACGGGCTACTCCACCGTCACCGACTTCGCCAGATTGCGCGGCTGATCGGCGTCTTTGCCCATGACGACCGCCGTGTGATAGGCGAGCATCTGGATCGGCGCGGCGTAGACGATGGGGGCGAAGTTGAGCTTCATCTCGGGCATGGGCAGGACATGCTCGATCGAGACGCCCGCCTCCTCAGCTGCACGGCTGTCGCCGATGAGCATCAGGCGCCCGCCCCGCGCCGCGACCTCCTGCATGTTGGACACCGTCTTCTCGAACACCGCGTCGCGCGGCGCGATGACGATCACCGGCATCGCTTCGTCGATAAGCGCGATCGGCCCGTGCTTGAGTTCGCCCGCCGCATAACCTTCGGCGTGGATGTAGCTCAATTCCTTGAGTTTTAGCGCGCCCTCGAGCGCCAGCGGATAGGCCGTGCCGCGGCCGAGGTAGAGCACGTCGCGGGCGCGCGCGATCACATGCGCAAGCTTCTCGGCTGCGGGCTCGAGCTTGAGCGCCTCGGCAAGCAGGCCGGGCGTCGCAACCAGTTCGCCGACCAGCGCCGACTCGGCCGCCTCGTCGATTGTCCCGCGTGCTTTGCCCAAGGCGATCGCGAGCGACGCTAACGCAGCGAGCTGGCAGGTAAAAGCCTTGGTCGAGGCGACGCCGATCTCCGGGCCGGCGAGCGTCGGCGCCGCCGCGTCGGTCAGCCGCGCAATGCTGGAATCCGGCACGTTCACGACGCCGACCGTCCGTGATCCCCTGTCCTTCACGTAGCGCAGCGAGGCCAGCGTGTCCGCCGTCTCGCCCGATTGCGAGACGACGATGGTGAGCCCGCCGTCGTCGACGGGCGCTTCGCGGTAGCGGTATTCGGAGGCGACGTCGATCTCGACCGGCAGCCGCGCCAGCCGCTCGATCCAATATTTGCCGACGAGCCCGGCCATATAGGCGGTGCCGCAGCCGACAATCGACACGCGCGTGAGCTTTTTCGGATCGACCGGCCAGGCGAAGGGCTTGAGCCTGAGCGCGCCCATGTCGATGTAATGGGCGAGGGTGTGGCCGACCACTTCGGGCTGCTCGTGGATCTCCTTGGCCATGAAGTGCCGGTAGTTGCCCTTTTCCGCCAGCAGGCTGCCAGCGGGGCTGCGCTGGATGCGGCGCTCAACCCGTTGGCCGCTCGCCTCACGGATGTCGGCCCTTTCACGGCTGAGCGTCACCCAGTCGCCTTCCTCGAGATAGGCGATGCGATCGGTGAACGGGGCGAGCGCGAGGGCGTCCGAGCCCAGATACATTTCGCCCTCGCCATAGCCGATGGCCAGCGGCGCGCCCTGACGGGCGCCGATCAGAAGATTCTCCTCGCCCTCGAACAGATAGACGAGCGCGAATGCGCCGTGGAGGCGCCCAAGCGCCGCATGAACGGCCTCCTCGGGCGCTTTGCCTTTCGCAAGTTCGTCCTCGACAACGAACGCCGCGATTTCGGAATCGGTCTCGGTCGCAAACGCATGGCCGTTGGCGGCAAGTTCCTGGCGCAGCGCCCTGAAATTCTCGATGATGCCGTTGTGGACGACCGCAAGCCGCGGCGAAGCGTGCGGATGGGCGTTGGTTTCGGTCGGCCTGCCGTGCGTCGCCCAGCGCGTGTGGCCGATGCCGATCGCGCCGCTAAGCGGCGCCGCGGCGAGTTTCGCCTCGAGGTTCCTGAGCTTGCCTTCGGCCCGCCGCCGCTCAAGGCGGCCGTGCTCGAGAGTCGCCACGCCGGCGGAATCATAGCCGCGGTATTCGAGCCGCTTCAGCGCGTCGACGATGGAGCCTGCGACGGGCCCCGTCCCGAGAATCCCGACAATCCCACACATCCGACAATTCCTTGCCTGAAATCGCTCCGGCCTGCCGAAGCCTTAGGCCACGGGCGGGCTTCACTACAAGTCAAATTCGGTGAAGGAAATGTGAAGTTCGAGGCCGCCTGCACATCCCGGCGCGGCTCAGGATACAACATAGCATAGATGTGTTCAAGGTCACGCGCCAGGCAGTAGTGGGCCAGTTTGAATAAGGCAGGAGAATTTCGCGCTAGCGCTCTTTCGAGACACGCCCCATATTTGCATCATGGGCGAGGAGTCTCATCCGTTCGCACTCAGGGTCGAGAATGACCCGCTACGGGAGCGCCGGTTCCGTTGGACGATCTCTGAGGGATTACAAATTCATCTTCGATCGCCACAGTCATACGCGACTCAGCGTGAGGCCGAAGAAAGCGCTAAAAGCGCCCTGTCGAAATTTGTGCGGCACTGGCAAGATAGGCAATGACCACACACCCCAAACGCCCGCGCGACCTAAACCAATGGGCGAAACGCATGGTCGGTATCGCGACGGGAGAAATCTCGGACATAGAACCCGTCCCTCAGACGATCCAAACAAAGACCCCGCAGCCGTCGCCTTGGGCCGCAAGGGCGGATTGAAGGGTGGGCACGCTCGCAGCGAATCATTGACGCCACAAAAGCGCAAAAAAATTGCGCAGGACGCCGCCAAGAAGCGTTGGCACAAGACCGACTAGCGTTCCTGATTTTTGTCGTACCGTATTGATATTTAATGACATTTGTTTGATATGATGCGGACATATTGTCCGGGCTGCCAAGATCGACAATGATATGGTAGCGCCGCCGCCAATTTCATATCAGGCGACGACCATGGACCAAGAACCAAAAAACAACGCGATTGCCCGTGCGAGGGCGGACCTTGCTGACTTCGACCGCAGGATTGCAGTCACGAAGGCGGAGGAAGATCGCCTTGCGACGGAACGCCAGCGCAGGGACATGGAGCGCGGGAAGGTCGTCTCATTCATCGAGATGTACGAAAAGTACGCTGGCAACGAGGTGGCCGTCGGCGCAGATGATAGCGCCGACGTGGCCCAGATCCAGTTGGAGAAGGTCAAGTCCAACGGGGCGGACCATTCGGGGTCGGCCTTCCCGAAGATCGCAATGCGCCATTCACGGAAGCGTCGGGCGGCTCCGCTTCATAGAAAGCCGCCAGGAACGCCGACGACTTATAACATGATCCTTGCGGCCCTCCGCGATGCAGAAAGTCGCGGCCTTCCCGGCCTAGCTCCAAAGGACATTGGAGCTTTTATCAAACAAAAGTGGTGGCCCCACCTAAAGGGATCATCCATCGGGCCGGCCGCGTGGAGAATGTATTCTGATAAGCAAATCAGGCGGGAAGGGGGGCTATAGCGGCATCAGCACACCTGAGACCGATCCGGCCCCGACCTGAGCGCCACATTCAAACTGGCCCACTACCCGCCAGGCAGGCGCTTCAGCGGCGATCGCCTAGAGCCCAAACTCGAATAGCGCCCGCCCCGCCGCGACAAGAACAACCTGCCGTCCGTCGAGCGTGAATGAGATCGGAGGGGACTTGGTTTTGCCGCCAAGCTCACGGCTCCAAACCTCGCGCCCGGTGTCGGCGTCCAATGCGAAAAGGACCCCTCCCGAGGCCCCGAACACCAACCCTCCCTCCGTTGAAAGAAGACCGCTGCGTCCATTCTCGGAGTCGATCCCGGACGGCGCCGTGTATTCCCATTTTCGCGCGCCGGTGGCGGCGTCGAGCGCGACGACTTTGCGGATGGGCGGCTCCACTTCGCTTGAACCGCTCCCGACATAGTAACCATTCTGTCCGCGTGCGACTCTGTTTGCAGGAAGTTTCATGAAGACTGAACTGCTGTCGGTCGCTGGAATGAAAATAGATGCCCGTTTCGGATCGAAGGCCGGGTTTTGCCAGTTCGTCGCGCCGTCGATACCGGGACTTATGGTGCGTCCTTCCGCTGACACCTGGACGACCTTCGACAGGATCGGCCGTCCCGTCGGGGTGAGCCCCGTCGCCCACGTCACTTCGACATAAGGCGCCCCCGCCAGGAACTCTCCTGTGACCCGGTCGAGGACGTAATAGAACCCATTCCGATTCGGCCAGCAGATCGTCTTGCGAACGACGCCCTTGATCGGGAGATCCGCCAGAACCGGCGTCTGGGCTGAATCCCGGTCTTGTTCATCATGAGGGCTGAACTGGAAATGCCACGCCAGCTTGCCCGTGGCCGCATGCAAAGCGATTACGCTGTCGGTGAACAGATTATCGCCAGGACGCACGTCGCCTGAAAAGCCCGGGCTCGGATTGCCGACGCCCCAGTAGATGAGATCGGTCGACGGATCGTAGCTCCCGGTGATCCACGTCCCACCGCCGCCCGACCGCCAGGCGTCGTTCAGCCACGTTTCGTGTCCGGCCTCCCCAGGACCCGGAATCGTATAGAATTTCCATTGCTGTTGGCCGGTTGACACATCATAGGCGGCGAGAAATCCCCGAGCGCCGAACTCGCCTCCGGAGACCCCGATCACAACGGAATGATTGACCACCAGAGGGGCGACGTTAATCGTATAACCCGCCGAGGGGCTAGCGACCAATGTTTGCCAGAGAACCTTTCCGTCGTTCGCGTTGATCGCGACCAAATCGCCTTCCAGACTGGCGAAAAAGAGCGTTCCACCCTGCACCGCCAGTCCTCGGTTCACGCGGAACTCTATCGGCAAACCGGGCGGAAGGGTCCGTTTGTATTCCCAAATCACCGCCCCTGTCCTCGCATCTATAGCGAAGACATGATCAGGGTCCGTAGTCGTAAATATTGTTCCGTCGATCACCAGCGGTGTGGCTTCGATGTTCGCATCAGAGATGTCGAATTGTTTGACCCAGCGGATGCCCAGCTGAGCAACGCTCGCGGGAGTGATTTGAGCAAGCGGCGTGTGGCGCCATCCATTATAGGAACCAGAATACATGAGCCAGTCGTCCGGATTGGTTCCGGCGGCTAAAAGGCGTTCGGCGCTCACGTGGATCGCCAGGCGGGAAGCTTGAGGCTTATTTTCCTCGGATTGTTGGGTCTGCAGCGATTTCAGGTGAGAGATGACCTGCAATCGCTGGAGCAATGTTAAACCAGTGCTCTGCATGCCGGTGCCAGGAACGCCGTCGCGCAAGACTTTGTAGATCGCGAGGTCGCTATCGCCATGGTTGTATTGCGGACGGGTCAGCGATGGCGCAAACGGAGTGCCCGATCCATCAAGGCCATGGCACACACTGCATCTGTCATGAAAGATGCGGGCGCCCTGTCGGCGGTCCTCGTCGCTGGCGTCCGTGCTGAACTGAAGGCTCGACTCGAAGCTGCTCCCCTCAATGCAGTGATATCCCCTTCCGGGGAGAGTGAGGCTCCAAAGCTCGGCCCACGAAATGTCGGAGACCTCGCCCTCCGCCTTTTGCAGGTAAAGTTGCCCCCGGCATAAGACGCTGTTCCAGACATTCTCGGTTGCGACGCCATCCGGATCTGCGACTGATTTCGCTGACGCCAATCGCCAATACAAGGCCGCCGCGCCGATCGTTCCTAGGAGAATGACAGTCGCCAGAGCCCGAAATGCGCGCTTTTTGATTGTCATTTTTGCTATGCTGTTCGGCTTTCGTGCAAACGGACGGACGCGGAATAGCTTTGACGCAGCGGGTTTGATACGATACGGCTTTGCACAATTACGTATAGCATTTTGGCGTCGGGGAGGCAATCTATGGTCACCCTCGAGCCCTAACCAACAAGTAGGCCTTAAGGCCGAATTGCCTTATGAAGGAGACGTTTCCATGCGCTTCATTTGCAGATGGATCATGGCGGCGGGTTCCCTTCTGGTGTTGCTTGGCTCGGCGCAGGCGCAGTCGATCAAGATCGGTTCGAACGCTGTATGGGCGGGCGGCAACGACTCCCAAAAGGGGAATCGTTTGTCGGCGCAAGTCGCCTACCTCCCTCAGGCCGCAATCATCCAGAGCCTGACCTTCTATGTCACCGTCCCCAGCGGCAATCTGATCCTCGGGATTTATGACGCCAGCGGGCCTGGCGGCGGGCCCGGCGCGCTCAAAGCCTCAACCGCCAGCTTTACCCCGATCACAGGCTGGAACACGGCCAATGTTGCCAGGCCTGTGCCGTTGGCCGCCGGCAACTACTGGCTGGCCTTTCTGCCGAGCAGCAATAGTCTGGGGATCCTGACCCGTCCGGCCGGCAACTGTAAATATTACAGCTACACTTTTGCCAGCCTGCCGAGCACATTCAGCGCCTCGCCAGCGAGTTGCACCCCCGCAGTTTGGTCGTTCTACGCCACGTTGACGCTCGTCCCGACCGGCGTCGCCGGAAAATGCGGCCCAATGAACGGGCTCTTCACCAACGCCGGTCCGAACGGCTATTCCTACCCCCCGCTTTGCGCGGCCGGCTCCGAATCCGCCGTGGGGGGCCGCGGTCCATGGTTTTGGACATGCAACGGAACGAATGGCGGGGCGAACGCCTCATGCCAGGCTCCCGTTGAAACGACCGTGCCGGTCGCCAGCAGCGCGGCGGCAAACTGGCGCTCGGCGGGAATGCTTTCCGTCGGCGGCATTCCGAACCGGACCGCGGTTTGCAAGACGCTAAGTCCGCTCGGCGGTGGCAAGGACGACTCGGCCAACATTCAGAATGCGATCGAGAGCTGTTCAGCCGGACAAGTCGTCATGCTCTCGAGCGGCGCCTTCACAATCGCCGAGGGCAATCTTGTCTTCATCGATAAAGGCGTGACTTTGCGCGGCGCCGGACCTGGAGCCACGATATTGACCCGTACCGGGGGCGCCAAATTAGGCTCCTACACACCAGGCGCCCATCCGTCGGCCATGGTCGTCCTTGGCCCGAAGCAAAACAGCAACACCCAAACCGCGACGAGATTGACGGCTGATGGCCCGGCAGGTCAGTCCTTTGTCCAGGTCGCGAACGCGAGCGGACTTGCCGTCGGCCAGATTGTGCTGGTGGACGAGGCCTCCGGCGCCGGCTGGCAGCACGACGTCGAGGGGCTCGGTTTAATTTGGGCGTCTCCAGATTACCGTGTGGTCTGGCAAAAGCATAATCCGTCGCAGCCGGATATTGATGATTTCACCGCCACTCAATATCCCTCCCAGGCTGGCACCGGTGGCTGCTGGTTCTCCAACTGCGATCGACCCACCAGCGAATATCATAAAATCGCGCATATCACTGGCAATACCATTACGTTCGAACTCTCCGCTCACCATTTCTTATAGAGTCAGTCATCAAGCGCAACTCTACTATTTCCAGACGCCGTTCACGCAGCAGGCCGGCCTTGAGCGATTGACGGTACAGTACGGCGACAATGATAACATCGACTTCCAATGGTGCGCCTATTGCTGGGCGTATAACGTTGAGAGTACGCTGTGGCTGGGCGCTGGTTTTGGGGTCAATTCTTCCTTCCGGGTGGAATTGAATGAATTTTATGCTCATAAACCCGTATGGCCGGTGCCTGGCGGCGGCGGTTACAACATCAGCCTCGCGCACGGATCGTCTGAAATACTCATTTGGAACGGCATCTCAGTTCTAGCCAACAAGGTCATGGTGTCCCGGGCGTCGGGCGCCGGCTCGGTGACCGCCTATAATTACATGGACATGGGATTCATCAGCGGTTCTGACGGCTGGCAGGAGGCTGGCCTCAATAACAGCCATATGGTTGGGTCGCACCACATGCTGTTCGAAGGCAACTACAGCTTCAATATCGACAGCGACCAGACCCATGGCAATGCGATCTATAACACGTTTTTCCGGAACTACACGACAGGGTTCCGGGCGAAGTTTACGGACTATTTAAATAACGTTGTCGTAAACGACGTAGCTCAGCAAAGCACGAATGGACCGCTGCGCACTGCGTCTGTGCATGCATACGGGTATTGGGATAGCTTCGTCGGCAACGTATTCGGAGTGCCCGGGCAAATGGGCGGATTCATAAATGGCGATGCGAACGAGCGCCCTGGCAACTGGCCACCTCAGATATACATGATGGGCTGGAATGATCTTCCCAATCAGATCTACGATCCCGCTGTGATCAGCACTGCGCTGATCGACGGTAACTACGATTTTCTCACAGACCGGGTGCTCTGGACCGCAAAAGACACCGCCCACACGCTACCGGTTTCCCTGTTCCTGACCGGGAAGCCGACCTTCTTTAGCGTCGGAGCGGGGTATACCTGGCCATGGGTGAATCCAACCCAGGCGCCCTTGTTCTTTACCCTGCCGGCCAAGGCGCGCTATGACGCCGGGACGCCGTTCAAGCAGCCATGAGGGCGGACGCGCTGGCTTGGCGAGAGCTGATTCGCGACGCGAGTAGGGCTGGGGGCGCCAGCAGGCTGGGACGCGGGTGGGCGCTGTGCTGCCGCGCTCGCAACCGTGCAAACTTAAGCCGTCACGGATCCGCCTTGTCTCGCTTGTTCGGGGGCGGCGTTAACTTTGCGCAACGCCCCCGAGGAAGCGCGAGGATTCACCATCTGGCGAGCCAAGATCGTCAAATTCTTGGTTGAGCGGTTACAAATCACTTGACGAGATTGATACATTATGTTTGGTTGTGGTCGATCAAAACCAATCCTTCGAAATTAAAGCTCGAAGATTTGCCTGGAGGCGGCGATGAAATTCTTAGCATTGGCGAGCGGGTCTTTCGTATTCGTTGCAACGGCCGCCCAGGCCATGCCGACCTGCGGGACCAGCCCCCTTGCGTGTCTGGTCGGCGCCCCGGCGCCTTCGATCGGCGCGGGCGTCCCGGTCGCGCTCGCGGCGGGCGCGGTGCTGTGCGGCATGATGCTGTTGAAGCTGTGGCGGCAGTCCTGAGCCGATCTCGGACTACGGATCGGCTTGACTCGAAATTGCGACAGCATCGGTAGGGGACTTTCCAGAGTTCGGAATCACAGCATTTCCGAAGCGGGATACGCATGCGCGGCGATGTCTTGGTTTATGCGGTTGGATTATCTTTGGCGCTCGGCGTAGCAGACCCCTGCGCCGCCGGGGTTCCGCCCAAAGGCGCCATCACCCAGCCAGCGTCGGACCACAACTCGTATCAAGGTCCGCATGATCTCGGTCTTTTGGCGCCGGGCGCCAATTCCGACGATCCAAGTCCGCAGCCTTCGCCCGCGTCGAGTGTGGGCAGCGCGGAGCCTGTGCCCGAACTGCCGACCTGGGCGATGATGCTCGTCTGCTTCCTGGGTCTTGCCTTGGCGGGGCTCAAAAAGGGCCGTAAGGACCGGCTGTCGCCCGGAATCGAGTAAATCTGGAGCGCCTCAGAGCCTTTTTATTCAGGTTTGCTTGGCATAATTTGGTCGCTCGGACGAACCGGCGGTCCTGAATCCTCACGGGAATTTCGCAAGATGGCGCGCAGGCATTTTGGCACCGACGGCATTCGGGGACGGGCCAACAGCGAGATCACCGCCGACGTGGCGCTGAAAGTGGGCCAGGCGGCCGGGCTCGCCTTTCGCCGCGGCGACCACCGCCATCGGGTGGTGATCGGCAAGGACACCCGGCTCTCGAGCTACATGATCGAATATGCGCTGGTCGCGGGCTTCGCTTCCGTCGGCGTCGACGTTCTGCTGCTCGGCCCCGTCCCGACGCCGGCGGTCGCGATGCTGACCCGCTCGATGCGCTGCGATCTCGGCGTGATGATCTCCGCCTCGCACAATCCTTACGAGGACAACGGCATCAAGCTGTTCGGGCCGGACGGCTTCAAGCTCTCCGACGCGCTCGAGACGCGCATCGAGGCGCTGATGGACGGCGACGTCGCGCCGATGCTCGCCCGCTCCGCCGATCTCGGCCGCGCCCGGCGCATCGACGACGTCCAGGCCCGCTACATCGAATACGCCAAGCGGACGCTGTCGCGCGACGTGTCGCTCGACGGCCTGCGGGTGGTCGTCGACTGCGCCAACGGCGCGGCCTACAAGGTGGCGCCCGAGGCGTTGTGGGAGCTCGGGGCCGAGGTGATCCAGATCGGGGTCGAGCCGAACGGGCTCAACATCAATTTCGAGGTCGGCTCGACCGCGCCCGAGGCGCTGAGCCGCAAGGTGCGCGAGATGCGGGCCGATATCGGCATCGCGCTCGACGGCGACGCCGACCGGATGATCCTCATCGACGAGAAGGGCCATCTGATCGACGGCGACCAGGTGATGGCGGTGATCGCCGAGCTGTGGCGCGACGAGGGCCGGTTGTCGAAGCCCGGCGTGGTCGCCACGGTGATGTCGAATCTGGGGCTCGAGCGGCATCTGGCTGGCCTCGGGCTCTACGCTCGAGCGCACCGCGGTCGGCGACCGCTACGTGATCGAGCGCATGCGCGAGAAGGGCTTCAATGTCGGCGGCGAGCAGTCGGGCCACATCATTCTGTCCGACTATTCGACCACCGGCGACGGCCTGGTGGCGGCGATGCAGGTGCTGGCGGCGGTGCGCAAGTCCGGCAGGCCGGCGAGCGAGGTGTGCCGGCGGTTCGAGCCCGCGCCGCAGGTTCTGCGCAACGTCCGCTTCAAGGGCGGCAGGCCGCTCGACAATCCGGCGGTGGCGAAGGCGATCGCGGCGGCGCGGGAGCGGCTCGGCGATCGCGGCCGGCTCCTGGTGCGCCCGTCCGGCACCGAGCCGGTGATCCGGGTGATGGGCGAAGCCGACGATCAGGCGCTGGTCGACGCGCTCGTCGGCGAAGTCTGCCAGGCGATCGCCAGCGCCGCCTGAGCGCGATGGGCCGGCTGCGGGCTCAAGCGTCCCGCGCCGCCTCGCGGTCATCGCGCATATGCGCAGTTCCTCACTTGCGCCCATAGCGCGGCGTCGAGAGCGCGATAGCCGGCCAGAGACCAGTGCGTGCCGTCGCTCCGATATTCGCGCCGCAGTTTGCCGCTCGCGTCGCGGAACAGGCGGTTCGCGTCAAGCACCTCCATGCCCTGCGCGCGAGCCTCGAGGGTGATTGCGTCGCCAATTCTGGTCATCAAGCCTTCCTGCTTCGATCCCATCAGCGCGCGCTTCCACAACTCCAAGTCGATCGGAGGGACAATGGTGAGCACGATCACCTGGGACGCGCCCGCTCGACGGGCGTCCTCGCCAATTGCGATCACCGCGCGCGCCGCGCGAGCGATCGTCTCTTCCCGCAGGGGCTTCGGCTGAAACACGGCGGCGGTGGCGTCGTTGCCGCCAGCCTGGATCACCAGCACATCCGCGCGGGCTGTGGCGATCTGATCGCGAACCGCCGGTTCGATGTTCGTCGCCGCTTCTCCCGGGAAGCCCAGCCGGCCGATCCGCCAGCCGGAACGCGCCTCAACCGGCCAGCGAGCGATGCGCGAATCGCCCACCAGCAGAAGCGTGCATCGCGCGTCGCTCTCGCCTGTCCACTGAATGGGCGCCTGCAAGGGCCTTGGCTCGAGCCGGCTCAATTTGAAACTGCGATAGGCGAAATAAGCCGCGACATATCCGGCGGCTGCAAACAGCAACGCCGCCGCCAGCAAAGCAAAAAGCCATGTCAAACGGACGCCGCCCCGCGCGCCCCGCGACGGGCGAAAAAGCCGAGGCCAGCGAAGCCAAGCGCCATCATCAGCCAGGTCGACGGCTCCGGCGCGGCGTCGATACGCATCTGAAATGCATCGTCAGATGGCCAGGGATAGACGCCTTCATTGAGGAAGAAGGCTTCATTTGTAAGATCCGCCTCGAGATAGTTGCTGGCGACGCCAGGGCCCGACACGTCGCGCGTAATTCCCCAGGCGACCGCGGCGTCGCCGTGGTCTTCTGTGGAGACTTCGATCCAGTAGAGCGAATTGGGGTTGAGCCATTCGCCGGAGAACTCGTCATAACGTTCAACGGTCTGTCCCGTGGGCAAACTGGCCAAGGGCAACGTAACCAACTCTAGCACCGATCCCCAGGCGCGAACCGGACCGTCGAGGGACATCAGCCCGTTGATCGGGTCAAACGACAGGTCGGAAAGAGGAATGCCTCCGTCAAGGCTGACGGTATAGGTCTCGCCGGGGGAGGGGTCCTGAAGATAGATGCTGGAAAGGGAGAGCGCGACATCGACACGGACCGCGGAGGCTCCGGTTGTGAAAGTCGCGGCCAACGGTGGTCCGAAAATGGTGGTTGCGGGAAAAGAATATGCGCCATCGAGGCTGTCGAAAATGACCGCTCCGGCCGAGGCGGACGAAGCGAACCACAGCGTGAATGCCGTCATGGCTGAGGCGATGAGCAACGTTCGAGACCGCATTGTCTTCCCCCATAGAACGACAGAGCGCGGTTTTATTATTGTCGGTTCAATCGTGAGTCGCAAGACCCCAAATATTCCACCCCATGTTGAAAGCCCGCTCGCTTCAGCGCGGTCTGGCGGCGTGATTTGGAAGACCTGGCTGAGCGTCAAGTCGTCGCTTGGGGACGGCGCGCCTGGTGGCCCGCTTGGCTCGCCCCTCTAGCCCGGTCGCGCCGCGCGCTCGCCCACAGCCGTCGATGATTTTTGCCGAAAACAGGGGGAACACCCTTTTTTATTCTTGATATGTTCTCGTTTCTCCCCTATGGTCCTGACGCCAGACGCCGGCGAGGTCTCCAAGCCGGAACCGACCGAGCCGGCGTCAGATCAATCTTGGTGGCCGCAAGAGCGCTGGGGACCAAAACATGAACACTGCCGGTCAAATCGCTGTGACGCTCGCCGCGCTGGTCGGCTTCGGCCGCATCTTCCTGGCCGATGAAGGCGCCGGCCACCGGCTCAGCGGCTGTCTCATTCTCGCGGGCCTTGTGGGCAAGATCGCGCTATCGATTTGACCTTCGATGACGCCCGCGAAGATCTCGGGGCCGCCCGGCGGCTGACAAAGGCGGGTTTCTCCGTCCCATGAGGCGGTCATCCAGGTCTCGTCACAGGTTGACGGCGGGGCCATGAAACTTTGGCGCAGCCGGCGCGCCCCGCTGCGGCCGCCCGCGACTTCAACTCTTCTCCATGCTGGTCGAGCGCCGATGACCTTGCTCTCTTGGGGCGACGCTTAAGGCGATTCTTGGGGGCGACGTCTGCTCGAGAGCCTGTTTCGCGGGCCGCAGCCACGAGATCGCAATTGCCCGATAGGGTCGCTGGGCGAAGAAGGCGCCCGCCAATGTCGGATTGCGACATCGTTCGCCAGCGCTTTTGGCGGATGCCCACATTTACTTCGCCGCCCTCCCGCGCGCCAATAGCTGGACGAACGCTGGCCCGGTTCACGGCCTCGAAAAGATTGGGAGGATGGATATGTCCGAAGGCGCGCGCGATAGGCGTTCTGCGAAAAAAACCGTGCTCGCCGCGGCGGTCTCCGTCGCCGCGCTGAGCTGCGCGGCCCCGGCCTTCGCGGCCTCGTGCGAGGATCTGGCCAGCCTCAAGCTTCCCAACACGACGATCGAGACGGCGCAATCGATTCCGGCCGGCGACTACACGACGTCGGACAAAGTGACCCGAAAAGCGATGCCGGCCTTCTGCCGGGTGATGGCGTCGGTGAAGGATGCGCCGGATTCCGACATCCGGGTGGAGATGTGGCTGCCGAAGGAGGGGTGGACCGGCGTCTTCCACAGCAACGGCAACGGCGGCTACGGCGGCATATTCGATCTCGGCTTCCCGGGTATGGAGGCCGCCGTCAAGCGCGGCTACGCCTCCGCCAACACGGACATGGGAACGGCGCCCGCCACCCCGCTCGACGGCGATCCGCTCATCGGCCACCCGCAGAAATGGAAGGACTGGGGAAGCCTTTCGACCCATGTGATGACGGTTGCCGGCAAGGAAATCGCCAAGGCTTTCTATGGCGAAGCGCCGAAGCGCTCCTACTACACCGGCTGCTCGACCGGCGGCCAGCAGGGGCTCATCGAAGCCGAATATTATCCAGACGACTACGACGGCGTTCTCATCGGCGCGCCGGTCGTCAGCCGCACCTGGGGACACGCCGCAGTCGCGTGGGACTATATCGCCGCGAACCTTGAGCCGGGCCACAAGCTCTCGGACGCCAAGCTCACGCTCCTCCACAAGGCTGCCGTCGCCGCCTGCAACGCCAAGGGCGACGGACTCAAGTCGGATCCGTTCATCGCCGATCCCGCGGCTTGCGATTTCGACCCCGCCAGGTTGACCTGCGAGGGCGCGGATTCTGCCGATTGCCTGACAACCGGCGAGGTCGCGACGGCCAAGGCCTTCTATTCCGGTCCTGAGGACCATGCCGGCAAGACGACCTATTATGGCTGGCCGCCGGGCAGCGAACTCGGGCCGCTCAACTGGGCCTTCCTCGAAGCCCCTTCCAACGCGCCGGGCGAGCCGTCATTCGACGGCCTGTTCAAATGGGTGTTCGGCAAGGATTGGGACTGGCGCAAGTTCGATCTCGATCGCGACATGCCCAAGGTCGACGCCGAACTCGGGCCGATCCTGAACGGCGCGGCGACCGGAGACTTCAGCAAATTCCACGCCCGCGGCGGCAAGCTGATCATCTTCCAGGGCTGGGCGGACCCGATCGTCTCGCCCTATCAGACGGTCGCCCTGTACAAGGGGCTCAGCGACAAGTTCGGCGGCGACGAGGAGACGCAGAAGTTCGCCAGGCTCTTCATGGTTCCAGGCGCCGGCCACTGCGGCCTCGGTGGCGGCCTCAACGGCTTCCACTCCGCCAATTTCGGGGCGCCGCCCCCGCCGTCAACCGACGCGGATCATGACCTGTTTACCGCGCTCGCGCGCTGGGTCGAGGACGGAGTCGCTCCATCGCACGTCATTGCAACGAGCTATGTCGGCAACGACGCCTCGAAGGGAATCGCGATGCAGCGTCCGCTTTGTCCCCACCCGCAGAAGGCGTGGTACAAGGGCGGCGGGGACCCGGACATCGCTGCAAATTTCACCTGCGCTGTTGAAGGCAAATAGCCGCGCGATTGGCGGCCGGAGGAAACGGAATGATATTTGCGAAATGGCTGGCGGCCTCGGCCGCACTGCTCGGCGCGCTTTCGCCGCTCGCGGCCCATGCGGCGGACAAGGTCGTCATCGGCGACATTGACGATCTGTCGGGCGTCTATGCGGACGTGAACGGCCCCCGGGCGGTCGAGGGGATCAAAATGGCGATCGCCGATTTCGGCGGCAGCGCGCTCGGCCAGCCGATCGAGTTCCTGACCGCGGACCACCAGAACAAGCCCGACATCGGCGCGAGCAAGTTCCGCGAATGGGCCGACACCAAGGGGCTCACCATGCTGCTCGGCGGCTCCAACACCGGCGTGAGTCTGGCGCTCGCGCCGATCGCCAAAGAAAAGAAGATTCCCCTGTTCGCCATCGGCGCCGCGGGCGCATCGCTCACCGGCAAGGACTGCAACGCCTACATGGTCCACTACGGCTACGATACGACCGCGCTCGCCAACGGCACGGCCAAGACGATCGTGGATCAGGGCGGCAAATCCTGGTTCTTCATCACGGCGGACTATGCGTTCGGCACCCAGCTTCAGCAGGCGGCGACCAAGGTTGTCGACGCCGGCGGCGGCAAGGTCGTGGGCGCCGTGAGGGTCCCGCTCGCGACTTCGGACTTCTCGTCCTATCTCCTGCAGGCGCAAGGCTCCGGCGCGCAGGTCGTTGGCCTAGCCAACGCCGGCGCCGATTTCTCGAATTCGTTGAAAGCCGCGCATGAATTCGGCCTCACCAACACGATGAAGCCAGCGGCGCTGCTCGCCTTCATCACCGACGTCCACGCGCTCGGCCTCGAGACGGCGCAGGGCCTCTATCTCACCGCAGGCTGGTACTGGGACCTCAACGACAAGAGCCGCGCCTTCGGCAAGCGCTTCCTCGACAAGACCGGCGCCATGCCGACCTACAACCAGGCCGCCTATTATTCGGCGACCATGACCTATCTCAACGCGGTCAAGGCGGTCGGCACGACCGACGCCGACAAGGTGATGGACCAATTGCGCAAGACGAAGGTCGACGACATGTACACGAGCGACGGCATCATCCGGCCGGACGGACTGCTGCAGCACTCGATGTATGTGATGCAGGTCAAGACGCCAGCGGAATCAAAGGGGCCATGGGACTACTACAAGCTGGTCAAGACGATGTCGGGCGAGGAGGCCTACGGATCGCTCGCCAACTCGACCTGTCCCCTGGTCAAGAAATAGCGGACTTAAGGACAGCTCCCCGGCGCGCGGATCGAAAACGGCATGCGGCCGGCGCGGCTCGCCCAGGGCGCTCGATTCTGCGCGCGACCGGGCGTTTTCAGCACCTTAAGCTCTCTTTTCTGCACTCGGACGCAAAGGACGACGGCCGAGGCCGGCGCTCAGCGCATGGCTCATATATCATAAACGCATATGTTATATGAAACGACACAAAAGCGAGCGCCTCAGGCGAGGATGGCGCTCAGCCTCAACGCCACATGCAGTTCGAGCGCCTTGACCGGGTCGTCCCAGCCGCCGGTGATCTCCCTCAAGGCATCGAGGCGCTGGCGGACGGTGTTGATATGGAGCCCGAGCGCCTCCGCGGTGCGTTTGATATTGTGCTGGGCGTCGAAATAGGCGAGCAGCGTGCGCTTAAGCTCGTTCTTCTGCCGCGGCGCCCGCTCGGCGATTTGGCTCAGAACATGATCCGCGTAGGCCGCGATCCGGCTCGCCTCGTTGACCTCGAACAGCTTGGCGAAGAGGTTGACCTCGCGCTGGCCGACGAAGCGGTCCAGGGATTTCATCTTGCGCAGGACCTTGAGCGCGTTGTCGATGCGCCTGAAGTGACTGGCCGCCTGGGTCAGGTCGGCGAACGGCTCCGATAAAACCCCTCCGGCCATTTTCGAATCCTGACCTCTCGACAGATTCTGCAGGAAGACCTGCACCGCCGGCGCCGGGCCCGCGGCGAGATAGGCGTCGTCGAACAGATCGACCAGCACGTGCAGGCCCGCGGCGGATTCGCGGACGCGCCCGGTCTGCGAAATCCGGTCAATCCCGGAAATCACGATAAGCGCGAGCTGGACGGTCTGGTCGGCGCGCAGACCGAGACGCTCGCGCGCCGCCGAGATGGTCGATGGGTCGGGCGGGGTCACCAGGACCAGATGGCGCAGTAGCGTCGAGGAGGCGATCAGCTTCTCCGTTTCCCGCCTCTCGTTCCAGAGCTTTGCGATCGACAGAGCGACAGCGCTGCGTTCGAGATTGCGGATCTCGAACGCCTCGAGCTCTCCAAGGTGACAGATCACAAGGCAATCGCGGCGCCCGTTGCCGCCGTGCAGCGCGATCGTCCGGCATTGCTCGTTGCCCCGCTCCAGGATCATCACCGAGCGGCCGGTCTGTCGCGATTGCGCGTTCGCGTTGATCAGCAGCGCGAGATCGATCCGGCCGGCTCTCAGCTCATCCGCGAGGACGCTCTTGTACGGAGCTCGTGACGAATTCGTCGTGGATCCTGAACTCGTCGTCATAGAGGAAGACCGCCCCGCCGATCCGGTCCGACATTTTCTCCAGAAACTGCCGAATGTCGGCGCCCGAGGCGAGCAGGTCGGTCAGCTCGTCATGCGCGTCCGCGGACGCCTCGATCCGCTGAATGTGCTCGATGAGCGCGCTGCGGTTGCGCTGCGCTTCGTCGAGCGCCTCGGAAAGCATGGCGAAGGCGTTCGCGTTGCGCATCGCGACGCCTGCGTGCAGCGCGAAGGCGCCGAGCAGCGAAGTCTCACGGCCGCTGAGCTTACGCGCATAGCGGTTGGCGACGAAGAGCAGGCCGTGGACCTTGTTCTCCCAGAGAATGGGAAAGCCGGCGAGAGTCCGGATTTTCTCGGTCTCGAAGATGCGATCGAGATGCGCCGCGTGCGGGAACCTGTGATCGCCCAGATAATCCGGCGTCTCGAAGAAGCTCTTGGAGTTCATCACCAGGCTGACCGCGCCGCGATCGATTCGGCTGGTCATCAGCCCGGTCTCGGGAGACAGGTGCCCGTCCGCGGTCACCACGCGGAAAATCTCCCTTTCGGCGTCCAGAACGGTCACCCATGCGACGTCGGCGCCGACGAGATTGCGCGCCCGGACGACGATCGTGCGCAAGAGATCCTGCAGGCTCAGGGTGCTCGAAAGGTCGTGGGTCGTGTCGATCAGAACGTTCAGGCCGCGCTCGGAAAGCGCATTGTCCTGCATCGCCTGCCGGATCCCGCTGACCTGGAGGTGGAACTTCTCGAACCCCGCGGCGTCGTCGCGGCTCTTCGACGCCTCTCTCAGGGTCTCGACAAGCCGGTCGACTTCGCAATCGTCCACGCCGAACGCAACTTTCTCCAGAAGCTCGGCGGCCGCCGTCAGAACGCTCTGAGACACCAGTTCTCCTCCCGGAAGGTGTCGTCGAGGCTCAGGCAGGCGAGCTTTTCGAACGACGCCGCTCGGAATGTGGCGCGGCGGAGAGGCTGGAGCAATATTCTCGTCCAAGAGCCTTCCTCAGTGGATCGCCGCCTGCAAAATCTTCTCCGGGCTCGCCTCCGCTCGCGAAAACTCGGCGGCGATCGTACCGCTCTTGGCGACCAGGATGCGATCCGACACGTCGAGGATTTCCGGCAGGTATGACGAGATCACCACCACGCCGGCCCCAGAGGCGGCGAGATCCCTGATGATCTTGTGAATCTCGGCCACGGCGCCGACGTCCACCCCTCGCGTCGGCTCGTCGAAAATTATAAGCCGCGGCTCCTGCGCCAGCGACTTCGCGATCACCACCTTCTGCTGGTTGCCGCCGGAAAGATGTAGCGCCGGCTGGTCGGGCCCGGCCGTTCGGATCGACAGCCGCTCTTCCCAGTGGCCCGCCAGGCTCCGCATCTTGCGCAGGGGCGCGATCAGCCGTCTGCGGCCGAACTTGGCGAGCCAGCCCAGCCCGATGTTCTCGGAGACGTCGAGCGTCTCGAAGAAGCCGTCGAGCTTGCGATCCTCGCTGACATAGGCGACGCCATTCGCCACCGCTTGCGCCGGCGAGCCATATCGCACTTCGCGGCCGTTGAGCCAGATCCGGCCGCCGCCGAAGTTGCGCTTGGTGTGGCCGATGATGACCCTGGCGACCTCGCTGCGTCCCGAGCCGATGAGGCCGGCGATGCCCGTGACCTCGCCCGGAAAGACGGAGAACGACATGTTGTTGACCATTGCGCCCATGCGCAGGTTCTCGACCTTGAGCACCGGCGCGGCGGAAGGCGCGGCGCGTCCCGCGGCGAACGCGGGCGCCCGTTTCTCAAGCTCCTCCCCGATCATGTGGCGAATGAGGCTTACGCGGTCGAAATCCGAGGCTGGGCCGGTGACCATCAGCCGCCCGTTGCGCAGCACGGTGATGCGATCGGCGTAGCTCAGCGCCTCCTCCAGCGCATGCGAGATGAAGATCATCGCGACGCCGCGCTTGCGCAGGGCCTTCATGAGGTCGAAGAGATGCTCCGTCTCCTCCGGCGTCAGCGCCGCAGTCGGCTCGTCGAAGATGATCACACGCGCGTCGTTGAGCACCGCGCGGGCGATCTCGACCATCTGCCGTTTGGCGGTCGACAGCGCGCCCGCGAGCTGCGACGGATCGACGTTGAAGTTGAGGCGCTGGAGCGCCTGGCGGGCGGTGTTTCGCACCCCTCGCACGGAGTTGAAGGCGCGCTCCCGGCCGAGCACCATGTTCTGCGCCACGGTGAGCTGCGGCACGAGGCTCGTTTCCTGGAAGACCATCGCAATGCCGAGCCGGCTTGCGTCTTTCGGCGCGGAGAAGGCGACCGGCCGGCCGTCGACGCTCAATCGGCCCTCCGTCGGCGAGATCACGCCCGCGACCAGCTTGCACAGCGTCGACTTTCCTGCGCCGTTCTCGCCGACAAGCGCATGGATCTCCCCCGGATAGAGCTCGAAATTCGCGCTCTCGAGGGCGGTCACGCCGCTATAGCGCTTGGTCACGTTCTCGAGCGTGACGGTCGGGGGATTGTTCATGCGGCGCCTCGCGCGGAGCCCAGGTTCAGGAGTTCCGCGCTCGCCTTGCTGACGGCGACGAGGTCGCCGTTCCAGACGAGGGCGTCGGAGATCGCGTGCCGGCGCCCGTCGGCGCGCGAATGAGCCGAGCCGACCGGCATGAGCGCGTCGTTGAGCTCGATCAAAAGTCCGTAGGAGAAGGACGGCGCCCACGGCTTGATTTCGCCGAACAGCCGCGTCGCGCCGAGCTCGATCGGGAAGTCATGGGCGAATTCCGGGCTGACGCGCGGCGCGATCCAGTGCCGCGGCGCGATCGTCGTCTTCATCGCGTCGACGAACGCTGGCTCCGTCTTCAGGAATTCGATCAGCGGGTCCCGCCGGGAGAGGCAGGCCAGCAGGTAGCCGTTTCCGGCCTTGCGGAGCCTCCCGAGGTAGCCGGGATAGCCGGCCTGGCGGACGGCTCCGGAGACATCGACGATCCGCGCGCGCTCGAATTCGGTGACGATCGGCGCTCCGTGGCCGTCCAGGCTCACGCCCATCGGACAGTTGAGGCCGCTTGCGAGAATGCGCGGCTCGCCGTCGCGCCGCGCCACGATCAGCCTCCCGCGCCCGACATCGTCCCAGGGCGCGACCGAGAGCAAAGGCTCGTCAGGCTTGTAGCCGTGATCCACCACCGCCAATTCGTTCTCGGACAGGAAAATTGCGTCCGCCGCGGCCTTGAGGTCGGCGGGCGGCCTCCAGCCGCTCAAGGCGCGGCCTGAACCGTCGCAAACCTGTAGGTCGCCGCCCAGCGTTCCAACGGCCAGCATGCCGCTCTTGCTGCTGGCGAGGGCGGTCACCGGGCGCTCGAATTCAGCATAGCCTTGCGGCGGTTCGCCCCATTTGCGTAAGTAGAGCACCGAGCGGCCGGCGGAGACGAACAGCCTGCCGTCGGCGCCGACGCAGAGCGCGTCAGGCGATGCGATGGGGATTCCGCGCGCCTCGTCGAGCCGATTGTTCGGCCCGAGCACGCCCTCAAGCGTCATCGACGGCGCCGTCCGCCTCTTCCGCCACAGAGGCGCCACTCAGCCTTTCCCCCAGTAGCTATCCGGTCCGCTCCAGCCCCGATCGGCGCCCGCCAGCCGGAGGCGGCCGATCTTATTGTTGGTCACGCCGCCGAGATAGAGCGCCCCTTTGTGTTCGCGCATCGAGGTGATCATGTAGAGCGGCCCGCTCGGCGTGTCCCAGTAGGCGTCGACGATCTTGCCTGCGCCGTCGAGCTTGAGAACGCCGCCGATATTCAGATTGCCGAACAGCCAATGGGTCGGCGCCACCGCGCGCGTCATCCGGCGCCTGAGCCCCGGATGGCGCATCATGAGATCCATTACGGGATTGCGCATGCCGGCGAGCGCGACCCAGTATCCGCCGTCGGAGGCCCGGTTGACGTTATCGGGATAGCCCGGCAGGGAGGCGACGAACGTGCGCGGCCCGGCGGACAGGTTCTTGAGGTCGAAGATCAAAAGCGAGCAGGTCCAGGTGCTCGCGACCAGGATGTGCTCGCCGTCATGGGTCAGGCAGACGCCGTTCGGAAACACGAGATTGTCGCATATCGTGCGGGTCCGGCGGGTCTTCGGATCGTAGCTCAGGAGGCGCCCGTTCGGCCGGCCCTCGAGCAGATCGAGCCCCCAGTTTTCGATGTCGTAGCGCTTCGTCGCGTCGGAAAAATAGATCATGCCGTCAGGCGCGATATCGACGTCGTCCGCCATCCGGATGGTCGTGTCGTCCTGGATGGTGAACAGGCTGCGCTGCGTCTGGTCGGTCAGGAGCTCCACCTCCCGCTCCTGGTTGACGCGCACAAGCCCCATCCCCGCGACGCAGACGATGATGCGTCCCTCCCGATCAAGGGCGAGGCCGAGCGGCCGGCCGCCGATTTGCGCGAAGGTCTCGACATGCGTGTAGTCGGGCCCGGAGATCCGGACGAGGCGCCCGTCCCGGGTGCCGCAGAAGAGATTGTCGTCCGCGTCGAGGATCACGTCCTCCGGGCCGTCGATCAGGCCGGAGGCGAGAAGGTCGGCGCCGGCGAGCTTCGGGGCGATCTCATCGGGCATGAGCCCGGTTGCTCCGGTCGGCTCGCCAACCCTTGAGGCGATCGGATCGACATAGGTCGAAGCCAGAAGCCGATGCTTGTGCTTGCGGAACTTGGTGTCAATGGAAAGGATGAAGAGAATGATCGCGCCCATCGCAAGCTGGACGAAATCGCTGCGCAGGCCCGCGTTGAGGAGCGCGTTGTTGAGAATGTAGATGGTGGCGAAGCCGATCATCACCGCGACGGTCGAGCCGCGCCCGGGCACGAAACCGCCGAGGCCCACGACCAGAGCGGTCAGGGCGAAGAACTCCATGCCCACGCCGGTGTCGGAGGCGACGGCGTTCTCGCGCGTCGCGTAAAGGAAGCCAGAAAGGCCGACGATCAAGCCCGCGAGAACATAGGCGAGGAAAATCGTCCCCTTCACCCGGATGCCGCCATGCCGCGCCGCCTTGCGGTTTCCTCCGGCCGCCAGCACGTGCCAGCCGAAGCGCGACTGGCGAAACATCACGAGAACGCCAGCCGCCACGATGAGGAGGGCCCAGAAGCTGATGGGAACGGTCAGGAACCGCTCGGATCCGATCCAGTCCCAGACATCGTCGCTCCTGGCGCTCGTGGAGATCGCCACGAGCTCGCCTTGCGACGCAAGCGTGTAGATCCCGCGGACCGCGATCGCCGTTCCGAGCGTAGTCAAGAGCGCCCCGCAGCCGGCGAGCCCGGCCAGCGCCCCGTTGACGACGCCGATCGCCGCGCCGGTCACGAGGCTCGCGCCGAGCACGGCGGCCACCGGCAGGTTCAGGATGTGGAAGCAATAGAGCGCGATGAACGCCGACATGGCGAAATTGGACCCGACCGAGAGGTCGATGCCTCCGGCCGCGACAACGATGAACAACGCCAGGACGACAAGGCCGCCGTCGGACGCGTAGGCCGCGAGATTGCGCAGGTTGTCGACGCTGAAGTAGCCCTTGGCGGTCAACAGCACGCCGACGATCACGCAGACGAAGGCCAGGAAGGGCACCGTGCTCTCGACCCATCCCTTGGAGAGGATTTCCGAGAGCACGCGGCGCGGGGAAACGACCAGCAACGGGACCCGCGCCTTCGGCAGCGCCGCGAAGTCGAACTCAGCTGACAAAGGCGCCAATCTCCGCTTGGTCTTTGGCGCAGAGCTCCTTAAGGCGCCCTGCGCAGGCTACGCTACTTCTTTGGCGGCATCTTCCAGCACAGCGACGGATCGTAGGTGGGTCCGGCCTTGATGATCTTCAGCGGCGACTCGACGGTCAGCATCGAGCCGTTTGGCGACGCGGCGCCCTGCAGCAGGAGATCGATCATCGTGCCGGCGTCGCGGCCCTGGCCGTCGGCGTCATAGCTCCATTCGGCCGTGAGCGTCCCGTTCTCGATCGCCTTGCAAGCCTCCCCGTACTCTCCCCCTCCAGTCGCATAGACGAGGACCTTGCCGGAAAGCCCGGCGTCCTTGACGGCGTTGCCGGCGCCGATCGTGTGGACGTCCCAGTGGCCGAAGATGGCGCACAAGTCCGGATTCTGCTGCAGCACCGTGACGGTGATCTGTCGCGCTTTCTCGGGCTCCCAGTCCGACGCCTGGTTGGAGACGACCTTGATCTCCGGGTGCTCCTTGAACACCTTGAACGCGGCCTCGTTCATCATCACGCTGTCGGCCGCGGTGAGCTGCCCGGGAATGATCGCCACCTTGCCGGATTTGCCGCTGCCGGCGCCGCACTCCTTGACGATGTCCTGCGCGATCTCCGTGCCGATGCGCGTCCAGTTGGCGCCGACGAAGGCGGCGGACGGCTGGTTGGACTGCAGGTTGATCTGCAGAACCTTGATGCCTGCGGCCTGCGCCTGCTTGATCTGCCGCGCGAGCAACTGGACGGTCGGATTGTGGACGACCAGAACGTCCGGCTTATCGCTGATCGCCTTGGCGAGCAGCTCGGACATCGCGCCCGTATTGAAGGCGGCGTCGCGGATCTCGAAGCTGTAGCCGTGCATCGCGGCGTGCTCTCTCATCCGCCGGGCCCAGCCCTCGGTGAGCGTGATGCCCATTGAGATGGGGACGAAGATCACCTTCTTCCCGGCCATCTCGGAAGCCGGATCAGCGTGGGCGCCCCGAGCGCGACGCAGGCGCCGAGCGCCAGTCCGGCGATCGCCGCGTGCAGCTTGCCTCTAATCTTCAACATCAGTTCCTCCCACGGTTGCACAGGTTTTCACAGATCACCGACCGTGTCGGTCTCCGCGTCTCTCGGGTTGAGATAGTTGTCGACGAAAATCGCCGCGATGAGGACGACGCCCCTCAGCATGTCCTGGATCTGAGTGCTGAAGTCGTAAAGCGTCATGCCGTTGCGCAGGACCGCGATCAGGGCGGCGCCGACCAGAAGATTGCGCACGCCGCCGCGTCCGCCTCTCAGCGGGATGCCGCCGAGCACCACCACCAGGATGACTTCGAACAGCAGGCTGCCATTCGTGACGATGCGGAAATCGACCGTCCCGCTCGCCGCTGCGATCACGAGCCCGGCGAGTAGCGCAGTCAGCGCGGAGTAGATGTAGACAAAGATCGTCGTTGTGCGCACCGGCAGGCCGGCGAGGCGGGCGGCCAGGAAATTGTCGCCCATGGCGTAGACGATGCGCCCTGTCGTCGTGAAGCGCAGCAAGAGCCAGGTGAAGATCAGCGTCGCGATCATGAGCGCGACGGGAGCGGTCAGGCCGGGCAGAATGTCGGACTTGAAAAAGAGGATCGCCGGGTTCGATTTCGGCAGGATCAAGAGAAACTCGCCGCGCAGGACGGCGAAGCGAAAGAAGCCCGTGATCAGCATGGCGGAGGCCAAAGTCGCGAGCAGGGCAGGGATCTCGATAAAGGCGATGAGCCAGCCGTTCACAAACCCGACCGCCGCCATCGCGAGGACGGCGAGGATGATCGCGAGCGGTCCCGGAAGGCCTGCGTTGATCAGCGTGCAGTACGTCGTCGCGCCAGCCACCATCGCCGCGACCTGCGACAGATCGAGGCCACGGGAAATCACCACGACCGCCATGCCGCAGCTCAGAAGGATGAGGGACGTCGAGTTGGAGAGAATGACGGAAAGATTCCCAAGCGTCGCGAAACCCGGGATGGTCAACGCGAAGAGAACGATCAACGCCAGCGTGACGGCGAGGACGATCGGCTCGAGCAGGCTGCCTCGCGGCCTCCGAGCCACCTGGACAGGCGCGGTCGCTGTCGCATCAGACATGGAATCTCACCTTGTCGGCGCCCTTGGTCTGAAGAATCTCCCGGGCTTCGGCGGGGCTTGCGATGTCGAGCGAAAGCTCCTCCAGGATCCTGCGAATCTTGAGCACCTGAGCGGCGCACGAGGTCGCGAGCAATCCCCGGCTGAGGAACAGGCTGTCCTCAAGCCCGACCCGAACATGGCCGCCCATGATGGCGCCCATTGCGACCAGCGATATCTGATGGCGCCCGGCGCCAAGCACCGAGAACTCGTAGTTGCGGCGGCCAAACAGGCGATCGGCGGTGCTGCGCATGACGAGCAGGCTTTCCGGCTCCGGCCCGAGTCCGCCGAGGATCCCAAGAGCGCATTGAATGAACAGCGGGCCCTTGACGAGACCCTCCTCGACGCAATGCGCGAGATTGTGCAATTGCCCGACGTCGTAACATTCGAACTCGAAGCGCACGCCGTGCTGGTCGCCGAGTTCGCCGAGAATGGTTCTTATGTCGCCGAAAGTGTTGCGAAACACCCTGTCTTCGGAACCCTCGACATAAGGCTTCTCCCACGGATGCTTCCAGCCGACCACGCCGCGCGCCGCCTTGTGGAAGGCGAAATTCATCGTGCCCATGTTGATGGAGCACAGCTCCGGCCTTGTCCTCAGCGCATAGGCGAGGCGTTCCTTGAGCGTCGTCCGCGTGGCGCCGGTGGTCGCGATGCTGATGATCGCATCGGTCTCGGCGGCGATGACGGGAACGAATTCGTCATAGGTCTCAGGATCGGTCGTCGGGCTCCCGTCGGGATTTCTGGCGTGCAGGTGCAGGATCGCGGCCCCCGCGCGCGCGGCTTCGACCGCCTGCTCGGCGATCTGAACGGGGGTTACGGGCAGATATTCCGACATGGACGGCGTGTGGACAGATCCGGTTACGGCGCAGGTGATGATGACCTTGCGCCGGCCCGACGCCGGCATGGCCTCCCGCTCCACCATCTCAAAGACGTTCGACATGCCCGTCCATGACTATTGTTGGGCCGGCGATCCGGCGCGCCAGGTCGAAGCCGGGGAAACCGGCGGGTTGGCGAAATTTTCGGAGTCGAGGTTGACGGCGGGCGCTTGAAAAAGGGCCGCGGGCGCTTGGAAGAGCACGGCGATCGCATCGGGGCCGCTGGGCGCACGCCCGCCGCGCACAAAGATCACGCGCGACCGCCCGTCGGACATTGACGTTTCTCCCCGATGCGCGCGACTGACTGCGCCTTGTGGCAAGTTTCTATTGGAAGGCGTCGGGCACTTGAATGTTTTAAAACGCCATCGCGACGCCCCAAATGTGTCTGGCTTTAACATTCGCGCCCTGCCGGCGCGAGATTTGCGCCCCGCCAGGCGTTCAAGCCGCGCCAACCGCCTTGGCCACGCCATGCCCCGTCCCCTCGGAGGCGCCCCCACCCTCTGCAGGCCGCCCGCGCTTGCGCTGACGACGCCGTTCGGTGTTGTATCAGAAGCTTATCGCGGGGCGACGGGAATTCAGGCGTCGACTCGCTCGAAACGGGTGGAACCCTTTATGCGCGGCGACCAGCAAGTCCTCGAATATCTCAACCGGGCCCTCCGTCACGAGCTTGCCGCGGTCAATCAATATTGGCTTCACTATCGGATTCTCGACAATTGGGGCTACAAGGAATTCGCCAAGACTTGGCGCAGCGAATCCATCGAGGAGATGCAGCATGCGGACATGCTTGTGGCCCGCATTTTGTTTCTGGACGGACAGCCGAACATGCAGTCGCTCGACCAGTTGCGGATCGGCAAGGACATCAAGGAAATCATCGAGTGCGATCTGACCGCCGAGACCCATGCGCGTGCGCTCTATCTCGAAGCCGCGCAACATTGCGTTTCGGTCAATGATCGCGTGACAAAGAACCTCTTCGAGAAGCTGACCTCCGACGAGGAGGACCACATCGATTTCCTTGAGGCGCAACTGACGCTGATCGGCCATCTCGGCGTCCAGCTCTATGCGCAAAAACACGTCGGCCACCTGCACGAGGAATAAGCCGGGCATGGGTCTGAGCCAGGCGGCGCAGGGACGAGCCGCCGCGAGTTTTGCTCAGCTCAGCATGGGGCAAAGCCGCATGGCGATGCGCGACAGACGACGTCACCATTTCAGCACGTCCGATAGGTCGAGGGCCAAGAGCGCCGCCACGATGAACCCGGCGACGAGGATCGCGATCAAGACGAATTCGATTGCCGCCGCCTTGAGGCGGTCGAGGATGCGACGCGATGATCTGATCAGGTAGCCGATCTTGCCAAGAGGGCGCGCGTCGGGCGCCAGAGATCGTATTGGCGAACTGAGTTCGTGGTTTGGAAATTGGGTCGAGGCGGTCAAAAGCGTGCGCTCCTTCAGACGGAATGGCCGCGGCGGTTTTAGTTTTCCTTGATATAAATTACCAATTGTTTTCGAAGTTCTTTCAAGTTTGCGCGGGTCTATCGGCCGGATATCGAACTTCCCGGCCAAGTTAAATTCTCGAGATAACGTGAGCGGCGGGAGAGATCGCGATACCGGCCCTTGCGGTCCCTGGCGGTTGCCCGCGCGAAAAGCCCCGAACACTACCGGGTTGACAGCGTTAATGCGCAGGGCCATTGTGATACAACCTCCGCGTTGTAAGCCCTTCGGCCTTGCTTTGAACGGCGAAAGCCGTTGAATCCCCCTGCGGCGTGCGTCCGTTCTCGGTGGGCTGGGGAGGGGGCGGCTTTCGGGCCGCCCTTTTTTATTGGTGGCTATCGGCGCCAAGTAATTGACAGCGCGGGGGCGTGGAGTATTGTTACGTATCCGGCGCGTTGTAATGGTGCCCCTTGGTTCGCGCGCGCCCGGCTTGCCCCGCGCCTGACCGCATTCAGGTGCGGGGTTCTTTTTTCGAACGCGCGCGAACGCTCCTGGACAAGAGCGTCATCGCCGAAGCGGTGCTTGCGCTATGCTGCGCCATATCGCGACAAAGCCGCGTCAATGCGTTTAGTGGCTAGGGGATGGTGCCCAGGGGCGGAATCCCTGATTCCGTCTAGGGCGGTGAAAATATGAGGTTTCTAGCCTATCGAAAATTTGAAATACCAACACGGATACCATCATCCTATCCCAATAGGATTGAGTTGTAACCTACGCTCGGTTGACAAGCGCTGACAGCGATCCTGAAGGCGACGCGTCAGGGGCGACCTCCAACCTCATCAAGGTTGGGGCTCCAAGGTTGGAACCCCTTCGCTCGCGACATCCAAAGTCTCGTACAGCGGGCTGAAGTGGGAGCGGATCAGATTATGATCGGTTGTCCGCCATCAGCGCCTTTGAGACAGCGCGGGGTTTTCACCTAGGGAGGATTTCTGGATCATCGTAGCCGCAAGGAGCGAAGATGAGACAGAAATCCGGGCCGGAAAAGCAGCCGGCGGAAGACGCGATCAGGGACATTCGGCGCGCGACGCGTCGACATGTTTCAGCTGAAGAGAAGATCCGCGTCGTGTTGGAAGGGCTGCGCGGCGAGGAGAGCATCGCCGAACTCTGTCGCCGCGAGGGCATCGCCTCGTCGATGTCCTATGGCTGGTCGAAAGAGTTCCTGGAAGCCGGCAAGAAGCGGCTCGCCGGCGACACGGCGCGCGCCGCAACCTCCGACGAGGTGAAGGACCTTCGCCGGGAGGCGCAGGCGCTGAAAGAGGTCGTGGCCGATCTCACCCTCGAAAACCGGCTGCTCAAAAAACGTATGGCCCGCCCCGTTTGCAAGGGGTTTGATCGAGAGCGCCGAAAGATCAGTCTGCTTCAACGTATCCGGCCTCGGAGGGTGTCTCCCGGCCAAGATGGAGATACGCGCGCTCCGGTCCTCATAAAGCGTTCGGCGTCTAGCGCCGCTTTTTTGACTAGGCTTCCGAAACGTCGTTCGACTGTCAGGCCATCTCGATATCGCCACTCGCAAACCTCATCGATCGAACAGCGCCCTCAAGCTCTGATCGACCAACCGCTACGCCGCCAAGGGCGCGCCCTTCGCGGCAAAAGGCTCCCCTCGCCGTAGCACCGCCCAGGCAATCCGGGCCAGCTTGTTGGCGAACGCCACCACGACGACATTTGGGTGGGCCCGGCTCAGTAGCGCTTTGGCCCACCGGCCGAGCGGGGTGTCCCGCTCGGCCACATAGGGCAGCGCCGCTCGCGCGCCGTGGATCAGGAGCTTGCGTAGATACTTGTTGCCGCGCTTGCTGATGCCCAGCAGCTTCGTCTTTCCTCCGGTCGTGAACTGGCGTGGAACCAGCCCCAGCCACGCCGCCAGATCGCGGCCGCGCTCGAAGGTCTCGGCCTTTCCCACCGCCGCGATCAAAGCCGAGGCGATTGTCGCGCCGACCCCTGGGATCGTCGCCAGGCGACGGGCGTCCTCATTCTCTTTCGTCCAGCGAACGAACTCCGCATCAAAAGCGGCGATCCTTCGATCGAGCTCGGCCCATTGGATGCGCGCGTCGGTGACCAACATGATCATCCGAGGGCTCAATCCCACTCCGCCTTGTTCGTCCATCAGGTTGACAAGGAATTGCTCCAGCTTCCGCTTGCCCTGAGGGGCGACGATTCCGCGCTCCAGGAGAATGGCGCGCAACTGGTTGATCAGAGCGGTCCGTTCACCGACCAATCGGTCTCTTGATCTGTGGAGCGTCTGCATGTCGAGCTGCTCCTGGCTCTTCAGCTCGACAAACCGCATCGTCGGACGCGTCGCCGCTTCGGCGATCCCTTCGGCGTCACGATCGTCGTTCTTCTGCGCCTTGACGTATGGCCGGACATACTCGGGCGACATCAACCGCACGTCGTGACCGTGAGCGGCGAACACGCGGCCGAGATGATGGGCGCCGCAGCAGGCCTCCATCGCCACCACGCAAGGCGGAAGCTTCGCCGCCAGCGCGATCACCGTCTCGCGCTTCGCGCGCCGGCGCAAAACGACCGCGCCTGACGCATCGAAACCGACGAGGCTGCAAACATTCTTGCCAAGATCGACGCCAAGGACAGAGATTCTCATTCTCATTCCCATTCCTCCTCCTGAAAATGCCGGCGAGCGTACATCGCCGGAAGGAGGGGCGGGCCATTCCATAAAGCATGATCGGGGATGGGGGAGACGAGGCATGAGATATTCCGCATCCGACAAGACAGAGATCATCCGACTTGTCGAGCAATCGCACTTGCCGGCTCGGCGGACATTGGAAAAGCTCGGCATTCCCAGATCGTCGTTTCTACCGCTGGTATGATCGGCATCGGCGCGGCGGACCGGAGGCCCTCGCGGATCGCCCCTCACGGCCGGATCGGGTCTGGAACCGCATCCCAGAGGCTATCCGCAGCCAGATTGTCGACCTGGCGCTGGATCAACCCGAGCTCAGCCCGCGGGAACTGGCGGTGCGCTTCACGGACGAGGCAGAATATTTTGTCTCGGAGGCGTCGGTCTATCGGCTCTTGAAAGCGCACGATCTTATCGCCGGCCCGGCCTACATCGTCATCAAAGCGGCCGAGGAATTCAGGGACAAGACCACGGCGCCCAACCAGCTCTGGCAGACCGACTTCAGTGTGCCGCAGCAAGCGGCGTGAGAGATGGGGGTAGGTCCCCCGCGATCGGCTTGCAGGAGCGGGTCGCAAACCACCGTAAGCGGCGCTGGTCAAAAGCCAGGGTCGTGAGCGTTACGGAAAAGGCGCTTCAAAGGCGTCAGGTAGGAGACAGGAAGGCGAACACCCGTGAACCGCCGTACAAGTGTCGAAAGCTATCAGACGACGTCGAAACCGGTGAGTGAAGTTGCGCCGGGATCAGTCTGGACGATGCCTGCTGACGGGCCAGACGGCGTCCGGCATAGAGGCGGCGCGATCCTGTTTCAGGCTCTTGCGTTGAACTGCGGGAACCTTCGGCGGCGATGCCAAGCGAAAGGCCCAAGCCTGAAAAGCGAGGCCGACATTAGCGAAGCGCCGCCAAGGGACGGAGCCGTCCGTAGTAGCGTTGAGACCGCTGTAATGGCGGGGGAGCAAAGGGACGGCGTCATCTGGCGGGCATGGGAGATCAACCGGGCGACTGGGAGGAATCTCGCATGACCTGCAAATCGTACGGCATTCCCAAGGCGCTGATCTGGGAAGCCTGGTTGCATGTGAAAGCCAATCAGGGAGCCGCAGGGATCGACGCGGAGACGATCGAGCGGTTCGAGACGAAGCTCGCCGCCAACCTGTACAAGCTTTGGAATCGGATGAGTTCCGGCAGCTATTTTCCGCCGCCGGTGAAAGGCGTGCCGATTCCGAAGAAGTCCGGGGGCGTGCGGGTGTTGGGCGTCCCGACGGTAACCGACAGGATCGCGCAGACGGCGGTCAAGATGTGGCTGGAGCCACAGCTTGATCCGCTCTTCCACGACGATTCCTATGGTTATCGGCCGGGGAAATCGGCGCTGGAGGCGATCGCTGTCACCAGACGCCGTTGCTGGGACCAAGACTGGGTGGTGGAGTTCGACATTCGAGGCCTGTTCGACAATCTCGATCATGGCCTCCTGATGAAGGCTCTGCGCAAGCACTGTCAGGAGCCCTGGATCTTGCTCTACGTCGAGCGTTGGCTGAAAGCGCCGATGCAAAACGCGGAAGGGCAGCTTCAGGCGCGCGACAAGGGCACGCCGCAAGGCGGCGTCGTGTCGCCGATCCTGGCCAATCTGTTCCTGCACTGTAAGCGTGATCTGACGGCCGCCTGTCGGCCCGCATCTGGATTGGATTAGGTGTCCACCTGGATCCGAGGTGGACACTTATGGCGGCGAAAGAGGAAGCTGGGGAGCGGCGGCGAACGACGAGAAGCCTCGATGAGCGCAAGCGGATCGTCGAGGAGGCTCTCGCTTCGGGGGCTTCTGTTGCCGCGGTTGCGCGTCGGCATGGGCTGAACGCCAATCTCATTTTCAAATGGATACGTCGCTCTCGCGAGGGCTGGCGTGAGCGGCGGCGCGGGGCGGCGAAGGAGAAGCCTGGCGCGGCCGGGTCGCCGGATACGATCGCACCGGCCTTCGTTCCGGTGAAGCTGCTTGAGTTGGACGCGCCCTCAGCGCCACGGCCTTCCGATGTCATGGCGAAGCCGGCTCGTCAGACGCGCCGAGGCGCAGGGCGCGGCGCGATGGAGATCAGCTTACCGAATGGCGCGAAGGTATCGCTCGACGCTGACGTAGACGCCGAGGCGCTCCGTCGCGTTCTGTTGGCGCTGGGCGTCGTTTGATGCTCCAGTTGGCGCCGGGCGTGAAGGTCTATCTGGCTTGCAAGCCCGTTGACATGCGGCGCGGCTTCGACGGGCTGGCCGCCGATGTGGCGCAGACGCTGCGCGCCGATCCCTATTCGGGGGCGGCGTTCGTGTTTCGCAGCAAGCGCGGCGACTACGTGAAGATTTTGACCTGGGACGGCTCCGGCTTGTGTCTTTTCGCCAAGCGTCTTGAGAAAGGTCGGTTCGTCTGGCCCCCGATCGTAGAGAGCGCGCTACATCTGACGGCGGCTCAGCTTGCGCTGCTGATTGAAGGAATTGATTGGCGCAGGACCGTTGCGCCTGAAGCGCCGGAGCGCCCGTTTTTCCTATAGATTCCGTTCATTTTTGAATGCGCCGACGCACATATTGTGATAGCCGTAAGCATGTCGCGCTCCGCCGCTGATTTGCCTGAAGATCCCGCCGAACTGCGACGGTTTGCGGCGGCGCTTGCCACGGAAGTTCACGCCAAGACGCTGCTGATCGAGAAGCTGCGAATGCAGCTGTCGATCTTGCGGCGCGCGCGTTTCGGGCGGTCGTCGGAGAAGCTCGACCGCGAGATCGAGCAACTGGAGCTGGTGCTCGGCGACATCGAGGAGAGCGAAGCCGAGCGACAGGCGCGAACTGAGGCTGCCGACGGCGAGGCTTCTTCCACCCTGCCGTCGAAGAAGCCGTCCGTCCGCAAGCCTCTGCCCGATCATCTGCCGCTCGAGACGGTCCTGCACGAAGCGCCCTGCGTCTGCCCGACCTGCGGCGAAACGAAGTTCGGCCGGATCGGCGCCGATGAGCGCATGGTCCTGGAATATGTACCTTCACACTTCAAGCGCGTGCTGCATGTGCGCCCGAAGATGAGTTGCCGCGCCTGCGAGACGGTCGTGCAGGCGCCCATGCCGACGCTGCCGATCGAGAAGGGACGCCCTGGGCCGGCGCTGCTCGCCCACGTCCTCGTCTCCAAATATTGCGATCATCTCCCGCTGCATCGCCAGGCCGACATTAGAGCTGGCTTCGAGAATCTGAACAGTCGGTTGAGTGGATTTTCTGCCTGACGGCGGCGAGGGTTCTCGTCGCGAATCAGGAGCAAAGATGACGAAGCGAACCCGTAGGAACCACACGCCGGGCTTCAAGGCGAAGGTGGCGTTGGCTGCCATGAAGGGCGACAAGACGCTGGCCGAACTGGCTCAGCTTTTCGATGTGCACCCGAACCAGGTCACGCAATGGCGAAGCCAGGTGCTGGAAGGGGCGGCTGGCCTGTTCGGCGCTGACAGGGGCGAGACGAAGGCGGCGCCGAGCGTCGACTTGAAGGCGCTTCACGCCAAGATCGGCGAGCTGACCCTGGAGAACGATTTTTTAGAAGGGGCGCTCACCAAGGCGGGATTGCTGAGCGCAAGGCGATGATCGACCGTGAGCACGACTTGCCGATCTCCCGGCAGGCCGAGGCGCTCGGCGTCAGCCGGGGCGCCGTCTACTACAAACCCTGGCCAACCTCGACCGAGGATTTGCGGATCATGCGCCGCCTCGACGAACTGCATCTCGACTACCCGTTTGCGGGCAGCCGGATGCTGCGCGACTTCCTGAACCGGGAGGGCGTCTCGCTCGGCCGGCGCCATGTAACCAGCCTGATGAAGCGCATCGGGATCGCGGCCATCTATCGCCGTCCGAACACCAGCAAACCCGCGCCCGGCCACAAGATCTACCCGTATCTGCTGCGCGGGGTGAAGATCGAACGGGCCGATCAAGTGTGGGCGATGGACATCACCTACATCCCGATGGCGCGTGGCTTCGTCTACCTGGCGGCGGTCGTCGACGTGTTCAGCCGGCGGGTTCTTGCGCATCGGGTGTCGATCACGATGGAAGCCGACTTCTGCATCGAGGCGCTGGAGGAGGCCCTGGCCAAGCGTGGCAAGCCGGACATCTTCAACAGCGACCAGGGCAGCCAGGGCGGATTCAAGTGGTCGTCGCAACATTTTGACGGGAGTTGCGATGAACATTCGAAAACGGCGCTCGGATCGTTCTGGGCGGGTGCGCTTGTTCTCACCAGGTCGACCGCCGGTGGCAGGGCGAGAGGAGCGGCGGCGATTTTGGGCAGCGATTGCGGCGGGCACGGCGAGTGAAGATGCTGCGGTCGGTGTCGGTGTCCCGCAGGCGGTAGGAACACGATGGTTCAGGAAGGCAGGGGGCATGCCGCCATCGATGTTTGGGCTATCGGCGACGCCGCTCTGTGGTCGGTATCTCTCTTTTGCGGAGCGGGAGGAGATCGCGCTCCTTCGCGTTCAGGGCTACTCCATGCAGGAGGTCGCTCGCCGGCTCGGGCGAGTGGCATCGACAATCTCCAGAGAGCTGCGGCGCAACGCCGCCACCCGAAGCGGTGGCCTCGCGTATCGTGCGACGACAGCGCAATGGCACGCCGAGCGCGCTGCTCGCCGCCCAAAGCAGGCGAAGCTTGCGCGCAACGCGGCGTTAAGAACCTATGTCGAGGAACGGTTGGCTGGCGTCGTTGTGGCTCCGAGCGGGGCTCCTGTTCCCGGCCCGGTCGTGTCCTGGAAAAGCCGTCGGCACGGACCACGGAAGGACCGGCGATGGGCAAACGCCTGGAGCCCGGAGCAGATCGCCCGTCGCCTGCCGGTGGACTTCGCGGACGACGCGACCATGCGCATCAGCCATGAAGCCATCTATCAAGCGCTGTTCGTTCAAGGTCGAGGCGCGTTGCGCCGCGAACTGACGGCCTGCCTGCGCACCGGGCGCGTGTTGCGGATGCCGAGGGCGCGCACGCGCGGGCGAGGCAAGACCTTCATCTCTCCCGAGATCATGATCAGCCAACGTCCGGCGGAGGCAGCCGATCGCGCCGTGCCGGGCCACTGGGAAGGAGACCTTATCCTGGGTCTTGGGAGTTCGGCGATCGGCACCTTAGTGGAGCGCACGACGCGCTTCACTCTGCTGCTATACCTGCCGCGCATGGCGGGCCATGGCCACGAGGCTCGCGTGAAGAACGGGCCCGCACTCGCCGGTCATGGCGCCGAGGCGGTACGTGCCGCCATCTCGCGCACGATCGTCACGTTGCCCGAGCAACTGCGCCGGTCGCTGACTTGGGATCAAGGAGCTGAGATGGCCCAGCACGCGCGCCTCAAGATCGAGGCGGGCGTGCGAGTTTATTTCTGCGATCCTCACAGCCCATGGCAACGGGGCACCAACGAGAACACTAACGGACTGCTGCGCCAGTACTTCCCCAAAGGGACCGATCTCAGCATGCACAGCGCCAACGAGATTGCAGCCGTGGCCGCCGCCCTCAACTCGCGGCCCCGAAAGACGCTTGATTGGAAGACACCCGCAGAGGCGCTTGACCGGTTTCTCCTATCAGCCGACAAAGATCGTGTTGCGACGACCGCTTGAATCCGCCCAGTTCACAAGCGTCGACTTTACCGGCGTGCTGCTGAAGCATCGCGTCGCGATCAGCATGGACGGCAGAGGCGCCTGGCGAGACAACGTGTTCGTCGAGCGCCTGTGGCGAAGCGTCAAATACGAGGAGGTCTACCTGAGAGCCTACGATAGCGTCAGCGAGGCGCGCAGCTCGATCGGTCGCTATCTGGCCTTTTACAATCATCGGCGCCCGCATTCGAGCCTTGACCGGCGCACCCCGGACGAGGCCTACTTCACGCCATCGCCCCTCGCGGCGGCGGCATGAATTTTCCGCCGCGCGCAGGACGTGTCTCCGGGTCGGGCTACGCCCTCCCTCCACCACGCCCCGCGCGCGAAATTGCAAAGGACCGACCCTGGCAGCAGTCCACTTAACCTTCGCGGAATCCTGTTCAAACGATCGGGACCAGCTCTAGGCTTTCCATTTTTCAGCGGAAAGACGTATTCGCTGGCTCTCGGCTGTCTCTGAATTACGTCGATGGCAGCGCCACTTAAAGGCCGCACAGATTGCCCCGTCTTAAAGTCAGCAAGCGTGGCGATCCTCCTATCCATATCGAGTTCGGAATATTTCAGGAGGCGCGCTTCACCGCTTCGCCATCCTGTCAGAGCTAGAAACAAGAATATCTCTGAAGTGATATGTTTTTCGTTCGCTAGCGTGTTCCATAGAAGCGGATATTCGACCACAGACAAGCGCCTAAGCCTCTTGCGATCAGGCGGTAGCTCAAGACCGCGACATGGATTAGTCTCGCGCAGACCCTTCTTAATAGCGTATGTGAAAATACCACTAGTGAGACCTATAATTCGTTTGGCACTACCCGGCGAAAGCTGTTGCGCAAATGTGCTCATATCGGCTTGCGTAACGTTCACCACCTTTAATTTCCCTAAATGTGGCGCGATATATATCTTTATGCGGCTCTGATCCGCTTTTATGGTGCTGTTCTTTTTTCTATTGATGCGACGCGCCACCATGTCGGCTTCATATTCGGCTAGTAGCTCTGCCATCGTTGGCGAGTTCCGCAGCGCCATCCGTGCGCCGCTTGGATCCTCCCCTAGATCTCTGGCTCTAAGAACGCGCTGCGCCTCCTTGCGGGCTTGTTCTGGTGTCCAGACCCCGAAGCGCCCTATGCGGTGCCAGCGTTGCTGCCCGTCCTGCGTCCGGTAGTAGACGGAAAAGGTCACAGCCTCCGATTTCTGCCTCCTTGCATTAAAGCCTTTGACGGTTGCGTCCCAAATTATCGTGTTAGGCTTCATCGCTAGGATCGTTTTAATCCCAATTTTCTCAGACATTTCAGCGCCTAGCTTGGGCTTAGCCGTTTAGCAATCAGCAAGCAGAAGCGCACAAAAAGGCCCAAATTGCAACCAATTTCCGCAAACAAACTGGAACTAATGCGAATGCTGAAAATCTAAGGATTGCAAACGGTTAGAAACATTTACAAGGTTGAACATACAAGAAGTCGCTCGCGGCAGGCGGCCATAATGTTCCGCCTCCGAGCAAGAAATCCTGAACTGATGCCCGGCACGGACCCCGCCGGGCCCACGCCCTATCGATCGGATCGCGGCAGCAGTCATCTGTCCCGATGACCTGCCGCCTCTTCGAATCCGGCTTTGACGTCCTCCACTTCGCGCCGCTCCATCTCCCAGAGGCGGGCGCGGGGAAGCGTTTCTCCACGCGACGCGCTTGAGCCTGAACTTCCGTTCTTCACGCTTCGACGCCGAGGGCGGCAGTCGCTGAGCTGTCCCTATCCGCAGTCAGGATAGCCGCCCGGAACTCCGGGCCGCGACAATCGGGCGAGGGCAAAATCCACCTCCGTAAGTCCACAAAGATACTTTCAAAGAGCGCCCATATTTTCGGCCTGCTCTGGCGAAAATATGAGCCTTCATGTGATTGACAGGAAAATTTCATTTTGCATACAACTTGAAAACCGACCTCCTCCCGCGAGGCCGGATCTGGAAGGGGTCCCGCCATGGCCAGCAACGCCGCCGCCGTCTCCGGGCTCGCGCCCGCCTCCACGACCGATGATGTCCCCGACGTTTCGCCCCTGACGAAAAGTCAGGTGACCTACACCGCTATCGTCGCCCTGCTCGCCGGTCAAGGCGCGGATTTGCTGGAAACTCGGGGCTGGGATGACCTTGCCAGCGGCGTGATCGAAGCCTCGTATTCCTGATCGAGTTCCTTTCTGACGGCGGCGATCTGGCGCAACTCGAACTCGGTGAAACGCAGGCTGCGCCAGCGGTCGGCGGCTCGGATCAGCGCGCCGAACATGAGTTTGAGCACCGGCTTCTCGCCGAAGCCGTTGGGGATGATCTTGAGCCGCCGGCGCTCCTCGACGAACAGCCGTTCGAGCAGATTGGTGGTGCGAATGAAGCGCCGATGGGTGACGGGCAGCCTCAGGTGGGCGACGCAGGCCTCGAAGTCGTCCTCGAAGCAGGCGAGCGCGCTCGGCAGGAGATCGGCGCAGTCGGCTCGGATGCCGGCCGCCAACTGCCGTGCGATCGCCCGCGACGGCGCCTGATAGCAGGCGCTGACGCGCGCTTTGAACTCCAGCCACGGATCGGCTGGGACCTTGGCCGCGAGGTTGCGCATCCGGTGCGCCAGGCAGCGCTGGCGCGCCGATCGGGGAAAGCATTCCTCGATCGCCCGGATGATGCCGGGCGCCCCGTCGCTGACCACAAGCAGCGGATCGCCGAGCCCTCTGGCGCGCAGGTCCTGAAAGAACGCCCGCACCGTCTCGACGTCCTCCTTGGAGCCCGCCATCAGCCCAAGCAGGACCTTGCGTCCGTCCTCGCCGATGCCCCAGGCGGCCAGCACTGCCTCGCGCCGCTGGCCGGGACGGAGCCGCTCGGCGATGCCGTCGATGAACAGATAGACGATCGCGTGCTCGGAAAGATCGCGCTTGCAGAAGTCTTCGTACTCGGCCCACAACTTCTCGGTGATCTCGCTCACCGCCGCCCGCGACAGCAGCCGCCGGCCGGTCTCGCCAGTGAACGTGTCCTCGATATCGCGGGTCGACAGGCCTCGCGCGTAAAGTTCGACCGCCAGCCGCTCAAGCTCCCGCGTGCGCCCCGAAAGCGCAGCCCGTACGCCGGAGACGAACGGCTCGGGCGTGTCGCGGACCTGCGGAGCCGAATAGTTCACCGCGCCTTCCGCGGTCTTCACCTTGCCCGGCCGATAGCCATTCCGGTAGCCAGCCTTCTCCCCATCGCCGCGCTCATAGCGCTCGCGGCCAAGGACATCGGCCACTTCGCCCTCAAGCGCCTCCTCGACGATCAACCGAAGCGCAAGGCGAACCAAATCGCTCCGCCCAGTCGCCGTCCCCAGTTCTCCATTCATCAAGGCGCGAAGCTCCTCGCGCGTGCGCTGCGGCGCGGATACTCTCTGCATCGGGATGCTCCCTGGGGCCCCGGCGCCAACCGAAAGCCCAATTCCTGCTGCAATTCAGGCAGGGTGCATCCCAACCCCCTTTTCCAGCAAACTTACGCCTTCACCCTGCTCGCCTGGACCTTCGCGGTCTACGACCTCATCACCTTCGGCAATCTGCTGCCCAAGATCCAACAGGAGTTCGGCTGGTCAAACGCGACGGCCTCCTATGTCGCGACCTTCGTGGGTCTCGCTTCGCTCGTGGTGGCCCTGACGGTCGGTCCGGTCATCGACCGGCTCGGGCGCCGGTTCGCGCTGGTGCTCACGACTGGCGGGGCGGCCTTGAGTTCAGGCCTCGCCGCGCTGGCGATGGGACCGGTGTCGCTCATCGTCTTCCGGGCCCTCTCGGGCTTCGGCATGTCCGAGCAGGCCGTGAACGCCGCCTATCTCAACGAGGTCTTCGGCGCGCGCGCCAAAGGCTTCCTCTATGGAATCGTCCAGGCCGGCTGGCCGCTCGGCGTCATGCTGTCGTCGGGATTGGCGGCGCTGATGCTGCCGCAGCTCGGCTGGCGGGGAGTTTTCGTCGTTGCGACTTTTCCGCTCATCGTCATCCTGATTCTCCGCTTCGGCCTCAGGGAATCGCCCTATTTCCTGAAGATCCAGCACCTGAGGCGGCTCAGAGCTCAGGGCGAGACCGTCGCCTGCGATCGGCTCGCCAAGCAGTGGAGCCTCGATATCGCGGGCGACCGGCCCAACACCTATGCCGAACTGTTCACGCCTGCGCTCAGGCGCCAGTCGATCGCGCTCGGGGCGATGTTCTTCTTCAAGATCATCGCTGATTCGCAATTGACGGTGCTCGCGACCTCCGTGCTCGGCCAGGCGAAAGGCATCGACCTGACAAGCGCGCTCTGGACGATCTTCTTCGGCAATGGCGTCGCGGTGCTCGGCTATCTTCTGCTCGGCTGGCTCGGAGACCGGATCGGCCGGCGCGAGACCGTGATCATCGCCCAGACCCTGGCCGCGGTCTGCACTTTCGCCCTGCTCTTCGTCACGACCAGCCTTGTGACCGTCGTCATCGGCTATGCGCTCGTCCTGTTCTTCGCGCAGGGCGCCGCGGCGCCGTTCTTCGCGTATGTGGGGGAATCCTTCCCCACCCGGGTGCGCGGATCGGGCGCAGCCTTCATCAACATCACGGGTCCGATCGGCGGCATTTTCGGGCCCCTCGTCTATGGCGCTCTCCAGCAGGCCGGAGCGAGCCCCACGATCGCGGCAGCCTCAGGCGGCGTCGCCGCTCTCCTTGCCGCGGCCTGCATGTTGGCCGCCCGGTCCATCCGTCCGGGCCAGGAACTGACGGCGATCTCGCACTGAGGTCAAGGCGAGAGCCGGCCAGCGAGGCCGACCGCCTCATTTCCTCGACGGCAAGCGCTCCTGGTGCCCGGCCAAATGGCGATTCATGAGCTCCCGCGCGGCGTCCGCGTCGCCCGCCGCCAGCATGTCGATCAGCGCCGCATGCTCCTCGACCGCGCAGGCCGGCGGCTCCCAGTCGTAAAGAAGAACCGCAAGCGAGGTCTTCGCCGCCAGTTGCTGGACGAAGGTCTCGAGGAGCCGATTTTCCCCGAGCGAAGCCAAGAGCGAATGAAACTCGGTGATGAGCTGGACGAACCGGCCGCGGTCGCCCGACGCCTGAGCCTCGACTTGCCGCTCGACATGGGCCCGGAGCGTGCGGATGTCATGCGCAGTGCAGTGGCGGCAGACATCGCTGACGATCTCGGCTTCGATCAACCGGCGCGCCGCATAGGCCTGCTGCACTTCGCCAAGCGAGGGGTCCGCGACGAACGCGCCGCGGTTGCGCTGGAGAGTGACGATCCCCGCGAAGCCAAGGCGCCGCAGCGCTTCCCGAATGAGCGTCCGCCCGACGCCGAGCTTCGCCGCGAGATTGGCCTCGCTCAACTTCTGCCCCGGCCGGAAGCGCTCGTTGACGATCAGCGACGCGATGGCGTTCGCCACGCCGTCGTCCGAGGCGAGCCCATGGAAGAGCCCGCCCCGCCCGAACTGGCGCGCTTCGCTCGCAAAGCGCGGCGGAGGCGGCTCCCCGGCCGTCTCGCCGCGGCCGCTCTTCATCGGTTCGCCCGCGCGCCTCAGCACTTTCAGAATCGTCTCCGCCGAAAGCTCGATCCCATGGCGGCGGCGCAATTCCGACCTCAGGCGGTGCACGCCGAGATTCTCGGCCTTCCTCAGCGCGACGATCAGCGCCTCCTCGCGTGCGAACACTTTCCGATTGGGGGAGGAAGCGGGCTTGCGGCTCGAATCCTTAAGGCCCTCCAGCCCGGCCTCCTGGTATCGGCGCCACCATTTCCTCAGAGTGGGACGCGAAACGTTGAACTGCGAGCAGACCAACCCCGCATTTCCGGTCGCCTTATAGGCTTCCACCCAGCGCAGGCGTTCTTCCCCGGACATCACGCAGTCCCGAAATGATCTATATAGACTGCTTAGCGACAGGTGAGCCGACATGACAAGCGTTTCCGAACGCGATTTCCGCGGCCATGGCGGCCGCCCGCCGAAAGTCCGATGGCCGGGCGGCGCGCGCGTCGCCGTTTCTTTCGTCGTCAACTTCGAGGAAGGGGCCGAGCTTTCCGTATCTGACGGCGACGAACGCAACGAAGGCGCCTACGAGGCGGTTGACGAGGTCGAGAATTACCCCGACCTTTGCCAGGATTCGCACTTCGAATATGGAACGCGGGCGGGCTGGCGGCGCATCGCGGCGACGCTCGCCGAAGGTCGCGCGCCCGCCACGATTAGCGCGTGCGGGCGCGCGGTCGAGCGTTCCCCCTGGCTCGCCCGCGAGGCGGTGGATCTGGGCCATGAAGTCGCCTGTCACGGCTGGCGCTGGGAGCGCCACGCCCGGATGAGCGAGGCCGCCGAGCGCCAGGCCATCGCCAGGACGGTGCAGACAATCCGCAAGGCGACCGGCGTGACGCCTGTCGGCTGGCATACCCGCTCGGCGCCCTCCGTCAACACCCGCCGCCTTCTCGCGGAGCATGGCGGGTTCCTCTATGACAGCGACGCCTATTGCGACGACCTGCCCTTTTTCGTTTCCGTGGCCGGGGAGCGGCGCCTCGTCCTGCCTTATGCCTTCGACACCAACGACATGAACTTCTTCGGCGCGCGCCGCTTCGTCACCGGCGAGGATTTCGCCTCCTACGTGATCGCCGCGTTCGACCGGCTGTGGCGCGAAGGGGCGAACGAGCCGCGCATGCTTTCGATCGGGCTGCATTTGCGGATCATCGGCCGCCCGGCTCGCATTGGCGGGCTGGAGACGATCCTGCGGCACATTCAGGAGCGGGGAGGCGCCTGGATCGCGCGGCGGGATTCCATCGCCCGGCACTGGCTCGCCCACGCGGAAGCGACGGCCGAGACATGCGAAGCTTCCTGATCATCAATCCGAACACGACCGCCGCGATGACCGAGCAAATGGCCGCCGCCGTGGCGCGCCTCCTGCCCGAGGGGATCGGACTCGAGGCGCTGACGGCTGAGCGCGGCGCGCCCGTGATCGCGTCCCGGGAGTCCTACGCGATCGCCGCCGAGGCCGTGCTCGAGACTTACGCGCGCGCTCGTGGGCCGCATTGCGCGGTCGTGATCGGCTGTTTCGGCGATCCGGGGCTCGAGGCTTTGCGGGCGCTTGCGCGCCAGCCTGTCTTTGGCCTTGCCGAAGCCTCAATTCGCGAGGCCGACGCGCTGGGCGAGCCTTTTGCGATCCTCGCCATCGGCAGGGCCTGGGTCGAGATGCTGAACGAACGGGTGGCGCTGGCCTCGGTCAAGACCCCATTCGTCGGGGTCTTCGTGGCCGAAGGGACAGGTCTCGACGTCAGCCGCCGGGAAGCCGCGGCCGTCGCCGAACTGGACCGCCTTGCTGCCGCGGCCGTGGCGTCAGGCGCGCGAACGCTCATCCTTGGCGGCGCGGCGCTCACGGGAATGGCGGAGCGCCTCAGCGCGGACGCCCGTCTGATCGACTGCATGGACGTGACTGTCCGCGCGGCGCTCAGGGCGCCGGGGCTTTCCTCGTAAGAGGCTCGATCTGATTTTGGGTTTTCTTGGCCCGGGCCTCTTTCGCTTTGGAATTCCCCCGAAATCAGGGGTTGGAAAAGCTTGGATTTCCTTGGATTCTCTCGTCCGAATCGTGACTTATCAATGGGTTACGCGAGATTCTCCGGAGAAAAAAATCCCGGGCCTTTCCGGGTCGCGGGCGCACGGGAATGGGCCGGAAAGCGGCCTGGCATGGAGAGGATCGACCATGAGGCAAGCCTATCTCGCTTTCTGTTTTTCTGCAAGAGATTGTCGTCCGGGGCGATGCGTCGATACGCCAATCCCTCACAACGGAATGTTGTCGTGCTTCTTCCAGGGGTTCTCGAGCTTCTTGTTGCGCAGCATGGCGAGCGCCCGCGACAGGCGCCTGCGGGTTGCGTGCGGCATGATCACCTCGTCGAGATAGCCGCGCTCGGCTGCGACGAACGGGGAAAGGAAAGCATCTTCGTATTCCTTCGTTCTTTCAGCGATCTTTGTCGGATTGTTGATGTCTGCCCTGAAGATGATTTCAACCGCCCCCTTGGCCCCCATCACGGCGATCTGCGCCGTCGGCCAGGCGAGGTTGATATCGCCGCGCAAATGCTTGGACGCCATGACGTCATAGGCGCCGCCGAACGCCTTGCGGGTGATGACCGTGACCTTGGGAACCGTCGCCTCGGCGTAAGCGAACAGGAGCTTCGCGCCGTGCTTGATGAGGCCGCCATATTCCTGCGCCGTGCCCGGGCAGAAAGCCCGGCACGTCGACGAAGGTGACGATGGGAATATTGAAGCAATCGCAGAAGCGCACGAAGCGCGCGCCCTTGCGCGACGCGTCGGAATCGAGCACGCCTGCGAGCGCCAGCGGCTGGTTGGCGACAAAGCCGACGGTTGAGCCTTCGATGCGGCCGAAGCCAGTCACGATGTTCCTGGCGTGCGCTTCCTGGATCTCGAAGAAATCGCCCTCGTCCGCGACCTTGAGGATCAGTTCCTTGATGTCATACGGCTTGTTGGGATTGTCGGGGATCAGCGTGTCGAGCGAGACGTCGATCCGATCGGGATCGTCAAAACTGGGCAGCCTCGGGGGTTGTTCGAGGTTCGAGGCTGGCAGAAAGTCGATCAGCCGGCGCATCTGCAGCAGCGCCTCGACATCGTTGTCATAGGCCCGGTCGGCGATGGAGGAGCGGGTGGTGTGAACCAGCGCGCCGCCCAGTTCCTCGGCGGTGACGGTCTCGTTGGTGACCGTCTTCACCACCTCGGGGCCGGTGACGAACATGTAGCTCGTGTCGCGGACCATGAAGATGAAATCGGTCATCGCCGGCGAATAGACGTCGCCGCCGGCGCAAGGCCCCATGATGACGGAAACCTGCGGGATGACGCCGGAGGCGAGCACATTGCGCTGGAACACTTCGCCATAGCCGCCGAGCGCCGCCACGCCTTCCTGGATGCGCGCGCCGCCCGCGTCAAAGAGGCCGACGATCGGAGCGCGGTTCTTGACCGCCATCTCCTGGATCTTGGTGATCTTCTGCGCGTGGGTTTCGCTGAGCGAGCCTCCGAATACGGTGAAATCCTTGGCGAAAACGAAAACAGTGCGGCCGTTGACGGTGCCCCAGCCGGTCACCACCCCATCGCCCGGAATCTTGGTTGCGCTCATGCCGAAATCATCGCAGCGATGCTCGACGAACATGTCGAATTCCTCGAACAAGTCGTGGTCGAGCAGAAGTTCGATACGCTCGCGCGCGGTAAGCTTGCCCTTGGCGTGCTGGGCCGAAATCCGCGCCTTGCCGCCGCCGAGGCGGGCGCGTTCACGGCGGGCGTCAAGGCGAGCGAGGATGTCTTTCATGATGCCAGCGGCTTCCTGCGAGAACGCGCGTCAGCCTCAGGCATAGCATGGAGCCTGCGGCCCCGGAACGGAGGGAGACTGGACGTCGGGGCGATCCCAATTTGCGCAGGCCGGCTAACGCCGTGCGCCGTCTCGCCGCGCCATGCGCGCCATTGCTATCCGATACGAGCGAAAGCCGACAGCGTCCCTCACCATGTATACTTGGCGCCAAACGCGCCGTGAACGCCGTTTCGCGTTTGGCCGTGGTTGGCGCCGACCGCGAATTCATAGTCGACATTGGCGAAGACGGAGACGTTGGCGTTGATCCGCCCCGTCACGCCGCCGCCAAGCTCCAGCTGGGTGACTTGGCTGACCAGCGGCACGACGTCCGTCCCGGAATAGACGGTGTTGGCCTCAGCGCCCCAATCCCGCCAGACATTGGCCCTGAGATACGGCTGCCACACCTGGCCGCCCCCAGTCACGATCGTCCATTTGCCGCGCAGTCCGACGCGTCCGCTCGGCCCCGTAGTGTCGCCGAGCGCGACATCGCCAAGCCCGTCATAGTCGTGCCGGAACGACACCTTCTGCCACAGGATCTGCCCCTGCGGCTCGAGCACGAAGCCCGGTCCCAATTGCGGCACAGCGTATGGATAGCCGCTCTCCAAGGAGGCGATGAAGCCCGTTCCGTCGGTGTCAAGCCTGGCGAACTGGGTGGCGGCCGAGCCGTAATACCAGGTCCCTTGCAGCACGGCGTCGAGATACCAGCCGCCGGGCCCGGTATGCGTCCAGTAGCCGCCCGCCGACCAGGCGTCGAGGTTCATCGATCCAGTGTGGGCGAGGACATAGGCCGTCGCCGCCGGATTGGTGACCAGGCCGTCCACGTCGGCGTGCACGTCGCCATAAGCGCCATAGAGGCCGGCGCGCTCATAGTGGCCGGCGATCAGAGATCCGCGTAGAAGATCGATCCCGCCCTGGAAGCCGCCCAGATCGCCGTTGGCGCTGGGATCGGCGAAGGCTTGATAGTGGTTGTGGATCGTTTGGCCGAAGAAGCGCCCCCAGACTGAGGGTGAAAACAACGGGCAGGGCGCCGCGGCGGCCTTTTTCGTCGGAAGAGACTTGCGGGTCGGCAGATCAACCCCCGTCGTCTCTGGCGCGGGCGCCGCCACAGAGCAGTCGGGCTGATAGGTGTCGCCGACCCGGTCGTCGAGCGTGCCGAGGATGGCGAGACCCAATTGCCGCGCCAGAGGCTGCACCACCCCATAGGTGGCGAGCTCCGGCCCGATGATCGGATAGACGCCTGGCGGCAACGGGTTCGGCGGCGGGTCGGGAGGGAATGGAGGGATCGGAGGAATTGGTGGAATCGGGGGCTCTGGGGGGATCGGCGGTACGATGAAGTCGGAGCGCAGGAACCAGTCGTTGGGACTTCCGGAGACGCCGCCCTGAAACAAGTCGTAGTCGAAGCCGGCGGCGCGCAATTCGCCAGTTCGACAGGGAGAAGGCGCCGGGCGCCGTGGTGGCCCCGCCGACTGCGTTCACTATTAGAATGCCGTCGCCCGTCGTTTCGGCTCCCGGTCCGCCGGCATTCGTGACATGCACGGTTGTGGCGCCGGTGGCGGCGCCGCCGCTGATGATCAATCGGTCAGAGGGCGAGTCGTCGCCGCCCAGGAACGTATTGATGGCCATTGAGCCGCCAGTTCCCGTGTAGCTGGTCGTCGTCAAGACCGTGCCCGGCGCGGTGAACGTGCCCATGTTCACCAGGCCCGCATTGGCGACGCTGGGTAGGGTCTGATTGAAGCCACTGAGGTCGAGCGTTCCGCCGGTCGCGACCGTCACTGCCGAATTCGGGCTGAACGTGTTCAGCGCGCCCGCCCGCAAAGTGCCCGCTTCGACATTCGTCGCGCCGCTATAGGTGTTGGCGCCCGTGAACGTGGTGGAGCCCGCAAACACATTGACCGTGCCGTCGCCGCTAATCGCAGGCGCAAACACGTAGTCGACGGACGTGTGATTGAAATTGATCGTACCGGTTCCAGCGCCAAATGCGACGCTCGGCGCCGTGAGCGTACCGGGCGCAGTCGCTGGACTGCCGGCGCCCGCGCCGATGTTGAGCGTTCCGACCGAGCCGGCGTTCGTCGCGATCACGACGGGCCCGGCGGTGACGGCGCCGCTGTCCGCTATCGTCAGCGTGCCTGTGCCGAAGTTGCCAATGTTCAACCCCGAGCTGTTGCTCCAGGTTGAGCCCGGGCCGGTCACCGTCGCCGTCCCTAGCGAGCCGGCGCGATTGCCGATGTTGGCGGCGAAGGCGGTGTTATTGATAACCGTCCCACCGTCGGCGATCGTCAGTGCGCCCGCGCCGGAACTGCCGATATTGAGCCCGCCGCCCGGACTGTTGTTCCAAGTGGAGCCGGCGCCGGTCACCGTCACCGCGCCAACCGAGCCGGCAGCCAATCCGATCGAGCCGCCGCCGCCGCTGTTCACGGTACCGCCGTTTTCGATGGTCAGCGTGCCCGCGCCCAAGCCGCCGACCACGATGGTGTCGGTGTTCGTCCACGAAGAGCCCGCCCCGGATACGGTCGCCGTGCCCTGCGAGCCTGGTAACTGGCCAATAAACCCGCCGAAATCGGTCACCATCCCGCCGTTTTGGACGGCGAGCGTTCCAACCCCGCTTTGACCTACGATGAGATTTTGGGTGTTGGCGACCCCGCCGCCGAGATTTAGGGCGCCGCCGTTAACGGCGAGCGTGCCGCCGTCGATGGTTGTTCCGCCCAAATTGGCGCTGCCCGAGAGGGTCAGTGTGCCTGTGCCGACCTTTACGAGCGAGCCGCCCACGCCTTCGATGACCCCGCTGACGTCTGTCGAAAGATCATTGAAGCCGACCGTCAGCTCCTTGGAGCCGAGATTGTATGTCCCCGCGCCCGCGATCGAACCGGCTGTCGTCCCGGTTATGCTGGGGTCGTTCGCTGCCCCAGTGTCGGGAAAAGTGCCTAGGCCGGAGAAGTCTACGATGCCGCCCGCATTGGTCATGAACGCCGCTTGGCCGCCGCTGCTCTTCCCGAAGAATCTCGTCAGTCCGCCGTCGTTGGTGGTGATAGTTGCGTTTTCGGCGCTGCTCCCTTGGAAGAAGTTCGTGTTTCCATTGTTAGTGATGTCAGCATTGCCGGCCGTAGCAGTGCCGCCCCCAAAAAAACCAGGGGCGAAACTCAGTTCAGCGAATTGGTTGACGGTGATCGTTGCATTTTCAGCAGTGCTCGTGCCTGTGAAAAAAATGAACCCATTGGTATCGGCCCCGATGGGACGTGTCGGAAGACCTGCGATCAGTGTCGCGTTACCTGCGCGACTCGCGTCGTCAAATTCAATGTTCGAGTCTCCAAAAGCCGTGATCGTCGCGTGATCAGCCGTGCTGTTCCCAGCGAAAAATATGAAACCGCCGGCGAAGTCATCGATACTACCTTCGTCACCCGCGATTATTTTCGCGGTTCCTGCTGTGGTTCCGTCATGGAAGTTCACAGAACTTGTACCGTCGACGTGGATGGACGCGGCGTCAGCGCTGCTCTGGTCAAAGAAATTCATAACGCCCTCGCCGGCGACGGTGAAAGTGGCGGTTCCGGCGTTGCTCGTATCGTGAAAATTCGTTACCCCGGAGGGGGTGGTGGTGGTGATCGTTGCATCGCCGGCGGTGCTCGTGTTGTGGAACTCTACTGTCCCGCTGTTGGTGATGGTTGCGTTGCCGCCCGTGCTGTTGACTATAAAGCGCACCTCACCGCCGTTGTTGGTTATGGCGGCGTTGCTGGCTGTGCTCGTGCCGTCGAACGCCAGAGTTCCGTTGTTGATGATGGAGGCATTGCCGGCGTTAGTGTCACCAAAGAAGCTGACGGTCCCACTATTGTTTATAGTGGCGCTGCCGGCCGTACCGGCGCCAAAGAAGTTCAAGAAGAGGTTGTTGTTGATGCTGGCGCTGCCCCCATTGATGACGACGCCGGCGCCATTGAACTGGAGCGTCTCATTGTTCGTGAAGGCGTAGGCCGGGGCCCCAGCAATGAACCCCCAGCCGCCGATCGTTGTGCTCGGGGCCGAGAATGTCAGCGCGGTGATGTTGGACGGGCCGAAGAACGCGGTGCCGTTTGGCACCCCAATAGGATCCCAGTTGGCCGCGGCGTTAAAATCGCCCGATGCCGGTATCGGTCGCCAGGTCGCATTCTGCGCCGTTGCCGCGCCGGGGGCGAACGCCGTCACTACAACCAGCGCCATGGTCGCCAGCAATGGAGACAGGACAAGTTTGCAGCGGGCGCGTGCCGGTGACCTCGCTCCTCCCTGCGTTGCATCTTCAGCTAAGGCAACCACCCGCAGAGCCCCCAGGATCATGACTGGGCCACCCGAACGGGCAGAGGGTCGCGTTTTGCAACGTAAACAACCCCACAAGGAAGAAAACACTCGGCCAAGCCGGAAGCTCGTCCAAGGCCGCCAAATATGGCGAAGTGTCAGCGATTCCAGGCCACTGCTCTCAAGGGGCCGGTTTGGAAACGCGATCAGACGCCCTTGCTCGGCCAGAACCGAAGAACGAGAAATCTCGCGAACGGCGCGCGGCGATGTGAGCATCGTGAGACTCCATCGAAGCTCTTTCAATGGGGTTACTCTTTCCGCCACGTAACGCCACACTTTATTCTTAAATGCGCCGTGGACAGAACACGATTGTCGCGAGGTGTGCTTCACATGCAACAGTCCTCTTGTCAAAATAACTTACAACAGTCGGCAATCCAAAGGTTGCATGTCTAGAAATGTGGCGCGCCGACAAATCGCGGCCCGCAGTCCGTGCGGCAAACTGAAATGGACGGCCGGATTCGCGAAGAGAAACGCACTGGCGGCGAGCTTCGCAACGGCGCGAAGCCCGCTGGCGCGATTCGGGGTCGGTGTGCCGTCCGCGCGTCAGATCGCGCCCCCAACCGTGACCACGACCGCCGCCGCGTCGAACTCGCGCAGCCGGGCAGCGCGCCGCGCCGCGGCTTCCGCGTCGACGCCCCAGCGCTCGATCTCAAAATCCTCGTCGACATGGGCGGCCCGCCACGCGTCTTCCGGCGTGCGGAAGCCACGCGCGACGGCGAGCGCGAGCAGAGCGGAGCCGATCAGCGTCGTCATCACGCTGAGCGCGGCGAGCGCCGCGGGGTCGTCATAAGTCTCGAGCACGGCGGCGATCGCAGCCAGCGCCTCCGGGGACTGCGCGATATGCATCACCCCGGCCGTCACATGAAACCGCGCCCCAAGCTCATCCGCGGCCCAGCGCAGGACGGGATCGTGGCCATGCGCCTCGCGCGCGACCAATGTGTCCGGCTCCTCGGCGCGGTAGCAAAGGAGGTCCGAGCCGGCATAGCGCAGAATGTCGGCGCGCGTTTCGGCCATCGTGTGCGCGACGCCGTCGATCGCCGAGTTGAGGAGCCGCGTCAGCGGCATGTCGGCCGGATCGATCGTCTCGCCCTGCCGCTCCCATTCGGCGGCCGCCTGAAGCATGAGCGCGCGGCTCGGGTGGGCGAGCGGATCGCGGCCGGGCGTGCGCGCGCGGCGCCCATCGAGACTGAGGACAAAGCGCCCATTCTCTTCGGTCACCTCGACTTGCTTGTAGAAGCGCCTGACCGGCTGGGGCCGCATGTTGGCCTGCGCGGCGCGCATCGGGTCGCGCGGCGATTCCCCCGCCTCACTCATCGGGCGCATCCTCGATCGGATCGCGCTCGTGTCTCGTCGAAGCCGAACATGGCGAAGCTTTTCTTCATGTGCTCAGGCAGCGGCGCGGTCACATCGATCACGCCCTTGCGCGGATGGGGCAGGATCAGGCGGCGCGCCAGAAGATGCAGCCTGGGTTCGAGCCCGGGCGGGATTGCGCGCAGCGGATCGCCGCGGGCCGGGTCGTTCGCGGGCTTTCGATTGTATTTCGGATCGCCGACGATCGGGTGGCCGATCGCTTCGCAATGGGCGCGAAGCTGATGGGTGCGCCCGGTGACCGGGCGCATCGAGAGCCACGCAAGCCGCGGCGCGACCTTGTCGACGACGGCGTAGAGGGTCAGCGAATGCTGCGCGTCCGGGTCGCCGTGCTTGGCGACCCGCATCCGCTCGAGATCCGCCCTGCCCTGCCCGCGCGTCTCTCCCATCCCCTCGCCCTTGGCGAGAAACATCGAGATGCGCCCCTGCGCGGGCTTGGGCACGCCCTCGACCAGCGCCCAATAAATTTTCTTCGCTCCGCGCGAGCGGAAGATTTCGCCAAGCTCGGCCGCCATCTTGCGCGATTTCGCGATCAGGAGAACGCCCGACGTGTCGCGGTCCAGGCGATGAACGAGAACAGGCCGATTGCCCTCTCTGTCGGCGAGCGCCTGAAGCATGCCGTCGATATGGCGGGTCGTCCCCGAGCCGCCCTGGACCGCGAGCCCGTAAGGCTTGTTCAGCACAAGCACGTCGCGATCCTCGAACAGAGTCATCGCCCGGATGGCGTCAGCGTCGCCGGGACTGGCGCGCCTGATCGCTGGAGCCTCCGCCGGGGCGATCCGGAGCGGCGGCACGCGCACGCTCTCTCCGGTCGCGAGCCTGGTCGAAATATCGGCCCGCTTGCCCGAGACGCGCACTTCCCCCTTGCGCACGATCCGCATCAGATGCGAGTTCGCGACATCCGGAAAGCGCCGGTGCAGCCAGCGGTCGAGCCGCATGCCCGCTTCGTCCTCGCCGATCTCGTAAGAGGCCGCCTTGTCCGGCGGAGGAGCGGCCACCGTCGCGGCCTTCATGTCTTTCCGCATGAAGCGGGTCATAGCGCAGCCTTGACGGGCGCGGTAGGGTCAAGCGCCAAGCCTTCAAGGAGCGCCGCCATGGCCGATCATTATCACGCCGTCGTCTGGATCGATCACAAGCGGGCGCGCGTTTTCCATTTCAACGTCGACGAGGCGGACAGGACCGTGGTCCGCGATCATGTCGTTCGCGACCTTCACGCCCGGGAACCGCGCGACGGCAAGCGGATCGAGGAGAACAAGCCGTTCTTCGAGGATGTGGCCAAGGCGATCGCCGACGCCGGGGCGATCCTTATCGTTGGGCCGGCGCAGGAGAAGGACTTTTTCGCCAAGTTCCTGGCCGAGAAGCATCCCGCGATCCGCGCCCATGTCGAGGGCGTGGAGAAAGCGGACCATCCGACCGACGGCGAACTCCTCGACTTCGCCCGCCGCTACGTCAAAGCCGCCGACCGCATGCGGCCGTGAGATATGAGCAGCAAGGGGAAAGCGGTGGTGACTTACGAACTCTTTTACTGGCCGGGCATCCAGGGGCGGGGCGAGTTCGTGCGCCTCGCGCTCGAGGCCGCCGGCGCGCCTTATGTCGATGTCGCGCGCGAGCGCGGCGCGGGGCGCGGCATGAAGGCGATGACCTCGATGCTCGAGGGCGGCGCGCCCCAGACGCCGTTCGCGCCGCCGTTCCTGCGTGACGGCGCGATCGTCGTCTCGCATGTCGCCAACATCCTGCATTATCTCGGCCCCAAGCTCGGCCTTGCGCCGAAGGATGAGGCCGGGCGCTTGTTCGCCCATGCGCTGCAGCTCACGATCACCGATTTCGTCGCCGAGGTTCACGACACGCATCATCCGATCTCGACCGGCCTCTATTTCGAAGACCAGAAAAAGGAAGCCAAGGCGCGCTCGACCGCCTTCCTTCAGCATCGCGTCCCCAAATATCTCGGCTATTTCGAGCGCGTGCTTAGCGACAACCCGGCGGGCCAGAAGCACGCCGTCGGCGCCGGCCTCACCACCGTCGACCTGTCGCTGTTCCAGGTCTGGGCGGGCATGGCTTACGCCTTCCCGCATGCGTTCGCCGACGCGGGCCGGGCCTATCCGGCGCTGGCGGCGCTGGCGGGATCGGTCGCGCAGCATCCGAAGGTCGCGGCCTATCTCGCCTCGGACCGGCGCATCCCCTTCAACGAATTGGGCATTTTCCGGCATTATCCGGAGCTCGACGCGGCGCCGGCGAAGGAGAAGCGGAAGACGTCGTGAAGCGCCCACGAGGGCTGGTCTCCTGATTCTGAAGTTTCTGCGTTTCATCCAAACGCCGTCGTCCTGAGGCGCCGCGAAGCGGCCTCGTAGGACGCTTCAGTAGGCGCCGGTCCGGGTGCCCCCGGGATCATCCTTCGAGACGGGAGGCTTCGCCTCGCTCCTCAGGATGAGGTAGGGCGAACGAACTTCGAATCCGGGACACTTGGTCTAGGCGGCGGTTTTAAGCCTAACCGCCATTTTACCGGCGCGCCTCAATATTTTCAGGGCCTTATGACCCGGTTTACCGGCGCGCCGCGAATTCGGCGCTTATGGCCTGAAAACCACGTGATAACAATTTTATAATGTAATTAATCTGCAAAGGGCGTCCCTCCCGGTCGGGGCCCTCGGCGGCTTAGCGACCTCCCCGCGTCGCGCGGGCCCAAACGCCGGCGCCATGGGCGCCGCCGTCAAATCCTGCAATCCGTCCCGCCATGCCCTGCCCCCTCCAGACTTTTGCTCGGACCCCGAGGGCCGCCGGAAAAACCTAGCCAAGCCGGCCGCGTTAACCAACCCCCGCTTCAGGTTGACGTTGCGTCATTTTTCGGTTTGACTCGAACATATCAGGAACATACCATGAGCATACACAGATCAAGGAGGCCGAGATGCACAATATCGCCGCTTACGCGCTGCGCGACATCGCCGAAATCGCCGCCCTTGGGGCGTTCCTGATCATGATCGCGCTGATCGCCCGCGCGATCGGGTCGTGAGACGCGAGACGTCATCCACAGACCATCGCTCAACCGGTCTCGACCCGCGCGCCCGCGCTTGCGAAAACCGGCGCATGGACTCGGCGCTCTTGGACTCGCAGCTCTTGGACTCGCAGATCCTGGACCCGTCTGTTCTGAAGGCCGTCGGCTTCGTGCATCTGCACGTGCACAGCGCCTATTCGCTGCGCGAGGGCGCGCTCACGATCGAGACGCTGGCCAAGCTCGCCAAGGCCGACACAATGCCGGCTTTGGCGATCACCGACACCAACAACCTGTTCGGCGCGCTCGAATTCTCGGAGAAGCTCGCCAAGAGCGGCGTGCAGCCGATCATCGGCGCCCAGGCGACAGTCGATTTTAACGACGCGGCGCCCTCCTTTTTGCGCGGCGTCGAGCGCGACAACGCGCGCGCGCCGATCGTGCTCCTGGCCCAGAACGAGGCCGGCTACCAGAATCTCATGCGCCTCGTCTCGGCGCTCTGGCTCGATCCGACGGACGGCGACGACGCGCATGTTCCCTTCACGGCCCTCGAGGACGCGCAAGGCCTCATCGCGCTGACCGGCGGCCCCGGCGGCCCGATCGACCGGGCGCTGCGAACGGGGTTCGGCGACCTGGCGGAGAGCCGGCTCAAGCGCCTCGCGAAAATCTTCGGCTCGCGCCTCTATGTCGAGATCCAGCGCCACGGGCTCGACGCGGAGCGCGCGATCGAGCCTGAGCTCATCGCGCTCGCTGACCGTCTGGGCCTCCCCCTGGTCGCGACCAACGAGCCCTATTTCGGCGGCGCCTCGGACTACGAGGCGCATGACGCGCTGCTCTGCGTCGCCGAGGGCGCGGTGGTCTCGGCCCACCAGCGCCGGCGGCTGACCCCCGAGCATCGGTTCAAGACGCGCGCGCAGATGGCGGAACTCTTCGCCGATCTCCCCGAGGCGACCGAGGCAAGCGTCGAGATCGCGATGCGGTGCGCCTATCGGCCGCTGACGCGAAAACCCATTCTGCCGCGCTTTTCGGTGGCGAACGGCGCCGCGCTCGACGAGGAGCAGGAGCTGAGGCGCCAGGCGAGCGAGGGCCTCGCCGCCCGCCTCGCTGCGCACGGCCTCGCGCCGGGACGCGCGCATGACGATTACGCAAAGCGTCTCGCCTTCGAGCTCGACGTGATCGTCAACATGACGTTCGCCGGCTATTTCCTGATCGTCGCCGACTTCATCAAATGGGCGAAGGCGCAAGGGATTCCGGTAGGGCCAGGGCGCGGCTCGGGCGCGGGCTCGGTCGTCGCCTGGGCGCTCACCGTCACCGACCTCGATCCGTTGCGGTTCGGCCTCCTGTTCGAGCGGTTCCTCAATCCCGAACGCATCTCGATGCCCGATTTCGACATCGACTTCTGCCAGGAGCGGCGCGATGAGGTGATCGCCTATGTGCGCGAGCGCTATGGCGCCGACCGTGTCGCGCAGATCATCACCTTCGGCTCTTTCCTGGCGCGGGGCGTCCTGCGCAACGTCGGCCGCGTGCTCGAAATGCCGCTCGGCCAGGTCGACAAGCTCGCCAAGCTCGTGCCGCAGAATCCGGCCCATCCGGTCAGCCTGAAACAGGCGGTCACGGACGAGCCGCGGCTGCAGGAGGCGGCGAAGGCGGATGAGAAAGTCGCCCGGATGCTCACGATCGCCGAGCGGCTCGAGGGGCTTTATTCCAACGCCTCGACCCATGCCGCCGGCGTCGTCATCGGCGACCGGCCGCTGATCGAGCTTGCGCCGCTTTATCGCGATCCGAAAGCGGCGATGCCGGCGACCCAGTTCAACATGAAATGGGTCGAGCAGGCTGGGCTGGTGAAGTTCGACTTTCTTGGCTTGAAGACGCTGACTGTGCTCAAGCGCGCGGTTGATCTCATCGCCCGGCGGGGCGTCGCGATCGACCTTGGGCAGATCCCGCTGGACGATCAGAAAACCTACGCGATGCTCGGACGCGGCGAAACAATCGGCGTGTTCCAGGTGGAAAGCGGGGGCATGCGCAAGGCGCTGGTCGACATGCGCGCCGACCGGTTCGAGGACCTGATCGCGCTGGTCGCGCTCTATCGGCCGGGCCCGATGGCGAATATCCCGACTTATTGCGCGCGCAAGCTCGGACAGGAGAAGCCCGATTATATCCACGCCATGATCGAGCCGGTCTTAAGCGAGACCTATGGCGTCATCATCTATCAGGAACAGGTGATGCAGATCGCGCAGACGCTGTCGGGCTATTCGCTGGGCGAAGCCGACATGCTGCGCCGCGCGATGGGCAAGAAGATCAAGAAGGAGATGGACGCGCAGCGCACGCGCTTCGTCGACGGCGCGGTCGAGCGCGGTCTCACCCGCGCCAAGGCCGACGAGATCTTCGATCTCCTGGCCAAATTCGCCGACTACGGGTTCAACAAGAGCCACGCCGCCGCTTATGCGCTGATCGCCTACTGGACCGGCTGGTTCAAGGCCAACCATCCGGCGGAATTCCTCGCGGCCTCGATGACGCTGGACAAGGGCAACACCGACAAGCTCGCCGAATTCCGCGCCGAGGCGCAGCGGCTCGGCATCAGGGTCATCGCGCCCTCGGTCAATGAATCGCTAGTCGATTTCGACGTCCGGCTGGAGGCTCAGGCGCCGACGATTCACTACGCGCTGAGCGCGGTCAAAGGGGTCGGCGAGGCGCAGGCCGAGGCCCTGGTCCGCGCGCGGGGCGCCCGCGCGTTTGCTTCGCTCGGCGAAATGGCGGCGCGGCTCGATCCGCGCGCCGTCAACAAGAAGGCGCTCGAGAGCCTGGCGGCGGCGGGCGCCTTCGATTGCCTCGAGCCGAACCGTGCGGCGGCCTTCGTGGCGATCGAGCCGATGCTGGCGATCGCCAATCGCGAAGTGATGGAGAAAGCGGCCGGCCAGAACGCCCTGTTCGGCGAAGCCGAGCCGGCGACGCTCCGGGCGCGCGCCGCGCCGTGGCCCGAATCGGAGCGGCTGAGGCGCGAGTTCGACGCCGTCGGCTTCTTCCTCTCCGGCCATCCGCTCGAAGTCTATGACGCGGCGCTGAAGCGCTTGCGCGCGACGCGCTGGGCGGAGTTCGCGCGATCGGTGCGCAACGGCGCCTCGACCGCGCGGCTGGGGGCGAGCGTGCTCGACCGTTACGAGCGGCGGACGAAGAACGGCGGCAAGATCGGCATCGTGCAGCTCTCCGATCCGTCCGGTACCTATGAGGCGATCCTGTTCCAGGAAGGCTTGAGCCAGTTCCGCGACCTTCTGGAAAAAGGCGCGGACGTGCTGGTGACGCTGCAGGCGGCCGTCGAGGGCGAGGATGTGCGCGCCCGCATCGTCAATGTCGAGCGGCTGACGGAGGCCGCCGCCAAGGTGCAGAAGGGCCTGCGCGTGTTCGTGCGCGACGAGGCGCCGCTCGAATCGATCGAGCGGCGGCTGACCGCGCCAGGCGAGGGCGAGGTGTCGCTGGTCGTGATTCTGGGGCCGCAGGACGGCGAGGTCGAAATCCGCCTGCCCGGCCGCTATGCGGTAAGCGCCGCGATTGCAGGCGCGCTGAAAGCGGCGCCAGGCGTGGTGGCGGTCGAGCAGGTCTGAGGCCGCGCTCCGACCGGCTCGCGACGAAGCGCCGCCCGGATTATTTTATCGGGTTGGGAGCTGCACCGAAAGGTGGGACGCTTCCCCGAGCTTGAGGGGGAGCAGCTCGCGTTCAGGCCGGCGCGTTGAGCGCCTCGGGGTCGGCCGGGGTGATCGCCACGCTCTCGCCGCAGCCGCAGGCCGAGGTCTCGTTGGGGTTCGAGAAGGCGAAGCTGGCGGAGAAGCGGTCGACCTTGAAATCCATCTGGGCGCCGAGCAGGAACAGCACCGCCTTCGGGTCGATCAGCAGGCGCACGCCCTTGTCTTCGACGATCTCGTCAAGCGGCGCCGCGCTGTCGGCAAGCTCCATCGTATAGGACATGCCGGCGCAGCCGCCGTTCTTCACGCCGACGCGCAGGCCAGCCACTGGCTTTCCGGCCGCTTCGGTCAGCTCGCGCACGCGCGCCGCCGCCGCGTCGGTCAAACTCATCACCTGCCGGCGTAGAAGTCGGGACGCCATCCGTCAGTCTCCCTCGACCGGGTGCAAGGCCCGGCCGGCCATCCGATATATAGCATCGGGCGAGCCGGTTTGACAGGGCGCCCCGCATCCGCGGCGCGCCTCCCGGCAGCGCCTGTCATCCCGGCGCGTGAAGAAGCCGGAACGCCAGCGCGGCGACGGCGATCGCGCCGGCCAGCGCCAGAACCGCCCTCGGTCCGACGATGAAATAGACATACCCGCTTCGGTTGGCGGCCATCACGAGCCCGAGCGCCATGAGGATTGAGCCGGCGGCTATCAAGAGGACGTTCATGGGTTTCCCCCCGTGACCCTTGCGTGAATAACACATTGCCGGCGCGGGCGAAAGGCAAGTCCCCCTTCAGTTGAAATTCGGCTCGGCGACCGGCGCCTCCGGCGCGATTGCCGAATGGGGGACGATTGACGCCGAGCGCCGGACGTTGGTAGAATATTGATAATGAGGAACCTTCTCGATGGCCCTGAGCATTAAAGACAAGGAAACAGAGCGTCTGGCGCGCGCGCTGGCCGAGCGGACCGGAGAAAGCCTGACGCTTGCGACCCGGCGCGCGCTCGAGGAACGTCTGCGGCGGGTCGGCGGCGCGGCGCGCCGAGCCGCGCTGCTGGACGACCTCGCGGAGATTCGTCGCCGCTGGCGCGCCCTGCCTGTCGTCGATCCCAGGAGCGCGGAGGACATCATCGGTTACGACCAGAACGGACTGCCCGGCTGATGGTCATCGACACTTCGGCGATCGTGGTGATCGCCCTCGACGAACCCGAAGCTTCAGCCCTGGAGGAGCGAATCGCCGACGATCCGGTGCGCATGATCTCGGCGGCGACCCTTCTTGAAACGGCCATGGTGATTGAGACGCGCCTCGGCGCGCGCGGCGGAGCCGAGCTCGACCTCTGGCTGCACAAGGCTGGCGTCGAGATCGTTGCCGTTGATTCCGAACTGGTGGACGTCGCGCGCCGGGCGTGGCGTCGATTTGGCAAGGGGCGCCATCCCGCCGGCCTCAACTTTGGCGACTGCTTCTCCTACGCGCTGGCGTCGCTCACGCAAGAGCCGCTGCTGTTCAAGGGCTCCGACTTCGCGCAAACCGATATTCGGGCGCCCTGAGGTTTGCCAGTCGCGGCTTTGGTGCTAGGCGGAACGATGTCCTCGAAGCGGCCATTGCATCAGCGGGTCCTCACCCTGCACGAGTGGGAGGCGAAGCATTACGTGATCGCCGCCGTCATCATCGTGGTGGTCATGGGGCTGTTCGCCTACAGCTGGTCATGAGCGTTCGCTGAGATCGAATTGATTTTTGGCAAGTTTCGCTCTGTACGGGGGGACGTTCAGAACGTGATCCCAAGCGGCGTAAGCCATCATGGACCTTTAGGCGGGTCCGAATTCGCAAGACGCGACGATCAGCTGGAACGGGCCGGGCGGGCCGCCGGGAAAGCTCGCCATAGGCTTCTCCCCCTCAGGTTGCCCAGGCGACGGCGCCAGAACTCGGCTCGGCGGCAAGCAACTCTGGAGCTTGGCCCCTCCTTGTGGCAAAGCCACGGGGCCTCCCCTTCAAACTGGATCATGCCTTGCCGCCGCTCGAGAGCCAAGCCGACCTCCTCCGCCGCATCGCCGAGGCGCTCGATCGCCTCGCGCCTCCTGCCCCGGACAAACCCGATTTCGACGCGGCCGAGGCTTTCATCTGGCGCGCCGACACGGGCGCGCTCGCGCCCGTCGCGCGAGTCAACCGCGTCGATATCGCGCTCCTGCGCGGGATCGACCGGGTGCGCGACCTTCTGGTCGAGAACACCGAGCGCTTCGCGCGCGCCCTTCCCGCCAACAATGCGCTGCTCTGGGGCGCGCGCGGCATGGGCAAGTCGTCGCTGGTCAAAGCGGCGCACGCCTCGATCAACCGAAAGAGCGAGGTCGCCGGGCGCCTGAAACTGGTCGAGATCCATCGCGAGGATATCGAGGGCCTGCCGGCGCTCATGGGCCTTTTACGCGACGCGCCCTTCCGGTTCATCATTTTCTGCGACGACCTTTCGTTCGACGCCGGCGACACGTCCTACAAGTCGCTGAAAGCCGCGCTCGAGGGCGGAATCGAAGGGCGTCCCGGGAACGTGCTGTTCTACGCGACCTCGAACCGGCGCCACCTTCTGCCACGCGACATGATGGAGAACGAGCGCGGCAGCGCCATCAATCCGGGCGAGGCGGTCGAGGAGAAGGTGTCGCTCTCCGACCGGTTCGGCCTCTGGCTCGGCTTCCACCATTGCAGCCAGGACGATTACCTCGCCATGGTCCACGGCTACGCCAGGCATTTCCGCCTCGAGGCGCCGGCGGGCAAGCTCGAAGCGGAAGCGCTCGAATGGGCGACGACGCGCGGCGCGCGCTCCGGGCGCACGGCCTGGCAGTTCATCCAGGATCTCGCCGGGCGGCTCGGCAAGCCGCTCGACAGCGAGGCGGCGGGTTGACGAGCCGCGTGCCCCGCGATCACGAGCGCGCTCACAAGGGTATAACGGGCCACGTCACTCGTTTAATTCTTGACACATGCGCCGCGATGAGAGACTGAATAGTTATCTAGTTATGCCGCGAACGCGATTAACTAGATGAAGCGCGGGGCCTATTATTGGCTAGACCTGTATGCCGTTTTCTCGCAGAAACAATTTTAAAATAGCAAAACTAAAGTAGGAGGGAAAACATCATGGCCGTTCAACCGCCGGACCAGCTGAATTTACACGACACCATGATGGCATTGATCCTCCTTTCATTCCAGGAGGACAATTGCGTCGACATTACTATCCGTCAACAATTGATGAGATAGTCGAATATGTAAAGGAGGCCATAGCCGATAATCCCGAAAAACCGTTTATTCGTGCTGCGGGACGTCACTGGGCGCTTTCCGAAGCCGTAACCGACAGTTTGTACGAAGGCCGGATTATCGAAACTACTCCGGGTCTGAAGAGAACACTTTTTAACGTTATTCCAGATGCGTTGTCTCCTCCGGTCAAGACGGACTTGCTTAGTCAGTCACCAGCGGTTCTGGGCCGGTGGGATGAGACGGCGGCGTACAATCTGTACCATGTTGAGGCCGGCATCCGCCTCTATGAGCTTTATGCGCGCCTTGATGATCTTGAGGCGCCATTGCCAACTGATAGTTTGAATTCAGAGGCGCTTAGAGGCCCATGGGCGTTGCCGACTCTCGGTGGAGCGGGCGGTCAGACGATCGCGGGCGCGTTCTCAACGTCAACACACGGCGGTGATGTCTTTCACCCTCCGATCGCCGACGCTGTTGTCGCAATGCACCTTGTCGGGGCTGGGGGGCAGCAGTTTTGGATTCAGGGAGCTCACTTTTCCGACCGGGTGCCGGCCCCCCTTTGTGATCCTGCTGCTATGGAAAGGTTACTCCCGAAGGCAAAGATCATCACCGATGACGAGGCGCTGGCCGCAGCTTTGGTAATGGTCGGGCGCTTCGGGGTGATCTACTCTGTAATATTGAAGGTAGTTCGCGGATATGGTCTCACCGAAACGCGGGTGCAGGCGAGATGGGAAGATGCCGCAAACGCAACTTCTCAATCCGGCCCACCCGATTCATAACCACAGATTTCTGCAAGTTGTTGTAAATCCTCTTAAGAATTGGCCGTTTGGTGGTTACAATTGTTGGATTACTCACCACGATGCGGTTCCGTTGCCAGATCCCATTCCGTTTGCGGGACCAGACCAAAGAAATTGGCGAGGACGCGCGCAACGTGGCGGCGCTCAAGCGGGAATGAATATCTCGATCGACGATAAACCCGGTGATTTTTTCGACACTCTCTGCTCGACAGGAAACGTCCAAGATCTGCTTAAGAAGATCTCCAGCTGGCTGCGGGCTGGCGAATTTGTCTTCCTCCCTCCGCTCGGGGGGCCGGTCATCCCTGGGATTCCTGGTACTGGATTGTTTTTACTTGCTGCGGATATAATTGATGGAGTCTTGAGGAGAGTAACCAGTAGCCGTCTCGGTGACTTTATTACTGAAATCTGTAACGATGCTATTTCTAATAATCTCCCGTTTCTAATTCAAGCTATGAACGGTATAACACTTGGTTTTGGTCAGGGTGCCGAACCAATAGGAGAGCCGCTGACCGACGTATATTATGCCATATTAGATCGATTTAACTACGCTGATCGTAATTGTATTGTTAATGGAGATAGCATCGAAATTGCGTTTGACGCCTCGGCGGGTGCTCACGTCAACTTTGTCAATGGTACCTTGTTGCCAATGGCTTCCGATCTTATCGAGGGACAGTTGACAGGCCGCCCAGAGGCTTTTGGAGGCTACGCCTCGATGCGCTTTACGAGTGCAACAAACGCGTTGATTGGCATTCAGAAATGGCGTCGCACGTGCATAATCGAAGTAGCAGGCTTGAAGCATCTGAGCGGCATGGCGGATTTTCTCGATGCACTTGAGCAAAAAGCAAAGCTCGCCGGCGCAACCGTGCATTGGGGCCAGCGAAACCATCTCCTTCGCTCCGAAGTGGATGCGATGTATCCTCTGATCAATCGCTGGCGCTCGTGGCTTAAGACTTTTTCGTCAGGAGGCCCGCTCAATCAGTTTTCGACGTTGTACTCGCAACGAGCAGGCCTTGAACTTTAGGCCTAGTGGTTAGTCTTGGAATACCGCTCGAATGGGCGACGGCGCGCGCTCCGGGCGCACGGCCTGGCAGTTCGTTCAGGATCTGGCCGGGCGGCTCGGCAAGCCGCTCGAGGTGGCGGACGCCTAAGGCGCGCCGCGCCGGCGCGGCCAGTTGACGAGCGCAAGCCCGGCGAGAACCAGCGCGATCGCCAAAGCGAAGGCGCCGGTGATCGTCTCGCCGAATACGAGCCAGCCGGCGAACACGCCAACGAGCGGGGAGATGAAGGTGAAGGCGGAGAGCTGCGCGACGACGTAGCGCGTCAGCACCCAGAACCAGAGCGCATAGCTTACGCCCACCACGGCAACGCCCTGCCAGAGGAGCGATGCGATCGCGACGCCGGACAGGTGGGCAGGCGCCGGCTCGCCGAAGGCATAGGCCGCCGCCGGCGCGATCAGCGCCGCAGCCCCGATCTGGTAGAGCAGAACCTTCAGCGGATCGGCGCGTTTGAGGGGCGTCGCCTTGATGACGAGTGTCGTCGCGCCCCAAAGCGCCGCGGCGAGGAGCGCCAGCGCGTCGCCGGCAAGCGCGCCGCCCGGCGTGCGCCCCGCAATGCCGCAGGCGACGCCGAGAAAGGCAAGGCCGAGGCCCGCCCACTGGATCGGCCTCAGCCGCTCGTCCTTGAGCAGGAACGCGGCGCCGAAGGCGACAAAGAAGGGCGCCGCGTAGACGAACACCGTGGCGCGCGCGGCGGTGGTGAAGCGTAGCAATTCGTAAAGCGCGATGAACTCGCCTGTGAACAGGACGCCGGCCAGCGCGCCCGCGGCCTCCGTGCCGTCGAGGTCGAACAGCCGCCGGTTCGTCGCGAGCGCGAACGCGACGACGCAGATCGCTCCGATGGCGGAGCGCACGCCCGTCTGCATCATCGGACCGACGTCGGGGAGCGCAAGCTTGGCGACGACCTGATTGAAGCCCCACACGACGCAGAGCGCGCCAGTCAGCGCGGACGCCGACAGGTCCAGGGGCTTCGCTTTCATCGCTCCCCCTGTCCGTCCGGGAGCAAAAAATCAAGGGCGGCGGGCCTTTCTTTGGACCCGCCGCCCCAATCGGCCGCCTCGAAGGATCAAATCAGGTCTCGTCGGAGCCCCCGGAGGTCGGCCGGGCGCAGGTCCGGCGAAAGCCGGACCCCACGTCGCTTCGCTTCCGGCTGCTCAGAGCCCGGCGAGATAGCTGGTCGGATCGACCGGGGTCGAACCCTTGCGCAATTCGAAGTGGAGCTGCGGCGAATTGACGTTGCCGGTGTCGCCCGACTTGGCGATCACCTGCCCGCGCGTGACCTTCTCGCCGCGCTTCACATCCAGTTCGCCGTTGTTGCCATAAGCCGTCACGAAGCCATTCGGATGCTTGATGAGGACAAGGTTGCCGTAACCTTTAAGTCCGTCGCCCGAGTAGACGACAGTTCCGGCCTCAGCCGCCCGCACCGAAGTGCCGGCCGGCACGGAAATGTTGATGCCGTCGTTGCCGCCTGCCTTGAACCCCTGAATGATTCGGCCGCGCGCCGGCCAGCGGAACTCCGGCTCTGTTCCCGCGGCGTCAGCCTGCGCGCCGGTCAGCGGCGCCTTTGTCTGCGCTGCGCCCGATTCGAGGTTGCCGGTCGGCGTCTTGTCGATCGCGACCTTCTTCGCTTCCGACGGTTTGGCCGACTTGGCCTCCGCTTCGGCGGCGCTCTTTGACGCGGACTTCTCCGCCTCCCGGGCGGATTTCTCGGCCTTGGCCGTCTTTTCCTTTTCTTCCTTTTCCTTGTCCTTCGTCCTGGCCTTCAAAGACTTCTCCGGCCCCGCTTCGGCGACGTCCCTGTCGTGCTTGCGCTTGTCCTTCTCGGCGCTGGCGACGGCGTGGTCGTCAGCGTGATAGACCGGCACCACCAACCGCATCCCGCCCCTCACCTCGGAGGAGCTGGAGAGCCCGTTGGCGGAGAGAAGCGCGGCGGCGGGCACGCCATAGCGACCCGAAAGCGAGTTCGAGTGTTTCGCCATTGGCGACCACGATCGGAGAGCCCCCGACGGCTGTCCAGCCCACGGCGGAGCCGCCGACCGCCTGCGGCCTCGAGAGCGAGGCGCTGCGCGTATACGAGGGCGCGGGCGCCGCTCGCGCCAGCGGCGACGTCGTCACCCCGGACGACGAAGCCGCGCCCGGCGCCGGAGCGTTGCTCGCGAACGGATTGGAGAACGGACTGTCGCTTTGGGAAAAGCGGGTGACGTCCGACGAACACCCCGCCAGCAGAAGAACGCCCAACCCGGCCAACACGAGACGCGGGAACGCGCGTCCTCTAGTGCACGCAACGCTATCACTCATCGGCTTCCACCCACGCCCACGCAACTGCAGACAAAAAAGAGTTTGCGCCGATCGAGTTAAGGGAAGGTTTAAGATGAATCCGCGGTTGACAATTATGGTCGAAATCCGCACGTCGAATGCGCCCGTCTGCGGCTAAAGGGCGCGCGCCAGCCCGTGTTCGAGCGGCCTCATGGCGCGGGCCGGACCGAGGTCCTCGGCCCCGCTCATCGTGTCGGTCAGTCTGACGATGCGCTGCTCGCCTCTGCCCGGGCCGGCGACGACCGCAACCAGAATCCCATCGCGGCCGATCAGACGGCGAAACGCCTCGCCCGGAGGCTCGATCAGGCCGTGGATCAGCACCCGATCGAAGCGTTCCCCCGAGAGGTGACGCTCGAATCCATCCGCCCAGTGCACTGTGACATTGGCGAGGCCGAAGGCCTTGATCCTCGCCGCCGCCTCCAAGGCCAGCGTCTGGAACCGTTCGAGGGAAACGACAGCGCTCGCAAGCTGGGCGAGCAATGCGGCGCAATATCCGGTTCCGGTCCCGATTTCGCACACGCGGTGCGCAGGCTTGATTTCGAGCGCAGCGATCATGGCGGCGACGATCGAGGGCGGCAGCGAGGTCTGCCCGCAGCCGATCGGCAGGGCGATGTCACGGCCCGCGATGTCGGCGAATCTCGGCGGCATGAAGAGCGCGCGAGGCGCGCGCTCGAGCGCCCGCAAAAGGTCCAGATTGTTGATGCGCTTCGCTCGCATGGCGAGCGTGAACTGAGCGCGTTCTTCTGATTCGGTCGCGATCATGGCGGCCCCCTTACCGCCAATGTCGTTTCGTTTACGTCAACGCCGCGCAAAAGCCTCCTCGAACCGCAGCCGCGAATCGTGGTCGGTGAGATCGAGCCTGAGCGGGGTGATCGAGATCTTGTTGGCCGCCAACGCCGCGAGATCCGTCCCTTCCGCCTGCTCGAACGCGCCGCGCTGAAACATCAGCCAGAAGTAAGGAAAGCCGCGGCCGTCGCGCCGCTCCTCGACGCGCATCAACTCCGCGTTGCGACGGCCCTGGCGGGTCAGCTCGATCCCGGCCACCTCGGACGCCGGGCAGGCCGGGAAATTGACGTTGACGAGGCCCCCCGGAGCGATGCCGGCGGCCAGAATCGTGCGGATGACCGGCGCCGCATGCGTTTCGGCTGCGTCCCATTCGATCTTCGCCCGCCCGACCGCGCCGCCATAGGCCTGCGAGAGCGCGATCGAGGGAACGCCGAGCAGCGCGCCCTCCATCGCGCCGGCGATGGTGCCAGAATAGGTGACGTCCTCGGCGACGTTTTGTCCGCGATTGACGCCGGAAAGGACGAGATCGGGCTGGCGATCGGCCAGGATTTTCCTCACCCCCATGATGACGCAGTCCGTCGGCGTGCCCTTCAAGGCGAAATGGCGGGGGCCGATTTCCCGCAACCGCAGCGGGTCGCTGAGCGAGAGCGAATGGGCGACGCCCGACTGGTCGTTCTCGGGGGCGACCACCGTCACGTCGTCCGACAATTCGCGCGCGATCGATTCGAGGAGCTTGAGCCCGGCCGCGTGGATGCCGTCGTCGTTGGTGAGAAGGATTCGCATGGGGCCTTTGTTTTCGCACGCGGCGAGCGTCGAGGCGAGCGTCGTTCCGCCGGAAAAATTCGCGCGACCCGAGGGCCGCGGTCAAGGCTGCGAGGCGCCTGCTATTGCGGCAGCGGCCCCAGTTCCGGCCAGCCGTCCGCGCTCCACAGGATGGGCGAGAGCTGGAGCTTGGATGCGCCGGCCGCATCGCCGTCATAATAATGGTAGGCCAGCATGTCGCCCTTCGCGGTCTTCAAAGCCTCCTGCCCGCCCGGACCGATGAAGCGGCCGGTCGTCGCCAGCAAGAGCGATCCCCCGCCCTCCAGCATCGCCTTGCCGTCCTTGTCGCGATATGGGCCCTCGATCCGGTCGGCGCGGCCGACGCGAATGTTATAGGTCGAGGCGACGCCCTTGCAGCATTGGTCGAAACTGACGAAGAGATAGAAGCGTCCCTCGTGCTCGAGGATCGAGGCGGCCTCGATCGCGCCCCCGTTGCGGCTCGCAAGCGCGAGGCGGGGCGTGTCGGCCGCGATGAGCCTGCCGATGTCGGGATCGAGCCGGCTCAGCTTGATCCCCGACCAGAAGGAGCCGAAGGCGAGGTAGGCGCGCCCGTCCGACACATCGACGCGGAACGGGTCGATGGCGTTGAAATCGTCGCCGTCTTTCGACATGAGCACGAGGCCCTGATCGCGCCACCCCTCGCCGGGCTTTGCCGGGTTGAAGGCCGCGTTGGTCATGAGCCCGATGGCGCTCGCGTTATGCCCGAAGCTCGACAGGCAATAATAGAGGAAGACCGTTCCTCCCCGCCGGCTGATCGAGGGCGCCCAGACATTGAGCGGCGTAAATCCGAGCGCGGCTTCAGCCCATGCGGGCGGGCCCTTGCCGATCAGGCCCGCATCGGTCCACTTGACCCCGTCCGGCGAGGTCTTGACCCGGATCGCGCCATGCGTCGGCCCTTGCTGTCCGGTGCCGACGGCGACAAACTGGCCGACGGATCTCGATGACCGACGGATCGTGGATGCGCAGGTCGCCGGTCATCTCAGGCTGCGGCTCCGCGGCCCGCGAGGGCGCGCCGCACAGGAGCGCGAAGGCGAGCCCGGCGGCGGCTGTCGCGGACCAGAATTGCAAGCGATGTCGACAAGCGGAGAACCATAATGCCGGCTATCTCCAATGGCGCCTTGGCGCGGCGTTCCTCGCATTTATGATGTCAAGCACGCGCGCCGCAACGAGGACGAGCTCCCCATGGATATCGAGCCTATCGCCAAGCAAGTTTTCGCGGTCCTCGAGACCGGGCGCCAGATCACGCCTTTCTCCAGGGTCTATCCCGATTTCGGACTTAAGGAGGCCTACCGGGTCGCGGGCGCCGTCCGGGCCAAGAGAGAAGCGCAAGGAGAGCGTCCGATCGGCCGCAAGATCGGCTTCACCAACCGGACCATCTGGGCGGAATATGGCGTCTACGCGCCAATCTGGGGTTATGTCTACGACCGCACCGTCCGGGATCTCACCTCCGAGCCGCTCGAAGTTTCGCTCGACGGTCTGGCCGAACCGCGCATCGAGCCGGAAATCATCTTTGGCCTCGGCGCCCCGCCTGCTGCCGGCATGGACGAGCGCGCGCTCATCCGTTGCATCGACTGGATCGCTCATGGCTTTGAGATCGTTCAGTCAACCTTCCCCAACTGGTCGTTTCAGGCGGCCGACACAGTCGCCGCCTACGGCCTGCATGGCAGGCTGTTCGTCGGACCCCGTCATGCGGCCGAACCGCGGCGCGACGAATGGGCGCGCGAGCTTTCGCATTTCGAGATCGATCTTTTCCGCAACGGCGCCCTGATCGACCATGGCGTTGCCGCCAACGTCCTCGACGGCCCGCTCTTCGCGCTGCGTCATCTGGTCGAGACGCTGGCGCAGGATCCGCTCAGCCCGCCCCTCGCCGCAGGCGAAATCGTGACCACCGGAACGCTCACGCGCGCTTTTCCGGTTGCGGCGGGCGAGGAATGGTCGACCGCGCTGACCGGCGTCCCGCTTGAACGGGCGCGCATTCGCTTCGTCTGACCCGGCGGACCCGCGCCTCTCCCATTTCGCCTGCGTTTCAATTTGACCCGCCCCGCTAAGGGTCTCTTGACCAGCCTGTTCCAAACATGAGCAGGCGGGACACTGCTCTCTTGACTTGTGTATCACCCTGGAAGCAATCTCAGGTTGTAGGTGATTCAAGGCGTCGCAATTCGACAGCCGGCGGTCACAGGCGGCGGGTGAAGAGTTTACTCATGATTCAGCATATTCTCGCATTCTGCGGTACAGGCTGCGCCGTTACGACGGTTGCATTTCTCGTCATCTGCTGGCGCGCGGTCGAGGCGCCGTACAATGATTGAGCTGCCGCACGAATTCCTCAACGTCCTGTTCGCGCTTCTGATCATCTCCGCCGGCTTTAGCCGGTCGAGGCGGCGGTCCGCCTGGAAGGGGACGCTGGCGCCTCGGCCTATCGCATTCCACGGGTAGCGCTCGATCCGCATTGGCCCGGCCGCAAGACCGGCGTGGGGCTGAGCTCCCAAGGCTCGGCGCATCGTTGAAGCCCCCCGAACCCGACCCAGCCAGCGGAACTCTTTCGCTGTAGCGGCGTTGACCCATCAACCAAGGATGGAGGTCAACGATGAACACCATATCCAAGGTGGCGATAGCGGGTCTCGCTGCACTATCCCTGACCGGCTCTCTTGTCGCCACGACCGAACCTGCGGCGGCTGCCTTCCGCGGTCACGGAGGCGGCTTCCATGGCGGCTGGCACGGCGGCGGCTGGCACGGCGGCGGCTGGCACGGCGGGCATTGGCACGGCGGCTGGGCGGGCCCGGCAATCGTCGGCGGCTTGGCGGCCGGCGCGTTGCTGGCGGCGCCCTACGCCTACGGCTATGGGTATGGGCCCTATGGCTATGGCGGCTACGGCGGTTGCACGGCCTACGCGCCGATGTATGACGCCTATGGCAATTATATCGGCCAGCAATTGGTGAACCGCTGCTAGCGAGCCGCCGTCACGATGCGGCGCTCATCCGCGCCAACCCGCCCATATAGGGGCGCAACACGTCCGGGACGGCGACCGAGCCGTCCGCCTGCTGGTAGGTCTCCAGAACCGCGACCAGCGCCCTTCCTACCGCTACGCCCGAGCCGTTCAGCGTATGGACGTAGCGGGTCGACTTGGCGCCTGCGGCCTTGACGCGGGCGTCCATCCGCCGGGCCTGGAAGTCACCGCAGATCGAGCAGGACGAGATTTCGCGAAACCGCCCCTGCCCCGGCAGCCAGACCTCGAGGTCATAAGTTTTCTGGGCGGCAAAGCCAATGTCGCCCGTGCACAGCGCGACAACCCGATAGTGCAGCCCGAGCCGTTTGAGGACTTCTTCGGCGCATTCGGTCATGCGCTCGTGTTCCTCGCGCGACTGTTCCGGCGTCGTGATCGAAACCAGCTCGACCTTCCTGAACTGGTGCTGGCGGATCATGCCGCGGGTGTCCTTGCCCGCCGCGCCGGCCTCCGCGCGAAAAGACAGAGTCCCGGCGGTGAAGCGCAGCGGCAGGGTTTTTTCGTCGACGATGCTCTCACGCACGAGATTGGTCAGCGGAACCTCGGCGGTCGGGATGAGACCGAGCCGGCCGCTCCTGAGCGTGTTCAGGCGCCCGGCGAGCGCGGCCTGGGCGTCTAGCGGGTCCATGAGCGCAATCTCTTCGCCGGACGGGGCGCGCAGAAATTCGCCTCCCAACGCCCAGAACTGATCGTCCTCGAACTTCGGCAATTGCGCGGTGCCGAACATCGCCGCGTCCCGCACCAAAACCGGAGGCGCGATCTCGACATAGCCGTGCTCGCTCGTGTGCAAATCAAGCATGAATTGCTCGAGCGCGCGCTCGAGCCGCGCCAGCGCGCCCTTCAGCACCACGAAGCGGGCGCCCGACAGTTTCGCCGCGACGTCGAAATCCATCAGGCCCAGAGCCTCGCCGATCTCGAAATGCTCGCGCGGCTTGTTCATGCCTTCGAGCGCGGGCGGCGCGCCGCAGCGGCGCACTTCGACATTGTCGGTCTCGTCCTTGCCGTCCGGCGTATCGGCGAGCGGCAGGTTGGGGATCGCCGCCAATTCCGTTTCGAGCGCCGCCGTCGCCTCCCGCTCCGCCGCCTCCATTTCCGGCATCGTCGCCTTGAGGCCCGCGACCTCGGCGCGATAATCGTCGGCCGCGACACTGTCCTTGCGCGCCATCGCCAATCCGATCTGCTTCGAGACGGCGTTGCGGCGCTCCTGCGCGGTCTGGAGCGCCAGGATCGCCGCCCGGCGCTTCTCGTCGAGCGCGATCAGCGATTGGGCGCGGAGCCAGAGGCCGCGGCGCTGTAAGCCTTTATCGAAAGCTTCAGGATTCTCGCAAATCGCTCTGATATCGTGCATGATCTTGCCTTAAATGAGCGGCGAGCGGCGCTGACGTCATCGCCCGGAACTCGGGTCGACGCCCGCCGCCCATAGCAGAACCGCGTCGCATGGCTCAACCGCGCTTGCATTCGTCTGGCTCGGTGAACCGCCAACGGCGCGCGGGTCTGTGCCATTCCGCGTGGCCTCGCGCGCCGCTCAAGCTTGACGCCAGCCACGCGCGCGATGCAATGCCGACCGCGCCGCGCGACGGCGGCCTGACGCCTTTTCCGGAGCAAGCCATGATCGCCGCCCGAATCGCCCGAACGCTCGCCGCGACGATCGCGGCCGCCGCGCTCCTTCTCTCCAGCGCCGCCGACGCCTGCACCGGCATCCGCCTGATCGCCGCCGACGGGACGGTGGTCCACGCGCGCACGCTCGAATTCGCCGTCGACATTCATTCCGACGTCATCGTCTCGCCGCGCGGATTTACGCGCATCGGCCTGACGCCCGACGGCAAGGACGGGCTTGCCTGGAAAGCGAAATACGCCAGCGTCGGCGCGAACGGCGTCGGCCTGCCGGTCATCATCGACGGGCTCAACGAGGCGGGGCTCGCCGCCGGACTGTTCTACTTCCCGACCACCGCCGGATACATGGCTTACGAGCCGGCGGACGCGGCCAAGACCATTGCGCCCTGGCAGCTCGCCTCCTGGGTCCTCGACAATTTCGCCAGCGTCGACGAGGTCAAGGCGAAGATCGGCTCGATCATCGTCGCTGCGACCGTGCTCAAGCAATGGGGCTTTACGCCGCCGGTGCACATGGTCGTGCACGACGCGTCGGGCAAGAGCATCGTCGTCGAATATGTCGGCGGCAAGCTCAACGTCTACGACAATCCGCTCGGGATCATCACCAATTCGCCCGCCTTCGACTGGCAGATGACCAATCTCAGGAACTACGTGAACTTCTCGCTCGACAACCGGCCGCCGGTTCAGCTCGGGCCGGTCAAGCTCGAGCCGTTCGGCCAGGGCTCGGGCATGCTGGGCATGCCCGGGCGACTTCACACCGCCATCGCGCTTCGTCCGCGCCGCAGCGTTCAGCCAGTCGGTGCTCGAGCCCAAGACCGGCGAGGACGCGGTGCTGACGGCGTTCCACATCCTCAACAATTTCGACATCCCGAAGGGCTCGGCGCGCGACGCGGAGAAGGACGAGCATGGCAACATCCTCGCCGACTACACGCTCTGGACGGCGGCCAGCGACCTCAGGGCGAAGCGCTATTACTTCCGCACATACGAAGACAGCCGCATCCGCATGGTGGACCTGATGAAAATGGACCTCGACGCCAAGGACATCGTGACCTTTTCGATGCATGGCGAGGAGACGATCCAGCGTTTGAATCCCTAAAGCGCGGCTTGCCCAAGGCACCAGGAGGCCTCGGCGCTCGCGAACGCCGGCGGCAGGTCCACTTTATATTACATCGTGATAGCGCTATATAACTCACTCGGCGTTGCAGAAAAATCAGCCTAAGCGACTGAAAACATTGAGTCGCGTGCAAAATCTAACACTGCGCCCGCGCGTACAATTTTAGAGCCTGCTCGCGCGATGCGACGTGGCCGCGCGCGCCGAACCTTCCGGCTTACAGCCTGCCTAGCGCGACCGGACGTCCCGTCGGACGTCAGTCGGTCAGGCTCTCCAGAAGCCGCGCCGCCTGGGGCTTCAGCGCTTCGCAGGTCATGGCCCGGGCGAAGCGTTCGGCGTTGCGCCGATCAGGATTTGCCCGAATGCGGGCGAGCTCTTCCTTCTCTCGCTCGCAGGCGGTCGGGTCCGCCGCCGGGCTGTCCCCGGGCGCGACGACTGCGCGGACATCATTCCCCTTCGACGGGAGCGCCGCGGACGTCTCCCCCAGCACGGGATGCGACCTTGGCTCGTCAGGAGTGAGGTTGAGGCTTTCCATGAGCATGCGCGCCTGGGGCCGCAGCCGCTCGCATTGAAGGCGTCGCCAGAAGCCCTCGGCTGCATCGGCCGAGGGCTGCGCCCGCAGGCGATCCAGCGCCTCCTGCTCGGAGCCGCAGTCGCCGGCCGGTTCAACCGCCGCCGTGGCCTGCGTCGCAGCCGGCGGATTGGCGTGCGCCTGAGGGGCGGGAAGCGCGAATCCCAGGCTTTCCATCAGGCGCGCAAGTTGCGGCCGCAACGGCTCGCAACTGAGTTCGGAGGCGAAACGCTCGGCCTCGTCGCTGGCGGGATTGGCGCGCAAACGAACGAGGCGGTCCTCGTCGCGCTTGCAGAGATCGTCGGCCGAGAGCGGCGCGGCCGCCGTCCTCGACGCCTCCTCCACTTTCTGATTGGCGAGGAGCTTGTCGATCTCCGCCCGGGCCAGCCGCGCGTAAGAGCCGTCGGGATGAACGGCGAGGAAGGCGCGCCAGCCGTCGAGCGAGCCGACCTGCTCGGCCGTCCGATAGTCCGAGACCTCGTTCGTATCCGCGCTGGGCGGCGGGGCGGCGGGCACGCTCGGCAGAGCGCCGACGGGCGCGCTCGGAGCCTCGGCGACCGCCGGCACAAGGGCGACGGTGTCGCCGCCCAGTGACCCGTAGACGAAAGGCTCCTGACGGTGATTGGTCGCGCGCAAGACGTCGTCGCGCACCTTGCCGAGCGCGAGCCGGATATCGAGGCCTGGCTGGGTGATATATTTCAGGAGCGCGGTGGTGAACGGGCTATTCGCTCCATCGCCGTCATAGGAGACGGAGCCGGCCTTGGCCGCAAAAGCGATCAGCGTGTCGGCGACACTCTGGTCAACGCCGGCAAGCCCCATCGATACGCCCCGCGTCACGCGCGCGTCGTCGGCCGTGGGATGAAACGGATTTTCCCGGCATGCGTCGAGAATGATCAGGCTCAGCTTTTTGACGTGGCCCGCAGCCACGAGAACCCGGTCCAGCGACACTGTCTCATCGTCTATATCGAACGTGCTCGTCAGTTTCGCATCGACTGGGATGAGGTAGTTCACGCCGCCGTATTCCAAACCATGTCCGGAATAGTAGACAACGGCGACGTCGGCGTTCGCCGCCCGGTCGACGAATTCACGAACGGCCCGCTTGAACTCGACGACGCCGAGATTGAGGCGCAGATCGACAACCTCGAATCCCGCTTTCTTCAGCAAGGCGCCGATCGCGTTGGCGTCGTTGGCCGGATTCGTGAGGACGCCCGCATTCTCATACTTGCCGTTGCCGATGACGAGCGCGATCCGCCGCTCAGCAAAGGCCGCCGTCTGCGTCGCCAGGGTGAGCCCGAGGCCGAACGCGAACAGGACCACCCACCTGACCAGGACGCTCATCGGCCAACCCCGCCGTCCCCCGTGGCGCCTCCAACTTGTGGGAACGAGCGAAAAAGACATTTCCATGATGTCAAGCAAACGTCAATTCAGGTCTCTGGCGAGCCGGAACCCGTTTGCGTAATACCGAACGTCCTCATCGTAGCGAAACCGCGCCGGAGACTGCACCGCGTGCGCCTTGTCGGCGAACGAGCCGCCCCTGAGAACACGCAGCGAGCAGTCCCCGCTCGTCCAGGCCGATCCGTCGTTCGGCGCGCCCCGGTACGATGGGTTCCAGCAATCCTCCACCCACTCGGCGGCGTTGCCGGCTGTGTCATAGAGGCCGAAGGCGTTCGGCCGGAACGAGCCCACAATCGCCGGCCTGCCGGTCTCGCTCACTCCGCAATCGGCGCATTGAGCCCGTCCAGTCCCGACCTCCTTCCCCCACCAGAAGGGAGTGCTTGAGCCCCCGCGGGCGGAATATTCCCATTCGGCTTCGGTCGGCAGCCGGTAAGGCTTTCCGGTCGTTTTCGCGAGCCAGGCGAGGAATTCCTTGGCGTCATCCCAGCTGACATTCGTCACGGGATGATCTCCCCGCCCCCACGCCGGATCGGGAGGACTGTATTTGCACCCCCCCGCCGCCACGCACCGGTCCCATTCCGCGAAAGTCACCTCGCGACGGCCGATGGCGAAATCCTTCTGGATCGCGACCCGATGAACCGGCGCCTCGGCGGGCTTGGCGTTCGAACCCATTTGGAATTCGCCGACCGGGACGACGACGAGCTCGACGCAATCTGGACAGTCGCGAAAAGTCTCTCCGGGCAGCCGCGCCGCGCCGGACTCGGCGGCTGAAGCCACGCCGGCCCATAGCCCGAACGCCACAATTCCCAAGGCCGCGAGAGCGTTCGCCAAATGAGCCTGCGACCGGCGCCGCGCGATGCGCGCTCTCCATCCTTTGCGCCGCATGACTGCCCCGCGCGCCCTATTTGCCAAAAGTATCAACTGGCTGAAGCCCTAACACGAAGCCCCGAGGAAAGCCGACCGATTCGAACTATAGCTTGCGCGCTTTACAATTTCACCGATCGAGATAACAAATTGTGAGTGGGTTGCGCTGGGGAGGACGGCCCGCCATGCGAGCAGATCGCCGGGGCGGGCTCCACGGGGCAAAGTTTATAAAATCATTGGAGACCAACCATGAGGCTGACGGCTTGGGCGACGATCGCGGCATTTAGCGGCCTTCTCTTCGCCTCCCCCGCCCTTTCGCAGTCCGCGCTCAAGGGGGGCCCGACTCCATCCCCGCCCGGCGCCAAGGTCGAATTCATCGACCTCAAGGACGGCGCGGTCATCGGCCCGAAAACCACGGTTCATTTCGGCCTGCACGGGATGGGCGTCGCGCCGGCCGGAACGAAGAGGCCCAACTCCGGCCATCACCATCTGCTCATCGACACGGATCTGCCGCCTCTCGACCAGCCGATTCCGAACGATGAGAACCATCTCCACTTCGGCGCCGGCCAGACGGAGACGGAACTCTCGCTATCCCCCGGACCGCACACGCTGCAACTCTTGCTTGGCGACGCGGATCACATCCCCCACACTCCGCCGGTCTATTCCGACAAGATTTCACGTGACGGTGGTGGAAAAGCCGCCGGCGCCGGCTCAGACCGCGCAAGCCTCGCCGCCAGGAACCCGCCATCCCTCGCCTCCCGGGGCGCGTGTTTATATCGTATCTCCGGACAACGGGTCTTATGTGCCGACCACTTTCACTGTCCGCTTCGGCCTTGAGAAGATGGGCGTTGCTCCGGCCGGGGTGGACAAGCCGAACTCGGGACACCACCATCTTCTCATCGATACCCCGCTGCCGCCGCTCGATCAGCCGATCCCGAACGATGAGAACCACCTGCATTTCGGCGCCGGCCAAACCGAAGCCACCGTGACCTTGCCGAAAGGCCGCCACACGCTCCAATTGCTGCTCGGGGACTCGGCGCACATTCCGCACGTTCCGCCGGTCTACTCGAATGTGGTGGTTGTCTATGTCGGCATGTCGCCGCCGAAACCTCGGGTCCGACATCATCGGCGCTCCTATTTCCACGGGCGCGCCTGAGGCGCGACGCCCTTCGGGCCATTGAGGCGGATGGCCGACGACGGCTTACGAGCGTAGGTGGCCGGGCTCGCCAGTCGAAGAGCGACCCGGATCGTCGCGGCTCAAACCGAATCCGAAGGTTAGGTCGCCGCGTTATTGGCGGCCGTCTGGGCTTGCGCTCGCGCTCGCCGCCTCTCGACCCATTTGACCGCGAGCACCGATCCCTCATAGAGCGCCAGCATCGGCAATGCGAGCGAGGTCATGCTGATGAGGTCGGGCGGGGTGAGGATGGCCGCGAGCCCGACCACCGCCACGATCGCGTACCGCCGCATCTTTACGAGATAGGCGGAGTCGACGATGCCGACGTGACCGAGAAGGGTCAGCACGACAGGGAGTTGAAAGGCGATTCCAAAGGCGAAGATGAGCGTCATGATGAGCGACAGATATTCGCTCACCTTGGGCAAAAGCTCGATCGTCGCCTCGCCCGGCACGTTGACCTGCTGCAGCGACACCGAAAAGCGGATGAGCAGCGGCATGACCGCGAAATAGACGAGCAGCGCGCCCATGAGGAAGAAGATCGGCGTCGCGATCAGGTACGGCCGGAAGGCCTGCCGCTCGTTGCGGTAGAGGCCGGGGGCAACGAACTTGTAGAGTTGCACGGCGATGATCGGAAAGGCGATCACCGCCGCCCCGAACATGCTGAGCCGGATGTTGGTGTAGAACTGCTCGAGAAAATGGGTGGCGATCAGCGTCGCCTTATCGGCCCCGACCACGCGCACATAAGGATAGGTGAGAATGTTGTAGATGTGGCGGGAAAAGAAGAAGCAGACCAGGAAGGCCGCAAAGAAAGCGTAGAGCGACCTGATGAGGCGAGCGCGCAGCTCGATCAGGTGGTCCATCAACGGCGCCTTGGTGGCGTCGATGTCCTCTTGGCTCATTCCGCCGCGCTTCTCCGGGGGGCGGGCGCCTCGGGCTCGGCCTCCGACGCGGCCTGCACAACCGCCCCGGCGGGTTCCGCTTCGGTCAGCGCAGTCTCAGGCCTGGCGATTTCCGGCCCGGCGATCTCGGGCACGACGGGCTCTGAAGGCGAGGGCTCTGAAGTGGCCAACTCGGCGGCGCCGGTGGAGGTCGCCGCTGCCTTCGTCACGTCGTCGCGCACCATGGCGACCGGATCGAAGCTCGTATCGATCTTCGCCTGATCGTTGATCGCCTGGAACTCCTTCTTCACGCTCTCGAGGTCCGCCTCGCGCTCGACCTCGCGCATGGCCTCCATGAACTGGCCCTGGAACTCGGCCGCCATACGCCGCATCTTTCCCACCGTCTGCCCGACGGTGCGCATCACCCGCGGCAGGTCCTTCGGCGGAATCACCGCCAAAGCGACAATGGCGACAATGATCATCTTACTGATGTCAAAATCGAACATGGCTCACCGGGCCACGCGGCCCAACAATGTCGAACAGCGGCGCGCCGCCATTGCCGCCGGCGGGCGCTCCCGTTGAATAGCGCGCGGTTCAGCTGACCTTGTGGACGTCGTTCGCCTCGACGCCAACGCGATTCTCAAGCGGCCGCGGCGCGGGCTGAGCGGCGGCGGGCTCATCGTCGTCAGCAAGCCCTTTCTTGAACGATTTCACGCCCTTGGCGACATCGCCCATCAGGTCGGAAATCTTTCCCTTGCCGCCGAACAGCAGAAGCGCGACCGCGCCGAACAACATCCAGTGCCAAATGCTAAAGCTACCCATGGCTCTATCCCATTGCGCGCCGCCCGGGCCTTGCCGCCAGCGCCTCCTCTCTTTGTCCCAAACCTAAGCGCGCGGACAAGCAAAAACAAGCTTGCCTTCATGGGAAACGCGACATAGGCGAGGTCGCCTGGCCCCTGTCTTCCCGGGCCAGCGTAGGCGAGCCGAGGAGTTCCGCCCGCATGAGCAAGACCGCCAAGCGCCTGAAGGAGATGGGCGTCGTTTTGCCCAAACCCGCCACGCCAGTCGCGAACTACGTTCCATTCGTGCGCGCCGGATCGCTTTTGTTCGTCTCCGGCCAATTGCCGTTGGGGGAAGACGGAAAGCTCAACGAGCGCCACCAGGGCAAGCTTTTGGCCGATTCCGAGTTCGACGCGGCGCGTGAGGCGGCGAAGCTCTGCATCATCAACGTGCTGGCTCAGGCTGAGGCGGCGCTCGGCGATCTCGACCAGGTGAAGCAAGTCGTGCGGCTCGGCGGGTTCTTCAGCGTCGAAACGAGCTTTGACGCCCTTGGTCAGGCGATGAACGGCGCGTCCAACTTCATCGTTGAACTGTTTGGGGAGAAGGGCCGCCATGCGCGGACCACGATCGGCGTCGCCCATCTGCCGCTCAACGCGCTGGCCGAGGTCGAAGCAGTCTTCGAGATCAAGGTGTGAGGCCAGTCAACGCCCCTTCGTGGCTCATCGAGCGTCCGATCGCCCACCGCGGCCTGCATGACGAAGCCACGGGCGTGATCGAAAATACGCTTCGGGCGGCCGAGGCGGCGATCGCCGGCGGCTTCGCGATCGAATGCGACATCCAGCTGAGCGCCGATGGCGAAGCGATTGTTTTCCATGACGAAACGCTGGATCGCCTGACCGATGCGACGGGCTTGCTTTCCGCCTTGAGCGCGTCCGAGATCGCCAAAATTCGGATCGAGGGATCGGACGAGCCGCCGCCAACCTTCGCCGCCCTTCTCGCAACCGTCGCCGGCCGGACGCCGATCATCTGCGAGCTCAAGAGCCGGTTCGACGGCGACTGGCGAATCGCCGACCGCGCCGCCGTCCTCGCAGCGGCTTATGACGGCCCGCTCGCATTCAAGAGCTTCGACCATGATCTTGCCGCCTATTTGCGGCTGCGCCGCCCGCATATGCGGGCGGGCGAGCCCTGCCCGATCGGCCTTCTCGCCCAGGCGTCCTATGACGGCCTGGACTGGAATTTCCTCAGCGACGAGCAGAAACGCGACTGGACCGATTTCGACCATTACGATCTCGCAAGGCCCGATTTCCTCAGCTGGAACGTCGACGACCTGCCCCACAAGATCCCGTTCCTGGTGAAGGAATTAACCGGCGCGCCGATCATGACGTGGACCGTGCGCACGCCCGAGCAGCGGGAAGCGGCGCATAAATGGGCCGATCAGATCGTATTCGACGGCGACCCGGAGTTGCAGGGCTCATGGCGGCGGTACAGCGCCGCCGAACCGCTGCGCTATTAGTCACATCGCGATTTCGGGATAATTCGACGGGAACATCGCGCGTTTCGTTTGCTCGTCCACCTCTTTCTTGAACGGATGATCCTTCCCGACCGCCTTCGCCCGCGCCGCCGCCGGGCGCGCCTCCACCTTCTCGAACAGGCGCTTGAGATTGGGGAAGGCGGCGAGCGGATCGTCCGAGTCGGGCAGCACGCGCGAGGCCCGCCCAAGCCAGCCCCAGGCTGACACGTCGGCGATCGAATAATCCTTGCCGAGGATAAAGTCCCGGCCCTCCAGATGGCGGTCGAGGACGCGGTAGTGCCGCTCGATCTCGCGGCGATAGCGGTTCACGGCATAGGGAATTTTTTCCGGCGCCGCGTGCTGGAAATGCACCGCCTGCCCCGAAAACGGCCCGAGCCCCGTCCCGATGAAGAACAGCCACGACAGAAGCTCGGGCCGGTCGGCGGGAGTCCCGATGAAGCGGCCGGCCTTTTCGCCAAGATAGAGCAGGATCGCGCTCGAATCGAACACCCGCGCCTCGCCTCCGCCCGGCCCTTCCGTATCGACGATCGCAGGCAGCTTGCCATTCGGATTGATGGCCCGAAAGGCGGGCGTGTGCTGCTCGCCCTTGGCCGTATCGACGGGAATGACTTCGTAGGGCTGCCCGAGTTCCTCCAGAAGCAGCGCGACCTTCGCCGGATTGGGCGTCGGGTGGAAAGTAGAAGCGAATCATGGGGCGCTCTCCGGGTTGCACCGTTGGCCTTGCGGCGGCTAACGGCCGACGGAGGCGGCGGAGGCTAGGAAGTCTCGGCCCCGGGGCCAAGACAATTTCAAGTGAGGAGGACGCGCCACGGCGATTGCGCCCGAAAAAGGCCGCGCCTAGTCTGGACGCCGCTTAAAGGACCGCACGCTTGACCGCGTTCAAGACCATCCGCGCCCGCGCCGAGAAGCGCAAGGGCGGTGCCGAGGCGCTCGCCCGGGTGCTGGGGCCCAGGCCAGACCCGAAGGCGCTCCACGAGCTCGGCGACGAAAGCGCGCTTGCGGAAATGACCAGGCGCGTGTTCTCGGCCGGCTTCGCCTGGAGCGTGATCGAAGCGAAATGGCCGGGCTTCGAGGAGGCCTTTCTCGGCTTCGAGCCCAGGCGGCTTTTATCCGAGCCCGACGAGTTCTGGCACAAGCTGACCATGGACGCGCGGATCGTCCGTAACGGCGCGAAGATCCTGTCGGTGCGCGACAACGCGCGCTTCGTTCTCGACGTGGCGAAGGAGCATGGTTCGTTCGGCAAGTTTCTCGCCGACTGGCCGCCCTCGAACGAGGTCGGGTTGCTCGAGGCTCTGGCCAAGCGCGGCAGCCGGCTCGGCGGCAATACCGGACAGATACTGCTGAGGTATCTCGGCTACGACGCTTTCGTCACCTCGAAGGACGTGATCGCCTGCCTGCGCTTGGCCGGCCTCGACATCGCCGAGACGCCGACTTCGAAGCGCGACCTGAAGCTCGTTCAGGAGCAGTTCAACGCCTGGGCGAAAGAGACCGGCCTGCCCTACCGGCACCTATCGCTCATCTGCGCCATGTCAATCGGCGAGAATTATGAGGGCGGCCGCTATGGTGACGACGTCATCGGCGATCAGGACTGAGCAGCCGAAAACAGGTCGTGAAGGGTAACGATCATTGTTCCGGCACCCCGGCCTTGCGCATGTCTTCGAACTGCAGAACTCGTCCCGAGCCTGGCCCGTCAAGACGTAAACCCGCCACAGACGGTCGTCAGATCGCTAAATCAGCCCTGTTTGAAAATCTGCCAACCGGCAGCGACGACGCCCAAGTCCTGGTCGGTGAAGCCGCCCGAGCCATTTGAGTTCCAGAGCGCGACATCCCCGTTCGTGTTCCGCCAGAGGATGCCGTCTCTTCCGCTGCCATTGAAATCGCCGGCTCCTTGGATCTGCCAGCTGGAATCGACAACGCCTAAGTCCTGGCCGGTAAACCCTCCCGAGCCGTTGGAGTTCCAGAGGTAGGCATCCCCGTTCGTGTTCCGCCAGAGGATGCCGTCTCTTCCGCTGCCATTGAAATCGCCGGTTCCTTCGATCTGCCAGCTGGAGGCGACGACGCCCAAGTCTTCGCCCGTAAAGCCTCCCGAGCCGTTGGAGTTCCAGAGGTAGGCATCCCCATTCGTGTTCCGCCACAGGATGCCGTCTTCGCCGCTGCCATTGAAATCGCCAGTTCCCTCGATCTGCCAGCTGGAGGCGACGACGCCCAAGTCTTCGCCCGTAAAGCCTCCCGAGCCGTTGGAGTTCCAGAGGTAGGCGTCCCCATTCGTATTGCGCCACAGGATGCCGTCTCTCGCCACTGCCATTGAAATCCCCGGTTCCTTCGATCTGCCAGCTGGAGGCGACGACGCCCAAGTCTTCGCCCGTAAAGCCTCCCGAGCCGTTGGAGTTCCAGAGGTAGGCGTCCCCGTTCGTGTTCCGCCACAGGATGCCGTCTTCGCCACTGCCATTGAAATCGCCAGTTTCCTCGATCTGCCAGCTGGTGCCGACAATGCCTAAGTCCTGGCCGGTGAAGCCCCCCGAGCCATTGCCGTTCCACAGAGCGACATCGCCGTTGCTGTTGCGCCACAGAATGTTGCTGCTTGTCGCCGGCGGAGGGGTCGAGCCCTTGGTTACAAAACCGCTGTTGGTAATTTCGAACGCCGTGCCATCGCCAGCCGTTCCGCCTCCGGCTGTCGCGCCGAAGAGATCCCCTGCGGCGTCGGCGATCAGACTACCGACCGGGCCTGCCCCGTCGGCGCCCTTGAAGCTGAGCAGCGTAACCGGGGTGTAGCTGCCGCCGCCGTTGTTCACGAGTTCGAACACCGTGCCCCTCGGCAGACCAGGCGCGCTATATGCCCCGCCCTCACCTGTCGTGCCGAAAAGGTCCCCGGCGGCGTCAGCGATCAGACCGCCGCCCGGATTCGCCCCGTCGGCGCCGTTGAAGCTAAGCAGTGTGACCGGCGTGTAGCCGCCGCCGTTGTTCACGAGCTCGAACACCGTGCCGTAGCCGTACGCCCCGCCCGACGATGTCGTGCCGAAGAGGTTCCCGGCGGCGTCGGTGATCAAGCTGCTGGCAAACCGCCCGTCGGCGCCGTTGAAGCTGAGGATGGTGACTGGCGTGTAGACGCCGCCGCCGTCGCGCACCAGCTCGAACACCGTACCATAGCCGTTCGCCCCGCCCGAGGGTGTCACGCCGAAGAGGTTCCCGGCGGCGTCGACGGTCAGACTATCGGCCGGGCCTGCCCCGCTGGCGCCGTCAAAGCTGAATAGTGTTGTAGGCGTGCTGGCGTAGCCGGCGCCGGCTTTGGCGATCTCGAACACCGCGCCATCGCCGTTCGCCCCGCCCGCTGCTGTCGTGCCGAAGAGGTTCCCGGCGGCGTCGGCGATCAGACCCGCAGACGGAAGCGCCCCGTTTGCGCCGTTGAAGCTGAGCAGCGTGACCGGCGTATAGGCGCCGCCGCCGTGGTTCACGAGCTCGAACACCGCGCCATCGCCGGTCGCCCCGCCCGAGGGTATCGTGCCGAAGAGGTTCCCCGCGGCGTCAGCGATCACACCGCTGTCCGATCCTGCCACGCCGGGGGTGTTGCTGAAGCTGAGGAGCGTGACCGGCGTGTACCCGCCGCCGCCGTTGTTGACGAGTTCGAACACGGCGCCATAGCCGTACGCCCCGCCAGTTGCTGTCATGCCGAAGAGGTCCCCGGCGGCGTCGGCGCTCAGACCGGCATCCGGAAACTGCCCGCTGGCGCCGTCGAAATTCGCCAGCGTCGTTAGAACAGGGGTCATAGCCAGCCCTCCCACAGCAAACAATCGCCAGCGCCGCTTGTGATCGTCACATCACGTCCGCCACCGCTGGCGGGCGGAGGAGATCGTGCTTCCCCCTGCCTTGCCCGCGAAGCCAGCGCCGCCGGCCCCGGCGCCGAGGGTGATTCTGTCGGCCCCGCAGACGAAGGGGTGGACGGCGCCATCACCGAGGTGCGGGTGTCTCCGTTGCGATTGTCGTCGGACGCGGAAAGATTGTCGCATCGCCAACGATAATCGTTGTCATTTCCCGCCTCTTTAAAGGATCAGCTAAGTAAACCTTTAGCGCAGGGCCGATTCGGCTCGAAAAAACCTCGAGCTGGCGCGTCGTGCGAGGTCACTCCGGCAGCGCCTAAGCTTCCGTTAGATAAGCACCAAGACCCACAGACTGCAAGCGGCATTTTCCGGGTTGTGGAGCACGACAGACTTCGGCGAGGATTTTGTCGGGCGCTGACGTTTAGCAAGCGCGCCGTTCTGGCGGCGGCGCGCTGTCCGCCGACGAAACGGCAGTCCGAGCCGTCGTCATCGCAAGGAGCGTCGGGCGCCCAGGATTTCCGGGATCGCTCCGTCGCTCGAGCGCCTCAAGGAGTCAGAACCGGCCCGCTGAGCAAAAGCTCCGCTTCGCTGCGGGACGAGATCACCCGGTCGATCAGGCCCCAGTCGCGCGCACTCTCCGCGTCCATGAAATGGTCGCGGTCGAGCGTGCGCTCGACCTCCTCGTAGGTTCTGCCGCAGTGTTTGGCGTAGAGGCGGGTGAGGCGTTTCTTGGTCTGAAGGATGTCCTCGGCGTGGATGAGGATGTCGGACGCCTGCCCCTGAAATCCGCCGAGCGGCTGATGGACGTGGAGGCTGGCGTTGGGGAGGGCGGCGCGCTCGCCGGGCTCGCCCGCCATCAGCAGAAACGAGCCCATCGACCGGGCGGTCCCGACGCAAAGCGTGCGGACGGGCGCCTTGATGAATTGCATCGTGTCGTACATCGCAAGCCCGCTGGTCACGACCCCGCCATAGGAATTGATGTAGAGGTCGATCGGCTTCTTCGGGTTGTCGGCCTCGAGGAACAGCAATTGCGCGCAGACGAGCGACGCCGTCTGGTCGTTGACCTCGCCGGTGAGAAAGACGATCCGCTCGCGCAGCAGGCGGGAAAAGATGTCGAAGGACCGCTCGCCGCGGTTCGACTGTTCGAGCACCATGGGGACGAGCTGCATCGTGTCGCGCATGGGCGAATTCCCTTTCAGGCTGCGAGGTTGAGCGGCCTTAAGCCGCGAGGCTTACGGCGCGAAGATTGTCGTTGGCGCTGCTCAGGCGCCGGTCGCCCTCGATGCGATGGATGATCCGGAACAGCGTCCCGCCCTCGTTTCCAGGCTCGATCCGGAAGATGACGGTGCTGTCCGCAAACGGAGCGCCGTCGTCGCGCATCCGGTAGCGGATTTCGACGCCCGGAATGGAGGCGATTGGCTCGGGCTCGGCAAGGTCGGCCTCGGGCAGCCATCGTTCGCGAAAGGCGGCGACGGCGATGGCGCGCCAGACCTTTTCCGGCGACGCGTCGAGTTCGTACTCGAGCGCGATCTCGGCCTCTTCGGTTTCCTCGCGGCGATCGCTTGTGTCGCTCATTGATCCATGTCCTTCAGAAGCGCCTTGAGGTCGTCGATGCGGCGCGGCCAGTAAGCCCGGTAGCGGGCGAGCCACTGGCCGATCCGGGCGAGCCCTCGGGGTCCACTTCGTAGTTGACGAAGCGGCCGTCGCGGCGCTCGCGCACCAGCCCGGCGGAGCGCAGGACAGCCAGATGCTGCGACATGGCGGGCTGGCTGATCGCTATCCCGCGCCTGAGGTCGCTCGCGTTCATCGCCCCGACCGCGAGCTTTTCGAACACGCTGCGGCGGGTCGGATCGGCCAGGGCCCTGAAGATCTCGCTCTCCATGGGCGACAGATAAGCACAGACTTATGTAACGCGCAAGCGCCGGTGCGCCCTTCTCCGCGCCGCGCTCTAAGCGCGCGGGCCGGCCCGCGCCCGCACGTAGGCGCGCTCCCCGGTGCTCGGCGAATACCAGACTTCCAGCGTCGCGCCGGAATGGGGATCGAGGAAGCGCTCGCCGGTCAGGCGAAAGTCGCCGCGGGGCGGGGCGTCAAGAGGCTCACGCTTGTAGCCGCGGCTGCGAAAAATAAGCCAGACGATGAGGAGGGCGATGAAAAAGCCCAGCGGAAACAGCAAAGGAAAACAGCGGATCATGAAACGGGTTCGACGACCGCCGCCGTGCCGTAAGCCACGATTTCGCTCATCGTATTGCCGATCTCGGCGCTGTCGTAGCGCATCATGAGAATCGCGTTGGCGCCCATCGCGGTCGCGTTCTCGACCAGGCGATCGAGCGCGTGGCGGCGCGCTTCCTCGAGGAGGCGCGTATATTCGTGGATTTCGCCGCCAACGATGGTGCGCAGGCTCGCCATGATGTTGCCGCCGAGCCCCCGGCTGCGGACAACGACGCCGAAACATTGTCCGAGCGTCTGGACGGCGCGATGGCCGGCGATGGTTTCCGTGGTGGCGACGATCATGGGCGAATCTCCGGAGCCTACTCTCTCGGCGAGCTTCGCACGCCAAGCCTAACCAACGGTTGCGTGGCCTGGCAGGCAGGGTGGAGTGATCTTATTGTGGCGGCTGCCTGTTGATCATCGCTGCGCCGAACAGGCATGCGGCCTCGTCCTGCGAACCTGCGCCGCCGGAACAGCCGATCGCGCCGATAAGCCTGCCGTTCTCGATCAAGGGAATCCCTCCGCGCGAGGCGATGACGTCGTCGAGGGTCAGTTGATATTTGTAATCGTTGTTCTGAATTCCCTCTTCGAAGACCTTGGTTGGCCGTCGAAATTTGACCGCGGTGCGCGCCTTGTGCTCCGCAATCGCGATCGAGCCAAGCTGCGCGCCGTCCATGCGGGCGAAGGCGACCAGATTGGCCCCCGAGTCGACCACGGCGATATTCAGCGCCCAGCCGCGATTCAGGGCCGCGCCTATGACCGCGGCGATCGCTCCTTGAGCGCGGAAGAGCGAAATTGGCGCGCCATAGGGGATATTGAACGGCATCTGGTCGGGGATGACGTCGAGCGGATTGACCTGCTGCGCGCTGGCCACGCTTGAGGAGCCAAGAAATGCAGTCAAAATCGCGGCGCGCAGCCGAAGCGTCATGGTCGTTCCTCCCCGATGTCCCTAAAGGGATTATTGCGCCGCGCACTGGCGCTCGGCAAGGACGCGTTTGGCGCGATGGCGACGCTTTACGAAACCACCGATCCGACTTAGCTTTCTTGAAACGCGACGTGCGGCTGTTGGAGCGGGGAAATGATGCCTGGAGCCCGAACTCTCATTCTGATCGGCCTTGCGAGCCTGGGCGTCGCGACGACCGGAGCCTCGGCGCAATCCCTGTTCAACCTTCCCTTCACCCTGCCGGGCGCAGCGCCGCCGGCCAACCCGCAGACCTATCTGCCGCCGGACGCCGATCCGAACTATTCGACCCCCGGAGGCTTCGACGAAGACGTCGACATGACCCGCACCACCCGCAAGGAGGTGCGCGATCCGACCGGCGAGCCGGCGGGCACGGTCACCATCAATACCCACGAGCGTAAGCTCTATCTCTCGCTCGGCGACGGCCGGGCGCTGCAATATGGGATCGGGGTCGGGCGCCAGGGCTTCGCCTGGAAGGGCAAGGCGGAGATCGGCCGAAAGGCGTTCTGGCCCGGCTGGACGCCACCGCCGGAAATGTTGGCGCGGCAGCGGGACCTGCCGGTGCACATGGACGGCGGTATGGAAAACCCGCTCGGCGCCCGCGCGCTCTACCTGTTCGAGGACAAGAAGGACACGCTCTTTCGCATCCATGGGACCAACGAGCCGAGCTCGATCGGCAAGGCCGTGTCGTCCGGATGCATCCGGATGCTCGACGCCGACGTGATCGACCTCTACGGGCGGGTCGGGAAGGGGACGCCGGTCGTGGTGCTGTGAGCCCTCACCCGGCGCCATGGCCCGTCGAAAGACGGGCGTCTTTCGACGCCCTATGGCGCCACCCTCTCCCTTGGGGAGAGAGGCTAATCCGCCACCGTAAACACGGCGCAGGGCGCGGCGACGCCGCGCAAGGCGTGCGCGCCGAGCGGGATCAGCGGCGCATTTGTTTCCGCGGCGAAGGCGCCCGAGACAAGGACCGCCCGGTCGAGCGGCCGGCATAGATCCTGCAAACGGCTGACCAGATTGACGGCGGGGCCGATCGCCGTGAAATCCAGCCGGTCGGCGGCGCCGATATTGCCCCACAGCATTTCGCCCAGATGCAGCGCGACGCCGAAGGGCAAGGGCTCAAGCCCATCTCGTCGGCGCGCCGCGTCGAGATGCGCCATGCCGCTGCGCGCCGCCGCGACGGCCTTGAGCGCGGCGTCGCAGGCGCCGCGCGGCGACCGGCCGGGAACCGGAAAGATCGCCAGCACGCCATCGCCCATGAATTTGAGCACTTCGCCGCCGAAGGCGTGCACGGCGCCGGCGATGCGGTCGAACCAGGCGTCGAGCGCCGCAATGACCTCGGACGGCGGCGCGCTTTCCGACAAGCCGGTGAAGCCGCGCAGGTCGGCGAACAGGAGCGCCGCCTCGATGGTCTCGCCGACGCCGCGCCTGAGCGGGCCGGACATGACGCGCGCGGCGCTGCGCCGGCCGAGATAGGCCTCGAGCGCCGCCGTCAGGGTCGCGCGGGCGCCGAGCGCCGCAAGCGGGGCCATGGCGAAGCGTGCGGTCTCGCTGAGGCGGCCGGCCTCCTCTGGCGTGAACGGGCGCGGACCCACCCAGCCGAGCCTCGGCCCGTCGGGGGCCGGCCCGATCGCGTCCTCATGCACCGGGCCGGGTGCGAGGCCGGCGAGCCAGCGCCGGCCGGATTCGCCGGGCTCGCCGGCCGCATCGGGAGCCCACGGCGCGCCAGCCACAAATCCCAGCGCCTCGATCACCTCGCCGCTTCCCGCCCGCCACAACAGGGCGCGCCGGGCGATGAGCGGGTGCGGAGAGGCCAGGGTGAGCGCGCCGCCGGAGAGCGGCTCGCCGTCCTCGATCAGGCGCCCCCGAGCCCCGCCAGAAAAAGCTCGGGCGTCGCCGTCCGGGCGGCTTCGTCAATCAGCCAGGCGAGGGTCGAATTGAGCTGCATGGATTGATCATCGGCCGGACTCGGCCCGGCTGTCACCAGCGTTCCGACGCAGTCCGCGGAGCAGTTATTCAACTAAACGGTTGAATCTCGTCGGACGCTGCCTCATATTCGATTCCGTCGACCGGCTTGATGTCGATTTGACGAAGGGTCGACCGTCTTAAGACTGAAATGCGTTTTCAGTGGAGAAAAATCCAATGGATGAATCGCTTGTGGTCCACCGCGAGACCCAGATCGCCGCCTCGCCCGCGACCGTCTTCGCCTTCCTGACCGATCCGCAAAAGATCATGAGCTGGATGGGGGCCGAGGCGACCACGGAGGTCCATCCGGGCGGACTTTATCTCGTCAAGGACGTCGCCGGGCGGCCAGACCGCACTGCGCGCGGACAATTCCGCGAGGTGGTGCCGGTCCATCGCCTTGCCTATAGCTTCGGCTGGGAGGGGGACGACGAGGTCCCCCCGGGTTCGGGCCTGGTCGAGATCGACCTCCTCGACCGGGACGGCGGCACTCTGATGCGGATGACCCATACCGGACTGCCCAACGCCGCCCAGTGCGCCGGTCACGCCAGGGGTTGGGCCTATTATCTGGACCGGCTGGGTGTGGCGGCCGCGGGCGGAAATCCTGGCGTCGATCGAGGGCCCCCTGGTCACGACTAGCGCGCCCTTGCGTCATGCGCGCGCGGGCCTGACGCCCTGATTGCAGGCCGCCTTGGCAAAGGCTTACGGCTTCCGTTTCGCATGAGCGTGCGGCTCCTATGTTTCTCGGCGGATACAACCTTCGGGCGAGTTCCGCGAAAGCGAACGAAAGCAAAAGCAAGCAAATTCGCTTTCTTTTGCTTTCGTTCGCTTTTTTTACTTTTCGGAATCGGGACTTTTCAAAGGGTTACGAGCGAAAAAAGCAGAAAAAATTCCCCGCCGCTCCAACTCGCGCGGCAGGTTGTGGACAGGCGGCTCAACGACAGGCTCCAAATCGCGCGCTCCTTCTCCTCGCCAGGCGCCTTGGGCGAGGCGCGAGGGTGATTCTGCGAATACGAATAGATATAGCGCGTATTTCCGATTTATGCAATAGAAGATTCTCGGAGAAATTCGATAAATCATTATATTTCATACACTTATCCTTGTATCCCCATAACTGTCTTTAATTCCTTGACGTGCGCTTCGTCACAAAAGCCGGACCTGCTGGTCCTCGCTTTCGCGGCTCGGGACCCGGGGGCGTTTGCGCTCAATGACTTGCGCGGCGTCGCGCGGCCCTTGAGCAAAATGATCGCCATCTGCGGCTTGTTCTCGGCGTTGCGGAATGCAGATAGCCGTCGATCCCGCGATCCAGATGCCTCGGCAAGGACGCCCGGTTCCCCTCTCCTGCGGGAGAGGGGCTGGGGTGAGGGTTCGCGCACCAAGTGCGGCGTTCTCGGATGGCTCCTTCATCCGGCGGGCTTCGCCCGCCCCCTTCTCCGTGGGGAGAAGGGGAAGAAATCGGCGAGCGTTGGCCTGACAAGAGAAGTCCGGTTTCCGCCCTTCTCGAGGCGTCCAAGGATACAGTCTGCCACGTCCGGTTCACGTCGGGTCCTGCCGTTCGATTGTTCGCGACAAACCGTCTTCTCAAGGTCGAAACCGGACTCGTCCGATTGAGTTTTGACCCACGGACCGGCTCACCCCCCTCCCTGCCCCGCGTCCATCAGCCGGGCGGCGTAGCGGGCCATCTGGTCGACCTCGATATTGACTTTGTCGCCCGCCTTGCGCTCGCCCCAGGTCGTCACCGCGAGCGTGTGCGGGATCAGCAGGACCTCGAAGGCGTCGCCCTCGACCGCGTTCACGGTCAGTGACGTCCCGTCGAGCGCGACCGAGCCCTTGACGGCGATGAATTTCGCTAAATCCTTTGGCGCGCGGAAACGGAAATGCGCCATGCCGTCGAGAGTCGCGCCGCGACACGATTTCCGCGACCCCGTCGACATGGCCGCTCACCATATGGCCGCCGAGCTCGTCGCCGACCTTGAGCGACCGCTCGAGGTTGACATGGCGCCCCTCCCGCCAAGCTCCGAGCGTCGTCACCGCAAGCGTCTCGGCCCCAACGTCGAACGCGATGGTCGAGCCATCCTTGCCTGGCTCGATGCCGACCACTGTGAGGCATGCGCCGGAATTGGCGATCGACGCCCCGACGGAAATCGTGTTGGCGTCGTAGGCGCTTGCGATCCTGAGTCGCCGCAAGTTGCCGGACAGCTCAATATCAGTCACTTGTCCGACATCGCTTATAATTCCGGTGAACATCTGAGAGTCCTCGCATCCGCCTCTATCATGCGCTCGGCGCATTCCGCGCCCTGGGCCTTTTTGCCAGATATATCTTCCTCCCGCGGGTCACTCTCCGTAGGTAACGCTGTCCTCACCTCCACAAATTGGTGCAGGTCCTTGCCCGCAGGGGATATGATAGGCATGCATCGAGCCAGAGCAGATTTACATGCCAACCATGGTGCCAGGGACTCGACGGGCTTTATTTCACGAAGAACCTGATTCGCGATCAAAACTATATTGGCTAGACATTGATGTGGTTTTCAATGACATAACTCGCCCGCAACAAATGATATCTAGCAAAATCGTCGTCCGTCAGCCCTCATCCTTCCAGCATTCCATTCTACATGGCGTCGGCACGGTCGCAAACGCGCTGACTGTCGGCGACAAGACGTCAACTTTTGAACGTTTTCGGGCCGATGTCGCTGCGCTTGTAGAAACCGAGGGTGACTTTGGACTTTCTGATTTGCACCGGTCAGCCAGAATGGTTTGGAATGAGGTGGATGTACGCTCCCCGCGTCTGGAAATCTATGTGCAAGCGAAAATGTTGCGGCGCCTGGTAGAGCTGTATGTAACAAAGCGCGTTGATACAGTAGTAATGTCGATGAAAATTGCGGTTGAGCGACAGGACACTATAGATACAAGCGCTGAGTCCGAGCTATTACCGCTTCTCGACAAAGATGGACACCTTTATTTCCGACGGACTCAGTGCGAACTCCTGTCTGTGCACGCTTCCTTGGATCGTGAGCACGCTCGGAATTGTCCTGGGTCTAATGGAAAGCGCCCAGTGGCCCTGCGCAGGGGCGCTCCGTGAACCCCGAGGGAAGCCCTTTTTATTTGGATCTGCTTGGATTTGCTTGAACGGACGGCTGCGGTCCGATTTTAGCGGGGGTGCGCAAGCTCCAGTCGGTCCACCCGCTCCCAGAGGCGCATCGTGTCCGGTCCGTAGACCGCGGTTTCAACGGGCCGATAGCGTGATCGGTCGGTCAGGGCGGCGCGCGCCTCCGAGTCGAGCGCCGCGACGCCCGGCCGGCCGAGCGGCTTCTCCGCGGTGATGAGCGCGACCTCGTCGGCGAGGCCAAGCGCAATGAGCCGGGCCGCGACCCGCGGACCGCCTTCGCTGAATGCGCGGGTGATCCCGCGGACGCTGAGCGCGCTCAGCGCATGGCGGAGATCGACATGAGCCTCCGCGTCCAATGGGACACGCTCGATCATCATGCCCGCGTCCTCAAGCCGCAAGGCCGCTTCGTCCGGCGCCTCAGCGCCGGCGATGACCAGGGTCGGAATCTCTCCCGCAGTCGCCGCGAGGCGCGAGCGTTCGGGCAGGCGCAAATGGGTGTCTAGGACGACGCGCAAGGGCTTGCGGTCGAGGCCGGGCAACCGCACGGTCAAGGCCGGGTCATCGCCCAAGGCCGTCCCGATCCCGACCATGATCGCCTCGTGGGTCGAGCGCATCACCTGGACGCGCAGGTCCGCGATCGGACCGGTGATGCGCAGGCGCGCGTCGTGGGCGCTCGCCGAGGCGAAGCCGTCGGCGGTCTCGGCGAGCTTGAGCGTCACGCAAGGCCGCCCCGCCGTCACCCGCAGAATGTGGCCCAGATGGTCGCGCCGCGCCTGATCGGCCCCGACGCCGACAGAGACGTCGATTCCCGCAGCTCTTAGCCGCGCATGCCCCTCGCCGCCGACGAGCGGATTGGGATCCTCCATCGCCGAGACGACGCGGGCCACGCCCGCCGCGATGATCGCGTCGACGCAGGGCGGTGACACGCCGAAATGCGAGCAGGGCTCGAGCGTGACATAGAGCGTCGCGCCGCGCGCCGCCTCGCCCGCCTGATCGATGGCGATCCGCTCTGCGTGCGGCCTTCCTCCGGGCGCCGTGGCGCCCCGCCCGACGACGGCGCCGTCCTTGACCAGGATCGCCCCGACCGCGGGATTGGGGGCCGTGAGCCCAAGCGACCGCGATCCCAGATTGAGCGCCGCCTCCATCCAGCGCAGATCCTCATCAGGGTCTGCGGCTGCGCCTTCGCTCATGAAGCGGGCGCGTCCCGGCGCTGCCGTCGCGGCTCGCGCGCCGGGAGGGGATCAGGCTCAGCCTCGAGTTCGCCGACAATGGCGTTGAAGTCCCGCGCCTCGCGGAAATTGCGGTAGACCGAGGCGAAACGCACGTAAGCCACGTCGTCGAGCGCCTTCAGGCCCTCCATCACCAGTTCGCCGATCCGTTCGGTCGGGATGTCGCCGTCGGTCTGGCTTTCGAGCTGGCGGACGACGCCGTTGATCATGCGCTCCACCCGATCGGGCTCGACCGAGCGCTTGCGCAGCGCGACCTGGACCGAACGGACAAGCTTGTCGCGGTCGAACGGCGCGCGGCGGCCGTTCTTCTTGACCACCATGAGTTCGCGCAGCTGCACGCGCTCGAAGGTGGTGAAGCGGCCGCCACAATCGGGGCAGATGCGCCGCCGGCGGATCGACGAGGAATCGTCGGTCGGCCGCGAGTCCTTCACTTGCGTATCGAGGCCGCCGCAATAGGGGCATCGCATCTGAGGCCGCCCTTCAAAAGTCCTTTCGGCGCCCTAATAGATCGGGAACCGCCGGGTGAGTTCGGCGACGTCCCCGCGCACCTTCGCTTCCACCGCCACATTCCCCGATTCGCCGCTCTGCGCCAAGCCGTCCAGAACCTCGACGATTAGCCGTCCGACCTTGGCGAACTCGCCCGTTCCGAACCCGCGCGACGTCGCCGCCGGCGATCCGAGACGAATGCCCGAGGTCACCATCGGCTTCTGCGGGTCGAACGGGATGCCATTCTTGTTGCAGGTGATGTCGGCGCGATCGAGGGCGGCTTCGGCCGCCTTGCCGGTCAGGCCCTTGGGCGTCAGATCGACCAGCATCAGGTGGTTGTCGGTGCCCCCCGTCACGAGCTTGTAGCCTCCGGCGAGGATCGGCTCGGCCAGCGCCTTGGCGTTGGCGACCACGGCGTGGGCGTAGGCCTTGAACTCGGGGGCCAGCGCCTCGTAGAGAGCGACCGCCTTGGCGGCGATGACATGCATCAGCGGTCCGCCCTGGAGGCCGGGGAAGATCGCCGAGTTGATCTTCTTGGCGAGGTCCGCGTCATTGGTGAGGATCATGCCGCCGCGCGGCCCCCGCAGGGTCTTGTGCGTCGTGGTGGTGACGACATGGGCGTGGGGAAAAGGCGAGGGATGGGCGCCGCCGGCGACCAGTCCGGCGAAATGGGCGATGTCGACGACGAAATAGGCGCCGACCGCGTCGCAAATCGCCCGGAAGCGGGCGAAGTCCCAATGGCGGGCATAGGCCGAGCCGCCGGCCATGATCAGTTTCGGCTTGTGCTCGCGCGCCAGCGCCTCGACCTGATCCATGTCGATCCGATGCGTCGTCCGATCGACGCCATACGGGACCACGTGAAACCAGCGCCCGGACATGTTGACCGGCGACCCGTGGGTGAGGTGTCCCCCCGCCGCGAGGTCGAGACCCATGAACGTGTCGCCGGGCGCCATGAGCGCCATGAACACGCCCTGGTTGGCCTGGCTGCCGGAATTGGGCTGGACGTTGGCGAATCGACAGTCGAACAATCGGCAGGCGCGCTCGATCGCCAGAGTCTCCGCGATGTCGACGAACTGGCAGCCGCCGTAATAGCGTTTGCCTGGATAGCCTTCTGCGTATTTGTTGGTCAGGACCGAGCCCTGGGCCTCGAGCACGGCGCGCGACACGATGTTTTCCGAGGCGATGAGTTCGATGCCGTCGCGCTGACGGCCGAGCTCGAGCTCGATCGCGCGGGCGATCTCCGGATCGGCGTCTGCTAAGCTTGCGGAAAAGAACGAGTTCGAACGGATCGATGTCGCGGCGACGGGGGCTTGAGCGGTGACGTTCATGGCGGCGGACCCTTCCATAATCTTGAGGCGGCTTTAACACGGCGAACGCGAGGCGGGCAAAGACGACAATGCGCGCAAACAAAAAGGCCGCCTGACGGCGGCCTTTTGAAGAAGCGTCTCTCCAGCCTCGATCAGGCGGCCGCGGGCCTGATCGCGAGACGGCGTGACAGACCGGGGCGACCGAGGCCCCCAAGGGTCATCGCGAATGCCGAAAACGCGGGAACGGCCGAAAGTCTAGTCATGAGGGACATCCGTCACTGTCATCGACGCGGCTAGTAGGAACGAGGTATCGTCCGCGACGCGCGTCGATGTCAAGAGATTGTCCGGGCCCAGGACGCATGAGGCGACCGATGCGGCGAAGCCAACAATGGCCGGGATCGCCTGGCGACGGGCTGTCTCGCATCTATCTGAGCCCGAACAGATCGCAACATCAGAGATCGGCGGCAAGGGCTCATCCATGAAAGCGCCAACGGCCCTCGTCTTCCGCGGGCGCCCGCCGTTCAGCGGCCCTTGCCGGCGCCGGGGAAAATGACGACCTCGTCCTTCGCCACGCGGTCGAGCAACGCGTGCGCTTCCTCGTCGAGGAGGTCCCTGTCGACGCTTTCGGGCCTGAGGCTGGCGACGCGCAGTTCCCAGCGCGACCGTTCATCCTTCAGGACAGCGAGCTCGGACTTGAGCTCGATCGCCTCGGCGTCGAATTTCGCCGCGGCCTTGAGCCCGTGCTCGCCGTTCGAGGCGCCCCACACGAGATAGCCGCTCGTGGCGCCGAGCACGAGGTAGAGAACGATCGGCGTCAGAATCGAGCGCAGGCGAGTCCTTACGACCATGCGCGATCCTGGCGGGGATTGGCGTTAACGCGGAGTTACCGATGTCTGGCTAAGCCGCCTTGATCGCCTCTCGCCCGGCATAGCGGGCCTGGTCGCCGAGCTCCTCCTCGATCCGGATCAGCTGGTTGTACTTCGCCAGGCGATCGGATCTCGAGAGCGACCCGGTCTTGATCTGCCCGCAATTGGTCGCGACCGCGAGGTCGGCGATGGTCGAATCCTCGGTCTCGCCCGACCGATGCGACATCACGGCGGTGTAGCCCGCGCGGTGCGCCATATCGACGGCGGCCAGGGTCTCGCTCAGGCTGCCGATCTGGTTCACCTTGATGAGGATCGAATTCGCGACGCCCTCCTTGATCCCGCGCTCGAGGATCTCGACGTTGGTGACAAAGATGTCGTCGCCGACCAGCTGCCGGCGCGAACCGAGCTTCTGGGTCAAGAGCTTCCACCCCGCCCAGTCCTGCTCGGCCATGCCGTCCTCGATCGAGAGGATCGGATAGGCGTTGGCCAGCTTGACGAGATAGTCGACCTGTTCCTCGACCGACCGTGTGACGCCTTCGCCCGAATAGACGTAGCGTCCGTCCTTGAAGAACTCGGAAGCCGCGCAATCGAGCCCGAGCCCCATGTCGTCGCCGGGCTTGAACCCGGCGGCGTCGATCGCCTTGAGGCAGAAATCGAGCGCCGCCTCCGCCGAGGGCAGGTTCGGAGCGAAGCCGCCTTCGTCGCCGACATTGGTGTTGTGCCCCGCCTTCTTCAGCGCGCTTTTCAGCGCATGAAACGTCTCCGCGCCCCAGCGCACCGCCTCGGCGAACGACGGCGCGCCGACGGGCAGGATCATGAACTCCTGAAAATCGATCGGATTGTCGGCATGCGCGCCGCCATTGACGATATTCATCATTGGCGTCGGCAGCACCCTGGCCATCGTTCCGCCGACATATCTATAGAGCGGCAGCCCGGAGGCTTCCGCCGCCGCCTTGGCGACCGCAAGCGAGACGCCGAGAATCGCGTTGGCGCCGAGCTTCGACTTGTTGTCCGTGCCGTCGAGCGCGATCATCGTCTCGTCAACCTTGAGCTGATCTTCAGCCTCGAGGCCGGAGACAGCGTCGAAAAGATCGCGATTGACCGCCTCGACCGCTTTCAGGACGCCCTTGCCGCCGAAGCGGCCCTTGTCTCCGTCGCGCAGCTCGACCGCCTCGCGCGTGCCGGTCGAAGCGCCCGACGGAACGGCGGCCCGCCCCATCGAGCCGTCCTCCAGCACGACATCCACCTCAACCGTTGGATTGCCGCGGCTATCAAGGATTTCGCGGCCGACGACGTTCACGATCGCAGTCATTTGAACTCCAGGGCTGCAGCATCGACTTGGTTCTTACGGCATCCGGACAACCGATAAAAGACGAGGAGACGCGCCACGGCGGTCGGATTGCCTAGCACTTTTGCATTCGCGGATGCACATTTGACCAAAATGGACCAAGCTAGAAAAAATATGCATGGCAGGGCCGCCAAGCCGCGTGACACAGCCAAAAATTTCGACTAGCAATGATCTGCTAAAAGGAGGCCGCTGCCAAAAGGTTTGGCGCCGGACGCCGTAGGGTCTGTGGGAGGACAAAGCGTTCGACAGTCTTGAGCCGCCGCCAGTCATGCGGAGAGGATAATAGAAAAACCCGGGATTGTGAAACGCAATACGAGAATGGGAAAAAGGGGCGAGCCACCGCAATGGTGTCTCGCCCTTTCTGTTTCTAAACTGGACTTCTTTACTTCGCAGCGAAGCAACGGCCGCGCTTAGAGTGCCTTCGCCCAAGTCATAAGCTTGACCCGCGCTTGAAGCATCACTCGCCGCCGGATCGAAGATCTTAATTTCCGACCCTCGACCTCAACGTCTCTCCGCCTCGCCTTCCGCCCAATTTCGTTGCGTTTCGGCGATATAGGCGTCGAGGCGCCCTTCCTCGATCGCAAGCCGGGCGCCGGACATCAGATCTTGATAATAGGCAAGGTTGATTTCGGTCAGGCCCATCATCGCAAGGATCTCGCCCGACTTCGTCAGATGTCGCCAGTAGGCGCGGGAATAGTCGCGCGCCACCGGAGACGACGATAGCGGATCGATCGGGCGGGAATCGTCGGCGAAGCGCGCGTTGCGCAGGTTGAGACGGCCCCGGCGGGTAAAGACGAGCCCATGCCTTCCCGCGCGGGTCGGCATCACGCAATCGAACATGTCGACGCCGCGCCTCAATGATTGAAGAAGATCGTCGGGCGTTCCCACTCCCATCAGATAGCGCGGTTTGTCGAAGGGAAGATGAGGGACCACGACATCGATCATTTCGAGCATCGCCGCCTGCGGCTCGCCGACCGCCAGTCCCCCGATCGCGTAGCCGTGGAAGTCCATCTCGGCGAGTCCTTCGGCGCTGAACACCCGAAGATCCTTTTCTGTCCCGCCCTGGACGATGCCGAAGACCGCCCTGCCCGGCTGTTCGCCGAACGCACTTTTGGAGCGCTCGGCCCATCGGAGCGTCAGGCGCATCGCGCGCTCAACCTCCTCATACGAGCACGGCAATCTCACGCACTCGTCAAGCTGCATCTGGATGTCCGAGCCCAGGAGACGCTGGACTTCCATCGAGCGCTCCGGCGTCAGCTCATGGCGCGATCCGTCGATATGCGACTGGAAGGTCACGCCGCGCTCGCTGAGCTTGCGCAGTTTCGCGAGGCTCATCACCTGAAAGCCGCCGGAATCGGTGAGGATAGGATGGGGCCAGTTCATGAATTTGTGCAAGCCGCCGAGCGCGGCGATCCGCTCGGCGCCCGGCGCCAGCATCAAATGATAGGTGTTGGAGAGGACGATATCGTAGCCGAGCGCCCTGACCGCGTGCGGATACATGGCTTTGACGGTCGCGGCGGTGCCAACCGGCATGAAGGCGGGCGTGCGGATGATTCCGCGCGGCGTTGAAACTTCGCCCAGACGCGCTTCGCCGTCGGTGGCATGCACGGCGAACGAGAATTCGTCGTTCATGCGCGTTCGTCCGGCGCGCTTGCAACGCCCGCGCGTGTCAACAGGCAGGCGTCGCCGTAGGAATAAAACCGATAGCCGGCTTGAACCGCGTGCGCGTAAGCCGCGCGCATGACTTCAAGCCCGCTGAACGCCGAGACCAGCATGAACAGCGTCGATCGCGGCAAATGAAAGTTGGTGATCAGCGCGTCGACGACGCGAAACTCATAACCGGGGGTGATGAAAATATCCGTGCGTCCCGAAAATGGCCGAAGCCGGCCATTCGCGTCAGCTGCGCTCTCGAGAAGGCGCGCAGATGTCGTGCCAACACAGACGACCCGGCCTCCATCCTCTCGCACGGCATTCAGCGCTTCGGCTGTCGCCGCGTCGATCGAACCCCATTCGGAATGCATTTTATGGTCGCGCGTATCCTCGACCCGGACCGGCGCGAATGTTCCCGCGCCGACATGCAGAGTGACGCGATGTAGCGCGACGCCGCGCGTCGCCAGACGAGCAACCAGCGACGGAGTGAAATGCAATCCCGCCGTCGGCGCCGCCACCGCCCCGGGATTGGCGGCGAACATCGTCTGGTAGTCCGCGCTGTCGCTCAGCGACAAAGCGCGGCGCGAGGCGATGTAAGGCGGCAAGGGAGGCGCTCCAAGCCGCTCGATCGCCTCGTCCAACGTCGCGCCGGCGAAGTCAAAGCGCAGCAGAACCTCGCCCGCTTCGCCTTTGTCCTCCACTTCCGCGTCGAGCGCCGCGAGAAGGCAGGCCATGCTTTCGCGCGATTCGCCAAAACGGATCCGCTCGCCGACCTTGAGCCTCTTGGCCGGCCGCGCGAGCGCCCGCCAGCGGCAATCGTCGACGCGCTCAATCAGCGTCGCTTCGATTGAGGCGGCGGCGTCGCCTCTGACTCGCACGCCATCGAGCCTGGCCGCGATGACCCGCGTATCATTGACGACGAGCGCGTCGCGCGGGTTAAGAACGTCCGGCAGATCGCGGACGTATGCGTCTCTCAGGGCGCCTTCGGCGCCGACGACCAGCATCCGCGCGCTATCCCGCGGATTCGCCGGAGCGAGCGCGATGCGCTCGGCGGGAAGAACGAAATCGAAGGCGTCGACGCGCATCGCGGTCACCGCCGTCCTGTCGAAGGTTGTGAATCCGACCGAATCCTCGCGGCTAGGCTGTCAGCTCAAGCTCGCCTTGACAATCTTGTCCGGCTCGCGAACCGGTTCGCCGCGTTTGATCTTGTCGACGTTCTCCATGCCCGACACCACCTTGCCCCAGACCGTATATTTGCGGTCGAGGAAGGGCGCATCCGCGAAGCAGATGAAGAACTGCGAATTGGCCGAATCCTCGCTCGCCGCGCGCGCCATCGACACCGTGCCGCGCTTGTGCGGTTCGGCGTTGAACTCGGCCTTCAGGTTGGGATATTTCGAGCCGCCGGTTCCTGTTCCGTTCGGACAGCCGGTCTGGGCCATGAAGCCGTCGATCACGCGATGAAAGACGATGCCGTCATAGAAGCCCTCGGCGACGAGGCGCTTGATGTGCGCGACATGTCCCGGCGCGACGGCAGGATTCATTTCGATCACCACCGGGCCCTTGCTCGTCTCGAGCGTCAGCGTGTCGCCTGGGCTGCTCATATTATTGCTCCTTACTTCGCGCCAGACGCCATGCGCATGGTGACGATCTTGTCCGGGTTCTCGACCGCGCCATTGTTGGCCTCGGTTCCCGCCTTGACCTTGTCGACGACGTCCATGCCCGAGACGACTTCGCCGAAGGCCGTGTATTTGCCGTCGAGGAATCCGCCGTCGCCGAACATGATGAAGAATTGCGAGTTGGCCGAATTCGGATCGTCCGTCCGCGCCATGCCGAGGATGCCGCGCTTGAAATGCGTCTGGTTGAACTCGGCCGGCAGGTTGGGCAGCTTCGAGCCGCCCCCGCCAGTTCCGGTCGGATCGCCGGTCTGAGCCATGAAGCCGGGGATCACGCGGTGGAAGGTCAGCCCGTCGTAGAACTTGTCCTTCACCAGCGTCTTGAACTGGGCGACCGTCTTGGGCGCCCAGTCGGAGTGGAGGAGGATCGTGACCTTGCCGTGCTTCGTCGTCATGACGACGGTATTGTCGGGGTCGCTGGCGGCATAGGCCGCCGTAGCGGCGAGGAGCGGTAGCCAGAGCGCAACGCGTCGGCTGCAAGCAAACATGAACGGATCCTTAAAAGGCGGTCGCCGGGTCGCGGCGCGCGGCTTGATAGCAGGTTAAAGAGGCATTGCAACCCACGGGCCGAGCCAGCGCCGATCTCTGGTTTGCGTCCCGACCGGAGGCACTGGTTGCGAAAAAATTCACCCCTTTCGCGCAATAGCCTGATATGCGGACCCTTGCGGGCGTCATGGCCCGCACGCTATCGTCGCGAGTTCACACTCCAAGCCACCCGAGCAACATGGCCCGAACCTCTTGTCTCCTCGCCGCTTTCGCCGCGCTGATCGCCTCCGCCCCGCTGCCTTTGGCGGCCGCGCCGGTGACGCGTCAATGCGACTATAAGGGCGAAGGCAAGCTCGGGCCCCTGGTCGTCGCCTATGATGAATCTGCCCGCCTGGTCAGGGTCACCACATCCGACGGCCGCATGTGGCGCTATCAGGACGGCGCGATCGGCCGCCTCGGCCCTGCACTCGCCGCCGCCGACGATCCGGGCCCGGTCGAGCAGTTCGTCACCTTGAAGGCCGGCAAAGTTGAGGTTGGCTTCCGCTGGCCGGATGACGGCACGACCGGGCACCTGGCTTATTTCGACCTCTTGGCGTTCAAGAACCCGGCGAAGCGCTGCATCTGGCGCTCGCTTTGGGACTTCGCGATGGGGTGACGCGCCTCGCTCGCCTTGCGCGCGCGACCTGCTCGCGGTCCATCGGGCGACGGCCGCCGCAATCGCTTGAGGCGGCCGGCTACCCCATTGGCATGGGACCCATGTTCTGGTTCAAGTTGTACATGATCCAGATCGACCCGACGAGGATCAGGAAAACGATCAGAACCCCAAACGCGAGCGCCAGGACGTTGTTCACATTGTCCGGGCCGGTGGTGATGTGCAGGAAGAACACGAGGTGCACGCCAATCTGAGCGATCGCGAGAACCACAAGCGCGATCGGAATGCTCGGGCGCCAAACCAAGTACGTCCCGGCGATAAAGAAAGACACCGCCGTCAATAGGATCGCGAGGCCGAGGCCGATGAGGTAGCCAACGACGCCTTCCGCGATTTCGTGGCGTCCTGCGGGCTCGTCGCCGGGCGCATGATCGGCGCCGTGCAACGGTTCGTAATCGTCCATCGAGCTCATGCGCCTGCTCCGAAAAGATAGACCACCGTGAAGATCGCGACCCAGATGATGTCGAGCGTGTGCCAGAACAGCGCAAAACAAAGGACGCGACGCAGAATGTCGGCGCGATAGCCCTTGGCGAAGACCTGCGCGATCATCGTCAGCAGCCATAAGGTCCCAAGGGTGACGTGAACGCCGTGACAACCGACCAAAGTGAAGAAGGCGGATAGAAACGCGCTGCGCGTAGGTCCGGCGCCCTGAGCGATCATGCCGACGAATTCGTGAATCTCGATCGACAGGAAACCAAGTCCGAGCACGCAAGTCGCGGCCATCCCGCCGTAGTACATGAGCCCGTTGTGGGCTCTCGCCCCGATGGCGGCCAGGCCGCAGGTGAAACTCGAAAGCAAGAGGCAGGCGGTCTCGATTGCGACATTGTGCAGATCGAACAGATCCTTGCCGCTCGGCCCGCCTGCGGTCTCGTTCACCAGCACCGCATAGGTGGCGAAAAACGCCGAGAACATAATGATGTCGCTGAGCAGGAAGATCCAGAAGCCGTAGCCAACGATGATGCGCTTCGAGGCCGGATCGGTGTGATCAAAAATCGCAGCGGAGCGGCCGTGCGCTTCCTCGCGCCGGCCGTCGCCGTAATCCGCGCCTGCCTGGAAGGCCGTCATGACAGAGCCTCCGCGGTCGCGACGGTTTGACCGCGCGCGCGGCGATTGGCGCGGTCGATGCGCGCGACCTCCTCGGCCGGGATCTCATATTCGGTCCGATCGCGCCAGGCGAAGACGACGAATGTCGCGAAAGCGCCGACGAGGCTGACGATGACCAGCCACCAGATCTGCCAGATCATGCCGAAGCCGGCGAATGTCGCGAAGAAGGCGCAGACAAAGCCGGTCGCGCTGTTTCGCGGCATCTCGATCGGCTTGTAGACGGGTTCGGGCAAGAGACCTGTCCTCCCCTCGGCCAGTCGCTGTGTGCGCCAATAGTCGTCTACGCTCTCGACTTGAGGCAGAACCGCGAAATTGAACACCGGCGGCGGCGACGACGTCGACCATTCAAGCGTGCGGCCCATCCACGGGTCGCCGGTCACATCGCGCAGTTGCTCGCGATCGCGGATGCTGAGAACGAGCTGGACGGCCTGGCACACGATGCCGGCGAGAATGACGGCCGCACCCAAGGCCGCAACCAGGAGCCAAGGATGCCATTCCGGCACATCGTAATGTTGCATTCGCCGGGTCATGCCCATGAGGCCCACGACATAGAGTGGGACGAAGGCGAGGTAGAAGCCAACAAACCAGCACCAGAAAGCAGCCTTGCCCCAGCCCTCATGCAGGCGGAAGCCAAAAGCTTTCGGGAACCAGTAGGTGTAGCCGGCGAACATCCCGAACAGCACGCCGCCGATGATCACGTTATGGAAATGTGCGACCAGGAACAGGCTGTTGTGCACCATGAAATCCGCGGGCGGGACCGCCAGCAGGACGCCGGTCAGGCCGCCTATGATGAAGGTCACCATGAAACCGATCGACCAGAGCATCGGCGTCGCATAGACGATCCGGCCGCCATACATGGTGAAAAGCCAGTTGTAGATCTTCACGCCCGTTGGGACCGCAATAACCATCGACGCGATGCCGAAGATCGCGTTGACGTTCGCGCCGGCGCCCATGGTGAAGAAGTGATGCAGCCACACCATGAAGGAGACGACGCAGATCGCCAGGGTCGCCAGGACCATCGACCGGTAGCCAAACAGCGGCTTGCGAGAAAAGGTGGCTACAACTTCGGAGAACACGCCAAACGCCGGCAGAATGAGGATGTAGACCTCGGGGTGGCCCCACACCCAGATGAGGTTCATGAACATCATCATGTTGCCGCCGGCCTCATTGGTGAAGAAGTGGAAGCCGAGGTAGCGGTCGAGCGTCAGCATCGCGAGTGTGGCCGTCAGAACCGGGAATGCGGCGACGATGAGCAGATTGGAGGCGAGCGCTGTCCAGCAGAAAACCGGCATGCGCATATAGGTCATGCCCGGGGCGTGAATCTTGAGAATGGTGGTGACGAAGTTCACCCCGGTCATCAGCGTCCCGACGCCGGAAATCTGGACGCCCCATAAGTAATAGTCGACGCCGACTCCGGGCGAATAGGCGAGCTCCGAAAGGGGCGGAAACGGAAGCCAGCCGGTGCGTGCGAACTCGCCGACCACCAGCGAGATGTTGATCAGGAGCGCGCCGGTTGCAGTGAGCCAGAAGCTGACTGAATTGAGCGTCGGGAACGCGACGTCGCGGATTCCAAGCTGCAGCGGCATGACGAAGTTCATCAGCCCGATCACGAACGGCATGGCGACGAAGAAGATCATGATCGTGCCATGGGCGGAGAAGATCTGGTTGTAGTGCTGCGGCGGCAGATAACCCTGGGACTGGAACGCAATCGCCTGCTGCGAGCGCATCATGATCGCGTCGATGAAACCACGCAGCAGCATCACGGCGGCCAGCGTCACGTACATGATGCCGATCCGCTTGTGATCGACGCTGGTGATCCATTCGCGCCAAAGGTACGGAATCCAGCCTTTGATGGTGATGAGAGCGAGCACGCCGAGCATCACCACGACGACGAACGCGCCCGCGAACAGGGGAATCGGCTGGTCGAAGGGAATGGCGCCCCAGCTCAGCTTGCCGAACATCTAGTTGCCCTTCCGCACGCCGGCGCCCGGATTGGTCTCAGCGATGGGGCCTGGTCCCGGCGGCACCGTCTGATCCAGGATCTTCTCAAACAAATCATCGGCGACCGTCTTGAACGTGAACGGCTCCTTCACGATGCTTTGCTTGGAAAGCTCGATATAGCGCTCCCGCGTGAGATCTTCGCCGGACGCGCGCGCCTGCCCAAGCCAATCGTAAAACTCCGGCTGGGTTTTCGCGACAACCTCGAAATGCATGTCGGCGAATCCGTCGCCGCTCAACTGAGTTGCGAGGCCGCGAAACGTCCCGGGCTCATGAGCCTCGAGGAAGAGCTGCGTGCGCATGCGATTCATGGTGTAGATCATGCTGCCGAGCTGGGGGGTGAAGAAAGCGGTCATCACGCTTCCCGAGGTCAGCGAAAAGTGGATCGGAACGCCTGCGGGGATCACCAGGCGATTGACGCTCGCGACATGCTGATCGGGGTAGATGAAGAGCCACTTCCAGTCGAGCGACACGACCTGAACGTTGATCGGCTCATCAGTCGAACTCGATCGGGTTCGCCGGATCGAGATCATGCGAACCGACCCACGCGACGCCGCCCAAGAGCAGGATGGTGAGCAGCGGGATCGCCCACACAATCAATTCCAGCGAACCGGAATATTCAAAGTCCGGCAGATATTGCGCCCGGGTGTTGGAAGATCGGAACCACCACGCGACCGCAAGCGTGGCGATGACCGTCGGAACCACGATGGCGAGCATGATGGCGACTGAATTGATCAGGATCTGCAGATTGGCGTCGCCGATCGGGCCTTTCGGATCGAGCACGCCCAAATCGCAGCCGCTGAGAAGCAGAATGACGCTCAATGGCGCCAGCCTGAAAGCTAGTTTTCGCACCCCACCCCAGAGGATCATGGCGCCGCCCGCCTGTCTCACTCCTCGTCGAGATCTCTCGAGGAGCCGACACCGCTGTCGACTCGTCCAATCGCCCCAAGTCAACCCCGACTCACCCGCGAATTCTTTCGCGGGAACGAAAACAGCATGACACGGCTCGACGACCGGGATCAAGTTCAACCCCACGGCCGTTTGTGCGTGTCGACAGAATCCGAGCGCGCTTAGCGTTAAGCGGCCTGTTTGACATTAAGATAGACCGCAACTGCCCGTGAACGACGGATGCAGAACTTGGGAGGACGGAATGGCTGAAGATCAGGCGCAACCCCCCGGCCCCGATCTCGCGCTTGGAATCTCCACCGCTGAACTGCCAGATGGCGGCAAGCTCGTTGGCCATGTGGAAAAAGAGCCCGTGCTGCTCGTGCGTCGTGGCGCCGAGGTGTTCGCAATCGGCGCGCAGTGCACCCACTATAGCGGCCCTCTCGCGGAGGGGCTCCTTGTCGACGGCGCGGTGCGCTGTCCCTGGCACCACGCCTGCTTCGACCTTCGCACCGGAGAAGCATTGCGCGCGCCGGCGTTAAGTCCGGTCGATATTTGGCGGGTGGATGAGCGCGACGGAAAGATCACGTGCGTGAGAAGCGCGCCCGGCCCGAAGCAAGTCCCCGCGCGAAGCCTGATGACCCGAGGAGGATCGTGATCATTGGCGGCGGCGCGGCGGGATTCGCCGCGGCCGAGATGCTGCGGCGGCAGAAATACGAGGGCGGAATCGTCATGCTGAGCAGCGACGATGCGCCGCCGGTCGACCGGCCGAACCTGTCGAAGGACTATCTCGCCGGCAGCGCGCCGGAGGAATGGCTGCCGCTGCGCGACCAAAGCTTCTATTCCGACAACGCGATCGACCTTCGGCTCAATACGACGGTTGCAGCAATCGATCCGAGAGCGCGCGAAGTCGCGCTCGCTGACGGCGAGAAGCTTCCCTTCGACCGTCTGCTTCTCGCGACCGGCGCCGAGCCCGTCTCGCCGTCCATCCCCGGCGCCAGGCCATCGGACGTCCTTGTGCTTCGATCGCTCAAGGACTGCCGGGCGATCATCGAGCGGGCGAAGACCGCGCGCCGGGCGGTGGTGCTGGGGGCAAGTTTCATCGGCCTCGAGGTCGCGGCCTCGTTACGCGCGCGCAACATCGAGGTCCATGTCGTTGCGCCGGAAGAGCATCCGATGGAGAAAATTCTGGGCCCTGACCTCAGCCGCCTCGTGCGCGCGATTCACGAGCAGCACGGCGTCGTCCCCCACTTGGGCGAAACTGCGCGCGGCGTCGAGGGCAAGCGCGTAACGCTTGAGCGGCGGCGCCGTCCTCGAGGCCGATCTGATTGTCGCCGGGCTTGGCGTGCGACCGCGTCTCGGCCTTGCCGAAGCGGCCGGTCTCAGAATCGACCGCGGCGTCGCCGTAGACGCCTTTCTCGAAACGAGCGCGGCCGGGATTTTCGCCGCCGGCGACATCGCCCGCTGGCCGGACCGCCTCACGGGCGAGGCCATTCGCGTCGAGCATTGGGTCGTGGCGGAACGGCAGGGACAGACGGCGGCGCTCAACATGCTTGGCCAGCGCGAGCGATTCGATGCGATTCCGTTCTTCTGGAGCCAGCACTATGACATGCCGATCAACTACGTCGGCCATGCCGAGAGCTGGGACGAACTCGCCGTCGAAGGCGATATCGGCAACAAGGACGGCCTCGTGCGCATGCGGCGCGCCGGACGCACGCTCGCGGTCGCCTCGGTCTTCCGGGATCTCGAGAACCTCGAGGCCGAGGTCAGCCTGGAGCGGGAGGCGCGCGAAGGCGCGCCCTCATAAAGCTTAAGCCCGCATTGATCGGCCGGCGCGGCTCGGCTAGGTCAAAGCGCATGGACGTGGATCGCCCTTCGCTCGCGGCGCTTGCCGAAGAGATCCGAGCCTGTCGCGTCTGCCGGGACGCGCCGCGCTATGGATCGCCGCTGCCGCACGAGCCGCGGCCCGTCCTCCAGGTCTCAACCTCGGCGCGTCTCTGCATCGTCGGGCAGGCGCCGGGCGTCCGTGCGCATGCGTCAGGGCGCCCATACACCGATCCGTCTGGCGTCCGGCTGCGCGGCTGGCTCGGCATCGGCGAAGATATTTTCTACAATTCTGAGATCGTCGCGGTTGCCGCCATGGGCTTCTGCTTCCCCGGCCTCGACGCCAAGGGCGGCGACCTGCCCCCGCGCCGAGAATGCGCGGAACTGTGGCGCGAGCGAGTGTTCGCGCTTATGCCCAATCTCGAGCTTGTTCTCCTGGTCGGGCAGTACGCGCAGAAGTGGCGCCTCGGCCCGAGGATTATCGGCAAGAGCTTGAGCGAAACGGTCGCCCGGTGGCGCGACATCTATCAGTCAACCGCCCATCCGCGCCTCATGCCCATGCCGCATCCCTCCTGGCGGAACAACGGCTGGCTCAAGCGCAATCCGTGGTTCGAAGCGGAACTGTTGCCGGTGGTGCGGGCAGAGGTGGCCCGGATCGTGAAGTCGACGAGCGACGCCCGCATCAGCGATTTTGCAGCCGTCCAAGACTGACGTAGTCTGGCCCACATCGGTCAAGCGGGTCTCCGCGGGCCGCAGGGAGGACAGGAGCATGAGCGGCGCTCTAACGAGTGTTGTGATCGGACGGAACCAGCGCCGTCATTGCGAGCGAAGCGAAGCAATCCAGGGAACGTCGGACGCCCTTCGTTGTTGGATTGCTTCGTCGCCACAGCCCGTCGAAAGACGGGCGTCTTTCGACGCCCTATCGCTCCTCGGAATGACGGTTCGATGCTAGCCCGCCGAGGCTTCCTCAAAGCCATGGGAGCGACCATCATTGTGGCGAGCGGATTGGATGCGGCCGCAGGACAGGCTCAGACCGTGCCCTGGTCGGCGGGAACGGAACCGCCGAAACTCAAGGCGCCGCCGAACGCCTGCGACTGTCACATGCACATTTACAATAGCCGCTTTCCGGTCGCGCCCAACGCCAAGCTCAAGCCCCCCGATGCGACGGTCGACGCCTATCGGCTGTTTCAGAAGCGCATCGGCACGACGCGCAACGTTGTCGTCACGCCGTCGACTTACGGCACGGACAATTCCTGCACCCTCGACGCGATGGCGAAGCTCGGCCCGAGCGCGCGCGGCGTGGCGGTGGTCGATACGAGCGTCACAGACACCGAGCTCAAGCGGCTGAACGGCCTCGGCATACGCGGCATACGCTTCAATCTCGTCCAGTCCGGCGCGACGACAATCGACATGCTCGAGCCCTTGTCGAAGCGCGTCAACGATCTCGGCTGGCACGTGCAGATCCATATGCTGGGCAAGCAGATCGTCGAGGCTGCGGACCTTCTGCAGCGGCTGCCCTCGCCGATCGTGTTCGACCATATGGCGCGCATTCCTGAACCGGCAGGCGTCAATGATCCGGCCTTCGCACTGGTGATGAGATGGCTCGACGGGGGCCGGACCTGGGTGAAGCTCTCCGGCGCCTACATGGACACGAAGGTCGGGCCTCCGAGCTACGCAGACGTCAGCAAAGTCGCGCGGGCCTATGTGAAGGCTGCGCCGGAACAATTGGTCTGGGGCAGCGACTGGCCGCACCCGACCGAAAAGGCCAATTCCAAGCCCGACGACGCTGTCCTGTTCGACCTCATGGCCGATTGGGCGCCGGACGAAGCGGTCCGCAATCGGATTCTGGTCGACAATCCGGCCAAGCTCTATGGATTCGGGTAGAGGGGCTATCAGCCGGCGTCGCAGCCCGGACGCCCGCGTAAGGCGCGCATCCGGACCGGCGGAATTTTGACCGGCTGAGTCCTTCCGAAACACAGAATTTAGTGTTATGTGTTTCTATTGGTCGGACTGGCGCCGCGCCGCACGGAGGCGGCCTGATCGAAGATGGAGACGAAGAATGGGACCACGTGATCGCTGAGCCGAGCGCCCGGGACGGGGGCGGAATTTTTTTATTTGAATCGCTCGCCACCCATTGAAAAGTCCAGATTCGGAAAAATAAGCGCTAGTAAATTGGAGTCAATTAACTAGCGTTTAGGCGCGTTTACTGGCGTTTAAGCGCGCTTATTTGAACGGTTTTCGCCGTCGGATGGCTCGCTCGGCGGGCGATCAGGGCCCCTATATCAGGAGGCCGCGGCGATCCCGCGACGCAGGACGGTTTCGACGAGATGAGCGGATACGCCGGCCTCACGGACTTCATCGACCGGCATCGGCGCCTTTTCGTCCTGACCGGCGCCGGCTGCAGCACGGGTTCGGGCATTCCCGACTACCGTGACGGCGAGGGCCAATGGAAGCGCGCCCAGCCGGTCACCTATCAGGCCTTCATGGGCGCGGAGACAACGCGCCGGCGCTATTGGGCGCGCAGCCTCATCGGCTGGCGGCGCGTTCATGAGGCTGAGCCCAATGAGGCGCATCGCGCTTTGGCCGTGCTCGAGAGCAGAGGTGGAATCGAGCTTCTTTTGACGCAGAACGTCGACCGGCTGCATCAGGCGGCCGGCAGCGCGCGGGTCCTCGACCTGCACGGGCGGATCGATCGCGTCCGCTGCATGCATTGCGAGGCAAGATCGCCGCGCGCCGAATTGCAGGACGAACTTGGCCGTCTGAACCCAGGCTGGCTCGATCTCGTCGCGGGGCAAGCTCCCGACGGCGACGCCGACCTCGACGGGGCCGACTTTTCCTCCTTCGCCGTTCCGCCCTGCCGGCGCTGCGGCGGGGTGCTCAAGCCCGACGTGGTGTTCTTCGGCGAGAACGTTCCCCGCCAGCGGGTCGACCGGGCCCTGGGGCATCTGGATGAGGCCGACGCCATGCTGATCGTCGGCTCCTCGCTCATGGTCTATTCAGGTTTCCGCTTCGTCGAGCGTGCGGCCAGCCTTGGAATGCCGGTGGCCGCGGTCAATCTTGGCCGGACCCGGGCGGATGGGTTGCTTACGCTCAAGGCGGAGGAAGCATGCAAATCCGCGCTCGCTTTCCTGTTGGAGGCGCGAGCCCGGTCAGGCTCGATCCAGCCTGCTCAATTATATATTCATAACTCGAAGGACAGGCGAAGAATTGGGGAGCCATGACGATGCGCTCGATCTGCGTGGGGATCGCCCTGCTCGGCCTTGCCGGCTTAGCCGCCGCCCAGCCGCAAGCGCTCGGCCGGCAGGTCAATCTCCCCTATCCGGCCTGCGGAGACATGGCGGCGCTGAGAGCCAATCTGACCGGCGCGCCCGATCCCTCGCCGAAAAGCGACGCCGTCCTGCGCAGGCTCGGCGTTCGTTGCGTCGCCCCTTCGGCGCCGCAGGTTCGCGCTCACTATTAGGAACGGCTCAACAAACCTCTCAACGCCACGCGCCCACGAAAAGACGGCCGCCTGAAGGCGACCGTCTTCGAGACGGCGCCAGCGGCGCCGTTCAGCGCAGGATCGCCGAGGTCACCGGCCATGTCAGGGACAAACTCACGATCAGTCCCACGGCCGCCAGGCAGCCCAGCCGCATTTTCTCCCGCGCGCCCTCGGGCAATGCGGTGATCATCAGAACCGCAAAGACGAGGACGAGGAACCCCGCGGGGAGATTGGCGGCCGAGGGGTGGAACACAGCGTAGAAGAAGTCGGCTAGAGCCGAGCCGAGCTGATCAAATCCGTCCATCGAGTTGCTCCTTTTAAGAGCCGTCAATGTGATATGCCATGAATCGATGATCTGGCCAAGACCATCTTAAGTTTAACCTTTACAGCGGAACTATACCTAACAAGAGGTTGAACAATCCGTTCAATAGAACGGTCAAACCCGCGGGCGGCGCGGACCGCGCCAAGCCGGAATAGCGATTGACAACGGGCGCGCGCACCGGCGCATTGCCCCTCTTTCGTTTCAATGCCGACGCTCAAGCCCGACAACGCCTGCTCGAGGAGGCCTTATTGATGCGCATCGAGCCCGCGTTTCTGTTCGATCTCGATGGCACGCTGTGGACAGCGTCTGCTTCTGTAGAGAAAGCTGGCGTTTCCTAGGTCATGAAGGTCGAGTGGACCACTGAGTGGACCACTGAAGGAGCGAACCAAGTCGCCCGCCGCCGTCGAGTTCGCCCGCCTCGGTGGAAAGTGTGGCGTTCGACACATAAACCATTCGCAGCTGCTCGAGCGGATGGGAGATCCTTCTTCAATTCGCCCAACCCATTTTCCTCAACACTAGCGGCGGATCGCGCAGCCGCGCTGGGCTTCATGTTCGCGCACAACTTCAAGGCGACGCCCAATAGGCGAAGCCGCCTCGCCCCCCACTCCCCGGGGGCTTATCTCGAGGCCCCGGGGAGGTAGTCGACGCCGACATGAGAAAATTACAACTCACATATATAATTAGCCTAATAATTCAATATTTGTAATATTTTCAAGCTGTTACTTACTGTCTACGTCTCGCGCATGCGCGCGCGCACGTGGGGCTTTTAAATCATAGGGGTCATAGGGTTCATAGGGAGTAAACTTTATAACATATTGAAATAGTTAGAAACTTTCTACAGCAACCTACCCCCTATGGTACCCCTATGACCCCTGTGGGTGACCTTGATGGAGCCCGTTGTGGCCGCCTGCGCGTGGATGAGGACGGCCCGCGCCCCCGCACCAAAGGACGCGACAAGGCGCGCCACCCAGCGACGAAACACAGCTTGCGTTATCGGCGGCCTCTGAGGTACCCAGTTGTTTGATGGTTGATAGAGTTCTTAATCACAAATGGTGATACTTCAGGACGATTTGCCGTCGATCAGCGTCTCGCCGCTGCGGGCGAGCGGCGCCATTACTGCTGAGATGACGCGGACCACGATCAGCCTCGGAGACGTCGAGGCTGAAGTCGGCTTGGACCTGGTGAAGTTTGCGAACGGAGGCTCGTGGAGTTTTTTCCTCTGTCCGCAATGCGCCCGACGGGCGCGGACGTTGAAGCTGTTCGAGGGGTCCGTGTTGTGCTGGCGCTGCTGCCATCGCCGCGGCGCGCGGTACCGCGTCTGGCGAAGTGGCTTGAGGGGGCGCGCGGAGTATCGCATTCCGAAGCTTCGCGTCGTGTTGGAGAACACTGAGTTCTCTGCGGCTTAAGCCGCATTTGTGGGGCAAGCTGGAGCGTCGCAAAAGGCTCGAGGCGGCGTTGCGCGAATGCGAGTTTCGTGTGGCTCAGAGGGGGTCTCCGCGGAAAACTAAAACCATTGCTGATCCTTGTGATGAGCCGGATTTTAAGCCGCCGCGGCGGCCTTGGCCCCGATTGAAGTCCAAGTTGTCCGAGCCTGGGTAATCGCTGATGGCGATGTTTTCGAGGCGGCCCGCATCGCTTGCGCATCTTAGCGACGAGGCTGCGGCGCGCGCTTTGAGTAAGCACTTCGGCAACATCATTGAGGCTGCGAAGGAACTCGGCGTGGATCGGAAGGATTTGCGAAGGTTGACCTGGAGCAATCCAGCGATCCTGGATGCAGCGCATGAGCGGATGAGTTTGTTTATCTTCGTCCAGCGGGACGAAGTTATCAGCGGGCTTGCGAGCAAGGTTGCTAGCGTTCGTCGGCGTGCGGTGGACAGGATGGCCGCCAATCCTGCGCTGTTTGGCGATCTGGATCATCCGCTGTTCGCCTTGCTGACGCCGGCGGGGCGGGGTCGCGGCCTCATCATTTTGCGGCGGCGGTTGATGAGACCCGGCTTGCTCGAGAGCAACTCGATAGGGAGGCGGCGGCGGAGTTGGCGCTTGAGCGTGATCGTGAAGCAGCGGCTGAACGCGAGCGGGAAGTTGCAGCCGCGGTTGATCGGGAGCGGGTTGAAGTTATGGTCGAGCGCCGTCCGTCTGCGCCGACGGTGCCTTGGCCGTCAGCACATTCGTCGTCCGACTCGGGGACGTCGTTGGTAGCGCGCAATCATCCGCTTGCTTCGGCGAGCGTCGCCTGGAGTCTCCGCAAGCGAGGCGGACGCGACCTTGGTCGAAGCGATAAAGGCGCGGCACCCCAAGCCACCGAGTGAAGCCGCGACGGGGTGCGGTTCGGAGAGGACAGCGACGGGAACCGCAGGATGACCACCGGCTGGCGCGATACGAGATGACGACCGTCACGCCGCCGCCAGACAGGCGCTAAGCGGCTTCTGGAGGAAGCGCAAACGGAAGGAGGTGGCTTGATGTATCTCATCTCATTGCTGGCCGTGTTGGGGATTCATAACTGCCGCGAGCAGACCATCTGGGGACTCAAGCCTCTTCTGAAGTGCAGTAGTTAAGACTTAATCTGACATTCGGTGTCATAGCTGAGGCGGAAGCCGAGGCCGGGCGCGGAGTGGTCGGGGTTCGCAGCGCCCGGCTTCGGCGTTTCGAGAGGACACCGACGATGACCAAGGAACAGAAGATCATCCGCGCCAAGGTTGGGCTGCTGGAGCTGGCCAAGCAGCTCGGCAACGTCAGCCAGGCCTGCAAAATGATGGGCTATAGCCGCGACAGTTTCTATCGTTTCAAGGAGCTTTACGACGCCGGCGGCGAATTGGCGCTGCAGGAGCTGACGCGGCGCAAGCCGATCCTGAAGAACCGCACGCCGCCCGAGGTCGAAGCGATCATCGTCGAGCTTTCGCTGGACCGGCCGGCGTACGGCCAGATCCGCATCGCCAACGAGCTTCGCAAGCTCGGGCATTCGATCTCGCCGGCTGGCGTTCGCGGCGTCTGGCAGCGCCATGATCTTGAGACGATGAAGAAGCGGCTGAAGGCCCTCGAAGCCAAGGTCGCCCAGGAAGGCCTGGTGCTGACGGAAAGCCAGCTCGCCGCGCTGGAGAAGGCCAAGAGCGAAAAGGAAGCGCATGGCGAGTTCGAAAGCGAATGCCCAGGCTATTGCGGCGCCCAGGACACCTTCTACGTCGGCAACATGAAGGGCGTCGGACGCATCTACCAGCAGACCTTCATCGACACCTACGCCAAGGTTGCCTTCGCCAAGCTCTATGATCGCAAGACGCCGATCACCGCCGCCGATCTCGTCAACGATCGCGTCGTGCCCTTCTACGACGCCCACGAGGTGAAGCTCTGCCGCGTGCTGACCGATCGTGGCACGGAATATTGCGGCAATCCCGAGCATCATGAATATGAGCTCTACCTGGCGCTCGAGGATGTCGATCACTCGCGCACCAAGACCAAAAGCCCGCAAACGAATGGAATTGTTGAGCGGTTCCACAAGACGGTGCTCGACGAGTTCTACCGCGTCGCCTTTCGCAAGAAAATCTACGGCTCGATCGGCGAGCTGCAAAGCGATCTCGATGATTGGGTCAAGAACTACAACGAGGAAAGGCCGCACCAGGGACGATGGTGCTTCGGCAAAACGCCGATGCAAACGTTCCTTGACGCGACGCCGCTAGCGAAGGAGAAAATGATCGCCGCCTGAGCAAACCCGACAGGCGGACCTGACCAGACTCCAGACGCCGTCCGTCAGATCAAGTTCCAGCTACTACATCTGAAGTTCGTCGGCTTTGTCTACCTGATCGGCTTCCTGATCTGCTTGTGCGTCACGCTCGCTGGAGCGCAGACGCAACAGCGGACCTTCGAAGACTCGATGGGCCGCAACACCGGACGCTCGGTCACCGACACCCGTGGCAACACCACTTTCTACGACAACATGGGTCGTAACACCGGACGCTCGACCACGAGCAATGGCATCACAACGTTCTATGACAACATGGGTCGGCGGACAGGAACGATAAGGAACAAATGAAATGGTCTGGCGTCTCATGGCGTCAATGCGGATGATGTCCGACATTGGCAGCGTGTCTGTCACGTCGAGTGGCGGCGTTACGTTTGTGTCTTGCGAGAACGCCGGGCGTTTCGCCGTCACCTACAAATCCAGCCCAGCGGCTTATGTAGCCGCCGCGAATGATGGGAACTGTGGCCAGAGCGGGCAATATACCGCCCGCGACCTACCGCATGGACCACAACTTGCGCAGATGGTGTGCGCAGGAAGAGCGGCTCACCACGTATACGTTGCGCCAAACGCGCCTCGAACGCCGCTTCGTTTCTCGCCCTCGCTGGCGCCGACCGCAAATTCATAGTCGACATTGGCGAAGACAGAGACGTTGGCGTTGATCCTTCCCGTCAGGCCGCCGCCAAGCTCCAGCCTGGTGGTCTGGCTTAACAGCGGCACGATGTCCGTCCCCGAATAGACGGCGTCGGCCTCAGCCCCCCAATCCCGCCAGAGATTGCCCCTGAGATACGGCTGCCACACCTGACCGCCCGCGGTCACAATCGTCCATTTGGTCCTGAGCCCGATGCGCCCGCTCGGCCCCGTCGTGTCGCCGAGCGCGACATCGCCAAGCCCGTCATAGTCGTGCCGGAATGACACCTTCTGCCATAGGATCTGCCCCTGCGGCTCGATCACGAACCCCGGCCCGAGTTGCGGCCAAGAGAAGGGATAGCCGCCCTCCAGCGAGGCGATGAAGCCCGTGCCGTCGGTGTTCAGCCTGGCGAACTGGGTGCTGGCCGAGCCGTAATACCAGGTCCCCTGCAGCACGGCGTCGAGATACCAGCCGCCGGGCCCGGTATGCGTCCAGTAGCCGCCCGCCGACCAGGAGTTGAGGTTCATCGATCCGGTGCGGTTGAGGACATAGGCGGTCGCCGCCGGATTGGTGACCAGGCCGTTCACGTCGGCGTGCACGTCGCCATAGGCGCCATAGAGGCCGGCGCGGTCGTAGCTGGCCGGCGATCAGAGATCCGCGCAGAAGATCGATGCCGCCCTGGAAGCCTCCCAGATCGCCGTTGGCGCTGGGATCGGCGAAGGCTTGATAGTGGTTGTGGATCGTTTGGCCGAAGAAGCGCCCCCAGACTGAGGGCGCGAAGAGCGGGCACGGGGCTAGCGTCGGCCCCTTCCGGGTCGGCAGACCCACTGACTTCCTGGTCGGCAGATCGACAGACGAGGTCTCGACCACAGGCGCAACGGCGCAACCATCCGGCTCGTAGGTGTCGCCCCTCCGGTCGTCGAGCGTGCCGAGGATGCTGAGCCCCAATTGCCGGGCCAGAGGCTGCACCACCCCATAGGTGGCGAGTTCGGGCCCGATGATCGGAAAGGCGACGCCGGGCGGCAGCGGGTTCGGCGGCGGCGTGGGCGGCAGTGTCGTCACCGGCGGCAACGTCGCGGCGGCGGCACGACCTCGCCCGGGAGCTCCGGCGCCATGAAGCTCGAGCGCAGGAACCAATCCGCGGGGTTGCTGCCGCCGACGCCGCCGTGGAACAGGTCATAGTCGAACGCGCCGCGCACGCAGTTCGGGGACGGAAAGCGCGAAGGCGCCGGTCGCCGAGCGCGACGGGTCAAGCACCTGCACCACCAGGATGCCGTCGCTGACGGTCTCCGCGCCCGCGCCGCCGGCGTTCAGAACGGAAATCTTTGTCGCTCCTCCGGCGCCAACGGACGTGCCATCAACGACCAACGTATCGGAGTGCGTGGCGGCGCCGCCCTCGTTGAGCACGGTGTCGAGCATCAGCGAGCCGCCGTTGGAGATGAACGTGCCGGGGCCGGCAGTTCCCGGCGGTGCCGCGCCCGCCGTGATCACGAGCACGTCACCGGCGGCGGGATTGCTTTGCAGATCGATCACGCCCGAATTGGTGAACGTCGAGACGCCGATCAGGTGGCCCTGCAATGGCCCACCGAGCGTCATTGCGTTGTTGGGGTTGCCGAGCGGGAGATACTGCCCCGTGCTGTCCAGCGTCGTGGCGCCTGTCACATTGAGGAGCCTCAGCGTTCCGGTGTTGGTGAAGCTGTTGCCTGGGCCGTCGCCAAGGTCCGCTATGGCCACCCGAAGCGTATCGCGCACGCCGTCCCCGTTGGTGTCGGCGAAATGCCTCAGGTCGAACGTGCCATTGTTCTCGATGCTGTTGTCCGCCGCCGACGAGCTGCGTGAAACCGGTGATAGTGCCGCCGCTGTTGTTGACGATACTGGTCTTGTTGCTGGGGAAGAGCAGACTGCCGGCGACAGCGCGATCAGACAGGGCGCCAATGCTGCCGTCATTGATCAGGGTTGCGGTGCCGCCGCTTGAGCTCAGGATAACGCCGGCGCTCGGTAGAGCGAAGAGCGTGCTCGAGCCGACGCCGGTAACGCCAGCCTGCCATCCGCCCATTACCGATACGCCTGTGCGCAACGTTGACCGCCACGTTACCGCCCGGGGCCCCGGTCGCGGGAACCCCGGTGCTAATCGCGTTGATCCCGGTGCTGAACTGTCCCGTGGTGGAAACATTATTGGTCGCATTGACCTGCACCGTGCCGGTCGTCGAGGCGGCCCAGATGCCGTGCGCTTCAGCGCCTTGCGTCGTGATCGCGCCCGACGACGTGACCGTGACGTTTCCGCCCGGTCCAAGATCGGGCCTGGAATGCGTCACATTATAAATAGTGCCGCTGTCGGCGACGATGCCGAGCGCTTCGACGCCGCTTGTCGTGATCGGCCCCGACGAAGTGACCGTGACGCCGCCGCTGTTGATGCCGGGGCCGCCGCCGTTGTTGGCAAGAGCAAGGATGCCGAATTCGCCCCCGCCCTCGGTCGTAATCCCCGGGCCGGTGTAATTCACCAAGATTGGCGCGTCCGCCCGAGCTCAGCGTCCGAATACCGACTGGGTTTCCGAAAATACTGGTATTGGGAGTCACCTTCCCGAACATCATAATGGTCGACGCCGCGTTCACCGTTATCTCCCTGACCCGCCGCGGCGCCCCCTAATTCGGCAGTGATTCCCGGCGTCCGAGAGTGATCCCCCCGGGAGCGTGCCGCTGACGATGATCGTGGTGCCGGGCTCGTGAGGTCGCACAACGGCAGTAGCAGCGGCAGCGGGTCCTTCTGGCCGAACGCGCCGCTTCCGGCCGTGGTCACCGAGCGCAACTCGACGCAGAAGCTGGACTTCATCTCGACCACCACCTGGCCGGTCAATCTGACCAACATCAAGGAAGCCGCCCAGGCGCTCGGCCTTCCCAACCAGAGCGACTCGATCGAGCACTACCACGTCCACCTGGACATCTGGGTGGACGGCCACAAGGTCGAGGTGCCCCCCAACATGGGGCTCACCCCGAGCTGGTTCTCGCCGCTGCACACCCACGAATACAGCAACGTGCCGAACAACCTGTCGCGCGGCGTGATCCACATCGAGGCGGACAAGAAGGGCTTCGTTGCGCTGCTCGGTCAGGTGTTCTTCATGTGGGGCGTCCGCTTCGACAACAGCTGCATGGGCGGCAACTGTGGCGGCGTCAAGGTCTGGGTGAACGGCAAGCCGATGACCGCGGGGCCCGAGCT
>CAVXVE010000058.1:0-90622 GCA_963764955.1 uncultured Alphaproteobacteria bacterium | reverse complement strand
CCTCCGAAACCCCGGCCTTGCGCAGGCCATCAATGATGCGCTCCCGTCCGGCGACCGCAGTCGGATTGTCGCTCGCCGTGCTGGCGCGAAATCGAGGGATGCTGAATGTCGGGTTGATCGCAAGTCCTGTCCGAGCCTCAGAGCACGCTTCAGGGAGCAGGCCCAGCCGCGCTAAAGCGGCGGCCAGAAAGAAATGCGACATCGGATAATTCCTATTGGTTTCGATGGACCGGCGTAGCCAAGCTATCGCCGCCTCCTCCTCGCCAAGGTACAGTTTGGCCCTGCCGGCGATACTGCACCATTGGTACGCAAACGCGTCGCGGGGACTGAGGCGAAGCGCCGCCTGGATGTGAGTCTCGGTATCCTTGGCCTGGCCGAGTTGAACCTTGGCCATGCCTATTTGTCCGTGCGCGTTGGCCAGGTTTCGATCCAGTTCCAACGCCCGCTCGCATTCCCTGATGCCCTGAGAGGCGCGGTTGGTCCAGGTTTGGACGACGCCCAGGCACAGATGGGCGAACGCATTCTCGGGGGCGAGGGACAATGCCTTGGTCAGAGCCGCCTCAGCGGCGGCAAGCCGCGCGATCCGATCGTCGGCAACAAAAAGTACCGCGACTGCTGAATCCACGGCCGCAACGCCGACCAGCGCTCGGACGTTGGCGGGATCGAGTGCCAAGGCGCGCTCATACAAGTGGCGAGCTGTCGCAAGGTTGCTAGGCGTAATGCCCTTATTCCACCAGGACCGGCCCTGAAACCAAAGGTCCATCGAATTGGGATTCAGCCCTCGCTCCGAGCGCCGAGCCTCCGCGACCACCAGCTGCGAATCGAGCGCGTTCGCCAGGCGCGCAACGATCTCGTCCTGCATGTCGAAGAGGTCTGCCAAGGGCTTGTCGAACCGCTCCGCCCATAGATGATTGCCGTTCTCGGCGTCGATGAGCTGGACGCTGACGCGCATCCTGTTAGCACCACGCTGAACGCTGCCCTCTAGGACATAGCGGACGTTCAACTCGCGGCCGATCTGCTTCAGAGCGACGGGCTTGCCCCTATAGGTAAAGGCAGTGTTGCGACCGATCACGAAGGAGCCGCTGATGCGCGACAAATCAGTGGTCAGGCTCTCGGTCACGCCATCGACGAAATACTCCTGTTCCGGGTCGTCGGACATGTTGGCGAAAGGCAGGACGACAAGGGAAAGGCGCGGAGGGCCCTGCGGGTTCGGGTTGAAGGCCGGCGGCGCGGGAGCCGCGCATTCCGAGCCGGGTCTTATCGCGTAGACCCGCATCGGCCGAGCGATGTTCTTGAGGTCTTTCTCGCCGAGATCGGCGAAGGTGGCGTCGACACGCCCGCGAACATGGTCGTAGGCGGTGCCTGAAACATAAATGGCCCCTGGCTCGCAGATACCTTCGAGCCGCGCTGCGATATTGACACCGTCGCCAACAATGTCGTCGCCCTCGACCAGCACGTCGCCGAGGTTGATGCCGATGCGGTAGAGGATACGCTTGTCTTCAGGGGTTTCGGCGTTGCGCTCAGTCATCAGCTTCTGGATCGCGATCGCGCATTCGACGGCGGCGACCACAGAGGGAAACTCCATGAGGACACCGTCGCCCGTCGTCTTGACGATGCGGCCGCCGTGCCCGGCGACGATCGGCGTCGACGCCTCATGTCCCTCGCGCACCGCCTTCGCGGTGCCAGCTTCATCCTGGCCCATGAGCCGTGAATAGCCAACGACGTCGGCGGCGAGGATCGCGGCGAGGCGACGGGCGGCGGTCATTGTTCGGGGAGCCCAGCTTTGCGCATGCCTTCGAAAATGGGCTCAAGCTCGGCCAGGAATGTCGGATCCGCGCTCCTCGCCGTCCAGGTGGCGCGGACGCGGGAGACGGTATAGGCTGGGTTGAGCGCAAGACCGGCCTGGACTGCGGAATGCGCCTCGTCAAGGCGACCGAGGTGCGCGAGCGCGGCGGCCATATTAAAATATGCTGACGGATAATTTCGATTGGCTTCCTTCGACCGACGAAACCACGCGACCGCCTGCTCGTAACTGCCCAGGTGGAGCTTCGCGAGGCCCGCCATATTCATCCAGACATAAGCCAGCGTATCGTGCGGACTGAGGCGCAGGGCCTCGGCAATATGAGCCTCTGTTTCCTCGGCGCGACCGATGAAACTCTTGCCTTGTCCAATTGAGGAATGGGCGTGGGCGAGGTTGCGATCCAGCGCCAACGCATGTTCACATTCGGCGATGCCCTCTGCCGCGCGCCTGGTCAAGATAAAGACAAGTCCCAATGACATATGGCCGCGCGGATGGTCCGGGACTGAGGACAAGGCTTTGGTCAACTTGGCTTCGGCCGCGGCGAATACCGCCATCGGGTCGGTCACAAAGAGAAGTGCGCCTTCGACTGAGTCCGTGACCGCCGATCCGATGAGCGCGTCGACATTGCGGGGGTCGGCGGCAAGCGCGCGGTCGAAAAAGCCGCGCGCTTGCGCCACATTGGTAGGGATCAGACCCTTGTTGAGCCAGGCGATACCTTGAAAATAGAGGTCCATCGAGTCGGGGTTCGGCGCTTGTTCCGCCCGTCGCGCCTCGGCCGCGGCGAGTTCGGCGTCCAGTGCGCCAGCCAGGCGCGCGACGATATCGTCCTGCATGTCGAAGAGATCGGCGAGGGGCTTATCGAACCGCTCGGCCCAGAGATGAGTGCCCGTTTCGGCGTCGATGAGCTGAACGTTGACGCGCATGCGGCTTCCGACGCGCTGAACGCTGCCCTCGAGGACGTACCGGACATTCAACGCGCGCCCGATCTGCTTCAGATCGACGTGCTTGCCCTTGTAAGTAAAGGCCGTGCTGCGCCCGATCACAAAGGAGCCGCTGATGCGAGACAGATCCGTAGTCAGGCTTTCGGTGACACCATCAACGAAATACTCTTGTTCCGGGTCGCCGCTCATGTTGGCGAAGGGTAAAACCACGATCGAGAAATGCGGCGGCCCAGGCGTAGTCGACGCGGAGGCGGATTGGGCAGGCGCAGCGCTTTCAGAGCCGGGCTTGAGCGCGTAGACGCCGATCGGTCTCGCGATGTTCTTGAGCGTCTTCTGGCCAAGGTTGACGAATCCATACTTCAGCTTTTCGCGTACCTGCCGATAGGCGTCCTCCGACAAACACACCTCGCCTGGCTGAGCGATGCCCTCGAGCCGTGCGGCGATATTGACGCCGTCTCCCATGAGGTCGCCGTCGCTCTCCTCCACGACGTCGCCGAGATGGATGCCAACGCGAAACTCGATGCGGCGCTCGGGCGGGAGGCCGAAGTTGCGCTCGATGAGGCCGTTCTGCACTTCGATGGCGCAACGCACCGCGTCGACCACGCTCCGGAACTCGATAATTGCGCCGTCGCCGGTGCGCTTGACGATGCGGCCGTGATGGGCGGCGATGGCCGGGTCGATGAGATCGCTGCGCAACGCACGCAGCCGCGCGAGTGTGCGCTCCTCATCCGCACCAGCAAGCCGCGAGTAGCCGACGACGTCGGCGACCAGGATTGCGGCGAGCTTGCGCGTTTCCCCCATGGCGCACCCTCTGGGCGTCACTCAGAATAGCACGAAAGCCAGCCCATACAGGTGTTTATTCGTGCCTCACATGCGCGCTGGCCTCGATAGCCGCCAACAGGGTCTGCGCCTGAGCGATCTCGGGCATTTCCGGCGTCGATGAAAAGCCTTGGAGCGCGGGTTCGAGAACAGCGTGCGCCTCGGCGGGGCGGCCGGTAGATTGGTAGAGCTTGGCAAGAGAGAGAGCGGCGCGCAGGCCGAAGCTGCGCGCGCCCTGCTCGCGCGCGACGGAAAGCGCGGTTCGGAAGGCTTCCTCAGCCGGATCAGCGTTGGCCGCATCACGTTTCAGAAGAGTTTCACCACGAGTGCGACTCAGCTCTGCTTCGAACGCGCGATAGCCGATCCGGTCGACCGTCGCGAGCGCTTCGTCCAGGATCGCAATGGCGCGATCGGGGTCGCCCGCCCCGGCTTCACCCTCGGCCAGTGCGATCTTGATGATCCCATCGAAGACCAGAGCGTTCTGCTGGCTCAGGCTCTCGGCGCCGCGGCGCATGGCTGCGAGTCCCTCGCCGGGCGCGCCGCCATCGGCGGTCGCCCAGCCTATGAGAAACTCGCCGCCTGCGCGGAACAAGGCCAGATCGTGCTCGCGCACCACACGAGCGAGTTCGTGAGTGCTCGTCCGGGCGCCCGGACGATCGCCGCGCATCAAAGCGAAGAAGGCCGCGAGCAATGCGCCATGCGCGAGCGTTGTGGCGTGGGAAAGGCCCGCGATCCGCGTTTTCATGCGGTCAACGAGAGAAACGGCTCGGCCGACCTCGCCAAGAGGCCACGAAACAAGCGCCAGATAGATCATCGCGGCAACGCCGGAATCCGGCGAAAAGCGAAACGCCAGATCGTCATCGCGGCCGGGTTGGAACAGGGCGAGCGCCCGCTCCAATTCACGCAGGGCCTCGACATATTCGCCCGCAAAGTAATGAGTGATGCCTTGAACCCGATGCGCGACGCCCGCCTCGGCCGAATTGGGTCTCGCCGAGACGCCGGCGAGGAAGGCTGCCGCATGCGTTCTCATCGACGCCAGCTCGCCACGCACGTAACTGCTGGCCCACAGACCGTAATCGGCTGCCAGGCGCTCGGGCGCGGCATTGTCGCCATGAGCCGAACTCGCGGGCGATTGCGAATGCCTCCGTCGTTTCCGGTGCCCCAAAGCCACGCGCCGCGATGAGCGCATTGCCGTAAGTAACCTGCAACCGCTGCCGTCGCTGGCGACGGGCCGCCTCCGCCTTGACCTCGTCTGTCTCCTTGAGCGCCGTCAGCAGCGCCTCAGCCTCGGCGATCTCTGGCAACTCCGGCGTCGGCGAAAAGGCTTCAAGCGCTGGCGCGAGAACGGTGTGCGCTTCGACGGGGCGGCCAGTCGATTGATAGAGTTTGGCCAGCGCCAGCGCCGCGCGCAGCTCGAAGCTGCGCGTGCCCTGCCGCTTCGCGACCGCGATGGCGGTCAAGAATGCGTCTTGCGAGGGCGCGGGGTTGGCGGGGTCGCGTTTCAACAGGAGGTCGCCGCGCACCCGATGCAGTTCGGCGTCGAACGCGCGGTAGCCGGTGGTGTTCGACGTCGCGAGCGCTTCGTCGAGGATTGCAATTGCGCGGGCGGCATCGCCTGCCCGGGCTTCAGCCTCGGCCAACGCGATCTTCAAGAGGCCGTCGAACAGTAGGACGTTTTGCTCACGCAGCTCATCGACTGCCCGGCGCATGTCCCCGAGCCCATCGCCGGGCGCGCCGCCTGCGTCGGTCGCCCAAGATTTGAGAAACGCGCCAAATGCGCCGTACATGGTCAGCTCGTGCTCACGCGCGAGTTGGGCGAGTTCGGACGCTTTCGGCGCGGCGCGCACATGGTCGCGGCGCATCAAATCGAACAGAGCCGAATGCATTCTTGCAAAGGCGAGCACGCCGGCATGGGTGAAGTCCGCGCTACGAAGCTGCGCCCGGTCAATGAGGGAAATCGCGCGACCCACCTCCCCGAGAGGCCACGAGGCGTTCGCCAGATTGACCATCGTGGCGATGCCAGGGTCCAGGCCGAAGCGGAAAGTCAGATCGTCGTCGCGGCCGGGTTCGAACAGGGCCAGGGCGCGCTCCAGGTGATCCCGAGCCTCGCGATACTCGCCGGCGAACCAGCAGGTGATCCCGGCGGTGCGATGGGCGACGCCTGCCTCGGGCGAATCAGGTCTCGCCGCGACGTCGTTGAGGAAGGCCGCCGCGTGCGCCCGCATCGACGGCAGTTCGCCTCGGACGTAGCTGCCGACCCATAGGCCAAAATCGGCTACAAATCGCTCCGACGTGGCGGCATCACCAAACGTCTGCTCGCGGGCGCTGGCGAACGCTGCCGTCGTTTCCGGCGCGCCGCCTCCGCGCGCCGCGAAGAGCGCGACGCCGCGGGCGGCGTGCAACTGGGTTAGTCGCTGCCGCCGCGCTGCTTCGGCTTTGACCTCGTCGTTTTTGGATAGCGCGGACAGCAGCTCCTGCGCCTCAGCGATCTCGGGCATTTCGGGCGTCGGCGAAAACCCTTCGAGTGCGGGCGCGAGGACAGCCTGCGCCTCGACAGGGCGTGCGGTCGCTTGGAAGAGCTTAGCGAGTGCAAACGCCGCTTGCAGGCCAAGGCTACGCGCGCCTTGGTCCTTCGCGATGCCAATGGCGGTCTTGAAGGAATCCTCGGCGGGCGCGGGATTGTTGGGATCGCGTTTCAGCAAGATTTCGCCGCGGAGGCGATACATGAAGACGAGATTGCAGCGCTGCTCGATTTGCTGGGCGAGAGCCAATGCCTCGTCGATGCGCGCGAGCGCCCTTTCCGCGCCAAGCGTTTCCGCCTCGAGCTGCGCGAGAAGTGCGTAGAAGATCGGCGCGGCGAGCATCTGGCCCTGATCCGTGAGGGTCGCCAGCGCCTGCCGAAGTTCCGCGGCGGCGGCCGAGGGATCATGGAGACGGCCCTGCGCCCAAGCCGTAAATAATTCGGCCCAGAGGCGAAAAAGCGCCAGCCCATGCTCTCGGCTGAGAGCCTCGAGGGCCTTGGCCGCGCTCAATGCCGCGGCGGCGTCGCCGCGCAGGATTTCGAGTTCGCATCTCTGGAAAAGTTGCCCAGCCATCGACGGGGGATGCCCGAGCTCGGTCGCACGGCGGTTGGCCGTTTCGATGAGTTCGCGCGCGCGCTCGACCTCGCCCAGGTGCCAAGTCGTCACAGCGAGGCAAGCGGTCGCCACGGTGCCAGTGTACTCGCCGTAGCGTTCTCGCGCCTCCTCTTCATGCTCGGGGTCAGAGATAGCAAGCGCCCGCTCGCAATGGGTTCGCGCCTCGACGAAATCGCCGTGAAGATAGCTGATCAAGGCAAGGCCGCGGCGGGCGACGCCGGCTTCCGTGACGCGCCCGGCTTCTTCGGCCTCCCGCAGGAACGCCGACGTCAGTTCGCGCGCCGACCGCAGTTCGCCGCGCACGCGCGCCATGGTCCATTGACCGTGAGCCGCCGCGAAGCGCTCTGAGAAGTCGTCGCTCTTCGCCGCAAGCTCGGTAGCGCGCGCGAAGGCCGCCTTTGTCTCCTCCGCGGCGAAGCCCTTCGACCACATCACCGCTTGGCCGTAGTCGGTCTGCAACTTCACCCGTCGGTGAGAGGGAGCCTCGTCTCCTGCTCGCGATGTAACTGGGCCCGCGGCCTTGTCCGCCATCGCGATCGCCTTGCCGAGATGGGCGATCGCCTCCTGGAAGGCTGATCGGCGCAAAGCCTGATCGCCCGCCTTGCCCCACCATTCGATAGCAGCATCGTCGAGACCGGCCTCGGTGAAATGATGGGCGATCGCTTCGGGCTCGGCCTTAGCTTCGACCAGCACGTCAGCGGCGCGGCGGTGAAGCCCCTGCCTGCGGCTCTTTAGCAGGCTGTCGTAGGCGGCGTCCTGGATCAGCGCGTGCTTGAAGCGATAGTTGGCCTGCGGTGGCGCGCCCTCGACAAACAGCAGGTCGGCATCGGCAAGCCGATCCAATGAGGCTTGCAGCGCCTGCTCATCCATTTCGGCGACGTCGCGCAGCAGCGCATAGACGAAATCGCGTCCAAGAACCGCGCCGATCTGCGCGATTTCGCGTGCTGGACCCAGCCGATCGAGGCGCGCGGCGAGAGACTGTTGTAAGGTTGGCGGGATCGCTTGCACGCCGCCTTGCGCGCCACGCTCCACCAGCAGCCGGGTCACTTCCTCAACAAACAGCGGCACACCGCCAGTGCGCTCGCTCACGCCTTCGATCAACTTCCTTGGAGAGCGCATGGCGCGCCGAAATCTCGCTCACCATGTGCGCGACTTGCGCGCGATCGAGGGGGGACAGAGAGATCAAGCTATGGTGTGAACGCACGCTCCAGTCCGGGCGGAACTCTGGCCGGGTCGTAGCCAATAGAAGCATCGGCGCTTGCGCGCCGCGGTCGGCGAAGGCGCGCAAGAGGTCGAGCGACGTCGGGTCGGCCCAGTGCAGGTCCTCGAAAGCGAGGACAACCGGCTGGGACCGCGCCCCCGCCAGAACCCAGGCAGTCATTGCCGCCAATTGCCTTCGCCGCAGCTCTTCGGGCGGGAGATTTCGCGGCACGTGCAGACGGAAGCGGGATGTCAACGAGCGGTGCGAGCAGAGGCGCATATTCGGCTGGGTCGAGGCCGATCAAGCGCAGCGTGCCTTCGAGGTCGGCAAGGCGCTGTTCAGCGGGAACATCCACGCCAAAACGCTGCCGGCCCCATTCGGCGATTGGATGCAGCGGCGTATTCTGCAAAAGCTGCGAGGCGCTCCATTCGACCCAGGAGTGTGGCGTCTCCGCGAGCCGAGCGTGGAACTCCTCGATGAGCCGCGACTTGCCGATGCCGGGCTCGCCGATGACGAGGACGAGCTGGCCTTCGCCCTTCCGCGTGCGTTCCCAGCGCCGGCTTAGGTGATCGAGGTCCTCCTCGCGTCCGACCAGCGGCGTCAGGGCGCGCGCCCCGCCGCGCCGGCCGCCGCCGCTGGCGCGAACGACTCGATAAAGCGACAGGGGCTGGGCAACGCCCTTCAACTCGCGCGCGCCCTTCTCCTCGACAACGAAGAGCCCGGCGACCTGACGCTGGACGCTTCCCGTGATCAGGACCGATCCTGGCTCAGCAGCAGCTTGGACGCGCGCCGCCACGTTCGGCGCTTCGCCGAACACCTCGCCGTTGGCGTCTACCACGACGGAGCCGCACTCGATGCCGATGCGGGCGGAAAGCTCGGGCGCGCCCGATCGGGCGTTCCTTGCGTTGAGGTCGGCGAGCGCGCGTTGGATGGCGAGAGCGGCGCGAACGGCGCGCTCGGCGTCGTTCTCCTGCGCCCGCGGGTAGCCGAACAATGCCATCAACCCGTCGCCGAGCCTCTTCAGCACATGGCCGCCTAGCCCGGTCACCGCCTTCGTCGCCTCGTCGAGATAGGCGTTGACGAGGTTGCGCCAGTCCTCCGCGTCGAGCTTGGCGGCGAGGCTCGTCGAGCCGACAAGATCGCAGAACATGACCGTGATCGGACGGCGTTCGGCCGACGCCAGAAGGCCCTCGGATGGAGCGGACCTCGTCGGGGAAGCGGGAACGTCCGCAGGAGGACCTGCGCCGGCTATTACGGCGATCGCGTCGAGTAGCCGTCTTCGATCGCCAACAACAGAAACGCCAATGTCCTTGAGGTCGTCAACCGTCAGCCGCGGCAGCAGGTCCGCGTCGATCTTGTTGTCCCGGAACTTCTCCTCGTATTGGCCGAGCCCAAGACCGCGAAGCCACCCGCCGACATCCATCGCCGCGCCTCACATGGCCTGGCAGGATGATCGCTCAGGCGGGGTGGCGTGTCCAGTAGCCCGATCGCTACCACTTGGCGCTGAAAAGCTGTTCAAGCTCGATTTGAACGACCGTCAAAGGACGGCCGCTGCGGCGCACACGGGACGGCTGGAGTCGACGTAAAGCGGTCACTCGTTAGGGGGGCCGGTTTACCCATGACGGTGACGCGCTTCCCCCGAGCCTTAGCAGGCACATCACGATAGATTGCGGCAAAGGCCGCGTGGGAGAATCCAGCCGTTGGGGCTTCGCCGCTCGACCACGGCCATGTCCAGGAAGACGCGTCCCGGATCGGAGGCAGTCTTCACAAAATCAACGCGACAAGAATAGCGCGCGCCTTCACTTCGGCGACAATCAAGCTTTACGACCTTAAGGTCCGCGTCGTGCAATGATCCAGCAGTGGCTGTCGCCCAATCATAGGCTGCTTGCACCTCGGGGACCGTGGGCGCCCCTTCGCGCCTTCGCTCCGACTGGAAGCCTGCGAAAACGACGATGAACACGAGGCCAATCGCGTTCATCACTGCGAGCGCGACTGCAACTCCAATCTGGCCGCGGCGTAGCGAGATCATGGCATGATGGCCTCGTGGTCTCACGTCTTTTGGCCCTACGACATTACGAAGCGCAGAGCGTTGGACCAAGGGGCGCGCAATCCTCGAGGCCGTCAACCGCTCCGATTGCCACCGGGACGCAGGCGGAAGCGCCGAAATTAGCTCGATTTCCTGAGGGCGGAGACTTCCAGTTCGTCGTAGCCCCTGAACTTGTAGACGGCGACCGAACCGAGCCATGCGACCAGAAATATGCCGATGATGATGTAGCCGAGGACGCCAAAATTGTCGTTGATCGCGCCGATTGCGCCCCAGAAGCCGCCGCCGTCGGTAAGCCCCAGCTGGTCGCCGATGAGGTTTAGCGTTTCGAGGCCGCCGACAACGAGCGCGACGACAACCGAGACGGCGGTGATGGTCATGTTGTAGTAGAGCTTGCGGATCGGCTTCATGAACGCCCAGCCATAGGCGCCAAGCATCAGCACGCCGTCCGTCGTGTCGATCAAGGTCATGCCGGCGGCGAACAGCGCCGGAAACACCATGATCGTCGCGAACGACAGCGCCGTTGCTCGCCTGCACCGCGGAAATGCCGAACAACGCGACTTCGGTCGCGGTGTCGAAGCCGAGGCCGAACAGGAAGCCGATCGGAAACATGTGCCAGCTTTTGGTGACGAGGCGGAACAGCGGACGGAAGATGCGGGCGAGGAATCCACGATTGTTGAGCAGGATGTCGAAATCGTCCTCGACGAACGGTTCGCCGCGCTTCACCGCCTGAAAGGTGCGGTAGATCGAAATCAGGACGATGATGTTGAAGATCGCGATGGCGAACAGGAACAGCGCCGAGACGCTGGTGCCGATGATGCCGCCGACCGCCTTGAACGAATCGAAGCGCGACGTGAGCGCCGCCGCGGCGAAGGCGACGCCGATCGACATGCAGCACCACGACCGCCGAGTGGCCGAGCGAAAAGAAGAAGCCGACGCCGACCGGACGCTGGCCCTGCTGCATGAGCTTGCGGGTGACGTTGTCGATCGCCGCGATATGGTCGGCGTCGACCGCGTGGCGCAGGCCGAACGTATAGGCCAGCAGCGCCGTGCCGAGCAGGACCGGCCGTCGCCCGAGGACGACGAGCGCCCAGAGCCAGATGAGAATATTGCCGGCGATCAGGACGGCGTAGACGGCGAACAAACGGCGGCGCAGATCCGCGCCGCTTTCAGTCAGGATTTTTGAGACGATCGTAGGCATGACACCCTCGCATGCTGTTGGGGGGAACAGCACGATCGCGGGTGACGCCGCAAAAGAGACAAACCATCGGTCACCGCGCCCGAGATCGGCTGCACGAAGCGATGGCAGGTCTCCTGGCTCGCGGGTCAACGACGGACGCCGATCTTCCCAGTTGCCCAGTGATCATAGGTGGCGTCGTCTTACCGCTTACAGTTGCGGGGGCAGCCACGGCTTCGGCCTTTAGCCTGCACCGTGTTCCCTTTTGATCCCCGAAGGGAACCATCGTCGCGATCGTAACCGCGTCGAGCGGCGTGGGCAATCGAAATTGGCGTGCCTTCCCGCCCAGCCAAATCCCGCCCGGGCGCCCCCTGCCGTCAGGCGCCTGATTGACAACGACATTGCTGCTCGTATTCTCAACTTGCATCGCTGCGAGGTGGAAGCCGGTGAGAATCCGGCGCGGTCGCGCCACTGTAATCGATTCTGAGCCTTCGCGGCGAAGAGTCGAAAGTCAGACCTCCTCGGAGTTGGCTTGAACTCGAATGCGGGACGCGGATTCCCGTGGAGCTTGATGAATTTGCCCTCTCGCCTCGGGCTTGTCCTTCTCGTGATCTTCGCGGCGGCGGCGCACCCCGCATGGGCTCACCGTGAGAGGATCAGCCGATCCTCGGCGCCGCAAGGGATTTCGATCCCCAGCCTCTCACATGGGCAGATGCAGGTCATCGCCGCCAACCTGTCGGCGATCCAGGACCTGGCGGAACGGCAGGACCCCACCGATTTGACAATGCGACGGCTCCAGGACTTCGTGAACCTGCAGAAATTCGCCTGTCTTTGGGGCATGGTTCCCGGAAGCCTGACCGACGAGGCCAGCCCCTTCAACGAATGCGGGCATTCCTACCTCGCCGGCGCCCGGGCGCTCCTGCTGCATCTGCAGCAGATGCATGGGGGAGACCGGCGCGCGGTCGAGGCGCTCGTGAACAAGATCGAGATCGAGATGTTGAGCGGCGAAGCTTCCCTGGTCCTGTGCCGCTACAGCGATGAACCCTTCAACACCGACGAAGTAATCCCGCCCCATTGGAGCGAAATTCCGCTTCACTTTCCAAGTCTGGCGACGTTTGCGGCCGTTTTGTCTCTGCTGGCCGGCGCGATGGTCTTGCCGCTGCGCCGCGCCGGGGCATAGAGTGTCCCGCATGGACGGTCGCGGCAAAAAGGCGAGGCGCCGGCGCTCCGCCGCGAAGGGGCCGCGGCGCTCGCCGCTGACCGCGTTCGTCGTCGCGTTCGTCGCTCTTCGTCCAGCTTTTCGCCGTCGCGACGCCGCCCTCGCTCGCGGCGCCCGCCTTCGCCGGCGCCGATGAAGCGGCGATCGCCGCCGAGCTCAAGGCGCTGTTCGGCAACAATGCCGAGCTCTGCGCCCACATCAACGACCACGGCGCGCCGGGCAAGCATGGGCCGTGCGGCAATTGCTGCGACCAGTGCCCGCTCTGCCGCGGCGCCCTGCAGACCGTGGCCTTTGTGCCGCCCGACCTGCCGGTCCTGCCGGAACGGCTCGAGAGCGACGCGCATGCGATTCGCGCGCCGCCTGGCGAGGACGTTCTTCCCGCCTATCCCGCCCAGCCCAATCCCGCCCGGGCGCCGCCCCTCGCAGTCTGACGATCGTTTGGCCCACGCGCGCCCTCCGGCGCGCGCCATTCCTTCAGACTCGGGGACTTCCTTCCATGACTATGCTCACAATCCGTGCGAGCGCGGCCGCCTGCGCGGGCGCAGCCGCAGCCCTGTGGCTCACGCCCGCCTACCCTCACGCTGTTTGCGGCGCGCGTATCTTCCCGGCCACGCTCGCCATCGACGATCCAGGCGTTCTAGACGAGCTCACGCTGCCGGCCGTCAGTTATGTTCCCTTCAACTCCGACGCCGCCCACGAGTGGGACGCGAGCTTCAGCTGGACCAAGACGATCACGCCGGGCCTGAGCGTGGTCATCGGCTCCGGGCCGACGTGGGAGCACCCAGGCGGCTACGGCTGGAACGCCCTCGACACCGAGTTGCAATGGCAGGCGCTGTGCATCCCAGACGCCGAGTTCATGTTCAAGGTCGGCTTCGACATATCGTGGGCCGGAACCGGCACGGGAACGCTGGCGGGCTCGGGCGGGCAAAACACCTACTCTCCGCTGGTGGCCGCAGGTCTCGGCTTCGGAACGTTGCCGGAATCCGCTGAAGTACCTGAGGCCGCTTGCGATCACGGCGGAGTTCAGTACAACGTCGCCTGGCCAGGACTGGACGAACGGCAACCCCAACGTGTCGACGTTCAACTGGGGGTTCACCCTGCAATACAGCCTGCCGTACTTCAACACGCAGCTGGCCGAGATCGACAACGACTTCCTCAAGCATCTCGTCCCAATCGCCGAGTTCACTTTTCAGACCCCGATTCGCAATGGGGCGGTCGCCGGGGTGACGACGACAGGATATTTCCAGCCCGGCGTCATCTACGAAGCTGACAAATGGCAGATCGCCCTCGAGGCCATGGTCCCGATGACGGGCGCAACCGGTCACGGCGTCGGCGTGATCGGCTCGCTTGATTTCTATCTCGACGACATCCCCAACAGAATCGACGAACCGATCTTCCCTCACGGACTTGGCATCGCGCCAGGAATCTGACCCAAGGAGTCTGACCCATGCGCACTTTCTCTCTAAAAATCTCCGCGTCCCTACGCCTTTGCGCTTATCGCCAGCCAGGCTTTCGCCCACGCCCAGCTCGAGAAGGCGACGCCCGCCAGTCGGGGGAACGGTCTCGCCGCCAAGCGAGATCCGGCTCGACCTTCAGCGAAGGCGTCGAGCTGAAATTCACCAAAGTTTCCGTGACCGGGCCGGGCGGGGCCGTGCCGCTCGGGGCGGCGAAAACGGAATCCGGCAATCAGGCCGTGCTGATCGTGCCGATCTCCAAACCCTTGTCCGCGGGCGCTTACAAAGTGCACTGGCAGGCCGTGTCGGTCGACACGCATCACACTCAGGGAACCTTCGAATTCACGGTGAAGCCATGATTGTCCGGCCGAGCGCCGACGCTCGGGCGCAAATCGAGGCCGAAGATTTGGCGGCCAGAAAGGACGGACGATGAAACATTCTCTCTTCACCCTGGCGCTTGCTTTCGCCATAAGCGCAGCGCCTGCGCTGGCCCAGGAGTTCAAGGCCGGCGACATCGTCATCGAGAAGCCGTGGGCGCGCGCGACGCCGAAGGGCGCTGAGGTCGGCGGCGGCTATTTGACGATCCAAAACAACGGCGCGACGCCCGACCGCCTGACAGGAGGAACGGCCGATTTCGCCGCTGTCGAAGTCCATCAGATGACCACCGAGAACGGCGTGTCGAAGATGCGGGAGGTTGAGGGCGGCCTCGCCATCCCCGCCCACGGCTCGGTCGGGCTCTCGCCCGGCGGCTATCACCTGATGTTCACCCCGTGCCTATCCGGTTAACGCAGACACCCACTACACATAGAGCAGCCGGTAAGCCGCAACGACACCCCCCATTGGCCGTTCCTGACCCGATCTGGACTCTTGCGATTGGACGCTCGCTAACTCAGGTTATATTGAGCGCATGAAACAGGTCCTAGTAGTCAACAGCGACCTTGCACTTCCGCCCGGCAAAATGGCGGCGCAGGTGGCTCACGCTTCGATTGCCGCCTTTTTGATCGCTAACAATGCGAATAGGGAAAAATGGCTCGACGTTGGAATGCCGAAGATTGTCCTGGATGGTGAAAACGAAGCGCAGCTTAACTTTTTGCTTCGCCAAGCACGCGAGGCAGGCGTCCCCGCATATCTCGTAAGAGATGCCGGGAGAACTGTTATTCCGGAGGGGACTGTAACCTGCCTTGGAATTGGTCCAGCTCCCATCGAAGAAATCGATGCAGTGACCGGTGCATTGGCTTTGCTGAAGTAGCCGGTGGCGCGGGGACGACCGCTGCTGGCGCATTGCCGTCGCAAGAGGATTGGCTACGACATTCCTATATGTAGTAGGTGTCTGCGTTAACCGGATAGGCACGGTTCACCCATCTCACCCATCCCCTAGTGAAGGGCGAGACTGTCAAGGCCACGCTCAAATTCGAAGATGCCGTACCGGTCGAGGTCGAGTTCAAAGTCGCCGGAATCGTCGCCGCCGGGCCCGGCGGCGTGAAGGGGATGGGCGGCATGAAGATGTGAAGGGCCTCATGCGATCGCGAGCGCGGGCGATTTGCTCTGACCGAGAACGCTCAAGCCGATGGCGGGGGCGCTCAGCCCTTGGGCCATGTTGTGTTGATTTCGCTCGCGCGTGACCGCTCTCGCTGTCTGCCGCGTCGAAGGGAATATGAGTTCCAGCGGCGACGCGATCGCGCTTTGGTGGAACCGGGTTGCTTTGGCGGTTGCTCACAAGACCAGCAAGCGCATCGGGCTCGATACTTCAACCCGGATGGCGATGAATGCCGTTTTCGCGCCTGATCGCGAACACGCCGGGGATCGCCAGCCTCAACCTTTCAGCCGGGTCGATGAGCTGAAGGGCACCCCCGCCCTCAAGCCATTCCGTCTTCAGTTTATCAGCTCGGCGCCGGATCGCGGGCCGTCAATTGTGACTGAAGTCGAGATTTAAGCTTCGGATGCGTCGGACGCAATCGTCGCCGCTGCGAAGGTCGCATTGCCGCCCCGAACGATCGGATTGCGCATCCTCGACTGTGAAGGCCACGAGGTCTTTAGCCGACGAAGGGGCGATCGCTCAAGGAAGCACAAATGACCGAAATACCGTGCGAGGCCTATCGCGTCCGCTATTTTTTCGGCAGGTACGCCGCCCGAGCGTCGCTGTGGCGCGTCGGCTGATGAAATCAAAGCGACGCCGAAGCCATAGCTGATGGCGTCAGAGCCGCCCGCGTCGCCAAGGATTGGCGCAGGGCAGTCGAGCACGAGCGTAGCATCGGGCTCCAAATCGCATGGTCTCTGTTCGCCAACCGCTATGGCCGGCTCCGCAGGTCGTAGGGAAGACAAAAAGTGCCCAGAATTGTGCCCACAAACGGATTTCAGGCGTACGGCCCTCGATCTTAAGTGGCCTTATCTCTTGATTTATTTGATGTTTTTGTGGTGAGCGCGGTGGGAATCGAACCCACGACCCTCTGATTAAAAGTCAGATGCTCTACCTATTGAGCTACGCGCTCGCTCGAAGCGCCCAAGGCGCGCTCTGCCCTACAGCCTCATCGGGGACGGGTCAACGCCGATGTCCGCTTGCAACCGCGCCATCCGCGCCGCTTTGAGCCGGGCGAAGTCGTCACCAGCATGGTGCGAGGAGCGGGTCAGCGGCGACGACGACACCAGCAGGAATCCCTTGGCCGCGCCGATCGCCGCATATTCGGCGAACGCTTCCGGCGTCACGAACCGCTCAACCGCATGGTGTTTCGGCGTCGGCTGGAGGTATTGGCCGATGGTGAGGAAATCCACCTTGGCCGCGCGCATGTCGTCCATCACCTGCAGCACTTCGTTGCGCTCTTCCCCCAGGCCCACCATCAGCCCCGACTTGGTGAACAGGGAAGGATCCAGCTCCTTCGCCCGCTCGAGCAGCCTCAACGAAGCGAAATAGCGCGCGCCCGGCCGCACGGTCAGATATTTCCCCGGCACGGTTTCGAGATTGTGGTTGAACACGTCCGGCCTCGCCGCGACGACCGTCTCGAGCGCGCCCTCCTTGCGCAGGAAATCAGGCGTCAGCACTTCGACCGTCGTTTCCGGCGCGGCGCGGCGAATCGCGGCGATCGTGCGGGCGAAATGCCGCGCGCCGCCGTCGGCGAGATCGTCGCGGTCGACCGAGGTCACGACGACATGCGCAAGCCCAAGCTTGGCGACCGCCTCGCCAATCCGCGCCGGCTCGTCCTCGTCGAGCGGGGCCGGCAGGCCGGTGCGCACGTTGCAGAAAGCGCAGGCGCGGGTGCAGGTGTCGCCCATGATCATGAAGGTGGCGTGGCGCTTGTCCCAGCATTCGCCGATGTTGGGACAGCGCGCTTCCTCGCACACGGTCGTGAGCCGGTGTTCGCGCACCAGGCTCATGGTCTCGGCGAACACGGGCGAGCCGGGGGCGCGAACCCGAATCCAGGGCGGCTTCCGCGCGACCGGCTGGTCCGGCCGGTGCGCCTTTTCCGGATGGCGCACATCGGGGCTCGGGCGCCGTTCGGCCGTGTCGATGAGCCGGGTCATCCGCGTTATGTAGGATCGGGCCACGAGACGGTCAAACGCCCCGAAGGCGCGCCCACGCCGCGGGGCCCGCGAGCAAGCGCCAATAAACGCGCGTAAACGCCAATAAACGCGCATAAACGCTAGTAAATTGACTCCAATTTACTAGCGTTTATTTTTCCGAATTGGGCCTTTTCAATGGGTTACGGCCAGTTGGAGTAAAAAAATCCGGCGCCCGGGTGATCCGCCGCCGGAGCCCCCGCGGGCGAGGCCGCCTCGCCCATGAATTCGGGCGCCCCGGCAAGGTTCGCGCCCTGCCCTTCGGCCTCGGCCGGCTCGTCGCCGCGAATTTGGCCGGTCGCCTTCAGATGCGCCCGCACCGCCGCGGCGAAGTTCTCGTCGATGCCGAGATTCTCGGCCACACGGTTGATCTTGGCGAGCAGCTTCTTGCGCGCCTCGTCGTCGTAGACCTGGTTGGCGCTGGCCACCGTCTGGTAGCGGTCGAGCCGGTCGAGCGCCCTGAGATAGGGCATGATCGCCGAGACGTCGCCGGCCGCGATGCCTTCGGCGGCGAGCTGGATCGCAGGCGCGAGGCGCTCCAGTTGCAGCTTGGCATGTTCGGTCCCGCTGTCGACCGCCCGCTGCTTGAGCTCCTCGGAGACGATCTGGCGGATGCGCGAGGGGCTCACGCCCTCCTCGGCGGCGATTTCCTCATAGGTGAAGCAATCGCGCAGCTTAATGAAAACGCGCCTTCGCCGGAACATCAGCCCGTGCGCGCCCATCCGCCGGCGCCGAACGGGCGCCTTGTCGTCAGCCATGCAATCTCTCCTCACGTGGCGCCTTCGCAGGCGGCCCACGTATCCTGGAAAACAGTTATAATAGCGATCATTCTGGAAAACACAATAAAATGTCGCTGCGGTCTGAATTTTTATGAACAAAATATCCGTTAAATCAATTGCTTACGGGCGGTAGCGGCGGACCGCTGCTTGTGCGCCCGACTGCCGGTTCGTAACGCCTGACGGTTCGCCGTGACGATTTTGAAAAAGGACGCCTTGACTCGCCTGTACAAAGAATGAAACGGTGCAACCCACGAGTTGCAGCGAGAGCGTAAGACGGCTTTCGCGGAAGTGCGCCCGGTGCGCCATCGGGTGGGGCGCCATACGGGGTGGACCTTGGGGAATTTTGAAAGGGTTGCCTTAGAGTTTTGACGACCGCCGCTTTGGCTGACGCCGCGCTCGGCTTTGGGTCCTCAGCTCACGCCTCGACGACGCTGATCACCTTCGGCCAGACCAGCAGCAGTAACGTCGTCGTCGCAACCGGCGGAGTCGGGTCAACGACGATCGACATCACTGACGCACTCGCAAACATCACCCAAATTTTTGGCGGTTCACCCGTCAATGGCGTTTTCGTCGATCTAACTGCGACGTCGCTTGGAGCGGCAACAAGTATTGGACCCGCCGTTTTGCAGTATTTTGCCGGAACCTTCTGCGTCGCCAGCGGTGCAGGGTGCACGGGCACCGACTATTTAAGCGGGTCCTTCACCGACGCTGCGCTTGGCGTTGGGAACCAACTGAGCATCATCGTCGGTAGCCCTCCAAACGCGCTGACGCTTATCTCTGACGTCATCCCGGCCGACGCTCTTGGCTCGCCGAGCGCACTGGGTTTCACCTTCACCAACGTGAGCCCCGCAGTCCACATTGGGATCTGGACCGTCGCCTCCTTCACGGCAAGTTTTTCTGGAAACGCCTCCGCCTCGCCGGTTCCCGAGCCGTCGACCTGGGGGATGATGCTGGCAGGGTTTGCCGGCTTGGGGTATGCGGCCTTTCGTCGGGGCGGGAAGTCGCGACCGGATAGCGATCTGGCCTGAGCGGCAGACCCTCCAAGCATGCATTCTCAAGGCCGCCTCCGGGCGGCCTTTCCTTTTGGAGCGCCCTTCGCAGCGCTCGATGACGAGTCTCGCTGACGCGATCCGACCCCTGATCGGCCAATCCGGAATAGTTTCCCTGCGCGTCGCCGAATCCGCACGGGCGGGCAGGCCTGAGAGCACGGTTGCCGGGTTCACGTCCGCGTGAGGGTCGCGATGTAGAAGCCGTCCGTGCCGGTCGTTCGTGGGCTGAGGCGGAAGCCGGGGCCGAACGCCGAACGATGGTCGGCGAGCGCCGGGAGGCCGGCCGCTTGGGCCTGCGCGCCCGCGTCGACGGGCAGGAAATCGTCGTGGCGTTCGAGAAAGGCGGCGATCCGGTCCTCGTTCTCGGCCCGCAGGACGGAGCAGGTGACATAGACGATGCGGCCGCCCCGCTTGACGAATCGCGCCGCGCTTTCGAGCGTCTCGTCCTGGTCCTTGATCCGCTGCTCGAGCGCGCCGGGGCGCATGCGCCATTTGGCGTCAGGGTTGCGCCGCCAGGCGCCGGAGCCAGTGCAGGGCGCGTCGATCAGCACGAGATCGCACCGCCCCTTGAGGTCGGCGAGCACGTCGGCTTTGCCCTTCGGCGCCCGCACCTGCACATTGCGCGCGCCCGAGCGGGCGAGCCTGGCGAAGATCGGCGCAAGGCGATGCGCGTCGGGGTCGGCGGCGTAGATCTGGCCCTGGTTTCCCATCGCGGCGGCGAGCGCCAGCGTCTTGCCGCCCGCGCCGGCGCAGAGGTCGAGGACCTGCATGCCGGGCTTGGCTTCCGCGATGAGCGCGGCGAGCTGCGAGCCTTCGTCCTGCAACTCGACAAGACCCTTGACGTAAGCCGGGTCGGAGGCGAGCGGCGGCGCACGCCCGTCGGGGCGCATGGCGATGCGCAAGCCGACAGGCGAGAGCGGCGTCGGCTCGGGCTTGAGATGAGCGAGCGCGCCAAGCGCCTTGTCGCGCGTGGCTTTGAGCAGGTTCACCCGCAGGTCGACCGGCGCACGCTCAGCCAGCGCCCTGCCCTCGTCCGCGGCGGAAGCGCCAAAGCTCGCCTCGAACGGGGAGCCGAGCCACTCGGGAAAATCCCCGACAACATGAGCGGGGGCGCCAGAAAGGTCGGCGGCGGCGAGCCGCGCGCGCTCGGCTTCCGTGAGCGTGGCCGGCGCATGGCCCTCGCCGGAGAAGAGCGCGGCGATCGCCTCGACGTCGAGGCGATGCGTTTGTCTCAGCGCGCCCAAAATCTCTGCGCGCGGGCTTGGACCTCCCATGATCCAGCCGGACGAGCTCTTCTTGCGCAGCGCGTCGTAGACGAGGCCCGATATCGCCGCGCGGTCGCCGGAGCCGGCGAAGCGGTGCGCGAGGCCCCAGTCCTTCATCGCATCGGCCGCTGGCCGGCGGCGCGATTCGATGTCGGACAGAACTTCGATCGCGGCGGCGGCGCGGGCGGCGGGGGTCATGGGGGGAGCCTTTGGGCGTGTGGAGTGTCGGGTCAGCCACGCATCGCGGCCCCAAGCCGCTGGTGTAGCCCGATCCTCAGTTCACGTTGGTCTAGACGCTGCGCAAGGAATTCGCCATGCGCAGCGTTACGAAATGCTCGTGGGCGCTGATGGTTCGGCGATCCCAGGAAGCGCGAAACGGCAACCCTCCAGCGCGCGATGGGAGCGGCGTTCAATAGCAGAACGTTGGCGAAAGGCGAAGACTCAACTCCGCCATCCATGGAGCCGGCGGCCGCTCCGTGGATACGAGGCGTTCTAAAGAGGGGCGCCTCCTAAGCTTTCCTCCTTCGCCCTTTGACTGCCGGCGATCTCTTCGCTGGAGACGCCTTCCTTGCCGCAGTCTTCTTTGCCGCTGTCTTTTTCGCCGGCGCCTTCTTCGCCGCACCCCTTCTGGCGACAGGCTTTGCTCTCGCCTTTGGTTCGACCGCCTTCTTCGCCCGCGCGTGCTTGACGTGGATGCGTTCGACGCTGCGTGTTGGCGCATGCTCCTGCGCCCATGCGACCGCAGTATCAAACGAGACCGGCTGCTGGTAGACCAACTCGTGGTTGAGCGCGCCGGTGCTCTCGTCCTGCCAAAAATAAGTCACCGAACTCTCGGGCTTGTCATCGATATAGGACGTATAGACGACCAAGCATGGCGGCGAGGGGACAAAGATATCGAGATCGCCGATTCCAACGCTGGTCCACGAAAGCAACGTCGCCATATGAACCTCCCTGGTTGCGCCGCGATTCTATCCCGCCGCCTCCAAGCGGGCAACGTCGAGCGAAGCGGCGCGGCTCACCCGAAGGCCCGTCGTGGCGAAAGGCGATCCCGGTTGGCCCTCGTATCGCATTAATTTGCGCGCGCGGGCTTGAGACTGGGCCGTTAGCGCGCGCGCCGAGTGCGCCGCATTTAGGAATGAACTAGAACAGCTTCGCGCGGTCGCCGAGGCGGCGCCGCTGGCTCAGGAGCTTCTCATGAATGACGCAGCAAAATTGGAAGCTCGGCTCCTGAGCGGCCCGGAACTCGAACTCGTCGCCGTGACCCGTCCGCCGGAGATCGAGCGCCAGTCCGTCGACGAGCTCAAGGCCGCCGCGCGGCGCCTGCGGGAGGCGCACGATCGCGCCAGGGCGATCGGAACGCGCCAGGCACGCGAGATGCGCGGCAAGGCCGAGCCGCGCGGGCCGACGCCGGCCAAAGACAATTCGGGAACTGTCGCTAAGGCGCAAGCTCTGCGTGACGCGCTGGACCGGGTGGAAGCGGAACTGCGCCGACGCGAACCGGCGCCTTGAAACAGGCTGTGCATTGATAGAACCGTCATTGCGAGAAGCGAAGCGACGACGCAATCCAGGGTGCCGGGCGCCCTGCGGCCCCCTGGATCGCCACGCCTCGCTGATGCTCGGCTCGCGGTGGCGACGTCAACCAGAGGCTCGTCGCTACTGCCCCATGCCCGGCAGGGTCCCCATGCCCTTGCACAGGATCGTCAGCATCACCTCCTCTGCGCCGCCGGCGATCGACGCGAGACGGCCGTCGCGGAAGGCGCGGCTCACCGGCGTCTCGTTCATGTATCCCATGCCGCCCCAATATTGCAGGCAAGCGCTCGGCAGCTCGCGTCCCAATTGCCCGGCCTTGAGCTTGGCCATCGTCGCGAGCTGCGTCATGTCGGCGCCTCCGATCATCGCCTCGGCGGCGCGATAGATCAGCGAGCGCAAAAGCTCGATCTCGGTCTGCAATTCGGCGAGCCTGAAGTGCACCGTCTGGTTGTCGAGGATGCTGCGGCCGAACGCCTTACGCTGGCGCGTATAGGCGATCGTCTCAGCGATCGTGTGCTCGTGCGCCTTGAGGCAAGCCGCCGCGGCCCACAGCCGCTCCTCCTGGAATTGCATCATCTGGTAGACGAAGCCCTTGCCCTCGTCGCCGATGCGGTTGCGCTTCGGAACCCTGACCCCCTCGAAGAAAATCTGCGCGGTGTCGGAGGCGCGCATGCCGAGCTTGTCGAGCTTGCGCGCGACCGTGACGCCCTTCGCTTTCATCGGCACGCAGATGAGCGACTTGTTGCGATGCTTGGGGCCGTCGCCGGTGTTGGCGAGCAGGCACATCCAGTCGGCTTGCGCGCCGTTGGTGATCCACATCTTTCCGCCATCGATGACGTAATCGTCGCCGTCGGACCGCGCGCTTGTTCTGATCTCGGCGACGTCGGAGCCCGCGCCCGGCTCCGACACGCCGACGCAGGTGACAACATCGCCCGAAATCGCCGGCGCAAGGAATTCCCGGCGCAGGGCGTCCGAGCCGAAGCGGGCAAGCGCGGGCGTCGCCATGTCGGTATGCACCCCGATCGCCGACGGCACCGAGCCGCTGTGAACGCCGCCGAGTTCCTCCGCCATCATCACGGCGTAGGAATAGTCGAGCCCAGCCCCGCCGAACTCGGCCGGCTTGTTCAGCCCGAGGAAGCCAAGATTCCCGAGCTTTTTGAACACTTCATGCGCCGGAAATTCGCCCGCCGCCTCCCATTCGTCGACATGCGGATTGATTTCGGCGGCGATGAATTTCTGCAAGCTCCGACGCGGCTCTTCGTGCTCGGCCGTGAACAACATGAGAAGCCCTCCGCTTCCAATCCCGAAGTCGTCGTCATCGCGAGGAGCGCGTAAGCGCGACGCGGCGATCCAGAGTCGCCGGGCGCCCCTGGATTGCTTCGTCGCGATAGCCCGTCGAGAGACGGGCGTCTTTCGACGCCCTATGGCCTCCTCGCAATGACGGCTTTTGCCCAATCAATCTTATCATTGAAAGGGAGTGCGCGGAGCGTCGGACGAACACGGCGTCGCCGGAACCTGGGCTTCGTTTGGAATTGTTCTAATTACGAAGTGATCGCAGAGGCTTGCGGCGCGGTTGGCGCTTCTCTACCTCTCGTTCGAACGTCGGACGTTAGACCGCGCAAGCGCGCCAACTCGCCGAGAGGGGATCCGTCATGCAATTCGCCGCTCCAATCGAGGACGAGACGATCGCAGCGCTCGACCAGTTGAAGAGGTCGGTGCGGATGGCGTTTTGCGGCGTCATGCAGTCGACGCGGCTCCCGCCGATGGCCGCGCTGAGTCTTGCGGCGACTGCGGTCGGCTTGCTCTATCTCGAGGTTGCGGATGCGCATCTCCGCGATAACGCCTGCCCTTGCGGTTGGGAGCCGCGCCGCCCAGCCGATCTTGAGGCGCTGCAGATTTCGCTTGCGCTTGCGGCGAAGCAGCCTCGCGCCGACTTCCGCGCGGTTCAGGTCGAGGGTCACGCCTGAAGCGCGGCCAGGGTCGAAGTCGGCCCACCTCTTCGATCGGAGAGCGGCCTGTTCACTCATGAGGCTTGCGAAAGCAGGCGGGATTGACGGGCGGCTAAAGTCTGCGCATCGCCGCCCCGACCCGCGCGATGAATGCCTTGCGCTGAGCCTCGGTGGCGACGTTCATGTGATAGAGCGCGTGATACTCGGCCTTCGCCCTGCCGCCGGTAAACCAGCGCGGATAGCGCATCACCGCCTTTCGCGGCGGATCGCCCATCCATTTCGCCATGTACCAAGGCCGGCCATAGGTCACGACTCCGACGATCCGGCGCAGGTTCACGAGCGAGGGCCTGACATGCGCGGGATCCGAAATGTCGAAGGCGACGCCCGGCATCAGCAGACGGTCGCAGAAACCCTTCAGCATCGCGGGCATGCCGAAGCACCAGGTCGGAAACTGCATCACGATCGCCTCGGCCGAGGCGAGGCGAGGCGATCGATATAAGTCTCGAGCCCGGCCCGGTTCGCGGGAACGTCGTGGTAGCGCCGCCGCCCCTCTTCCGTAAGCACCGGATCGAACGATTCGGCGTAGAGGTCGAGCAGATCGACCTTATGGCCGGCTGCCTCGAGCCCCTCGAGAGAGCCGCCGGATCGCGCCGTGGAAGCTCTCCTTGAGCGGATGACAATAGACATAGAGAACGCGCATGCGGGCTGATTCCGCTTTGGGACCGGTTAAGGCAAGCAAGAATCATGGCGCGGATCGCACCTGGTCGGCCCGGCGATCACCGCAGCGTACGCACGGTCGGGAAGCCGAGTTCCCCCGTCACGCCCCTGACGGATGATAGTTCGGGCTCTCGCGCGTGATCGCGACGTCGTGGACGTGGCTCTCGCGCAGGCCAGCGCCGGTGATGCGCATGAAGAGCGCCTTCTTTTGGAACTCGGGAATGGTTTCGGCGCCGACATAGCCCATCGCAGCGCGCAAGCCCCCGGCGAGCTGGTGGATGATCGCGGCCGTCGGGCCCCGATGCGGCACCTGCCCCTCGACCCCCTCGGGCACCAGCTTCACCTGGTCCTTGACGTCCTGCTGGAAGTAGCGGTCGGCCGACCCTTGCGCCATCGCGCCGAGCGAGCCCATGCCGCGATAGCTCTTGTACGAGCGCCCCTGATAGAGGAACACCTCTCCCGGACTCTCGTCGGTGCCTGCGAGCAGCGAGCCGATCATCACGCTATCCGCGCCGCCCGCGATCGCCTTGGCGAGATCGCCCGAATATTTGACGCCGCCGTCGCCGATGACGGGCACGCCGGCGTCCCGCGCGGCCTCCGCCGCCTCCATGATTGCGGTCAGCTGCGGCACGCCGACGCCCGCGACGATGCGGGTGGTGCAGATCGAGCCCGGCCCGATGCCGACCTTGATCGCGTCCGCGCCGGCGTCGATCAGCGCCTTCGCGCCCTCGCGCGTCGCCACGTTGCCGGCGATGACCGAGACCTTGTTGGTCGCGCGCTGGATGCGCCGGACCTGCTCGAGGACCGGCTCCGAATGGCCGTGCGCGGTGTCGACGACGAGGCAGTCCACTCCGGCCGCCATCAGCAGTCTCGGCGCGCTCGAACCCCTTGTCGCCGACGGAGGTGGCAGCGGCGACGCGCAGGCGCCCGTCGGCGTCCTTGGCGGCGTTCGGATGGGCGGTCGCCTTCTCGATGTCCTTGACGGTGATGAGGCCGACGCAGCGCCCCGCTTCGTCGACGACGACCAGCTTCTCGATGCGGTTGAGATGCAGGAGCCGGCGCGCCTCGTCGTGGCTCACCCCTTCCCCGACCGTCACCACCTTGCGGGTCATGAGCTCGGTCACCGGCTGGCGTGGATCGTCGGCGAAGCGCACGTCACGATTGGTGAGGATGCCGACAAGCTTCGCCGGCTTGCCATCGTTCCCCCGCTCGACCACGGGAATGCCCGAAATCGAGGCGCGGCGCATGAGGGCGAGCGCGTCGGCCAGCGTCGCGTCGGGAAAGATGGTGATCGGATCGACCACCATGCCGCTCTCGAACCGCTTGACCTTGCGCACTTCCTCGGCCTGGTCGGCGGGCGCGAGGTTGCGGTGGATGACGCCGATCCCGCCCGCCTCAGCCATGGCGATCGCGAGCCTCGCCTCGGTCACGGTGTCCATCGCCGCGGAGAGGATCGGCAGGTTGAGGCGAATCAGGCGGGTGAGCTGCGTCCCGATATTGGTTGCGCTCGGCATGACGGCGCTTAATCCCGGACGCAGCAAGACGTCGTCGAACGCGAGTCCTTCGGGAATAAAGTTCGTTTCGATCACCGCCATCGCCGTGCGTCCTATGTGGATCAAAAGGCGGACGGCGCAAGACTCACATCCGCTGCATGGCGCGGCTGGCTAACACGGGTGAAGCGAAGTTCCTAGCAAGTTCCCGATATGCTAGGACTGCGACATGTCGAGCCCGGCAAGAAGCGAATGGACGTCGACGCGCTCCTCGCCTGGGCCGATGGTCGGCCCGGCCGCTGGGAGCTGCGTGACGGCCAGCCGGTTCGGATGGCCCCGGAGCGGGCGGCGCACGCCCTGACCAAGTTTTCAGCGCAAATGGCGCTGAGGGACGGGGTTCGCCGCGCCGGCCTGCCCTGTCGCGTTTTCCCGGACGGGATGACGGCCCGAATCACCGCCCACACCGCCTTCGAGCCGGACGCGCTGGTCGTTTGCCCGCCCCCCGCCAACCTCAGCACGATGGAGATCCCGAACCCTGTCCTCATCGTCGAGGTCCTGTCGCCCAGCACGGCCGGGGACGATCACGGCGTCAAGCTCGACGGCTATTTCGCGCTGCCGAGCGTGGCGCACTACCTAATTCTCGACGCGGACTGCCGCGTTATGATCTGGCACAGGCGCGGCTCGGCGGGCGCGATCGAGACGCGTGTCGTCCGCGACAGCGTCATCCGCCTCGACCCGCCCGGTTTTGAGGCCGAGGCGGCCGGGTTTTTCGCAATCGAATGAGGAGCGCAGTCTTCTTTGCCGGCGCGGCAGTTTATCGCCCAGGACATCAACCCGGGCTGCCCACAGGCTGTACAATCCGTCGCGGCGACAATGGAGGCGATATTGGCGGACAATCCCAACGACCTTGTGGACGTGAGCATCAAGATGCCGGCGCCGCTTCGCGATCATCTCGCCTCGATCTGCGAGCGACACGATCTCAAGCTCGACGATGTCGTGTGCAATCAGATCAAACGATGGCTTCTCGGCAGGACCATCGCGCTTATCGAGGCCGAGGCGGAGGAGGAAGGCGAGAGCGCCCCGGCCGGCGGCGAGACCAGCAAACGGTGAGGCCCGGCCGCACCGTCTCTTCATCGTAAAGGCGGACAGCGCGGCGCTTCCCCATTCAGAATTGAAAGCGCGGCGGAAGCGTCCGCCGCGCTCATCTCGACGGCGCGCCCTTCGCTGGGCGCGCCGACGCTTGGCTTAGTGAGGCAGTTTGTCCGCCAGCACTTCCACCCGCTGGATCTCCGGCGTCCTGACAAACAGGTCCGAAGCCTTCGCCCGGATCTGGCTGGCGAGCTTGCCCTGAAGATGAGCGTCGCGGCCGTGCTCGTTGGCGAACGCGTCGAATATGCCGAAGGACCTCGGCCCCATCCGGATCGCGAACCAGGCCGTGGTTTCAGGCTCGTCGGTGATCATGTTCCTCGCGCCGGACAGGAAGGTCGCGACCTCCTGCTCCTTGCCAGGCTTGGCTTCGAGTTGAACGTAAAGCGCATGCTGAGTCATTTCGCTCTCCTCATGATTCGCCCCACGTAGATCGATAGAGGAAGAATTCGCCAATACGATGACGGATGGTCAGGTTTCGGACAATCGTCATCAGGATCGCAATCGCTTCCGCAACAATCAGTCACAAGAAGAGCCGCCACATCGGCGCCAGACTGGGTTCAATACGATGGCCTTAACATGACATCCGGCTCAAGAACGTTGCCTGGACGCACAAGGATTGCTCACTGCTTGTGCATCCTTGCGATAATACGACAACGCTCATCAATGGCCCGGCTCAGGCCGCCTCCGCGCCCCCGATGCTCTCGCGCCGCCTCAGGCGCGCCGCGTCGAGGAGCATCTGCCCGGCCCAGCGGTAGACGTTGCGCTGCCGGACAAGGTCGCGCATCTCCCGCATCCGTTCGCGCTGGACCGCTGGATCCATCCGCAGCGCCAGGTTGATCGTTTCCGCCATTCCATGGGTGTCGTAGGGATTGACGATCAGCGCTTCCGACAATTCGCGCGAAGCGCCGGCGAAGCTCGACAGGACTAGCACCCCCTGCTCGTCGTCGCGGGCGGCGACGAACTCCTTGGCGACGAGATTCATGCCGTCGTGCAGGCTCGAGACGATGCAAAGATCCGCGGCCCGAAAGAGCTCGAACACCTCCGCCGGTTCGTGGTGGCGAACGGAGAGCACGACGGGCTTGTAGGAATCGTTCCCCCAGCGGGCGTTGATCGCCTCGGCCTCCTCGGCGGCCTCGGCCTGGAGACCTCTATAGGCGCTGAGCTTGCTGCGAGTCGGCGCCGCCGCCTGGATGAACACGAGCTTGCCGCGCCACTCGGGATGGGCCTCCAGGAGAACGTCGACCGCGCGCATCCGGTCCACGATGCCCTTGGTGTAGTCGAAGCGCTCGATCCCAACCGCAATCCGCGTATCGGGGCTGAGCCCGAAACGGCTCCTGACCGCCTGGCGGCACTCCTCCACCGGCGCCTGGAGCGCCAGCGCCGCCGGCGGCCACTCGATCGAGATCGGATAGGAGCGAACGAGCGTCTCGTGACCGGCAAGCGTCACCGAGCTTCGCTCGCGGTCGATGCGGCTCTCCATGAACCGGTCGACCGCCTCGACGAAGTTGTTGCAATGGAATCGCGTATGGAAGCCGAGGATCGAGGCGCCGAGCAGCCCGTCGATGATCTGCTCCCGCCATGGGCAAATGCCGAACGTCTCAGGATTTGGCCACGGAATGTGCCAGAACGCGATGATCGTCGCGCGGGGCAGGCGCCGGCGAAGCATGCGCGGCAGCAGGGCGAAGTGATAGTCCTGCACGAGCACGATCGGGTCGTCGCGGTCCGCCTCCTCGATGACGACGTCGGCGAAGCGCTGATTGACCTCGACATAATGCGCCCAGTCCCGTTCGCGGAAGGTCGGGCGGACAAAGGCGATGTGGCAGAGCGGCCATAAGCCCTCGTTGGCGAGCCCGTAATAATAGCCGTCCTGCTCCTCGTCGCTGATCCAGACCCGCCGCAGCGCATAGGCCGGCTTGTCGGGCGGCACGGGGACCCGGTCGCGCCCGTCAACCGTGTCGCGATCCGCCGATCCCGAACCATGCGCGACCCACACGCCGCCGCAGGCGCGCATGACCGGCTCGAGCGCCGAGACCAGGCCGCTCGCCGGAGTTTGCAGCACGACGCGGCCGTCGACGAGGTTGTGGATGTAGGGCTCGCGATTCGAGACCACGATCACCTGCGCTCCGGGCAGCTCCTGGTCGAGAAGCTGATGGAGCGTGTTGGGCGACCACTCCACGTGAATGCTGTCAGCGTACTTCCGCTCGAGCCGGAGTTCGGACAGCATCGCCTCGATATCCCGCCCGATCGGCATTTCCGTCTGTCGCGGTCCATAGTCTGCGCGACCAAGATTGAAATTGTCGATCGCCTGGCGCAGCGACCTGTTCCACCCTCTGAGCAACGCGAGCACGATCGCCGTCGCCAGGAGCCCAAGCCCCGCGGCGACGCCGATGAGCGCGAGCGCCATATAGAATTCAGCCTCATGCGCCCGCCGGTCGATGAACGAGAGATCATGCACGACGAGCAGCGAGCCCTCACCCGCTTTGGCGGACAGCGGAAAGAAGGCGACCGCGATCGGCGGCGCCTCGTCATGCAGGTCAGTGAAAGTGTCGACTTTGGGCAGCGGCGGCTTCGGGCAATGGACCGAGTTCCGGCATATCTTTCGTGGCGTAGAGCATGCGCCCCTGAGGATCGCAGAAGCCCAGCGCCTGGAGCCGCTCGTCCTCCACCAGCTGTTCGAAAAATGGCCGCAGATCGGCGCCCGCGGCCTTCGCCGCGAGGCCGGCCACGACGCGCTCATGGATGGATCGGAACACGAGGCGCGCCCGCAGCTCAATATCGCGCTGCGACCATTCGTCGACGATGACCGAAGCCATCTGGGTCATTGCGGCGATGAGCACCACGACGGCCGCCAGTCCCAACAGGGAGTAGCGTACGGAGGGGACCCGCAACAGCGCCGATATCGCGGCTTTAAGATCCGTCCACCAGCGAACCGCGGCGCGGCGAAACCGCCGCACGGCGCCCCCGGCCGTCGCGGGTCTTCGCCTCTCCGTCCGAACCGCCGCGCCGCGCGCGTTGAGGCTACGATCGAGGCGGGCCGCCTCAACCGCGGGCGGAGATTGCCGACGGCCGTTCAATAGCCTCGCCGCAAGCGAAGGCTCCGCGCTCCAATCAAGCGGGATTGCTCATTCCGCTCAACACGAAGCTCCCGACGGACCGCATTCATCGCTCCAAACGGCACGCCGCCGGCCTGTTTGTCAAGGAAGAGCGGCTCGCCCAGCGTCCGCCCGCCTTGCATCCGACGAGGCGTAAATCCGGTCATGAGATAGCGAATGCAAGCCGGGTGACCGGCGCCCATGATGACACTTGCCGCGGGGGCATGCTCAGATGCACCGCCCCCCGTCGACCTCAAGCACGACGCCGGTTAGGAAGTTCGCCTCGTCGCTGGCCAGAAAGAGCGCCGCCTGTCCGATGTCCTGGGGCGTCGAGAACCGGCCGAGCGGCACAGTCGCCTTGAAGGCGGCGCGCTTCTCCGGCGTGTCCTCGCCCATGAACATCGCGAGCAGCGGCGTCTCGCCGGCGACGGGGGCGAGCGCGCAGACGCGGATCTTGTCCGGGGCAAGCTCGACCGCCATCGATTTCGTCATCAAATGCACCGCGCCCTTCGAGGAATTGTAGACGGTCAAGCCTGGGCGCGGCCGCAGAGCCGCGGTCGAGCCGATGTTGATGAAGACGCCGCCGCCATGCGCGCGCATATGGGGCACGAAAGCCTGCGCGGTGAGAAAGATCGATTTGACGTTGACGGCGAAAATGCGGTCGAACTCCGCCTCCGTCACCTCCATGATCGGCTTGTTGCGATGAGTCGTGCCGGCGTTGTTGACGACAATGTCGACATGGCCGAGGGCGTCGATCGCCGCGTGCGCGGCGCGCTCGACGTCGGCGCGGCTTGAAACATCGCCCTGGAGCGCGATGGCAGAGGCGCCCATTCGTTTGGCGGCCGCCTCCGCGACATCGCCTTTCACGTCCAGGCAGGCGACCCGCGCGCCTTCGCGAACGAAGGCCTCGGCGATGCCATAGCCGAACCCCTGCCCCGCGCCGGTCACCAGCGCCGCCTTGCCCTTCAGCCGCATGTCTCTCCCCAATTGGTCCGATTCGGCCTCATCCAGCTTTTCGCTGCTCGGCGATCAGCTTGTCGTCGGTCTCGCGCGCCCGATGAGCGGCCGGCCGCGCGCTTACAAGGGCCCAATAGCGCTCGAACGCAGGCCGCTTGTCGATCGTCCCGAACATCAGTCCGAATCCGACATGGGATCCGACGTAAACATCCGCGGCGGTGAAGCGGTCGCCCGCGATATACTCGGAGCGCTTAAGCTGATCTTCGAGCGCGGCCAGCGTCTGCTCAAGGCCGCCGTAGCCGACCATCCGCACCTGCTCGGGACGAATGGCGACGCCGAGCGCCTTGTCGGTGATGGACGCCTCGAGCGGGCCTGCGGCGAAGAACAGCCAGCGGTAATAGGGGCCGCGCAAGCGCGAGCCATGCGGCGGCGCCAGGCCAGCTTGCAGAAAGGCATCGGCGAGATAGGCGCAGATGGCGGCGGATTCCGTCACCAGCGTCTCGCCATGCCGGAGCGCGGGAACTTTGCCCATCGGATTGATCGCCAGATATTCGGGCGACTTCATCCGCGCATATTCGACAATCTCCGCCCTGTAGGGCTGGCCGACCTCCTCGAGCATCCAGCGCGCGGTGCGGCCGCGCGACATCGGATTGGTGTACAGAACCAGTTCGTCCGCCATTCATCGATCTCCCTCGGCGCCGCGCCCAACCACACTGATTGAGGTTTGCGCCCGCGATGACTAAATTATGACGGAAGTTCCGTCTTCTTCCCATCCGCCGGATAAGTCATGCGCATCGAAACCGACGTCAAGCTCGATTTCAAGGACGTCCTCATTCGTCCAAAGCGGTCGACGCTGAACACCCGCAGCGCCGTCGACGTCGACCGCGCGTTTCGCTTCCTGCACACAGGCTCGGAATGGAAGGGCTTTCCGCTTATCGCCGCCAACATGGACGTGACCGGGACCATGGCGATGGCGCATGCGCTCGCCAAGCATGGGGCGCTGACCGCGCTGCACAAGCATTATCCGGAGCCCAAGCTCGCCGAATTCTTCGCCGGACCGGACGGGGCGCACGCCTTCTATTCGCTCGGCACGACCGCAGCCGACGTCAAGAAGCTCGCCGCGGTCGCCAGGGCGGCGCCGATCCGCTTCATCTGCCTCGACGTCGCCAACGGCTATGCCGAGAAATTTCTCGAGACGGTGAAGCGGGTGCGCGACGATTATCCGCACGCCGTGATCATGGCCGGCAATGTCGTCACAGGCGACATGACGGAGGCGCTGATTCTCGCCGGCGCCGACATCGTCAAGATCGGCATCGGACCGGGCTCCGTCTGCACGACGCGACGGGTGACCGGCGTCGGCTATCCGCAGCTCTCGGCGATCATCGAATGCGCCGACGCGGCGCACGGCCTCAAAGGCCAGGTCTGCGCGGACGGCGGCTGCACCGTGCCCGGCGACGTCGCGAAGGCTTATGGCGCGGGCGCCGATTTCGTCATGCTGGGCGGGATGCTGGCCGGGCACGACGAATGCGACGGCGAAATCCTTTATGAAGAGCGCGGCGGCGAAAAGGTGCCGGTCGGCATGACGTTCTACGGCATGTCGTCGGAGACGGCGATGAAGAAGCACTCGGGCGGCGTCGCGCACTATCGGGCCGCCGAGGGCAAGACGGTCGAGACGCCTTATCGCGGCCCGGTCGACGGCACGATGGGCGAGATCATGGGCGGGGTGCGCTCGATGATGACCTATATCGGCGCGGCCCATCTCAAGGAGGTCCCCAAGCGCACGACGTTCGTGCGTGTCAGCGCGCAGACCAACGACGTGTTCGGGGGGTGATCGTGGGCGCCGTTCAGCGCACGGTCTCGACCTTGCAGGGCGCCTCGAATTTCGTCCAGCTTCGCTCGCAGGTGAGGGCCGTCGCACCCTCGGCCGCAGCCAGCGCGAGGCAGGCGCGGTCGCCAAGCGAGAGGCCAAGCCGCCGGGTGGCGGCGCGAAGAGAGCCGGCCAGCCGCGCCTGAATTCGATCGAACGGAATCACCTTCAGTTGCAGCGTGTCGATCAGGCCGTCGGCAGTCGCCTCGCCCATTCCCGTTTCGACAAGCTTGCCGACGACTTCGGAATAGTTGACGGCGCCGATCACAGCGTCCGGCAAAGCGAGAGCGACCCGCTCCGCGCCTTTCTCCTCCTGCAGCAGGCACAGAACAGCGGACGCGTCGAGCACATAAGCCTCACTCACGAGAAGCGTCCTGCTTGCGCTCGCGCATCAGTTCATCCGCCAGGCTTCGATTCCGCTCGACCGACTTGCGAACGATCGCCTGCGCCTCTTTGATAGCCGAAGCGAGCGGGCGCACGCGTAACTCGCCCTCCGAAAGCAATTCGACGATCACCGTGTCGCCGCGGGCGATCCCCATCGCTCTGCGCATGGCCGCGGGGATCACCAGCTTGCCGCCCTCGATAATTTTGACCGCCTGGACCAATGTGACCTTCGAGTCGCCTAATACCAATTCATCAATCCATACCAAATCGTGGTTTAGGTATCAAGCGATCTAACAGACCTAAGCTTCGCTCTTACTCTTTGGCGGACCCGCCTTCGAGCCCTCCGCGGAGCCGGACATTGGTCGGACGCGCCGCTCATGCTAGAAGGCCGCCCATGACCGCCGCCGCCCTCAACGCCGAGGATCGCGCGCCTGTGCGCCTCGCTGGGGCGACCCGCGCGGAACTCAGCCATGCGCTCGCCGAGATCGGCATGCCGGAGCGCGAGCTCAAGATGCGCGCCTCCCAGCTCTGGCACTGGATCTACCACCGCGGCGCACGCGAGTTCTCCGCGATGCGCAACATCGCCCGGCCGCTGCTCGAAGAGCTCGCCGAGCGCTATACCCTCGCCCGGCCTGAAATCGCCGCCGAGCAGGTTTCCGCCGACGGCACCCGCAAGTGGCTTCTCCGCATGGCCCCCGCCCACCGCTTCGACAAGGGCGCGGAGATCGAATGCGTCTACATTCCCGAATCCGACCGGGGCACGCTCTGCGTGTCGAGCCAGGTCGGCTGCACCCTCAACTGCTCGTTCTGCCATACCGGCACGATGCCGCTGGTGCGCAACCTGACCGCCGCCGAGATCGTCGGGCAGGTCATGGTCGCCCGCGACCGGCTCGGCGATTTCCCCGGCGGGGTCGCGCCTGCTGATGGGCTCACGCCCAAGGGCGAGGGCGTGCGCGCAGTGTCGAACATCGTCTTCATGGGCATGGGCGAGCCGCTCTACAATTTCGAAGCGGTGCGCGACGCGATCGCCATTCTGACCGACGGCGACGGGCTCTCCATCTCGAAGCGCCGCATCACGGTCTCGACCTCCGGCGTCGTTCCGGAGATGGCGCGGCTCGGCCATGAATGCGGGACCATGCTCGCCGTCTCGCTGCACGCGACCAACGACCGCTTGCGCGACACGCTCGTGCCCTTGAACCGCAAATATCCGATCGAGGCGCTGATCAAGGCGTGCCGCGACTATCCCGGCGCCTCCAACGCGCGGCGCATCACCTTCGAATATGTGATGCTGAAGGGCGTCAACGATTCCCCGGCTGAGGCCAGGGTGCTCGTGCGGCTCCTGAAAGGCCTGCCCGCCAAGATCAACCTCATTCCCTTCAATCCCTGGCCCGGAAGCGCTTTCGAATGCTCGGACTGGGAGACGATCGAGCGCTTCTCCGAGATCGTCTTCAACGCCGGCTACGCGAGCCCGGTGCGCACGCCGCGGGGGCGCGACATCCTCGCGGCCTGCGGGCAGCTCAAGAGCGAGAGCGAAAAGCTGCGCGCCCGCGCACGACTGATGCTTGAGGAAAGCCTGGCGGTCGGACAGGACTGACGGGCGCCCGCTTGCCGGAGAAGTGAATTGCGCGCCGGTCTTCGCGGCGATATCCAGAACATCGATGAGCCAGGACGGCAGGACCGGGGACGCTGCGACCAACGAGATCTTGCGCCCGCCCAAGCGCAGCGAGCGCCTGCGGCAGCGTGCGGCGTGGATGTATTTCGTCGAGGAGATGACCCAGAGCGCGATCGCCGAGGCGCTTGGCGTCGGGCGGGTGACCGTGGTTCGGATGCTGGCGGACGCCAAGGCGCTGGGCGAAGTGCGGATCGCTCTGTCGCGCGGCGACGCGGAGCTTGGCGGCCTGGAAGCGGCTTTGTGCAAGCTGCACGGATTTTCCGACGCGATCGTCGCGCCGCTGTCGTCGGACGCCGCCGACCCGACCGCGCCGATCGCCGCGGCGCTCGGCGAGCACGTTTCAACCCTTTTGCGCAACGACATGAAGATCGGGCTCGGGTGGGGCCGCACGCTCAACCGGTCGCTCGAATATCTGCGTGAGCGCTCGCTCAAGGGCTTGACCGTCGTCTCCCTGGTCGGCGGCGTCACCCATTTCGAGCACGATAACCCGGCCGAGTTTCCCTCCGCCTTCGCGCGCGCCTTCGACGCCGACTGCTATCTCATTCCCTCACCCGCGCTGGTCGACAGCCCGGCGACCAAGGCGGCCTTGATCGATCGCTGCGGGCTCAAGTCCGTCTACGATTTCGCTGAAGCGCTCGACGCCGTGGTGGTCAGCGTCGGCTCGCTCGGATCCGAAGCGGCGATCGCGCGCTTTGCGCTCATCGGCGAGGCCGACCGCGAGGCGTTGCGTGAATATGGCGGCGTCGGCGAAATGCTTTGCAACGTCTTCGACCGCGAAGGCCTGCTCGTCGATCACCCGCTGAACCAGCGCGTGATGTCGGTCCCGCTCGAAGCGGTGCGCGCCGCTCCGATCCGGGTGCTCGCCGCCGGCGGCGCCCACAAGCAGGCGGCGATTCTCGGCGCGATCAAGGCGCTCAAGCCAACCACGCTGGTGACCGACGCGGCGACCGCGCGCCGGCTGACGGAGGGAACGGGATAGGCGCCCTTCTCAGGGCTACGAAGCCTGAGCGGCCCTCACAAGCTCCTCGATCAGCGCCGCCACCTCGCGCCGCGCTTCGAGATGGGGCATGTGGCCGACGTGAGGAAAGCGGTGCAGCGCGATGAGCCCGCTTAAGCCCGCCCCATGTTGGGCCGGGGTGATCCGATCCTCGAGGCCGACGAGGATCTTGGTCGGCGCCTGCGGGGCCATGAGAAGGCCGCGAATGTCGATCGCCTGCCGGCCGCCGGCGAAGATGGCTGCGGCAAGGCGCCGCTGTTCGGCGACGAGTGGCCGCTCCCGGCGCAGGCGCAAGGTGGTCTTCGCGAGCGCCGAGCCCAGCGCCGTGGGATCTGTCGCCAGCATGTTGAGCCAAAGCGTGAGCGCCGCTTCCGTGTCGGCCATAAGAAAGCCGTCGAAGAAGGGGGCGTTGGTCTCCTCTCCGAGCCCTGCCGGCGCGATCAGCATCAGCGACAGCGCCTTGACGCCTGGCTGACGCGCGAGCGCCGCGGCGACGGCGCCGCCGAGCGAGTGGCCGACGAGATGCGCGGCCCTGACGCCCTCCTCGATCAGCGCTTCGCGCGCCGCTTCGACCAAAGCCTCGAAGCTCGCTTCCTCGCCGAGCGGCGACAGCCCATGGCCCGGCAGGTCGACCGCCAGCGCCGACTGCGTCTCGGGGAGAAGGCGATGAACCGGCCGCCAGCCGTTGAGATCGGCGCCGAAGCCGTGCAGGAACACGATCGGCGCGCCCTGCCCTCGCGCCAGCCACAAGCGATGCACGTTCGATGCGGACGGCTGATCGGCGCTGCGCCGCTCGACGTCGCGCGCCTGAATGCGTCCGTGTGGGCCGGACCCGTCCAGGCCCTCGAACCGCAAGCCCCGCTCGCGCGCCATGCGCCGGGCGGCGGGCGTCGCGCGCGGGCGCTCGCCGAGCGCGTCCTGCGCCCTCTCCCCATGGCCCGTCGAGAGATGGGCGTCCTCCCGGACGCCCTCTGGGGAGTGGGGACGCTCCGTCGCGCCCGGCGACCCCTTCTCCGGATGAGGGCGAGCGCCGCGAGCGGAGCCAACGTTGTCGCGTTCCGGGAGCGGCGGCGCGTTCGCTACCGGCGGCGCGAAACTCTCATCCTCGGCGACGATCCAGCCGATGCAGGTTCCCACCGGCAGCACGTCGCCCTCGGAGGCTGCGACGAACTTCAGCACGCCCGAGGCCGGCGCGTCGACCTCCATCGCAGCCTTGTCGGTCTCGATCTCGAACAGCGTCGCACCCTTTTCGACATGCGCGCCCTCGGCTGCATGCCAGCGGCCCATCCGGCCTGACGTCATGTCCATATCGACGCGCGGCATGACGATCTCGACCGCCACGGCTCAAATCTCGCCCAGCGCCAGACGCCGCGCGCCCATGACAATGTCATCGACCTGCGGAACCGCCGCCTTTTCCAGAACCGGGCTATATGGGATCGGCGCCTCCGCGCCGCCGAGGCGCATGATCGGCGCCTCGAGATAGTCGAAGGCTTCGCTCTCGGCGACGATCGCGGATATCTCTGCTCCGATCCCTAACGTCTTGACGCCCTCGTAGACGGCGAGAAGCCGACCTGTCTTGCTGACGCTCGCCACGATCGCGTTCTTGTCGATCGGCCTCAAGCAACGAAGGTCGATCACCTCGGCCTCGATCCCCTCGCCTGCCAATACGTCGGCCGCCTCCAGCGCGCGATGGACCATGATCCCTGTGGCGACGATCGTAAGGCTCCGCCCTTCGCGCCGCACGACCGCGCGATCGAGAGGCGTCTCGTAATAGCCCTCGGGTGTTGCGCCTTTCATCTTGTAGAGGAGCTTGTGTTCGAACACGATCACCGGGTCGGGGTCCCGGATCGCAGCGAGCAGCATGCCCTTGACGTCCTCCGGCGTCGACGGCTCGACCACCTTGAGGCCCGGCACATGCGCGTACCAGGCTTCAATGCTTTGGCTGTGCTGCGCGGCGCCGCCGAGCCCTGAGCCGGTCGGCATGCGAAAGACGACCGGAACATTGACCGCCCCGCCCAGCATGTAGCGGAGCTTCGCGGCCTGGTTGACGATCTGCTCCATCGCCAGCATCGAAAAGTCGGAGAACTGAAATTCGTAGACCGGCAGCATGCCGGTCAGCGCCGCGCCGACCGCGACGCCCGCTCCGCCGAGCTCCGAGATCGGCGTGTCCATGACCCGCTCTTCGCCAAAGCGTTCGACGAGATCGCCCGTCACCTGAAAAGCGCCGCCGTAGACGCCGATGTCCTCGCCCATCAGGAACACGCGCTCGTCGCGCTGAAGCGCGATGCCGAGCGCTTCGCGGATCGCCTCCGCATAGGAAAGCTCGCGGACGCTCATGCGCGCGTTCCCTCGGCCGGCGAATAGACGTCGCGCGTCAAATCGGCGACTGACGGCCATGGGCTTGCGCTCGCGGCGGCCACCGCCTCGGCCATTTCCTTTTCAACCTCGGCCGCGATCGCCTTGACCTCACCCTCGCCCGCCAGGCCGAACGCAAGGATCTCCTTTTCGAAGCGCGCGATCGGATCGCGCGCCGTCCAGGCGTCGATCTCCTCACGCGTTCGATAGCGGTTGCGGTCGGAACGCGAGTGGCCACGGGTGCGATAGGTCTTGGCTTCGATCAGCGTCGGACCATCGCCTGCCCGCGCCCGGTCCGTCGCCTCGAATGCCGCCGCGGCGACGGCGGCGAAATCGTTGCCGTCAACCATGACCCCAGGAACCCCGTAGGCGGACGCGCGGTCCGCGACATTGGCGACCGCGGTTGCGCGCTCCATCGCCGTCGACATCGCATATTGGTTGTTCTCGCAGACGAACACGACCGGCAGCTTCCAGATCGAGGCGAGGTTCATCGCCTCGTGGAAGGCGCCCTCGTTATTGGCCCCATCGCCGAAGAACGCGACAGCGACCGCGCCGGTGCGCCGCTTCTTGGCGCTGAGCGCCGCGCCGACCGCGATTGGCAGCCCGCCGGCGACGATGCCGTTCGCGCCGAGATTGCCCTTGGCGGGCTCGGCGATGTGCATCGAGCCGCCGCGTCCCTTGCAGTAGCCGGTCTCGCGGCCGAGGAACTCGGCGAACATCGGCGTGAGCTCCGCGCCCTTGGCGATGCAGTGACCGTGGCCGCGATGGGTCGAGGTGATGTAGTCAGCGTCGCTGAGCGGCGCGCACATTCCGACCGCCGTCGCCTCCTGCCCGATCGACAGGTGCATCGTGCCGTAACTCAAGCCCCGGATGTAGGAATCTTCCGCCGCCTCCTCAAAACGGCGAATGCGGTGCATCCGCGCGAGGGCGCCGAGCACGTCCTTGACGCTCAACCGATCGTAGATCTGAGGACGCGCGACGCTGAAGCCTACTGACTTTGGATGTGGCGACAACCGATTTGCCTCCAAAAAGCCCTGCCTCCGCCAGCTTGGCCTTTAGGGCAGTCTTGAACTTTTGTCCAAAAAAAAGTCAAAGGTTCAAAAATCGCCGCGGTCAATTCGGTCAATTATGAGCCACCCCGCATCGCTGCGTCCTACGATAGGCGTAGCCTATTTGCCGATTGATACAGAGATAGGAGCATTTCCCGTCTCTCTTGCTTGAAAGTTCCCGGATTTCACGCCAAGCTGCGGGACTGTCAGGGAGGGACCACCGATGACCAAAGTCGTCAATCAATCAATTTTGCTTGGATCGATCTGCGCCGCCGCAATTGCAGCGGCTGGGGTGGCGAATGCGCAGGAGGTCAAGAACGCGCCGACCTCGATGGCCGCGACCGCCGCGGTCACGCCGGTTTCGCAGCAGCAACTCGACAACGCGGCCAAGGACAGTTCGAACTTCCTCGCCACCAACGGCAATTACGAGCAGACCCGGTTCTACCCGAACGATCAGATCAACCGCAACAATGTGGCGCATCTGCATCCGGCTTGGATCTTCACCACCGAGGTCAAGGAGTCGCTCGAGACCTCGCCGATCATCGTCAATGGCGTGATGTATGTGACCACGTCGTTCAGCCACGTTTACGCTGTTGACGCCAAGACCGGCCAGCAAATCTGGCACTTCAAGCCCAAGCTCGGTCCGGTCACGACGTTCTGCTGCGGCCCCAACAATCGCGGCGTCGCGGTCTATGACGACAAGGTCTATGTCGCGACACTCGACTCGAAGCTCTACGCTCTCGACGCAAAGTCCGGCGATATCGTCTGGCAGGTGCAGATCGCCGATCCCGAGAAGGGATACAGCGAGACGATGGCGCCGACCGCCGTCGACGGCAAAATCCTGATCGGCACCAACGGCGGCGAATATGGCATCCGCGGCTTCGTCCGCGCCTACGACGCCAAAGACGGCAAGCTTATCTGGAACTTCGACACCATCCCGGAGAATTCGGTGGGCGTGTGGGCGACCACCGACGCGACTGGACGTGACGAGCATCGCGACATCGCGGCCGAAAAGGCGACGCTCGCCAAGAACGGCGATCCCTACAAGACGCTGGGCGGCGGCGTGTGGCAGAACCCATCGGTCGACCTGGCGACGAAGCGCATCTATTTCGTCGTCGGCAATCCCTCGCCCGACCTTTATGGCGCGATCCGCCCGGGCGACAACCTCTATACCGACTCGCTCGTCTCGGTCGATCTGGACACTGGCAAATACGTTTGCCACTTCCAGTATGTCCCGCATGACGTGTGGGATCTCGACGCGGTGAGCCCGACCGTGCTGGTCGAGGCGGCGGACAAGGACGGCAAGACCGTTCCTGCGGTCATCCACGCCGGCAAGACCGGCTATGTCTATGTCAACGACCGCAAGGACTGCAGCCTCATCCGATTCTCCGAACCGATGGTATCGCAGAAGGACCGGTGGACGCTGCCGACGCCGACCAAGCCGCTCGACCCGAACTCAGCCAAGATGTTCCCCGGCGCCAACGGCGGCGTGGAATGGTCGCCGATGGCGACCGATCCGGGCCAGAACCTCGCCTACGCGATCAATCTCGAGCAGGAGATGACCTATACGGTCGCCGACGAAGCCTATCCGGACGGCAAGCTGTGGCTCGGCGGCGCGTTCACCAATGTGCCCGGCGGGGTGCAGACCGGCAACATCACCGCGGTCAACTACAACACCGGCAAGATCGCCTGGCAGGTCAAGACGCCGCAGCCGATGATCGGCGGCATCCTCGCCACCTCCGGCGGCCTCGTCTTCTCCGGCGAGGGCAACGGCGCGTTCAACGCCTTTGACTCCTCGAACGGCAAGCTCTTGTGGCGGTTCCAGGCGGGCGCGGGCGTCAATGCGCCCCCGTCGTCCTATGTCGTCGACGGCAAGCAGTACATCGTCGTCGGCTCCGGCGGCAACACCCAGATCGACTACAGGCGCGGCGACAGCATCATCGCCTTCACGACCGACTGATCTCTCGCGCGCGTTGCATCGGTCGCTTCCCCCGGATCGCAGTCCGGGGGTGGCGGCCTTTCGTTTGACCTTGGGCCGACGCGGCGCGCAAAAGCGCGCGGTCTTGGCGCGCGAAGGATTCCCTGCATGCTGCGTAGTGTTGTTCTCGTCGCGCTCCTGGCCGGCGCAACCGCCGCTTGGGCGGATTCGATCGAAGAGAAGGCGGCGCTCTGCGGCGCGTGCCACGGCGTCAACGGCGTGCCCGAAGACTCAACGACGCCGATCATCTGGGGCCAGAACGCGGGCTATCTCTATCTGCAATTTCGCGATTTCCAGAAGGGCGCGCGCAAGGACTATCGCATGACGCCCATCGCTCAATATGTCGTCAAGGCAGACGCGCTGGCGCTCGCCGAATATTTCGCCGCTAAGCCCTGGCCGAACCTCGGTGCGCCAGCGGCCTCGAAAGCGGATACGGAGGTCGCGATCGCCGTCAACAAGTCGGTTGTCTGCACGAGCTGCCACTCGAGCAATTTTCTCGGTGACTCGTCCGTCCCGCGCGTCGCTGGGCAAGAGCGCGACTACCTCTTGAAAACCATGACGGATTTCCGCAACCACACGCGCGGCAACAACCCCGGCATGTCCGATCTCATGAATTCCGTCACGCCCGAACAGATCGCTGCGATGGCGGCGTATCTGGCCGGCTTTTGACGCTGACGTGACTCCCCTCTCCTAAGGGAGAGGGGTCGGGGTGAGGGTTCGCTGCGCGAACCGCGAGCCTTGTCAGCGTCTCCCTCATCCGGCGCCACCTTCTCCGGGGGGAGGGAGAGGGTGCCTATCGCTCCAAGAGCTTCGCCGCCCGCTCGTCCCCAAGGCCGCGGGCGATGTCGGCCGCGGTCTTGCCGCGGTCGTCCTTGAGATCGAGCGCCGCGCCGTGCGCGATCAGCGTCTTGATCGTGGCCTCGACGTCGTCGACGCCAGCGGACGCATCGTGGCCCGCCGCCCACATCAGGGCGGTGAGGCCATGGGCGTAGCGACGGTTGACGTCGACTCCGGCCTCAAGCAAACGCCCGACCACCGCCGCGTAGGCGTGCCCGGCGGCGTAGACCATCGCGCTTTTGCCCCCGTCGTCGAGCGCGTTGGGGTCAGCCCCGTATTTGAGCAGCGCATCGACGCTGTCCGCCGAACCGTTATAGGCCGCGGCGGCGAGCGGGCGGATCCCCTTCTCTCCGGCAAGGTTGGGGTCGGCGCCGCGCTCGAGCAGCAGCGCGACCGCCGCGCCCCGATCCTCCTTCGCGGCGTAGAACAGGGGCGTCGAGCCATCGACGGCGCGCGCATTGGGGTCGGCGCCGCGTTCGAGCAAAAGCTTCATCACTTTAAGCTTGTCCGCCTCCGCCGCCTTGGCGAGCGCGGTTGCGCCCTCGCGGTCTTTAGCGTCGATCGCCGCGCCGCGATCGAGAAGCGCGCGCGCCTCAAGCTCGCAACCGTACCGCGCGGCGGCGAACAGGAGCGACGCCGCCTGGTACTGGTCGCCCTCGTGCAGCATCTGCGCCGACTGCGCGATGTCGGGGCAGCGGTCCGCCGCACGCGACAAGCCTGCGGTGCAGATCAGCGCGAAGCTCGCAAGCGCCACGAGCCTTAAACGTACGGCCGCCCGTCGCCTCGCTGACGTGTGACGCATAAGCCCTTCTCTCACCAGAGCGCGCGTCACGCCAGCGGACCCGTGGGACGCAATCGCCCGACTTCGGCGCCATTCCAGTTCTTGAGGCGCGGCGAGACGAAGCGCGCGAAACGCGCTTTCGTTTCCTCGTCGAAACCGCCGAAGCGCCGGATGAGCGCCGCGATCATCACCTGGGCCGCGCGACCTGCCCCGTCGTCGGCCTTGACCGCAAGGCCAAGCCCGGCTTCCGGCAGCGCGGCGCAGACCACGCCCTCGGCGCCCGACTTCACGAAGGCGCGCGCGTCGGTGAGGCTCATGAACTCGGTGTCGAACCGGCCTCTTCCGGCGACCGTCAGGGGATGCGCGGCGACGGCTGCGCGAATGCGCGCCGCGGCCTCAGCGCGCTCGCGCGACAGTCCTTCGCCCGTTCCAAGGCGCGCGAAGGCTCGGGCAAGCGCGGTCAACGGCGCGGCGTAAGTCGGTATCGCAGCAGCCGTCGACGCCGCGCGTCTCCTCGCTCAATGCCGCGCCGGTCATGCCTTCGATCGTCGCCTTGACCTCGCGCTGCACGGCATGATCCGGCGCGACATAGCCCTTCGGGTCAATTCCCATGGCGCAGGAGAGACAGACGAAGCCCGCATGTTTGCCCGAGCAATTGTTGTGCAGAGCGGTCGGCGTTTGCCCCAAGCGCGCAAGCGCCCGCGCCTCGTCCTCGCCGAGCGGCCAGTGGACGCCGCATTCGAGGACGCGCTTGTCATATCCCGCCTTGGCGAGCATCGCGCGCGCCGTCTCGACATGGTCCTCACCGCCCGAATGCGATGCGCAGGCAAGCGCAATTTCCTTGTTGCTGAGCCCCAGGCGGTCGGCAGCGCCGCTTTCGACGAGCGGAAGAGCCTGGAGCGCCTTGACGGCGGAGCGCGGGTAGACCGGCCGCCCGGCGTCGCCGAAGCTCATGACGACCCGCCCATCCGCATCGACGACTGCGCCCGCGCCCCGATGAGCGGATTCGACCCGTTCGCCGCGGGTGGCCTCCACGACCACCGGATTCGCCATCGGGTTGCTCTCCAGGCAGGAGGACAAGGCTTTCGCGCCATGTTCTATGAGCCCATGCCCGTCGTCTGTCATGCCCGCGAAGGCGGGCATCGAGCAAGGCTTTCGCCGAGCCTTCTGGATTCCCGCTTGCGTGGGAACGCCAATCTGCTGGCTACGATTCCGATCCGCCTGTCGGCTAAAGTCTTTCCCGCGTCCCCTCGTTCCCCTAGGAAGGGAGCGGCTCCAGAGGAAAAGACAATGCAGGTTCGAGACGTCATGACCCGTGGCGTGATCGGCGTGGCCGAGGACACCGGCGTCGACGAGGCGATCGAGACAATGTTGCGCTCACGGGTAAGCGCGTTGCTGGTGTTTGACGCCAAGCACGAGCTCGCCGGAATCCTGAGCGAGGGCGACCTCCTTCGCCGCAGCGAGCTTGGGAGCGAGCACAAGCGTCCCGGCTGGCTCGACTTTCTCCTCGGCAGCGGCCGGCTCGCCGAGACTTACACGCACGAATATGGGCGCAAGGTCGGGGAAGTGATGACCCGCGACGTCGAGACGATCGACGAGACCGCGGAGCTCAGCGGGGCGGTCGACCGGATGATCCGGCGCCGCATCAAGCGCTTGCCCGTGCTGCGGGGCGACAATGTCGTCGGCGTGGTCTCACGCTCCGATCTGCTCAAGGGGCTTCTGGCCGCGACGCCGCGTGAGAAGGGCGCGCATCCTGACGCCGAGATCAAGGCCGCCATTCAGGCGGAATTGGACAAGCTCGACTGGGCGCCGCGCGCGAGCGTGCGTATCGAGGTCACGAACGGCGTCGTGACCTTTGACGGCGCAATCACCGACGAGCGGCTGCGCGACGGGCTCAAGGTCATCGCCGAGAACACGCCCGGCTGCGTCGCGGTCCACGATCACATGGCCTGGATCGAGCCGAACTCGGGATATTTCATGGCCTCCCCGGAGGACGAAGAGCGGACCAAATAAGATCGGTTCGCCAATTACCGGGGCCCGGACGGCCGCGTCGGAATCGCGGGACATCGCCCTTCGAAAAGCGTCGCGATGCGCCTGACAGCGGGAATGGAGACGCCCGCGGCCATGTCTCTCAGCGCGAACCGTCGACCTGGTCCGGCCGGGGCGGCAGGAAGGGGGACGGCCGATCTTTGCCTGCGGAAAAGGGGAGCGGAATCCATTCAATCGCCCGTCCCGTCTCGTGATACAGGATCCACGACTGTCCCGTGGCGGTGTCGAGCAGCAGGGCCTCGGGAAAGGTTTGCGATTGCGACGCCGGGACGGCGACCATCTGGTAGCGGCCAGCTTGCGACTGTTGGCCATGGGCGCTTCCGGCGGCAACCAGGAGCGTAGAGAGCGCCAACATTGCGGGCTTCTGCATAATCGAGGTCTCCGGCGGAGTTCCATCAGCCGCGTGGTTTGGCCGCGGGCGGCGGCCTCGCCTTCCTACCTGTTTTCGGCGCTCAGGCTCAATTGTCCAGCGCGGATTCGTCCGCCGCCGATGGTCGGCGCGGGTTGTCGCGCGACGGCGGGGCGGCCTACCCGATGGGCGCTCCATAAAGGACGCCCGTCTCTCGACGGGCTATCGCCACCGCAATCCCCGGCGGAAGCGACTTTTGTTTGACAAAATCAGAAATAGATGGCATCCTTTTCTATTCACGGAATCCGTCTCGCGCCTGCGTCCCAGTCGGCGCGGCGAGGCGGTGCTGTTTGACAATTGTGATCGACGACAACCGGACGCGCGAGTGGAAGGTTGAGGGGAAAATTTTTTATTCCAATCGCTTGTAACCCATTGAAAAGTCCCGATTCAGAAAAATAAACGCTAGTAAATGCGAGTAAATTTACTAACGTTTATGCGCGTTTATTGGCGTTTACACGCGTTTATGCGCGTTTATCGGCGAGGGAATTCGCGCCCTGGTTGTCCAAAGCCCGAGGTCGGGACATGCCGTCCGACTCGCTTCAGGCGCCTCCGGCCTTCGCCCGCCTCCGCCAGCGCCTTTAGGCCCTCGCGGTAGGTCGGATAGGCGGGCTCAAACCCGAGCATCGCCTTAGCCTTGGCGATCGAGACCCGCTTGTTGTCGGCGTAGAACTCCCGCGCCATCGGCGAAAGCCGCGCCTCGTCGAACGGCTCCTCGGGCGGCGGCTCGAGCCCGAGCAGCGCCGCGGCATAGGCGACGACCTCCTGCGGCGGGGCCGGCTCCTCGTCCGCCACGTTCCAGATCTGGCCCTTAAGGTTCCGCGTTAGGACGAGACGGGAAATCTCGAGCGATGTCGTCGACATGCGCGCGGTTGAACACCTGCCCCGGCTTGACGATGCGGCGCGCCTGCCCCTCGCGCAGATTGACGAGCGCATTGCGGCCCGGCCCGTAGATCCCGGCGAGGCGCAGGATGTCAGCTTGCGTCCCCGCGCGCCCGGGCCGCGGCTGTCCAGCTTCGCCTCGTCCTCGAGCCGGCGAGGCCGCGCGCGGTGCGGGTCAGGGTCGCGCTCGTCTCGTCGACCCAGTTCGCCGCCGTGATCGCCATAAACGCCGATGGTCGAATAATAGACGATGCGCCGCAAGCCCGGCGCGGCGGCGATCGCGGCGGCGAAACGCTCGAGCGCCGCGCCTGGCCCGTCGCGCGGCGGGATCGAGACGACGATCGCCTCGGCTTGGCTGAGCGCCTGCTCGAGCCCCCGGTCCGCCTCGACCCCGTCGAAGCGCCAGGCCTCGACGCCCTCGCGGCGCTGCGCGGCGACGGCTTCAGCGGTCCGGGCGGTTCCGCTCGCTTCGATCCAGGGCTCGCGCTGAATGAGCCGCCGGGCGCAATAGCCGAGCCCGAAGAAGAACACCTTCATGCGGCAAGCCGCGCTACTTCTTCTTCGGCATATAGAGGTCGGTCAGCGTACCGGCGAAGGCCTCGGCCGACATGGCGAACGTCTCCGACAGCGTCGGGTGCGGATGAACGGTGAGGCCGACGTCCTCCGCTTCGGCCCCCATCTCGATCGCCAGCGCCGCCTCCGAAATGAGATCGCCGGCGTTGGGGCCGACGATGCCGCAGCCGATCAGGCGCTGGGTCCCTTCGTCCCACAAGGTCTTGGTCAGGCCCTCGTCGCGCCCCAGCGAAAGAGACCGGCCGCTCGCCGCCCAGGGAAAGACAGCCTTGCCGTATTTGATCCCCTTCGCCTTGGCTTCCGTCTCCGTCAGCCCCGCCCAGGCGACTTCCGGATCGGTGTAAGCAACCGACGGGATCGCCTTGGCGTCAAACGAGGATTTGTGTCCGCTCGCGACCTCCGCCGCGACTTTCCCCTCGTGCGTCGCCTTATGCGCCAGCATCGGCTGGCCGACGATGTCGCCGATGGCGAAGATGTGCGGCACGTTGGTGCGCATCTGGCGGTCGACCGCGATGTAGCCGCGCTCGTCCGTGGCTACGCCGGCAGCGGCGGCCCCGATGCGCGCGCCATTCGGTCGCCGGCCGACCGAGACCAGGATGGCGTCGAACGTCTCGGTCTTGGCGCCGTCGGGGCCTTCGTAAGAGACCTTGAGCCCGTCCGGCTCCGCCCGGACCGCCGTCACCTTGGTCTTGAGCAGGATCTTGTCGTAGAGGCGGCCGATGCGCTTGGCGAGCGGGGTCACGATGTCGAGATCAGCCCCCGGCATCAACTGGTCCATCATCTCGATCACGGTGATCCCGGCGCCGAGCGCGTGATAGACCGTCGCCATCTCAAGCCCGATGATGCCCCCGCCCAGCACCAGCATCCGCTTGGGGATGAAATTGAGGTCGAGCGCCGCGGTCGAATCCCAGATGCGCGGGTCGGCGGGAATGAATCCCGGCGCGGCTGGCTCGGAGCCGGCGGCGATGATCGCCTTGACGAAGCGCACGACCCGCGCCCCCTCCGCCGTCTCGACGCGCAGGGTGTTGGCCGAGGTGAACTGGCCCTCGCCGATCACCGTCTTCACTTTGCGCTGCCTGGCGAGGCCCGTCAGGCCGGTCGTCAAGCGCTTGACCACGCCCTCTTTCCAGCCGCGGATGGCGGCAAGATCAAAGGCCGGCGCGCCGAAGCTCACCCCGTGCGAGCCCATCGCCTTGGCGTCGTCGATGACCTTGGCGACATGCAGAAGCGCCTTGGACGGAATGCAGCCGACATTGAGGCAGACGCCGCCGAGGGTCGGGCGCGAATCGACCAGAACGACATTCTGCCCGAGATCGGCGGCGCGGAAGGCGGCGGTGTAGCCGCCGGGCCCGGCGCCCAGAACCAGAATGTCGGCCTCGAAATCGGCTTGCCCGCCCGGGTCGGCCGCAGGCTTCGGCGGCGGGCCAGCGGGCGCCGCGGCTTTGGGAGCGGGCTCCTGAATCTCCAGGCCGCCGTCCTGAGCCCCCGCGGCCGACGGCGGCGCCGACGTCGCGGCGCTCTCGGCGGCGTAGGTCGCCAGCAGGTCGCCCTGGCTGACTTTGTCGCCGACCTTGACGCGGATCTCGCCGATCACGCCAGCTTCCGGCGCCGGCACCTCCATCGTCGCCTTGTCGCTTTCGAGCGTCACGATTGGCTCGTCCTTGGCTACGCTCTGTCCCGGCGCGACAAGGATTTCGATGACCGGCACGTCCTTGAAGTCGCCAATATCGGGAAGCCTGATCTCATTCGCCATGGCCGTCTGTCTTCCTAGGGGGCTTGCGGTCATAAGATAATGCGCCGCATGTCCTCCAGGAGACCCGCAAGATGGCGCATGAAGCGGGCCGCGGCCGCGCCGTCGATGACCCTGTGGTCGTAGGACAGGCAAAGCGGCAGCATGAGCCGCGGTTGAAAGGCCTTGCCGTCCCAGACCGGGGCCATTTTCGAACGCACGACCCCGAGGATCGCCACTTCTGGCGCGTTGACGATCGGGGTGAAGGCTGTCCCTCCAATGCCTCCCAGCGACGAGATGGTGAAGGTGGCGCCCTGCATTTCGGCGGGCGCGAGCTTGCCCACGCGCGCCTTTTCCGAGAGAGCGCCGAGCTCCCGGGCGAGCTCGATGACGCCCTTCTTGTCGACGTCCTTGACCACGGCGACCACGAGGCCGTCAGGCGTGTCCACGGCGACGCCGATGTGCCAGTAGTTCCGCAAGATCAAGGAGTCGCCGGCCGGACTTAAAGCGGCGTTGAAAGTCGGAAAGGCCTTCAGCGTCGCGACCGCCGCACGCATAAGAAGCGGCAGCAACGATACCCGGTAAGGCTTTGATTTGTCCTTCTTCGCGTCGTCGTCGAGAGCCTTTCGGAACGCGTCGAGTTCGGTGATGTCCGCCTCGTCCGTGTGCGTGACATGCGGCACGTTCACCCATGACGCGTGCAAGCGCGGCCCGGAAATACGCTTGATGCGCGATAACGGAACGGTTTCGACCGGCCCGAATTTGGCGAAGTCGACGGATGGGACCGCCGGCAGAGCCGCGCCGCCGGGGGCGACGGCGCCCCCCTTCACAGCCACGAGCGCCGCCTTGACGTCTTCGCGGGTGATGCGGCCCTTCTCGCCCGTCCCCTTGATAAGGTTGAGATCGAGACCGAGTTCGCGCGCCAGCCGGCGAACGGCTGGCCCGGCGAAAACGCCGGAGAAATCGGCAATGGCGAGGCCCGCGGCGGCCCTGGCGGGCCGAGGCGGCAAATCGCTCGGCGCAACGGGCGAGGTTTCGGGCGCCTCGGCGGCGTCCTCCTCTTCCTTCGCCTCTGCCTCGTCCTCCTGATCGGATGAGGTTGGCCCGGCCGATCCGCCCGCATCGAGCCTCGCGATCACCGAGCCCATCGAGACTTTGTCGCCGACCTTGGCGACAATCTGCGTGATCTTACCAGCCGCCGGCGACGGCACGTCCATGGTCGCCTTGTCGGACTCGAGCGTCACCAGCGGCTGATCGGCCTCGACGGTGTCGCCTTCCTTCACCAGAATTTCGATGACCGGCACATCCTTGAAGTCGCCGATATCGGGGATGGTGACATCGATCGGCGCGGTCTTGGGGCCCGCCGAGGCAGGACCGCCTTCGCAGCAGGAGCGGCCGCCGGCTGCTCGGGAACCGCAGAAGGCGCAGCGGCCGCCTTGGCGGAAGCGCCCGAAGCCTCGGCCTTCTCGCCCTCCACAAACTCAAGTCGAGCGATCAGCGTGCCCATCGACACTTTGTCGCCGACCTTGGCCACGACTTCAGCGACCTGGCCCGCCACCGGCGAGGGCACGTCCATCGTCGCCTTGTCGCTTTCCAGCGTGATCAGCGATTGGTCAACCTTGACGACGTCGCCGGGCTTCACCAGCACCTCGATGACCGGCACGTCCTTGAAGTCGCCGATATCGGGAACCTTTACGTCGATTTTCGCCACCGGCGCTCTCCTCAGCGAACAGGTTGTCTCGCTTATGCCGAGATTTCAGCTTCGCGCCGGATTCGGCCCCTCCGGATCGATGCCGTATTTGGCGATCGCCTCGGCCACGCGCCGGTTGGGCAGCAATTGTTCATCGGCCAATGCCTTCAGGCTCGCCACCGCGACATGGTAGCGATCGACCTCGAAGAACGAGCGCAGGCGCCGGCGATAGTCCGAGCGCCCGAAGCCGTCCGTCCCGAGCACCTTGTAAGGCGCGGGCACGTAGGGCCGAACCCCGTCGGCGATCGCCTTCATGTAGTCGGTCGAGGCGATGACGGGCCCCTTCCCGCTCGATAAGCGCCCGGGTGATGAACGGGACCTTCGGGTCGGCTTCGGGATGCAGCATGTTCCAGCGCTCGACGTCGAGCCCTTCGCGGCGCAGCTCGGTGAAGCTGGTGACGCTCCAGACCTCGCTGCTGACGCCGTGCTCGGCCGCCAGCATCTCGGCCGCCGCCTCGACCTCGCGCAGGATCGCGCCCGAGCCCAACAGACGCACGCTCAAGCCCGGCTGCCCGGCCTTGACCTCGCGCAGCTTGTAGGCGCCGCGAAGGATGCCCTCCTCCGCCCCCTCCGGCATCGCCGGATGCGGGTAATTCTCGTTCAGCGTCGTGATGTAATAGTAGACGTCCTCGTTATCGACATACATCCGCTTGAGGCCGTCATGGACGATGACGGCGAGCTCATAGGCGTAGGTCGGATCGTAGGTCACGCAATTGGGGATGGTGGAAGCCAGAATATGGCTGTGGCCGTCCTCGTGCTGGAGACCCTCGCCGTTCAGCGTCGTGCGGCCGGACGTGCCGCCGATCAGGAAGCCGCGCGTGCGCATGTCGCCCGCCGCCCAGGCGAGGTCGCCGACGCGCTGGAAACCGAACATCGAATAGTAGATGTAGAAGGGGATCATCGGCACGTTGGAGGTCGAATAGGACGTGCCCGCGGCGATGAACGAGGCCATCGCGCCCGGCTCGTTGATGCCCTCCTGCAGGATCTGGCCTTTCGGATCCTCGCGGTAATACATCAGCTGATCGGCGTCCTGCGGCCGATAGAGCTGGCCGACCTGGCTGAAAATGCCGACCTGGCGGAACAGCCCTTCCATGCCGAAGGTGCGGCTCTCGTCGGGAACGATCGGAACCACGCGCTGGCCGAGATCCTTGTCGCGCAGCAGTGCGGTCAGGATCCGGACGAACGCCATCGTGGTCGATATCTCGCGTCCCTCCGCGGTCGCCTTCAGGAGCGCGTCGAAGAGAGAAAGCGGCGGCACGGGAAGCGGGTCGCTCTTGCGCCGGCGGGACGGGAGATAGCCGCCGAGCGCCGCACGCCGCTCGCGCAGATAGGCCATCTCCTCGCTGTCCTCGGCGAAGCGCAGGTAGGGAACCTTGTCGAGGTCTTCGTCTGAAACGGGAATCTGGAACCGGTCGCGGAAGGCCTTAAGCGCCTCGTGGCCGAGCTTCTTGGCCTGATGGGCGATCATCTGTCCTTCGCCGGCCGCGCCCATGCCATAGCCTTTGACGGTCTTGGCGAGGATGACGGTCGGCTGGCCCTTGTGCTCCACCGCCGCCTTGTAAGCCGCGTAGACCTTGACCGAGTCGTGCCCGCCCCGGGTCAGCGCCCAGATCTCGGCGTCCGTCCAGTCCTTGACCATCGCCGCCGTCTCCGGATGGCGGCCGAAGAAGTTCTTGCGGATATAGGCGCCGTCTTTCGACTTGAAGTCCTGGTATTCGCCGTCGACGCATTCGTCCATGAGCTGACGGAGCTTGCCCTCGGTGTCCTTGGCGAGCAGAGCATCCCAGCCCGAGCCCCACAGGCACTTGATGACGTTCCAGCCAGCGCCGCGGAAATCGGCCTCGAGCTCCTGCACGATCTTGCCGTTGCCGCGCACCGGCCCGTCGAGACGCTGGAGATTGCAGTTGATGACAAAGATGAGGTTGTCGAGCTTCTCGCGTCCGGCAAGCGAGATCGCGCCGAGCGATTCCGGCTCGTCCATCTCGCCATCGCCGCAGAACACCCAGACTTTGCGCGGCGCCGTGTCGGCAAGCCCTCGCTCGTGCAGATAGCGCAGAAACCGCGCCTGATAGATCGCCATCAGGGGCCCGAGACCCATCGAGACGGTCGGAAACTGCCAGAAGTCCGGCATCAGCCAGGGATGGGGATAGGAGGACAGACCCTTGCGGCCGACCTCCTGGCGGAAGTTCACGAGCTGCTCTTCGCTGAGACGGCCTTCGAGGAAAGCGCGGGCGTAAATGCCGGGCGAGCTATGGCCCTGGAAGTAGATCAGGTCGCCGCCATGCGCCTCGTTGCAGCCATGCCAGAAATGCATGAACCCGGTATCGTAAAGGGTCGCCGCCGACTGGAAGCTCGCGATATGGCCGCCGAGCTCTGACGAGTCCTTGTTCGCCTTGACGACGATCGCGGCGGCGTTCCAGCGCACGTAGCGGCGGATGTGCCGCTCGATCTCGCGGTTGCCCGGATGTGGCGGCTGGGCTTCGGTCGGAATGGTGTTGACATAAGCCGTGTTGGCGGCGAACGGCAGCTTGGCGCCCTTGCGGCGCGCTGATGCGACAACCGCGTCGAGGATATCGTCGACCTTCTCGATTCCCTCGAAGGCTTCAACGGAATCGAGCGCGTCGAGCCACTCGTCAGTTTCGTCGGATTGGTCCTTGACTCTGTCGTCCATCGGGGCCGACCTCCCATTCACCCATACGAAAGTCGTACCGAGTTTCGCGCAGTCTTGTCATGCGTCAACGCACTTGGCAATCGCGACCATGGGGGCCACTGCCATGTCGGTTGCGCATGGGGGCGGGCGGGCTGTTGGCCAGTCGTCGACGGCGGGCTAGAAGGACCTCCCGGGCCCGATCGGCGGGCGTCGGACGGAGCGAGGGGCGCGAGTGGCCGGTGTGACGACCCATATCCTGGACGTGAGCATCGGCCGGCCGGCTCAGGGCGTGCGCGTCGAGCTTTACGACTTGGGCGGCGGATCCGGCCGCACGCTTGTCGCCGATGTCACGACCAACGCGGACGGCCGCACCGACAAGCCGCTGATAAGCGCCGATGCAGCGCGCGCGGGCCAGTTCGAGCTTGTCTTCCACGTGGGCGACTATTTCCGCAGCCAGGGCGTGCAACTCCCGAACCCGCCGTTCCTCGATATCGTCCCGATCCGCTTCGGCGTCGCCGACCCTCAGGCGCATTACCATGTGCCCCTGCTCGTCTCGCCGTGGAGCTATTCGACCTATCGGGGAAGCTGAGGAGGCGCACGGAGGGTTGGGTGGGCCGGCCGGCCCGTCGAGGCTGGGGTCGCCAGGGAGGACGCGAGCGGCGGCTCGACGTACAGGGAACGGCCTGGCGGCAGGGGCCCGACGCCGGTCACGCCGATCATTTGGGTTTTCTTGGCGGGTGGCCGTTTCCTCGCCAAAACTCCCGTTATCGGGGGTTGGATTTCCTTGGATTTCCTTGGATTCTCTCGTCCGAATCGAGACTTATCAATGGGTTACGCGGGATTCTCGCTGAAATTTTTTCGCATCGGTTTTTTCCGCCGGCGTTCACGGCGGGGACCGGCCCGACCAGTTCTGGTATGAGGAATAACCGGATTTCTCATGGAGCGACCTTAACTCGATTTCTGCTTTAACGCAACCAATTGCCGCTCTCGCAGCATTCGCTGTTGTTTTGGGATTCCGCCGTGGCACGTCATGGCCGGCCTTGTGCCGGCCATCCACGCGTCGCCTGAGATATTTAGGCGTATGCCGAATGTTATCATACTATCAATTATTTAGGAGAGTAAACTGAGTGTTCACGTGGATGGCCGGGTCAAGCCCGGCCATGACGACCTCGGGCAAAAGTTAGAAAACAACAGAGAGAGCGCGGTCGTTCTCATGCTCGATTCCGCGTGAAGGGCCCCAACTTCGTGGAGCCGCTTGCAGACTGACATATTATAATTTCCATTCGCAAATTGGCAAATTCGGTAATCTTTGCATGTTAACGCTGTCCTTTTTGCACCGCACCCTTGAATAAGCCAACTCACTATATTATAAGCTTGCTTATGTTATCGCTTGCTCAGAAACCCCAGATCTCCCGCGCGCGGGAGCTCGGCTTCGCGCTCCATGACGTGGCGCGGCTGCTGAGGACCTATTCCGACCAGCGGGCGCGCGAACTCGGCACCACCCGCGCGCAATGGGCGGTGCTCTCGCGCCTCCAGCGCTGCGAGGGCGTCAAGCAGAACGAACTGGCGGACGCTCTCGACCTCGCGCCCATCACCCTCGGCCGGCTGATCGACAAGCTGACCGCCGCCGGTCTCGTCGAGCGACGCGACGACGCAACCGACCGGCGCGCCAACCGTCTTTATCTCACCGAAAAGGCGGCGCCGGCGCTGAAGGACCTCGGCGCGCTCGCCGAAGACCTGATGGGGCGGGCGCTGACCGGCGTCGATGAATCGACCGTCCGCGCCATGCACGACGGCCTCATGACCATGAAAATCAATATCAAGAACGAATTGATTGCTGGAGCCGAATCCAAGTGACCCAACCCAAGCCCGCTTCCCCGCGCGATTCCGCGCCTGAGGAAACTACGCCCGCCGCCCAGCCGGCCCAGCCGCTGCCGTTCACGCCGCCGAAGGCCGCCGCGCCGCATTCAGCCGGCCGCGAAGCCGCGCCGCAAACCCCGCCCGGCGCCCAGCAACCCGCGCAGCCCATCCAGTTCACCCCGGCGCGAACGCCCGCGCCAATCCCCAGGGTCCGCCGCAGGCCCCGCAGCCGCCAGCCGCGGAGACGCCGCCGATCGTCGTCAAGCGCAAGCGCCGCGTCAGCCGGTTCGTGATGCTTGTCGTCATTCCGCTCGTCGCGCTCGCGCTCGGCTTCACGTGGTGGCTCAGCAGCGGGCGCTATGTCTCGACCGACAACGCCTATGTCGGCGCCGACAAGTCGCTGATCACCCCGCAGGTCACTGGCGCGATCGTCGCCGTGCATGTCGTCGAAGGACAGAAGGTCAAGGTCGGCGATCCGCTGTTCGACATCGATCCCAAGCCCTATGAGATCGCGCTCGCCCTCGCCAAGGGCAAGCTCGAAGCGGCCAAGATCGAATTCTCCAACCTCAAATCCTCGTATCTCAGCAACGTCGACCAGATCAAAATGGGCGAGGACGCGGTGCGCGTGCGCCAGGCCGACTTCGACCGCAAGAACGACCTCGCCATCTCGCGCTCGGGCACGGCCGCCGATCGCGACACCTCCATGGCCAATCTCATTCAGGCCAAGCAGATCCTCGAATTCGTCAAATGGCAGCAGGCGACGGTGAAGGTGAAGCTCGGCGGCGGGCTCGACACCACGATCGACCAGTTCCCCGACTATATGCAGGCGAACGCCGCCGTCGACGACGCCGAACGCAATCTGCGCAACACGAAGGTGCTCGCGCCTATCGACGGCGTCGCGACCCAGGTGCCCGAGATCGAGCTCGGACGGGTGGCGGCGGCCGGCCAGCCCGTGTTCGCGGTCGTCGCCAATACGGGCCTCTGGGTCGACGCCAACCCGAAGGAATCGGACCTGACCTATGTGCATGTCGGCCTGCCCGCGACGGTCAGCGTCGACACGTTCCCCGGCCGGGAATGGAAAGGGACGATCTGCTCGATCGCGCCGGGCACCGGAGCGCAATTCGCCATCCTGCCGCCGCAGAACGCGAGCGGCAACTGGGTGAAAGTCGTCCAGCGCGTGCCGCTTAGGTTCTGCTTCGATCCGAAGGAGGACACGACGGGCTTACGAGCGGGCATGAGCGCCTATGTGACCATCGACACGGGCCGGGTGCGCACGCTCGCCGGCACGCTTGAGGGCCTTAAGCAGTGGGTGGTCGGCTACGTCGACACGCTTCTGGGGGCGCGCACCGCCGTCATCCGATGAACGCCCAAGCGCCTGCTCCGCCGCTCTACGAGACGATCTCGCCGACGCTCAAGTGGCTCTTGACCGTCTGCATCATGATGGCGACCATCATGCAGGCGCTCGACACGACGATCGCCAACGTCGCCCTGCCCTATATGCAGGGATCGCTGTCGACGACGCAGGATCAGATCAACTGGGTCTTGACCTCCTACATCGTCGCCGCCGCGATCATGACCTCGCCGCTCGGCTGGATGGCGACGCGCTTCGGCCGCAAGAAGCTGTTCATCGTCTGCACCGCCGGCTTCACCATCGCCTCGATGCTGTGCGGCGTCGCGCTCACGATCGAGCAGATGGTCGCCTACCGGCTGTTGCAGGGCGTGTTCGGCGCGGCGCTCGTGCCCTTGAGCCAGGCGGTGATGCTCGACATCTTCCCGCCCGCCAAGCGCGGCTCGGCGATGGCGATCTGGGGCATGGGCGTCATGCTCGGCCCGATCATGGGGCCGACGCTCGGCGGCTGGCTCACCGACTCCTATTCCTGGCGATGGGTCTTCTTCGTCAATCTGCCGTTCGGCATCCTCACCACCGCCGGGCTCTGGCTGTTCATGTCCGAGACGCCGACGCGGCGCGACGTGCCCTTCTCCTGGTTCGGTTTCTTGAGTCTCTCGCTCGGCATCGGCTCGCTGCAGATGATGCTCGACCGCGGCGAGCAGCTCGGCTGGTTCGAGTCGCCTGAGATCATCGCCGAGGCGATCCTCTCGGTCGTCGGCTTCTATTTCTTCCTCGCCGACTGCTTCACCGCGGACCGGCCGTTCATCAGCGTCCGCATCTTCAAGGACTGGAATTTCTCGATCGCGCTCGTCTTCATGTTCCTGGTCGGCGTCATCCTGCTCGCGACCATGGCGCTGATCACGCCGTTCATCCAGATCCTGCTCGACTACCCGGTGCTGTCGAGCGGCTATCTTCTGGGCACGCGCGGCATCGGCACGTTTGTCGCGATGTTCCTGGTCGGGCGGCTCAGCGGCAAGGTCGACGCGCGGCTCCTGATCTTCGTCGGCCTCGTGCTGGCGACCGGATCGCTCTGGCTGATGGTCGGCTGGTCGCTCGAAGTTCCGGCCAGCGTCATCGCGATCAATTCGATCGCGCAGGGGTTCGGCCTCGGCTTCATCTTCGTGCCCCTCAACACGATCGCCTTCGCCTCGCTGCCGGCCGCGCTGCGCACCGAGGGCGCGGCGCTTTGGACGCTCATCCGCAACATCGGCTCGTCCGTCGGCATCTCGGTCGTGATCGCCCGCCTGACCAGCATGACGACCATGTTCCACAGCCAGCTGGTCGAGCACGCGACGCCGTTCAACGACGCCTTGAGAATGCCGAACGCCTCGATGGTCTGGGGACATGGACTTCCCAGCATGGCGATGCTCGAAGCGATGATCACCCAGCAGGCGGCGGCGATGGCCTATTCGAACGATTTCCTGTTCATGACCTTGATCTCGCTCTGCGCCTTCCCGCTGCTCGCCCTCATCCGCTCGCCGAAGGCTATCGCTACGGCCGCGTCGCGCGAGGCGGCGGCGCACGCAGTGATGGACTGAGACGGGCCAACCTGCGCTACGCAGGATTGCCGAAAAGTGGATGCCGGTTTTCGGCTCAAAATCCTGCGAAATCAAAGAAATCGAAGCAGGTTTGCGTTGGTCCCCCACCGCAAACGTGCTTAGACCGGCCGCGCCACTTCGAGCACCAGGTCCGCCAGCCGCTCGGCCGCATCCGGAACGCCGACCGATTTCGCCGCCATCGCCGCCGCCTGAAGCTTCGCCGGCGCCGCGAGCGCGTCCCGCAGGATCGCCGCCAGCCGCTCGGGCGTGAACTCTGGCTGCGGGACGAGGATTGCGCCGCCGGCGCCGGCGAGCGCCGCCGCGTTCGCCGCCTGATCCTGATCGAGCGCGTGCGGAAACGGCACGAGCACGGAAGCCCGGCCGATGACCGCGAGCTCCGAGACGGTCGAAGCGCCGGCGCGGGCGACGATGAGATGAGCGGCGGCGATCCGCGCCGGCAAGTCGGGGAAGAATTCCGCGATCTCGACCGGAAAGCTCATCCGCGCGCAAGCGGCCGCGACACGCGCGCTATCCTCGCCGCGCGCCTGCTGGGTGAGGCGGATCCATTGCCGCTCGTCCGGGTTCAGGAGCGCAAGCGCCGCCGGCACGATGTCCGCCATGACGCGCGCGCCTTGCGAGCCGCCGGTCACGAGGAGGTTCAGGCGCTGTCCGACATGTTCGGGATAGGGGAGCGCGGCGGCGTCGATGACCGACGGCCGAACCGGATTGCCGGTCACGCGCGCCTTCGCCTGATCGACGCCCTTGAGGCCCGGAAAGCCGCAAGCAATAAGGCTGACGCGGGGGCTCAAAAAGCGATTGGCCCGGCCCATCACGGCGTTCTGCTCATGCAGGACAGTCGGGATCCTGAGAAGCCAGGCGGCGAGAAGCGGCGGCACGGTCGGATAGCCGCCGAAGCCGACCACGGCGCGAGGCTGGATGCGCCTGAGCCTGAAGGCCGCCGCCGCGAGGCCCGCGCCCAGAGTGAGCGACGCGCGCGCCTTGGCGAGCGCGCCAGCCTCCGTGGTTGTCGCGGCGGGAAAGGCGTGAACGGCGCGGGCGGGAAAATCCTGGCCGAACTTCAACGCCCGGCTGTCGGTCGCAAGCTCCACTTCCGCGCCGCGCTTCGCCAGCGCCGCAGCGAGCGCTGACGCGGGAAAGAGATGTCCGCCCGTGCCGCCGGCCGCGAGCAGGATCGGACGCGCCGGGTTCATCCCTCCGACGCCGCGGGGTGATCGAGATCGGCCGCCGGCCGCTTGCGCGTCGTCGCGATGAGGAAGCCCATGCCGAGGCCGAGCGCCAGCAGCGACGAGCCGCCATAGGAGATGAAGGGCAAGGTCATGCCCTTGGCCGGCATGGCCCGCAGGTTGACCGCCATGTTGATCAGGCTCTGAACCGCGAACATGACCGTGAGCCCGGCGGCGGCAAGGCGGCAGAAGGGATCCGGGTTGCGCGCGGCGAGAATGAGGGCGCGCAAAACGATGAAGCCGAAGAAGGCGATCAGCGCCATGCACGCGATCATGCCGAACTCCTCGCCCGCGACGGCGAACACGAAGTCGGTATGCGCGTCGGGCAGGATGCGCTTGTAAACACCCTCGCCTGGGCCCCGTCCGAACCAGCCCCCATTGAGGATGCTCTGCAATGCGGTGTCGACCTGAAAGGTGTCGACGAGACCGCCTGTCGAATCCGGATCGAGAAAGCGCAGCACCCGTTCGTGCACGTGCGGCGACAGTTTGAACACGGCGAACCCGCCGGTCATGCCCATTCCGCCGACCGCGACCACCCAGAACCAGTGCAGGCCGGCCAGGAAAAAGAGCGCCGTCCAGACGACCGCGACCAGCATCGTCTGACCGAAGTCGGGCTCGAGGATGAGCGGCACAATGGTGAGCGGCAAGAGCAGGAAGGACAGGAGTTTCGCCCAGATCGCGGTTGGGCCCGTCCGGCCCCCTTCCGTGAACGCCCAGGCGGCGAGAACGACGAACGCCGGCTTGATGAACTCCGACGGCTGGAGGCCGAAGATCCACCGCCTCGCTCCTTTCACCTCAGCGCCGAACATGAGCGCGAGAATGATGAGCGCAAACGACGCCGCGAATGTCACCAGCGCCGCGCGGCGCACATGCCGCGGCGAAAGAAACGAGGTGGCGATCATCAAGGCCGCCGTCGGGATCAGCATCAAAGCCTGGCGATTGACGAAGTGGAAAGTGGAAAGGTTCAGCCGCTCGGCGACGGCCGGGCTTGCCGCCAGCGCCATCACGAGGCCGATCACCATGAGCGCGATGAACGATCCGATCAGCCACCGATCCGCGGTGCGCATCCAGTCGGCGACGGGGCCCCGCTCCACTCTTGAAACCATTCGCTCTATCCCCCTTGTTGCGCGCGCGCGTCCGCTTGCGCGCGCCGCTCGAGCCATTTGGCGACGCATGCCCGGAAGGCGTCGCCGCGCGCCTCGAAATTCGCGAATTGATCGAACGACGCGCAGGCTGGCGAAAGCAGCACCGCAGGTTCGCGCGCCGACGATTGCGCTGCGTCGTCCGCCGCAGCCTCGATCGCCGCGGGCAAAGTTCCAGACCGTTCGAAGGGAACGGCGCCGGCGAGCGTACGAGCGAACTCGTCGCTCGCCTCCCCGATCAGATAGGCCTTGGCGACGCGCGGAAAGAGCGGCCTGAGCGGCTCGACGCCGCCCGCCTTCGCTCTCCCGCCGATAATCCAGTGGATATCCCGGAAAGTGAGCAGCGCCTTCTCGGCGGCGTCGGCGTTGGTCGCCTTCGAATCGTTGATGAACAACACCCGGCCAAGCCGGCCGACCTCCTCCATCCGATGAGCAAGGCCGGGAAATGTCTCGAACGCATGCGCGATGCGGTCGCGCTCGACGCCGAGCGCCCGCGTGGCCGCATAGGCGAACGCGGCATTCTGCCCGTTATGGGCGCCGCGAAGCGCGCGCGCACGCGACAGATCAGCGACGGGCCCCGCTTCTCCGCGCGCCATCACGCGATGCTGGCTGACGAAGACGTCTGCGAGCGGCGAGTCCGTACCCGAGACCGCGATGACCCGGGCCATCCCGGCGCGTGCCTTCAACCGCGCATGGATCTCGCGGCAAGGCTCGTCGTCGACCCCGACAAGCGCAAGCCCGGCGTTCGCCACGAGCCGCTCCTTGATCGCCGCGTAGCGGGCGAGATCGCCATGCCGGTCGAGATGGTCCGGGGTGATGTTGATCAAAAGGCCAATGCTGGGGCTGAGCGAGGGCGCGAGGTCGATCTGATAGGACGAACATTCAACGACATGAATGCAGCCCGACGCCGGCGGCGGCAGGTCGAGAACCGGCACGCCGATGTTGCCGCCCATCGCGACTTCGCGCCCCGCCTCTTTCAGGACATGGGCGATGAGCGCGGTGGTCGTCGATTTGCCGTTGGTGCCGGTGATGGCGACGAACGGCGCGTCGGGCGCTCTCGCGCCCCGCTCGCGCACGAAGAGTTCGATGTCGCCGATAATCGGAACCCCCGCCGCGTCCGCAAGGTCGACCGTCCAATGGGGCTTCGGATGGGTCAGCGGCACGCCGGGCGCGAGCACAAACACCTTAAAGCCGCGCCAGTCGGCCTGGGCGAGATCGACCAGCGCCGCGCCCGCGGCCTCAGCGCGCTCCCGCGCGGCCGGGCTGTCGTCCCACGCGGCCACTTCCGCCCCGCCTGCGACCAGCGCCCGCGCGGTCGACAGCCCCGAGCCGCCGAGGCCGAAGAGGGCGACGCTCTGCCCGCGCAGGCTCTCGACCGGGATCATCGTCACCTCAGCTTGAGCGAGGCGAGGCCGACCATCGCAAGCACGAACGCGATGATCCAGAAGCGCATCACGATCTGTGGCTCCGACCAGCCGAGCTGCTCGAAATGATGATGAATCGGCGCCATGCGGAACACCCGCCGGCCGGTGAGCTTGAACGACGCCACCTGCACGACGACCGACGCCGCCTCCATCACGAACAGCCCGCCGATCACGGCCAGCACGACCTCGTGCTTGACCGCCACCGCCGTCGCGCCGAGCAGGCCGCCGAGCGCCAGCGATCCGGTGTCGCCCATGAAGATCTGCGCGGGGGGCGCATTGAACCACAGGAACCCGACGCCCGCGCCGATCAGCGCGCCGCACACCACCATGAGATCGCCGGCGAACGGAACGTGATCGATCAGAAGATAGTGCGAATAGAGGACATTGCCGGCGATATAGGCGATGAGCCCGAGCGTCGCCGCGCAGATCATCACCGGCACGATCGCGAGCCCGTCGAGGCCGTCCGTCAGGTTGACCGCATTGCCGAACGCGACAATGACGAACGGACCGAAGAGGAGGAACCCCCAGCCAAAGTCGAACACGAAGCCGTTGACAAAAGGCACGGCGAGCGCAGTCGCGCTCTCGGTGTTGACCCGCATGAGCGCATAGCAGGCGAGCGCGGCGATCACATATTCGCCGAACAGGCGCGCACGCCCCGAAAAGCCGCGGTCCGACCGCTTCGTCACTTTGAGATAGTCGTCATAGAAGCCGATCACCGCAAAGCCCGCGGTGACGAACAGCACGATCCACACATAGGGGCTTTCGAGATTGGCCCATAGCAGAGCTGAGACGAAGAGCCCGAACAGGATCATCAGGCCGCCCATGGTCGGGGTGCCCTTTTTGCTCAAAAGATGCGACGGCGGTCCGTCGGCGCGGATCGGCTGCCCTCCGTGCTGCTTGAGACGCAACGCGGAAATGATCGCCGGACCGAAGAAGAAGACGAGAAAGAGGCCAGTTCCCGCAGCGCCAAGCGTGCGGAAAGTGAGATACCGAAACAGATGGAAAACGCCTGGGAGCTCGGCGAGCCAGGTCAGCATCCCTGGCCTCCTGGCCCATGAGCGAAACGATCGCGCAAAGCCGCGACGAGCGGGCCCATGCGGCTGCCGTTCGAGCCTTTGACCATGGCGATGTCGCCGCCTCGCAAGGTTCGCGCGACCTCGTCCGTGAGCTCGCTCGATCGTTCCGTCCAGGCGGCCCGCATCGACGGCGGCGCCGCCTCGTACAGCGCGCGCGTGAGCGGGCCCGCGCCGAACAGGAGATCCACCTTGCTGGCGCTGAGATCGGCGGCGAGTTCGGCATGCATCGCCGCCGCCTTCGGCCCGAGTTCGAGCATGTCGCCGATGACCGCGATCCGGCGTCCTTCCGGACCGGGCTTGGCCGCGGCAAGCAGGGCGAGCGCAGCGCGCATCGAGGCCGGATTGGCGTTATAGCTTTCGTCGATGATGGTCGCCGGACCGTCAGACGTCGCCACGGAGAAGCGCTCGCCCCTGCCCTTCTGCGGTGAGAAACCGCGAAGCGCCGCGGCGCAGGCGTCGAGATCGGCGCCGAGGGCGTCCGCAGCCAGGAGGGCGCCGAGCGCATTTTCCGCCATATGGACTCCGGGAGCGCCGAGTTCGAACGCCAACTCGCGGCCTAGAACGCTCGCCTTTACGCGCGAACCCCCGTCGATCGCCTCGACCTCGCGGAGCCTGGCCTCGCATTCGGCGCCGTGGCCGAAACTCAGGATCCGCGCGCCGCGCGATGCGGCGGCTTTCGCCAGACGTTCGAATTGCGGGGCGTCGCGATTCAGGACCGCTGTTCCGTGAGGCTCGAGGCCAAGGAAGATCTCCGCCTTCGCGTCGGCGATCACTTCGATCGAGCCGAGATATTCGATGTGGACCGGGGCGATCGTCGTCACAAAGGCTGCGTGCGGCCGCGCCATGCGGGTGAGCGGTGCAATTTCGCCCGCGTGATTCATGCCCATCTCGAACACGCCGAAGCGGGCGCGCGCCGGCATTCGCGCGAGCGTCAGCGGCACGCCCCAGTGATTGTTGTAAGAAGCCGCCGAAGCGTGCGTCTCGCCGCAGGCTGTCAGCATCGCGCGCAGCATCTCCTTGGCCGTGGTCTTGCCCACCGAACCCGTCACAGCGACGATCTTCGCCTTCGAACGCGCTCGCGCCGCGACGCCCAGTGTCTCCATCGCCTTCAGGGTGTCCGCGACCGCGAATACCGGACCGAAAGCGGCGAGCTCATGCGCCCGCTCGCGCGACACGACCGCCGCCGCGGCGCCGGCCTCGAAGGCGCGCGCGACGTGATCATGGCCGTCATGCGCGTCGCCCCTGATCGCGAAGAAGAGGTCGCCCGCTTGAAGCGTCCGGCTGTCGATCGAAACGCCGCTGACCGTCGCGCTCGGCGGCTTGCTCGGCGCGGCGCTGAGCGCGGCGCCCAGCTCCACCCCGCTCCATAGCGCCGTCATTGCGCCTCCTTCAGCGCCGCGCGCGCTTCATCCGCATCGGAGAACGGCAGCGTCTTGTCGCCGACGATCTGCCCGGTTTCGTGGCCCTTGCCGGCGATGAGAAGCGCATCGCCGCCAAGCAGCATGGAAACGCCAGCGCGAATGGCGGCGGCGCGGTCGCCGATCTCGATCGCCAAAGGCGCGGCGGCGAGGATCTGGGCGCGGATCGACGCCGCGTCCTCCGAGCGCGGATTGTCGTCGGTCACGATCGCCACGTCGGCTGAGCGCGCGGCGATCTCGCCCATGATCGGGCGCTTGCCCGCATCGCGGTCGCCGCCGCAGCCGAACACCAAGACGAGGCGCCCGGGCACGAATGGACGCAGCGCAGCCAGCGCTTTTTCGAGAGCATCGGGCTTGTGCGCATAATCGACAAACACGCTGGCGCCCCGGCTGTCGCCGACGCGCTCAAGCCGACCCGGCGCGCCCTCGAGCTTTTGCAGCGCGTCGAACACGGCGTCCGCGTCGCTGCCCGTTGCGATGCAAAGGCCGGCCGCGACCAGCGCGTTGGAGATCTGAAAGTCTCCGGCCAAAGGAAATTTCACACGAAAGCTGCGGCCGCCAAACTGGAGATCGAGAGCCGAAGACAATCCGTCGCGGTCAGCCGAAACGAGCCGGATCGTCTCGCCATTCGCCCCGACGGTGACGACATCGAGCCCGCGCGCCCGCGCCGCCGTCGATAACCTGCGGCGCGATCGCGCTGTCGGCGTCGATGACCGCCGGCGCGCCGTCGCGCAAAAGGTCCCGGAACAGTCTCAGCTTGGCCTTGAGGTAATCCTCGACCGTGGCGTGATAGTCCATGTGGTCGCGCGTCAGGTTTGTGAACGCGCCGGCGGCAAGCCGCACCCCGTCCAGCCGCTTCTGGTCGAGCCCGTGCGAGGAGGCTTCGATCGCAAGATTCGTCACGCCGTTTGCGGCAAGCCGGTCGAGAAGCTCATGCAGCGCGATCGGATCGGGCGTGGTCAGCGAGCCGTAGACAGTGAGCGGGCGCGAAACGACGCCGATCGTTCCGATCGAAGCGGCCTCTTTCCCGAGCGCCCGCCAGATCTGGCGCACGAAGGCGGCGACCGAGGTTTTGCCGCTGGTGCCGGTGACCGCGACGATCGTCTCGGGCTGGCGCGGATAGAAGCGCGCCGCGGCGTGAGCCAGCGCGGCGCGCGCATCGGCGACCTGGACGAAAGCGGCGTCGGGGGTTTCCGTCCAGCGCTCGGCGACGATTGCGGCGGCGCCCTTCCTGACCGCCTCGCCGACGTGCTTGAGCCCGTCGTCCTTCGCGCCGGCGAGCGCGAAGAAGACGTCGCCCGGCGCCGTCTTCCGGCTGTCGAAGGCGAGGCCGGCGATCGCGCGCGATGCAAGCGCGCGGTCGGCGTCCTTGAGCTCGAGGATGTCGCCCAGCCGCTTCATCGCCTTCCGGTCACTCCTTCCCGGTCTTGTCCGCGTCGGCTCCATACCCCAGCCGGGCGATGATGGGGAACGGCTGAGTTGGCGGCTCCTTCCTGGGCGGCACGCCCTCGAGCGGTTCGACCCGGCGGATCAGCGCGCCCGCCACCCGCCCGGCGTTATAGGCGGCGGTGTGGTATCCGTGATCCTCGGGCAGCGCCTGCGGATCGTCGTAGATCGTCAGATAGAGGTACTTCGGCTTGTCGGCCGGCGTGATCGCCATGAACGTGTTGAAAACCCTGTTCTGCGAATAGTGGCCGTGGATGATCTTGTCGGCCGTCCCCGTCTTGCCGCCAACGTAGTAGCCCGGAATATTGGCGAAACTTGCGGAGCCGTGCGTGGCGTTCGAGCGCATGAGGTAGCGCATCGATTCCGAGGTCTGCTCGCTGATCACGCGATGGCCGGCCTTGTCCGCCTCCTCCTGGGTGCGCGGCAGAAAGGTCGGCTTCATCATCGTGCCGCCATTGACCAGCGCGCACACCGCCATCACCGCCTGGATGGGCGCGACATTGAGTCCCTGACCAAAGGCGATGGTCATGGTGTTGAGAAGCCCCCAGTGCTTGGGCACCAGCGGCTCGGCGCTCTCCGGCAACTCGGTGCGCAAGCGGTCGAGCTGGCCCATCTTTTTCAAAAACGCCTTATGGCCCTCGACGCCGACCATGAGCGCAAGCCGCGCGGCGCCGATGTTCGAGGAATGAGTGAACACTTCGGGCACGGTCAGCATGCGATGGGTGGCGTGAAAATCGTGGATGGTGAACCGCCCGTAGCGCAGGCTCTCGCGCGCGTCCACATGCGAGCCGAGGGTGACTTTGCCGGAGTCGAGCGCCATGGCGAGCGAGAGCGCCTTGAAGGTCGAGCCCATTTCGTAGACGCCGACATTGATGCGGTTGATCTTGCTCGGATCTTGAGCGTCGCTCGGATCATTGGGATCGAAATCGGGCAGCGATTCGAGCGCGATCACTTCGCCGGTGTTGACGTCGATGATCATGCCCGCCGCCGCCCTGGCGTGGAAGCGGTCCATTCCGTCCACGAGTTCGTCGCGCAAAGCGTGAGTGGCCTTCAGATCGATCGACAGGCGGACCGGCTTCAGGCGGTCGGGATCGACCGTGAATCCCGGGACATGCGGATCGGTCAGGCTCTGCTCATCGAGATATTTCTCCATCCCGGCGATGCCGACATTGTCCTCGTTGACATACCCGATCACGTAGGCGCCGATCGGACCGTTGGGATAGATGCGCTTGTTCTCCGGCAGGAAACCGACGCCGGGCAGGCCGAGGTGAAAGATTTCGGCCTGTTCCTTCGGCGTGATCTGGCGCTTGACCCAGATGAAGCCTTTCTTCGAGCTCAGCCGCTGCCGCAGCTCCTTCGCATTGACGTCGGGAAGCACGGCGGTGATGAGCTCGACCGCCTCGTCGATATCGATGATGCGGTTCGGCTCGGCGAACACCGACATGGTCTTGACGTCGGTGGCGAGGATGGCGCCGTTGCGATCGAGCAGGTCGGGTCTGGCCCCGGAGATCGCGTCGTCAGCCGCCGTCTTCAGCGTCTGTGGAGGATCGTGCGAGAGGCCGAGGACGAGCAGCTTCACGCCAAGTCCGGCATAAGCGACGAACAACCCCAGCGCGATGGTGCGGACGCGTGCGCCGGAGCGATCGAGCCGCGTCGACAACAGCTCGCGGGCGAAGGCCTTCAGCTTTGTTTTTCTTGCCCCCGCTGGCGAGGGAGCGCGCGCGCCCGGCGGCGTGAGATCGACGCCGAAATTCTTCGGCAGATAGCGCCTGAGCCCGACGATCGCCGCGTCAGCCAAGGCGTCCAATAGCTTGAGGCGCGGCTTCACTCGCGGATTGGGCTTTGCCGGCGAGCCGATCGGAGTCTCCGCCATTTCTCATCTCACCGGAGGAGTTGCGGCGGAGGCGGTTATCGCCGGGGTCGCATTGTCGGCCGTGAATCCGAGCGATTCGAGGGCGCGGCCGATCGAGTTCGACCTTGGGGCTCGCGTCGGGCAATTCGTCAATGGTTGCGATCCGATTAAGCGCCAGAGGCTCAAGGCCAAGCTTCGAGTCGGCGAGCGCCTGCACGCGGTCGGGCCGGGCAAGATGGGCAAATTCAGCACGCAGAAGGCTGATGGCGTCCTTCTCTTTTTCGATGAGATGGCGCGTTTTGACCAATTGCTCGGAGGCGTAGATCGTTCGATATTTGACGCCATAAACATAGGCCGCCGATCCGATCAGCGCGGCTATGGCGAATGCGTGCAGAATGCGCCACATGTTTGTTATCTCCCCCTTCGCGCCGGCAAGCGAGCCAGCGCCTCAATCCCCTCGTCGATTCCCCGCGGCGGCGCGCCGGTGCGGACGGCGAAGCGCAGTTTCGCCGACCGCGAACGAGGATTTGCGCGCGCTTCCTCTTCGCCCGGTTCGATTGGCTGGCCGCGCGGAACGTCGAATGTCGGCTCGGGCTCGCTCGGCTCGCCAGGCAAGCGCCGCGAGGCGGCGTGTCCGCGGCCCGAGTGGCCGACCAGGAACTGCTTGACGATCCGGTCCTCGAGCGAGTGGAACGTCACAACCGCAAGGCGCCCGCCGGGTTTGATGAGCCGCTCGGCTCCGCTGAGCCCCCGCGCAAGCTCGCCAAGCTCGTCGTTGACAGCGATGCGCAAAGCCTGGAAGGACCGCGTCGCGGGATGGGTGAGCTCGCCACGCCGCGCCGGCGCGACGCGGGCGATCATCCCGGCGAGCTCCAGCGTCGAGGTAAAGGGCTTTATCTCGCGGTCGGCGACGATGGCGCGCGCGATCCGCCGCGCGGCGCGCTCCTCACCGAAGTGAAACAGAATGTCGGCGATCGTCGCCTCGTCCTCGTCGCGCAGAATGTCGGCGGCCGAACGACCGCTTGTCCCCATGCGCATGTCGAGGGGCGCGTCGAAGCGCAGCGAGAAGCCGCGCGCGGCTTCGTCGAACTGCATCGAGGAGACGCCGATGTCGAGCGCGATTCCATCCACCGCGTCGACGCCGAGGCGCCGCGCGACCGCGTCGAGTTCGCCGAAGCGCGCCTCGACAAGTTCGAAGCCGACCGCCGGACGAAGCCGTCAGCGTTTCGCCGCCGCGAATGGCCGATGGGTCGCGATCGAAGGCGATCACGCGCGCGCCAGCCTCAAGCAGCGCGCGCGAATAGCCGCCGGCGCCGAAGGTGCCGTCGACATAGAGCGCGCCTTCGCGAGGCGCGAGCGCCTCCATCGCCTCTTTGAGCAGGACCGGAACATGGCCGAGCCCAGCGGGCGCGGCGGGGCCCGTCACGAAGCCCCCGGCGCCGCTTGCGCGTCGCGCTCCGCGCGCATGCGCCGGACGCGCTCCCGCGCCTGCTCGAGATGGGTTTGAAAGCGGGCGGGCTCCCAGATCTGGAACTTGTGGCCCTGGCCGACGAACACCGCCTCCGAGGCGAGCCCCAACGCATTCTTGAGGCGTTCCTCGAAGAAGACCCTGCCCTCCGAGTCGAGGCGCAAGACCTCGCTCATCCCCAAAAGCGCCGTTGCAAAGGCGTCGCGCGCCTGCGAATAGGCCGGCATCGTTTGTAGCAGTGAGTCGATCTCGGCGATCAACGCGTTGCCGCCGCAGTCGAGCGCCGGCGCGTCGAGCGAAGGATGGACATAGACGCCGGCGAAGCCGTCCTTGGCCAAGACCTGGCGGAACGGAGCCGGAATCGAGATCCGCCCCTTGGCGTCGAATCGGTGGGTGAAATTCGAAAGAAATCGATCCACCAGACAGCCCTTCGGCGCGCGAGCGGTCCCGCCTCAGGCGCCGCCCTTCGGCATCAAGTGACAGCGCTGAGGCGCGGGACGGGATAGCGTGGGATAGCATGGGACCCCATGGGTATCAACGCTCTAGAAGCTCAAGGTTAATCTTCCGTTAGGACGGGAACTGTCTGGGGAAATAATTTGGCCCGGCGCCGACCCCGGCGGGTCTCCTGCCCCTCTCCGGTCACGAACTGTGAGGGACGTCACGGCGTTTGCTCAGGTGGGCGCTTAAAAACCCAAACCTGAAACGGGGCGCCGCCCATTCGACTTTAATAATTCGTTACTTGCCGCAACCGACGATAATGTCGTAATGCTACTGTGAAAATGGGGAGAGGAAAAGGCAGTGGTCTCTGTCGATCTTTTCTGGGGCCTCGGCTTCGCCGCTCTCGGCTGGCTTGTCTTCAAAATCGCCGAGCGGATGTGAAGGAACTAGGCGGCCCCTTCGGGCGTTAACCATTTAATCAGGTTCAATGAGGACGTGTCGTGACAATCGTAGCTGCAGGAGCCGCTGGCTGGATTATTCTTCTCCTTATGTGCGCTTATGCGAAGGGGCGTGACCGACGTATTTAGCCGACCTGCTCGACGGCTAGGCTGCCCGCGGGGAGAGGCTTCAAACTCGTCTTCGCTGGCGCCGATGGATCGAGCCATGTGGCCCAATGCGCGCGATCTAAGATCGCGATTTGCCGATCATGGTACGGCGCGACGTCGGGGCCGGGTGAAACCGTCAGCATCGTGAAGGCCTCGCCCACGTCTTTTACCGCCCGCCAGATCCCGGCGATGCAAAACCAGGGCTCGCCCGTCTTGGTGAACAGCCACTTGTCCTTCCGCTTTTTCTTCCGGTCCGCCGGATCGGTGAATTCGTAGAAGCCATCGGCGGGGATCAGGCAGCGGCCCGAGGTGAACTCGCGGCCCTCCGAGCGGAAATTATAGACCGGCTTGCCGCTCGGGCCGGGCCAGCTCCAGCGCCGTTGCACGAGGTCGCCGGCTCCAGGCTCGCCCTCGATCGCGCGCACGATCGGCCCCATGTCCGTGATCTTGATGTCCTCACGCGCCTCGATGTTGGGCGCGCCCTCCGAGAAGCGGATTTTGATTCGGGTCTCGGAGAAGCCGTCGAAAAGCTGAGCCGCATTGGTCAAGAGCCGGTAGTCGTTACACATGTCGTGCTTCCACAAAGGGGATAGGGCGCGGCGCCTCTTGCCATCGGGTTTCAGGCCTGCGGCGACGAGCCTCTCACGCCACTCTGCCTTCCGGGATGAAACAATTATCCGCGTCGGAGTCTAACCTTCGCGCCTGCGCCGCCTCATGAGTATTTCCCGAGAACGGCCGCAGCGTCGTATGCGCCCGCGGCTCGCGGATCATTGGCGTGAAACATGACGACGATGACGCCAAAGCTGATCGAAAGCCTCCACGTAGATCGGTTCGAGCCGGAAGGCGCTGTAGCCGCTCCGTAGCGTGATCTCCGCCGCGCGTCGCAGCGTCGTTTCGCCGACGAACGGCGCAGTTGGCGGACTGATGTCCAGCCGCACCATATTGGGCGCAATCGGATACTCTTGCGTGTCAACGCAACCCGATACGCTCAGGGCGGCGATGGCTGCCGCGATCAGGTTACGCATTGTCCCAACCGGTTTCCCATAGGCAGGAGCGCCTCTTCTATCATTCTTCACGCTGAAAAGATTGCAGACTGCTGCTTGGCCCTTCGTGAGGCCGTGCAGTTTACACACCATGCTCAAACCTAACGTCGCATTTGATCGGCGCCCCGCCTTGTGAACGGCGAAACGGACATGAGCTGAGCGAGAGTGACCCATCGGGCATCCGAGCATCGATCATCCGCAAACGCCCCATGGACAGGCGACGCCGGATTGGCGCATGGTTCGCGGGGCATCAAGCCAGAACTTGCTGGGAGGTTCACTGATGAACACATTCGCCGCGATCAGCATCGGCGCGCTCGTCGGCCTTTCGCCGCTGGCCGCCATGGCTCAGTCCGACGGGTCGGCCCAGCCGATGCTACTGGCGCAGGCCGCTCCCGCGCCGAACTCGGCCCACGCCGGCGGAGGCGGATCGCACAGCAGACACATGCGCCATCACGCCAACACGCATAAGGAGAGGGCGCGCGCGGGCGCCGAACATATGCGCCAGATGCGCACGGCGCCGGCTGCTCCCAAGAGCTGACCCAAGCGGAGCCGAGGGAGCGGCCGCGGCGCGCGACCGCCTGCCGGGAGAGCGCAACCAGGGCGCGAGCTCCCGCAAATAAACGCGCATAAACGCCAGCAAAACGCTAATAAACGCTAGTAAATTGACTCCAATTTACTAGCGTTTATTTTTTCGAATTGGGACTTCTCAATGGGTTACGAGCGATTCAAATAAAAAAGTGACTGCCCAGTCAATGCGTGGAGGATGTTGCAGCCTTGTTTGCGGGCGGTCGAAACGATTGATCGCAGGCGGACGAAGACGCGGGCGCCCTCGAAGGTTGGAAAGGAGCCTGAGATTTTCATTTTGACCTTGGTCATGCGCCGGTCCTGTTCGGCCAGGTTGTTGGTGAACGGGACGTCGAAGTCGACGAGGAAGCGCAGGGTCTCGCCCTTGAAGGTCTTCAAGCGGATGAGGAGATTGTGGCCAGGGCGCTGCTTCTTTCGTTTGTTGGCGCTCTTTGCTGGGTCGAAGGACGGGAGCGCGCGATGGAAGGCGAGCCCTTCCTGGACGGCCTGCCAGTAGCGATCGACGAAGCCCTGCACGCGCCCGGGTTCGAGCGCGGTTTGGCCCGCTTGCCTGGCTTGGCGCACGGCCTTTGCGGCGTCGATGAGGAGGTCGCGCATGGCGAGCGCCCACGGCTCCTTGTCGATGTCGATAGCGCCTGGAGTTCGCGCAGATGATGGGCGTTGCAGAAGGCGTGATCGACGTTTGTGAGGGCGGCGTAGGGGCGGAAATGATCATGCACCACCACTGCGCCCGTGAGCCCTTCCGGAAGGTCGCCGCGCGCCTCGCCGACCCGGTAGAACGTATGGTCTTGGCTCGAGGTCGTGTGCAGCCAATGCAGGCAGCCTGCGATCCGAAAGCCGGTTTCGTCGAGATGGCGGACCTTGGCTTCAGCCACCCGCCCCTCGATGGCGCGATAGACGCCGTCCAGATGCGCAGCCTTCTTGCGCGCCCAGGCGGTCAGGCTCGCCGGACAGACATGGGGCGCGCCGATGAGGTCAGAAAGCGTCTGCGCCGTCCGGTCCTCAGGCAGAAGCTGCTGGATGTTGAGATAGACCGCCGCCGCCCGGATGCGTTCGCCATACTGCGTCGGCGAGATCACCCCGTCGGGAAACTCGGCCCGCGTCACGCCCCGGCAATGCGGGCAGGCGTAAATCACGGCCTGGTGCTCGGTCACCTCGATCAGCCGCTCGGGCAGGTCGAACACTTGCAGGTCGAACACTTGCAGGTCGAACACTTGCGGGTCGAACACTTGCAGGTCGAACACTTGGCGCGTCTCCATGCCCGTCTGCATCGACGCCAGTGAGTTTATCGAACTGCAGCGCCGCCCGACAATGGCGGCAGACCTCGGCCTCATGCCGAACGACCCGATCCGGGTTCGACACCCGCTTGAGCGTGTCGCCCTTGTGACCCGGCTGCCCGCCGCTTGGCCGGCCCGACCGGCCGCGAAGGCTGCCCAAAAGGCGCCGCTTCTTCTTCAGTCCGTCGCTCGAGGGCGGCTTGGAACTCGTCGTGCTGTCCAAATCCAGCCGGCGCCGAAGCTCCGCCACCTCCGCGCGAAGACGCTCGATCTCACGCGCTTGCGCCACTATCAGGGCTTCGATCTCGGGCGGAAACTCATTCCACCCTTGAGTCACAATTGACCGCCTCTGTCTCCGCCTCAACCCAAAAATCACCAACTCCTAAACCCACCCTGACAAAAATGACTCACTACCGCTTGGGAGTTACTTCCGTCCCCAAAATCGGCGCGTTTGGCGCCGACCCTGCGATGCGCAATCAGCTCACGCCGCCCCGGTGTCATGCCCGCGCAAGCGGGCATCCAGCAAAGCCTTGTCCGAACGATAAATTCCCGCTTGCGCGGGAATGACAATACGACCGACTGCGATTCGATCTGAAAGCGCGTTGCTCTAGCCCGTCGAGGCTCCGCGATCTTGAGGCCGCCCACGTCATGCGATTCTGGCAATCGTCGGCGCAATAAGGGGAACGGCTCTACCCGAACCGGAAACCCGAGATCATCTTGCCGCCGATCTTGGCGTTGAAGTCGCGCCTGCCCTCGCTCGCGCCGGCGGCGCCGGCGACGACCATCAGCGGCATGAGGTGCTCCTCGCGCGGATGGCACTCGCGCGCCGACGGCGCCTTGTCCCAATGCTCGAGCCGCGCCTCGCGCTCCGCTTGCGGCGCTTTCGCCGTCTCGTCGAGCCAGGCGTCGAAGGCGGCGGAGGCCGACGTGTCGCCGTCGCGGAAATGGCGCAGGTCATGGAAGCTCATGCCGCTGCCGACGATCGCCACCCCCTGATCGCGCAAGGGCTGAAGCGCCTTGCCGAGCCTGATGTGGAAGGCGGGATCTAGGTCCTTGCGCAAGGACAGCATGACGACCGGGATCTCGGCCTTCGGATCGACGATGAGGAACGGCACGAACACGCCGTGGTCAAAGCCGCGCTCGCCGTCCGTCGCGACGGGCAGGCCGGCCTCTTCGATGAGCCGCTCGACCTGCGTCCCCAGCTCCGGATCGCCCGGCGCGGGATAGGAGAGCTTATAGGTGTGCTCGGGGAAGCCGTAATAGTCGTAGAGCATGCCGGGCTTCGGGTTGAGGCTGACGGTCGGCTTGTCCGTCTCCCAGTGCGCTGTGACGACCAGGAACGCCTTCGGCCGTTCGGGCAGCGACTTGAGAACGCCGGCGAGATAGTCCTTGAGGCCGTCCCAGGCATGCGGGCCGAAGGGCGGAGGCCAGTCCATCCAGAAGCACGGGCCGCCGCCATGCGGCACGAAGATCACGGGCTGGCGGACTGCGGGCATGGGGACCTCAGGTTTGGCTCCCATCGCCTTAAGTCACGAGGCGGATCGGCGCAACGGCGCGCTGAGGCGCCTCACGCCCGATCGATCCGCGCCGCATAGCAGCCGCGCGTCTGGCGTCGCCCGATGCAGGCGGCGCGATTTCTCCGCCGGTTCTCGGCCCGAGCGGCGGTGGAAAGGACCAACAACTGTAGACAGGGAACCTCAGGCGATGTAGAAAGGTAGATAAAATGTAGAATTGCTAGAAAGAACGAGATGAGCCTGAACATCAAGGACGCGGAGGCCCACCAACTCGCGCAGCAGATCGCGCGCGCCACCGGGGAGACGATGACCCGCGTCGTCACCGAGGCCCTGCGCGAGCGGCTGGCTCGGCTCGAACGGCGAAGCGCCCGGGCGAGCGTCGAGGAGCTTTTGGCGATCGCCGGGCGGGCCGCTTCCCATGTCAAACGGCCGTACCCCGACCATGCCGAGCTCCTGTACGACGAGCGCGGCCTGCCGAGATGATTCTCGACACGTCCGCCCTCGTCGCCATCCTCTACGGGGAGCCGGAGGCGCGAGACTTCGTCGAACGCATACGCGCCGCCGACCTCTGCCGGATCAGTGTGGCGAACCATGTCGAGCTCGCGATGGTGGTCGAGAGCCAGCTGGGGCCTGACGGCGCTCGCCAGGCGGAAGCCTTCCTCCGGCGCGCGGGCGTCGTCGTCGAGCCCGTGACCCTTGAGCAGGGCGACCTGACCCGGCAGGCTTTTCTCGACTTCGGCAAGGGCCGGCACAAGGCGGGCCTGAATTTCGGCGACTGTTTCGCCTACGCGCTTAGCCGAGCGACGGGCGAGGCGCTCCTGTTCAAGGGCGACGATTTCGCCCTGACCGACATTCGCGCCGCGTGAGCGCCGCTCGCGTCACATTGCGTCGTGAAAGATGACGCCCAGCGTGAAGCGTTGGCCGCTTTTGATCCGGCTGACCCCGTGGCGCAGATTGACCCGATAGGTTCCCCGCGTCCCCTGAACGGGGCGCTCGCGCACCGCGAAGATCACGCCGTCACCTTGGCGGAGGCTCACGACCTCGGCGCGCGACTGCATGCGCGGCCGCTGCTCGGTCAGAACGAATTCGCCGCCGGTGAAGTCGCTCCCTGGCTCGGAAAGCAGGATCGCGACCTGCAGCGGAAAGAGATGCTCGCCATAGACGTCCTGGTGCAGGCAATTGTAGTCGCTTGGCCCATAGCGCAGCAGGAGCGGCGTCGGGCGCGTCTGTCCCGCCTCGTGGCAGCGCGCGAGGAACGCCTCGTGCTGGCCGGGATAGCGCACGGAGACCCCCATCGCTTCGTTCCAGCGATCCGCGATCGGCGCGAGTCGTGGATAGAAGCCGCGGCGAAGCGCCACGATCAGCTCAGGCAGCGGATAGGCGAAATATTTGTACTCGCCCCGGCCGAAGCCATGTTTCGCCATCACGACGCGGGAGCGGAAGCGCGCGTCTTCGGGATAGAGCGCCTGAAGCTCGCGGCAGGCCTCGGGCGAGATCAGCTTCGGCGCGACCGCGCAGCCGTAGGCGTCGAGGTCCCGCTCGATCACCGGCCAGTCGAGCGTGTCTATGCCCTCATCCGGCCCGCCCTCATCCGGCCGACTGCGTCGGCCACCTTCTCCCGGGGGAGAAGGGAGTCCTCTCCTCTCCCTCGGGGAGAGGGGTCGGGGGTGAGGGCGCCGAGGGATGGGGTGACGGCCAACGCCTTCATCACGCGGCCTCCCGCGCAATCAGCTCACGCTTGCGCTCGACCCCCCAGCGATAGCCGGAGAGGTCGCCGTCCGTGCGCACCACCCGATGGCAGGGGATCGCGACCGCCAGCGGATTCGGCGCCGCAGGCGCGGCCGACCGCGCGCACCGCGCCTGGCTGGCCGATCGCCCGCGCGATCTCCGCGTAGGTCGCCGTCTTGCCGGGAGGGATGGCGCTGAGCGCAGCCCACACCCGCTGCTGGAATGCGGTGCCGCGGATGTCGAGCGGAAGATCGAGCCGCTGACCCGGCGCCTCGACGAGACCGACGACCTCGGCGACCATGCGCTCGAATTCGGCGTCGCCGCCTTCGAACTCCGCATTCGGAAAGCGGTCCTGCAGGTCGCGCACCAGCTTGTCCGGATCGTCGCCAAGCAGAATTGCGCATAACGCCCTTGTCGGTGGCCGCGACCAGCACCGCGCCGAGCGAGGCCGCGCCGACCGCGAAGCGGATATGGACCCCTGCCCCGCCGCGACGCACCGCGCCCGGCGTCATGCCGAGCCGCGCGGCCGTATTCTCGTAGAAGCGGCTCGAAGAATTGAACCCGGAATCGTAGATCGCCTCGGTGACCGTCTCCGACGTGCGCAACTTGTCCGCCGCACGGCGTGCCCGCGTCTCCGCCGCATAGGCTTTCGGGGTCACGCCCGTGATCGCCTTGAAGACGCGATGGAAGTGGTAGGGGCTCAAGCGCGCGCTCGCCGCAAGCCCGGCGAGCTTCGGCGCCTCCTCGGCCTGCTCGATCTCGGCGCACGCCCGCCTGACCGCCTCGACTTGCGGATCGGGCGCGCCGAGCCTGTCGGGACGGCAGCGCTTGCAGGCGCGGTAACCCGCCTTCTCGGCCTCTGCGACGGTCTGGAAGAAGGCGACATTCTCCCGCTTCGCCGCCCGCGAGGCGCAGCTTGGGCGGCAAAAGACGCCGGTGGTGCGCACGGCGAAGAAGAATTTCCCGTCGAAAGCGCCGATCGCGGCGCTGGACCGCTTGCCAGCGCTCGTCGTCGCGAGCCGGCGTGCGCGCTTTATGTGGCTCACGCATTTCGGTCATGGACATAGACATAAGGATCGGCTCCGGGGTTTGTCTTGTTTCCCCGTCTATGCCGATCCGCAACCAGCCGAACTCCGCTCCTTGCGGTGCAATTCTGAAACCTCAGGCGCTTCAGGCCGCTCGCGCATGAAAGGCGCGGCCGAACTCAAGGATCGTGTCCGCCATCGCCTGGACCGGCGCGGCCGGCCGGCCGAGCGCGGGGACGACGACGAATTCCGTCTCGCCAAGCGGCGGCAGCCCCGCCTCGGGGCCGACGGCGACCGTGCCTTCCGCCTTGAGACGCGCCGATTGCGCCCCGACGCCAAGCCCGCCAAGCACGGCGCCGACAAGGCCCGAAAGCGAGCCGCAGGTGCAGGCGATGCGCCAGGGCACGTCGGCTTTCTCGAGAGCCGCGAGCACCGCCTCGCGGGTGATGCTGCGCGGCGGATAGAGGACGAGCGGCAGCGGGCGCTCCGGGTCGCGCCGCCAGTCGGGCGCTGCGATCCAGACCATCTCTTCGCGCCACACCATGCGGCCGCGCCCGTCTCCCGCGCGACGCTTGGCGAAAATCAGGTCGAGCGCGCCCTCGTCCATGCCTGAATAGAGGTCGGCGGCGAGCCCGACCGTCATCTCGATGTCGACTTGAGGGTGCCTGGACGCAAAGGCGCGCAGAACCTGAGGCAGCAGGCTCGAGAGCGCGAAATCCTCCGAGGCGCCGAAGCGGACACGACCCCTGAGTTCAGCGTTCGAGAAATAGCGCTCGGCCCGCGAATAGGCGGCGAGAATTTCGCCGGCGAGCACGGTCAAAGCCTGCCCGTCGACAGTCAGCGCAACATTGTGGGTGTCGCGATCGAACAGGCGGCGGCGGGTTTCCGCTTCCAGCCGCCGCACCTGCTGGCTCACCGTCGACTGGCGCAGGCCCCGCCGCCGCGCGGCCTCGGAGAAGGAGCCGGTCTCGGCGACGGCGAGAAAGGTCACGAGCAGGTCGGGATCGTAGGTCTCGGTCATCACGGTCCATGATAACTGAAACTATGGAGAACGCTATTCAGAATGAGCGCGAAGCGCGGCATATTGCGCCCATCATGCGCCCCGCCCTGCTCCGCTTCGCCCCCGATGCGTTCACCCTGCTTCTCGTCGCGACCGTCGCGCTCGCGAGCGTTTTGCCGCCTTCGGCGGCGTTCGAGACGCCGGTCAAGATCGCGACCGACGTCGCGATCGCCTTCATGTTCTTCCTCTATGGCGCGCGCCTGGCGACGGCGAACGTGATCGCGGGAATCGCTCATTGGCGCCTGCACGCGCTCGTGCTCGCGTCCACCTTCGTGATGTTTCCGCTCGTCGGCCTCGCCCTCTTCCCTGGTCTGCCGCAATGGCTCGTGCCGGCGCCGCTGGCTTTGGGCATGCTCTATCTCTGTCTCCTGCCCTCGACGATCCAGTCCTCGCTCGCCTTCACCTCGATCGCCGGCGGCAATGTTCCCGCCGCCATGTGCTCGGCCACTCTGTCGAGCCTGATCGGCGCATTGGCGACGCCGCTTCTGGTCGGGATTTTCGCCTCCGCGCACGGCGGCGCGCCGACCGGCGAGGCGATCCGCGAGATCGGCCTTTTTCTGATTGCGCCGCTCCTGGCGGGCCAACTCCTGCGTCCGTGGATCGGCGCCTTCGTCCTGCGCCACAGGGCGATCCTGTCTGCGACCGACCGGGGCTCGATCCTGCTCGTGGTCTATGGGGCCTTTGGACACGCGGTCAGCGCCGGGCTCTGGCGCGCGCTGCCGCTAAGCGGCTTTGCTGTTATGATCGTGATCGAGGCGCTGGTTCTTGCCTTCATGCTCTTCGCCACCCGTTTCGCCGCGAAGACCCTAGGCTTCAACCGCGAGGACACGATCGCCATCGTCTTCTGCGGCTCGAAGAAGAGTTTGGCTGCCGGCGTGCCGATGGCGGGCGTGCTGTTCGCCGGCCCGGACCTCGGCATGATCCTTCTGCCGACCATGCTCTTCCACCAGATGCAGCTCATGGTCTGCGCCGTTCTTGCGCGGCGCTGGGCCAGCCAGAGGGCGGCGAAGGCAACGCCGGCTCGGTCGGTCGCGCCGCCGCTCGGAGCCGTGCAGCCCGCGGAGTGAGGGGCGCGAACTCCTGATCTTGCGGTCTTAACTTTCGCGCCGGCCTGTGACCCGAACAAACCGAACCGGCGCGCTGACGCCGCGCAGCATCGCCGTTTCTTCGGTCTGCGCGCGATCCGCCAGCGCCGCCGCGGTTTCGGCGTCTCCCGCCACGTCCTCCGACACGATCACCTCGCCGCCGCGGCACTGGTTTTCGAGGCGCGCCGCGACATTCACGGTGGCGCCGAAATAGTCGAGCACGTCCCCCGTCGTGACGGCGATGCAAGGTCCGGCATGAAGGCCGAGCTTCAAAACGATGGGGGTCGCGCCTTCTCCCCGCGCGGAATTAAAGCTTACGACATCGTCCTGGATGGCGAGCGCCGCGCGGACCGCCTGATCGGGACGGGAGAAGGCGGCCATGACCGCATCGCCCACGGTCTTGACGACGATGCCGTTATTGCTTTGCACCCGCTCCGCGAGAAACGAAAAATGGTCGCGAACGAGGTTATAAGCGGAGGCGTCGCCAAGCGCGTCGTAGAGTTCGGTCGAGCCTTTGAGGTCCGTGAACATGATGGCGATCCAGCTTATCTCGGCGTTGTCGCCAGGGCGCAGCAATTGCTCGGGAGCAAGCCTGCGAAAGGCCGGCATGGCGATCACGCGCTCGCCGGTCAGCGCGTCGCTGGCCCAATTGCGGTTTTCGACGACGAAGGCGAGCGGCCTTTCGCTCTCATTGCGGATCGCAAGCTCGTTTCTGGCGCTCGCTTCCTCGAGCAGAATGTCGGCGCCACGCGCCACAAGCGCCGGGATCATTCCGTCGGCGCCGAGGTCGCGATCAGCTTCGCCGCCAGCCTCGACGGTGCGAAAGCGATAAGGCCCCGGCGCCAGCGCCAAGTCAAAGCTCTTAGCGGAATGCGCTGCAACCTCGCCCTGAAACTTGATGTGCCGTGCGGAGCCCTGTCCGAGCAGGCACATCTCCCCATCGGGAAGCGGACGAATCCAGGGCGCGGGGTGAAAAGTCAGCTCGACGTTGCGGCTGAAATTGCGCTCGTAATCGATGTTGCAGGAGGAGCAGTGCGCGCCTTTGGCCAAGTCCTGCAGCCGGTCTGCGCGGGACTTCGCGCCACGGCAGCGCGGGCAGAGCAGCTCCCATCCCATCGCCACGACGCCCTTTCGCGCTGCGGCCAGAAACAATTCCACGGCGTGGTCTGACGGGGCGGACCATAGTTTCGCCAACGCGATCGGGCGCATGCTGCGCAGATCGACGATCGGCGCATGGCGCAAGTAATCGATGAGGTTCGGCCCGAGATTGTGCGAAGCAGGGTCGCGCGCGAGTTCAGCGCCAAGCGCCTCGAGGCGTTGCCGGGCGGCGGGCTCTGTCAAATCCTCGGCGCTCCAGCCCGGGACCAGCGCCGAACCGTCGCTTTCGCGAATGGTCCGCTCGATCCCCGCCCAAGCCTTGCCGAACTCAGCGTCGAAGATGCCTGCACGCTTCCCCACAAAGCCCAAGAGGCCGGCGGGCTCGGCCATGCCGCTGAGGATCAGCCGACAGCCTTCGCCTTCGGCGATGAGCTCGCAAGTCCACTCCCACCGCCGCATCGGGCCGTTTTTATAGTCTCGGGTCTGGAAAAGGCGGTGGTTTTCCTGCCATTCGCCAAAATCCTCCTCCCATCGCGCCGGGAACGGCCCGACCTTGCCGCGGACGAAGCGGTGGACACGGCCCTCACCGTCGACGCGCTCCTCAAACCGATAGGGGGCGAAGCCGCTCAACTCCCAAAGGCGAGCGCTGTCGGAGACAAACGGCCAAATCGCCGCCGGCGGCTTGGCGAAATATTGCTCGCGGCGGTAGCGGTAGATGGCGTCGCTATTCCCTTTCACGCCGCCCTCCCCACCGCGCGAGCCGGCGCGCTGTCACGCCGTGCGACGCATCGCGCCGCCCGCGGCGTCGGTGATCGACTTCGCGCCGAACAGGATGAAGATCACCCCGACGAGCCGCGTCACCGCGACGCCGTGCATGAGGAAGAACCGCCTGACCGCCGGCAGACCCGCAGCGAAGACGAGGGTGAGGTCGGCGAGCAACAAGCCTGCGAAGGCGGCTGCGAACATCTGGGGCGCATCGGCCATTTTCAGCGCCCCGACATAGGGCGCGACAATGGCTGCGAACATCGCCAGCGCCACCGGGTAGGACTTGGGGTTGGTGAGGCCGAAAGCCATGCCGGTCGCGAGCGGCCGCCTGGCGCCGATGGTTCGCGGCGGGGCGTCCTTTTTGGTCATCACCGCCCGCGCGCCGAGATAGACGAGGTAGAGCCCGCACACGAAGCCGAGCAGTTCGAACAAGGTCGGGCCGATGCGGTTCGCGCCGACGATCGCAGCCACCGCGAGCGCGCCCCAGGTCACGTCGCCGACCAGGTGGCCGCAGATGAACCAGGCGCCCGATGTACGCCCGCGCGAGGCGGACAGGGTGAACAAGGCGAGAAACGCCGGCCCCAGCGTGACCACATAAAGATAGGCCGCGGCGAGCGAGGCGAGGAGGATTTTGGGATCGGTCATCTTGCTCTGGCATAGACCATGGTATATATCTTTTGTCAAAGGCTGAGCAGAATGAGTTCAAACAGCGAGATTATTCAAGAACGGGCGGAGCCAGGCGGTGCGTCTGCCTGCGGCCTATCGCTTCGATGGCGAGGAAGTCTACATCCGCCGCGATCCTGCGACCGGCGACGTGATTCTTTCCACCAAGCCCCGTTCCTTCGACCGCTTCTTCGCCGCGCTGGCAGGAGCCGAAATTCCGGATGATTTCCTTTCGCCCGGCGAGCGATGGCAGGGAGGAACGGAGCGCGATCCATTCGAAGGCTGGGAGGAATGACGCGCTTCATGCTCGACACCAACGCGGCCAGCGGATTGGTGAAGGGTCAGCTGAAACTCACCGCGCGATTTAAAGCCGAGGCGCCGGATCGCCTTTGCCTTTCGGTGGTGACGGAAGGTGAGATGCTGTTCGGCGTCGCCAGGCGACCTGCAGCGCGAAGGCTGCGCGCCGCAGTGAACGAGTTTCTGGCGGCGATCGATGTCCTGCCCTGGACGAGCGCAACGGCGCGACGCTACGCGACCCTTCGGGCCGGCCTCGAACGCCAAGGACGGCCGCTTAGCGCGCTCGACCTGATGATCGCCGCTCATGCGGCGGAGCATGACATGACGCTGGTGACCCATGATGGCGCGTTCGGCGCCGTTCCGGGGCTCCGCGTCGAAGACTGGACGGCAAACTGAAGTCGTCACTCCTTGTCTCCGATCAGCCGCTTCAACTTATACAGGGCCTCGAGCGCATCGCGAGGCGTCAGCGTGTCAGGATCGAGCGCGGCGAGCGCGGCGCGCAGCGCATCGGGCGGCGGCGGCTCGCGCGGCTCATAGGAGAAGAGCGGCAGCGCGTCGAGCGAGCTGCTCGAGCGCGTCGCCTCCAGGCTGGCGAGCACCTGTCGTGCGCGCTTCACGACGGACGGCGGCAGGCCTGCGAGCTTCGCGACCTGAATGCCATAGGAGCGGTCGGCGGCGCCGGGAACCACCTCATGCAGGAACGCGAGCGTCCCCTTGAACTCGGTGACGCGCATGGTGAGGTTGACGAGACGAGGCAGCGTCTCGGCTAGCGCGGTCAGTTCGTGGAAATGGGTGGCGAACAAGGCCCGGGAGCGGTTGACCGCGCTCAAGTGCTCGACGCAGGCGTAGGCGATCGAGAGGCCGTCGAAGGTCGCCGTGCCGCGTCCGATCTCGTCGAGGATCACCAGCGAGCGCGCGGTCGCCTGGTTGAGGATCGCCGCCGTCTCGACCATCTCGACCATGAAGGTCGAGCGGCCGCGCGCCAGATCGTCCGCCGCGCCGACGCGCGAGAACAGCCGGTCGACGATCCCGATATGCGCGCGCGCCGCTGGCACATAGGCGCCAATCTGCGCGATCAGCGCGATCAGCGCGTTTTGCCGGAGATAGGTCGATTTTCCCGCCATGTTCGGGCCGGTGACGATCGCGATGCGTCCGCCCTCCCCTGCTTCTCCCGAAAGATCGCACTGGTTGGCGACGAAGGGCTCGCCCGCTTGCTTAAGCGCCGCCTCGACCACCGGATGGCGCCCGCCCTCGATTGCGAAGCTCAGCGAAGCGTCGACCAGCGGACCGCGTCCAGCTGCGCTTGACCGCGAGTTCGGCGAGCGCGGCCGCCACGTCGATCTCCGCCAGCGCCGCGCCGAAGCCGCGCAGGTTCTCGCCCTCGGCGAGGCAGGCCTGCCGCAGGCGCTCGAACGCCTCGAGTTCGAGCGCGAGCGCCCGGTCCGCGGCGGAGGCGATGCGCGCCTCGAGGTCGGCGAGCGCGCCCGTGCTGAAGCGCATCGCGCCAGCCATCGTCTGGCGATGGATGAAGGTCGCGCTATGGGGCGCCTTGAGCAGCGTTTCGCCCGCCGCCTGCGGCGTCTCGATGAAGTAGCCGAGAAAATTGTTGTGCTTGATCTTGAGCTGCCGGACGCCCGCCTCGTTGGCGTAGGACGCTTGCAGTTCCGCGATCACGCGGCGGCTTTCGTCGCGCAGACTCAGGGCTTCGTCGAGCGCCGGAAGCGCGCCCGCGCGGACAAATCCGCCGTCACGCTTGAGCAGCGGCAACTCGTCCGCCAGGGTCGTCTCGAGATCGCGCTGGAGCCCGGCGCAATCGGCTCTGAGCCGCGCATAGGCGCTCATGAGTTCGAGCGGGAGCTCCTGCGCGGCCTCGAGAATGCTGGCCAGCGTCGCCGCGGCGGCGAGGCCGTCGCGAATGGCGGCGAGGTCGCGCGGGCCGCCGCGGTCGAGGCTCAAGCGCGCGAGAGCCCGCAGAAAGTCGGGCGCGTGCATGAGCGCCCGGCGCAACGCGTCGCGCATCGGCGCGGCCTCGACCAGGAACTCAAGCGAGTTCGAGCCTCCGATTGATAGCCTCCGCGTCAGTCAGCGGATTGGCGAGCCGCTCGGCGAGCAGGCGAGCCCCTGCGGGGGTCACAGTCAGGTCGATTGTCGCCAGAAGCGAACCATCGCGCGCCCCGCTCAAGGTCCGAGTGAGCTCGAGGTTCGCGCGGGTCGCGGGATCGATTTCGAGGCTCGTCCCCCGCGCGCGCCGCGTTGGAGCAGAGAGCGCAGGCCGCGCCTCCAACTGGGTGCGCTTGACATAGGCGAGCGCGAGCGCGGCGGCGGCGATCTCGGCGCGGGTGAACGCGCCGAAGCCGTCAAGGGTTTCGACGCCGTAAAACTCGCAGACCCGCCGTTCGGCCGCCGCAGCGTCGCCGCCGTCGCGCGCAAGCGGCGTCGCGGGAACGCGCATCTCACGGACAATCTGGGAAAACGCCGGTTCTTCGTACACGGCCTGCGAAGCGACGACCTCGCTCGGTTCAAGCCGCGCGATCTCCGCGGCGAGGCCCGCTTCGTCAGCCTCCGAGAGGGTCGAACGCGCCGGTCGACAGATCGAGCGCGGCGAGCCCGTAAACGTGCCGCCCCTCGCTCGAGCGCAGCTTCTGGACGGCGACCAGAAGACGCGCCCGGCCGGGCTCGAGCAACCGCTCTTCGGTGATTGTGCCCGGCGTGACCAGCCGCACGACGTCGCGCTTGACGACCGATTTCGGTCCCCGCTTTTTCGCCGCCGCGGGGTCTTCCATCTGCTCGCAAACGGCGACCCGATGGCCGAGCGCGATCAGCCGGTTGAGGTAATCGTCGGCGCGCTCGACAGGCACGCCGCACATGCGGATGTCCTCGCCCTCGTGCTTGCCGCGCTTGGTGAGGACAATGCCGAGCGCCCGGCTGGCGATCTCCGCGTCGTCGAAGAAGAGTTCGTAGAAGTCGCCCATCCGGTAGAACAGGAGACAGCCAGGATTGGCCGCCTTGATCTCGAAATACTGCGCCATCATCGGCGTGAGGCGCGCCGTGGCGGCGTCAGGATTGGGGGTGTCGCTGGAGGCATCCATCGCCTCAAGCCTAGCAAATCGGCCGGCGCCGTGCAGCGCCGGCGCCTTCGCTATCCACGGGTCGCTAAAGCCTGCTTGCCAGAAGCCCTATTGCCGGGCCTGTTTCTCCAGCAACCTGTTCTTGATGAGCCAGGCCGCGCCGCGGTCCCAGGAATAATTCGCGCCGATGCGAAGATCGGTCTGCTCGACGTCGATCGGAGCGCCGGTCCGCGCGTCGCGAAGCTCTGAATGTGACCGCATAATCGGTGCGGGTGATCGCTGGTCACGATGCCAACAAGGGATTGGTCCGCGCCGAGCTTGCGGGCGATCGCGGCGTCGCAACCGTCGCATTTGTGAAGGCTGTGCGCCGTCGCGTCGGGCGCGTCGGCGTGGCTGACGTCAACAAGGCTGTACCGGCCGGGACTGAGTCGCAGCAGCCTGCGCACTGTCTCCGTCGCCAGTCTCAGCTGCTCCCGGTCCTGGTCGCTTTCGGGAATGATCCCAGCGCCGCCGCTGAAATCCTCCAGCTCGAAGTCGAAGACGGCGACTTTGACCGGCGCGACGGCTCCCGCCTGTTTGCCGAAGCTCGCCTTCGACTGGAGAACATCGCGCGCGAGAAACGATTCCGCCTTTTGCCACGCCTCGTCCGTGTCGCCACGAAAAGTCAGCAACCGGTCAAAAACGATCCGGCCCTGCTCCTCATCGGCGATCTCGATCTTCGCCCATTGAACGAGGGAGCTCATTTTGTGCACGCCGCCGATGAGGACGAGCTTCGCGCCGGCCGCGCGCGCTGCCTTCTGAATGTCGGAGGGGCTCATCTCCGATTCGCACGGCGCGGCGCCGCAAGACATGGGAACGATGCGGTACTGGCCGTTCGACGCCAGGTCGCGCTGCAAGGCGCTAACGAAATCGGCGGCACGGCGTTGATGGGCCGCCGTTTGGTCTCTCGGCTCGCCGGACGTGTCGACATAGTCGAGGTTGAGGATAGCCAGTGCAACGGGCTGCGGAGCGACATCGGCTTGCGCACATTGTCCCCCAACCGCGGTCGCCAAGGCCACCGCCGCGACGGCCGCAACAATATGGAAAGCGTTTTGCATCAGCCGCCTCTTAACCCATGACGCCGGGCGAAGGGTCTCCGCCGCGGACGCCAGCGCCTCCCGCCGCGTCTTCATCGCTTTGGCCGCCATCGTATACCCTCCGCCGGCCCCGTCAACGAAATGGACATGGCCGCTTTCGGTCGCCGAGGGAACAAAGCACGTCACTTGCGCAGCCCCCTGCCGGAAGAGGCCCCAATGGACAAACGCGTCCGCGCCGGCAAGCCGAGCCTCAAGCGCATCGGCGAACTCAAGAGAGCGGTCGAGCGTCATGCGCAGGCCGTCGTCGAACTTGCGAAAATCGGCGTTGGCGATAAGTTCGCTCGCATAAGTCGTCGCGTCGAAGCGACCCACTCTGAGCTTGAAAACATGGAGGACAATCGCGATGCAATAGCCGCGTATCGCCGCGATACGCGCCTTCGCTTGCGACAGCCCCGAGGCTTTCTTGACCCGTGTCTCGAGCGCGATCGCCTTGCCCGGATTCCCCGGCCGCAGGCTCATCAAAGTGACCGGCCGCTCGCTCGACGCCACGGCGAGCGATGATTTGACGATCTCGTTGACGAGCGGCGCAAATCGCGCGTCGTTTCCGCGTGGCGCAACGATCAGCGACAGAACAAGCCCGTGCTTCGCGGGCGCACGCCCATCGGCAGGAAAGGCCGGACAGATCGGGACGTGCGCCCGGCTCCGCCGGCGGCAGAGCATAAGCGCCGCGCTTGGCTGCGGCGTCGAACCAGGTCAGGCCGCCGCCGGCGAACATCGCATAGACGCAAGGCGGCGCGGCGGCGAAACGCGCGACCCGGACGTCGTATCCCGCCGCCCGGATCTCACTGACCGGCGCCATCGCGACCGCGCAAATCGAAACGAAACTCCTCACGCGCGAACGCGGCCGTAGCCTGAAGCGCCTTGCCGGCGGCGGTTGAATCGGACGACGACACGGCGAAGCTCGCGCCGTCGCCGCCAAATACGAAAGGAAACGGCCGCCGCTCCAGCGCGTTGGCGACGGCCGCGATCGCGCCCGCGCCGACCATGTTGACAGCCTTGTATCGACCATCGGCGACGGCTTTGGTCGAACCGACCACGTCGGCGAAACCCACGACCCAGTCTTCCGGCAGTGGTCTATAGCTCTCGGCCCTCACCGCGTCGGCGAAATTGTCGAATACGGGGATGGTCTCGTAGAAGTTGCTTGCCATCTCGCCCCGCCCTCCCGGGAATCGTGCATGCAAATGCAAGTACGGCCCGGACGCGGCAGAGTTTCAACCCAGCTTCGTCTGGATCAGCGGGCCTGGTCCGGCGCCGAGCGTGATGCGGCGGCCCCGCTCGATCGCCTCGCACACAAACGCCTTGGCCGACGCCACAGCCCCCGGCAACGCCATGCCAAGCGCGACGTTGGCGGCGATGGCGCTCGAGCAGGGTGCAGCCGGTCCCGTGAAGATTGCGCGAGGCGACGCGCGGAACGCTGTACCGGCGAATGTTTTGCGAAGTCACCAACAGGTCCACGGCCTCCTTCCCTTCCAGATGGCCCCCCTTCATCAGAACAGCGCGCGGGCCAAGCTTCAACAGCGCCGCGCCCTGGCGCGCCATGTCGCCTTCGCTGCGCGCAAGCGGTTCCCCGAGCAGCGCGGCGGCCTCGGCGAGATTTGGCGTGAGGCAATCGACAAGCGGCAGCAGCTTATGAGCAATCGCCTCGACGAAGTCTCCGCCGCTGAGCGAGTTCGCCGGAGGAGGCGATCATGACGGGGTCATAGACGAGAAAAGGGCGGGTCGCAGGGGAGCGAGCCGCCGCCTCTTCCGGCAGACGAAAGCGGGAGGGCAGTCGCTCCGCCACCACCTCGACAATCGCCGCGATCCCGAGCATGCCGATCTTGATCGCGGCGACCTCGAAATCCTCAAGAACCGCCCCGATCTGGCGCGCCAACGATTCCAGGCGGCGGATAGTGGATCGCCCGCACGTCGCGCGTGTTCTGCGCGGTGAGCGCTGTCACCACGCTCGCGCCGTGGACGCCGAGCGCCGCGAAGGTTTTGAGATCGGCTTGAATCCCGGCGCCGCCGCCCGAATTCGGAGCCAGCGATGGCGAGCGCGATCGAAAGCCTTGCGTTCACGCTGGCCGCGTCGCCGCGATCCATTCTCGCGCCCGCGCCTCCGGATCAGCATTGAGCGTGATGTCGGTGACGACCGAGACGACGTCCGCGCCTGCGGCGAGGCAAAGTTTCGCCCGTTCGACATTGAGGCCGCCGATCGCGACCAGCGGGAGCGCGCCGATGCGGCGTTTCCACACGCCGATCTTCTCGACGCCCTGCGGCGCGAACGCCATGGCCTTGAGGCGTGTGAAATAGATCGGCCCGAGCGCCACATAATCCGGCGCGAGCGCGAGCGCGCGGACAAGCTCCGCGTCATCGTGCGTCGAGACGCCGAGCTTGACGCCGGCCTTGCGGATCGCGCCGACATCGGCGTCATCGAGATCGCCCTGGCCGAGATGAACCCAGGCGCGCCCTCGTCGATCGCAACGCGCATAGTCGTTGACAACCAGCGCTGCGCCCGTTTCCGCGCAGACCGCCAGCGCGCACGCACTTCGCGCGCAACCCAAGCCTCGCCCTTGTCCTTGACGCGCAATTGAACCAGCCGGGCGCCGGCCCCGACGAGCCGCGCAATCCAGGCCGCGCTGTCGACGATCGGGTAGAAGGGGTCGAGGCCATACCCTTCTCCCGCTGGGAGAAGGTGACGCCGGAAGGGCATCGAAAGACGCCCGTCCTTCGACGGGCCTTCGGCGCCGGATGGGGGCCTGCTCACGTGAGCACCGCCCTCCCCACGACTGGCGTCGACGGCGCGGCCATGTCTCGCGGCTGCATGGGTCCAGCAAGGAAGGCGGCGCGGCCCGCGTCGATCGCTTGCCCGAAGGCGCGCGCCATCGCCACGGGGTCGCCCGCCTTCGCGACGGCGGTGTTGAGCAGAACGCCGTCGTAGCCGAGCTCCATCGCCGCCGCAGCGTGCGACGGCAGGCCGACCCCGGCGTCGACGATCAGCGGAATCTCCGGGAAATGCGCGCGCAACGCCCTCAAGCCGAACACGTTGTTGAGCCCCTTGCCGGAGCCGATCGGCGCGCCCCAAGGCATCAACCCTTTGCACCCCGCTTCGATCAGCCGCTCGGCGATGACGAGATCCTCGGTCGTGTACGGGAAGACCTCAAAACCCTCGCCGGAAAGGATCCGCGCCGCCTCGACAAGACCGAACACGTCGGGCTGCAGCGTGTCCGCTTCGCCGATCACCTCGAGCTTGACCCAGGGCGCGCCAAACACTTCGCGCGCCATCTGAGCCGTCGTCACCGCCTCTTTGACACTGTGGCAGCCAGCGGTGTTGGGCAGCACACGCGCGCCGATGTCGCGGATCAGCCGCCAGAAATCCTGCCCCTCTTTCAGCCGCGCGACTCGCGCCTGAGCGACACTGTGAGGATCTCGGCGCCTGATGCGCGCGCCGCCTCGGCGAGGATGGCGGGCGAGGGATATTGCGACGTGCCGAGCATGAGCCGCGAGTGGAACGTCGCGCCATAGAGGGTGAAGTCGGGAACGGAGGTCGAAGCGCGGGTCATCTCACCCGCCCTGCCGCGGCGCGACAATCTCGATCCGGTCGCCGTCCTTGAGCCTTATCGCTTCGCGCACCCGCGCCGGCACGAACTCGCCGTTGAGCGCGGTCGCGACAGTCGCGTCCTTGAGCTCGAGCGCAGCGAGAGCGGTCGCGAGCGTGACGGCCTCGATCTCTTGTTCTTCCCCATTGACGACGAGTTTCATCGCTTCACGCCTCGATCAGGCGGCGCTCGGCGGCGCGCGCAAGCGCCATCCCGGCCGCCCGCTCCGCGAGCGCCGGCGACAGCAGATAGCCATGCCGGTACATGCCGTTCACGAAGATGCGGCCGTCGCGCTCGATCACGCGCGGCTCGTTGTCGGGATAGGCCGGCCTGACGTCAGCGCTCATCTCCAGGATCTCAGCCTCCCCGAACGCTGGATGGAGCGCGTAGGCGGCGTTCATGAGTTCGATCGCCGAGCGCACGCTGACCGCGCCTCTCTCGGCGCTTTCGATCATGGTCGCCCCGATCATAAACTCGTTATCCGCGCGCGGCACGATATAAAGCGGAATGCGCGGATG
>CAVXVE010000057.1:0-68868 GCA_963764955.1 uncultured Alphaproteobacteria bacterium | reverse complement strand
GCGGACGAGGCGTAGGGTACGCGACGAGCTTCCATCCCTTATCGGTGAAGCATGCGGGGCGGACTTCCTTAGCGCCGGCTTCGAGGTTCCATCGGCATTCGGCGAATAGGCGCTCGCCCTTTTCGTTGACAAACCAGAGAACTTCGTCCGGCTTACGGCCCTTGAACTTCACGTTGGGCGGCGGCGCATCGAGCGGAAGTGGCGCGACAATCTCGCAATCGCTGTGTACCGGCTTTGCGATGGCTGGCGCGGCCGCAATTTCGTCCGGCCTCAGGGGCGAGAAAACTGGGCCGTCAGCCACGGCGACGCCCTTCGGTTTCTATGCCGAGCATGCGCGCCAGCATTCGCGCCGCTTCGCCCTGCGAAACGTTGCCGAGATATGCGACAAGCGAAATCGGATCGCCGCCTTTGTCGCCGGTCGCGAAATCCGCCCAACGGCCCGTTGTAGCGATTGATCTTGAACGATCCGAGCCGGCGATCAGCGCGGCGAGGATTGAGCGCGACGATATTCCGCGCCGACGCGCTTGCCTCCGGGGAGGATGCGCGCCAGCACGGCCGGGAAGGCCGCCAGGGCCGCGCGGTTGATCTCAGCGAAGTCGGTAGGGCCGTTCATTGAAAGGCCCTCCCCAGGCTCGCCAGCGCGACCAGGACGCGCGCCAGCGCCTCCGGCACAGCAAGGTGCCTTGCAAGCCAACCGGCCGCCGCGTCGGCTTTCCAATCGACGGGCGATGCGATAATCTGATGTTGTTCAACTTTGGAATTGGCCCGGTTTCCCGCGTTGGCGCGCGGGGCCGGGTTTTTGTTCATGTTCATTTCGAGCCCTCATTTAGGAGGGCGTCCAATGCGCTTATGGTAACGAGCCTCCGCGCGCCAATTTTCAAAGTCATTAGCCGGCCGCTGGCGATAAGCCGATACAGCGTTGCGCGGGAAAGTCCGGTTGCGTGCTCCGCCTCGCGTATGCTCATAGCGAGACGCTTTACGTCTTTGTTGTCTGTCGACATTGACCGCCTCCTCGGACTCCCGGCTAATTCCGGGCGTCGAAGGGCATCTCAGCATGTCTCCAAAGCGCCGTAACTGTAGCTAATTCGCGAGTTCGGTACACTGGCCTATACCGGGTCGGTGCGATGCAAGGGACCCCAAATGGCCTCAAATAGCGGCTTGTAGACCTTCCAGAGGTCGTACATCCGTTCCCGCGAAACATTGAACTTGGCCATAGCTTCTTGGATGGCGGCCTCAACGCCAACCCCTGCCGCTCTCTCCCAAACGAACCAAGCCATATGAGTGTTCGCATTTGGGTCGCGCGGCTTCGTTGGGGCTCGAAACCCCGCTTTCAACCTTCGCTCACACCAAGGGCTTTCAGGCCGTACCGTCGGCTCGAACATGTCCGCCAGCATGTCGCGCAATTGGCGATCCAACGGTCTGTCGCTTCTCAGGACCCGTGCGAGCGCGGCGCGGCATAAATCTGAGGCTTCAGATTTTTCGTGATGGTAGCGCTTGCGCGGAATGCCCCGCTTATCAGTCGTGAGATATCCGCCCAAGTAGGCGTATCCCAATCGGGTGTCTTCTTCGAAGTCGTCCATCTGCGCGTTCCGCCCCGCGCAGAGCCTAAGCCGGCCGCTTGAACGTCACAACGTTGTCGCCGGCCGCGCCCTCGCAATGCTTAGCCCAAGCGTCCATCAGTTCACGCCGTCGCGCCAGCGCGTCCGATCGACGGTAGGCTTGTTCCGCCTTGTCGCCAATCACGTGGGCAAGAGCGTGTTCGGCGAGTTCGCGCGGGAAATGGGTTTCGTTGCCCGCCCAATCGAGGAATGAGCTTCGGAAGCCGTGAGCCGTGTAGGGCGACTTGATCCGGCGCAACAGCATTTCGAACGCCATGCCGGAAAGCGGGCGGCCGGGCCGTCGGCCGGGGAAACACATAGTCGCCCGTCCGGCCGGCTTCCAGGTCCCGCAAGATGGCGAGTGCGCGGTCGGAAAGGGGAACGCGATGCTCGCGCGCGGACTTAGTGTGCGGGCGGGCGGGACCGTCCAGACCTTTCCCTCAAGGTCGAATTCGACCCAACGCACCATGGCGCCGCCGACGAAGCCCCACGCTGTGCTAGAAATAGCAGACATCGCACGCTGGCTTCCTTGAACCCACCGTGAACCCAAACCGCGCAAGGTCAAAAGCAACCAGTCTTCCCGTCTACTAAGTTTTTGTTTTTATTTAGGAAAGTGGTCGGAGTGGCGGGATTCGAACCCACGACCCCTAGTCCCCCAGACTAGTGCGCTAACCGGGCTGCGCTACACTCCGACGGCGCCCCTTATAGGCAGCGGAGGCACGCGGTGCAATGCGCTTTCCCTCGATGGCTGCTCACGGATTCAGCGCCCGCGCCAGGATTCGCTCGGCGTCGCCGATTTCAGCCAGCGCCTCGCGCAGCGCGGCGAGCTCGTCGTCCGCGAGCTTCGCCCGGCTTGCTCGCGCGCCCGGAGACTGCGAAGTCTCGGGGCCGGCTTCGCCGGCGCCCGGCGCTTCGTCCGTTGACCCGCCGATCGGCGCGGGCGCGGCGGCGGCCGACAGCGCCTGAACGCCCTGCTCCTTGAAGAGCTTCTGGACGCCCTTTATCGTATAGCCTTCATCGTAAAGCAGGCGCCTGATGAGCCTTAGCCGCTCGATGTCGTCAGGACGATAATAGCGCCGGCCGCCGGCCCGCTTGAGCGGCCGGATCTGGGGAAAGCGGGTCTCCCAGAAGCGCAACACATGTTGCGGCAAATCCAATGTGTCCGCGACTTCGCGAATCGTTCGATAGGCTTCCGGGCTCTTTTCCAGCGGCGCGTTCGCCGGCGCCCGCGGCGAGAGAATCATGGGGCGCCTTCCCTCAGCGATGACTCACTATCGGCTGATCGGAACGCAAACGCCAGCGCGCCGTTTGCCCGCAAGCAGCGCCCTACCCTTTTTCGGGTCCCTCGCGCCCGTTGATCTTGGCCTTCAGCACGTTGGACGGCTTGAACACCATCACCCGGCGAGGAAGGATCGGCACCTCGACCCCTGTCTTGGGGTTGCGCCCAACGCGCTCGCCCTTGGAGCGCACGACGAACGAGCCGAAGCCGGACAGCTTGACGGTTTCGCCGCGCGCGGCCGCATCGCAGATTTCATCCAGAACCGACTGCACCAGCTCCGCCGACTCCGTGCGCGACAGTCCAATCTTGTGATAGACAATTTCCGACAGATCGGCGCGAGTCACGGTCTTTCCGGATTCGCGGTCAAGCCTAGCGTTCGCCATATCGAGCCCCAATCAAATTTCCCCCCGCCGCGCGGCGTCCTCGGCCGCGCAGACCCCCAAGGCGCACCGGCCCCTTCGCCCTATCTGCATCGGACTTCTTTTTGGTTCCGGCAATCCCTCAGAGTCGAGCCTATAATCGGCGCGAATGAAAATCCACGCTTTCACATCGCGGCCTGCCCGGCCAGCGCTCCCGCGACCCGGCCCTCCGGCGCCTTGCTCCTCCCGCCATCATGCCCCATAGGCGAGCCTAGCAAATGACGTAGGGAGTGTCGATTGAGTGAGTCGAGACCCGACGGATCGCCCCGGGTCGCTCTGGTGACCGGGGCCTCCCGCGGCGTTGGCCGCGCCGCGGCCCTCGCCTTCGCCAAGTCGGGCGCGCATGTGGTGGCGCTCGCCCGCACCCAGGGCGCCCTCGAGGAGCTCGACGACGAGATTCGCGCGCTGCGGCCCGCGGAGCCGGAGGCGACGACTCTTGTTCCGATGGATTTGCGCGACTTCGCCGCCATCGACCGGCTGGGAGAGGCGCTTTATCGCCGGTGGGGCCGGCTCGACGCCTTCGTCGGCAACGCCGGCGTTCTGGGTCTCCTGACTCCTCTCCACCACCTCGATCCGAAGACATGGGACGACGTGATGGCTGTCAACGTGACCGCCAACTGGCGGCTCATCCGGTCGCTCGATCCGCTGCTGCGCCGCTCCGCCGCGGGGCGCGTCGCTTTCATAACATCGGGCGCGTCGAGCCGGGCGGAGCTGCGCGCCTACTGGGGCCCGTATGCGACATCCAAGGCGGCGCTCGACGCCCTCGCCCGCACCTATGCGGCTGAGACCCTCAACACGTCGAACATCCGCGTCATGCTGATCAATCCGGGACCGCTGCGGACGCGAATGCGGGCGACCGCGATGCCCGGCGAAGACCCCTTGACGCTTCGCGCGCCCGAAGAGCTTGCGCCCAAGATTGTCGAGATCTGCTCGCCCGACTGGACAGAGACGGGCAAGCTCTACGACTTTCCAGCGGATCGCGTCCTCAGTTTCAAGTCGCCCGCCTGAGCAACAAAGGCGAGCCGTCGGCGGCGGCTTCGACTGTTGCTCGTTGAGATCATTTGGAGCGCCTGGCGAGGCGCCGTTTTGATGGCCGCGCGCGCAATGCGCACAGCGCTAACAAACGCCACATGTGTACGCCGTTCCAGTTTGGAACCCTGCGTAACGGAGCGAGTTTCCTCGGCAAGTCTGCCAACGAGGAGCCGCCCATGGCACGAGAGCCCGATAAATCCGCACGAGAAATAGGGAAAGCAAAGAGCGAAGCGACCGCCGGCTCGAGAAGCGGCGGAAATGACGAAACGGCTGGCGCGAAGTCCGGCGCGCCGGAGACCGTTGAACAGCTGAAGACGCAGCACCGGGACCTTCACGCGACGCTCGCCAAACGGTCGGACATCGGCGCCGATCCGTCGGCGATTGTGAAGGAATTCGCTGTCGCATGGCTTCCGCACATGGCTGTCGAACGGGACATCCTTGTTCTCGCTCTGAACGACGCGGGAGTTGGCGCTGACGGAAGCTAAGCGAGAGCGGTTCCATCGGACGGCCGGGCGCGAGCTCGGCCGTTCCTTTCTCACAACGGAGATGGAAGCATGCACTTCGACCGTGAACGTGACGCATCATCTGAAGGGCGCGCATTTCCCCGCATCCAGGGATAGTCTCCTCGAGCGCGCCAGGAACAACGGCGCTGGCCAGGACGTGCTCGAAGTGCTGGAGTTTTTTCCTCGAGACGAGGAATTCGAAACCCTGGCCGACGTCATGAAGGCCTATGGGGAATCCGATCAGGCGCCGCAGTCCGGCGTCATCGACATAAAGCCGTAATTGGCAGGAGGGCCTTGGCCGGAGGGCCCGCTGGAGCCGAGATCCGGCGAATGTGAAAAAGGGCGGCCAACTGGCCGCCCTTTTGTCTTTTCGGCCTCGCGTCTGTCTCAGGCCGCCTTCTGGTTGACCCCGCTCTCGGCGATCTGGGTCAGCTTCTTGTCGGCGGCTTCCTCCTCGCTGAGGTTCGCCTTGAGGACAGTCGCGCAATCGTCCCGGCCGAGCGTCTTCGCCCATGCGATCAAGGTTCCGTAGCGTGTCATCTCGTAGTGCTCGACCGCCTGCGCCGCGGCGATCAGCGCAGCGTCCATCACCTGCTTGTCCGCGACTTCGCCGGCGACCTCCTGGGCCTCTTCAAGGATTCCGTCGATGGCGGGGCAATCGACGCTCTCCGGCGTCGCGCCATGCATCTGGAAAACCTGCTCGACCCGTTTGACGTGATTTCTCGTCTCGGCGAGATGATTTTCGAAGGCCTGCTTGAGCTGCGGCGCCGACGCCTTCTGGATCATCTCGGGCAATGCGCCCACGATGCGCTTCTCGGCGTAATAGATGTCCTTGAGCTGGTGGACGAACAGGTCGTCCATGCTCTCGATGTCCTTGGTGAATAGACCCATGTCGGCGCTCCTGAGTTTGTTTTCAGATGTACGGCCAACGCGACATCTTACCGTTCGTTCCGCTCGTTCTGTCGCGCCGGCGGCTCTGCGCCTCGGATTTTCTTGCGCCTCGGATTTTTCTTGCCGCGCGCCCAAAGCCCCTATATGAGGGCGACCTCGTTTGTGTCCCGCCGGGGGCTGAACGGAGGGCTGCGCGCTCGATTTGGAGTTAAGCGTGCGGCAGGGCCTCGATGGTCCGTCCTCCCGTGTTCCCGCCTTCGAACGATCCGGTTCGAGCCTTCACCCGGGCTCGAGGGGCTCCGCGCGGGACGCGGCGGCTGAATGGAAAGGCTTAAATCTCATGGCTCTCTATGAGCATATTTTCCTGGTGCGGCAGGACGTCACGGCTCAGCAAGTCGAGACGCTGACGGAGCAGATCAAGTCGAAGATCGCCTCTCTGGGCGGCGCGATCACCAAGGTCGAGCCCTGGGGCCTCAAGTCGCTCGCCTTCCGCATCAAGAAGAACCGTAAGGCGCACTTCACCTTGCTGAACATCGCCGGGCCCTCCGAGGCGGTGGTGGAGATCGAGCGCCTGCTCAGCATCAACGAGGACGTCATCCGCTATCTCACCATTCGTGTCGACGAGCATGAGGCGGGCCCCTCGGCGATGTTGCGCAAGCGCGAGGACAGCGACCGCGACGATCGCGGACCGCGCGGACCGCGGGGCGATCGCGGAGACCGGGGGCGACCGGGGAGACCGCGGGGATCGTCCGCCGCGCCGTCCGCGTGAAGATGCGAATATTGGAGCGAACTGATGGCTACCGCGCCCCGCCGACCGTTTTTTCGCCGTCGCAAGTCGTGCCCGTTTTCGGGGGCCAACGCGCCGAAGATCGACTACAAGGACACGCGCCTGTTGTCGCGTTACATCTCCGAGCGCGGCAAGATCGTGCCCTCGCGCATCACCGCGGTCAGCGCCGGCAAGCAGCGCGAACTCGCCCAGGCGATCAAGCGCGCCCGGTTCCTTGGCCTTCTGCCCTATGTGATCCGCTGAAGGCGGCCGCGCGGCGTCGCCGCGCCTGAACGTTTCGAAGCCGCCGCGTTTCCCCGCGGCGGTCGTTGGAGGGGCCGGCCGGCCCCTTCTAACCGCAAGCCAACGCGGGACAGCGCCCGTTATGCTGCATCGATTTGTCGTCGCGATCGGAGCGGGATGCGCCGCGGCGCTCCTGTTTGTCGTCAGCGCTCAGACGAGCATTCTGGCGATGGCGCTCGCGTATCTCGCGCCTTTGCCGATCATGATCGCGACGCTCGGCTGGGGACTCGACGCGGGCGCGATCGCCGGAGCGATCTCGGTCGCCGTGCTCGCCGTTCTCGCGGAGCCGTTGTCCGCATTGGTCTTCGCCGCCTCCGTCGCCGCTCCCGCGTGGGCGATGGCCGCGTTCGCCGTCACCCCGCTCGCCCGATATTTCAGCGGGCGGAAGCCCGAGGCCCCGGTCTACCCTTCTGTCGGCGCCATTGTCTCGCTGGCGGCGCTGTTCGGAATGCTCGCCAGCGCCGCGGTGCTGACGACAGTCATCGTTCTCTACGGCGGCTACCGCGAAGGCGCGCGTCACGTTGCTGAGGCCGTCGCCGCCCTCGCCGCCGAGGCCTTCGACGGCGCGCCTGGCAATCTCACCGCCCGCGACTTCGCCGACACGCTGGTGCGGTTCGGCCCGTCGGCCATCGCCGCCTCGACGCTCTTGATGCTGTGCGTCAACCTTTATGGCGCGGCCCGCTCGACCCAATTGTCGCGCAACCTTCGACGGCCGTGGTCCGACGTGCCGGCCTCGCTCGCGCTGCCCCGGCCGGTGGGAATCGTGTTCCTCCTCTGCCTTGGCGGGGCCTACGCCCTGCCCGCTCCGACCGCGCAATATTTCTCCATCGTCGCCGGCGGGCTCGGAGCCGCCCTGGCGCTGCAAGGCCTGGCGGTCGCGCATGCGCTGTCGCGCGGCTTGAAGATGCGGCCCTTGATGCTCGTCGCGCTCTACGCCTGCTGCGTGCTCCGGGCCAAGTACACCCTTCCGGTTCTGGCGGGCCTCGGCGTCATCGACGGATTCCTCAAGCTGCGCTCACGCGCGGCGCTCATTGCTCCCCCACCCCGGCTGGACACAAAAAGGAGATAACCCATGGACGTCATTCTGCTGGAGCGCGTCGGCAAACTCGGACATATCGGCGATACGGTGCGCGTGAAGGACGGCTACGCCCGCAACTTCCTGCTGCCGCGCGGCAAGGCGTTGCGCGCGACCGAGGCCAACAAGAAGAAATTCGAGAGCCGCCGCGCCGATCTCGAAGCGCGCAATCACGAGCTCAAGCGCAGCGCAAATGAGGTTTCGAGCAAGCTCGACGGGGTTAGGGTCGTCATCATTCGTCAGGCCGGCGAGACGGGGCAACTCTATGGCTCGGTGTCGGCGCGCGACATCGCCGAAGCGCTGACCGCCGCCGGACACCGGGTGGAGCGCAGCCACGTCGCGATCCAGCACCCGATCAAGACGCTCGGCCTGCACCCGGTCCCAATTCACCTGCACCCTGAGGTCGAGTCGAAGGTCACCGTCAACGTCGCCCGCTCGCCCGAGCAGGCCGAACGCCAGGCGAAGGGCGAAGACCTCAGCGTGCGCGAGCAGACCTCGATGGACGACCTCGGGCTCGAAGTCGGCCGGGCTTTGGCCGAAGCAGGGCCGGGCGAAAGCCTTGGCCGGGAGTAAGGCGCGGGGTGGGGGCGGCTGGGCGGCGCCTCTTTTGGGTTCGTTCCGCCAAAACCAGAGTGCGCGGCTTTACAATGCTTAATCCAAATTGCGCTCGCTCATAGGGCGGTGGACCTCCGCCCCATCACCGTGAGGCGCAGAGTCTTGCGCGCCTTAAATCCAAGCCGCTCATAGAGGGCGATCGCCGCGACATTGTCGGTGAAGACATGCAGGAACGGCGCGGCGCCCTCCTCGTGCAGCTTGCGGACGAGCCACGAAACGAGAAACGCCGCATAGCCTTCGCCGCGGTGGTCGGGGCTGACACAGACCGCGCTGATCTCGACGCATCCATCGAGCCGCATGCGCTCCCCGGCCATGGCGGCAAGCGCGCCGTCGACCTTGACGCCGATATATTGACCAAGCTCGTGCTTGCGCTGGCCAAAGGGGCCGGGGTTCGTCCGCTTAGCGAGCCGCAGCATCTCGGGGACGTCGCCCGGGCCGAGCACGACCGGCGGCTCGATCGCCGAAGGCGCCGCCCCCTCCCCCTCCGCGACCATCTGGATGATCGGCGCCTGCCGCACGATTTCGAGGCCAGGGAAAGGCTCGAGCTTGTCGACGCCGACCAGCGCGACCGGGCCGTCCGCCGAAACGAGCGCGCGCAACGCCGCAAGCGCTTCGGGCGACTCGTCGGCCGTCGCCCCGAAGGGCGCGATGTCGGGCGGGAAGCGGAGCGCAAGCGCCCCGCCTTCGGCAAACCGGCGATCGCCGGTGGTGAGGGCCGACCAGACCGGGCGATCAAGGGCGCTTTCGATCGTGGCGCTCAGCATGGCGAGGTCCTAGTCGAGGAGTTCAGGGATCTCTATCTCGGGCGCCGCGCGCAGCCGGACGGGCGCGGTCTCGGCGGGACTCACAAAAGCGAAAGTCAGCCCGGCGGCAAGCGCGGCGACAGCGCCCGCGACCAGAAGGACGAGCGCGAAGCCGGCGCCGAAACTCGCCCGCGACAGTTCGGCTACCGCCGCCCGAAGCGGCTCCGGCGTTTGCGCGACGACGCCTGGAATGTCGCCGGCGACGATCCTCGAGACGATCTGATGCGGCGCGTCGCCAAAAGCATGCGGCAAAGGCAGCGCCGGCGCCGAGTGGACGAACCGCCGCTCGGTCTCCGAAGAGAGCACGGCGCCGAGCCCCGTGATGCCGGTCACCAGGCCGACAAACCGCAACGTGCCGCCGATGCCCGACGCCATGCCGCCGCGCTCCGGCGGAATGACGCTCATCGACACCCTCGCCGTCTCGCCGTTCAAAAGGCCGGCGCCGCAGCCGGTCGCCAGCATTCCCAGGGCGACGAACCCGTAAGAGAGATGAGAGCCCGCGATGAGCGCCGTCACCACATTCCCGGCGGCGACGATCGCGAGGCCCAGCGCCAGCAGGTCGCGGCCGGAAATACGATCTGCAAGCGCGACGGCGACGCGCGGGCAGAGGAAGAGCGGCAGCGCAAAGGGCAGCATGCCAAGGCCCGCCGCGGCCGGGCTCAGGGAGAACGCGTTCTGCAGGTAGAGCGGCAGATAGGTCATCATGACCTGGGCGGCGGAAGCAAAGCCAACCATCGCAAAGGCCGCGCCGAGGAAGGTGCGCTTGCGAAAGAGCCCGAAATCCACCATCGGGCGCTTCTGGATCAGCTCCGCCGCGACGAAGATTGCAATGAGGACCAGGGACGCCAGCAGCTTGGCGCGCGTCTCCTCAGCCGACCAGCCGACGCGATTGGCTCCGATCAGCGCCCAGATGAGGCAGAAGAGGCCGCCGCCGAACGACAGCATGCCCACAATATCCAGCCGCTGCGCGTCCGGATCGCGGGATTCCCTGATGGACTCGAGCGCGAGCCAGATCAGCGCCGCGCCGATCGGAACATTGACGAGGAACGCCCAGCGCCAGCCGAAGCCGGAAGTGATCAGCCCGCCGACGAGGGGACCGACGGCGACGGCGACGCCGATCAGCGTGCCCCAGAAGCCGAACGCCTTGGCGCGCTCCGCGCCCTGGAATTCATGCCCCAGCACCGCGAGCGCCGCGCTGAGCTGAATGGCCGCGCCGACGCCCTGGAGCGCGCGCGCCGCGTTCAGAATGAGGGCGCTCGGCGCAAGGCCGCACAGCAGCGACGCGAGGGTGAAGATGACGAGGCCGGCCATCAGCATGCGCCGGCGCCCGTACCGGTCCGCAAGGGCGCCCGAGGGCATCAGCAGCGCGGCGAAGGTGAGGACGTAAGCGCTCACCACCCATTCGATGTCGCCGAAGGTCGCGTTGAGGTCGCGGGCGATGGAAGGAAGCGAGACCGCGACAATGTTCGAATTGAGCATGATCATGAACGACACGCCCGAGACGCAGAGCAGCGCGCGGGCGCGCCGCCCGCTCACCCATCGCGCTGGCCGCCGCCGCGCCTGAGACGCGGATGTCAGCGCATCCTGCGTCATGGCGCGAGGCTCCAGTCGGTCCGGCCGAGCCGCGCGTCATAGGCGATGTCCAGAAGCGCCGCGCGCAGGCTTTCGCTGCGCTCCCGGCCATGGATCGCGAGAAACTGGTCCTGAGCCGCCTGCCACATCGCCTTCGCTGCGCGTTGCTTCGCCTCGCCTCGCGGGGTCAGGACGATCCGCCGTTCGCGCCGGTCCTCCGCCCCCGGCTCGAGCGCGACATAGCCGTCCCGCGCGAGCGGCCTTAAGTTGTGGCCGACCGCCGAGCGGTCGGAGACGAGCGCGCTCGCCAGTTCGGCGAGCGTCGGAGGCTCTTCCGAGCGGGTGAGCTCGGCCAGGATCGCGTATTGGGTCGATCGCAGACCCGAGGGCTCGAGTGCTTCGTCGTAGAATTGCGTGAGCCGCCGCGAGGCTTTGCGCGCCGCGGTGGCGAAACATTCGGGCGTGCGCCCGCCGGGCATCGGCGGCTGCGACATGGCTTGTTCCTCATTGTGTTTCGCGGCCGGTCGCCGCGCTCGCGGCTCGCGAAGCGCGATCGGCTCGACAGCGATCATGCGGCCCCGAGGGACGCGCGCGCCCGATCACGAGCCGATGATTACGGGCATATGCCCATAATTGGTGAACTTGTCAAACGAGCGGCGCTCGTGCACGTCCGCGCGCAGATGATGGGAATTGATGACTCGGCATCAAAAGGAGATGAACGCAGGCGCGGCGATCCGGACATGAAGCGACGCGTGGCCCGCCGGCGATTCTAGTTCAGACCGGGAGCCATAACCCTCTGAAGGTCTGCGGTTAGACGAGGATCCTAACGCCTCGTCTCAATCGGTCCTGCGCGTTCGTCTCCGGTTAGAGAATCTCCTCTGAACGCCCTGCTACGCAAAGCGAAATTCGCTCACGTGCTGGTACTCGTCGTCAGGCCGCAGCACGCAATCGGTGAAATGACGCCGGTTGGGCGAATCGGGGAAAGCCTGCGGCTCAAGCGCGAGGCCCGCGTGCGCGCCGTAATGCTGGCCGTCGAGGCCCGGCGCGGGGCAGTTGAGGGGCGCGGCGCTATAGAACTGAACGCCCGGCTCGGTCGAGAACAAGCTCATCGTGAGGCCGTTCTTCGGCGAGCGGAGCGACGCGATTTGCGCAAAACCCTCTTCGTCCGGCTCGAGCGCGGCGACGAAATTGGTGTCGTAAGGGGTCAGCGTCGCATTGCGGACCGTGCGGGGGGCGCGGAAGTCGTAAGGCGTGCCGGCGACGGCGCGGATTTCGCCGGTCGGAATAAGCTCGTCGTCGGTGGGGGTGTAAAAATCGGCGAACAGCGTCAGCTCGTGGTCGAGAATGTCGGGCGAGCCGTCGAGGTTGAAATAGGAGTGCTGGGTCAGATTGATGATCGTCGGAAGATCCGACACCGCCGAGAGCTCGACCCGGAGCGTCGCGGGCTCGATGAGGCGATAGACGCAAGTCGCGGTGAGCGCGCCCGGAAAGCCGGCGTCGCCGTCCGGCGATTCGAGGATCAACTCGACCGACGACGCGTCATAGGCGCCGAGCTTCCAGATCCGGTGGCCGAATCCGTTCGGGCCGCCGTGCAGCGTGTGCTTCTGGCCGGGCTTGCGGTCGAGCTGATAGGCGACCCCGTCGAGAGTGAACCGGCCATTGGCGATCCGGTTGGCGAACCGGCCCGGCACGGCGCCGAAAGACGGCGAGTAAGCAAGATAGTCCTCGATCGTGTTGAGGCCGAGCACGACCCGCTGCAGCCCGTTGGAGGCCGGCACGACGAGGTCGCGCACCACCGCGCCATAGGTGAGAATCTTCGCGCTCGCCCCCGCGCTCGAGGCGATCGTGACCTCAAAGACCGGCGATCCGCCGATCCCGCCGAAACTCCGTGCGCTCATTTCGTCCCCCATTTCCCGCGCCTCGCGCCCCATGAGGCGCGCTCGATCCCTATCCAGCCGCCGGCGCGGCCGCGTCCATGGCGTCGAGCGCGGCGCGCACCGAGGCGAAGACCTCAGCGAACATCGCTTCCGTCAGCACGCCGGTGTTGGTGTTGTAGCGCGAGCAATGATAGCTGTCGAAGAGGCTGACGGCGGGCGTGACCGGATGGCGCGCGCCATGGGCGAAGGGAAACTTCGAGAGGGGCAGCTTGAGCGCGCGCACCGCGCTCTCATGCGCGATCCGGCCAAGCGCGAGCATGACCTTGAGTCGCGGCAGCGCCGAGATCGCGGGCGTGAGATAGCGGCGGCAGGTCGCGATTTCTTGCGGGCGTCGGCTTGTTCTGCGGCGGAACGCAGCGCACGGCGTTGACGATCGCGCAGTCGATGAGGGTCAGCCCGTCGTCCGGGCGGCGATCATAGGCGCCCGACGCGAAGCCGAAGGCGATCAGCGTCGCGTAGAGAAGCTCGCCTGCGTAGTCGCCGGTGAAGGGACGTCCCGTCCGGTTGGCCCCGCGCAATCCCGGCGCAAGGCCCACGATCAGCACCCGCGCGTCCGCTTGGCCGAACGAGGGCACGGGCGCGTTCCACCATTCCGGATAGGCCGCCCGGTTCGTCGTCCGGAACGACGCGAGGCGCGGGCAATCGAGGCAATCGTGCGCCGGCCCGACGTCGAACGCCACGTAGCGGTCGACGTCTACTCGCGCAATTCCTCAGCCGGCTGCTGGACCGGCGCATAGGACTGGCCTCGGCGATGGTCGGCTGGGCGCTGCGGGCGATCACCCGGATCGCGTCCGATCCGCTGGATCAAATGGGCGAGATCGATGAATTCGTCCGCCTGACGGCGCAGCTCGTCCGCCACCATCGGCGGCTGGGTCGAAATCGTCGACACGACCGCCACCCGGACGCCCTTGCGCTGGATCGCTTCGACCAGCGACCGGAAGTCGCCGTCGCCGGAGAACAGGACCATCAGATCGAGATGCGGCGCCATATCCATGGCGTTGACCGCAAGCTCGATATCCATGTTGCCTTTGACTTTGCGCCGTCCCGTCGAGTCGACGAACTCCTTCGTTGGCTTCGTCACGACCGAATAACCGTTATAGTCGAGCCAGTCGACCAGAGGCCGGACGGACGAATATTCCTGATCGTCGACGAGAGCCGTGTAGTAGAAGGCTCGAATCAGACGGCCTTTGGCCTGAAATTCCCGTAAGAGACGCTTATAGTCGATGTCGAATCCGAGAGCTTTTGCACTGGCATAGAGATTTGCCCCGTCAATAAACAGGGCGATACGTTCCAAAGATGACATATGACGTTCTTTTCACGTTTCGATGTTTAACATATATCGGTCGGCTGTTTATGGTCTGGATTCACGCAGCCGCGGCACATGACACTTTCATGAAACCATGATCAAGTCTGAAATTGGACCGGGCTCAGGTCTTATCGAGAATTTTTTCGATCCTCCACCGCGATTGCGCCCGTCGCCACCGGAGCCGCGAATCTCCACAACCTAACAGTCACAACATAGTTCCTCCTTAGCGCAAAATCCACTGGCTTTTCATCAATTTCCTATGGCTTCGGCCTGACGGCCGCGTGCGCCTCGGATCGGGATGGCGCTAAATCGCCTGCTCCAGCGTCCGCCGTTCCTGATCCATGCCGCGAGCGAGATGACCGGGACGCGCGGAAATCGAGAGGATTCCCGCATGGCGGGCCCGTGAGCATTGACGGGCCGACGCCGCCGGCGTTTGGTACGCCTGCATTGGTCGCCGCGCGGCCGGGCGGGATGGCGGTTCCGGGCCCATGGGCGGCTTCGATTGGGAGGGCTTATGAAACTGGCACGATATGGCAGGGCGGGCAAGGAGAAGCCGGCGCTGGTCGATAAGAACGGAAAATTGCGCGATCTGAGCGACGTGGTGGCGGATATCGACGCCGACGTGCTCGCTCCGCGCGCTCTTGCGCGGCTCGCTAAAATCAAGCCGGAGTCCCTGCCTGCGGTGCGGGGAACGCCCAGGCTCGGCCCTTGCCTCAGCGAGGTCGGCAATTTCATCGCCATCGGCCTCAACTATTCCGACCACGCGGCCGAGTCCGGCATGCCGGTCCCCAAGGAGCCCCTCCTGTTCAACAAGGCTCCCTCCTGCATCGTCGGGCCGGACGACGACGTCGTCATCCCGAAGAACTCGAAAAAAACCGACTGGGAGGTCGAACTCGCGGTCGTGATCGGCACGCGCGCAAGCTACGTCAGCGAAGCGCAGGCGCTCACCCATGTCGCGGGCTATTGCATCTGCAACGACGTGTCGGAGCGCGAGTTCCAGCACGATCGCACCGGCCAGTGGGTGAAGGGCAAAAGCGCGCCCACTTTCGGACCCCTCGGACCCTGGCTGGTCACGCCCGACGAGATCGAGGATGTGCAGGGGCTTGGCATGTGGCTCGACGTGAACGGGGAGCGGATGCAGACCGGCTCGACCGCGACCATGGTGTTCGGGGTGAGGACGCTCGTGTCCTACATCTCGCAGTTCATGGTTCTCGAGCCCGGCGACGTCATCACCACCGGAACGCCTCCCGGCGTTGGCGCCGGCATGAAGCCGCCGCGGTTCCTCAAAGCCGGCGACACCATGACGCTCGGGATCGACGGGCTCGGGCAGCAGACGCAGCACGTGATGGCCTGGAAGGCGGGCTGAGCCTGCTGAATGAAGCGCCTCAAGTCGTGGACGGGGGCGGCTTTCGCCGCCGTCTATGCGCTGGCGTTCATCGCCCTTTATGTCGACTACGCGCGGCGAGCCGGGACGTGGTTCGCCGACCTTCCGTTGTCGCTCGCCGCTCTGCCCTTCACGCTCCTCATGCGGGCGCTGAACGGCGGGACTTACGCCTTCGGCGGCGACATGACGGGACGGGTGATCGCCGCCGGCCTGTTTGGCTCGGCGCTCGCCTATCTCACGGGCCTGATCGTGGAGACGATCGTCCGCTTTCTCGTGCGATTGGCGCTGAGGACGCGCCCGCCCGGGCCTTGACGGCGCGCGCGCCTCAGCGTCCCAGCATCAGCATCAGGTTCTGCACCGCCGCGCCGGACGCGCCCTTGCCGAGATTGTCGAATTTGGCGACGAGCAGCGCCTGGCGGCGCGCCTCGTTCATGAACACATGGATCTCGATGTCGTTGGTCCCGTTCAGCGATTCCGGCTCGATGCGCGCGACGTCTTCGCTCTCCATGACATGGAAATATGTCTGGCCCCGGTAGTGCTCGGCGAACACGGCGCGAAGGTCAACGCCCTTGGGCCTCGCGGGCAGCGCGTCGAGATGCAACGGAACGCTGACCAGCATCCCCTGGCGGAAGTCGCCGACCGAGGGCAGGAAGATCGGCCGCGCCGTCAAGCCTGAATAAAGCTCGATTTCCGGCATGTGCTTGTGCTCGAGCTTGAGCCCGTAAAGCTCGAAGGCGGGCGCGTTGCCCGTCTCATAGGCCTCGATCATCGATTTCCCGCCGCCCGAATAGCCGCTGACCGAGCCGATCGAAACGGAAGCGTCCTTCGGCAGGACGCGCGCCTCGACGAGCGGGCGCAGAAGCGCGATCGCGCCGGTTGCGTGACAGCCGGGATTGCTGACTTTGCTTGCAGAGGCGATCTTTTCCCCCTGCCCCGCCACAAGCTCGGGAAAGCCGTAAATCCAGCCGGGCGCGACCCGATGGGCGGATGAGGCGTCGATCACACGCGGCGCGTCGGCGCCCATCTCGTCGATGAGCCGCGCCGCCTCCTTGGCCGCCTCGTCCGGCAGGCAGAGGATGACGACATCGACCTCTCCGTAGAGTTTCCGCTTGGCGGCGGAATCCTTGCGCGCCTCGGGCGCCAGGCTCGCAAGCTCAAGGCCGGAGACGCCCTTAAGCTTGTCCCTGATTTGCAGGCCCGTGGTGCCCGCTTCGCCGTCGATGAAGATTGTCGCTGACATGGGATCGCCTCTGCTCAAGTCCGAAAGCTGAAAGATAAGCCGCGCCTGGCGCGAGCTCGCGTTTCAGCGTCGTCGGAATCGGGTGAGCGAGCGGATGATCATGAGCGCTCTTTCGTTCAAATCGCCGTCATGGTCAAGGCGGGAACGAGCGCGCCGGCTTGAGGCGCTTTGGCCTCCCCCACGCTTTCGGTCGAGCCGCCGCCCGTGTCCTTTTGCGTCCGGTTTGGTTTTTCTTGGCGGCTGGCTGTTTCGGCGTCAAAGCCCCCGTCCGGGCCTATTGGATTTCCTTGGATTTCCTTGGATTCTCTCGTCCGAAATGAGCCTTCTCAATGGGTTACGCGGGATTTTCGAGATAATTTTTTTTCATGGGCCCTTTGGCCCGAGCGGGGTGCGGCCGGGCCCCGCGGACCGGCGCTTTCGAACTTTGGAAGAGCGGAATTGTTCATGGCTCAAGTGTAGCTCAATTTCCGTATTTCAGCAATCAATTGTCATCGCCAGCGATCAGGACAAAGCCCCTGCCTCATGCTGAGGAGCGAGGCCGTAGCCCGGCGAGAGACGGGCGTTCTTCCGAACGCCCGATGGCCTCGCGTCTCGAAGCATGCTCCCGAAGCGGGCGCCCGTTCGTGCGCTTGGAGCGCCCTTCGAAACGCGCCTACGGCGCTCCTCGGGACGAGGGAGGTGAAATACCCAAAACTTTCGGCGTCGCGAACTATTTCGCGACCGTCGCGGTGAACGTCACCAGCGGCTCGCTGTGGCGCCCGTTCCTCGGGTCGGAAAAGAACGCATAGACGCCAGGGGGCGCGAAACGGGCGCCATAGAAGGGATTGGCGTAAGTTCCGTCGGCGAGCGCGTAGCCGAAGCCGTGCAGCGACAGATGCGGCGCCTCTTCCTTGATGAGGCCGTCGACCGGATAGCCGTCATTGCCGGGAATCGAGGTCCCCGCCGGTTGCAGGCCGGTGATCGCGACGCCGTTCATCTCGCCCCTGACGCCGGTGATCTCGTAGAAGCCCTCGCTGTCGGGCGCGTCTTTGGTGGTGAGCGAGCCCGACGCCGTCACCCCCTCGCCGGAATAGCTCCATCGCCATTCGAGCGCCTCAGCGGGAAGGGCGAACAGCGCCGCGGCGATGAGCGGGGAAAGTTCGAAGAGGGTCCGGCAGCCTGGTTTCACCCGAAAAGATTAGGATGGCGTCTCATGGGCGGGCAAGTCCGAACGGGAGTTCGCCGGCAATAAAAGCAGGGCGGCCGAGGCCGCCCTGAAACAGCGCTGCAAGAGATTCGGGATGAAAATCGACTATCGAAAAATGCGAGGGGATCCGTTCGATCAGATTAACCCAATTCGGCAGGCGCGAAACTTCGCGCCCGGCGGTAGCCAAACGCGCCTAGTCCCACGAAGCCTAAGAGCAGCATTGCCCACGTGGAAGGCTCGGGGACAGCGCCGTCCCCGCCGTCCGTCGATGGGTACTGGTAAATCAGCTCAGTCGGGCTGAAGTCGAGCGCTGTTGCCAAAGTCTCCGCTATGAAAAGTCCCGAAGATTCCGCCGGTCTCCGAGGAGGAGAAAACAAAGTCCAAAGGGACATCGATGGTGAACGGAATGTTTCCGACCGGCGCGAAATTGGCGTTGGTCACGTACAATAACAATGTATTCCCGACCGCATCAGCAACATAGTGTGATTGTTGATTGGCGACGCCGCTTTCGCCGAGAAACGCCTGCACAGAGCCGTTATAGCTGCCGTCAACCGTGGCGCTCTTGCCATTGATTTCGAGCGTCGCCTTGATCATTGGGCTCTCAGTACCGTAGACGACCCCGCCGTGGATGTAGTTCTCGGTAGCTGTAAAGAGAGGGATGCCCTTCGACGTGTCCATGTTGAAGGTGGCGACGAAGGCGTCGCCGGTCAGATCGGCTCCGGCGGGGCCGAACAGTCCGATGACGTCGATTCCATCTTTGATGGCGCCCTTGTAGACCACGTCGATCAACGTCGCCGATGCGGGCGCATATATCCCGACGCTTCCGGCAATCCCCAGAAGGCCTGCGGCGACCAATAGCTTTCAGTTCATGATGATTATCCCCCAATCAGAGCCTCGTTAACGCAGAGCAACCTCTGCCGGCCCATGTTGATCGGGTCTCGTCAAGCCTCGCTACCCTCGTTTGGGGGCGCCGACCGCTGTTGTTGGCCTCCAGCCAAGCGAAGCGGACGTCGTCAGCGACCGCATCCACAAATGCTCGGCCAGCGGCGGCTGCCTTGGCCCACGCCAGGGATAGGTAGTTCCGCCCATTGCCAAGGTCGCGTCGTGGCTAGGATCATGCCAATATTACGCTTGGCGGACTCTGAGGCTCCCAAGCGTGATTCTATCCGCTCGGGACGATGAATGCACCCTTCCAACGCGCTCGTAGAGATGATCGAGCAAGCCTATGCCGCGGCGCTCGATCCGGTGCATTGGCAGGATTTCACCACCTCGGTCGGCCAGCATTTTCGTGACGGCTCGACGATTTTCTGGCACGCCAACCAGATTGCCGCCTCCCACCGCTACGAGGCGAAGGTTCTGCGCGCTCTCGATGAGAGGTACGCGGCGATCAATCCCTGGATGCCTAAAAAGATGCTCATGCCCTCGGGAATGCTGCATCGAACAGAAGAGCTTTATCCTGAGGGGGAACTGGTCAAAACCGAGTTTTACGCCGACCTCATGGCGCCAAACGATCTGTTCAAGGGCTTCGGGATCAGTCTTTTCAACGATCGGCGCTTTACTTTTCTCAGCGTCATCCGCTCGAAAAAGGCCGGCGCGCCTACCGCCGGAGAGCTGCGGTTGCTCGCGCAGCTCACTCCGCACCTCCAACGCGCGGTGCAGGTCCACGAACGGCTAGAGCTGTCGTCTCCTCTCGGGGCGACCGCGCTCGCCACGCTGGACGAACTGAAGCGCGGCGTCGTTTTTGTCGGGCCTAACCGGAATATGATCTACGCCAACCGCGCCGGTGCGCTGATCCTCGCCGGCCGCGACGGCCTGTTCCTCGACGGCAAAGGCGTCTGCCGCGCCAGCCACGCTGCCGAGCAGGGCCTGCTCGACCGCCTTCTAGACGGCGCCATCGGGGGGCGCTGGCGAAGCGAAGGCGACACGTCTTCGAGCGGCGGGGTGATCCTTGTCCAACGTCCTTCCGGCGCTCGCGCCTTCGCGCTGGTCGTCGCGCCGATGCCTTCGCCGCCGTTCGGCCTGGCGGCCGCGCATGTCGCAGCCGCAATCTTGATTTCCGACCCGGAAGCGGATTCTGGCGCGCTGCGCGACATCCTGCGCCGCCTCTATCAGCTGTCCGAACGAGAGGCCGAACTCGCCGTGCGGATCGCCGAGGGCGAGCGGCTCGAACAGGCTGCCCGGAACCTCAGCGTTACATACCAGACCGCCCGCTCCTATCTCAAATCCATCTTCATGAAACTGGGTGTCGACCGCCAGGCGGAACTTGCGAGTCTCGTGCAAAAGCTCGCGGCGCTGCGATAACAAAAAGGGCGGCTCGCGCCGCCCTTTTCCAATCGTTGAGCTGAACGCCTCAGCGCTTGGAGAACTGGAAGCTCGCGCGCGCCTTGCGGTGGCCGTACTTCTTGCGCTCGACCACGCGCGAATCGCGGGTAAGGAAGCCCTCTTTCTTGAGGGTCGGCCTGAGGTCCGGCTCGAAATAGGTCAAGGCCTTGGCGAGGCCGTGGCGCACCGCTCCCGCCTGGCCCGAGAGGCCGCCGCCGCTCACCGTCACCGTCAGGTCATACTGGGTGATGCGGTTCACGACGACAAGCGGCTGGCTCAGGATCATGCGCAGGACGGGTCTGGCGAAATACTGGTCGAGCGGGCGGCCGTTGACGGTCGCAAGCCCCCTGCCCGGCTTGATCCAGACGCGCGCAACGGCGTTCTTGCGCTTGCCCGTGGCGTAGGCGCGTCCGTACTTGTCGAGCTTCTGGACGTGGACGGGCGCTTCGGCTTGCGTCGCGGGCGCGAGTTCCGTGCCCTTGAGGTCGGCGAGCGAGGAAAAAGTCTCAGCCATGGATTTCAGCGCTCCGGCTGTTCTTGGGGTTGAGTTTGGCGACGTCGAGCATTGTCGGCGACTGTGCGGCGTGCGGATGGTCCGGACCTTTGTAGACGCGCAGGTTGCCGAGCTGCTTCTTGCCGAGCGGCCCGCGCGGCAGCATGCGCTCGACCGCCTTCTCGACGATGCGCTCGGGAAACTTGCCCTCGAGGATCGACTTGGCCGAGCGTTCCTTGATGCCGCCGATATAGCCCGTGTAGTGGTAATAAACCTTCTGGTCGCGCTTCCTGCCGGTGAGCACAATCTTGTCGGCGTTGATCACGATGACGTTGTCGCCGTCGTCGACGTGAGGGGTGAAGCTGGCTTTATGCTTGCCGCGCAGCCGCAGGGCGACGATCGAAGCGAGCCGCCCGACCACCAGGCCCTTGGCGTCGATGAGGAGCCACTTCTTCTCGACCTCGGCCGTCTTGGTCGAATGGGTTTTGCCGAACATGGATGAAGTCCGTTCGATTTCAGGAGGCGCGCTTCTGCCGGGGAAAGCGCGAAATGTCAACCGCGAAACGCCGGAAAGCCCAAGAAAACGGCTTATCTTGGCTATGAGGTACCATGATACCTCCCCATATGCCGCCGATGGACCGCGCTTTCGCCCGCGACCATCATGGCGCGCCGGCCTCGCGGCGAGCGGGAATTGAATAGGTTCCGGTCGCGTGGGCGACCATCTCCCTCTCGCCTTCCGAATAGAGCGCCACCTCGCCGACCGCGAGCCTCGCGCCAAGCTTGATCAGCGTCGCCTTGCCGATGAGATCCGCCGGCGCCGGCTTGCGGAGGAAATTGATCGAGGCGCTGGTGGTGACCGCCTGCGCGACGCGGCCGATCTCGCTCAAGATCGCCACGAAGAGCGCGGCGTCGCAAACCGCGAACATCGTTGGCCCGGAGATAGTGCCGCCCGGGCGCAGGTGCCTGGGATGGTGGATGAGGCGCAGCGTCGCGCTCATCGGCGCGATGTCTTCAACCCGGAGGTCGCCGCTTTTCCAGTACTCGGGAAAGATCTCGACAAGATAGGCGCGCAATTCGTCGAGCGTGAAGGGACGCGGCTTGGCATGAGTCATCGAGCGATCCTGCGGGGCTCGCACCTATCGGGCGCCGTAATTACCGGTCGTATCGATCGGCACGACGTTCGGGTAAGGCGGCTGGGCGGTCACGCATCCGGCGACGGACAGCCCGAGCGCGAGCGCCGACAGCGCTTTGAAAAATGTGTGCGTCCTCGCCCCCATCGAAAGAGATTTTTTCCGACCAACGCTTGACGTCAGGATCTCGACTTTCAGCCTCCCTGGCAAGCCCGGCCGCGCGCGGGCAGCGGCGCCCGCGTCTGCACTTGAGTCCTGGCGTTCCAAGGGGCAGTCTGCGGAAGGTTCGGCAGGGTCGCCGTTCATCTGTCCAATGGCAGGAATCCGCCATGAGCGAGCAAAGCCGCGAAACGGCGCAACTGGGCGCCGAGCGAACTTCAGCTCGGAGCGCCGATCCGGCGCCATCTCCACGAAGCCCTCCCGGCGCCGGGACCGTCGCGCCAGAGAAGCCGAAGGTCAACCCGCGGCGCTACATGCTCCTTGGCGCTCTCGGCCTTCTGATCCTGGCCGGCGCTCTTTGGTTTGGCATTCCTTGGGTCCAGACGGCGCTCAACACGGTTTCGACGGATGACGCATATGTCAACGGTCACGTGACGTTCGTCGCCGCCCGCGTCAAGGGCCAGGTTTCGCGGGTTCTGGTCGACGACAACTACCGGGTGCGCAAAGGCGACCTTCTGGTCCAACTGGACAAGGAGCCGTTTCAGATCGCGGTCGCGATCAAAAAGGCGGCTGTCGATACGGCGACGGCAGACCTACAGGTGGCCAGGTCCAAGGTGCGCGGCATCGAAGCGGAGGCTATGAGCCGGCGCCGGGCGCTGGAGCACGCCATAGAGAACGTCGATGACCAGGTCGCCCTGCTGCGCGCCAAGGTTGCCGGTGTCGACAAGAGTAAAGCCGAGCTCGCATTGGCTCAGGTCGACTTCGACCGGGCCGCCAAGTTGGTGGTGACGAACGACACCCCAAAGTCGGAGTACGACCGGCGGCAGGCGATCTTGTTGTCGGCCCGCGCGGACGTTGTCGCGTCGCTGGCCGATGTCCGTCAAATCCGCGCCTCCTTGGGATTGCCGCCGGCATCCGACGAAGCCGATCTCGGCCAGGTTCCGCCCAATCTCGATCAAACCTTTTCGTCGGTGCTCCAGGCGCAGGCGGCGATGATTCAGAGTGCGGCTCAACTCGGCGTCATCCATTCGTTCGACGAGGGGCCCCGTCACATGGTCGAGGTGTTCGAAAAAGAAGGCGACGTCAACACCACCTTCGCCCGGCTGGCGGCCGACGCGCCGGACGTCAAACAGGCCGAGGCCAAGCTTGAGGTCGCCAAGCGCGATCTCGCCCAAGCCGAACTCGACCTGAAGTACTGTGACGTGGTCGCCGCGATCGACGGCGTCATTACGCGCCGAAACGTCAACCCGGGCGACAATGTGCAGGTCGGCCAGAGTTCTCATGGCGATCCGCTCGCTCGATGAAATCTGGGTGGACGCCAATTTCAAGGAAACGGAGCTGCGCGACCTGCGTATCGGCCAGCCGGTCGATCTCTATGTCGACATGTACGGCGGCCGTCATGTGTTCAAGGGGCGCATCTCAGGGTTCACGATGGGGACCGGATCGACGCTGGCGCTGCTCCCGGCGGAGAACGCCACGGGCAACTTCATCAAGGTGGTGCAGCGACTGCCGGTTCGGATCGACCTCAAAAACTATGATCCGGACAAGAATCCGCTGTTCATTGGCACGTCGGTTGTTCCCTACGTCTACTTTAAGAAGCCGCCCACCGGACCCGACGCCGGCAAGTTTTTGCAGACATCTGCACCTGAGCCGCAAACGGGCGGATCTACGGAAAATCCGCCGGGCGTAAAGAAGTGACAGCCGCGGCGCTTTCGCCCGCCAGACCTCAGGTTGCGCGGAACCCGTGGCTGGTCGCTGTGATCGTCGTGGTGCCGGCGTTCATGGAGGTGCTCGACACCACCATCGTGCTGGTGGCGCTGCGCTACATCGCGGGAGGCCTGTCGGCTGCCGCCGATGACGCCGAGTGGGTTATCACCAGCTACCTTGCCGCCAACGCCTTCATTTTGCCGATTACTGGCTGGCTCAGCGCTCATCTGGGTCGCCGCAACTATTTCCTGGCGTCGATTGCGATATTCACCATCAGTTCTTTGCTATGTGGACTCGCTGGCAGTTTGGCTCAGCTGATCCTGTTCCGCGTCATTCAGGGTCTGGCGGGCGGCGGTCTGCAACCCGGCAGTCAGGGGATATTGCTGGACGCTTTCCCGCGGGAAAGGCAAGGCGTAGCCATGACGATGTTCGGCTTAGCCGTGCTGATCGCGCCCATCGTCGGTCCGACCTTGGGCGGTTGGATAACGGACACTTACAATTGGCGCTGGTGCTTTTTGATCAACGTGCCCGTCGGGATCCTGGCGTTCATCGGTTGTTATTTCCTGCTTGACGATCCGGACTATCTCGTCGCCCAGCGTGCGGAGTTGAGGAAAGAGCCGTTCCATTTTGACGCGATCGGCTTGGCGCTGCTGGCCATCGTCATAATCTCGTGGGAAGTGATGCTCAGCAAGGGCCAGGAATGGGACTGGCTGGGCGATCCATTCTGGCGCGTCCAGAACTCTCGTCATTTCATTGGTAGTGGGTCTGGTTGCGTTGATCTTCTGGGAGCTGCGTCACCGCAACCCCGTGGTCAATTTCCGCGCGCTGGGTGAACGCAACTTTGCCGCCTGCTGCATCATCATATTCTGCGCTTACCTTGCGCTTTTTGCAGGCACCAAGTCATTGCTTGGTCTGCTGCAAACCCTGTTTGGTTATGATGCGCTGAAGACCGGGTTGGTGATGTCGCCTTCTGGAATCTTCGCTGTTCTGGCGATGCCAATCGTTGGCCGCCTGATCGGCCTCAAGGTCGACGCGAGATGGCTGATCGCCGCAGGCCTTCTGCTCATGACCGCGGGAAACTATTGGATGTCGCAACTCAACCTCGACATCAGCCCAAGCCAGGTTGTTTGGCCTCGGGTGCTTCTGGTCTTGGGGCTCTCGGTCTGTTTTGCCCCCGCGAACGTAGCTGCGTACCTTTATACGCCGCTCGCGATGCGCGGGGCCGCCATTGGCATATTGAGTCTCCTGCGCAACGAGGGCGGCAGCGTCGGGGTGTCGCTGTCCCAGACCTTCCAAGAGCGGCGCGATCAGTTTCACGCCCTGCGGCTTGGCGAGTATCTCGATCCCTTCAATGCGGCCGCCAATTCCTTCCTCGCGAAGGCTCAAGCGTTCTTCCTTCAGCAAACCGGCGATCCGGCCGCCTCCCGACCACTGGCTGTGCAGCAACTCGATAACCTGCGTCAGCAGCAGGCGTCTTCGCTGGCGTATTTCGACACCTTTTGGATGGCGGCTGTGTTGACACTGGTGGTCGCGTTCGCGGTCTTGTTTATGAAGCGGTCTGTGGCCGAGAAAGCCGGTCATGCGGGTCCGGAATGAGTTCCGCTGGTCCTGACCGGAGCGGTCCGTTGGGATCGTCTTTCCACGTAATCCCGCTACCTGAGCGCCTCGTTGAGCGTTCGCGCCAGGCGAAGCCGCGCTGCGGCGAGTTCCTCGGTCGAGGCTCCGCCGGACCGCCATGGGCGTCAGAACTTTTGCAGTTCCTTCCGGCACGCTTCGCTAAAATCGCGAAGCGGGTCGATGTGCTTGTCGATCCAGTTCGTCCGCATCTCATGCAACGTGATGTTCGGCGCGAGATAGGTGTCGACGATGATGCGAACCACCGTGTCGGCGGCCTCCACCACCTCCGGCGAGGACAAGAGCCGTATCCGGTTGGTGAGCGCGTAAATTCCGATGAGGCCGGATACGTCATCGCGGCTGGTTTGCAGAGCGTCGGAATACAATTTCGCCGCTTCGTCCAGAAACCTGCCGAACAACGCGGCTCGGGCGTCACGCTCGGCGGCGCGGCGTTGGGCTTTGGTCTGCGCCTGCTGCGTCACCCAGGACGTTGCAAACGACGCGAGGCCGCCGATCGCCGTTCCGGCCAGAGCGGCGAAGGCGGATATATAGGCCGTATCCATCGGCTTCGCCCAAGCTCAGTCAGGCCGTAAGCTTCGTCGCAGGCGGCGCGAGCGCCACGGAAGCCTCGGAGGTGAGCATGAGGAACGTCAGCGTCTCCTGAAGATAGAGGCGCACGACGCTGTCGTCATGGCTCAAATAGCCGATCGAGACGTCCTGGCCGATGTGCAGGTCGAAATCGCCCCCTCGCGTGGTGAGCACGAAGGCGCCGTCGATGGCGGGGGCCCAGACGATCTCGTCCTTGACGAGCTTCTTCACATGCTCGAGCACCGGATAGCCGTTGTCGACGGTCTCCGACAGCGCCGTATACGCATCAGCGCCGAGCACGACCGAATAAGGCCCGTTGACGCCGACCAGCCGAAGCTGGCTCAGCGCGCTCGCGATCGCATCGGGATACTGGCGCACGTCGGCCGGCAGGGTCATGATCGGGTTGCTGGTCCCCTGCCGGACGCCTTCGACGCCGGCCGCGGCGTAGCCTTCGAAGATGGCGCGGTCCTCGGCATAGGCGAGCTTCTGCGCCGCATCCTTAGCCGGCTGCCAGTCGGAATCCTCGGCGCCTCGCTCGACGTCGTCGATCTGCTGGCGGTCGAGGACGAAGGGGACCCTGAACTCGACCAGCGGCTTGACCTCGCGCTGCCTGGCGAGCACGCCCTCGCCGGGCGCCGCGATCGGCTTGAGGTGGCCGGTCCCGACGGCGGAAAGGCCGACGCCGCCCGGCCCCTCGACATCGACCACCCGCCGTCCGGCGAGGTAGCGCTTGAGCGTGCGCGTCGTCTCCTCTTCGAGGCTGGCCCACGCTTCGTCGGAGATGGGCGCAAGCTCGCGGTGAAGATTATTCATGACCCTTTTCTCCTTTGAGCGAGCCGATTCCAAGCGAGCCGTCCGAGGCCGGGGCCGGGGCCCGCGCCGATTCGATCGCGGGTTTTGCGGGCGGCGCGGCTTCCGCGGGGGCGCCTTCGCCGAGCGCGTCGAGGAACGTCGCGGAGGGGACGAAGAACAGCGTTCCGGTCACCGCGCGGCTGAAGTCAAGGATCCGATCATAATTGCCGGGCGGTCGGCCCACGAACATGTTCTCGATCATCTGCTCGGTCACCCGCGGCGTGCGGCAATAGCCGATGAAATAGGTGCCGTATTCGCCGGTTCCGACCCGGCCGAAGGGCATGTTGTCGCGCACGATCTGGAGTTGTTGGCCGTTCTCCTCGATCGTGGTCAGCGCGTTATGCGCGAAAGTTGGCTTGACCGTATCGTCCAGTTCGATGTCGGAGAGCTTGGCGCGGCCGATGACGCGCTCCTGCGCTTCGGTGGGCAGGGCGTTCCACGCGGCAAGGTCGTGCACATATTTCTGCGTGATCACGTAGCTGCCGCCGGCGAAGGCGGGATCCTCCGCGCCGATGAGCGCTGCTTCGATCACCGCGCTCCCACGCGGATTTTCGGTCCCGTCGACGAAGCCCAGTAGGTCGCGGTCGTCGAAATAGCGAAAGCCGTGCACCTCGTCGACCGCGGTCACCGCGTCCCCGAGCTTGGCCATGATCTGCGCCGCAATCTCGAAGCAGAGGTCCATCCGTTTGGCGCGGATGTGAAACAGCAGGTCGCCTGGGGTTGCGATTGCCTGGCGCGATCCGGCCTTGAACTCGCGGAACGGGTGAAGCTCAGCTGGACGCGGGCTCCCGAACAGTCGGTCCCAGGCGTCGGACCCGATCCCCATCACGCAGGAAAGCCCGGCTTCGAGATCGCGAAATTCGACCGCGCGGACGAGGCCCGAGAAGTCGGCGCAGAACGAGCGGATGGCCCCGGAATTGTCCGCGCCCGGATTGATCGTCACGACCAGGAAGATAGCCGCGCGCGTCAGCGGCGCCGAGACCGGCTGCGCCACCACAACGGCGTCTGTTGGTGAAGTCGCGTCGGCCATCCTGTCTCCTGCCCCTTCTCATGTCCGGACGGCGCGCGCCGATCAAGAGCTATCTTTCGATGGGGTTATGGTCACGGCATCGGCGCTTCCCCGCGAGACTTGCGGGCGGGTTCGCGCGTTCGCGCGCAATTTCGTTTTCGGCGCGAAATCGCATAGCCTTTGCGACCGCGCCCATGTTTCCCCCTGACCTCATCGCCCGCGCAACCGCGCTGATCGCCCGCTACCGGGCCGCTGGGCTCATGGTCGCGACGGCGGAATCGTGCACCGGCGGCCTGATCGCCGGGCTGCTCACGGAAATTCCCGGCTCTTCGGCCGTGCTCGAGCGTGGATTCGTCGTCTATTCCAACGCCGCCAAGCAGGAACTGCTCGGCGTTCCGGCCGAAACGCTGGCGGACTACGGCGCCGTCAGCGAACATACGGCGAGGGCGATGGCCGAAGGCGCGCTCCGCGCTTCGCGCGCCGAGGTCGCGGTCAGCGTCACCGGAGTAGCCGGGCCGGACGGCGGCACGGCGGCGAAGCCGGTCGGCCTTGTCCATTTCGCCTGCGCCCGGCGCGGCGGGCCGACGGTGGCGCGTCAGGAGCGCTTCGGCGACATCGGCCGCGAGGCGGTGCGCCTCGCCTCGGTCAAGGTCGGGCTTGATCTCTTGGAGGCGGCGGCCGGCTAGGGCGGAATCCATAAACTTGCGTGGGTCCGCGTGTCTCAGTTCAAGTCGGAGGATGAACCGAGCCGCGGGCTTCGCTTACGAAAAGTTCACGGTCGCGTAGAGGAACGAGCGCCTGATCTCATGATTGTAATAACGCTGGGAGGCAGAGCTTGAAGGATCAAATCTATGACTGCTTTCAGCAAAACCTTATGCGCGGTTCTCTTGAGTTGCGGCTTCGCCGGTTCCGCGGTTGCGGCCACCGCCGTCGCTCCGACTGGATCGACCAACAGCCAGAACGCGACGAGGGCCCAGCAAACGCCAGGCCATTTAAGCCAGAAACTGCGCGACGATCTCACCAAGGCCGGTTTCACAAACATCACCATCATGCCATCCTCGTTCCTGGTCCGGGCGAAGGACTCGGAAGGCGATCCGATGATGATGGTGATCAACCCCAATTCCATCACTGAGGTGACGGCACAGGCGGCGCCTGCTGCTTCGAGCGCGATGAAGGCTCAACCCAACAGCCAGAGCTCCGCGTCAACCCCGAACCAGAACTCCGCCACAACCCCGAAGAAGTGACCGTCCTGGCTGTCGCGTCTCGCGCGAGGCCACGCGTTTCTCCGGCGCGCCACCGAATGCTATCGGCGCGCCGATGGCGTTCGCGCTCTCAATGCGGCCAGGCGACGCCCCAACGATCCGAATAGGCCACCTCGCTCACCGGCTTGCGTGCGAGCGGACCGAATTTCCCTTGCGGGTAGCCGATCGGCATCAATGCATAGGTCGACACGTCGGGCGGCAAGCCGAGCAGCGCCTTGACTTCGTCCTCGCAGCGAATGTGGTTGGTGGTGATCAGCGTGCCCAATCCGAAGGCGCGGCACGCTAGGATGATGTTCTGCGCGGCCGGATAGATGCTCGCGCCGCGAATCCGCTGCTCGTAGGCGAGCTCCCGCTCGTACGTCGCGTCCAAGGTGGATGGCAGGGTCGCGCGCGCCGGCACGGCGCGCTCTTGCAGGCAGGGGACCAGCAGAAGCGGCGCTTCGCCCATGTGGTCCCACAAATACGCGCCGGAAGTCAGCATCCGCCGATACTGCTCTTCCGTCATATGCGCCGGCCGGCCGCGCGCCTTGTACATCTCGCTCGCGATGTCGGAGGCCTTGCGGTAGATCGCGCCCAGTCGGCGGCGTTGCTCGCCGTCGCGCACCACGACGAACGCCCAGTTCTGGGCGTTGCCCGCCGAGGGCGCGCGAATGGCGGCGTCCAAAATGCGGGTGATGATCTCTTCCGGCACCGGATCGGGTTTCAGCCGGCGCAAGGCTCGCGCGGAATAGATGGCGTCGAACAGTCCAATTTCGGTCATCGCGAGCCTCATGCGGCAGGTCGTTCGGCAGCCTATCGACCGGCGCAATATTGGCGCCGATCCGGATATATCGATCCCATGAGGACGCGGTTCGCCGAGATTACGAACGTCAACCGTCAAATGGAACGATCCCGGCTCCGGATCGTTCCCTACCCCGGTAGCGATCCTGGAGATGAACAATGAATGCCTCCGTCAGGACTCTGTTTGTTGTCCTTCTGGGCTGCGGCTTCGGGGGGTCGGCGCTCGCCGCGATGGACTCAGCCAACTCGCCCAGCGCTCAAAACGCTTCGCCCGGCGCGCAAACGCCTGGGCATCTTAGCTCGAAGCTGCGCGACGACCTCACGAAAGCTGGATTCACCGACATCAAGATCATGGCTTCGTCCTTCCTGGTCCGGGCCAAGGATTCGCAGGGCAACCCGGTGATGATGGTCATCAATCCCGATTCGCTGTCGGAAGTGACGGAACACACCACGGAGCACCACGACGCGCCTCTCGCAGGGGCGATCAAGGGCGCGCCGGATAGCCCGATCCCCTCGCCGTCCCGGAAACAGTGATCGGCGACGGATCGCGCGGATGAGGCTCTACGCGCGTCGGTAAACCACGTCGGCGCGGCGCTCGAAAGCGCCGGCGAATTTGCGGAACGCCGCGTCGAACATCGAGCCCATCAGCGCGCCGAGCGTGCGGCTTTTGAATTCGTAGTCGATGAAAAAGCTGACCCGCGAGCCGTCGCCTTCATCCTCGTCCTTGAAGGTCCACACGTTTTCGAGCCGGCTGAACGGCCCGTCGATATATTCGACCCGCACCTCGGAATGAGGCCGGTCGAGCGTGACCTTGCTCGTGAATGTCTCGCGGATGAGCTTGTAGCCGACGGTCATGTCGGCGATCAGCGTCTCTCGGCCGTCCGGATCCTGCTTCCGGGTCCGGACCTTGAGCGCCTTGCACAGGGGCACGAATTCCGGATAGCGCTCGACGTCGGCGACGAGATCGAACATTTCGGCGGCTTTGTGCCGAACCCGGCGCTCGACGCGGAATAAGGGCAAGGCCAGCGACCTCCGGCGCCCGCTTTCTTTAAACCGTCAGGGCTTGGGCGCCGGCGCGGCAGGAGCGGCGGGGGCAGGCGCGGCGGGAGCGGGCGCGGGGGTTTGAGGCGCGCCGGACTGGCCTTCCATCTGCTTGAGCTGATCGAGGATGTTGCCGCCGGGCGAAACGGGCGCGGGCGCCGTCTGCCCGGCCGGCGCCGGCCCGCTCTTCTGGAGAATGGATGTGGGGGCGCGGGTCCAGCTCGACAGAACGGACATCAGGAGCGCGGTGGCGAAGAACAGCGCGCCGAGGATGGCGGTCGCCCGCGAGAGCGCGTTCGCCTGGCCGCGCCCGGTCATGAAGCTGCCGGTCCCGCCGCCCGTCCCGAGCGCGCCGCCCTCGGAGCGCTGCAGGAGGACGACCCCGATCAGCGCGACGACGATCAGAATGTGAATGACGAGCAGGACGGATTGCATGGGGGTCTCGAACGGCCGGAGCGCCGGCCCCAAAGGCTGGCGTCGTCGACAATATGGCGCGCTCCTAACACGGCGGAAGGGGGAACGCCAGTTTGGCGACTTGGGGGCCGTTCCGGCGCTTTGCGCTTGCAAATTCGGTCGCCCCGGACGCTCGGCGAATACAACCTGAGGGGCAAGCTGTTCGAAACTAAAAGAAAGCGGACGAAAGAATAAGAAAGCAAATTCGCTTTCTTTTACTTTTCGGAATCGGGATTTTTCAAAGGGTTACGGCCGAAAAAAGTGGAAAAAATGTCTCCCTATCGCCATTCGCCTCAGGGTTGCGTTTTCCACCTCGACCGCATCGCTCTTCTCCTCCTCGGCGGCCCCGAGTCGCGGATTCGATCCTGCGCAAACACTATCATCGATTGCTCTTTTGCGCAAATAAAATCGCGGCTCTTATAGCGCTGGCTGTTGGTCGATCACCTTGCCGGCGCGCGGATGCTTCCCCGTCGCGGCCGCGCTCGACGCGGCCATCCGCGTGAGCGCTCTCACCCCAGTGTAGGTGTTCATCTCTGTCCCTATCTCTGGGCGCCGCGACCACCGGCGTCAGCAATGCGTGGATTGCCGGCAGCGGCGGCGATGGCGGCGAAGGGCCTTCGTGGAAGATTTGGACGAGACTTATACCAAGAACTCGATGATCGGAACCGATCATCGCCTTGCGGCCGAAGCGCGAACGCGCGCCCGCGCCGCCCGTGCGGAATTGAGCGCGACGAGTTCGCGCTCGAATAGAATGGGTATTAGTGGCGATAGTAGCCCGTAAGTAAATGCAACTGGCAAGTTGTATTACTGACGACTATCTTGACAACTATTGCTTTGACTATGCTAGACTCCGACCGTACTATAAGGCGGGACATAGGCGGCTTCGTTTGAGGAGGTCGGGCAGCGTCAAACGGGGGACGATTTGATGAAGGCTTCTTCACTCTCAATCTTGTCTGGATTGGCGGCTCTTGGGGTGATCGCTGGCGGAATGGCTGTGTCAAGTCCGAGCCAGGCGGCGACGGTAGATTTTCGGTTGAACCTTGATTTGGACGGAATGAGCACGGGGACGTGCGCCGGAATACAATGCCCGACCCCGTTCGGGACCGTGACGGTGACCGGCGACACGACAACCAGCCTCGCTTTCTCCGTCGTTCTGGCCCCCGACGTGAGTTTTTCCGCAGGCGATTCATTCTGGTTCGATCTGTCGGCGGGGGGGAGCGCGATAACGTTTGCGTTGGAGGACCCTACGTCCGGTTGGGTTACCCCATTCTCGACCGGAAGTTTTACTCCGGCTCCGGGAGCCGACTTCCCTGGGCCCTATGCTGATCTGGTGCAGTGCACGGCGGCAGGGAGTCTTTGCGGCGCTGAATTGAATTTCACCGCCAGTGGCGCGGACGCAACCCATCCGTTCGTCATTGGCGTCCCGCGCGGCGCCGGGAATTTCCTTAATCTCCCCGTCCCCTTCGTCGCGAACCTGTCGGTTGCGCCGCACACGGCCCTTTGCCCCGAAGACGCCGCCTGTACCGGCCTCGTCGGAGCTCCAGAGACTTCGACCTGGGCGATGATGCTCCTTGGCTTCGCGGGGCTAGGTTTCCTCTGTTATCGCAAGGCATTCTACCGGACGCTCGCGGCCTGAGGCTTATTTCGTAGGCGTTTGACCGTTGTGGAGGATCGCGCGGGAGCGGCCTCTTTTTCGTGTCCTTCATGGCGATTGGTTTTCTGGCAAGATAGCCTCTTAACGCATTGTTCTTCGCTGGTGAGGGCGGCCGGAATCGAAACCGCGACCATAAATTCGGCGACCCATCGCCCTCCATTCGGTTGAGCGGCCATCGCGGATCGCGGCTGTGGACGGGACGCCTGGGCAGCAAGTCATGTTTCGCGCTCGAAATGGAGTGGCCGCTCTGGCGGCCACTCCAGTCCTTTCCCAGACGATTCGGGCAGGCGCGCTTCCCGCCCGAAAGCCGAAATTCACGTTGAGGACAACGCCGGACCGTTCAGCGATAATGCGCGGCGATCGCCAGAAATTCGGTCGCTTTCAGGCTCGCGCCGCCGACCAGCGCTCCGTCGACATTGTCGAGGGTCAAAAGCCCGTGGCAATTGGCGGGGTTGACCGATCCGCCATAGAGGACCCGAATTTTTGCGCACGGGGGCCCATACATGTCAGCGAGCATCGCCCGAATTCCATTGTGCACGGCGGCGACGTCCTTGGGCGTCGCCGTGACGCCGGTGCCGATCGCCCATCTCGGTTCGTAGGCGACCACGACGGTCTCGCTGGTCGCCCCCGGAGGCAGGGACCCTCGCAATTGCCGAATGACCACGGCGGCCTGCTCGCCGGCTTCGCGCTGGGCTTGAGTCTCGCCGACGCACACGATGGGGATGAGGCCGGCCTTCAGCGCCGCTTCCGCCTTGGCGCGGACAAGTTCGTCGGTTTCGTGATGATAGGTCCGGCGCTCGGAATGGCCTACGATAACGTAATTCGCGCCCGCGTCCTTGAGCATCGCGGCGGAAATGTCCCCGGTGAAGGCGCCGCTGACCTCGGTATAACAATCCTGAGCCCCGAGGCTGAGCTCGCCGCCCTTGATCCGCCAGGCGGCTTGCGCGAGCAGCGTCGCCGGCGGGCAGACAAGGAGTTCGGCATCGCCGGATTCACCCGCATCCGCCGCCTGCCGCATGGCGTCAATCTCGGCCAAGGATCCGGAGAGTCCGTTCATCTTCCAGTTGCCGGCGACCAACGGCCGCACGCCAGGGGTCATTCAGGCCTCCCCGCCTCTTTCGTCGGCCGGGTTGTTATCATGCGGCCCCGCCTATGCAAATGAGGCAAGCGCCGCTAGATAGGGCGCGCTCGCGAACCCGAGACGAGAGACGGGAGGGAGCGGAAAGGCGGATTGCGGCCAAATGCTCTCATCGATGCGCAACGCGGCTCAGGGAGTCGTCGGCAAGGCGGTCATGACCGTCGTCATGGGCCTCATCATCGTCAGCTTCGTCATCTGGGGCGTGGGCGACATGCTGCGCGGCTTCACCACCTCGACCGTCGCCTCGGTCGGGGGGATAAAAATCTCCGCCCAGGAATACCGCGTCGCCTACGATCGGGCGATCCAGCAATATCAGCGCCGGTTCCGCCGCCCGCTCACCAACGAGGAGGCCCGCCAGCTCGGCCTCGACCGCAGCATCCTGCAGCAATTGCTGAACGAAGCGGCGGTCGACGACGAGGCGCACAAGCTCGGCCTCGACATTTCCGAAAACGCGCTGCGCGCAGTCATCACCTCGAACCCGAATTTCCAGGACAAGTCTGGCGCGTTCGACCCGAGCCGCTTCGAATCCGCGTTGCGCGACATGGACATGAACGAGCGCGGCTTCGTCTCGGAGCTGCGCAAGCAGGTCTTGAGGCAGTTCGTTGTCGGCGCGCTGGCGACCGGAATCACCGCCCCCAAGGCCGAGACCAGGGCGGAAGCCGATTACCAGGGACAGACCCGCTCGGCCGATTATTTCCTGCTTCCAGCTTCCGCGGCGGGCGAGATCGCCGCCGCTTCCGAAAGCGAGCTCAAGACCTTCTACAACGATCGCAAGTCGAGCTACCGCGCGCCCGAATACCGGGGAATGACCATTCTGGCGCTGGAGCCGAACACGATCGCCAATCCGGCCGAGGTGAGCGACGCCGACGCCGAGGCGGCCTATCAGAAGGTCGCCGGCAAGGATCCCAAGTTCGGCGCGCCCGAGAAGCGCGATTTGCAGCAGATCCTGTTTCACAGCGAAGCCGACGCGGAGGCGGCCGAGGCCAAGATCAAGGCCGGCGCGAGCTTCGACGACCTCGTCAAAGAGCGCGGCCTGAAGCCCGAAGACACCGACCTTGGCCAGACCACCAAGGACGCGATGCTCGACCAGGCCGAGGCCAACGCCGTGTTCGCCCTGCCGCAAGGGGGCGTCAGCGGCGTCTTGAAGACCCAGTTCGGTCCCGCCATCGTTCGCGTCAAGAGCATCATTCCGTCCACGGTGAAACCGTTCAAGGAGGTCGCCGAGGAGGTGAAGCGCGAGGTCTCCGCCTCGCGCGCCGGCGACAAGATCCAGGCCCTGCACGACAAGATCGAGGATCTCCGGGTGTCCGGCAAAAGCATCCTCGAAGCCGCGAAGGCCGTCGGCCTGACGGGGCGGACGATCGACGCCGTCGACGCGCAGGGACGCGACCCGAAAGGCGCCCCGGTCAACCTGCCGGACGCCGCCGACCTCATACGCTCCGCCTTCGCTTCCGACGTCGGGCTCGACGAGGCGCCGCTGGACACCAAGGACGGCGGCTTCGTCTGGTTCGACATCACCAAAATCGATCCGGCGCATGATCTCACCTTCGACGAGGCGAAGCCGGAGGTCGAGAAGCAATGGCGCGCCGAACAGGTCGACAAGGCGCTGGCCGGCAAGGCGGATGATCTCGTCAAGGAGGTCAAGGCTGGCGGAAACATCGCGGCCGTGGCGAAGAGCGCGGGCGCCGAGGTGAAGACGGCGACGGACGTCCATCGCGCCGAGCAGTCGAGCCTGCCGGAATCGGCGGTGGCCGCCATCTTCCGCGAGCCGGCCGACGGCGAAGGCTCCGCCGCGACGCCGGACGGACGGGTGGTGTTCAAGATCACCGCCGACCGGACGCCGCCCGTCGATTTCGCCGACGCGCGCGTCAAAGGGATGGCCACCGAACTCGGAAATTCGACCCGCGACAGCCTGCTCGACCAATATGTCGGCGCCCTGCGCCGCACGCTCGGCGTCGCCGTCCACCAGGACGTCCTGCAGTCCGCCGAAGGCAGCTGACCGCATGACCACCCTGCCCGACTACGAAGCCTTCGCGCGCGCCTACATCGCCGGCGAGGCGGAAGTCGCGGTCACGACGCTGGTCGCCGACCTCGAGACGCCGGTCTCGGCCTATCTCAAGCTCGCGCGCGCCCGCGCCGGCAACATGTTCCTGCTCGAATCGGTCGAGGGCGGAGCGCAGCGCGGCCGCTATTCGATGATCGGCCTCGATCCCGACCTCATCTTCCGCTCGACCGGCGAAGCCGCCGAGATCAACCGCCGGGCGCTCATCGATCCCGACGCCTTCGTCCCCTGCCCCGGCGATCCGCTCGACGTGCTGCGTTCGCTGCTCAAGGAATCGCGCATCGCCATGCCGCCCGGCCTGCCGCCGATGTCGGCTGGGATATTCGGCTATCTCGGCTACGACATGGTGCGGCGCATGGAGCGCTTAAGCCCCGCCAAGCCCGACCCGATCGGCGTGCCGGACGCGCTGCTCATTCGCCCGACCGTCATGGTGGTGTTCGACGGCGCGCGCGACGAGATGGCGATCGTGACGCCGGTGCGGCCTGCGCCCGGCGTCTCGGCCCGCGCCGCTTACGAGAGCGCCATGGCGCGGCTCGACGCGGTGGTCGACGCGCTCGAGCAGCCGCTCGATCACGCGGCCGGCATGGCCGTCGATCCGCTGGTGCAAGCGGGCGAGGCGCGGTCGAACACCACCGAGGCCGAATACAAGGCGATGGTCGCGCGCGCGAAGGACTATATCGCCGCTGGCGACGCGTTCCAGATCGTGCTGTCGCAGCGCTTCACCAGCCGCTTCGACCTGCCGGCCTTCGCGCTCTATCGGGCGCTGCGGCGGGTCAATCCGTCGCCCTATCTCTGTTTCCTCGATTTCGGCGCCTTCCAGATCGTCTGCTCGAGCCCCGAGATCCTGGTGCGCGTGCGCGACGGCAAGGTCGTCATCCGCCCGATCGCCGGCACAAGGCCCCGGGGCAAAAGCCCGACCGAGGACGAGGCGCTGGCGGCGGAACTCATGGCCGATCCGAAAGAGCGCGCCGAACATCTCATGCTGCTCGACCTCGGCCGCAACGACGTCGGCCGCGTGGCGAAGATCGGCACGGTCAGGGTGACCAACTCTTTCTTCATCGAGCGCTACAGCCACGTGATGCACATCGTCTCCAACGTCGAGGGGGAGTTGCGCAATGGCGTCGACGCAGTCACCGCGCTCGCCGCGGGCTTTCCCGCAGGCACCGTCTCCGGCGCGCCGAAAGTCCGCGCGATGCAGATCATCGACGAACTGGAGAAGGACAAGCGCGGCATCTATGCGGGCTGCATCGGCTATTTCGGCGCGGGCGGCGAGATGGACACCTGCATCGTGCTGCGCGCCTCGGTGGTGAAGGACGGGCTCATGCACGTCCAGGCCGGGGCCGGCATCGTCTATGATTCCTCCCCCGTCGCCGAGCAGAACGAATGCGTGGCCAAGGCGCGCGCCCTGTTCCGCTCGGCGGAGGAGGCGGTGCGGTTCGCCGTGCGGGGCAAGCGCGGGCAATAGGCGGGCGCGTTTATCGCGCCGCGCCTCGACCTCACGCCGGCACGAGCTTCTTCTCGCTGGCGAACGGGCTCAGGCCCAGCCACGTCTGCATATCGCGGGCGAGCGCGCGGTCGCCTGTCAAAGTCAGTTTTCCCTTGGCGATGGAATCGGGCACGGTGGTGAGGCCCATCCAGATCGCCGTCATCGTGCGCAGATCGACGGCGGCATAGAGATCGACGTCGAAACCCGGGTCGACGGAACAAAGGTCGACGTCGGCGTCCGGCTCGATCACCAGCCACCAGTATCGGCGCGCGCTCGGCTGTTCGGGATAGATGAAATGAATGACGCTTCGCCGGTCCGGCATCGGAGTCGGATCGAGATTGCGCCGCATGTCCCACATGAGCAGCCCCGGATCGAGATTCTCGAGCGAGAGCTGGGCTTCGACCCAATGCTGTCCCCATTTGCCGATCGCCATGATGACGCTTTCGAGCTCTCGGCCGGCCGGCGTCAGGCGGTACTCCAGCACCCCCGGCTCGGTCCGGGACGCGACGCGACTCACGATTCCCGCGTCTTCGAGATCCTTCAGCCGCTTCGACAGGAGCGCGGGCGACATCCGCGGCACGCCGCGGCGCAGATCATTGAAGCGGGTCGAGCCCGCGACAAGCTCGCGCAGGAGAACGACCGTCCACCGGGTGCACAGAATTTCGGCCGCCATCGCGACCGGACAGAACTGGTTGTAGCTGCCCTGCGTCATGATTTGCCTCGTAGCGGATCGCAGTATTGCGAGATTAGGGCATGAGCGACGCGCCCGCCAGTTCAGAATCTGTACTGCGCGGATTCATTTCCTGAACTGGACGAATAATTCGCGCCCGTCGCATGTTTCCCAGGCCGTCCAACTTAGGCGGGGCAATGGATAATTGACCTACAAAGAGGGCAAGTCATGAACAAACATATCATGAACCAAGAAGCTATTTCGAAATTCGCGCAGAGCCTGCGCGGCCCGCTCATCGGCCGCGACCACCCCGAATACGATGAGGCGCGCAAGCTTTATAATGCGATGATCGACAAGCGGCCGCATTTGATCGCGCGCTGCGCCGACGCGGCCGATGTGATCGCGGCTGTGAACTTCGGCCGCGAGCAGAATCTTCCCATCGCCATACGTGGCGGCGGCCATAATGGACCCGGGCTCGGCAGCGTCGATGATGGTCTCGTTATCGATCTTTCGATGATGAAGGGCGTACGGGTCGATCCGGCGACCAAGACCGTGCGCGTCGCCGCGGGCTGCCTGACCGGAGAGGTCGATCACGCGACGCACGCGTTCGGACTGGCTGTGCCGTTTGGCATCGTCTCGACCACCGGCGTCGCTGGCCTCACGCTTTCCGGCGGTCACGGCTATCTGAGCCGCCAGCACGGGCTCGCCGTCGATTGTCTGATCGAGGCCGACGTCGTGCTGGCCGACGGTCGGTTTGTCAGTGCGAGCGAGACGGTAAACCCGGACCTCTTCTGGGCGCTTCGCGGCGGCGGCGGCAATTTCGGCGTGGTGACCAGCTTCCTGTTCCAGGCCCATCCCGCGAGCATGGTGTACGGGGGGCCGATCATCTTTGAGCTCGAGGATGCTCCTGCCGTCATGCGCTGGTACCGCGACTTTACGGCCAGCAAGCCAGACGAGGCGTTCGGCAGCTTCCTCGGGCTGCAAACCGTGCCGCCCGGCGATCCGTTTCCGAAGGAGCACTGGGCGAAGAAGATGTGCGTCCTGGTCGTCTGCCACAACGGGCCGATCGCTGAGGGCGAAAAGGCCGTCAACGCGGTCCGCGCGGCGCTGCCGCGGCCGATCATCGATTGGGCCGGCCCGATGCCCTACCCGGCCTTGCAAAGCCTGTTCGACGGGCTCCTGCCGAAGGGCCTGCAATGGTACTGGAAAGGCGATTTCGTCAAGACGTTGCCGGACGCTGCGATCGACGCCCACGTCGCCAACGCCGCCAAGCTGCCGAGCGTGATATCGGGCATGCACCTCTATCCGATCGACGGCGCGGTCCATCGGCCGAAGACGGACGCGACGGCCTGGAACTGCCGCGACGCGGCGTGGTCGATGGTCATCTTCGGCGTCGATCCCGACCCGAAGAACGCCCCTGCGATCACGAAATGGGCGCGCGACTACTGGGAGGCGGTCCACCCGTTCGATCTCGCCGGCGCCTATCCCAATTTCATGATGGACGACGAAGACGATAAGCGGCTCATGGCGACCTTCGGCGAGAACCACAAGCGCCTTGGCGAGGTGAAGAAGAAATACGATCCCGCCAATCTGTTCCGGGTCAATCAGAACGTTCGTCCGGCGCCCTGAACCATCCGGGCGGCGGAGGCGGAAAGCTTCCGCCGACCTTCCTGCGCCGCCACGACGATGGCGGCGAGGACTTCGCGGCGCTTTGGCGCGTCGCGAACTCCCGCGCCCTGGCCGACGCGAAGCCGAGAGACCCCGCGACGGCGCGGTTGCGCCGTTCGCGGGGCAAAGCGCGGGCGGTCGGCGGCTGGATCTCAGCGACCCGGCGTCAGACCCAAAGTTCGCGCCAACAGTCCGTTGTGTGACCCAGATCACAAACGCCGGGCCTCGAAGTCCGTTAACTTGACACCGTCAACCTAGCGCACAATGGTGATTTGTATGTGATCCGTCTCGTTCATTTGTCCCGTTTCCGCCCCGATCATCAAGGAGTGTTCCATGTTCATCAGGAAAATTGCTCAAGCATCCGCATTTGTCGGCACGGTCGGGATCAGCCTGTCGGCGTCGGCCGTTTCAAGCCAGGCGCAGGCGCTGCTCGACAGTGAGGGCAAATACGCGCCGATTCAGAGCATCAGCTACGATTTCGGCTCGAAGTCGATGAGCGGCTATTTCGTCGAACAGGCTGCACGATGCGTCGTCATGCTGATGGTCTACGAAAAGACCGATGCGGACGCGGCCCCTTCAAGCACGGCGACGCGCGTTCGCCTCGTGCTCAATCCCGGGCAGACGGCGGGCCTCGACAGCGATGAGGGCCGCTCGCTCAACTTCACCTGCGGCGGCGGGGCGACGGCCCTGCTGGTCGACGCCGGCGAGAGGGCGAAGCTTGTCGAGCTTCAAAGACTGAGCTTGCAAAAGACCGTCAGCGAATAGCCCCGGAAATTGACGTCCCGAGCCTGACTCCGTACGATTTCGCCAACGCCGCCGGCTTGAGCGGCGAGGCGAACGCGGAATCAGGAGGGGCGCCCTTTGTGCCAGATTTGTGAGGTCGCCGCGTCGCAGTCAGGGCCGAACGCCCTGCGCCTCTCTGGATTCGCAATCGAACCGAATCCGCGCATGGCCGCCCCCGTCAATCTCGAAGCTGCGCACGGCGCCGCGGCCTCCGTCATGCCCGAGGGCGTCGGCGTTCAGGGTCGCCGCACGCTGATCAAGGGCGGAACGGTTCTCTCGATGGACGAGCGCGTCGGCAATCACGCCGTCGGCGACGTGCTCATCGACGGATCGAAAATCGCCGAGGTCGCAGCCAGGATCGACGCGCCCGACGCCGCCGTCATCGACGCGTCCGGGCATATCGTAACGCCCGGCTTCATCGACGCGCACAGCCATCAGTTCGAGACGGCGCTGCGCAGCTTCCTCGCCGACGGCATCCTCATCAACGACGGGCGCCCCGAAAGCGCGCACAATTATTATGAGTCGATCCTGCAGAAACTGTCGCTGGGCTATCGCCCGCAGGACGTCTACATCAACGAGCTGTTCGCCGGCATTGCGCAGATCGACGCCGGCGTGACCGCGGTCATGGACATCAGCCAGATCCATCACTCGCCCGAACATTCCGACGCGGCGATCGAGGGGCTGCGCGCAGCGGGCCGGCGCGCCGTGTTCGGCTATTTCGAGGGCTGGGGCGAGAAGGCGAAATATCCCGGCGACGCCAGGCGCATCCGCGAGCAATATTTTTCGTCATCCGACCAGCTCATCAGCATGTTCATGGGCGGCGAGATCTATTTGCCGGGCTATGAGGAGGCGTGGAAAGTCGGCCGCGAGCTCAGCCTGCCGATCGCTCTGCACGTCGTCGGCACCTTCGGCATGCAGCCGACCTTCGACGAACTGGCGAAAGCCGGGAAATTCGGACCGGACTGCTTTTTCATCCATATGACCGGCATGAGCGATATGGCATGGAAGGCGGCGGCCGACGCGGGCGCGCATGTCACGCTCGCCGTGCCGATCGAAATGCAGATGCGCCACGGGACGCCGCCGATCCAGAAAGCGCTCGACCTGAAGATGAGCCTGTCGCTGTCGACCGACGTCGAGTGCACGATGACCGCCGACATGTTCACCCAGATGCGCGGCGTCATGACTTTGCAGCGCATGTTGGCCAACGAGCTTGCGTTGCAGGGCAAGGACTATCCGAAGCTCATGTCGGTCAAGGATGCGCTCGAGCTTGCGACGATGGGCGGTGCGAAGGGCCTCAAGATCGAGACCAGGACCGGCTCGCTGACCCCGGGCAAGGACGCCGACATCGTCCTCCTCGACGCGACCGCGCTCAACGTCGCTCCGCTCAATCACGCGGCCGGCGCGGTCGTGACGCTGATGGAGCGCTCCAACGTATCGACGGTGCTCTGCGCTGGCCAGATCAAGAAATGGCGCGGCGCGATCATCGGCTACGACATCCCAAAGCTCAGGGCCGAACTGGACGCAAGCCGCGACTATGTCTTTGCGGCGGCGGGGATCGAGCGCGACCTGTTTCGGGCCTGAGGGTTCGAGAAGAGCGAGGGCGTTGGCGGATGTCTGTTAGACTGGGGCCGCCACGCAGCGAGGCGACCCCACGACGATGACCTTCCCGCGATTGCCGGGCCCGTACCGGCACATTCTCTGGGCGACCGCGCTCGCAGCGGCGTTGGGCGCAACCTATGCCGAGATGCATGTCTTGCAGAGGGGCGGGCACGTGCTCGCCGACTATGGCTTGACCCGCGGCGCGCTGACGGGCGCGGTCATCGCCAGCGTTCTCACGTCCTTCGATGCCTTCGTTCTGAGGGGACCGCTCGGAGCTCCGCTTCGCCGCGCGCCGTTTACCGTCCATGTGGCCGTCAGGACCGGCGTCTATCTCATCGTGATCCTGTTCGGCCTCAAGCTCGGCGAGTGGGTGTTCCCGTCGCCCGGAGAAAGGGGAATTGAGAGCCCGGACGTGCTGTTCTCGCTCGCTGCGGCGTTCGTGTTCGCCTTCATCCAGGACGTGAACAGCCTGCTCGGCCAGAACGTGCTCATCAACTTCATCACCGGCCGCTATTACGCGCCGCGGCTGGAATCGCGGGTGTTCCTGTTCATCGACATGGAGGGTTCGACCGGGCTGGCGGAACGGCTCGGCCCGCTCGCCTTCCACCGCCTTGTCAACCGCTTCGTCCTCGACCTCACCCGACCGATCGTCGCGGCGCGTGGCGAAATCCATCGGTATGTCGGCGATGAGCTGATCGCGACCTGGAAGCTCGACGAGGGGACCACTGACGGCCGGTGCGTCGGGGCCTGTTTCGCCGCCATCGACCAGCTGGCTAGACACGCGCCCGATTACCGCCGCGAATTCGGCGTGGCCGTCGCTGCGAGAGCCGGGCTCCATTGCGGTCCGGTGGTGACCGGCGAGATGGGCACGGAAAGGAAGGAGATCGTTTTCCTCGGCGACACGGTCAACACCACGGCGCGCATCCAGGAGCTTTGCCGCCAGACCGGCGACCGCGTGCTCGCCTCGGCGGATCTGGTCGATCGTCTCGCACTGCCGCCTGGAATTGCCAAACGGTCGCTTGGGGACCTGAGGCTGCGCGGCAAGGGCGCCGATCTCGAGCTTTATGCGCTGACCGAGGCGCCGCCGCGCGCCGGCCGCGCCCAGACCGAAGATCGCAAGATCGCGCCGGAGAAGACGCCCGCCGCGCTCGCGTGACCGGGATTTCAAAGGATTCAGCGACAATCAATGAACGCCCTGGTGTCAGGGATTTGTCGCAATCGCCGCTGAGCGGTATAGTCTGCCGAAGGCGAGTGAGCATGCTGTCGCAGCGTACGGTGATTTGGGTCGGGGCGACCGCTTCAGCGGTCGTGGCCGCCGGAGCGGGGGCCGTGGTTTGGACCCATCCGGGACTGCTGCGGTCCAGTCCGGCCGCCGCGCCTCCCGTCGTGGCGAGCGCGCCCGCCGAGCCAAAGCCTGCGAGTGCTCCCAAGGCTCCGCCGGCCGTCCAGGCCGCGGCGCCGGCGGCGACAAGTCCTCCGGCTCCCGACAAGGCGCCGAGCCAGGCCGCCGCCTTGCCCCTCGGGCCGGCCTTTGACGTGGTGAACGTCGATCCTTCGGGCGATGCGGTCATCGCGGGCCGCGCGGCGCCGAATGCGAAGGTCGAGCTGCGCGACGCCGGCAAGACCGTCGCCGAGGCGACCGCCGACGCCGCAGGCCAGTTCGTCATCATCCCCTCGGCCCCGCTCGCGCCCGGCGATCACAGCCTCTCGCTGGCGGCAAACGACGCGAAGGCGGGGCCGGAGACGTCGAAGACAGTCGCCGTTTCGGTTGCGGCGCCGCAGGCCAAGGTCGCCGTCTCGAATCCCCGCGCCGGACGCCAAGGCCGGCGCCTCCTCCCCCACGCAGGAAGCCAAAGCCGCCGCGCCTTCGCCAGCGAATGCGCCAGCCCCGGCGCTGGCGACGCGGAACCTGGCGAAGCCCCCGTCACCCGCAGGCTCCCGGGTGGCCATCCAAACCGTCGAGGCTGACGCGGCCGGCGGCCTCATCGCCAGAGGTTTGGCCGAGCCGAACGCCACGGTTCGCCTCTATCTCAACGACGCCGACGTCGCCGACGCCAGGACGAAAGCCGACGGCCGCTGGTCGCTGACCATCAAGAACGGCATGATCCCCGGCGCCTACCTGATGCGCGCCGACGAGATCAGTCCAGGCCGGGCGGCCGTGGTCGCAAGCGCCAATACGCCCTTCGACTATCCGGAGGCGGCGCCGTCCGCTTCGCCTGCGGCGACAATCGCCGGCTCCTCGAGCGCCGGAGCAAGCGTCCTCGCCCTCGCCGGCCGACCCGGTGATCGAATTGGTCCAGACCAAGCGGGTCGCGACGGGCCATACCTTGTGGGAGCTCAGCCGCAATTACTACGGCGACCCGACGCGCTACCCGGAGATCTACGAGGCGAACAAATGGGAAATCCACAACCCCAACCTCATCTTTCCGGGACAGGTGGTCGTTGTGCCGAAGTCTGAGCCGAAGCCTTAAAACGGCGCGATGCTTCCCGACGATTCCGACGACGCACTCTCGCAACTTCGACACAGGACATTCGACGACGCGCTCGGACGCCGCATCGTCGACACCCACATCTGGGCGGTGCGCGAGGGATTGCGCGGCGCCGACGCCTACCACCTGTTCGACGGCTATTGCCAAAGGCTGGTGATCGACGCCATTCCCCTGTGGCGGGCGCAAGCCGCAATGGAGACGCTGCATCCGCAGTGGAACGGCTATGGCTACACGTGGCGGCGCGATCTCAACGCCATCGAGCCCGAGAATTACGCCCATACGGCCGAGAACGACAGGCTCCTGTACACGAGCCCTTTCTACGCGCTCATGCAGCGCGCCCGCGCTGGCGAGAGCACCCCCTCGTTGCGCCGCCGCATCGCGAGCTCCTCGAGTGAGCGCGACTTTCCGATTCTCCAGGAGCTCCACACGCGGGGCGCGACGGATTATTTCGCGCAACTTTTCGTTTACGGCGACATCGGCGACCGCTCGCAGGGAACAGGCATCGCCTATTCGTTCGCGACCGATCGAAAAGACGGCTTCAACGACGACGACACGACGCTCGTGCAAGCGACCTTGCCCGCCTTGTCGCTGGCGATGAAGGCGCACGCCGGCCATGTCATCGCCTCCGGGCTGCTTGCGACTTATCTCGGCGAGGACGCGGGACGACGGGTCCACGCCGGCTCGATCATGCGCGGTTCGGTCGACAATCTGCGCGCGGTGATCTGGTACGCCGACATCCGCGGCTTCACGGGCGTGAGCGACATGGCGCCGGGCCCTGTCGTCGTCGAACTGCTCAATGACGTGTTCGAGATCCTGACGGCGTCGCTGCGCGAGCGCGGCGGGCAAGTGCTCAAGTTCATCGGCGACGCCATGCTGGCGATTTTCCCGTTCGAGGACGCCGATCGGCCCGAGACCTGCCGCCGCGCGCTCGACGCCGCGATCGAGGCGATGGGCAATATCGAGGCGCTCAATGCGGCGCGCGCCGCACGAGGCGCGCCCGTCGTCGGCGTCGATCTCGCACTCCATGTCGGCGATGTGCTGTACGGCAACGTCGGCGCGATCGACCGGCTCGATTTCACGGTGATCGGTCCGGCGATCAACGAGGTCGCGCGCATGGAGGCCTTGTGCGAGCCCCTCGGTCGCACGGCGCTGGTTTCGGCCGAGTTCGTCGTCGGAATGGGGGCCTCCGACGCCCGGCTCACGTCGCTTGGCCGCCACACATTGCGCGGCGTGAGAGACGCGAAAGAGGTTTTCGCGCTCGACTTGGGCGACGGGGGATGATTGCCTTAACTACGCCAAAGGCGTAGTTAATCCTGGTTGTGGAATGTACGTTCGACGCCGTCAAGGACGCTCTCAATCGAGAGAAGCACGGAGTTTCGCTGGCGTTGGCTGAGGTCCTGTTCGGTGGGCCGCATCTGTCTGTCGCCGACAGTCGCTTCGATTATGGAGAAACCCGGCAAATTGCATTCGGGTTCATTAATAATCGACTGTTCGTTTGCGTTTACACGGACCGCGACGACAAGCGGCGCATAATTTCCCTACGAAAGGCCAATTCGCGAGAGGTGAAGTTGTATGGCGAAAAAGTTTAGCAAGGCCGCCCGTGAAGCTCTGGCGAAGACGGACTGGCGACGCGTGGACGCGATGACGGACGCGGATATCGCGCGCCAGATCGCCGCGCACGCCGACGCCGCGCCCGACATGGCGCCCGACATTGACGTACGCGCCATCCGCGAAGCGATCGGCATGACGCAGGCCGAGTTCGCCGCTGCTTACCAATTCAGCGTGCGGACGGTGCAGGAGTGGGAGCGTGGCGCCAAACGGCCGAGCGGCCCGGCGCGAACGCTTCTGCGCGCGATCAAGGGCGATCCCGAAGGACTGCGCAAGGCGCTGGCGGCGGCTTAGAAGCGGTCGGCCGCCCCGTAGCTACCCTTCGGGGATTCCGATGCGACGCATTTCGTCGATGACCCTGGCGTGCTGGGCAAGATAGAGGGGGTTGTCGCTCCAGACCGCGGATTGGAAATTCGCGATGGTGAACCCGGGGTCGAGAGCCAGCCCCGCCGCAAGCTCGGACCGCGCTTCATTCAATCGACCCGTGTTCGCCAACGCTACTGCGTAAATAAAATGACACAGGGCGAAATTTCGATTGGCTTCAATGGACTGACGAAACCATGAGGCCGCTTCCTCATTGCGGCCGAGCAGACACGCCGCGAAGCCGGCCGTCAGGAGCCAGATATAGGCCCATGGGTCGCGCGGGCTGAGGCGGAGCGCTTCCAGAACGTGCGCCTCGGTCTCTTCCGCCCGGCCGATGAACAGTTTGTTCTGTCCGATCAGCGAGTGAGCTCCGGCCAGGTTACGATCCAAAGCCAAAGCCCTTTCATATTCAGCTATGCCCTGGGCGGCGCGGTTGGTGAAGCCCAAGACCATCCCGAGGGATAGATGAGCGAGGGCATGATCGGGAGCCAGCGACAAAGCCTCTGCCGCCGCTGCCTCCGCTGCTGCGAACCGGGCTGCTTTATCGCTCGTGGACAGGCTGATCGCGAAATTGGCCTCAACCTGCGACATGCCCGCCAGCGCTTCGACATTGGCGGGATCGAGGGCCAGCGCGCGCTCAAAGAAACTGCGCGCCTTGTTCAGGCTTTCGAACGTGACTCCTCGGTTGACCCAGGCCTCGCCTTGAAAATAGAGATCCATGGAGTCGGGCGTAGGCGCACGCTCGGCCCGTCGCGCCTCGACCGCGACGAACTGCGCGTTGAGCGTGTTGGCGATGCGCGCGACGATCTCGTCCTGCATCTCGAAGAGATCGGTCATCGGCCTTTCGAACCGCTCGGCCCAAAGATGGGCGCCGCTTTGCGCGTCAATGAGCTGTGCGTTCACGCGCATGCGATTGCCGCTCCGCTGGACGCTTCCCTCGAGCGCGTAGCGGACGTTGAGCTCGCGTCCGATCCTGGTGATGTCGTTGGCCTTGCCTGCGTAGGTGAACGCCGTGTTCCGCGCGATCACGAATGAACCGCGGATCCGCGACAGATCGGTGGTCAGGCTTTCGGTCACGCCGTCGACGAAATAGTCCTGCTCCGCGTCGCCGCCCATGTTAGCGAACGGAAGCACGACGATGGAGAGGCGCGGCGGACCAGCTTCGGACGGAACAGAACGAGGCCCGCGCTGTGACGGGTCGGGGTCGACACGGACTGCATAGACATGCACCGGCCGGGCGATGTTCTTAAGGGTCTTCTCCCCGAGGTCGATGAATTCTGCCTCGACCCGCCCACGCACGTGGTCGAAGGCCGAAGCCGAGATGCAGACGCCGCCGGGCTCCGCGACGCTTTCCAGCCTGCTCGCGACGTTCACCCCGTCGCCGACGAGGTCATCTTCTTCGATAAGGACGTCGCCAAGATCGACACCGATCCGATAGACAATGCGCCTGCTTTCAGGAAGGCCTGCATTAAGCTCCGCCATCCGCTTCTGCACGGCCACCGCGCATTCGATTGCGGCGACCACGGATGGGAACTCGATCAGCATCCCGTCGCCCATCGTCTTGAAGAGGCGCCCATCGTGGGCGCCGATGATCGGCAGAGCGGCCTCGCGCCGCTCGCGCACCCCCTCAGCAGTTCCAGCCTCGTCCTCGCCCATCATGCGCGAATAGCCGACGACATCGGCGGCGAGAATTGCGGCGAGCTTGCGGGAGGCTGTCATCTCTCAAATCAACGGGCGCCGAGGCGACGCCCTCGCTTCCTTATCACCGCCACTGGGCCGGAATTGCGCCATCACCTGATCGGCGGGGCGTATTGCAGGCCGCCCTTGTTCCACAGCGCGTTCAGGCCCCGGCTGATCTTGATCGGCGAATCCTTGCCGACATTGCGGTCGAAGATCTCCCCGTAATTGCCGACCGCCTTGATGATGCGGTAGGCCCAGTCGTTGGTGAGGCCGAGGCCCTTGCCGAAATCGCCTTCGACGCCGAGCAGGCGGCGGATCGACGGATTGTCGGATTTGAGCTTCTCGTCGACATTGGCCTGGGTGACGCCCAGCTCCTCGGCGGTGAGCAGCGCGTAATGCGTCCATTGCACGATCTCGAACCACTGGACGTCGTCCTTGCGCACCGAGGGGCCGAGTGGCTCCTTGGAGATGATCTCGGGCAGCACGATATTGTCGTCCGGGTTCGACATCTTGAGCCGTTCCGAATAGAGGCCCGAGGCGTCGGTGGTGTAGGCGTCGCAGCGTCCCGTGTCGTAGGCCTTGGTCGCCTCGTCGTCAGTCGCGAACACGACCGCTTCCAGCTTCATGTTATGGGCGCGGAAATAGTCGGCGAGGTTGAGCTCGGTCGTGGTCCCCTGCTGGACGCAGACCGAGGCGCCGTCGAGCTTCAGCGCCGAATTGACGCCGAGCTTCTTCTTCACCATGAAGCCCTGCCCGTCGTAGAAGTTGATTCCGGTGAAGAACATGCCGCCGGTCTCGCGCGACAAGGTCCAGGTGGTGTTGCGGATCAGAACGTCGATCTCGCCCGAGGCCAGGATCGTCGGCCGGTCCTTGGCGTTGATGGGCAGGAATTTGACCTTGTTCGGATCGTTGAAGATCGCCGCGGCGAGCGCGCGGCATTCGTCGACGTCGAGGCCCTTGTAGACCCCCTGATCGTTCGGCAGGGCGAAGCCGGCGAGACCGGGATTTGAGCCGCAGATCAGCTGTCCGCGCGCCTTGACCTGGTCGAGCGTGCCGGCGTTGGCGGTGAGCGCGGCCGCGACGCTGAGCGCCGCCCCGGCAAGCCAGGCCATTTGCGATCGCATGACAATCTCCTCGGTAAGGCGACGGGGTTCGGGATAGTCCCGGCCCGAAATCGGTCGCCTCATTGTCGGCGCAGCCGACCGTAAGTCAATCGGCTGCAATGAGCCGGAGAAGCATGCTACGGAACGGCCGCCACCCACACTCGGAGACCGCACGACCACAATGGCCAAACTGACCGACGAAACGCGCGCATCCTTAAGGCGCCGCTCGCGCCTCGTGAATCTGGGCCGCGACGCCGAGTTCTCGCAAGGGTTCATCAACGTGCCGCCGTTTCGCGGCTCGACTGTGCTCTATCCCGACGTGGCGACGCTCAAGGGCCGCGCGCAGCGCTTCACCTATGGCACGCGCGGCACGCCCTCGACGGAGGTCTTAAGCTCCGCCTGGAGCGATCTCACCGGCGCGGCGGGAACGGTGCTCCTGCCCTCGGGGCTGGCGGCGATTGTCGTCGCGCTGATGACCGCCTTGAGCGCCGGCGATCACCTGCTGATGACCGACTCGGTCTATAGCCCGGCGCGCGCTTTCGCCAACAAGACGCTCAGGCGGATGGGGATCGAGACCACCTATTACGATCCCACGATCGGCGCCGGAATCGCCGCGCTCATGCGACCCAACACCCGCGTCGTGTTCACCGAATCGCCGGGCTCCGAGACGCTCGAGGTGCAGGACATTCCGGCGATCGCCGAGGCTGCGCATGGCGCTGGCGCCTGCGTCATCATGGACAACACCTGGGCGACGCCGCTGTTCTTCCCGCCGCACGCCCATGGCGTCGACATGGCGATCGAAGCGGGCACCAAATATCTCTCCGGCCACGCCGACCTCCTGCTCGGCCTCGTCTCCGCCAATGCGGAATGGTTCGAGCGCCTTCACGCCTGCGTCCACCTGATGGCCATTCCGGCCGGCCCCGAGGACGTCTTTCTCGCGCTGCGCGGCCTGCGCACGATGGAGCTTCGGCTGCGCGAGGCCGAGCGTCAGGCGCTCGCGCTCGCCCAATGGCTCGCCGCCCGGCCGGAGGTGCTGCAGCGTCATCCACCCTGCCCTGCCCGATCATCCCGGGCATAAGCTTTGGAAGCGCGACTTTTCCGGCTCGTCGGGCCTCTTTTCGATCGTGCTGAAGCCGGCGTCGGAGGCCGCGGTCGCCGCGTTCCTCGACCGCCTCGAGCTGTTCGGCCTCGGCTATTCCTGGGGCGGCTACGAAAGCCTCGCCGTTCCGGTCGACTGCACGGCGACCCGCACCGCGACGGATTTCAAGCCCGGCGGACCGATGGTGCGCTTCAGCGCCGGCCTCGAGGACATCGAGGATCTGAAGGAGGACCTCGACCGGGGCTTTGCGCGACTGCGGGCGACGGCGTGAGGATGAACCAGGATTGCGCCTGTCTCTGTGGCGCTTCACGTTTCACCGTCGCCGGCGCTCCGATCGGCCGCTTTTTTTGCCATTGCACGGTCTGCCAGAAGGCCTACGGCAAGCCTTTTGCCGACGTGACCTCTTTCGGGGCCAGCTCGGTTAGCCTGCCAGCCAATCGCGAACCCGTCGAGTTTCGCCGCCACCGTGCGCCGCCCGCACTGAGGCGGGGAAGGTGCGCGAAATGCGGCCATCCGGCCGTGAGTTTGCTGGGTGTCGCACCGCTGGCGCTCGCCTTCGTTCCCTCGTAGAATTTTCCGCGCCCCGCCGAATTGCCTGCGCCCGACCGCCACATCTTCTACGACCGGCGCGTCGCCGATATCGCCGACACGGTTCCGAAGCTCGGCGGGTATTGGGCGAGCGAGGCCTATGTCACCCGGTCGATCCTCGCCGGCCTTTTTGGACGAACGCGCGCCGCGTGAAATGGCGCGAGAAGATTGGAGCCCAATGCGCAACTTTCTCATCGACACCGACACCGCTTCCGACGACGCCGTCGCGATCATCATGGCGCTCGCCGAGCCGAGCGTGAAGGTCCTCGGCTTGACGACCGTCGCCGGCAATGTCGACCTTAAGCAGGCGACCCGAAACGCGCTCCTCACCGCCGAGATCTGCAAGTCCGACACGCCCGTCTTCATGGGCGCGGACAAGCCGCTCAAGCGCCCGCACCAGAATGCGCACTGGTTCCATGGCAAGGACGGCCTGGGCGATCGCAAATATCCCGCCCCGAAGCGCAAGGCGGAGCGCGAAGGCGCAGTCGAAGCGATCCTGCGCCTCTCGAACGCCGAGCCTGGCCTCACCCTGATCACGCTCGGCCCCCTCACCAATATCGCGCTTGCGCTCGAGAGCGATCCTGGACTCGCGGAGCGCATCGACCGCTGCGTGGTGATGGGCGGCGCGCCCGCATGCGAGGGCAATGTGACGCCGGCCGCCGAATACAACATCTGGGTCGATCCGGAAGCGGCGCGCGCCGTGTTCGGCTCGAAGCTCAAGATCGAAATGATCGGCTGGCATGTCTCGCGCGGCCCCTCGGTGCTGAAGGACTACGAGATCGAAGCGGTCGAGGCGATCGGCACGGCGAAAGCCAAATTCGCCATCGAGTTCAACGTCGCCGCGCGCGAGGGCTATCGCGTTCAGACCGGCGAGATCGGCCTCTCGCTTCCCGATCCGATCGCGATGGCGATCGCGCTCGACCGCTCGCTCGGGCTTTCCTGGTCCCGCCATCGCGTGGCGATCGAGTGCGACAGCGAGCTCACCCGCGGCATGACCGTCGTCGACCGGCTGAACGTCAGCGGCGACGCCAACAACGCCAAGGTCTGGAAGAGCGCCGCGGGCGAGAGCGACGGCGCCGATATCTTATGGACGCTCGACGCGCGCCGATTCAAGGCTATGCTGAGGTCGGCGCTGGCGGCTTGAGGGCGAGGCGGAGGATCTCAAATGGAATCCGGCCGCAATCTGCTTGGGCAGGAGACCTCGCCCTACCTGCTCCAGCACGCGCACAATCCCGTGCATTGGCGTTCCTGGAGCGCCGACGCTCTCGCCGAGGCCAAGCGGCGCGACTGTCCGATCCTGCTCTCGATCGGCTACGCCGCATGCCACTGGTGCCATGTGATGGCGCACGAGTTGTTCGAGGACGCGGAAACGGCGCGCCTCATGAACACCCTCTTCGTCAACATCAAGGTGGACCGCGAGGAGCGGCCCGACATCGACCATATCTACATGAGCGCGCTGCATGCGCTTGGCCAGCAGGGCGGCTGGCCGCTCACCATGTTTCTCACTTCCGACGGCAAGCCGATGTTCGGCGGCACCTATTGGCCGCCCGAGCCGCGCTACGGCCGCCCCTCGTTCCGGCAGGTTCTCCAGTCCGTCGACGCAACATGGCGCACGCGCCGCGACGAGATGGAGCAACGCGGCCTGACCCTCGCCGACCATCTGGCGAAGCTTTCCGAACTGAACGCAGGCGCGGGCGTCGCGCCCGCCGATCTCGACCGCATTGGCGATGCGCTTTTAAGCGCGGTCGATCCCGTCCACGGCGGCTTGCGCGGCGCGCCCAAATTCCCCAACGCGCCGATCTTCCGTTTCTTCTGGAACGAGATGTTCCGCCGCGGCGACCGGCGCTTCGGCGAGGCGGTCCGCGCCATGCTCGAGGCGATGAACGCGGGCGGCATCACCGACCATCTCGGCGGCGTGCTTACGCGCGCTATTCGACCGACGCCGAATGGCTCGTGCCGCATTTCGAGAAGATGCTTTACGACAATGCGCAGATCCTCGAACTGCTCGCGCTTGTTCACGCCCTCTGGCCCGATCCGACCTTCGCCGAGCGGGCGCGCGAGACGGTCGAATGGCTTAATCGCGAAATGCGGGTCGGCGACGCTTTCGCCGCCTCCCTCGACGCCGACCAGGACGGCGAGGAAGGCCTCTTCTACGTCTGGCGCGAAGACGAGATCGACGCCGCTCTGGGCGAAGCGGCGCCTGCGTTCAAGGCGGCTTACGACGTGACGCGCGGAGGAAACTGGGAAGGCCGGACGGTGCTGCGGCGGATCATTCCGCCCGGCTCGGCGCAGGAGGAAGCCGCCCTCGCCGCCTCCCGCGCGCGCCTGTTCGCTTTGCGCGAGAGCCGTCCCAAGCCCGGCCGCGACGACAAGGTGCTGGCCGACTGGAACGGCCTCACCATCGCCGCGCTCGCCCGCGCCAGCGCCGTGTTCGACGAGCCGGTGTGGCTGCGAGCGAGCGCGCGCCGCGTTCGATTTTGTGTTTGTGAAACTGCGCGGCGCGGACGGGCGGCTCCTGCACGCCTGGCGCGAGGGCCATCCGGGCGCCCGCGCGCTCCTCGACGATTACGCCTCGATGGCGCGCGCCGCGTTGGCTTTGTTCGAGGCGAGCGGCGCGCCGCGCGACCTCGAAGCCGCGCGCGACCTTGCGAGCGAGGCGATCGATCTCTTCGGCGACGGCGCGGGCGGCTTCTATCTCACCGCGCGCGACGCCGCCGACGTGCCCGGCGCGCGTCCGCGCCAGACGCATGACGGGGCGACTCCGTCCGGCGTCGGGCTATTGGCCGAAGTCTTCGTCCGCCTCTGGCATCTGACCGACGAGGCCCGCTGGCGAGACGCCGCCGAGGGCCTCATCCGCGCGGTCTCCGGCGCGCCTGAGGGGCTTGGCGCGAGCCCGCTCACGCTCATGAGCGCCGATGTGCTGGCGCGCGGCGGCTCAATCGTCGTCGACGGGCCGCTCGACGATGCGGCGGCGCAGGCGCTCGCTTCCGCCGCCCTTCGCGCGCCCGATCCGTCGCTGACCGTGCTGCGGCTCGACCGAAGACAATGGCCGGACGGTCCGCCGCGCGCCGACCTGCCGCAGGCGCCTGAGCCGGTCGCCATGCTCTGCCAGGGGCAGACGTGCTCTCTCCCGGTCACGACGCCGGAAGCGCTCGCGGCGCTGATGGGCGAGCGGCGTCAACGCTAAGCCGGCGCCGTCAGCCGTCCTCGCGCGCCCACGTCAACGTCCCCGCCGCCATCGCGCCGTCGAGGAATTCGACCGGCGCCGGATCGCTCAGGATGTGAAGCTCGCCGTCGCGCAGCGAGAAGGTCCGGCCGCGCGGCGTCCCGACCCAGCTCGGAATCCAGGCGATGTCGACGTCGGTGACGAAGCGGTTGGGCGGCTCGATCCGGTAGCGGCCGGAATAGGCGAGGAGCTTGCGCCGCGGCGGCGGTTTGTCGCCGGACATCTCCGAGGGCGTGATGATCGCCGCCATCCGTCCGCCCTCGTGCAGCATCAGAACGCCGCGCGGGTTTTCGCCGTAGGGCAGGATGTGCTCGCCGGTGTCGATCCGCTCGAGATAAGCCGAGCGCAAGATCCAGACGCCGGTCACAGTTCTCGCTCATGCGCGCGCCTTCCTCGTGTTGTCGCCCCATCCTCGCCGCAGCGCGGGCGCATCCGCAAGGGCGCGCTCGATTTGACATTTCTGCGTATTGTGTCAAGATCGACAAATGACGCCGCGCGAGCGCATCCTCGATTTCGCCGCCAGGATATTCGCCCAATATGGCTACCGGCTCGCCTCGATGGAGCTCGTCGCCCAGGAGTGCGGGCTGACCCGCCAGGCGCTCTACCACCACTTCGATTCCAAGGAGGCGCTGTTTCGCGCCGTCTCCGAAGCCGTGCTGAAGCGCGCGCTCGAAGCGGAGCGGAACGCGGCGCTTCACCAAGAGCGGGCCGGCAAGGGCCTGGCCGAGATCATGGCCGCTCAGCTCGAGGCGCGCTATCGCCATTTCTTCGATCTTTTGAAAGGTTCGGCGCACGCCGAAGAGCTCATGTCGGAGCACCAGCGCCAGACGCGCGACCTTCATCAGCGCTCAGCCCAGCAGAAATCCGACATGATCGCCGCGACAATCGCGCGCGTCTGCGCCGCGAACGGGCTCAAGCTGCGGGACGGCATGACGCCAGCCGAGCTGGCGCGCTGCGTCGAACTCGCCTCGCGCGGCATTCGCCTTGAACAGGCCGACGACGCCGCGCTCGGCGATCTCACGCGATCCATTCGCCTGCTCATTCGCGGGGCGGTCGCCGAGACGCCCCAGCCGACCAGGCCCAAAGCCCGAAAGAGACGCCCATGACCGAAGCCCTCATCAACGGCCGTTCGACGACGTTGCCGGACGATTCCGAAGCTCTGCTGGTCGACGTCCTGCGCGATGACCTGAGGCTCACCGGAACCAAGCTCGTCTGCGGCGCCGGCGTTTGCGGCGCCTGCACGGTGCTGGTCGACGGAGCGCCGGTCGTGAGCTGCCTCCTGCCCGCCAAAGCCGTCGCCGGCAAGACGGTCACCACCGTCGAGGGCATCGGCGCGGGCAAACTTCATCCCGTGCAGCGCGCCTTCATGGCGCTCGACGCCTTGCAATGCGGCTTCTGCACGCCGGGCTTCATCGTCGAAGCGGCGGCCTTCCACGATTCCTGGCGCGCCGCGCGCGGCGCGGCGACGCCGACCCGCGAGGAGATCGCCGCGGCGCTCTCCGGCCACCTCTGCCGATGCGGCGCCTACGACAACATCCTGCGCGCCGTCGCCGACGCCTGCGCCGGTCGCTACGACGGCGACGCGGAGCGCTCGGCGCGCATCGAGGCGCGGGCGAAGGTGACTGGCGCTGCGCTCTACACGGTCGACGTGCGCCACGAGGGCCAGCTCGAGGCTCTGATCCTGCGCTCGCCGCACGCGCGCGCCCGCGTCGTTGCGCTCGATCTTGAGCCGGCGCGCGGCGTGTCCGGCGTCGCCGCCGCCGTCTCCCTCATCGACGAAGACCCCATGGTGACCTTTGTCGGCCAGCCGGTCGCCGCGGTCGCGGCGACGGATCGCAAAAGCGCGCTCGCCGCATTGGCCGCCATCAAGGTCGACTACGAGATCCTGCCGAGCGTCATCGGGCCCGAGGCGGCGCGCAAGGCCGGCGCGCCGATCCTGTTTCCGCGCGGCAAAGGGCAGAAATACAACGCCGGCGAAGGCGGCGGCGCGCCGGCCTTCTGGTCGGGCAATGTGCGCGGGCCGACGTCCGCCTTCTCGCGCAAGAAGAAATCAGCGCGCCGCTCGATCGACAAGGCGCGCGCCGAAGGCGATCCGCTGCTGTTCGAGGGCGCGTTCCGGACTGGAATCCAGCAGCACACGTGCCTCGAGCCGCACGCGGCCGTCGCCCGGTTCGACGGCGACGCGCTGACCGTCCATGTCTCGACCCAGGCCGTGAGCGAGCTCAAAACCAGGATCGCCAAACGGTTCAAGCTCGATCCGGCCAAGGTCCAGGTCATCGCCGAGCATATCGGGGGCGGGTTTGGCTCGAAGGCCACGCTCGCCGATGAGACGATCGTCGCGGTCAAGCTCGCCCAGGCCGCCAGGGCGCCGGTCCGGGTTGCGTTCGACCGGCACGAGGAACTGTCGGTCGCAGGCTACCGGCCGGCGACCGAGGTCAAGATCGCGCTTCTGCCGGGACGCGACGGCGCCCTGAAAGCGCTGTCGGTCGTCGCCCATTCCGACGCCGGCGTCGCCATCAATTCGACCGTCGCTGGGCTCGCCCGTCTCATTTATCCGGCGGAAGCCAAGGAGCTCATCGACTACGATGTCGTGAGCGACCTGCCGCCTGGCTGCGCGTTCCGCGGCCCGGGCGGTCCGCCGATGGCGTTCGCGCTCGAGCAGGCGATCGACGAGGCGGCGCTTCGCCTGAAAGTCGATCCCATTCAGTTGCGCAAGCGCTGGGACCCGAACCCGAACCGTCAGCGCCTCTACGACTGGGCGGCCGGGCTCGAGACGTGGCGCGGGCGCTCAAGCCCCGAGGCGCAGAGCGGGCGCTACCGCCGCGGCGTCGGCGTCGCCGCGGGCTACTGGCTCTATCTCTGGCAGCTCGGAACGAAGGTCGCGCTCGCGATCGAAAATGGGCGCCTCGTGGCGAGCGTCGCCACGCAGGACATCGGCACCGGGACACGCAGCGTCATCGCCGACACGGATCGCGCGCGAATTCGAACTCGAGCCGCACGAGATCGAGGTTCGCATCGGCGATTCGAGACTGCCGGAAGGGCCGGGGTCAGGCGGCAGCCGCGTCACCGCGTCGATCGTCCCGCCGCTCCTCCTCGCCGCCGGCAAGCTCAAGGCCGGCATTGCGCAGAAGACCGGGCGGACGCCCGCGCCGGGATCGAACGCGCCGTGGCGCGAACTCATCGCGGCGTCGCCCGATTTCAAGGTCGAGGCGGAGCGCGAAGAGGACGATTCCCGCACCATCTATGGCAACAATTCGCTGTTGAAGGACGCCGGCATGATCGGCTGGATCTTCGGCTTCATGCTGCGCCGTTCCTCGCATGTGGCGGTCGGCGCCGGAGCGCCAAGCTCGGTGCAGGTGATCGAGGTCGAGGTCGACACGCTGCTCGGCCACGTGCGGGTGCTCCGCGCGCATAGCGGCGTCGCCGTCGGCAAGCTCGCGGCGCCCGCGCTGGCGCGCAGCCAGGCCGCGGGCGCGGTCGTCCAGGGATTGGGCTATGCGCTCTACGAGGGGCGCGAAGTCGATGCCCGAACCGGCGACGTCCTGACCGTGAGCCTCGACGACTACCGCATGCCGGGCATCGCCGACATTCCGCCGATCGACCTTCATTTCGACGAGGGCGGCTTCGACCACGTGCTGGGCGGAAGCGTCGGCATCGGCGAGGTCGCGACCGTTCCGACCTCGGCGGCGATCGCCAACGCCATCCACAACGCGATCGGCGTGCGGCCTCACGAGATCCCGCTGCGGGCCGACCGGCTGCTCGGTCTTATCGAGCGCAGGAGCGCCGCATGACGATCGTTGGAACGATCGTCGCCGACGCGAGAGCGGTCGAATTCCGCGCCTCGGGCACCGATCTCTCGGAGCGCCGCCGCAGCGGCGTCTCGCGCGGGCCGCTGATCGACATCCTGCCATCGCCCGAGATGACCGGGATCGCCTGGGATGCGCGCGGCGCGGCGCGGATCGGCGCCTTGACGTCCATCGCCGCCATCGCGGCCGACGAGCGCCTCGCCGCGGCCTATCCCGGAATCGCCGCCGCGGCCGCAGGGTCTCGCGACGCCGCAGATCCGGCGCGTCGCCACGCTTGGCGGCAATCTCGCCCAGCGCTCGCGCTGCTGGTACTTTCGCAATCCGCGCATCGATTGCCTGAAGAAGGGCGGCGCGGCCTGCCCGGCGCGAGAGGGCAATCACCTCTATGGCGTCGCCTTCGATCTCGGCCCCTGCGTCGCGCCGCATCCCTCGACCATGGCGGCGGCGCTCATGGCCTATGACGCGACGGTCAGGACCAACCAGCGCCCGGCGCTTGCGATCGAGCAATTGCTGGGCGACGGCTCGGATGGAGCGGCGGACAATGCGCTTCATCCAGGCGAAATGATCGAGGCGATCATCCTCCCGCCGCCGACGCCGGGCGAACGCGCGGCTTACAGGCGCGCCATCGGCCGCGCCATGGCCGAATGGCCGCTCGTCGAAGTCGTCGCGCGAGTCGTGGTCGAGGACGGCGCCTTTCGCCTCGTGCGCCTGACCGCGGGCGGCGTCGCGCCCGTGCCGATCCGGCTCACGGCGGCCGAGGCGGCGGCGAAGGGCGCGCCCGTTTCGCCAGCGACCATCGAGCATGCGGCGCGCGCGGCGATCGCGGGCGCCAAGCCCTTGCCGATGACGGCTTACAAGCTCGAGCTGCTCGCGGGCCTCGTGCGCGATTGTCTGGAGCGCTGCTCGAACTGACCCATGCTCTCGCGCGTCAGGCGCCCGGTTGACTTCAATCGGCCGAGCGATGATGGAGGCTCAAGCTGGCGGCTTCCTCGCATCCCGCGCGCCAGCCTGCAAGGACGCCCGTGTCGCCTGAAGACTTCCGCCGCCATGGCCATGCGCTGATCGACTGGCTGGCCGACTATCACGAGACCCTCGCTGAGAGGCCGGTGATGGCGAAAACCAGGCCCGGCGAGATCCGCGACGCCCTGCCCTCCGCGCCGCCGAACGAGCCGCGAAGATTTCGGCGCGATGATCGCGGACCTCGACCGCCTCGTCGTTCCGGGCCTCTCGCTCTGGCAGCATCCGCGCTTCTTCGGCTATTTCCCCGCCAACGCGCTGCATGGCGGGCATCCTTGGCTGATCTCGTCTCGACCGGGCTCGGCGTGATCGGGCTCTCGTGGCAGTCGAGCCCGGCGGTGACGGAAATCGAGGAGGTCGTCACCGACTGGCTCCGGCAGATGCTGGGGCTGTCGCCCGCGTTCTAGCGGCGTGATCCAGGACACCGCCTCGACCAGCACGCTGGTCGCGCTCATCTGCGCGCGCGAACGGGCGACGAATTACGCGCTGGCGCGCGGCGGCCTGCAGGGCGAAACGCGCACGCCGCGCGTCTATGTGTCGGCGCACGCGCACAGTTCAGTCGACAAGGGCGCGCTGCTCGCCGGCTTCGGCCGCGACAATCTGCGGCTCGTGCCGTTCGACGCCGAATACGCCATGCGCGCCGACGCGCTTGGCGAGATGATCGCCGAGGATGTCGCCAACGGCGACCTGCCCTGCGCGATCGTCGCCACCGTCGGCACGACCGCGACGACGGCGATCGATCCGATCGCGCCGATCGCCGAGATCGCGCGGCGCAACGGAATCTGGCTGCATGTCGACGCCGCGATGGCGGGCAGCGCGATGATCCTGCCCGAATGCCGCTCGATGTGGGCGGGCGTCGAGGGCGCCGATTCGCTGGTGATCAACGCGCACAAGTGGCTCGGCGCGCCGTTCGACTGCTCGGTCTATTATGTGCGCGATCCCGAGCATCTGATGCGGGTCATGTCGACCAATCCGAGCTTCCTGCAATCCTCGGTCGACGGCGAGGTCAAGAACCTGCGCGACTGGGGCATCCCGCTCGGGCGCCGCTTCCGGGCGCTGAAACTCTGGTTCGTCATTCGCGAACAGGGGGTGAGCGGATTGCAGAAGCGGCTGCGGCGCGACATGGCGAATGCGCGCTGGCTGGCGGACAAGGTCGCGGCGACGCCGGGCTGGCGGGTGGTCGCGCCGGTTCCCTTGCAGACGGTCTGCGTGCGCCACGAGCCGGCAGGGTCTCGAAGGCGAGGCGCTCGACGCCCACACGACCGCCTGGGTCGAAGCGGTCAATCGCTCGGGCGCGGCTTATCTGACGCCCGCCGTGCTCGACGGGCGCTGGATGGCGCGCGTCTCGATCGGGGCGCTCGCGACCGAGACGGAGGACGTCGCGGCCGTCTGGGCCGCGATGCGCGAGGCGGCGGAGTAGCCCCGCCACAGGGCTGTCGCGCCAGAGCGGAGGAGCGATCGCGACCTGGGTTCGCGCTTGGAGTGAAGGCGATGCGAAATGACGAATGAGCGCGCCTTGGCGCCTTGCCGCTGCGGTAAAGTCGAGCTCGAGATCGTCGGGGCTCCCATTCTGCGGGGCATTTGCTATTGCGCGAGTTGCCAAGCGGCGGGCCGCTTGTATCGGGCGGCGCCTGGCGTCGACTCTGTGTTGGCTGAGGATGGCGGCACGGACTACGTTCTCTATCGCAAGGATCGCGTGCGCTGCATCCACGGCGGCGACCTTTTGCAGGAGCAACGGCTGAAACCCGATTCGCCGACGAGGCGAATGCACGCCCGCTGCTGTGGCGCGCCCATGTTCGCCGACTTCACCAAGGGGCACTGGCTCTCGGTTTATCGCGGCCGCCTGCCTGACGATATGCCGCCGGCGACCATGCGCTTGATGACCGCCGAACGGCCCGCGGGCGTGACTTTGCCCGACGATATGGCGAACTATCCCGGCCGCTCCGGAAAATTCATGCTGAAGTTGCTTCGCGCGTGGGTGGCGATGGGGTTCAGGCGGCCGGCCGTCGATGGCGTGGGTCCATAGAGGGATCTCGTTGGCGAAAAAATCGGCGAGTCGCGCGCCAGTTCTTCGACTGGGCCTCAATCATGGCAGCTCCCCAAGCCGTCGAAGCTCCCTCTCTACGACGGCTCTCAGGCGCGGGAGATCTTTCTTCACGGTGACCCAAACGCGGCGCTGCAGGACATCCTCATAGTCGTGCCGGTACACGCTTCCCGCGCCGGCCACATCGACCCATGGAATTTCCGGATACTGCTCTTTCATTGCGGCGGGCAGGCGCCGGGAGGCTTCGGAGACAATTTCGAGCGCTCGCGTTACGGCGTAAAAGACAAGCAGATTGTCGCGGAAGCGTTCGTAGTCGAAACCGTCAATGAAGCTCTCAGCCAGAATGATGTTATCGCGAATGTGAAAAAGATAAGCTTTCGAATCCGACGACTTAGAAGGCATAGAGCGCGTCGGCTTCGGCAGGAGGGCGGATGTAAGGCTTCAGGCCCTCGCGGTCGACCACGTCAACCGGCCCGTCAAACAGGTTGGCGATGTAACGCTTCAGGCCGACGTAGTCGTAAACGGACAGGTCGGCGGCCGGGTCGATATCAATCACGATGTCGGTGTCGCTGCCGGGGCGATGGTCGCCGCGCGCGCGAGAACCGAACAGAGCTGCATGAAGGACCCCACGTGCCCGCAAGGCGTGCTCGTTCTCGCGCAACCGATCGAGGACTTCCTGCCGCTCCATGTCCTGATTCCTACCATAAACGCCGCCTCAAAACGAGCGCCGCGGCGCATGCGCCGGGTTTGTGCTATCTCGGCCCGAAATGATCGACAGCGGCCGACGCGGTCGCAATCGCTGAGGAAATGTCATGGCGCCGAGACTCAAGTTCTACGGCTGGGGAAACGAGGGCGAGGGCCTCGACGAGGCCGAGCGCGCGCGCCTCTTCCGTTTCGTCGGCGACAAGCTCGGCGCCGAGCCGCACGCGACTCGCCGCGCCCCCGCAAGCCTCCGAGATTGCGCTCCGCGCGCCGCGCGTGACGGCCCCCGCCGCGCTCGCGAATGTGCTGACCCAAGAGCCCTACGAGCGGCTCGTCCACACCTACGGCAAATCGTATCCGGAGACCGTGCGCGCCTTCGCTCGCGACTTCGCCAACGCGCCCGACCTCGTCGCTTTCCCAGAGACCGAGACCGATATCGCCGCATTGCTCGACTGGGCGGCAGCCGCGAAAGTCGCGGTCATTCCGTTCGGCGCGGGCTCATCCGTGGTCGGCGGCGTCGAGCCGATCGTCGGCGACGGCTTTGCCGGCGCGGTCAGCCTCGACATGCGGCGCTTCAACCGCGTGCTCGAAGTGGACGCAGTGAGCCGCGCCGCGCGCATTCAGGCCGGCGCGTTCGGTCCCGCGATCGAGGCGGCGCTCAAACCGCATGGCTTCGCGCTTCGCCACTATCCGCAGAGCTTCGAATTCTCAACGCTCGGCGGCTGGATCGCCACCCGCTCGGGCGGCCATTTCGCCACCCTCTACACCCATATCGACGATCTCGTCGAAAGCCTGCGCACGCTGACGCCAGCGGGCGTCATGGAATCGCGCCGCCTGCCGGGCTCCGGCGCGGGCCCCAGCCCGGACCGGATGATGATCGGCTCGGAAGGGTCGCTCGGCGTGATCACCGAGGCCTGGATGCGGCTCCAGGGGCGCCCGCGCTTCCGCGCCGACGCTGTGTTCGGCTTCCCTGATTTCTTCGCCGCTGCAAGAGCCGTGCGCGCCGTCTCGCAGGCCGGGCTTTATCCCTCGAACCTGCGCGTCATCGACAATGCCGAAGCGGGCGCCTATGGCGTCAACGCCTATGAGGAGAGCCTGCTCGTGCTCGCCTTCGAATCCGCCGACCATCCCGTGGACGCGTGGATGAAGCGGGCGGTCGAGCTCATGGCCGATCACGGCGGGCGCCATCATTCCGACGAGGCGGCGGGCCAGCGCTGGCGCACGGCCTTCATCCGCATGCCCTATGGGCGCGAGCTGACCGTGCCGATTGGCGTGATCAACGACACGTTCGAGACCGCCATCACCTGGGACCGGTTCGAAGCGTTCCACGCGGCCGTGCGCAAGGCGACGGAAGACGCGCTCATCGAGGCGACCGGCGCCAGGGGAACGGTCTCGACCCGCTTCACCCACGTCTATCCGGACGGGCCGGCGGTCTATTACACCTTCAACGTGATGGGCGATCCCGCGCGCCTCATCGAGCAATGGCGCGTAATCAAGGCTCGCGCCTCCGACGCGCTGATCGCGGCGGGCGGCACGATCACCCACCATCACGCGGTCGGCCGCGACCACATGCCCTGGTACCGCCTCCAGCGCCCCGCCCTGTTCGGCAAGGCGTTCGCGGCGGCGAAAAGCGCCCTCGATCCGGCGGGGATCATGAACCCCGGCGTGCTGGTCCCGTAAGCAATTTGAACTTTTCGATCACGAGCGCTTGGCGCGCTCAATGGCGACCTACCTGTTGCTTTGAGTTTAAGGGGCGGCCTGGCAATTTGCCCTTGCCCGAGGTTTAAGCGAATAGGGCGTCCCACGCGCTAATCAAATGATGGAGCGCCAGTTTGGCTCTCATCGCTGACATCGATCAACTGAGCCAAGCGATCTCGCACGCCACTGCGCCGGCCTTCATGCTGGGCGCTGTCGCCGGGTTCTTGTCGATTCTTCATCGCGCGCCTCGAGCGGGTGGCCGACAAGAGCAAAGCTTTACGAACGTCAGGCGCCGACCTCGATCCGACCGGTAAGGTCGCCGCCTCGTTCATGCGCCGGATGGAGCTTTTGAGCCGCGCCATCTATTTCGCAACGCTCAGCGCCCTTACCACTGCGGGACTGCTGATTAGCGCTTTTCTTGCGGCGTTACTGGGAATTGGCCACGGCCAGATCGTGGCGATGCTGTTCGCCGCGGCGCTCGCCCTGCTGATGGCCGCTCTGGTGGAGCTTACCCGAGAGATGCGCGTCTACATGGCCCACATGCACCTCGAATGAAAACGGGCTCCAGGTCGCAGCCGTCGTTTCTGGGCGCTTGCTGTCGTTTATCCGAACGTCCGGAGGGTTACCCCTTGGGGAAGTCGAGCCCCATGGCGCGATAGCGCTCGGGGTCGTCGAGCCATTTCTCGCGCACCTTGACGTGCAGGAAGAGATGCACAGGCGCGCCGTGGGCTTCGGTGATGTCCTTGCGGGCGGCGGTTCCGATCGCCTTGATCGTGCGCCCGCCCTCGCCGAGCACGATCTTGCGGTGGCTCTCGCGGCTGACGAAGATCGTCTGCTCGACGCGCGCCGAGCCGTCGGGCTGGTCCTTCCATTCGTCGGTCTCGACCGTCGCCTGATAGGGCAGTTCGTCATGCAGCCGCTCGATCAGCTTCTCGCGGGTGATCTCCGCGGCGAGCGAGCGGATCGGGGCTTCCGCGATCTGGTCTTCCGGATAGAGCCAGGGACCCGGTGGGATCATCGCGCCGAGGCGCTCGAGGAGCCGGTCGAGCCCGTCGCCGGTCGTCGCGCTCACCATGAAGGTCTCGTCGAAGGCGAGCGCGGCGTTGAGCCGGGCCGCAAGGTCGAGCAGCTTCGGCCGCTCGACGAGGTCGATCTTGTTGAGCACGGCGAGCCTCGGCTTCTTGAGGCCGGGGAGTTCGGCGAGGATCGATTGCGTCTCTTCGCTCAGGCTCGCGCCCGCCTCTTTGCGGGCGTCGATGATGAGCATGAGCGCGTCGGCGTCGGCCGCGGCGCTCCAGGCGGAGGCGACCATGGCGCGATCGAGGCGGCGTTTGGGCGCGAACAGGCCGGGCGTGTCGACGAACACGATCTGCGCCTCGCCGCGGGTGAGAACCCCGCGCACGGTCGACCGGGTGGTCTGCGCCTTGCGGGTGACGATCGAGACCTTCTCGCCGATAAGCGCGTTGATGAGGGTCGACTTGCCGGCGTTGGGCGCGCCGAGGATGGCGACGAAGCCGCATCGGGTCTCGCTCATGTCGCGCCCCAACGGTCGAGAAAGGCCTGCGCCGCCGCCTGTTCAGCCGCGCGCTTCGAACTTGCGGCGCCGAGTTCCGGCTCGAACCCGTCGAGCACCACCCGCATGATGAAATGGGGCGCGTGCGCCGGGCCGCTGCGCTCGACCTCCTCGTATCGCGGGGGGGCAAGCGCCCGCGACTGGGCCCATTCCTGCACCGCGGTCTTGGCGTCGCGCGCGGGCTCGGCGTCGGCGGTGATGCGTTCGCCCCAGGCGCGCAGAATAAGCGCTTCGGCCGCGGCGAAACCCCCGTCGACGAACACCGCCCCGATCAGCAATTCACAGACATCGGCGAGGATGGCGGCCTTCTTGCGGCCCCCGCCGCGCGCTTCGCCGAGGCCCAGCGCCACATGCGGGCCGACGTCCCAGAAGGCCGCGATCTCGGCGCAGGTTTCTCTGCGCACGAGCTTGGCGAAGCGCATCGAGAGCTCCCCTTCGCTCGCCTTCGGAAAGGCCTGATAGAGGCGGGCCGCGATCGCGACGCCGAGCACCCGGTCGCCTAAGAATTCGAGCCGCTGATAGGACCCAGCCCTGCCCTGCCCGCCCTGGCTCTGCGCCGAAAGATGAGTGAGCGCGAGCACGGCCAGGCCAGAATCCCGGAAGCGGTAGCCGAGCCTTGACTCCAACGCGGACAGTTCGGCGCGCGGCTGCTTGTTCATTGATCAACCGAATCGAGGATGAGCCGCCCTTGCGCGCCATCGCACGACGGGCGGGAGAAGGGAAACTGGCCGGTGCGACCATACCGCCTTCGGGTCGCTCGGGGGAGCCTGTTCGCGGCGTCTAGCGAACGGGCTTGAAGATGCGGTTCCAGCGCACGTCCCACGGCCAGCGCCACACTTCCCAGGCCGGCGTTCCCTCGTCGATCGAGAAGAAGATCACTTCCGCTCTGCCGATCAGATTCTCGAACGGCACATAGCCGACCCCGCCCTGATCTCCAGCAAGCCTCGAGTCGCTCGAATTGTCGCGATTGTCGCCCATCATGAAATAATGGCCGGGCGGCACCTCGTAGACCTTGGTATTGTCGAAAGTGCCGTCGTCGCCGTCGATCTGGATGATCCGGTGGGTGACCCCGTCAGGAAGCGTCTCGAGATATTGCGGCGCCTCCATGGGCTTGCCGAAGTGATTGACCGTCAGAAAGGGCTTGATCGGCTCGCGCGGGACCATCTGGCCGTTGATGATAAGGCGCCCGTGAACAACCTGGATCTTATCGCCGGGCAGGCCGATCAGCCGCTTGATATAGTCGGTCTGGCCGTCGCTCGGCAGCTTGAACACGATGACGTCGCCGCGCTTGGGTTGGGAGGCGAAGATGCGGCCCGGCATCGCCTGGGGGTCGAGGTCGAGAAAGCTTGGCAAGGAGAAATGCGAATAGCCGTAGGCGTATTTGGAGACGAACAGATAATCGCCGACCAGCAGCGTCGGGATGAGTGAGCCAGAGGGGATGTTGAACGGCTGGAACAGGACCGTGCGCACCACGAGCGCGATCAGGAGCGCCTCTATGATGACCTTGACGGTTTCCCACCAGCCCTCTTCCTTCTTGGCGGACGTGACGGCGGCGTCGGCGGATTTTGCGGTCGGTTCGATCATTCGAACTCAATACGCCCTTAACTGTCTCACTCAAGGATTCAGAGGCCCCGGTCGGCCGCGCATCCTATACAAGGGCCGTCGGCCTGCGCCAAGCAATCGGCTGGTGGCCTGAAAACTTGGCGCGAACAAGGCGGCAGTCCGCTTACGGTACGAGAAGTAGGGAGCCGGTCGTTTCGCGGTTCTCGAGGGCAATGTGAGCCTGAGCGGCTTCGGCGAGAGGCCACTTTCCGCCGATCCGGATCTTGACCTCGCCCCGGCTTACGACGCCGAACAGGTCGCGCGCCATTTTCTCGGCCCGTGCGCGGTCCGCCATGAAGGTGGTGAGGGTCGGCCGGGTCGCGAACAGCGAGCCCTTCTGCGCCAGAAGCCCGATGTTGAACGCCTCGATCCCGCCCGAGGCTGAGCCAAAGCTGGCGAACACCCCAAACGGCCTCAGGCAATCGAGCGAGGCCGGAAAAGTCGCCTTGCCGACCCCGTCATAGACCACATGGCATTTTGCGCCCTTGGTGATCTCGCCCACCCGCTTGGCGAAATCCTCGTCGCGATAGAGGATCACGTGCCTTGCGCCGGCCTTCTTGGCCAGCGCCGCCTTTTCCGCTGTGCCTACGCAGCCGATCACGGTTGCGCCAAGCGCCTTGCCCCATTGGCACAGGATGAGCCCAACCCCGCCGGCCGCCGCGTGGACCAGGATCGTGTCGCCCTCTTTGACGCGATGGGTCTGGCGCACGAGATATTGCGCCGTGAGGCCCTTGAGCATCATCGCCGCGGCGGTGTCATAGGAAATCGCTCGCGGCAGCTTGAACAGGAACCTGGCTTCGATGTTGCGCTCTTCGGCATAGGCGCCCGGCGAGCCGGCATAGGCGACGCGGTCGCCGGGCTTGAAACCCTGAACGGACGGACCGACTGCGACCACTTCGCCCGCGCCCTCGGAGCCCGGCGTGTATGGCGTCTTCGCCGGCGGATAGAAGCCGCTGCGATGATAAATGTCGATGAAGTTGATCCCGATCGCGTGCTGGCGCAGCCTCACTTCGCCCTTGCCCGGCGGGGACGCCTCGACCTCCTCAAGGCGCATGACTTCCGGACCGCCGGGCTGTTGGATGCGAATGGCGCGCATTGTTTTCCTCCGACGTTCTTTGCCGCCCTGACCTTCGCCGGCCGCGAGACTTGCCAGCGCGAACGGCCGACCTTATAGCATCGCGCCGATCCGGCGGAACCGGATTCCTTGTGTGACCTCGCGCCCATCGTCTAGCGGTCCAGGACGTCGCCCTTTCACGGCGAAAACACGGGTTCGATTCCCGTTGGGCGCGCCAATTAAATCAAATGCTTGCGAGTCGTTTACAACTTTTTTGTTTGTCCGTACGGAAACTAGACGGAAAAGACGTAGCCGACTCCCCGAAGGCCAGGCGACTTCCCTTTGGCAGTTTAGCCAGCCATTGCTCCTCCTCCGCCATTCGACCCGGCCCCTCGTTCGCGCAGCTGCTTGCGCCTCATCCTAAAACGACGGGCGCAGTGGCATGCAGCAGTCCGCGGTGTGGAGAACTGCGCGCGGCGTCGAGGCGAGGCGAAGGGGTCGAACGCCTATTTGCAGATCGCGTTTACCCCTCCCCACCCCCGGGGGTCTGTCATGGTCGGAGCCGGGAGTCCCACCAGGCTCGGCATAACCCACAATAACTAACGCATTAAAAATGGATAACGCGAAAATTCCTCAACGCTGGCAGTTTTGGCAGTCTGACCGTTAGGGTCCAAACCCATCGCGTGCTTGCGCCGGTGACCGCTTGGAAGACACTGCCATGAGAACAATCGGGTGAGCGACCGCAATGGCAAATATCGGTCGTTCGCCGACGGTTCACGAACGCGGAAATTCGACCCGAAGTGACCTTCAAGTTTGGCCCTATGAGGGGCGGTGAGC